>NZ_JBHTCV010000011.1:0-45526 GCF_042665635.1 Citricoccus sp. GCM10030269 | reverse complement strand
CATCTTCTACGCGAGCATCTGGATGATCGCCGATGCCTCGACCGTGTCTCGGCTGAGCGTGGTCAGTATCGTGGTCATCGTGGCGTTGAGTGCCTGGCTGATCCTGCACCACGGGCTGTGGAATCGCCTGCGCAAGGCCGACAACCGGTGGCGGGGCGGATTGGACAACGCCGCCACGATCGCCTCGGTCGGGATCGGCGTGGTCTTGATGTACGCGGTTCTGTGGTCGGTATTGTTTGTGGCCGGGCTGGCCGTCATCCCACCAAGCTATTTGCAGTCCGAACTCGGTCACCGGGTCGGTCTCCTTGACTACCTCGGCCTGTCTTGGCTGGCGACCTCAATGGGAACCATGGCCGGGGCCTTGGGAGCGAGCTTCGATAGCGCTGAGGCGATCCGGGAGGCCACCTATAGCCGACGCGAGCACGAACGGCGCCGACTCGCCGACGACTACCAGCACTGAGCGCCCCACCAGCCGCTCATCACGGTCCCGTGGCGTCCCCGGTGCCCAGGCGTCCAGCAGGCTGAGTTGCTGTCTGCAGGGAACCGATACCGTTGCCATCATCATGCGAGGTGCCCGACACGGGCACCAGCAAGAACACCACCACGGAAGGACGCCATGAGCGACCAGCCCCAAGCGGAGCACCACCCCGGGTTCTTCACCCGCTTCACCTCCGCCACCGCCAACTACCTGGGTCGGCCCGGGGTCTTCGTCGCCGCCGCAGCGATCATCATCGTGTGGGCGGTGAGCGGGCCGTTCCTGGACTTTTCCGACACCTGGCAGCTGATCATCAACACCTTGACCACTCTGGTGACCTTCCTGATGGTGTTCATCATCCAGAACACCCAGAACCGCGACAGCGCCGCCGTGCACCTGAAACTGGACACCATCATGCGCATGCTCGAGGTCAAGGACCCGAGCCTTTACGACGCCGAGAACGGCAGCGAGGAAGAACTCGAACGGCAGAACGAGCGCATCACCCCACCCGGCACCCACGACGCACACTAAGGTCTTCCCACCGCGCTGGGTGCGGACCGGCAACGCCTTTCCACAGCACCACGGGATCGTGTCCGCCCCCGGCCCGCTCACGGACCCGGGCCCTGCACCGGTACCCACGCAGCATCCCGGCAAGGAGCGCACGCTGCCCACCGCCGATCCTGCTGTGCACCTGGCCACGGCTTCCATCTTCCCACCCGCGCCGGTGCGGCCCGGGCCTGGGCCCGCGGTGATCTAACCACGGAACGAAACCCGGGGGGTTTCAACGAAATTTTTGTGCCTGTTGCCCCTCAATAGCATCCAGCAACAATCAGCCCCGCGCTGTTTCCCTTGGAGCCTCACAGGCCGGCGCACTGCGCGCATCATCTCGAAACTAGCTTTTCCGCAAAACACGGTGTGCGAGACTTTGCGGCATGGACCTTGGGGATAAACGTGACGTGGGCCTGGATCTTGACGTTCGTCAGAACGACAGGTTCCAGCAACGCGAGTGGCGTGTGGAGCAGGTCGGAACCGTACTGTTGGTGCTGTTCTTGCTGGCCGGCGTGCTCGGCCTCGTCGGTAAAGGGCTGTTCAATCAAGCCACGACCGCCAGCGGGAACGGTGCCCTGGAGGTTGAGTACCAACGCGTTGCCCACTACAAGGCCGACCAAACGGTCACCGTCACCGTTTCCGAGGAC
Source organism: Citricoccus sp. GCM10030269 (assembly GCF_042665635.1). Lineage (NCBI taxonomy): Bacteria > Bacillati > Actinomycetota > Actinomycetes > Micrococcales > Micrococcaceae > Citricoccus > Citricoccus sp. GCM10030269. The sequence goes on along the minus strand of NZ_JBHTCV010000011.1, from coordinate 43,855 downwards.
GCGATCGAGGACGATACGGTCATGCTCGTCCTGACCGGGCCCTGGGCTCAAGAGGTCAATATGTCCGGCATCAGTCCCGAACCGGAAACTCAGTACGCAACTCCGGACGGCATGGCCATGGAATTCGCGGTGCACCAACCCGGAGACCTTGAGATCAATTTTTCGGTCATGGCCGATGAGCGTGGGACGCTCGACGCCCACGCCACCGTGGGGACCAATTCCGCTAGCGATTCGGTGAGTTTCTCGCAGCTCATCCTGCCCTGAGGAGATATTCCATGGACGCCATTCTTTACACCGCTGGGGTCTACATCGTTCTGATCCTGTTGGTCAGGCTGACGGGCAAGCGCACGCTGGCCCAGGTCACCACCATGGATTTCATCGTCCTGCTCATCATCGGCGAAGCAACCCAACAGGTGCTCCTCGGTCAGGACTATTCCCTGACCCAGGTTGCTCTGGTCGTCGGCACCCTTCTGGGGCTGGAACGACTGTCCGACTACCTTGGCTGGCGGTTCCCGCGCTTCGGGGCCCTGACCGACAGCATTCCGCTCGTCCTAGTCCAAGACGGTGAGCTCTTGCATAAGGCCATGGCCAAGGAGCAAATCAGCAAAGAGGATATTCTCAGCGCCGCCCGGTCAAGCCAGGGACTCGAACGGATGGACCAGATCAAATGGGCGGTCCTTGAAACCACTGGCAGCATCAGCGTGGTTCCCAAGTCAAACGCCCTGCCACAGGTCTGACATCCGCCAGGCGTCGAATCCCCGCAGGATGCGTGGGCGTAGTCGGATCAGATGCCGTCTGTCGGTGCCTTGACTAGGTGTGGCGAATTGCAGCGGCGCTCTCAGCCGAGTCATTTTGCGGGCAATGTCATCGGCTTCTGACCTCTGATGCGCCAATACTTCTGTACGCGAATGTCGCTTAGAGATCGCGCGGATAGGCGGGGCGTGGCGATGCCATAAGGCAATGGCCTGCACAGCGGAGAACACTCGGCCAGCTCCCCGGTCGGCGCGGATACGCCAACGACGCGTGGAGACCGCCGCGCCTGGCAAGTGCTCACGTTGTGATTGGCGGGCGACCATGCCTACGGTGTCCGCAGGCTCGCCCAGAGCCGTTCGACGACGATAGGTGCATTCGATGGCAGAGGCCAATGTTCACGTACTCGGCATGACCGAGGTCCAGCGGCACGAACTCGAGACCGTTTCGGATGCCGAGAACCTGGCGTTCTACAACGTCCTGGACTACGAAAGCGTGGCGGAGACCACCGAGGTCGACTTCGGCGGACTCTTGACAGCGGCCCGGCAGGAGCTCGACGCCTTCGACGGATCGGTGGACGCGATCATCGCCCACTGGGACTTTCCCGTCAGTGTCATAACCCCCATCCTCGCTGCAGAGCGTGGGCTGCCGGCACCGTCCTTGGAGAGCGTGCTGAAGTGTGAACACAAGTACTGGAGCCGTCTGGAGCAACGGGCGAGCATCCCCGAATGTGTGCCGGGCTTCGCCGCCTTTGATCCGTTCGACGACAACGCGCTGGCCACGATCGACCTGGACTTCCCGTTCTGGGTCAAGCCGGTCAAGGCCCATTCCTCCAACTTGGGCTTCAAGATCGAGGACGAGGCCGGATTCAACGAGGCCTTGGTGGAGATCCGCGAGCACATCGGCGAGATCGGCGACGCCTTCGACGTGGCGTTGTCCATGGTGGACATGCCGCCCGAGCTCAAGCAGTGGGGCGGTAGCACGTGTCTGGCCGAGCAGTTCGTGCAGGGCACTCAGGCCGCCCCGGAGGGCACGGTGTTCCGAGGGCGGTTCCATGTCCACGGAGTTCTGGACATGCACAAAGATGCGTACGGAACTAGCTTCGACCGCCTGGATTATCCGGCCAGCAGTGTCCCGGAGCACGTGCAGCAGCGGATGATCGATCTCACCGAGCGCTACATGGACCACATCGGTTTTGACAACGGCTGCTTCAATGCCGAGTTCATGTGGGACGAAGACCAGGACCAGCTCTGGATCATCGAGGTCAACACCCGTATTTCCCAATCGCACAGCGATCTGTTCGCGAAGGTTGACGGTGCCTCGAATCACGAGGTGGCCATCGACATCGCTCTGGGACGCGAACCGCGGATGCCGAACCGCGAGGGTGAGTTCGCGGTGGCCGGGCAGTGCATGGTGTTCCACGACGAGGACGCCGTGGTCACTCGGGTGCCCACCGAAGAGGACAAGGAGGCGCTCGCACAGCGGTACCCCGGAATGGTCCTGACAGTGCAAGTGCATGAGGGCGACCGCCTGTCCGAACTGCCGGGGCAGGACAGCTACCGGTTCGTTCTCGCCAAGTTCTATCTGGGGGCTGACAGTCACGAGGAACTGGGTCGGCTGCACGCGCAGATCGCCCGCGAGATCCCATTCGAGTTTGCTGACGAGAACTCCTAGTACCGGCTGATTCGAGTAAGAGATCGCGAGGATAGGGCGGGGCGTGGCGATGCCATAAGGCAGGCACGAGGCCTGTTAAACACGGTTTCGACCAAGAAATCGTTGCTTGCCAGGAGCACTCGTGCCTGCCGTTTCATCGTCCATCATCGAGCCCATTTGGGCACAGTTCAGCACCCTGATCCCGCCCGTGGAGGACGAGCGCCCGCTGGGCTGTCACCGTCCACGGATCGATGACCGGGTGGTGTTCGACAAGCTCGTCCAGAGCCTGGTCTTCGGGGCCTCCTATGCCAGGATCGCCGACCGGTCGTGCTCGGCCACCACGATCCGTACCCGCCGAGATGAATGGATCGACTCCGACGCCTTCGAGGCCCTGGAGCAATTGTGTCTGCAGGCCTACGACCGGATCGTCGGCCTTGAGCTGCGGAACCTGACCGTGGACGGGTGTCTGGTCAAGGCCCCCTGCGGTGGCGAGGCCGCCGGCCGGTCCCCGGTGGACCGCGGCAAGTAGGGCACCAAACGCTCTGTGCTCACCGACGGGACCGGCATCCCGCTCGGGTGCGTGGTCGCCGGGGCGAACCGTCACGACTCGCCGCTGCTGCGTGGCACCTTGGAGAAGCTGGGCCGGTTCGAGTACCGCTTCGGCGTCGGGCTGCCCGAGCAGATCACGGTGCACCTGGACGCCGGCTACGACAGCGCCAGGACCCGCGCCCTGCTCGGCGAGCTCGACTGTCGGGCCAAGATCAGCCAGAAGGGATTCCCCTTACAGGCCGGAGCGCGCTGGGTCGTGGAGCGCACCAACTCCTAGCACAACCGCGGCTTCGGCAAGTTGGCCATCTGTACCGAACGCCGTACCCGGGTCATCGAGGCCTTCATCGCCCTGGCCAACGCCATCATCATCGTCCGCCGCCTCATCCGCACCGCCTGGACCACCCACCGCTGGGACACCCGCCCCACCAAACGCCCATGACCTATCCGCGCGATCTCTTAGTCGTCCTGTTTTCAAGAGACAGGTAGGGCAGCGGCCTCGACCGGAGGACCTACCCGTTAACTTCGTCGGCCAACAGGGCCAGATAACGGTACACGGTGGCACGGCTGACGCCCAGAAGCTTCGCGATCTCCGGCGGCGTGAGCCCCGCATGCCGGTACTGGCTGGCCTGCCGGACCTTTTCAGTCTCGGGGGTGATGGCCGGCCGGCCGCCCTTGCGCCCGCGGGCGGCGGCCGCGGCCAAGCCAGCTCGAGTGCGCTCGGCCAGCTGGTCCCGCTCGAGCTGGGCGAAGGCGGACATGACGGTGAGCATCGCCTTGCCCATCGGCCCGGTCGTGACGATCCCCTCGGTCAGTGACCGGAAGTGGATGCCCCGGGACTCCAGGGAGTCCACGAGGTCCAGCAGCCGGCGGGTGTTCCGGCCCAGCCGGTCGAGCTTCCAGACCACCAGCTCGTCTCCGGGCCGGGCACTGTCCAGCAGCTTCTCCAGCTCCGGGCGCCGCGCCTGGGTCCCGCTGACGCCGTGGTCCGTGTAGACCCGCAAACACCCCGCACCCTCGAGGGCACGAATCTGCAGGTCCGCGTTCTGCTCTAGCGTGCTGACCCGTGCGTATCCCAGGCTTGCCATCCCCGCCCCTTCTCAAAAACCCGATGCGTTCTGCCTAGTTGAGACTACAGCGAATGAGACAGTGTAGTGAGACGAAACACGACAAAGGTGGCGGCCGGAAAATCATCAAAACCACGGGCGAGTCGGGGTATGCGTCACACAAGCTTAAGCGGGTGTATCGGTCGTCTCAGCAAACGAACGTTTGATGATATGAGGCGAGAGGCGTCCCGCTATGCGAGCTTGCTCTGTACTTGCATGGTCAACATCTCCATGTTCCTTAAGCTCTTGCACGCTTTGCCCTTGGCGAGGCAGAACGTGTCTCCGTAAAGCCGAAGAGCAGGGCGTTCCCTTATGTCCGGCGTGGCCATGCTGCCGCTCCGTAGGGGTGGGGGTCGAACGGGTGTCCGGTGGAGCGGTTAGGGTCGAGAGCGACGGGGAGACTACAGGAATTGGAGGCCTTATGGCTAAGTCAGTGTTCTACAGCTTCCACTACGAGCATGACGTTCACCGCGTTCAGTTGGTGCGCAACATTAATGCTCTTGAGGGCCAGCCGGTTCTAAACGCCCAGGAGTGGGAGCAGGTGCGCCGACGTGGCGATCGGGCAATCGAACAGTGGATCCACGACCAGATGGTCCGCAAGAAGGCGGTCATCGTCCTGATCGGGAAGCATACGGCGAGCAGGCCGTGGGTGATCCACGAGATCGAGAAGGCCTGGGCCGACAGGAAGCCGTTGCTTGGAATCAAGATTCATGGACTCTCGTCTCTGGGAGACGTGGACAGCGAGGGGCCAGACCCGTTTGCCAAGGCCAAGGGCGTGGGCCCGGTGCCGGTCTTCGATCCCACTATCCGAGACTGGAGCGGGAAGATCGATAGTAAGGCGACGTACAACAAGCTGCGCGAGAGCCTGGAATGGTGGTCTGCCCGGGGCACGACGAGGGCCTCGTGGTAGCTCACGACGAGTGCTCGTTCTGCAAGATCGCGGCAGGGAACGATGATGCCGCCCGGGTGCTCTACCGCGACAAGGACGTCACCGCGTTCTTTCCTTTGAATCCCGCGACGAGGGGACACACCCTCGTGGTACCTAATCGGCACGTTGCCGACCTGACCGACTTGACGTCTGCAGAGAGTCGGCAGTTGGGGGAGGCCGTGCACCGCACTGCTCGGGCCATCCGGGCGGGACTGTCCCCTGAGGGCCTCAATGTCATTCAGTCGACGGGGCACGCTGCGACCCAGACCGTCCCTCATGTTCATTTCCACCTGGTGCCTCGTTGGTCCGGTGACCGCATGGGACTTCAGTGGCCGGAAGGGCCCGCCGAAGACGGTCCGGCTCAGGATGGGACCCTCGCCAAGATCCGAGAGATGCTTCCACCGGCTGGCCAAGGGGTCTCGGACGAGGACCGGCGTCAGCACTTGTCGTTCATCCAGGCTGTCATCACGCGCATGTCGCACGCTTCAGCATCATCCAAGACTTGGCTTCTGCCGATTGTCACCCTCACATACGGCTACGCCATCACGGCTGCGTCCCTACCCGTGGCGTTGCTTGGATGCCTCGCCGTGCTCGTGTTCGGGATACTCGATGCCAACTACCTCAAGCAGGAGCGGGCGTTCCGCACCTTGTACGACAAGGTCGCGCAGGGTCAGGAGGTTCCGGCCTTCTCCATGAATCCCACGCTCGCCTCGCCGGCCGGCGAGAAGGTGAACTACTGGCCGGATGGGCCCGATCTGCGCTCTTGGGCCATCGCCCCGGTATATGTGCCCCTGTTGTTGACCGGGGTGGGCATCATCCTCTGGATACACTGCCGATAATGCGCACGTATATAAGGTATCGAAAGCGCCGTCTATCCGTCTGACGCAGGAGACGATTAGGGGAGGGGAATGGCGTACTACACGCTTGGTCAGATGCGCTCCGCAGCAAAGACTGACACGATCCACGAGTCGGCCGGAAGTCAGCTTCGTCACTCAGCGCGCTCAGGGCCATACGACATTTTCCTGAGTCACAGCTTCCAGGACGCCGAGGTGATCTTGGGGATCAAGCGAACTCTGGAAAGAACCGGACAGAGTGTTTACGTCGATTGGGCAGAGGATCCACAGCTGAGCCGTCAGTACGTCACAAAAGATACGGCAAGGCGCCTGCGAGACCGCATGCGCGAGTCCACATCTTTCATTTTCGCCACCTCCAACGCATCGCCTGACAGCAAATGGATGCCATGGGAACTTGGCTATTTCGACGGACTTCGGAACAGTGAGTCGATCGCCATCATGCCGATCGTTGACTACCGCAACGAACGATTCGTTGGGCAGGAATACCTAGGCCTCTATCCCAAGATTGAAGACCTGCCGATGAGGACGTCACTTTCACTGCGAGTTCCGACAGTGACCAGGCGCATAGGCGAATCACTGGAAACCCGGTCCTTGGCGCAATTTGCTCGGGGAGAGCGAACCTACTCCCGCCGCTACTGACCCCGCCAACCCGTTTTTCGGCCGGTGCAAATTCGATAGTGACTGCGCGGTCCGCATCTCCTGTGGCCACCCCCATCAGGAACTGTGTCTGAATAACTGACCCGTCGACTGCGGATGATTCATGCGGTCCACTTTCAAATGACGTGCAGCCGGCTTCTAGACTTGACGCTCGCGTCCCAGCAAGCAGCTCGAGCTGCCCGCGTTTTCACACCCGTCGGTGGCGAAAGTCAGGCTCGTCAAGAGGCCTGGAGTACGCCGCATACGATGTTTAGAACGTCCACGTCGGGCGACAAAGGCGGCAAGGTAGGTAAATGAAGCGCACTCCGAAGGGGCGGTTGGAGCTCACGTGGATGGGCAAGGACTCGGCTTTGATCTCAGCCGAGAACGGGAAGTACGACTACGCCTGGGTTGACCCGAACGATCCGCGCGCCCTCGAGGTGAAGTCCATCGAGATCGTCAATAAGGTCGGGGCCGTAGAAGGACCGAACGGCGCAGATGAAAATCTCTTGCTCGTTGGCGACTCGGGAGATGCGCTTCGGTCGCTAGGCACCATCCCCGAGCATGCGGAAAAGTATCTAGGCCAGGTGAAGCTCGTCTACATCGATCCGCCCTTCAACACCGAGCAGACCTTCGAGCACTACGCAGACCAGCTTGAACACTCGGTTTGGCTAACGATGATGCGAGACCGCATCCGAGATATAAAGCCATTGCTGGCTCCGGACGCTTCCGTGTGGGTACACCTGGACGACTCCGAAGTTCACCGGATGCGTGTGCTCATGGATGAGGAATTCGGTGCAGAGAACTTCATCGCGACGATTGTTTGGGGGAAAGCGGACACCAGCCGAAACGACGCAGCGCAGTTCTCCGTAGATCAGGATTATCTTTTGGTTTACTCCTCGAACCCAGGTTGGCGTCCAAACAAGCTAGCCAGGACTGCAAAGCAGGACTCCATCTACAGTGCGCCGGATGGAGACGAACGTCCCTGGTTGGCGAAGCCCGCCCATGCTCCCGGTGCACGCACCCATCAAGGAATGGTGTACGCAATTCAGTCACCGTTCGATGGATCCATTATGTATCCGCCAGAAGGTGGTTGCTGGCGCTTGGGCCAAGATCGAATGTTCGAGGAGATGTCGAAGTGGGCAGCCTACGAGAAGACGGTGATTGATGACGTTGCGACCCGAGCTCGAATCTGTGGAGTGACTGCTGAGGAAGTTCGTCAGGATGTTCCGGCGCTGATGCTGGCTGTCCCGCTTCAAGAGGCGGCGCAAGCCGCGGAAGCAGCAATGTGCCGTCCTTGGCCTGAGGTCTTTTTCATTAGTAATGGCACTCGCCTCCAGGTCAAGGGTTACCTGCCCGAGGGTGGAGTTACACCTCGTACCATCTGGCCGTTCACGGCGGTTGGCAGCAACAGGAACAGCAAGGCCGAATCTAAAGCCCTGTTTCCTGACACCAATCCCTTCGATACGCCGAAGCCAGAACGACTCCTGGAACGGATTCTCCATATCGGCTCTCATCCCGGAGATTTGGTGTTGGATTGCTTTGCTGGATCGGGCACTACGGCCGCCGCAGCGCACAAGATGGGGCGCCGGTGGGTAACCGTAGAACTGCAGGAATCCACGGCGGAGAACTTCATTATCCCCAGGCTGACGAAGGTCGTGAACGGTGAGGACCTTGGTGGGATCACTGCTAAGGCTGAGCGGGTTCCAGCGGAAGGTGTCGAGCTGCCCGAAGGTATGACTCCGGAGGAGGCTCAGCAGTTCACCACTCTTCTGAGCAAGGTCGCCAAGAACGTCGACGGGCTGGACGCGGTGACGATCAAGACGCTGCGAGCTGCCACCAAGACCCGCAATCAAAAAACGATCCGATGGCGCGGTGGAGGCGGATTCACTGTCGCTCGGATGGGGCCGTCGATGTACGAAGTAGACGACACCGACGGGGAGGTCTACCTGTCCGCCGCGGCCACGAACGGAGTCTGGTCCAAGGCGGTCGCTGGCCAGTTGAAGTTCACTCTAACCCCGAAGGACCCGGTGTTCTGCGGCGTCAAGAACCGCCAACGGCTGGCAGTAATCGACGGTGTGGCTGATGAGACCGTCGTGCACACCATCGTCGACCACCTAGGCGACAAGGAAAAGGCCGTCATCGTGGCCAAAGGCATCCTGCCCGCAGCCGAGGCGCTTCTGTCGGAGCTCTCTCCGGGATCTCGGATCAAGAAGGCTCCGACTGACATGTTCCCGAAGGGGACGGTGAAGTGAACATGAGCGTGGACATCACTTACGACGCAGCCTTGATCGAGGAGATCGCCGCCCGGTTCGACCTGCGCGACCCGAACAAGCGCGCACTGTCTGCCCTAGTCGAGCGAATCTCTAAAGGAACCGACTTCCAGGAGTTGGTGGCCGACCTGGCGACGGGCGTGGGCAAGACCTACCTGATGTCATCGCTGATCGACTACCTCGCCGCTCAAGGGGTGCGACACGTTCTGGTCGTGACCCCAGGATCCACGATCCAGCGCAAGACGTTGGCGAACTTCGATGCGGCCTCGGCGAAGTACGTGGCCGGGGCAGAGTATGTCCCGTTCCTGGTCACTCCGGAGAACTTCCAGGCAGCGAATGTCGGTGCTGTTCTGCGGGACCCTCGACGGTTGAAAGTGTTCGTATTCAATGTGCAACAACTGATCCGGCCCTCTGACAAGGTGTCCCGTAAGGTGCGCTCCGAAGACGAGAACCTCGGTGACGCCCTGTACTCGCATCTGGAAGCCGCGGGGGATCTGTTCGTCATTGCCGACGAGCACCACGTCTACCACGAGAAGGCCAAAGCCTTCTCCGCCGGAATCCGGGATTTGAATCCGGTGGCCATGGTCGGCCTGACTGCCACTCCCGCCAAGGCGGACCTGCCGAAGGTTGCCTTCGAATACACCCTCGGGGAAGCCATCGCCGATGGCCACGTCAAAGTGCCGGTGATCGTCTACCGCAAGGACGGGACGAAGGACGAACGAACTCAGCTGGCCGATGCCTGCCGCTTGTTGGCCAACAAGGAGGAGTCCTACCGGATCTTTCGGGAGGTGAATCCGGATGCGCCAGCGGTGAAGCCGTGCCTGTTCGTGGTCTGTCAGACCATCGATCACGCCGCCGAGGTCGCCCAGATGCTCGCCGGCTCGGGATTCATTGGTGATGGCTCCCAGGTCCTCCAAATCACTTCCCAGTCTTCCGATGAGGCGCTGGAAGCTCTCGCCTCGGTGGAGAACCCGGATTCCCCGATCCGGGCGATCGTGAGCGTGAATATGCTGCGCGAGGGCTGGGACGTGAAGAATATCGCGGTCATCGTGGCGCTGCGCAAGCTGGCCTCACAGACCCTGACTGAGCAGATCCTCGGTCGAGGGCTGCGGCTGCCCTTCGCCCAGCGCACCGGGGTCCCGGACGTGGATCAGGTCGATCTGGTGGCCCATGATTCTTACGCTCAGCTGCTCGCCCAGAAGGACGTCCTCCGACAGCGGATTCAGTTGCCGTCCTCAAAGGTCGAGGTGGACGAGAATGGGGCTGCCATGACGGCCACGGTGGACCCCGCCCAGCCGCTGGACCCGACCCGTGCCACCATCGGCCCCGGAGGGCAACAGTCCATTCTTCCGGTGGATTCACCAGTGCCGGGACAGTGGTCACTTTTCGACACGGACCCCTCACGCGGCCAGCCTGGTCTCTCCGATGATGAAACTCAGGCCGCCGGCGGCGGGTCCGCGGCGGCAGATCCGGCCGCAGCCCTGGCGTTTCAGGAGACGGGCTCCCGACTCCAGGCGAAGGCTCCCGCCCCCGTCAACCGCACCCAGGGGGCGCCCAAGATCATCTTCCCGCGCCTTGAGTCCCGGTTGTCTTACGCCCCGTTCTCCCTGTCTGACATTTCCAATGCGGACGCCGAACGGGCCGGGGCGGCCTTCGCCGAGGAAGTCCCCACGTTCATGTTCCGTGACGCCCTGGAGGCCACCCGCCAAGGTGACGATGTCACAATCAAGGTCACCCCGCAGGGCCGGACCGAAGCAGGCCAACGCTTCGAGGGACTCGACATCGTCTACGACTCACTCGTAAAGCTCATCATGCACCAGCCCGAGGTGCCCTCCGAGCTGGGCAGCAAGAATGCTGCCCGCCGCCTCGTCCAGGCATTCTTGCGGGGCGCCGGGGCCGTGGAGAACGGAGACCACGTCGAGTCCTGGGGGCAGAAGCGGCGCGAACAGGCCGTAGACGGAATGCGCCGGATGATCCGGGAAAAGATCGCCAGCCGGGCCCCCCAGACTGAGTACGAAATCGTCCCTGTTGAGCTGCCGGATGAACCGGTGTTGGTTTCGACCGCAGCGGTGGACGCTTACGACGGCCAGAGATTCGCCAAAGGCATGCAATACACCGGGTGGCAGAAGAACATCATGCCGGTGGCTTCCTTTGACGCCGGCACCACCGAGTGGGAACTGGCCATGCTGATGGACCGGGACCCGGACATCGAGTGGTGGATCCGCGTGTACGTCCACCGGGAGGCCTTCATCCCCACCGGCAACGGAAAGTATTACCCGGACTTCATCGCACTGGATAAAGCCGGGGAATACTGGCTCCTGGAAGGCAAGGCCGACTCCGAAGCCCTGGACGAATGCGTCCTAGTCAAGAAGAAGGCCGCCGAGAGCTGGGCTCGCCGAGTCAGCGATGACGGGCGGTTTGGCCGCTGGCACTACCTGTTCGCTACCGAATCCGACATCGCCAAGGCTGGCGCCTCTTGGAAGGTGCTGGTGAACATCACCAAGCCCGAGTAGCTCATGCCGCGCTGGAACCTAGTAGATGGTGGGCTACCACCCGATATCCATGGGTCGACTGTACCGAAAGTCGGATTTGTACGATTTAGGCGGGACGCCGTTTTGGGTTCAGTTCTGGGACGGGAATTCAGGGCGTGTCGCTGTGTGTGGATGGTGCATGGAAGAGTGTCCCGGTTCCAAGGAACTGGGACGGTCTGACACGTACTCCCGACGGCGTTCCTGCTGAGTCAGATGGAAGCACGACTGGTCCAGGCAGTAGCGCCACGGTGGGGTGCGCCGAGGCCTTGCCTTGCTGGATGCGGGTGGACGTCCACCACCACGGCCCGGCGCACTGCGCAAGGCGCCGGTCGGTCGAGGGGCACGCTCAACACTGGATGTCCGGCCTCGGTGGCCGGATGGGCCCAGGAGGCAGCCATGGACTTTCCCGAGATCGATATCGACGGTGCGCCCCGGATCCGGGCCGATCAGACCGTCCGTGGGATGTTTGCCGGTACCTGGGGCTATGCGAGGACGACACGGTGCAGACCAGCAGGGACCTGACCGCGTACCGCAAGGACCAAGGGAATTGGTGGGATCGGCACCTGAACCCGATTACCGACCAGGTCAGTGGCCGGGTGACCACCTACCTGGTGCGACCGCGCCGGCAGGAGCCGTCGCCGGCCCCGCTGGTGTTTGCTCTGGACGTGGCGGGCACCCGCTACACCGGACAGGGAGGGGCTGCCTGCGGGCCTACGATTTTTTGCCGCCCGAGCAGTGACGAGCGGTGACGTGGATCGTTGCTTCGGAATGAACTCTTCTGGTGGAGGCGGGTGAGGGCCTACGGTCGGAACCGTGGCGGGCCGGTTCCTGCCGGCGCGTCGGTTTTGAGATTGAATCGATGAAGGAAGATGTCATGACCCATCACGTGAGTTCGATGCTGGAGACTTATCCGAAGGAGCTGGGCAATATCGACCGGCAGAAGCTGGCCGAGTGCATCGAGGCCTGCTTCGAATGCGCTCAGACCTGCACCGCCTGCGCGGACGCCTGCCTGGCCGAGGACATGGTCGCCGAGCTGAGGCGGTGCATCCGGTTCAACCTAGACTGCGCGGACCTGTGCGCGGCCACGGGGGCGGTGCTGTCCCGCCAGACCGGTAACAACGTGGAGACCACCCGGGCCCTGCTCGAGGCCTGCCGGACGGCCTGCAAGGTGTGTGGGGACGAGTGCGCTTCCCACGCGGAGATGCATGAGCACTGCCGGGTGTGCGCCGAGGCGTGCCGGCGGTGTGAGCAGGCCTGCGCCGAGCTGCTGGCCTCCCTGGGCTGAAAAAGAGCCAGCGCGTTCTGGATGATGCAGGGCGCAGGTCCGGGGTGGCGGGTTAGAGGGTCGGGCTCTCGACACTGTGGGGAGCCTGCCGGCCCTTGGGGCTTGGCTCAGAGGCGGGGGTCTGCTGAAGGTTCGGTTGCCTTCCTGACTGCTTTGCGGAGCCGAGAGGATAGTCATCATGCCGAAGATCTACTCGGATGAGTTCAAGGCCAGTGCCCTGGAGTTGCTCGAGCAAGGGATAACCCAGAAGCAGGTCTGCCAGGACCTGGGGATGTCCAAGTCCGCGCTGCAGGGCCTGTCGTTGCCGCCACCAGAGCCGCCGCCCTGGTTGCCGCCGCCGCTGAGGGCCTGGAGCAGCTCTTCCTTCTTCATCTCCGAAGGGTTGCTGACACCCTACTGAGGGGCCTTGTTCTGCAGCGCGGGAACGGTCAGATCGGCCAGGTCGCCGTACTGCTGCCGCAGCTCCTCCACTCGCTCGTCGCCGTGCTTGGCGTGCGGGTTCTCAGACATGGGCTCTACCTCATTGCGTCGTGGATCACGTTCGGAGCCCTCAACCGTAAGCATCCTTGCGACTGTGGCGAAAGGGCGGCCGAGGCCGAGGTGATCGGTCTTCGGCCTCACTACTGGAGCACCACCCCTGATCAGCGCCGTGATGAGCTGCTGTGGGTCTCGAGCACCTCGGGGAGCTTTCCGACGGTGGCGATGACCACGTCGCGGATCTTCCAGTCCAGGTCGAACAGTCCGGCCTGGGCCGCGTCGATCCGTTCGGGGGTGGCCGTCTCCAGGGGCTTGGGCACGACGTAGCCCTCGACGTGGAAGACCTGGCCCTCGTCGCGGATCCTCGCCCCGGCCGTGTGGACCCAGTCGAGGCCGCGGAGGTAGGCCTCGATCTCGCCCAGTAAGGGGTGGGGCTCCTTATTGTCCACGCTGGTGGGGCGGGCGTCCATGAGTCCGGCCACTGCGGCGCGGAGATTCACGATCCCGTCCTTGAAGATGGAGGTGGCGATGACGATCGCCGCCGCGGAGTCGGCCCACCACCACCCCAGGCCGATCCCGGCCACGCCGACCAGGGCGGAGAGCGAGGTCAGCCAGTCGGCCTTGTTCATGTCCGCATCCGCGTAGAGCACCTTGTTGTGCAGCGGCGGGGCGAGCCGGAGTTTTTTCCGACCCAGGATCATCGGTGGGATCGCGGTGACGATCATGGCGGCCATCATGAGCCAGCCCAGCCAGATGGTGGTCCCGAACAGCTGGATCCCGCCGATCGTGGGGTGGTCGGTGGTGATCAGTGCGATGGCACTGTCCACGATGAGGAACCCGCCCATGACGAGCAGGGCGGTGGCCGCGACCACGTGGGAGATCCCGATCGCCCGGTGGTAGCCGAAGGGCAGCTCGGCGGTGGCAGGTTTGCGGGTGATGTGCACGCCGATCAGGAACGCGATCGGGGGGATGAAGGAGAGCATGTCCTCGATCCAGGCGGTCTTCATGGCCTGGGAGTTCCCCATCGCCGCGTAGACGATGATCACGATCCCCACTAGGGCGGCAATGGTGATCCATTCCAGCCGCACCGCCTTGCGCAGGTCCCCGGCGATCTCCTCAGGCAGCGGCTCGTCGTCCACGTTGTGCCGGTTCTCGATCACTGCTGCCCTCCCTGGGCCTGGAGGTACTTGTCGAGCTCGAGCAGGAATGCGTTCTCGCCCTTGCGCACGGCCATCACGTGCTTCTCCGTTGTGCCGAACTCGTTCACAACCTCGGTGTAGGAGCGGGTCAGCCCGGTCTTCTTCTTCCACGGGGTCTTCTGCGTCAGGCCGCCGATGAGCATGTCGATCTGCCCGTGCTCGAGCTTGCCGACGAGCTCCTCCTCCCCGCCGACCGTCCACTCCACCTCGGCGCCGAGGGACTCGGCGAAGCCGCGCACCAGCTCGACCTCCCGCCCGGACGGGGTCGGTCCTTCGACCGAGGTGAAGGGCTCGTTGTGGGAGACGCCCACCGCCACGGTCCCGCCGGTGACCCTGGTAAGCGTGTGGTGCGGATCGGCTGGATAGTGCGGTGCGCACCCTGCCAGCGTCAGCACGAGCACCACCCCCAGCCCCACCGTCAGCTTCCTGATGGTTGCGCTCATGGCACGACGGTATGCCTCGCCGACGGAGTTTGTCATCATTGCGACCGCCCCGGACGCGTCCACCCGACCACGGTCGTGGGCCGACCGTGGCCGGGGTGGGATGTTGAACGCTCCCGGGTAGTGCTCGCACCCGTCCTCGAGTCGGTAGGGTTTAATCCCCGGGGCCCGGAGGCTGGTCCGGTGCCCGATGATGGGGGGATGGGCACCGGACGATGACCATGGGGTGATGGCCGACCCGGGTCTGCCGGAGAAGGTGGCCGGCTCCATCGCCGACGGCCAGAACCTATCAGGCAATGTCGGGGCCGGGGACCGTGAGCGCTGGGGACAACGACGGGGTGAATGCAGCCGTGAACAACCCTGACGACAGTGGTGTGAATACCGGCGTGAACGGTGGCGTCAATATTGTTCCCGGTGGACAGCCCCAGCCGACTCGTCGTAACGGCCCGCCAAAGCACCCTTGCAAGACCTGAAGAGTCGGCGTTCGAATGAGAGGCATGACGACTGCCAGCAGGGACCGCATTGCCGAGCCATGGGGAACCCGCACCCCGTACAGCGCCGGAGAGGACTGGCCGGTGCGGGTGGACACCCACTTGGAAGAGGGACTGGACCCGGAGGACGTGGACCGCTGGGTCCAGACCGCCTCGATTCTGCACTCCAACGGGGACGCCCTGGATATCGGGGTAAAGGACGGTCGCATCGCCGGCGTGCGCGGCCGGGCGGAGGATCGCGTCAATCACGGCCGGTTGGGTGTGAAGGATCTCTACGGCTGGCAGGCCAACGCCTCACCAGACCGCCTGACGCGTCCACTCGTCCGCGAGGACGGCGAACTGGTGGAGACGGACTGGGACACAGCCATGGACCGGATCGTGACCCGTACTCAGGAACTCCTGGACGAGCAGGGGGCCAGCGCCCTCGGCTTCTACACCACGGGCCAGCTGTTCGCGGAGGAGTACTACACCCTCGGGTTGATCGCCCATGGGGGCCTGGGCACCAACCACGTGGACGGCAACACCCGGCTGTGCACCGCCACGGCCGCCGCCGCCCTCAAGGAGTCCTTCGCCAGCGACGGTCAGCCGGGCAGCTACACGGACATCGACCACGCGGACGTCATCGCCCTGTACGGACACAACATGGCGGAGACCCAGTCAGTGCTCTGGATGCGGATCCTGGACCGGCTCGCCGGCCCGAACCCGCCGCAGCTGATCTGCGTGGACCCGCGGCCCACGGAGGTCGCCCGCCACGCCACCGTGCACCTGGCCCCACGGCCGGGCACCAACGTGGCGCTGATGAACGGTCTGCTGCACGAGCTCATCGCCGGCGGCCACATCGACCGCGACTACATCGACGCCCACACCGTCGGCTACGCCGAGCTCGAGCGCCGCGTGCAGGAGTACACCCCGGAGCACGTGGCCCGGATCTGCGATGTGCCGGCTGAGCAGATCCGCCAGGCGGCCGGCGTCATCGGCGGCGCCGAGCGCCTGCTCTCCACCGTGCTGCAGGGCTTCTACCAGTCGCACCAGGCCACCGCAGCGTCCGTCCAAGTCAACAACGTGCACCTGGTCCGCGGGATGCTGGGCCGGCCGGGCTGCGGGATCCTGCAGATGAACGGCCAGCCCACCGCCCAGAACACCCGCGAGTGCGGCGGCGACGGCGACCTGCCGGGCTTCCGCAACTGGTCCAATGACGCCCACGTGGCGGACCTGGCCCGCGTGTGGAACGTGGAACCCTCCCGAATCCCGCACTACGCCCCGCCCACCCACGTGATGCAGATGATGCGCTACGCGGAGGACGGCTCCATCCGCTTCATGTGGGTCAGCGGCACCAACCCGGCCGTGTCCCTGCCGGAACTGGCACGCATCCGCTCGATCCTCGAACAGGAACGGCTGTTCCTGGTGGTCCAGGATCTGTTCCTGACCGAGACGGCGCAACTGGCCGACGTCGTGCTCCCGGCCGCCACGTGGGGTGAGAAGACCGGGACGTTCACCAACGTGGATCGCACGGTGCACCTGTCCGAGAAAGCCGTGGACCCGCCGGGCGAGGCCAAGGCGGACCTGGACATCTTCATCGACTACGCCCGCCGACTGGACCTGCGGGACAAGGACGGCCAGCCGCTGGTGAAGTGGCACGATCCGGAGTCGGCGTTCGAGGCGTGGAAGGAATGCACCCGTGGGCGTCCCTGCGACTACACCGGACTGACCTATGACAAGCTCCGCGGGGGCTCGGGCATCCAATGGCCCTGCAACGAGGAGAACCCCGAGGGCACCGAACGGCTCTACCAGGACGGCGCCTTCTTCAGTGAGGCGTCGTACTGCGAGAGCTACGGCAAGGACCTGGTCACCGGCGCCCCGCTGGAGCCGACCGAGTACAAGGCGCTGAACCCGGACTCCAAGGCCATCATCAAGGCCGCCGGGTACCTGCCGCCGCACGAGGAACCCAGCGACGAGTTCCCGCTGCAACTGATCACCGGGCGGACGCTCTACCATTTCCACACCCGCACCAAGACGGCCCGTGCCCCGCAGCTGGAGAAGGCCGCCCCGGAGGTCTGGGTGGAGCTGTGCGCCGCGGACGCCGAAGCCCTGGGGATCAACGAGGGCGACCGGACCGAGGTCACCACACCGCGCGGCAGCGTGAGAGCGCGGGCGCGGATCACGGAGATCCGCCGCGGCGTGCTGTTCCTGCCCTTCCACTACGGCTATTGGGACACGCAAGGCGGCTACGGGCCGCTCGACGACGGCCGGGCGGCCAACGAGCTGACCATCACCGACTGGGACCCGGCCTCCAAACAGCCGATCTTCAAGACGGCGGCGGCCCAGATCAGGAGTCTGGGCGTCGGATACGGACCCGCCTCGGCACCGACGACGACGGCCTCGGCCCCGGTCTCGGACGTCGGCTACCGCACGGCTGGGGACAGCACCGCCCAGGCCGAAGAGAATCTGCCAGAGAAATCACCCGTGGCCAGCGGGGAGGGAGCACGATGAAACTCGGACTTGTTCTCCACGAATTGCACCGCTCCGAGAACGACCTCGCCCAGGAACTGCTGCACGCCGCTGAACGGCACCAGGTGGACCACTCGATCTACCACATCGGCCGGGACCTGGCCGAGTGGTCCCGCCAGCACGTGCGGGAGATCGCGGACATCGGCCGCGACTATGAACAGGATCTGCAGCGGGAGCCGAAGTCCGAGCTGGCGACCGCCCGGCGGCTCCGGGAGCGCAGCAGTGAGATGCTCGGCCGGAAGGGCTTCCCCGAACTGGCCCTGCTGCATGACCTGCGGGAGATCTACATCAAGGCCTGCGGGGTCTCCACCGATTGGGAGATGCTCGCCCAAGCGGCGCAGGGCATTCAGCACACGGATCTGTTGGCTGTGGTCAAGCGTTGCCACCCGGACACCCTGCGGCAGATGAAGTGGGCCAACTCGGCGATCAAGGAGAACTCGACGCAGATCCTGGTGAGCTGAGAGCCGGGGCCGCCCGCGACCCACTTCGGCCGTCTACGCCGTCGCACTGGTGGGAGGTCGACGTCAGTCAGGGGGGGCGCCGCCCCTGATCGGTGACGGGCAGATCCCGCTGCTGGATCATGTCGAAGCGCTGCGGGAGCGCCACGGCTGGGACTACATGGTGTACCTGACGGACCTGCCTCGTTCCCACGACGGGGGTCCGATGGTGTGCGAGGTCAGTGCTGCGGCCAAAGCGGCGCTGGTGCCCTGGCCGGCCCTGGGGGCCGTACGCCTGGTGGCCAGGACCCGGAAGCTGCTGGCCACCCTGATCGGCTCGATGCGGAAGGGCACGGAGGACTACCCGTCCGCGCCGGCTGCCCGGCATGCCCTGGGCCGAGGCGCGCCGGGCGCCGGGCGAGGGGCAGAAGACACCGTCTATCTCGTGCTGGCCGGGCGGCTGAACCAGCTGCGGCTGCTGGCCGGGATGGTGGGCAGCAACCAGCCCGGGCGGCTGCTTCCCGCCCTGTCCACCTCGGTGGCCACAGCCGCGGCCACCGGTGCGTTCGGGATCTTCTTCGCGCCGATGTGGAATCTGTCCGACGCCCTGCCCCTGGTCCGGTTGGCCGCGATCAGTGCCGTGGTCATCACCGCGCTCAGCGGCTGGCTGATCATTCACAACGTCCTGTGGAACAGGACCCGCCACGCCAGCGACCCGTGGCGGGCCGGGAGGGACAACGCCGCCACCGTCGTCACCGTGTGGCTCAGCGTGGGCATGATGTACATGGTGCTGTGGTCGGTGCTGTTCACGGCCGGGCTGGTGGTGATCGAGGCCGACGATCTGCAGTCCCAGCTGAAACATCCTGTGAGCCTGCTGGACTACGGGCACCTGTCCTGGCTGGCCGCCTCGCTGGGGACCCTGGCCGGGGCCCTGGGTTCGAACTTCGACAGCGAGGACGCCATCCGCGAAGCCACCTACAGCCGCCGTGAGCACCAGCGCCGCCAGCTCGCCGACTCCCACGACGACTGAAAGCTCGGGCCGGCAGCCAGCAACCGCCGCTGAATCACCCCAGCTCGGGTGGAGACTTCGATCAGACCGCCCGAACTCCAGGAGTATTCAGGTGTTGAGCCTAGACTGGCGGCCAAGGCTCCGACATCGAGGACGCCACTGTCGTCTGCACGAACCGGGAGGACTCCATGGCCGCTGGCGGAGGAAACAAGGCCGTCATCGCAGCGCTGATCGCCAATCTCGGCATCGCCACGCTGAAGTTCATCGCCTACTTCCTGACCCGGTCCTCCGCGATGCTGGCCGAGGCCATCCACTCGGTCGCGGACTCCGGCAACCAGCTGCTGCTGCTCGTGGGCGGGAAGACGGCCGCCAAGGAGGCCGATCCGGAGCACCCGTTCGGGCACGGCGGCGATCGCTACATCTACGCGTTCGTCGTCTCCATCGTGCTGTTCAGCGTGGGCGGGCTCTTCGCCCTCTACGAGGCTTACCACAAGTGGCAGGATCCCCACCCGATCGAAGGACGGTGGTGGTGGGTGCCCATCGCGGTGCTCGTGGGCGGCATCGCCCTGGAGGGCCGGTCCTTCCTCGTGGCGGTCTCCGAGTCCAAGAAGGCCAAAGGCGAGCAGTCCTGGGGCCGTTTCATCCGCAACGCCAAGGCCCCCGAGCTGCCCGTGATCCTCCTGGAGGACTTCGCCGCGCTCATCGGCCTGGTGCTCGCGCTGATCGCCGTGACCCTGACCCTGCTCACCGGCAACGGGCTCTGGGACGCCGCCGGCACCGCCTGCATCGGCGTACTGCTCGTGCTCATCGCCGTGACCCTCGCCGTGGAGACCAAGTCGCTGCTGCTGGGCGAGTCCGCCAGCAAGACCGACGTCCGTGCCATCCGCACCGCCCTGGAGGGTGAGGGCGACAACCATGTCATCCACCTCAAGACCCTGCACCTGGGCCCGGAGGAGATCCTCGTGGCCGCGAAGATCGGCGTGCAACCGGACGCCGGGGCGAAGGCTGTCGTGGAGCGGATCAACGACGCGGAGGCCCGGATCCGCCGGGCCGTGCCCATGGCCCGCCTGATCTACATCGAACCGGACATCGAGCAGCCCGACTATCGTTCCAGCGTTCCCCCTCGCGTCCCTTCGCGAAAGGAACACTAAGGCATCCATCAGGGTGTGGTGATCAGTCTGCTCACGGTCGGCCGGTGGCTGGCCCGGTTGGGCATCAGCCGGCTTCGCTACCTCTCCCCGGCCGTGGACACCCTGCGCGGGCACAGCGAGTCCACGGCCCCTCCTTTTCCCTGCCATTCATGAGACGACGACCGCCCCGTCCCCGGACGAGTCGGGGCACCACCGCCACTACAACAATGGTCAGTTCCCTGATGACTAGGCTGAGCACCTCTGCCACGTGGGTGCAACAGACTGTGGGGCATGTCCCGCCGCCCCATCGCGATGACCACTATCTCGGCCATCGTGGCGGCGATGTCCATATGAGCTCTGCCTTCACGGCGACCATGGTGAAGTCCGCACCTTCCCTGACGGGCTCGGCGGTGGCGCCAGGCTCGGAGACCACGCCCCGGACACGGCCACGTGCTCAGGGCCTGACGGGTTCTTTCCCGTGGAGGAGGCCAGCATGTCCGGCACGTTCCCGCCCGCTTCCAAAGCCTGACACGGGGCCGGCGATAGGCCACCATGGTCACGTGAAGGTCACCGGCAACAGGAGGGCGCATGTTGGAATGGCTTAAAGGCCGGGCAGGATCCGTGGGAGCGGGCGTCTATGCTGCGATGCTCAGCTTGGTGGTGCTCGCCGGTGCCGGCGCAGTGGGCTTGGCCCTGCATCAACCGTGGTTGTTTCCAAGCCTGGGTCCGACCGTGATGCTGTTCTTTGAGTCCCCCCAGATGGATTCCTCGCGGCCGCGCAATTCATTGGTGGGACACGCGGTGGGACTAGTCGCGGGGATCGGCGCCCTGTACGTGTTCGGGCTTCAGGACGCGCCCTCGGCTCCCGTGGGCGGCCTAACCGGAGCGTATCTGCTGGCAGGTGCCGTCTCGGTGGCCGTGACCACCTTGGTGCTCACCGCGATCCGCACCCCGCACCCGCCGGCAGGGGCCACCACGTTGATCGTTAGCCTAGGCATCCTCACCGGGCCGTCCGCCTGGGCGTCCATGGCCGGGGCCATCGTGCTGATCACGGTAGTCGGTTGGGGACTGAACGTTCTGCTCGGCGTGCGGTCCACAGTAGCCACGTCGAAGGACTGAGCCTGGGGAGGGTGGACCACCCTAGTCAGATGAGTCCCAAGGCGAAGTAGAGGGATTCACCTTTCGAAGATGGTGAACACGGCCAGCAACACGGCGTACAGCGCCAGCCCAGTGGTAACCCCTTCACGAAGTTGGAAGACCGGTTGGAGAGTGCCTGTCCCTTGTCCGGAAAGCACTCCGAGTCCTCGGTGTCCCAGTTCCAAGGAACTGAGACGGTAGATCGCCCGCATGCATGGAGCGCCTCAGAAACTCCCGAGCCGCGCAGGGGGCCTGAAGTCCTAATACCAATCCCGGTGGGCCTTGAAGCCTTCATAGCGTCAGGACAAGGTGAAGGCCCCAGCCGAGGGGATAGCTGGGGCCTTCTGTCATCATCACTCGCACCTTCATCGCTCGCACCTTGATGAGGTGCTTACGACGATAACGATCGAGGCTGGTCGTGGACTGGGTGCGGGGTGGAAAGCCGCTGATGGGTCTTCGCAGATCATCACTGCGCCGCGACGACCGCAGCCCTCTGGCTACCGGTCCATGTCTATCCAGGCGCCGGAGTGCCGCTGGGGATGGTGGCCGGTGCCAGGGCCTATGGGTCCCCTCGGGTCGGAATTGGGTAACAGCGGCGAGTGGGACTGCACGTGGCTGCGGTAGTGGTGCCGGTCGGCCATGGCCAGGCGGTCGCGTAGCTCGATGCGGTCGAGGGAGTCGATCAGCGGTTGTGGGTCGAGGCCAAGGAAGGCGGCCTTGTCTGCCATACGACCCAACTCGCCGGTGGTGTGCCGGGCGATGGCCTCGATGCCGACGGTACTGCCCCGGGTGGTCCATTGCCCGGCGGCGGCGAGGCCGGCCATGTCCGGGCGGCGTGCGTCGTCGCAGCGTCGGAAGGTATCGACCAGGCGGTCGGCCTTGACGGTGTCCCCGACGACGTCGAGCAGCAGGTGGTCGCGGATGTGCACGTTGGTCGCTGCGGCGTGGGCGATGATCGCGACCTGTTCGTCGGTGAGCCCGGTCTTGGACTGGGCTCCTTCGGTGAGCACTCGGGAAGCCCACTCATACTGGGCGGACGGAGCCATCGAGCCGAAGCGTGCGGCGGTGTCCGGGGGCAGGGTGGCTTGATGGTTCTCGGGGACTGGTTCGTATTGCCGGGCGAGCTCGTCGCGGGAGGCGGCGGATTGGCTGCCGGTGGCCATGGTGTATTCGGTGGCGGCAGTGGTCTCGAGAGGCGTCTCGGGGCTCCACCCGTGCTCGGTTGAGAAGACCTGCAGGTGGTCGTGGTCCACGGCCCAGGCATGGGACGTGGTCCCGGTCTGTTGGGTGAAGGCGTCCTGGAAGAGCAGGGCGCGTTCGGGGCCTTCGGGACCGTATCCGATGGTCAGGTACCAGTCGGCGCGGTTGCCGAAGGCCTGGGCGATGTGCTCGGTGACCTTGGCGGCGTGGGCGGGGCCGTCGCCGAGAGCGGCGGTCCAGGTGTGCACGGCTACGCCGGTGTAGGTGGAGTCGCGGAAGCCGAGGATGGCGATCTGGTTGTCGGCTGGTTGGTAGCCGACCATGTGGGGGACGGCTCCGGCGAGGTCGGTGGGGGTGGTGATGCGCACGGTGGGCTTGTCGTCGGTCATGGTTCAGTCCTGCGTCTCGAAGACGACCGTGACGGGTTCGCGGTGCAGGTGCATGTCGACAAGGACCGTGGAGTCAGGTGCAGTGTCGAGCAGTGTGGAGAGTTTCTCGGTGACGATGGATTCCATGCTGGTCCTCCAGTGGGTGGTGGCCTCAGTCGGTTGGCTGATGCTGGTCGGTTGATTGGTGTTCGGCCGTGGTGGTCGAGTTGGGGCCGGCGGGGTCCTTGGTGGTGGTGCGGCGGCGTTTGGCTGGGCGGAGTTTGTCGAGTTCGGTCTTGGTCCATCCCTTACGTTCGGCGTCTTTGAAGGCTTTGCGCTCGGCCGTTTGTGCGTCCTTGAGAGCCTGTTCGGCGTCAACACGAGCCTGTACAGCGGCGGCAATGTCTTGTACTGCGGTAAGGCGCTGGTCGTTGAGTTTGCGGGCCTGGTCGATGAAGGTCTCGGTGATGTTCTCGGTCATGGTTTTCACCCTAGGGTGGGTGCTCGTTTCTCGCTGAGGTAGCGCAGAAAGTTGTGGACATCTTCTCCTCGATAGCGACGGATCGAGGATCCGATTTCGATAGCCCGCAGCACGTCGTCACAGGTGACGGAAAGCACCGCCCCGATGTTGCTGCCGAGCAGGTGGGCGACCTCCTCGATCGTGAGCAGGTCGGGGTACTCCTCCAGGCGTTCGGCGGCTCGGTGGGTTCGTGCGTACCTGAGGACCTGGTGGCCGGCGTCGTCGCCGATGAAGTCCTCTAAGGCGGTCTGGTAACCGCGGGTGGTGGGGTCCATGGGGAAGTCTCCTGTCGCTTTGCTCTGGCTGCCGTTCCTTTCGGCGAAGACCGAAATACTCGGGCCGTCAGGTTCGGTCAAGCACGGGAGGGCCGGACGTGGAATACCGGAGGGAGCGAGGAACGAGCGAGTGAGGATATGCCGCGAAAGCCGGCCCGGATGCTTGACCGGTTCTGGCGGACCAGTACCCTCCCAGGCCGAATGGAACGCACCGTTCCCATCGAAGGACTGCGGGCGTCAGCCCGCATCCACGCCCGCGCCAGCGGATCCGGAGCAAGCTATATGGTTAGGTGCCCTAATCCGCTTGCGCCCTTGCGCTGCCGCGCCGGTCGATGGGACACTCACGAGTGAGCGGCGTTGCACTGGGCTGTGCTTCAGAAGTAGTCGCGGATAGCCGGAGCTAGTCGGGACGGGGTGGTCGCGGTGGCGGAGCGTAAGCGTCAGGCCAACGTGGTTGGTGGCCGTCCGGCGCGACGAGTGGTGAAGCTCTCGGCTTCCGAGGACGCGGCTCTGTCGGTAGCCGCGGTGGAGCAGGGCGTGTCTGTGCCGCGGTTGCTTAAGGAGTCTGCCCTGGCGGTCTCAGAGGGGGAGACGGCGACGGATCGCCGTAAGGTGCTGACTGCGCTGAACGTGCTGACTGGGCAGCTGGCGCGGGTGGGCAACAACCTGAACCAGATCGCCCGCGGGTTGAACACCGACGGGGAACTGTACGGCGACGTGCGCGGGTCCCTGGATGAGTTGCGCGGAGTGCTGCGCGACGTCGATGAGGTCATCGAGTCGTTGGCCCTGGAGCGGAGCGCGCCATGATGCCGAACGTGGTCCGTGGCGGGCAGATGGTCGGGCTGATGAGTTACCTCGTCGGCCCCGGCCGGTCCAACGAGCACACCACCCCGATGGTCGTCGGTGGGGATGATCGGGTGCTCTTCGAGTTCGCGCCCGGACAGGAACTTTCCATCGACGACGGACAGCGGATCGGCGCCATTCTGGATTCCCCTCGGCGCACGCACGGCACAGAGGTCAAGGCCCCCGTCTACGAGTGGGACGAAGCCTCTCAGCGGAAGGTGAAGGTCGGAGAGAAGGACGGCCATGTCTGGCACTGTTCGCTGTCTCTGACGAAGGGTGACCGGGAGGTGTCCAAGGACGAGTGGGGCACCATTGCCAGTCAGTTCGTGGAGCGTATGGGTTTCGTTGACCCGGACGGGGCGAAGTCTTCGCGCTGGGTGGCCCTCCACCACGGGGTGTCGAAAGCCGGCAACGACCACGTTCACATTGCCGTGCAGTTGGTCCGCGAGGATGGTACGAAGGCCAACATTCACAACGACCACTACCGCGCCCAGAAGGTCTGCGGGGAACTGGAGAAGGAACACGGTCTGGCGGTGTTGGAGTCCCGCCAGGTGGCCCGCGGATTGTCCGGGGACAAACCCGCCGAGGTCGCTCGTGCGACCGCCGAGGGCTACCCCCAGACACCGCGTTCGGAGCTGCGCCGGCGGATGCGCACCGCCCTGGCGACGGCCGCCTCACCGTCCCAGTACATCGATCGGCTGGGCGAGCTGAATGTGCGCGTCGCCCCCTCGTTCGCGAAAGGGTCCACCACGCAGATCCGCGGGTACAAGGTCGCCCTCGGGGAGGCGAAGGAAGCGCTCTGGTACTCCCCGTCCAAGCTGGACGCCACCTTGGGTTGGCCCAACGTGCTGCGCCGCTTCGACGGTGCCGGGCGGGAGTCCGCCGAGACGCTGCTGGCGTCCATGCACAACGGGGCCAAGAGGGACTGGTCCTCGGTGCAGGTCGGAGCGTTCGACCCGTCGCAGGTGGAGCGGTTGCTCAGCGGCAAGACCGGAACCGGACCCGATGACCTGTCCACGATCTACGCCCGCTTGTCCATGCACATTGAGCGGGGCAAACCCGGAGCGTTCTCCCAGCTCTCGGAGCAGTACGCCCGTGCCGCGCAGGGCCGGGGCAACGTCCGGCACGCGGTGCGCCTAGGCGCTCGGTTTGCGGCCAAGGACGGCACCCGCGGCTGGCTCGCGGTGCTGGCCCAGGCCAACCGGCTCTCCCGGGCGATGACCGCCCAATCGTTGGCCACGCACCGTCCCCAGTTGGCGAGCCGCACCGCAGCGCTGATGCGCACCGTGGACGCGATCTCGGCCCAGTACACGCCAGCACCCAGTCAAAACCGTCCCAGGATGGGCGGCCAACAGTTCGTCCGGCCCCGACCGGAGACCGGAATGGATCGATAGGAGAGGGACATGGCAGAGAACGAGGAAGAATCCGAGATGGCCGTGCAGTTCGGCAACATGCTGCGGGTGGCGATGGGATCCGGGATGCAGCTCCGTGAAGCCCAGGCCCGCCGAGAACAGATGCAGGCCGCCGAGCGGACCGCCCAGGCCGACCAACAGACCCGCGCCGAGGCCAACGTCGCAGCGATGGTGAACCGGGAGATGTACAACCCGGAGTTCTGGCGCACCGCCGGCTCCGAATCCATCGCCGACCGGGTCACCGTGGCCGCGCACCTATCCGGTGCCCACCCGGAGGCGCGCGGGGCGTGGATGCACGCCGCCGACGTGCTGCGCAACGACTACGGGATCTACCTGGAGCTGATGAACAAGGACCACCCCACGTCCTTGGTGGACCGGCACGCGGCCCTACGCGACGCGTTGGATGACTACTTCGCCCGGCAACGCCTGGACGCCGAGGCCGACCAGGCGCTGGCCCCCACAGCCATACAAGAACAAGACGCCGATCGAGACGAACAGCCGGGGCCCGACCCCCAGCCGGACGCCAGCTCACAGCCCAGCGAGGCCGATCAGGCCGCCAGTCAAGCAGCAGCGAAGGATGCCGACGCCAAGGCCTTGGACGAGGACGCCCACCTGGCCCTCGCAGACCGATACGGATACGAAGCACAACAGGACCAGGTGCATGCCCAGGCTGAGGAACAGACCGGGGGAAGGCTGTCGAACCAGTACCAGCGGGTCACGGACGCCCAGCTGGCCCAGATCGAGCGCCACGCCAACACCCCTGAACTGGCGACCGTGCGATCCCAGCAAGCCGACTTCTTCCCCCGCTCGACCGCTGAACGCATCGCGACCAACCCGGCGAAGACCACCAAGCGGTCCGTCTCCACGGCCCCGTCCGCCGGCCGCAGCCAAGAGACAGGAGTGAGCCGATGACCGTGGACTTCGGCAGCACCGACGACCAGGCCACCGAGACGTTCCAGTCAGCCGAGGAAGAGCGGCCCCTGCGCTTTCCCAACGCCGGGGCCTGGGTCGAGGGCTGGCTACTGCCCCACTACCGGCGCAACCTCACCACCCGCCGTTGGGACCCCCAATGGTGGCGGTACGAGGAAGTCGGCACCGTCCTCGAAGCACTCTGGGAATCCTGGGAACAAGTGAGGTGGGGCGACGCCATGGCCTCCACCGCCTGGTTCCGGGACTACCTCTGGCCCATCATGGACCGCCTCACCGACCCCGACGGACCCTTCTGGGACTACGACCCACCCCGCTCCATCGATGTCCCCGCCCAGTGGGACGCCACGCCTGCACCTCCAGGATGGTTCTAGAACATCGCCGCTGGTCAGTTCTGTGATCCTAGGGTGAGGACCGAAAGGGGACACTGTGGAATTCAGTCAAATACCTTCTGGGAGGCGTGGTTGGCACGCTTTGATCGAGCACTGCCTTGATCAGGGGGACAAGGTTGAGAACCACTTCTTGGAGCTGAAGCAGGACATTGGCCTCCCCGGCAGCATCAAAGTTGCAGCGGCCAAGATGGCGAAGTTCATCCTTGGCGCAGCCAACCGCCCTGTGGCCGACGCGGCCCGGGCCTTCGGCGGTTCCGCTCTTTTGCTCGTCGGCGTTAGTAAGCAAGGGGACTTGGTGGGAGTTGAGCAGGTGGACTCCGCCAACTGGAGCGATTCAGTCTTGGAGTACTTCGGATCAGAGAAGCCGCGGTGGGACTACCAGTGGGTCAGGTACGAGGAATACACGCTCATGGCCGTCACCGTTGAGCCACCCAAACAGGGGGATCCGATCTACCGTGCCTACTCGAAGGGCGAAGGAGTCCAGGACGGGGACGTCTTTATACGCACTGATGCCAAGACTAGGAAAGCCACGGCAATCGAACAGGGCCGACTCGACCAGCGTGCCAAGAGTGCACCTGACGCGAGTTTGGAAGTCAGTTGCGCGGCGCGAATGCAGTTTGTGGATCTCAGCATCGCAAAGCGGGTAATAGCATCGTGGGCTGAAAGCCACACGTTTTCCCCGGCCGTGAACGATTTTATCCGGCGTGACGGCCGCTCAGCGGAGGAGTATCGGCGTGAAATCGGCGAGTGGAAGCACAGCATCAGTTCGAATCCGTCGGAGGAAGTGCTTGATGCCCTGGCTGTGCATTCGAGCCGTGCGCACCAGGGGAGTTTGTCCGTCAAGAATGTGGGCACGAGAGACCTGCAGAACGTCCAGGTCGTGCTGCAGTTGCCGCCTGGAGTTCGAGCTCTCGTGGCCGATGACGATCCCGATTGGCAAGTGGAACAGGCCGCTCGGCTGCCTCGTGATTGGGCGTCCCTTGATATCGGGGTGATGGCACCCGTCCGCGGCAACCGTGACGATCTCATCGAGGTGATAGAGGACGGGGACCACCTGGAGATGGTTTGGCACCTGGACCACTTGCCTCCTGCAAGACGCCGCGATAGTGAGGAGAAGATTGGCATCTGGACTTACGGTAACGAGACTCCCAGGCTGTTCGACTGGCGAGTAACGGCTGCGGGCCTCAATGACGTCATTCGAGGGACCTTACGCCTCGATCAGTAACCAGGATGGTTCCACGGTCGTACTCCGCGGGTATTCCGGCGAAGTACGTGAGTTCTCAAGCCTTGCTCCCAGCTTCCCCGGCCCACGTCTCGTAGTGGTCCTTTGAGGCGTCTACGTCATTGCCGTAGGGGTGGGTGGAGTAGTGCTGGAGCTCGACCAGGGCCGGGGGCAACCCGGAGGTGGACAGCACCGCGCGGCCGCGGGGCAGTGCTGCGAGGTCGTTGACGTCCAGGAGGCGTTCGCGCTGGATTGCGGTGGACACCGAGCGGCCGCCCTTCTGCATCGACGAGGTACGCCGGATGACGTCGTGGTCCCCGATGAGTTGGGACAGGAACGGCAGAAACGCACTGTCGGAGAGCCCGGATCCGGCGACCCGGATGTTGGCGGCAGACCAGAGTTTCTTCATGCCCTTCTCCCCGAAGGCTTCCAGTCCCTGGTCCCAGCCTTGGAAGAACGAGGACAGCACGATTCCGCGGGAACCGTAGTGAGAGTACACCTCGGGCAGTTGGCGCCACCGCACGACGTTGGCCACCTCGTCGAGCACTCCGGTCATCGGCGGGGACAGGCGGCCGGCCGGCTGAACGGCGGCGATCTCTTCGGCCTCGGTGAGCACCGCCACGGCGAGGGCGCCGGCGATGGCGCGGGTGGAACCGGCGCCTTCCTTGGAGATCAGGTACAGCGTGTCGGTGGAGGTGGCGAACCGCTTGGGGTCGAATTCAGCCCGTCCCAGCTGCCCGGTGTCCCGGACCCAGGGGACTACCCGGTCGTAGGAGAGCACGTTGACCCATGGCCGCATGGTCCCGTACACGCCGTCACGCTGCTTGGGGGTGAGCTGCTGGATCTTTCCCAGCGAGGCCGCCACCGCGCCCTGGCCGTGCTCCAGGAGCAGGTTCCGGGGCGTCTTGTCGTCGGGGTCCTGGGCCCAGGTGAACACGTCCGTGATGGGACGGCTGGCCACCGCGGCGGCGTAGAACATCATCGACAGCAGCCGGCGGCCGTCGGACTCGAAGTAGGCGTCCTGGCTGGCTCCGGCACTCGTGGCTGAGGAAACGAAAATATCTGCGAGCATTTCGGCCCGCTCCATGCTGGTGACGAAGGACAGCGGGTTCCACCACCAGGTGGGCTCTTCGCCGATGATGCCCTGGACGTCGTGGACCCACACCACCCCGGTACGTGCCCGCGGCCCGCGGGTCATGTCCACCAGGTCGCGCTTGTTCGAGGTCGCCACGACCGGGCCCTTGGTCTCCAGGATCTGGGGTACACACACGGACGTGGTTTTGCCGGCCCGCGGACCCATGAGCCAGATCTGCACCCATTCCCAGGACGCGAACAGGCGTTGGCCGTTGTTCACCAGTTTGGCCAACGGCACCCCGGGACCGGCCTGGGCCGCGTGGAGCCGTTCGGCGTCCTGGGCGGCCCTGTCCGCGGTCAGTGCCTTGAACTCCTTGGCCTTGGTCATCTTGGACGCCAAGTGGTCGATGCGGGTGCTGTTCCTTTTCTTGCCTGTCGCCACGAGAGCGAGGGCAGCAGCCACCAACAGCAACACCACCACCCCGGCGACGAAGACGGCCACCTGCATTCGGCCGATCGGGATGCTCCCGGTGGCCTGGCCCAGCAGCAGTTCCACCGGTCCCGCGGACGTGTGTCCGCGGGTAACGGGGTCGAGATAGGCCCCGGCGGCCCACAACACCGTGGCGCCGACCAGCAGTGTGAGCAGCCCCGCGGCCAGAATCCAACCGGTCTCGCTGGAGGCCGGTTGGCTGCGCCGGCCGGGGCGGGGGTCGTTGACGATCATGTGAGCATGTCCCAATCGCGGTTGGTGTCGGTGTCGGCCATTTCCAACTCGGTGAGCTGCACATGCAGGGGCACGCCGGCGTCCTTGCCGGTTTTGAGCAGGAAATTCCCGGCGCCGGGCCGCATCCCGGCTTTGCCGGTCCAGGCGTCGACGGACGCCTCAGCGATCCAGTCGGAGAGTTGGGAGACCTCGGCGCGGGAGAGGTTGAATACCTCCCGCAGGTTGCCCATCTCGCCCTCGGCCAGCCCGCCGAGGAAGACCATCGCAGAGCGTTCGACGAACCCCCACGCTGTGGCCGTCAGGTGGGCCTCCGAGAGTTTGAGGTCGTTCATGGTGTGGGTGACCATCACCTGGGCCATCATCCGCCCGCGGTTCAATCGGGTGATGGCGTCGATGAAGTGCACCATGTCGGGCGAGGCCCGCAGGACCCGCCACAGCTCGTCCATGACCAGCAGGTAGGTGCGGCGTCGTCGCCCCTCGTCGGCGGCGAGGTAAGCCTCGGCCGAGACAGTGGCGGAGCCCAGATTCCAGCACAGGGACTGCACGGCCGCTATGAGAACGTGGTCGTTCTCGTTGACCCCGGAGATGTCGAACACCGCGGGCCGGCCGACCTCGATGTGTTCGGAGGTGGGCCGGGAGAACATGTCTCCGTACATGCCCGACGGGCCCAGGGAGATTAGCGCGTCCAGCAGTTCGCGGACCCGGGCGTCGTATTCGTCGGTGTTGTTGTGGGTCAGGGTCACGGACCGTAGTGAATCGGGGCGGGCGGTGATGTGGTCGATGACGTCCCCGAGCAGGGGCGGATCGGTCAGGTCCGGGTCCAGGGTGGCTAGCGAGGTGGCGATCACGGAGCGTTCATGGGGTTTGAGTTCGCGGCCGAGCATCATCCCCACCACGCCGACGATCAGCGAGCGGCGGCGCGAGGCCATTTCCTCTAGCGCCTTGGTCCGCTCGTTCTCATCGCGGATTCCGGCCAGCCGGCCCACGATCGGCCCGAGATCCATGGGGTTGAGGTGGCCTTGGCCGGGCGAGAACCGGATGACCTGCCCGCCGAGGTCCCGGATCGTGTGCACGTAGTCCGGGCGGGAGTCGGCCAGCACCATCGGAATGACGCCCCAGTCCGCGAGAACGGTGATCCACCGGTGAACCATGGAGGTCTTGCCGAGGCCGGGCTGTCCGAGGACGAACGCGGAGGGGTTGGAGATGATTCCGGCGCGGAACCATGACACCGGGTCCGCGCACACGAGCGATCGGCGGCGCAGGTGGTAGCCCAGTGGGGAGCCGATTACCGGCAGGCCGGCGCCTGCCGAGAACGGGTAGAAACCGCAGACTTGGACCGTGGTCCCTTGGATCTCGAACGGGGCCTCAATGACGTCGACCGGACCCCCGGCGCCACGGTTCCATCCCCGAGGGCCGGGGCGGGACCGGGATGCCTTGCGCTGCTCCCGCCACCGCTGCGCGATGCTCGCGGAGGCCCGGCGCTGCTCACGCTGGGCCTTTTTTTCCTGCTTCCTCAGCCGGGAGAGGTCTTTCTTGCTCAGGGTGAGCGAGGGTTGAGTGTCGGTCATCAGAAGAACTCCCTCACGGAGTCGGGGACCAGCATGTGGTCCGGCAGGACCAAGCCCAGCGGCAGGCCGGCTTGGAAGGTCACAGCCTGGTTGGCCAGGGCGGGGCGCAGGCGCAGTCGCGCCGGTGCCACGAGCCCTGGGATGCGTTTGTTCCAGGGCCGTAGGTCCTCCTCGGTGGCTGCGCTGATCGTGATAACCAGACCGAATCGGGTCAGTCCTGCACCCTGGGCTTCCTCCTGTGCGGTTTTCGCGGCCGCGGCCTGGCGCAGTGCCGCCCGGGCGTTCCGGCGCGTCTGGGACCCGGCGAAGGCCGCGTCATTCTGCTCCTGTTGGACCATGGCCGTGGTCCGGTCGGCCGGAATCGGCCGGTACAGCAGGGTCACCCGTTTGCGCAGCAACTCCGGGGACGGCTCCAGCACCCGGCGCAGGGACGTGGACGTGAAATGGCCGGCCGGGCCCTCGTACATCGTCCAGGACTTCGAGACCGCCCGGTCGTGGCGGTAGTGCTCGAAAGCGTCGCGGGCGAACGACGGGCCCGCGTCCTGCCAGCCCAACCCGGTACCGCCTTGGGCCTGCATTTCCTCCACGAGGGAGGCGACCGTCGGGTCGTAGGCCACGCGGGTGAAGTCGATGATCTGTTGGGCGGTGCACGCCTTGACCGAGCCCGCCCCGGTTCCGGCGAGGCCGCCGACAATCGCTGGCAGGCGGGTGCTGATCTCCTCGGCCATGTCCTCGAAGCCCCGGTCGCCGGTCCTGCCGTCGAGTCGCCGGCCGTCAAAGGTGACCGTCACCCGCGCGACCAGCTGTGGTGCCCCACCTTGGTAGGTTTCCCCGATCTGTTCGGTCACCGCCCGGGCATAGTCCGGGCTGTCGGACTGCCGATTGGCCTCCAGAAGCCCGGCCAAGCGCAGCCCCGAGTCCGGGGAAGACTCGATGGTCACCGAGGCCCCGCGGATGCCCTCGTCCAGGCCGCGCTGAGTCAACCAAGACCCCCACACCGCCACGCGGTGGTCGATCTGCTCCCGATCGACGAGGGAATCCCCGTCCGGGTGGGTCTCGATGACCACAGAGTAGTTGTGAACACCGGCCCCGGAGAGGCGGATCAAGCCGAAGGGGTTGCCGTAGGAGTCGGTGAACTCGGATAGTTCGGACTTGGCCATCAAACCGGGCAGCCGGGTGGCCCCGTCCGGGGTGCCCTTGCCCGTGGGGCCGGCCAGATATAGATCCCGCCCGCTTTTTTCCTTGACGCGCTGAGAAAGTCTCAACATGGTCCTTCCGTAGATACTGCGTCCCTGCCGTTTGGTGGCCACCAGTAGCAGCACGGCGACCGCGGCGGCCAACACCAGGGCACCGGCCAGCAGCCACCGGCCCGTGGCCAGGAACAGGATGCCCAGCAGCACGACCGGGATTAGTGCGGCGCTGACGCCCATGGACAACCCGCCCAGCCCAGACCGACGCGGAACCGAGAGATTTCCGAACACCTGTGGTTCGATGCGAACCTCGTCTGCTGAACTCACGACTGTTCTCCGTCCTCGTCCATGGCGCGATCCACGCGCGCCCCTTGCGCCGCCTGGTTGGCGCTCTGCGCCGAGGACGACACGCGATTTGCGGCCTCAGCCCAGCTCCGCCGACCCCCAGAGTGCCCCGAGTCCTGCCCGGACTTGCCGCCCTCGGCTCCGGTGGCCGCCCCGGACTGAAACTGTCCTTCGGAGGATTCCGAGCCCTGGCCAGCACCGCCGGCCCCGCCGGATGCACCAACCTCGCTCCCGCCGGACCCAGAACCACCCGACCCGGAATCACCCGATCCAGAACCACTGGACCCGGATGCGGCCGAGCCGCCCGTAGCGCCCGAAGTCAGTTCCGAGCCCCCCGCGGTTGCACTCCCCGATTCGCCACCACTGGCACCGCCCGAGGCAGTACCCCCACCAGAGGCGCCACCACCGCCGCCGGAAGACTGAGAGGCAGCAGCACCGGCGGCCGAGCCGGCCCGCACTCCGCCTGCCGCAGCTCCCGCCCCGACTCCCGTAGCCAGTACCGCGGCCCCAGCCGCG
The DNA here is from genome assembly GCF_042665635.1 of Citricoccus sp. GCM10030269. Classification (NCBI taxonomy): domain Bacteria; kingdom Bacillati; phylum Actinomycetota; class Actinomycetes; order Micrococcales; family Micrococcaceae; genus Citricoccus; species Citricoccus sp. GCM10030269. The sequence goes on along the minus strand of NZ_JBHTCV010000011.1, from coordinate 9,889 downwards.
ACCCCCGCGGCGCCGGCCAGGGCCGCCCCGCCGGAAAAGGCACCGGAGCCGGCCGCAGCGGCCGGGCTGACGAACTTGACCAGCATGGGCAGAGCCAGGCAGGCCAGCAGAAGGATGAGCAGACCGGTCAGGGCCGACACCAGGCCGGCGCCCAGATCCGAGGTCCGGGACAGATCGGAGTCGTCCACCATCATGCGGAAGCCAAGGGCGTAGATTCCGGCAGCGACTGGTTTGAACAGCAGCAGCGCGACCAGCCAAGCGTTGGCCTTGCGCCACGCCTGGTTTCCGGATTCGGTGCCGGAAGCGGCGGCCACCACGGCGATGAAGGCCATGAGGATCAGGAGCATCAGATTCCGGAAGATCATGAACATGAAGTTCACGACCGAGCCGAGCAGCATCAGCAGATAGATCACGAACGCCACCCCGTAATTACCGGCCAGTGAGGAGGTCGGGGGAACCAGGGCGTCGAACGAGGCGTTGCCCTCGGTTGCACGATCGAGGAGCCACCGGGACGTGGCGTCGCCGGCATCGAGCAGCATCGGCACGGCGACCATGTAGACACCGGTGGCCAAAATGAGATTGAGGATGGGCTTGCCCAAGCCGACCAAACCAGAGCGGACGTCCTCATCCATCAGTAAGCGAATCAGGCCGAAGAAGAACCCGATTACGGCGAACACCCACACGAAGAAACGCAGATCCTGCTGTAGCAGAGCCAGTCCAGGCGAATCCAAGTTCGGGGGCGGCACTTCCATCCACCACGTACCAATGATCTTCGCCAGCTCCACGGCACCGTCGTAGAGCCCCTCCACCATCCCCCCGAACATCGAATTCGCGGCATCGCCCGCAACACATCCGATATCCCACGGTTCGCATCCAGCCATGTCGTTGTCGCCTATCGCCAGCGCACGTAGGGGGCTGTGTCCTCGAGGAGCGCTACACGAGGATGTTCACCTGGGGTTTCGAAGTTGAGCTTCCAGTCCCCCGCGTCGTCATCCCAAACCAGATCCAGGCCGTATGAAGCCGTCTGGCCTTGCCCCGTCATCCAGTAATCAATCGTCGCCGAGTTTTCATCAGCGGCGAGGATCCGAAACCCCTCAACCACCGGTCGCTCGAAGTCGTCGTCTGCTTCCTCGTAGAGTGCCATGGCTTCGTCTCGGCCGGGCCCCGGGATTGCTGCGTCGGCTTCTCCCATTGAGATGGCGGTGAGGAGGTTGGGGCCGGCGAAGACGGCCCCAGTGGGTGAGCGTTCGAAGCAGGACCACAGGTTGCCGTCTCGGTTGCTGGGACCGTACTTCTCGGACACTGGCATCAGGATCTCGTAGGGGTGTGTCGCCCAGGTCGTTTCCGGCGCTTCGGTGGGGAAGGACTGGTCTGGATTGGCCGTCTCGCACGGGGCTCCGGACACTGGTGTGCGTTGGGTCGGCGTAGCGGTAGCGTCCTGGGATGGCGCGGGCGCGGTCGCTCCGGGTTCCGGTGCGGTGTCGCGCGGCCAGATGATGACCCCAACCACAACCGCCACGACCAGGACCACCAGCAGTCCACCGGAGATCCACCACCCGAGACTGACGGCGCCCTGGCCGGAGTCGGTGTCCTTGTTCTTGGCCATGGTGGCCCCCTTTGCTGTTTATCCTCGCGCCGGTCAGACGAAGACGCGCATAATGGCGCCGGATCCGACCGCCAGCATGCAAACGATGATGGCGATCGCTAAGCCTTTGATGCCCTGGATTTCCCGGCCGGTGAAGGCTGCGAAGACGAGGCTGCCGGCCGAGGCCAGGAACCCGACAACCCCGAGGATGATCACGATCCAGCTGACCCAGTTCAGCAGCGTCATGATCCCCTCGGTTCCGGGGGGTTGTTCCGGCTGGGGGTTGGGAATGACGCCGTAGACGTTGGCCGCCGTGGTCATCAGCTCCATCAGCATGGTTGGTTCTCCTTATCGGTGGGTGCGAAATGCGTGGATCGTCTTGCTCAGCCTGCGCGGTAGCCGGTCCGGGTCCGGCGGCAGATGTCGCCAGGACTCAACCCATGGCAAACGCACGCCGCGGGGAACCTTGCGTAGGAGTCTTTTGATGGTTTTCTTCTGTCCGTCCGTCAGGGTCGGTCCGTCATCGACTAGGACCAAGCCCAGGAGCCGTGAATCTGCGAGCAATCCGGCACCCCACTGGTTCGTGAAATCCTCAGCTGCTACGAGGCCTGCGTAGTGGGTGCGGGCTACGGCCAGAACGTCCAGGGTCGGAAGCGGCCGAGTCCACCCGCCGGCGACTGGCCAGCCAGTACCGGCATCGAGAGCATCGGAACCGAACAGTGAAGATACGGTGGTCGTGCCGGCCCCGCCGTGCAGACCGAAAACGGTCACCGCCCGGAAGTCCGTCACCGTAGATCGCGGCCACGCAGTGACCTTCGGGTCGGTGGCCACGGTGACCTCAGAAGGTGACTGTGGCCCGTAGTGAATATCTGCCTGACCGAAGCCCTCATCATCCAAGCCCTGCTCCGAGTCAGCGCTGGGCTCGGGCGCGGCAATAAATGGGTTCGTTCGTTGGGCCACGTCTGCTCATCCCCTTAGCATGTGTACGGCCAATAAAGCCAACATAAGCACTTACGACCCAATGCGTCAATACGGCCAATTGCGCACGTTGGGGTATTTGCGCTTGACGGGCGTAACTGGGTGTGGAGAGACTATGGAGCGTGATTATGAACAGTCCCGAAGCTGTCGATTCCTTGCTTGAAGGTCAGCCGGACCTGCTGACCACCGACGAGGTGGCCGAGCTGATGCGCGTGAGCCAGGGGACGGTGCTGCGTTGGATCAAGGAACAGGGATTGACGGTGATCTCGGTGGGACCACGGCTGCGTCGGGTTCAACGTAGTCATTTCCGCGAGTGGTTGTTGCAAGCCGACGAGATCAACGACTGATTCGGTAACAATCGCCTATCCGGGGGGAGGGTACATGCGCGAAGAAGAGGATTTTGACGTCGAGGCAGTGCCGGCTTTCCCGGTCCTGACGCTATGGATGGACGAGGCATCCGAGCGGACCGAGCTCAACGGCGTTCCGATCGAGGCCGCCCCTGGTGGTGACTACCGCGAGGCGGCGATCGACGCTGTGGTCCGAGACGTGCAAAAGCGCGCCCTAGAAGCTGTCCGGGTACGGGTCCTCACCCCGACTGGTGAAGCGTGGGACATGGTGGTCACCGCCGACGGGGACGTCTACGACACCACCGTCACTGAGGCCCCCGCCACAACCAAGTCCGCCCGAATCCGTCGCCCCCTGGTCATCGGCGCCGTCGCGCTGTGTGCGGTGAGCTTCCTTGGCGTGGGCACAGCCATCGGTCTGTCCGCCCTCGGAGAGGACACCGAGGAGCAATGGGTCGTCCCCGGAGCCGACCGGCAAATTCCCATCGCTCTGCCCTCTCCCTTCGCCTTGCGCTCGGCGTGGTCCGTCCCCGTGGATGAAGACTCCGATGTGGCCGCGCTCGACACCGGCCACATCCTGTCCACTGCACCGGGCGGCACCCTGACCGCCCGGAACCCGGAAACGGGTCAGGTCGCCTGGCGCGGCAATGACGCCCCCGACGACCTCGCCGCCACCGTCCACACCGACTGGGCCGGCCAACCGTCCCTGGTCAGCCTCAGCGGGAACCAGCTGCGCGTCTGGGATCTGCGCACACCACAGGACGGCACCACCGTCACCTCCACCACCATCACCTTGGAGCAGGACTGGCGCGCCGAAATCCGTGGGGAACGGCCCTTCGTGGACCTGGGCGACTGGATCGTGGGCGTCCCCCAGACAGGACACCGTCTGCGCCACGTCGTGATCCCCGCCGGCACTCGTGCGGTGACCGTGACTGGACAGAACCAGATCATCACCGCCTCTGATGCGACGCTGTACACGGTCAACGACGACGGCATCGTGGCCGGCCGGGCGTCCTACTCTGCCCCCGCTGGGACAGCCGGGGCCCCGGACCGGTCCTGGATGCTCGACAACGACCACGCCCTACTGGCCTGGGATTCAGAGGCCGGCGAAACGATGATGTCGATCATCAACGTCAAGGACGGCACCACGCGCGCCACGGCGGAAGTCTCCCGGGCACCTGACCAGCAGGAGCGGCCCATCGTCGATGAGCAAGGCCGGGCCGCAGCTTTCGACTCCGTTTCCCTCAGCTGGGGCCCAGATCCCGTGCTACGCCCGCTGGAGAGCTTTGAAACCAGCACCATCCACAACGCCACCGCTTACGGGCTGGCTGGCCGCGAAAACCCTGCCGGGCTCGACCTGGCATCACTCAAGTCCCGACCCGAGCCGTGGGACACCTTCGCCGAGGACGATCCCGCCCCCGACCTGATAACCGGGGACGGCGCCTACGTCGTCGCCGACACCCTCGACACCACCGTTCTGTACCGGGCCGAGAAGACCAACCCCGAGGAGAGATGATGATCCGCATCGAAATGGCTTCGCCGACCCGCGCCGTGCTCCACACCGACACCGAGCCGCCCACGGAAGTCACCTGCCCAGCCGGCGGAGAGATCATCGAAACGGTGCTCGAGCACCTCATCCGTCGCGCCCGCCGCGACGGCACCGAACTCACCGTCCAAACGGACGACATGCCCCCAACCTGGCTGAGGGTGGACCCCACCGGCACCGTCCAGCCGCTCGACGAGGCCCCGGCTGAACCGCCAGCTCCAGAGGCCGAGCCCGCGCCGGCCAGGGCCGCCACCGGACCGAACTCGAGCGACCCCGGGAGTGAAGACGCCCAGCCCTACCAGACCAAACGCCCCAATCCCCTGACGGCCGGACTTGCCTCCTCCGCTGGCCCCACGCAAACAGGAGGACCCACGCGACCGGGTACCCCGGCAGCTGTGGCGCCCGACCCAACCAGGCGCAGCCTGCGCGAGACAACCTTTCTCGTGCCAGATCAGCCGTCCGCACCGGCGTCCCGCGGGTGGCGGGCCGTCATGAACCGGCTGGGCCTGAACATCCCGCCCTCGGCCGCGGAACAGGCCGAACGCGCCGACGAACAGATCGTGTCCCGGCACTGGCCCGGGCCCCGCACCGTGGCCGTGGTCAACCGCAAAGGCGGGGCCAACAAAACGCCCACCGTCGTGCTGCTCTCGGCCGTGCTCGCCCGCTACGGCGGCGGACCCGTTCTCGCCTGGGACAACAACGAATCCCAAGGCACGCTGGGCTGGCGCACCGAGCAGGGCCCGCACAACGCCTCCGTACTCGACCTCGTGGACTCCTCCGACCGTCTGCTCTCCCCCGAGACGAGCACAGCCGACCTCGCCCACTTCGTCCACCACCAGCCCGCCGACAAGTTCGACGTGCTCCGCTCCGATGAAAACGACGAAGGCGACCATGAGGTCACCGCCGAAGAGGTGGACATCGCCCACCAGGTGGCCAACCGCTTCTACCGGATGATCGTCATGGACTCGGGCAACACCGCCCGATCGGCCAACTGGCGCCGGATGATCGACCACACCGACCAACTCGTCGTCCCGGTCACCGCCATGGAGGACCGGGCCGAGGCCGCCCGTCTCACGTTGCAGACGCTCGAATCGCGCGGCGGGCACGATGCCGAGCTGGCCCGCAACGCCGTGGTCATCGTCTCCGAATCCACCGACGCCGCCCGCGGTCTCGGCGGCGAGGCCCTCAAACGCGCCCGCCAGGAGGCATCCCGGATCGCTGAGGGCTTCGCCCCGCTGGTGCGCTGTGTCGTCCGGGTTCCCCACGACCCGGCGTTGGTGCGTGGCACCATCCATTACGAGGCACTGCGCCCGGCCACCCAACGCGCCTGGTTGGCGGCTGCTGCCGCCGTGGCCCGCGGGTTCTAGGGACACCGCTGATGGGTGACTCACGGGCCCTCTACGGCGTCGGGGCCGCGGTCGCGTTCGTCCTTGGGCTGGTGGTGGTCATTCCCGTTCTCCTGATGACATTGAACACCGGGGCCCAGCCGGCCCAGGCCGGGTGCGCCCCCGCAGGGGGAAACACCGGCGGCATACCGGAGCAGTACCGCGAGGCCGTGGAGCAGGCCGCGCAGGAGGCCGGAGTGCCGGCCGCTCTGGTGGCCGCTCAGATCGACGCTGAGTCCGGGTGGGACCCAAACGCCGGCTCCTCCGCCGGTGCCCGCGGTATCGCCCAGTTCATGCCCGGCACGTGGGCGCAGTACGGCAACGGGGCCGACCCCCTCGATCCCCTCGCAGGCATTGCGGCCCTCGGCAGGTACATGGCCGCGCTGAAAGAGCAGGTGGGGCACCTGGGCGGATCCGAGCAGGAGAAAACCGAACTGATCCTGGCCGCCTACAACGCCGGCCCTGGTGCCGTCCTCTCCCACGAGGGCATCCCCCCTTACCAGGAGACCACCAACTACGTGCAAAAGATCACCCGGACCGCTCAGCTGGACTACTCCACCAATTGCGCCCCTGTAGGCGGAGAAATCATCGGGGATCTGGGTTCCGGCGAATGGACCCACCCGCTGCCCGGCAGCCGAGTGACCAGCCCTTTCGGCCGCCGCCCCTGCCCGGCCGGGGTCCCCCAGTGCAATGAGTACGTGACCATGCACACCGGAATCGACCTCGCCGGAGGCGGCACGGTCGTAGCCCCCACCGACATGGTGGTCCGCTCGGCCGGGGACTCGATGCCCGGGCACGAGTACATGGGCACCTACGTCCTGGGCACCATGACCGATGACCCGAAACTCAACTTCCAGTTCCACCACTGCGCACCCGGATCACTCCGCGTCGCAACCGGGGACATCGTGGCCGTCGGCACTCCGCTATGCACCGAAGGAGCCTCGGGTAACGCCTCCGGAATCCACCTGCACTTTCAGATCACCACTCCGGATGCTCCCGGCGACGTCCCTAGCCGGGAGCACGCCGTGGACCCCCGCCCGATCCTCACCCAGAAGGGAATCGCCCTATGAGACGCCCGTGGATAGCCGTCACCGGCACCCTCGTTACCGCCGGAGCCGTCGGGGCCGCGGCCGCCGCCCTCATCGTCCCCGCCCTGGCTCCCGCCCCCGCCGCAGTATCCTCACCCACGGCCAGCACTAGCAGTTCGGCAACCGCCACCGAGGCAGCCACAACCGAGCGCGAACGTATCGCGCTGAAAGCGGCACGGATCATGACCACATGGAAGCCGGCCGAGGACTTCAACCGAACCGACGCAGAACAACGGGCCAGACACCTGATGACCAAGGACCGGGCGACGCAGGTCATCGCCCCGGAGCGGCCCGCCACCGGCACCGAATGGCTCGAAGCCGCCGAACGTAACGCCACCTCCGTCCCGACCGTGGAACTCAACACCGCCACCGAACTCACCGACACCGGTGTCTCCGTGATCGCCACGTGGACCTGGGACTCCCCCAGTGGGACGAAGATCCCCGAAGAGAACGGAACCCAGCCCCGCATCTACTTCTTTGAGTTCACCGAGGACAACCAGATCCATGACTACACCTACTAAGTGCACCCGTCCCGGAGCACTCGGCGTGTCGGAGCGGATTCAGATTCAGGCTTCCCCGTAGTCTCGATCACGTCAGTCCCCACGGAGAGGAGTCAGACATGCCACAGATTTCCAAGGGCGAACGGGCAGTCATCACCGCTCGCATCCCCATTCCCTACGACCGCAAGCTCCGCGAGTGGAAGGACGCTACCGGTGAGACCAGGAATGACCTGATCGAGCGCCTCGTCCGTGAATTCCTAGACACCAACGACCCGGCAAGCCACGCCGGGCAGGAGGAACTGCCTTTGCAGAAGACCGCCTAATACACAAGAAGGACCCCGCGCCAACGGGGTCCTTCCACAGAAATATTCAGCTATCCACGCCCTGACCCAATCCAGCACAAGGAACCCAGGTCACGGGCTCTACCTTCCGCGTCCGCCAAGACGTCGGAAAGGATCTGATGACCACTATAGCTAGACCTACCCACTTTCAGGAAGCAGCCACGGCTGCATTCGACGCCTGGACCCTCACGCAGACGCTCACTCCGCGCTTGAGCGTGCGCTTGGCCGCCGTAGACGCCTACGGCCAGGTCCTCAACCAGTACACCGGACATCGCCAGGTCAGCGGCGAACAACCGGACCGGCCCTGGGCGGTCTACCTGGCCGGCACTGACGGCCGATTCCGCCTGCTCTGCTTCGACCTCGACGCCAAAACCTCGGACGCGACGACCGCGGCCGAGCGCGACGCGGCTCTGCTCGCGGGTCTCCTGACCGAGGCCGGCCTACCGCCGGTCGTCTGCCAGTCCGGCCCGGCCGGCGGCCGGCACGTCTGGGCCGCGCTGGCCGAGGGCGTCGACGCGGAAACGGTGGCCACGCTGGCCCGCCTAGCCCACCACCTGTGCCCCACCCTGGACCTCTCCCCGCTGACCAACGCGGCCACCGGCTGTGTGCGCCCGCCCGGAGCGCCCCACCGCAACGGTGGCCGCTCCACGGTCCTCAGCGGAGACCTGCACGCCCTCACCGAGCCGACCGGTACCGCAGCCGGGGTCCGCACGCTCGTGGAGCGGCTGGCCGGACTCGTCGACACCGCCGAGCCCCCGCACCCCGTCGACCCACGCCGGCCGCTGCCCCTGGATGAGCACGCACGCCCGTATCTGCCCGGGCCGCGCCGCGAACTGCCGACCGCCAGCGCTGCTGCCCTGCGCGAGGACGCCGCCGCTGGCGACGCCTCCGCCGTGCTGTGGCGCGTCTTGATCGGCGCAGCCTCCGCCCGGTGGCGGTATGCCGACGTCGCCGCCCTGGTTCCCACCAGTCCCGGCCTTGAACACGTCCGCAGCTACCGTGACCGCGCGCAGCGCCATCCCCGCGGACCCGTCGAGGCCGCGCGGCTGCTTCGTCGCCAGTGGCACAAGGCCGTCAGCTACGTCGCCGGCAGCGACCGCCAGATCGGCGAAGACCCGACATTCGATGCCCGCGCCGACGCGATCGCCGCCCACGTCCGTCAGGTGCAGCACCGTGCCGACGCGGCCGCCGGCCGCTGGACCCGCGGTGGAGGACCGGCCGACCGGCGCATCCTCGACGCCCTGTGCATCCTCTCGCTACAGGCTCTCAGCGCCTGCGTGGAGGCCGATACCCGGCGGCTGGCCCTCCTGGCCGGGGTGGGCCGTGAAACAGCCCGCACGTCCCTCCTGCGCCTAGCTGAGGACGGGTGGATCAGCCGGTCCCGGGCCGCCGACGGTCCGCATGGCGCGGCCTGGACCACCGACCCCCGAGCGACTATCCACAGTTCTCCCACCGATAGTCGGTCACAAGCGGACCCGCGCCCCGCAGGGGCCGGGTCCGCAGAGAGAACTACCCTCCTGGCCTCGCTCACCACGCGCGCCCAGACGGCCGCACACGACGCGTTCACCATGGGTCCCGGTCTCGGACACTTCGCAGGGAACACCTACGCCCGCACCGACACCGAGCCCCAGCCCCTCGCTGTGCTGGCCCAGGCCACCGGAGCGAGCACCGAGCAGATGGCCCGAACCCTGGCCCGGCTGTCGTCAGTTGGCCTACTCAAGCAGGACGGGACCGGTTGGTACAGACCCGCTCAGGACCACCGGGCGGCGGCCGCCCATGCCTTAGGCGTCACCGGACGCCTAGCGGACCGAGCCGCGCGGTACAGCCTGGAACGCGAATTATGGGCCTGGTGGCAGGCCGAGGAAACCTGGATGAACGCGCCCCGGCGCACAGCACACAGGAACCGTCCCGGCAAGGGGCAACTTGCCTTGCTGCCCGAGACCGGCACCCACGCCTACGGCCCCTACCCTCGCCGCGCCGACGGCCGCGCCGATCACCGCGCGGCTCGGCGCGAGCTGGCCGAGGAGCGGGCCGGCATCGCCGCCCGCCAACGCCCCGGTACCACTCCACCGCTTTGCCGGGAACGCAGCTGCGAGGGCGCAGACGGTCACCCGCTCGGCAG
>NZ_JBHTCV010000010.1:0-2028 GCF_042665635.1 Citricoccus sp. GCM10030269 | reverse complement strand
GCAGCAATAAAAATAAGATGCTCGCGTCCACTATGCAGTTCCCAAACAACAATCCGCACCACACCTCAACACCCACCACCACGGTGAACGCCTCAGCACGGCCAGAACCAGACCAACCGGCCCAGCAGAACACACCCCCACAATCCAATGAGAGAGTCTGTTCTACGGTCCTGTTGTCCCAGGACCCAACAGTGTGCCAACACCCCAACCCATCCAAACCCAGCAGTCCTTCCACACGCCGGCGCGACATCCCGGGCAACACCCAAGACGCCCATTCCAGACGCGGTACTACGACCACCAGCCGGTACGGCCAGGGCACTATTCGTTGATGTTCCACCCATGAGCAACCCGCCGACCCACACGCGGGGCCGAAACGAGCACTACACCTGAACCAACACCACCACCAGAACACTGTTCCGGCAGCCGTTGGTTGAGGGGCTCCTTAGAAAGGAGGTGATCCAGCCGCACCTTCCGGTACGGCTACCTTGTTACGACTTAGTCCCAATCGCCAGTCCCACCTTCGACAGCTCCCTCCCCACAAGGGGGTTGGGCCACCGGCTTCGGGTGTTACCGACTTTCGTGACTTGACGGGCGGTGTGTACAAGGCCCGGGAACGTATTCACCGCAGCGTTGCTGATCTGCGATTACTAGCGACTCCGACTTCATGGGGTCGAGTTGCAGACCCCAATCCGAACTGAGACCGGCTTTTTGGGATTAGCTCCACCTCACAGTATCGCAACCCATTGTACCGGCCATTGTAGCATGCGTGAAGCCCAAGACATAAGGGGCATGATGATTTGACGTCGTCCCCACCTTCCTCCGAGTTGACCCCGGCAGTCTCCCATGAGTCCCCGGCATAACCCGCTGGCAACATGGAACGAGGGTTGCGCTCGTTGCGGGACTTAACCCAACATCTCACGACACGAGCTGACGACAACCATGCACCACCTGTGAACCCGCCCCAAAGGGGAAAGACCATCTCTGGCCCGGTCGGGAACATGTCAAGCCTTGGTAAGGTTCTTCGCGTTGCATCGAATTAATCCGCATGCTCCGCCGCTTGTGCGGGCCCCCGTCAATTCCTTTGAGTTTTAGCCTTGCGGCCGTACTCCCCAGGCGGGGCACTTAATGCGTTAGCTGCGGCGCGGAAACCGTGGAATGGCCCCCACACCTAGTGCCCAACGTTTACGGCATGGACTACCAGGGTATCTAATCCTGTTCGCTCCCCATGCTTTCGCTCCTCAGCGTCAGTAACAGCCCAGAGACCTGCCTTCGCCATCGGTGTTCCTCCTGATATCTGCGCATTTCACCGCTACACCAGGAATTCCAGTCTCCCCTACTGCACTCTAGTCTGCCCGTACCCACCGCAGATCCGGGGTTAAGCCCCGGACTTTCACGGCAGACGCGACAAACCGCCTACGAGCTCTTTACGCCCAATAATTCCGGATAACGCTCGCGCCCTACGTATTACCGCGGCTGCTGGCACGTAGTTAGCCGGCGCTTCTTCTGCAGGTACCGTCACCCGAAGGCTTCTTCCCTACTGAAAGAGGTTTACAACCCGAAGGCCGTCATCCCTCACGCGGCGTCGCTGCATCAGGCTTGCGCCCATTGTGCAATATTCCCCACTGCTGCCTCCCGTAGGAGTCTGGGCCGTGTCTCAGTCCCAGTGTGGCCGGTCACCCTCTCAGGCCGGCTACCCGTCGTCGCCTTGGTAGGCCATTACCCCACCAACCAGCTGATAGGCCGCGAGTCCATCCAAGACCGATAAATCTTTCCACCTCCACACCATGCGATGAGAGGTCGTATCCGGTATTAGACCCGGTTTCCCAGGCTTATCCCAGAGTCAAGGGAAGGTTACTCACGTGTTACTCACCCGTTCGCCACTAATCCACCCTGCAAGCAGGGCTTCATCGTTCGACTTGCATGTGTTAAGCACGCCGCCAGCGTTCATCCTGAGCCAGGATCAAACTCTCCGTATAAAACAAAAAGCAACAACACAGATCAGTCCAGCGGAAAACCAGACCACCCATG
>NZ_JBHTCV010000009.1:0-5554 GCF_042665635.1 Citricoccus sp. GCM10030269 | reverse complement strand
CTCCGTGCAAGCGGCTACGCCGCCGGCTCCCCCGAGAACTTCGGCACGCGGTCGCTGCGCTCCCTTCTTTCGCGCCGAACTTCTCTCCCCCGCCGCCCTACGGGTTGCACTCCGCTCCTTCCGCCGGCACTGCTCCGCTTATCAGGAACGAGGCAGCCAACCGAACGCCTCACCTAGCACCCCTGACAGTACTATCACCGGAGGTAAAACCATGGTTCGCAAGGTCAAGAACAGCAAGAGCCCCGAGCAGCGGCGCGCCGAAGCCGAGGCCCTGCAATCCTCAATCGCCCAGCAGGTCGAGGCCCTGCGAGAATCGGAAGCCTGGACCCGATTCCTCGACTTCGCGCAGTCATTCCACCGCTACAGCATCAACAACCTGTTGCTGATCCTGGCACAGTGCCCCGAGGCGAGCCACGTTGCCGGATACCGCACCTGGCAGAAGCTCGGCCGCCAGGTCCGCAAAGGGGAACGCGGAATCCGCATCTTCGGCGGCCGGGACGTCACCGAGACCGTCGAGGACGAGAACACCGGAGAGGAGAAAGAGCAGCGGCGAACGCGGTTCTTCCCCGTCTCCGTGTTCGACATGAGCCAAACCGACCCCATCGACCCCGAAGCCCAGGACCCGAGCACGATCGCCCACAAGCTCACCGGAGACGACCCGCTCGGCATTGTCGACGCCGTGACCGACTACCTCACCGGCAAGGGCTGGACCATCGAGCGTGTTGGCATCGCGGGCGAAGCCAACGGTTACACCACCACCGACGGGAGCAGGCGCATTGTGGTGGACGTCGACCTCTCCCCCGCCCAGGCTGCCAAGACCGCACTTCACGAGGCCGCTCACGTCATCCTTCACGCAGACGAGGACCCCGCCGAGTATGTCGAGCACAGAGGCATCAAGGAGACTGAGGCAGAATCAGTGGCTTATGTGGTCGCCGGGATCCTGGGGCTCGACACCACCGCCTACAGCATCGGCTACGTGGCCGGCTGGAGCCAGGGAGAGTCCGAGACGATCAAGGACACCGCGGCCCGCGTGCTGCGCGCCGCACACACTCTGGCCGAGGCGATCACCGAAGCCAAAGAAGACACCGAGGCCGCCTAGCCACCCCTAATAGTACTGTCACCGTTGCCAACGGGTAGCGGTGACAGTACTATTAGAGGTATCAAGCATCACACCCCTGGTAGTACTGTCACCCCTCACAGAGTTAGGACCCGCAATGCTGACCGTGACCGTCTACAGCACCGGACCGACGTGCTCCCGGTGCACCCTCACCAAATCCGACATGACCAAGAAGGGCGTGCCCTTCGAGGAGATCGACATCACTCAGAACCCCGCCGCCCACGAGTACGTCACCGGAGAACTCGGCTACACGGAGGCCCCCGTCTGCGTCGTGAACGACGACACCGGGCAAGACCACTGGTCCGGCTTCCGGCCCGACAACATCGCCCGTATCGCCGCCATCAACGACGCCGCCTGATCCCGAGGCGTTGACCACTATCACCGCTGACAGTACTGTCAGTAGTAGACAACTCTGACAGTACTGTCAGAACTATTGGAGGTACCCCCCATGAAGTTGCTTAAGGCCAGTGCGCACCTCGCGTCCGCCAGCCTCGCGGGCCATCTCGTCAAGACATCAGATGAGGCGGCGCGGTGAGCGCCCGCGTCGTCGCCGTAGCCGGCCAGAAAGGCGGGGTCGGCAAGACCACCACCGCGATGAATCTTGCCGCGGTGCTTGCCGAGCACGCCCGCGTCCTGGTGGTCGATGTCGATCCTCAGCAGAACGCCACAGACTGGGCCGAAGCCGGGGGAGAGTCCGTGCCCTTCGACTTCGCCTCGGAAGAGGATCCCCAGGTTCTTTCGCAGCTCAGTCAAGCGGACTACGACGTAATCGTGGTCGACACTCCGGGGAGCCTCCAGGGCCGTGATGTGCTGGGCGCTGTCCTGGACAACACTGATTTCATCGTCCTCCCGATTGAGCCGGCCACCTTGAGCGTCAAACCGGCGTTGCGCACCATCCGGGAGTTCATCGAGCCGCGCGGGCTGCCGTATCGGGTGCTGATCAGCCGTGTGCGGCGAGACCTGGCGAGCGTGAGGCGCAAGGACGAGGCCGTGGAGATGCTGGACGAGATGGGGCTTCCACGGTTCCGGGGCGTCATCCGCGACTACATCGCGCACTCAGACGCGCCATTGGCCGGTGAGGTGGTCACCACGTACACACGTACCAGGGCGACGCTCAACGCAATCGACGACTACAAGAACGTCGCCTTGGAGCTTACGAGTCTTTGGGCCAACGGACAGCGATAGGAGAACCCATGGCACGAACGAAACTATCCGCCCTGGTCGGGCAGCTCGACAGGGACAAGAGCCCCGCCCCAAGCCCGGCCCCGGCACCTGTTCCCGCCAGTGAGGACGCCCAGCACCCTGCGCCGGCCAAGAAGTACCCGCACAAGGTCTCGTTCTACCAGGACCCCGAGGACACCGCCCGGGTGCGTGGGGCGATCCTCTACACGATGACCACCGAGGGGAACCGGAACCTATCGCAGTTTGTGAATCGGGCCGTCATGGCCGAAGTCGAACGTTTGGAAGCCAAGTACAACGACGGGCGGCCGTTTCCCTCGGTGGGGGCCCGTGAGATACCTCAGGGCGGCGCTGCCGCAGCACGAGAGGAACACCGGTGAGCATCAACGAAGAACACCGCCAAACCGACATTGCCGCCGAGATGGAGGCCGCCGCCCGAACCCTGGCGCACTCCACCCGCACCATCGCCGTCCCCAGTGACTCCTACGCCCTGCTGGGCGAGCTTCACGCCACCACCGACCACCTGTCCCAGATCTGCCGGCAGGTCGCCGCCTGGCACGACGCCGCAGGGGATGGCACTCACTACCAAGGCCAGGACCCGAGTGCTGACGGGGAGACCGGCGCCGGCACCGCGGCGGCCGCCAGCGGGCTCCGCCAAGCCGCGTCCGCGCTGTCCGAGGCCACCCAAGCCCTCATGGCCGCCAACGGCGCTGTCCGCTGGTATCCCCAACCCACGCCCAAGGAAGGCGATAACGATGCGGCCCTCTAAACCGCGTCCGTGGGCGGGACTACGCTCGACGGATGGCATGGGCAAAGCGTGGTGGTGGTTCCGGAACGGGCGTCTACGGCCAGGGCCTGGCGGTGGCTGGCACCGCAGCGCCCGGCCCCGAGTCGCCGGTCGTCCCCAATAGCGGCCCGAGGTTCGGTGACGAGTTTCAATCGTCCGTTCGCCACGGCGGGGGAGTGGTCGCCCCTCCGGAGGATGACGGTGCACGGCCCCCCGCGCCGGCCTACCGGCCGACCCGTTGGGAGGACGTGCGCGATAACCGGATCATCTTGGACGTTCTGGCCCACTGGGCCAAAGAAGGCAACGAGCCGGAGATGAGCATGCTCTACGAGGACGCCCTGGCCCAGTTCGGGGAGGGTTCAGTACATCTCTCCGCCGCCTGTCGAGGCCAGTTCGGGGCAGGACCCCAGTACCAGCAGACGGTCGCCCGGGGCCGGTTCCGGTCCGTCGACTGATCCGGTGTCTGAAAGCGGTTGTCAGTAGTCGCCGCGGGGCGGGTTAACCATCCGCCACCCATCCGGGACCTGGGCGAACAGCTCAGCGGTTCCGGAATGGTAGGAATCTGCGTCCACGGAGATTTCCCGCACATGGTGCGGTCCGGTGCCCGCCCTCGGGCACCGGTTCGATCGAGGCTATTACCTTCACTCGTCTGCCTCGGTCGGCTCGATCAGGTCGGGTCCGTTGTTGCGAACGTTGCCTACAGCTGGTCTCACGCGCCGTGGGACCAGCGTCGGGTCGGGAATGGCATCTATGAGCTGCCGAATCTGCGCTTTGTCCGTCTGGTCTGGATCGAGCCAGTCATCGCGCATCTCGGCCGGCACGATCACCGGCGTCCGGTCGTGGATATGGCCCAAGGCGTCGGTGGCGGGCCGGGTCAGGATCGTCGTGGTCATCAACCACTCGCCGTCTCCGCCCTCGGGGACCGCGGGATCGCGCCAGAATTCGTACAGCCCAGCGAATGACAGGGGTTCCTCGTCCTGGCCATGCAGGTACGTGGCGGTCTTCTGACCTGCTTTGCCGGACCATTCGTAGTATCCATCGGCCGGCACGAGCGCGCGGCGCTTCACGGCGGCAGAGCGGAACGTGGGCTTATCGAGCACCGTTTCCGAGCGAGCGTTGATCGCGCGGGATCCGACGCTGCGTGATTTGGCCCAAACCGGCACCAGTCCCCAGCGGGCCGTCTCCAAACGACGCCCCGGGGCTGCGCCGTCGGGGCCGCGTCCGGTGACGATGCGGACGTTCTGCGTCGGAGCGACGTTCCAGCTCGGCCGCAGATCCTCGCCCACAACGTGCTCTATGTCCAGTGCCGCTACCAGCTCACCGGTGCTCCTAGCCATCACGTATCTACCGCACATGCACACAGCATCCCACCGTGCAGACGTTCCAGCCACCGAAGGTGGGGAAGCCCCGAGTCAGCGCACCGTAAACGGTCGTTAGTGGTCGTATTTCAGTGGGGTCCATCCCACTGAGCGCGGGCATCCGACAGCTGCCCGCTGCCGATCTGCTGTTGCAGACCAGCAACCCTGTCCACCATCAGAGTCGACCGAAAGAGCAACAACTACTCGGGCCACCCTAAAGCCGACGTCCTCGACGATCGCATCCGGGGCACCCTCGGGGCCCTCTTGGGAGTCGGAGCGCTCTACGCGCTGGACCGCCAGAGCACGGGCCCGGACCGGGACACCACCCTGGGCGCCAGGGTGCCGGCCGCTTTCTGGGCTTCCATGGTCGCAGGCTTCGTCTTCCCCGGCGCCCAGGGCCTGCAAGCCGAATTCCCGCACCTGGTCCTGCGGATCAAGGGCGTGTGGATCAACGAACGCTTCGCCAGCGCCGGGATGCTCACACTGACAGCCCTCGGCTACGCCCTGGAGCGGCGTGCACTCCGAGGCCAGCCCCACCAGACATAGGAGCTTCCTCGTAGTGACACGGCTTGGGCAGGTGAAATGATCCTGGGTTTGACGGGATGCTCGATGATGGAGCCATGACTGAACGGATGAGGACGATCGGGTTGATGGCCGATCCGGGCGTGCCGGAGATGGTGGCCGGATCGGTGGCTGCTGATGTGTCCCGGGAGCTATCGGACGAGCCTGGTGAGACCGGTGCGATGGTGCCGTGGGAGGTGGAAGTGAGTCGGACGACGCTTCCGATCACCCGTCTGGGTGAGATTCCGCTGATGCAACAGGCTCAGGGAATCCGCGATGAGCGCGGTTGGGATTACGTGCTGTATCTGGCGGATCTGCCCCGGGCCCATGAGGATCAGTTGATGCTGTGTGAGACCAGTTCCGCGGCTCAGGCCGCCCTGGTCTGCTTGCCGGCGCTGGGGGCATTCCGTCTCAGGGCCAGGACCGCTGAGTTGCTGGTGGCTTTGGTCCGATCGATGCAGCAGGGGTCCGGGGAGTTCCCGTCTGCTGCTGCCGCGCGTCATGCACTGGGCTACGGTGCGGTGCACCGGGTGTCCCCGGGCGGGGACGGGG
>NZ_JBHTCV010000008.1:0-812 GCF_042665635.1 Citricoccus sp. GCM10030269 | reverse complement strand
GCATCGCGGCCCCGTTATCGGCGTGCACGTACTCCGGGGTGGTACCGGCAGCGTTGAAGGCCTCGGTGAACATCTCCACGGCCAGCCGGTCAGCCTCGCGGTCTTCGACCCGGAAGCCAACGATCCGACGCGAGTAGATATCGATGACCGAGTACACCTTGAACACCTGAGCGCTGTACTGACCCTTGAAATCGGTGATGTCCCAGGACCAGACCTGGTTCGGCCCCGTGGCCAGCAGCACCGGTGCCGGCCGGGCACCGCCCTGGTCGGGCCTGGTCCCTGGCCCGGCCGGGCGTTGACGTTGGTCCATGGTCGCTGCGATCCGCCACCAGGTACGCCGGGAACCGACGTAGAGCCCGTCGTCCCAAGCAGCAGCGTAGGCCTGGTCCACTGAGTCCCCGGCCTTCCAGGCCGCCAGGACACGTTCGCTGACCAGGACCCGCTGGTCATCACTGAGTGCCTGAGGCTGATCCCGGGCCGTGTGCGGCACCGGAGTCGGGAGCCTGGGGCGGGGCCGAGTCCGATAGTGCCAGCTCGAACGGGCCAGACCGATCTGTTGCAGGGCCCGGCGATGAGATAGGGCCCCGGCGCCGGTCAGTTCCGCGAGCAGCTGGGCTTCGTGTTCGATCAGTGCTGCTGCTCGTTCGGAGTCGGGGTCTCGCCGGGCGTATGCTCGCTCCACTTCTGCATAAGCCCGATAGCTTTTCCCAGGGCCTCGTTAGTGGCTTGGAGCTTGTCGTTCTGGTCCCGGATCTTCTCCAGTTCCGTCTGTTTCAGCTCCAGGTCCTTTTCCAACTGCCTGAGCCGATGCC
>NZ_JBHTCV010000007.1:0-2833 GCF_042665635.1 Citricoccus sp. GCM10030269 | reverse complement strand
CTTCTCAAATTTCCTCCGCGCGCAGAGGATAGGGACCGAACTGTCTCACGACGTTCTGAACCCAGCTCGCGTACCGCTTTAATGGGCGAACAGCCCAACCCTTGGGACCTACTCCAGCCCCAGGATGCGACGAGCCGACATCGAGGTGCCAAACCATGCCGTCGATATGGACTCTTGGGCAAGATCAGCCTGTTATCCCCGAGGTACCTTTTATCCGTTGAGCGACGGCCGTTCCACAACGGGCCGCCGGATCACTAGTCCCGACTTTCGTCCCTGCTCGAGCTGCCGCTCTCACAGTCAAGCCCCCTTGTGCACTTGCACTCGACACCTGATTGCCAACCAGGCTGAGGGAACCTTTGGGCGCCTCCGTTACATTTTGGGAGGCAACCGCCCCAGTTAAACTACCCATCAGGCACTGTCCCTGACCCGGATCACGGGCCGAAGTTAGATGTCCAGAGTGACCAGAGTGGTATTTCAACGATGACTCCACGAACACTGGCGTGCCCGCTTCAACGTCTCCCACCTATCCTACACAAGCCACACCGAACACCAATACCAAACTATAGTAAAGGTCTCGGGGTCTTTCCGTCCTTCTGCGCGTAACGAGCATCTTTACTCGTAATGCAATTTCGCCGAGTTCATGGTTGAGACAGCGGGGAAGTCGTTACTCCATTCGTGCAGGTCGGAACTTACCCGACAAGGAATTTCGCTACCTTAGGATGGTTATAGTTACCACCGCCGTTTACTGGGGCTTAAATTCTCCGCTTCGCCCCCAAAAGGGGCTAACAGGTCCTCTTAACCTTCCAGCACCGGGCAGGAGTCAGTCCGTATACATCGTCTTGCGACTTCGCACGGACCTGTGTTTTTGATAAACAGTCGCTTCCCCCTGGTCTCTGCGGCCCATACACCCTCCACCCAGCATGTGGGTTTCAAGCTCAGGGCCCCCCTTCTCCCGAAGTTACGGGGGCATTTTGCCGAGTTCCTTAACCATGATTCTCTCGATCGCCTTAGTATTCTCTACCTGACCACCTGTGTCGGTTTGGGGTACGGGCGGCTAGAACCTCACGCCGATGCTTTTCTCGACAGCATAGGATCACCGGATCCCCCACCTCGTGGGGGCCTATCGGGTCTCAGGCACACGCCCAGCGGATTTACCAACCGGACACCCTACACCCTTGGACCAGGTCGATTCCATTGCCTGGCCCGGCTACCTTCCTGCGTCACACCTGTTAATGCGTTTGCCTCGCCGGTTCAGGTCCCGCGCTCCACTCTCACGTCTCCTCGAAAGGAGATCCAGAGAGCTTCGGGCGGTTAGTATCACCGGTCCAGCATGGGCGGTCCTTCGCCGGTACGGGAATATCAACCCGTTGTCCATCGACTACGCCTGTCGGCCTCGCCTTAGGTCCCGACTTACCCAGGGCAGATTAGCTTGACCCTGGAACCCTTGGTCATCCGGCGGACGGGTTTCTCACCCGTCTTTCGCTACTCATGCCTGCATTCTCACTCGTGCACCATCCACCACCGCTCACGCAATGGCTTCACCTCGTACACGACGCTCCCCTACCCATCCACACAAAGTGTGAATGCCACGGTTTCGGCGGTGTGCTTGAGCCCCGCTACATTGTCGGCGCGGAATCACTTGACCAGTGAGCTATTACGCACTCTTTCAAGGGTGGCTGCTTCTAAGCCAACCTCCTGGTTGTCACAGCAACTCCACATCCTTTCCCACTTAGCACACGCTTAGGGGCCTTAACCGGTGGTCTGGGCTGTTTCCCTCTCGACCATGAAGCTTATCCCCCACAGTCTCACTGCCGCGCTCTGACTTCCCGGCATTCGGAGTTTGGCTGACGTCAGTAACCTTGTAGGGCCCATCTGCCATCCAGTAGCTCTACCTCCGGGAAGAAACACGCGACGCTGCACCTAAATGCATTTCGGGGAGAACCAGCTATCACGGAGTTTGATTGGCCTTTCACCCCTACCCACAGCTCATCCCCTCCATTTTCAACTGAAGTGGGTTCGGTCCTCCACGCGCTCTTACACGCGCTTCAACCTGGCCATGGGTAGATCACTCCGCTTCGGGTCTAGACCGTGCCACTCAACCGCCCTATTCGGACTCGCTTTCGCTACGGCTTCCCCACACGGGTTAACCTCGCGACACAGCACTAACTCGCAGGCTCATTCTTCAAAAGGCACGCCGTCACCCATCACCCCACAAGTGAGGCCCAGGCTCCGACGGATTGTAGGCACATGGTTTCAGGTACTATTTCACTCCCCTCCCGGGGTGCTTTTCACCATTCCCTCACGGTACTGATCCGCTATCGGTCAACAGGTAGTATTCAGGCTTACCAGGTGGTCCTGGCAGATTCACACGGGATTTCTCGGGCCCCGTGCTACTCGGGCACACTCACTAGGCGGCGGAACGCATTACAGCTACGGGACTCTCACCCTCTACGGTCAGGCATCCAAACCTGTTCGCCTATACGCCCGCACCACACCACCCCAGGCCGGCAGACCTGGGACGCAAGGGCCCACAACCCCGAACACGCAACCCCTGCCGGGTATCACACGTGAACGGTTTAGCCCCATCCGCTTTCGCTCGCCACTACTCACGGAATCACATTTTGTTTTCTCTTCCTGCAGGTACTGAGATGTTTCACTTCCCTGCGTTCCCCCCGACCGGCCTATGTGTTCAACCGGCGGTCACACGATCACGTCGTGCGGGGTTTCCCCATTCGGACATCCTGGGCTCAACGTCTGGTTATCGACTCCCCCAGGCTTATCGCAGATTCCCACGTCCTTCATCGGCTCCTGTTGCCAAGGCATCCACCATGCG
>NZ_JBHTCV010000006.1:0-207650 GCF_042665635.1 Citricoccus sp. GCM10030269 | reverse complement strand
CAACCCGATCACTGACTCCAAACAGGTTGACACACACCGATTCCCGGGCGTGTTGGGGCACTTTTGACCGCCAGACGAAGCGGGGAGGGATCAGGGCGGTAGGCCGATGGTCGCCCGCGCGATCCGATACAGCGAGGCGGTCCCGGGGTCCCGGTAGCCGCGCCCCCGGCGAAAGAGCCGGGCATCCGGGCGGTAGCGAGAGGTGTTGTGCCCGACGGCGGCCGCCAGGTTGCGCTCCTCGTCGGCCGTGGTCTTGAGTTCGGTGGCCCGCGTCCACTGTCGGCGGCCGGAGAACCACAGCGCGAGCCGGGACAGGTAATCGGTGTCCGCCAGGGCGGTGTAGATCCGCTCCTCGCTCATGCCGAGGGCGGCCGGGTCGCCGGCCAGATCCCGGGGCAAGCCCACCGCACCGGAGACGACCAGAGCATCGATGCTCCGGGATGGCGAGCTCCGATGCAGGATCTGCAGGGCCCGAGCGGCCACCACGGTGCCGTAGGAGTGCGCCTCCACTGCAGTGTGAGGACGTGGCGGTGTCCGCCCCGACCGGTCTTCGGCTCTGAGCCGTTCGTAATGGTCGAACCAACTGTTGAGGTGGAGGGCCAGCCGGGCGCCGCCGCGCAGGGCGGATCGGCTGGAGAGCACGCCCCAGGGGCCGGGCGGCTGATAGCCGAGCCAGGAGATCACACACGGGTGTTCCGCTCCGGCGGACTTCTGCGCTGCCCACAGCTGGGCCGCCTCCTTGACGGAGCCCCACATGGCGGTGTGTACGGAGATGCCCATGCCGGAAACCTGCCAGCTGACGTGGGTGGCGGTGTCGATCTCACCCACGGCCACGATCGCCGCGGGCGACCGGAAGCGGCTGCCGAGGTCGTACGACAGCAGGATTCTCTCCGGGAAGGACCGATCCATCGACTCGCGCCTCAGGGCATGCACCAACCCGTCCAGGGCGGACTTCTGCCGTGCCCCCAGGCCCTGGCGACGCCGCATGTCTGCGCGCAGCCGGGCCCGGGTGGCACGCTGTTCGGCGGAGGTCCAGATGTCACGGAACGGGACGCCCCGATCCGGTGTCAGTCCTGTGACTTCCACAGCAGCGCCCGAGGTCCCGAGCCGGCTCCACCGGGCAGTGCGCCCGGCAGTGCTCCCGGCGATCCGGCTGACGCGCCAGACGATCCGGAGACCGGCCCGGCCGTGAGTTCGGAGATACTCGGGCCGGCGGCGATGACGCCGGGTCGCCGCAGCCAGCGCGCGGCACGCCGTGCCCGCTGCCGGGCTGTTCTGGTCCCGCCTGGCGACGGGCGCTGCGCTGTGCCGTCCGGGCCGGCGTCGAAGGTGGTGGTCACGTCCCCGGCGGCGCCGGCCGTGAACACGCGGGGATACCGGGCATAGGCCTGGAAATCCTGAATCTGGGCGGCGAGCTCGGCCACGGTGTCCCGCAGCCGATCGACCTCATACTGCAGCTCCACGATCCGCCGGATGCCCTCCAGTGACACCCCTTCACGGCTGAGCTGCTGGATCATCCGCAGCCGCTCGACGTCTTGGCGGGAGTACCGGCGGTGACGCCCGCCCTGACGCTGCGGGACGACCAGGCCCATGCGGTCGTACTGTCGCAGGGTCTGCGGGTGCATGTCCGCCAGCTCGGCGGCGACCGAGATGACGTAGAGCGGTTCGTCCCAGAACGTCGTCACAGCCGTGCCTTATCCGCCAACCCCGCTCGAGGGCGATGCCCCTCCGTCGCGGCGGCATAGGCTTCGACTGCAGCACGGGCCTCATCGGAGAGTGTCGACGGGACCGCAACCTGGAGCTCCACCAACAAATCGCCGGCGGATCCCTTGGACGGCTTCACGCCTCGTCCCTTCACGCGCAGCACGCGTCCGGACGATGAGCCGGCCGGGACCTTCACCTTGACCGGTCCTTCCAGAGTCGGCACCTCGATGGTCGCCCCGAGGACTGCCTCGTCAAAGGTGACGGGCACCTCGATCCGCAGGTTGTTCCCGTCCCGGTGGAAGAACGGATGCTCTTCGACCTTGACGGTGACGATCAGGTCACCCGCTCCGCCGGGGCCGGGCGAGCCCTTGCCGCGAGCCCGCACCTTCTGTCCGTCCTTGACTCCGGCGGGAACCCGGACATCAATGACTTCGCCGTCCGAGTCCCGGAACGAGATCCTGGTGCCGCGCATCGCCCCCGCAAAGGAGATGGTCGAGGTAGCAGTGCGGTCGGCTCCCTTGGTCGGAGTGCCGTACCCACCGAATCCTCCGCGGCCGCCGGCGCTCTGGCCACCGAAGCCTCCACCGCTGAAACCACCGAACAGGTCAGCGAATTCGGGCGGGATGTCACCGGTCGAGTATCCCGACCGAGCTCCACCGCGGCCGGCACCGGTGTTGAACAACCCGCCGAAGACGTCCTCGAAGCCGCCTCCGGCACCACCGGAGCCAGCTCCCGGTGCGGAGAACCGGGCGCCCGAGCCCATCGAGCGAATCGCGTCATACTGCTGGCGCTGTTCCGGGTCCGAGAGCACCGCGTTCGCCTCGGTGATCTCCTTGAACCTCTTCTCGGCCGCGTCGTCGCCGGGGTTCTGGTCCGGGTGGAACTTCCGGGCCAGCGTCCGGTACGCCTTCTTGATGTCGGCTTCCGAGGCGTCCTTGGAGACACCAAGCGTGGCGTAGAAATCCTTGTCTACCCAATCCTGTGAGGCCATGGTGCCTCCTTTCCCCGTCGAACGGTCCAGTGTTATTCCATCGGCGTGCCGACCAGCCGGCGGGTCACGACGTCGGCCCGCCGGCTTGGGCTCACGCCTCGGCTTCGCCTCCGGCCGGCTCGGCTCCGCTGCTGTCGCCACCTTCGTCGCCCGCCGAGACCATCACCTGCGCGGCGCGCAGCACGCGCTCCCCGCGGATGTAGCCACTGCGGAAGACCTGCACGATGTGCCCCTCGGGGATCTCCGAGTTGGGCTGGCGCAGCATGGCCTCATGGTGAGTCGGATCGAACGCCTGGCCGGCCAGGGTGTCCTGGTCCTGACGCTCCAAGCCGAATCCGGTCAGCACCGTTTCGAACTTGGTGGCGATCGAGGAGACCGGCCCCTCCGGAAGATCTCCGGCCGCACGAGCCGCATCCAGATCGTCCAACACCGGAAGCAGTGCCGTCAGCACCGACTGGATGGCGTTGTCCTTGGCCACGTCCCGGTCGCGGTCCACCCGGCGCTTGTAGTTCACGAACTCCGCTTGGACCCGCAGCAGGTCATTGCGCAGTTCCTCTTCACGAGCGCTGGCTCCGGCGTTGTTCTGCGCGGCGGTGTTCTGCGCGTCGGCGTTCTGCGCGTCGGTGTCCGAGTCGACCGGCGGTGTTCCTCCGGCGTTGCCGGCCACCACGGTCTCCTCCGGGCTGGCGCCCTCGTCGCCGACCTCGCCGGCGGCGTCGTTGAGGATCCGCTGGGCTTGTGACAGCGCGTCTCCGTCAGCATCGCCGGAACCGGAGTCCGCTGCGGCGCCGGGCCCGCGGACCTTCCCGGTCTCCGGGTCGACCCGACGCTTGTCCTGGAAGCTCACCGGCTCCTCGTGCTCACGTTCTTCGTCGTTTCCGTGGTTCGCCATGGTGTGTGTCCTTTCCTCCGGAGCCCCGATCGGGCCGGCCGCGCATCGATGTACGTGGTCCGGCCCGACCGGGCCCGGCGGCCCGCAGTGCTCAGGCGGGCCCGGGTGTCAGATGAGAATCAGGGCAGGGACTCGAGGAGTACCGGCCGGCTTACTTGCCGTCCTTGTTCTCCTCGTTGCCCTCGTTGCCCTCGTCCTCGTCCACGACCTCGGCGTCGACGATGTCCTCGTCCTCAGCCTGGGCGGAGCCGTCACTGGCAGCAGCGCCCTCGGCACCGGCACCGGCGTCGGCGGCCTGCGAGGCGTAGAGGGCCTCACCGATCTTGGTCTGGGACGCCTGCAGCTTGTCGTAGGCGGCCTTGACCTCGTCGTCGTTGTCCTGCTTCTCCAGGGCCTCCTTGAGGGCGTCGACGTCGGCCTGGACCTCGGTCTTGATGTCCTCGGGCAGCTTGTCGCCGTTGTCCGAGAGCAGCTTGTCCACGGAGTAGGCGGTCTGCTCGGCCTGGTTGCGACGATCAGCGGCCTCGCGGCGTTCCTTGTCCTCGGCGGCGTGGGCTTCGGCGTCCTTCACCATGCGATCGATGTCCTCATCGGACAGCGAGGTGCCGCCGGTGATGGTCATCGACTGCTCGGTGCCGGTGCCCTTGTCCTTGGCCGAGACGTGGACGATGCCGTTGGCGTCGATGTCGAAGGTGACCTCGACCTGCGGCATGCCGCGCGGGGCCGGCGCAATGCCGGTCAGCTCGAAGGTGCCCAGCGGCTTGTTGTCCCGGGTGAACTCACGCTCACCCTGGAAGACCTGGATGGAGACCGAGGGCTGGTTGTCCTCCGCCGTCGTGAAGGTCTCTGACCGCTTGGTCGGAATGGCGGTGTTCCGTTCGATGAGCTTGGTCATCACGCCACCCTTGGTCTCGATGCCGAGGGAGAGCGGGGTGACGTCGATCAGCAGCACGTCCTTGCGGTCACCGGACAGCACACCGGCCTGCAGGGCGGCGCCGACGGCGACGACCTCGTCCGGGTTGACGCTCTTGTTGGGCTCCTTGCCGCCGGTCATCTCGGTGACGAGCTCGGTCACGGCGGGCATACGAGTCGAACCGCCGACGAGCACCACGTGGTCGATGTCCTTGATGGACACGCCGGCTTCCTTGATGACGTCCTCGAACGGCTTCCGAGTGCGCTCCAGCAGGTCCGAGGTCATGTCCTGGAACTTGGCACGGGACAGGTGCTCGTCCAGGTGCACCGGACCGTCGGCCGTGACGGAGAGGTACTGCAGGGAGATGTTCGTCGAGGAAGCCGAGGACAGTTCCTTCTTGGCCTGCTCGGCGGCCTCCTTCAGGCGCTGCAGGGCGATCTTGTCCTTGGACAGGTCGGCGCCCTTGGACTTGGCCTGGGACAGCAGCCAGTCGACGATCCGCTGGTCCCAGTCGTCACCGCCGAGGCGGTTGTCGCCGGCGGTGGAGCGAACCTGAATGGTGGAGAAGTCGTCCTCGTCCTTGCCCACCTCCAGGAGGGAGACGTCGAACGTGCCGCCACCGAGGTCGAAGACCAGGATGAGCTCGTCTTCCTTGCCCTTGTCCAGGCCGTAGGCGAGCGCGGCCGCCGTCGGCTCATTGATGATGCGCGAGACGTTCAGGCCGGCGATCTCGCCGGCTTCCTTGGTGGCCTGGCGCTCGGCGTCGTTGAAGTACGCCGGCACGGTGATCACCGCATCGGTGACCTTCTCGCCCAGGTAATCCTCGGCGTCGTGCTTGAGCTTCATCAGGGTACGCGCGGAGATTTCCTGCGGCGTGTATTGCTTGCCGTCCATCTCGACCTTCCAGTCAGTGCCCATGTGGCGCTTGACGGAGGCGATGGTGCGGTCCGGGTTGTTGACGGCCTGGCGCTTGGCGATCTCGCCGACCAGGACCTCTCCGGACTTGGAGAAGGCGACGACGGACGGGGTGGTCCGGGAGCCTTCGGCGTTGGCGATGACGACCGGGTCGCCACCCTCCAGTACGGACACGACGGAGTTGGTGGTTCCGAGGTCGATTCCCACTGCACGGGACATGGGCGGTTCCTTTCCTTGACGGACGGATCGTTGGTCAGCTACTGAGTCAGTCGCTCTTCCTGACCGGCGGAGTGAGGCTTCCGCGACCGGCCACCTGAGCGTTCAAGACTCAAGGTTTCATGCCGGCGTCCGGATGTCAATCTGCCTTGAGTCACCCCGACTCAACTTGCGTCACCTCGTCCAACGAGAGCGGTCGATGATTCATTCCCCAATGCCGACCTGAACCGGAGAGACTCCGCCGAGACCGCGCACCAGGAGACCTTGCGGAGAATTCGCAGGGGTGTTTGAGTGAGGTCATCGACAGAGCGGCACCGGCGCGGCAACTGGATTCCGCGCCGCGGGGAAAGGAGACATCATGGCAACACAGAACAGCTCAGCCAAGGACGTCCAGGCGAAGTACACCGTCCCCGGCGTTGACCTCGAGGACGGCCACCGCGTCGCCGAGATCCTCCAGATGCGGCTGCACGCCCTCAATGATCTCCAGCTGACGCTCAAGCATGCGCACTGGAACGTGGTCGGGCCGAACTTCATCGCCGTGCACGAGATGCTGGATCCGCAGGTCAACGTGGTCCGCGGCTTCGTGGACGAGGTGGCCGAACGCGTCGCCACCATGGGCCTGTCGCCGCAGGGCACCCCCGGGGCCATTGCCGCCGAGCGCACGTGGGACGACTACGCCGTCGGCCGCGCCGACACCCTGACCCATATCTCCGCCCTGGACAAGGTGTACACCGGCGTCATCGCCGACCACCGCAACGCGATTGAAGAGGTCGGCAAGCTGGATCCCATGGCCGAGGATCTGCTGGTCGGTCAGACGCGTGAGCTCGAACTGTTCCAGTGGTTCCTGCGCTCGTTCCTCAGCAACAACACCGGCGAACTGCACCACGAGAACTGAACCGGGTTGCATCGCGGGATTGATCAGCCCGCCACCTTCCGCCGACCGGACGCTCGGCTGAGTTTCGACGGCCACCAGACCGCCGGACCGATGTCCAGCGTCACTGCCGGGACGACCAGCGAACGCACCAGGAAGGTGTCCAGCAGCACTCCGAACGCCACGATGAAGGCGAGCTGCACCATGAACATCAGGGGGATGACGGCCAGCGCGGCGAACGTGGCCGCCAACACCACGCCGGCCGAGGTGATCACCCCGCCCGTGACGGTCAGGGCCTTCAGCACACCGGCGCGCGTCCCGATCTGCGCCGCCTCCTCCCGGGCCCTGGTCATCAGGAAGATGGTGTAGTCCACGCCCAGGGCCACCAGAAACACGAACCCGTACAGCGGCACACTGGGGTCCGCGCCCGGGAACCCGAACACGTGGTTGAACACGAGCGCGGACACCCCGATCGCCGTGCCGAAACTCAGCACGGTGGCCAGAACGAGCAGCACCGGGGCCAGGATCGACCGCAACAGAGCCATCAGAATGAGCAGCACCACGAGCAGCACGAGCGGGATGATGAGTTTCAGGTCCGCCTGAGCCGTGGTGTTCGAGTCCAGAGCGGTGGCCGTGGTGCCTCCCACGAGGATGTCCGGGTCCAGATCGTGCAGCGATCGCCGCAGATCCACCACCGTGCTCTCCGCTTCCGCGGAATCGGCCGGATGGGTCAGGGTGGCCTGCAGGTACACCCGCCCGTCGACCTCCAGCGGCGCCGTCGCCTCGCCTTGCTGGGCACCTTCCTGGTCGCCTTGCTGGTCGCCGGGAGCGCCAGCGGGCGAGCCGGCAGGAGCACCGGCGGGAGCGCCGCCGTCGGCGGTCAAGGAGGCCGAGGCCACGCCCTCGTAGGCCTGCACGGTCTGCAGTACCTGATCTCCGCGTTCCGCCGGGGCGATCACCGTGACCGGAGCTCCGGTTCCGGCGTCGAAGTGTTCGCTGAGGACGACCTGGCCGGCCTTCGCGTCCGACTCCCCCAGGAGAACGTCGGACTGTGCCACGCCACTGGCCTGCAGTTGCGTCACTCCCCCGGCCCCGACCAGAAGCACGATCGACGTCACGATCCACACGGTTCGTGGCCGGCGGGCGACCATGGCACCGATGCGGGACCACACGCCGTGGTGCACCCGATCGCCCAGGGGCTCCATGGCGACGTCGGGTGCCTGATCCGCCACCGATCCTTTCGGCCGATTCACCACCGCGGGCCGCGGAATGGCGGGCCAGAAGGCGGAGCGCCCGCAGAGGTACAGGACCGCGGGCAGAAAGGTCAACGACGCCGCCCATGCCAGCACGATGCCCGAGGCCGCGATCGGTCCCAGGGAGCGATTGGAGTTGAGGTCGGAAATCAGTAGACACAACAGTGCGAGCGCCACGGTGGCCGCAGAGGCCGTGATCGGTTCGAAAGATCCGCGCCAGGCCGAACGCACGGCCAACCACACGCGCGGTTCCCGCCGCAGCTCCTCCCGGTAGCGGGCGACCATCAACAGCGAATAGTCGGTCGCGGCGCCGATCACCAGGATGGACAGGATGCCCTGTGACTGACCGTTGAGGGCGATCCATTGTTCAGAGGCCATCCCATAGATCGTCAGGACGGCCACACAGAGTGCTGCCACCGAGTTCAGCAGTACCAGGATCGGCAACAGCACCGACCGGTACACCAGCACCAGGATGAGGAACACCGCTCCCAGCGCCACGGCCAGCAGCACACCATCGATCCCGGCGAAGGCCCCGGCCAGATCCGCGGACAGTCCGGCCGGCCCGGTCACATGGACGTTCACGCCGGCCAGGTCTTCCGCACCCGCCGCGACCGGATCGGTCTTCGCCGCTTCGAGGACCCGGCGAAGGTCTTCCACGACCACATCAGGCTCTGCCGACTCGGCATTGATGAGGGCGATGTATTGGATGGCCTCCCGGTCCTCCGACGGCACGGGCCCCACCATCTGATCCACTCCGTCGACTGCGCCCAGCTTCTCCCCCCAAGCGGAGAGGGCCGCCATTTCACCAGAGCCCTCCGCCAGTATCTGGCCGCCGGGCAGTTCGGCCACGATCAGTGCCGGGATCTGGTCTCCGTCGGTGAAGCGACTGGCCCATTCGCCGGCCCGTGTGGATTCGGCCGACGCGGGCAGGAACGTCGCCTGGTCATTGGAGGTCACCTCACCGAGCCGGCCGAAGGTCGGCCCACCCAGCCCCGTCCCGGCCAGCCATGCCAGCACCACGACGGCGGCCGCGGCCACCCGGACGGCGACTCCCGACCAGAGTCGCGGACCACGCCGAGATCCGGCCCGGTGCCGGGGCGGTGCGGATGGCGACGTGGACGACTGCGTGGGAGACGGCGCGGGGGACATTGACTCACCGTACCGCAATACCTCGATAATCGAGAGGTTTTTCCGCCCGGCCATCGGCGTCGAGATGCTCAGTAGACTGGGGCCCTGCGTCCGGCGGAAGGAGACCCATGGCCCGCGCGAGCAAGGAGTCCACCGAGCTCCCGGCATTGGTTCAGGCTCTTCGCCGCTACGCAGAGGCGGCGGATCGAACGACCGAGGCCGCCGGTCATCACCATGGCGTGCACCGCACGGACCTGCGCGCCCTGACGATCTTGATGCAGCGCCAGGCCGCCGGCCTGGAGACCACCCCCACCGATCTGGGCCGACTGCTGAACCTCACCTCCGCCTCCACCACGGCGCTGGTGGACCGGCTGGTCGCCAACGGTCATGCCCGGCGGAGCCCCTCGACCACAGACCGTCGCCGAGTGAACATCAGCCACACCGACTCTGCGACCAACGATGGTCGCGCGATCTTCCGGCCACTCGCACAACGACTGACCGATCGACTGGCGGAGTTCTCACCCGAGCAGATGCAGACGGCGGTTGACGTCCTGCAGGCCGCCACGGAGACCCTCGACAGCATTGATGCCTCCGATTCATCCGTTTCCCGCGACTCACCCGACTCACCGGCGACGACATGAAACCAGCCGACCGTACACCGCTGGTGCTGGCCATCGACGGCCGCTCGGGGGCGGGCAAGACGTCCCTGGCTTTGGAGACCGCCGCCCTCCTGCGCCCACATCTGACCGTCGCGGTTTTCCATCTGGACTCCATCTACCCCGGTTGGGACGGTTTGACCGCGTGCTTTCCCGCCTACCACCAGGACGTCGTCGAGCCGCTGTCCGCCGGACGGACGGCCCACTGGCGCCGCTGGGACTGGACCACCGCAACACCGGGAGAACTCAGCCACACGGATCCGGCCGACGTCGTGATTCTGGAGGGTGTGGGCGCCGGGAACCGGCAGGCCCGCCCACTCGTGGACGCCGTTGCGTGGGTGCAGATGGACGACGCCGAGCGCAAGCGCCGGGCACTGCACCGAGACGGCGAGGTGTTCGCCGCGCACTGGGACCGCTGGGCAGCCCAGGAAGAGGCTTACCTGGCCACCGACGACGTCGCTGACGCCGCGTGGTTCCTCGTGGACGGCCCCGGCTCGCTTCCTGACGCGGCCGTCCAGCTGGTGGAAGGCCTGCGCGCCCTGCCGGGCTGGGAAGGGGCTCTGAACCTGATTCCGGCACCCGCGCCGCCACGCTGGAAGCACCTCACGGTGTCAGGTGCTATGGACCCGCAGAGCCTGTTTTCTGCGGCAGGGGGTCCTGATTCCGGAACAGCGCTGCTGCTGGAGAGCTCCGACCACGACGTGACGCCGGCACCGGAACGCAGTCGATATTCGCTGATCGGTCTGGCCACTGGCGCCTCCGCGATCGCCACCCATACCGCCGGAACCACCACCGTCCGCAGCGGCCATCTCACGGTGCGCCGCAAGGGAGGGTTCTTCGCCTGGCTGGCCTCCGTGTGGCCCGGCACTGGTGGTCACGCTGAGTCCGGCGGACCGTTCCAGCCCGGATGGATGGGCTGGATCGGGTATGGGCTCAAGCGCGAGGCCGGTTCACCGGATGGTGCGGCCACGGTTGACGCCGCTACCGGCCCGCCGGAGGCGTTGCTGTTCCGTCCCGGTCGCGGGGCCACCGTGGACCACATGGCCGAGACCACCACCCTGTTCTGGGCGACCGACGATCCTGAGGGACCCACCTGGGCCGAGTCCCTCACCTCCCTCCCGCTTTGCGGGCAGAACGAACCGGTTCGTTCTGCCCGCAAAACGCCGCCGGTGTTCAGGGTGAGGGATTCTCGCGAGGAGTATCTGGCGAAGATCCGCTCGGCCCAGCATGAGATCTACGAGGGCCGCACCTATGAAGTGTGTCTGACCACTCACCTGGAATCCACGGTGGCCTCGTTCGACGGGTGGGCCACGTACCGAGAGCTGGCGGCGGCAAACCGTGCGCCCTTCAATCTCTATCTGCGTGCCGAGTCCGTGGAGATCCTCTCCACGAGCCCCGAACGTTTTCTCTCCATGTCAGTGGACGGCTGGATGGTGACCGAACCCATCAAGGGCACCCGCCCGCGCGGTGCGACCCCGGATGAGGACCGGGCTCTGGCAGAGGACCTCGCCGCCTCGGACAAGGACCGGGCCGAGAACATCATGATCACGGATTTGGCGCGGAACGACCTGTCCCGCTTCGCTCGGCCGGGCACCTTGTCCGCTCCGCGGGTGTGCGCCGTCGAGTCCTATCCGACTGTTCATCAGATGGTCTCCACGGTGCGGGCTCAACTCGAGGACGGCGTTCCTCGCGCAGACGCCCTGGCCGCGGCCTTCCCTCCGGGTTCGATGACCGGTGCACCCAAGATCTCGACCATGCACATCCTCGAACACCTCGAATCTGGGCCACGCGGGGTGTACTCCGGGGTCGCCGGGTACCTCTCCGACGACGGCGCCGCCGATCTCAACGTGCTGATTCGCACCCTCGTGGCCGTCCCACGGCAGTCCGGCGAGACGGGCAAGACGAGCGAGACGGGCGAGACGAGCGAAACCGATTTAACCCTCGGCGTCGGCGGGGCCATCACCGCGGATTCGGTTCCGGAGGAGGAATGGGAGGAAGTACGGACCAAGGCCCATGGGGTGCTTCGGAGCCTGGGTTCCACCTTCCCACTCTGAGCTGGGTGGCTCTTGGTGATGCTCCCGCCCAGCCACATCGCTTTGCGGGCAGAACGAACCGGTTCGTTCTGCCCGCAAAGCGATGTTCGGCGCTACTGCAGAGCGGAGGTGAGGCGGAAGACGTTGTCCACCCAGCGCTTGAGTCGCGGCCGACCCTCCCATTGCTCGAGGGTCAGCTCCTCGGACACGGATCGGTACTGCTCCACCACCGACTGAAGGGCATCGACCATCTCTGAGCCGACCGTCAACACGGAGACCTCCATGTTCAGCGAGAAGGAGCGCATATCCATGTTCGAGGATCCGAACACGGCCACGTCCTCGTCGATCGTGAAGAACTTGGCATGCAACACATTCGGATCGGGATAGCGGAAGATCTGGATCCCCGCCTCCAACAGGGCGTGGTAGTAGGACTGCTGGGCATGGTGGACCATGAACTGATCGGCCTTGCGGCAGACGTAGAGCTCCACGTGAACGCCCCGCTGGGCCGCGGTGGTCAGCGCGTAGAGCATCGAGTCGTCCGGCACCAGATACGGGGAGACCACCACGAGTCGTTTGCTCGCGGAGTAGAAGAGGTAGTTGAACAGGCGCAGATTGTTCTCATTGGCGAAACCCGGTCCGGAGGGAATCACTTGGGCGATGCTGCCCTCGTCCACGTCCAGCTCCGTCGGGTCGGGATCCCGGATCGCCCCCTCGAGGGGGTCGCCGGTCTCCGAGTACCAGTCAGTGACGAACACGATGTCCAGCGAGGCAACGATCGGGCCGGTGACCCGGGCCATCAGGTCCACCCAGGCGCGGCCCATCCGGTGTGCTGCGGGCTGCTTGTACCCGGGTTCGATGAGGTTCTGCGAGCCCGTGTAGCCGACGAGTCCGTCCACCACAAGGATCTTGCGGTGGTTGCGCAAGTCCGGGCGCTGATACTTGCCGCGCCAGGGCAGCACCGGCATGGTCTCGTGGTATTCCAGTCCCGCGGCGTCGAGTCGCTGCCGCAGCTTCCGATGGCCCCTGACCCGCAGCGAACCGATGTGGTCGAAGAGGATGCGCACCTTCACCCCGCGCCGATGGGCGCGCTCGAGGGCTTCCAGCACCACCGAGGTGTAGCCCTGCCGATCCTCGGGGTCGTCCGCCAGGATGTAGAAGACCAGGTGGACGTAGTGCTTCGCGTTGTCGATGTCATCGGCCATCCTCTGCAGGGAGGCGCGGTAGTCCGTGATGAACTCGAACCCGTTGCCGTCCAACATGGGAAAGCTCGTCAGATTCCGGCTCAATGCGGCCGCCGAGGCCACGTATCCGGGCGCCTGGCCGGCGTCGTTGGGCAGTTCCAGATGCGCGGTGGCCCGGCCCAGGGCCTGACTGACCGCTCGCTGGCGTGAACGGCGCGGCCCGCCCAGTCGGAACGAGCCGAACAGCAGGAACAGGACCAGACCGGGCAACGGCAGGAAGAAGATGATCAGCAGCCATGCCATGGCCACGGCGGGACGACGGCCACCCGGGACGATGCCGAGCAGCAGTACGCGGATACCCACGTCCACGACCCAGAACACCACGCTGAGCCACGTGGGGAAGGTGCTGAACTCAGCGACAGGCCAGAGCATTTCCTCAGCCTACGGTCGGCTCGAGTGATCGCCGTCCCGTGAAGGCGTCACGAGGCTCATCAGCTGGTCGATCCACTCCGAGGACATCGGCAGGGAGAACATCACGTGCAACAGCAGGCTCGCCCCCACGGTCTCGGCCAAGAACGACGGCGGCGCCGGCAGGCTGCCGGGGTGGGTGCGGTCGTGCGCGCGGAAGCGTTCGTCCAGGCTTTCCATGATCGGGCGGATGAGGGAGGCTTGGATCGCTGAGGAGGTCCCTCCCGCTGAGGTCAGTGCTGAGAGGATGGCCTGCACCAATCGCGCCGACTCCGGTTGTTCGATCTCGGCCTTGAGCTCGCCGATCCACCGTTCCAGATCGACACGCAGGTCCCCCGTGTCTGCCGGACCACCCAGCGGACTCACCAGGTAGCCCTCGGCCATGGACTCGACGACGACGTCGGTCTTGGACCCCCACCAGCGATAAATTGTCTGTTTGCTCACACCGGCCGACGTCGCCAGCCCTTCCACCGTGAGGTCCTGGAAGCCAAAGTCCACCATGTGGTCCGCCGCCGCCTGCAGCACGGCCACGCGGGATTTCTCACTCCGCGGCCGGCCCCGATGCTCAGTCGGTCCCCTCAATTCGTCAGCGTTCACCACAACCTCCGTGGTCATTCTCTCCATCGCCTATTTCGATACGAGACGTTCCGTCCACTATAGTCGGTGACGGGTCGGTCCGTCCCCCCAACCATTCCGACCCGTCACCCGTCTGGACCCATCGTTGTACTCATCTCCTCCGAAGGAGCGCCTTTCCATGGCAGAACTGCTCTACCGACTCGGCTTCGGTTCCTCGAAGCGCCCCTGGGCGGTCATCGGGGCCTGGGTCGTCGTCCTGGCCCTGTCCGTCGGCGGGTTCCTGGCCTTCGGCGGGACCCTGACCACCTCCATCACCATTCCCGGAACGCCCACCAGCCAGGTCACCGATCGGCTCTCGGAGGAGTTCCCCGAGGCGGCCAATGGCTCCGGCTCCGTGGTGTTCCGCACGGAGGACGGTACCGAGTTCACTGACGCTCAGCGTCAGGAGATCGCGGATCTGCTCACGGAGGTTGAGGAGCTCGACGGCGTGGATTCCGTCCTGGATCCCTTCGCCACCGAGGCGGAGAAGGACTCCAACCAGCAGGAGATCGAGGACAACCGTGCCGAGCTCGAGGAGGGCCGGACCCAACTGGAAGACGGTCAGGCGCAGATCGACGAAGCGCAGGAACAGCTCGAGGCCTCCGAAGCCGAGCTCCAGTCCGGTCAGGAACAGCTCGACGCCGCTCAAGAACAGTTGGATGCCGCCCGCGCCCAGGCGGAGGCCGCCGGCGCCCCCGCGGCCCAGATGGCCCAACTGGAACAGCAACAGGCAGCCCTGGACGCTCAGCAGCAACAGCTGGACGCCGGGAAGGCTCAGCTCGAGGACGGCCGCGAAGAGATTCAGGCCAATCAGGAAGAACTCGATCAGAAGAAGCAGGAACTCGAGGACGGCGAGACCCAGCTGGAGCAGGGTGAGGACATGCTCGCCCTCGCCGAGGAGTACCGGACCGTGTCCGAGGACGGAACGGCAGCCATCGGCTCGGTGACCTTCACCGCCCCGTTGATGGAGATCTCCACCGAGGTCAAGGACGAGGTGGTCGGGACGCTGACCGACGCCCAGATCGACGGGGTCGAGGTCCTCCCCGCCAACGATCTCTCGCAGTCCGTGCCGCAGCTCGCCGGCGCGGCGGAGGCCATCGGCCTGGTCATCGCCGGCATCGTGCTGTTCATCATGCTGGGCACCTTCGTGGCCGCCGGCCTGCCGATCCTGACCGCACTGGTCGGCGTCGGGATCGGGGCCACCAGCACACTGGCCTTCTCGGGCACTATCGACATGCTGTCCGTGACGCCCGTGCTCGGCCTGATGCTCGGACTGGCCGTGGGCATCGACTACGCCCTGTTCATCATCAACCGCCACCGCCGCCAGCTCAAGGACGGCGTGGAACTCTACGAGTCCATCGGCTTGGCGACCGGCACCTCCGGCAACGCCGTGGTGTTCGCCGGGCTGACCGTCGTCATCGCGCTGGCCGCCCTGAACGTCACGGGTATCCCGTTCCTGGGCCTGATGGGCACGGTCGGCGCTGTCTGCGTGGCCCTGGCCGTGATGATCGCCATCACGATGATGCCCGCCCTGCTCGGTCTGGCGAAGCACCGCGTGCTCAGCAAGAAGGAGCGGGCGGCGGCGGATTCCGCCAGCGCCGCGACGATCAGCCACGGACGGCACGCGGCCGGCGTCGACGACGCGCGGTCGTCCTCCTCGTCCTCGTCCGCCGGCTCCCATGCGGCCCCGGCCGTGAAGCCGATGTCGACTCCCCGGGCGGTGCTCACCTCCATCGGGACCATCGTGCTGCTGGGCGTCATCGCCATTCCGTTCTTCTCGATGCGTCTCGGGCTGCCCGATGGCGCGTCAGAACCCCCGGAGTCCGCGAGCTACCAGGCGTACATGACCATCTCCGACACCTTCGGTGAGGGGCGCAACGGTCCGCTCGTCGTGACCGCCGATCTGCCCTCCGGACTGGACGACACCGAGGTGATGGACGAACAGCTGGCGGTGGCCCACCAGTTGAAGGAGCTGGACCACGTCTCCTCGGTGGTCCCGGCCGCCGTGTCCGAGGACAACAGCATGGCCATGTTCCAGGTCATCCCCGAGGACGGCCCGAACGCCGTGTCCACCGAGAACCTGGTGCACACACTGCGCGAAACGGAGCCGGAGTCCGACTCCACGAACCTGGCCGTCGCGGGCAACACCAGTGGTTTCGTCGATGTGGCTGAAAAGCTCGCCGACGCGCTGCCGATCTACCTGGGCGTCGTCGTCGGGCTCTCGCTGCTCATCATGATTCTGGTGTTCCGCTCGTTGCTGGTGCCGCTGATCGCCACGGGCGGGTTCATCCTCTCCGCGTTCGCGGCCATGGGCGGCGTGGTGGCCATCTATCAGTGGGGCTGGCTCGCCGAGGCGTTCCAGGTGCATCACCCGGCCCCGATCCTGGCGTTCCTGCCGACCATCATGGTGGGCGTGCTGTTCGGGCTGGCGATGGACTATCAGTTGTTCATCTCCTCCGGCATGCGCGAGGCGTTCGCGCACGGCTCGCCGGCCAGGGTGGCGGTCCAGCAGGGAATGCACGCTGGCCGGTCCGTGGTCATCGCCGCGGCCATCATCATGATCAGCGTGTTCGGTGGCTTCGTGTTCTCCGAATCCGCCATGATCCGGCCGATCGGATTCGGCCTGGCCTTCGGTGTGCTCGTGGACGCCTTCATCGTCCGCCTGCTGCTGATCCCCTCGCTGATGCATCTGTTCGGCAAGGCCGCCTGGTGGTTGCCGCGGTGGATCGACCGGATCCTGCCCAATGTGGACGTCGAGGGTGCCTCGCTCGAGCGCAACCACGGTTACACGGATCCCGAGCTGGTCGGTGCGGAGTCCGCCACTGAGGACGAGGGCTCGGGCGTGGCGAAGGAGTCCGACCGCCCGTCTGCGTAGGCTGGACTGCATGATTGAGGCGTCCGCATCCTTCGTCCCGGATCCCGGGCAGTCCGTCGTCGTCTTCATCGAGGCCCAGCACGACGGCGGCGGATTGGCTTCCGGGCCGGGCGTCGCGATGGGTGCCGGGCCGGGCGGCGGATCAGGCGGCCGGGACGCACACCTCGGCATCCGGGTGGCCGATCCCCGCACGCCGGCCATCCTGGTCACGGATCAGGGGCTCACACGGGGCGACGGTGTCTTCGAGACCATGACGGCGGTGCCGCGCAGCGACTCGTCGGATGCCTCGAGAACCTCCGCACCCGCGCAGGCCGGCGGTTACCGTATCCGCAAGGAAGAGTCCCACCTCGAACGCCTCGCCTCCTCAGCGGCCGCCCTCGAACTGCCGATTCCCGCGGCCGAACTCTGGCGCCGGGCCGCTCGGGCCGGCCTGGAGGCGTTCGCTGAGACGAACCCCGGGGCGGACGCCGTCGTCAAGCTGGTGGCCACCCGCGGTCCCGAACCCACGCCGGGCTCCACCACAGAGCGCACCTCAGAGCGCACCTCGGAGCGCACCTCGGAACCCATGTCGCCGAGCGGAACGTACTGGGTGCTGGTCTCACCCGTATCGCCAGCCTTCGCCGCTGCCCGGGAGCGCGGGCTGAAGGTGTTGCTGCTGGACCGTGGCTTCGATTCCAGCGTGGCCGAACGGGCGCCGTGGCTGCTGCTCGGTACCAAGTCGTTGAGCTACGCCGTGAACATGGCCGCCCTGCGCCACGCGGCCTCCCAAGGCGCGGACGATGTCATCTTCTTCTCCTCGGACGGCCAGATCTTGGAAGGGCCGACGTCCACGGTCTTGCTCGCCCGCCGGGTCCCGCAGCGGGGCGGGCCCGAGCAGGGCGGGCCCCAGGCCATCGAACTCGTCACGCCCCTCCGCAACACCGGCATCCTGCCGGGCACCACGCAGGGCACGATCTTCGCGGCCGCCGAACGTGCCGGCTGGGATCTGGGCTATGGACCACTGGAGACCTCCGATCTGTTCGACGCGGATGCCGTGTGGCTGGTCTCCTCCGTGCGCGGCGTGGCCCCGGTGACTCACCTCGACGGCGAGGCGCTGCCGCAGGACGCGGAACTCACGGAGCAGCTGCATCGCTTCCTCGCCGAAGACCTGGAACCCGGCGAGCACGGCCCCACGTCCTAGACCCGCATCAGGCGTAGACCCGCTTCACTCCTAGATCCGCGTCAGGCCCAGACGAGGTTCCAGGCACCGGTGGCCACGGACAACCCCACGGCCAGCCCGGCCAGAGCACAGCCGCCCAGCACCACCCAGACATCCACGGCGCCGAAGCTGGACTCTCGGGCCCAGGTCCGCTCCCCCGTGCCGAAGCCCCGCGCCTCCATGGTCACGGCGAGCCTGGTGGCGCGTCGAATGGCCTGAACCATCAGGCCGAAGACCTGTCCCAGCCAGGAGGTGGTGCGGCGGACGGGATGGCCTCCGGCTCCCACACCGCGGGCCCGTCGCGCCTGACCGAGGGTCCGCCATTCCTCGGTCAGGACGCCGAGCAATCGGAAGGCGGCGAGTGCCCCCAGCACGAACCGCGCCGGGAGCTTGAGCCGCTGTGCGAGGGCATCGGCCAGATCGGTCGGGTCGGTGGTGATGAAGATCATCACTCCGGGCAGGGCAACGGCCAGGATCCGGAGGCCGGTGGCCAGTCCTGCCAGCAGGGAGCCCTCCG
Source organism: Citricoccus sp. GCM10030269 (assembly GCF_042665635.1). Classification (NCBI taxonomy): domain Bacteria; kingdom Bacillati; phylum Actinomycetota; class Actinomycetes; order Micrococcales; family Micrococcaceae; genus Citricoccus; species Citricoccus sp. GCM10030269. The sequence continues at coordinate 189,224 of NZ_JBHTCV010000006.1, read as the reverse complement.
AGATGGTCACCGGACCGGCCTCGAGAAGTGTCCGGCCGGCGTCGTCCCCCACCAGGGCCGTGCCCCAGGCGGCCACCAAGGCCGCCGCCGCCAACACCCACGCCCGCCGGAAGAACTCTCCGGGCCGGATGCCGGACAGCGGCAACAGGGCCACGGCGGTGACCAAGACGAGGCCGGAGGACGCCCAGTCCATGGTCATCACCAGCACGGCGGTGATGGGCAGCAGGGCTGCCACCTTCGCCAGCGGGTTGGCCCGTTCCAGCGGCGTCACGGGGTGGACTCCCTCGGGGGCTCCAGCTCCATCACGTCAGCGTCGAGGACGGCGGCGAAGTCAACGTCATGGGTCACGGCCAGGACCGAGCATCCGTCCGCGCCCAGATCGCGGAGCAGCCCGGTCAGCACGGCCCACGTGTTGGCGTCCTGACCGAAGGTCGGCTCATCCAGGAACACCATCTCCGGCCCGGCGGCCAACACTGTCGCCACCGAGAGCCGCCGCTTCTCCCCGCCCGAGAGCGTGTACGGGTTGACCTCGGCCAGCGCGGTCAGGTTCAGGACCTCCAGCAGTTCGTCCGCCCGGGCCTCCGCTTCCTCGTCCGTCCAGAGGCGTCGGCCCGTCTCGGGATTCCGGGCATGGCGAGGGCCGAACAGCAGCTCATCGCGGACCGTGGTGGCCACGAACTGGTGCTCGGGCTCTTGAAACACGGTGCCGATCCGGCTCACCAGATCGGCGGCCTTCCAGCGGTACGGATCGTCGGGCAGACTGTCGCCCTGGTCCCCTTTGAGCGCTCGACCCGCCGTCAGCGTGCCGGCATGGGTCGGAATCAGACCGGCCAACGTGAGCAGCAAGGTCGATTTACCGCTGCCATTGGCCCCCGTCACAACGACGGCCTCGCCTGCCCGCAGGTCCACGTCCAGCCCGCGCTGAACCGGCCGGGGCGGTGGTCCGAAACGTCGCCGCCATCCGGGTGTGACGGGTTCCTTCGAGACCGCCAGTCCCCGAGCCGTCAACAGCGCGCTCTCCTCCATCCCGCCACCCCGCGTCTGGTGGTCAAAAGTGCCCCGGTTTCGCTCCGAAAACCCGCCATTCTGGGGCACTTTTGACCTCCAGTTGCCAGAGATGGGGGTGGGGACGTGGCCGGGCACCCAGAGTCCAGCCGAGGCCAGCTCATCCCGGACGGGGCCGGAGTCCAACAACTCGGCCGGGCCGCCGTCGTGGCTGATGCCCCCGCCGGGCTCGAGCACCACCAGCCGGTCCACGTGCTCGGCCCACACGCTCAGGCGGTGCTCCACGACGATCAGGGTCGCCCCGGTGCGCTCGATCAGAGCCTCGACGGCGTCCCGCACCTCGATCACGCCGGCCGGATCCAGGTTGGCCGTCGGTTCATCGAGCAGTACCAGCGGTGGCCGCATGGCCAGGATCCCTGCCAGAGCGAGTCGCTGCTTCTGCCCACCGGAGAGCTTCGAGGTGTCCCGGTCCAGGGAGATTCCCTCGTCGGCGCCGAGACCGACGGCGGACAGCGCGTCCCGGACCCGTTCCCAGATCTCCTCGCGCGGCACCTGCAGATTCTCGGCGCCGAACGCCACGTCGTCCCCCACCCGGGAGAGAATCACCTGCGTCTCCGGGTCCTGCTGCACCAGCCCGGCATGTCCACGCTGCTCCCGGGACGACACACCGTTGACGAGGAGCCGGCCGGTCTCCTCAGACTCGTCGGCAGGGTCCAGAACCCCGGCGAGCGCGTACAACAGCGTCGACTTGCCCGCACCGGAGGGACCGGCCAGCAGCACCTTCTGGCCCGCCGGCACCGTCAGATCCAGACCGGCGACGGCGGCGGCGGACCGACCAGCGTGCCGCCAACCCCAGCCCTCGGCGCGGACGGTCGCCCCGGACACCGTCCCGGATCCAGCACCGGAAACGGCCCCCGGACCAGCACCCGGGCCAGTCCCCGGTCGGGCCCGAGATTCAGCCCCTGGTCCAGCCTTGGCCAATGGTCAGGCCACCGACTCCTGATGCGCACGGCGGGACGCCAAGGCGGACAGCGCGCCGGTGGCGGCCAGCCCGCGGGTGGCCAGCCACGAGAGCAGACCGGCGATCAAGAGCCCGGACACCCCGACCAGAGCCACGTAGATCAGCTTCCAGTCCATCGTGTACTCGGGGAACCAGTTGAAGATGAAGGCGTCGTTGATCCCGCCGAACAGACCGGTGAGCAATCCGGCGAGCAGGGCCACCGGCAGCGTGAATCGGCGGTAGAGGAACAGCAGCAGGATCAGCTCGGCGCCGAGTCCCTGGACCAGTCCGGAGGCCAGCACGGTGAGCCCGAACTGGGAACCCAGCAGGGCCGAGACGGTGGCGGCGACGAGTTCGGTAAACAGGGCCGCTCCGGGCCGGCGGATGATGAGCCCGCCGAGCACGGCGGGGAACAGCCACAACCCCGCCACGAGTCCCGACGACGGCGGGAACGCCGCGAAGGCCGGGCTGAGGCCCGCGTAGGCCAGATTCCAGGCCCAGAAGATCACCCCGGAGGCCACGGCGATCACCGCGGCCACCACGATGTCCACGACGCGCCACGTGCGGCGATTCTGAGCGGTGGTGGTCCCCGTGGTGGCCCCCGTGCTGGTCGCCGTGTTGTGCGCCGTTGGCCGTCCCGGATCGGACGTACCGCCCGCGGTGGGTGAGCTTCCGGCCTCCGGCGAGCGGCCGGCGTCGGGAGTGGTGTGTTGGTGATTGGTCTGGGATGAGACCATGTTGTCCTCCTCAAGGTTCCAAGGAGGGGGATGAAACGGACTCCGCGGTTTCCACGGTTTCCGGTGAACCGGACCGGTGGACGGTGTTCTGAAGTTTCATCAGAGAACTCGACTTCCTTCGCCGGTGCTAGCCGGTGCAGGTTCGAGGGTCTGCGCTGCGCGCACTCTCAGCACCCGGAGGTGCTCCCCTGTCGTTCACAGTGTCCGTCCAGCATAATGCACCACAGAAGCGATCAACCCACCGAGCGGATAGGCTGGACGCGACCACACAGCCCAGCCGGGAGGACACCCCCATGAACAAGCTCACGGAACGCATCATCAGTACCGCGATCACCCTCATCGGTGGCTATGTCGGCACCAAGATCGTTGACTACACCTGGCGCAAGGCCACCGGGCACGACGCCCCCAAGGACGTCGACGACACCGAGAACAACATGTGGGGCGCCATCACCTTCGCCACCATCTCTGCCGGCATCACGGCACTGATCCGCGTGACCTCGCAGCGCGGCGCGAAGAAGGCCAGCAAGGCCATGGCCGCTCGCTCGCAGGCCAAGAAGGCCAAGATCGGCACCGGCGAGGTCTGAGAGTCAGTCCCGGTCCGAGGAATCGGTCGGGTCCGGGGTGGGCACCGTGCGCTCATCGGCTGAACTGACGGGCTTACCCTCGTCGTCCTGACGCGCGACCACGTCGGCCAGCTCGTCCACGTACAGGTACTCCGGCCTGAGGTGTTTGGTGCGGTAACCGGCTCGGCCCACCAAGTGTGCGGACACCGGTGCGGTGAGCATCTGCAGCACCCACGCCAGCAGCAGGACGGGGATCCACACCCACGCCCGCCACGCCAGGGCCACCGCCGTCAGCACGAGTAGCAGTCCCAGCACCTGGGGCTTGGTGCCGGCATGCATCCGGGACAATTGGTCGGGGAACCGGAACAGACCGATGCCCGCCACCGTGGACAACAGGGACCCGAGGACCAGCAGGACCGCAGCGAGGCCGTCGGCGATCACCGGCCACTCCGGCAGGCCGTTCAGCACATCACCCATGTTCGCTCGGCTCCTTCCGTGACTCCGCCACGAACCGGGAGATCGTCACGGATCCGATGAATCCGATCACCGAGGCCGCCACCACGAACATCACGTGGTCCGTGTGGTGGTTGACGGCCATGTCCACGCAGAGCGCCGAAGACACGGTGATCAGCAGCACGTCCGTGGCGATGGCCCGGTCCAGGATGGACGGCCCCCGGACGATCCGGTAGATCGCGGCCAACGCGCCCAGGCCGAGCAGCACGATGCAGACGATCCCGGCGATCTCGAGCATGGTCATCAGCGCGCCTCCCCTTCTGGTCCTTCTGAGCCGGCCGGGTCTGAGGTGGCTGGGTCTGAGCTGGTCGCATCCGAACCGGCCGCTTCGCTGTCCTTGACCAGCGCCAGATCGGCTTTGGTGCCAATGGCACGGATGACAGCGGCCTCCGTTTCAAGCGCCCGGGCTCGGAACAGCTCGACCTCCTCCATGCTCTCCATGTTGAGGCAGTGCAGGAACAGGGTCGACGTCGGCCGGTCCACATCGATCACCAGCGAACCGGGGACCAACGCCAGGGCGTGACCGGTGAGGGTGACGATGAGGTCATCGTGGCTGCGCAGCCGCACGGCCACCACCGCGTTGACGATCCCCGGACCACGAACAATGGCGTCCCGCGCCACCGAGACCGACGCGGTCACCACATGCCACAGGAACCGGACCGTGAAGACCAGGACGTACCAGAGGTTGATCCGGTCCGAGAAGCTCACCTTCGGCAGCCGATAGAACCACAACACCAGAAGCGAAACCCCGACGCCGGCCACCAGGACCCCTGGAGAGAAGTCCTGCCACAGTGCGCCCCACGTGAGCGTCAACCCCAACAGGATCACCCATTGGCTCCACCACTGGGCACGTTCTTCGGGTGCACCCTGGTCGGGCTGCGCGGCGGAGTGGTGCTGGCTGGAGTCGTGCTGGCTGGTGTCATGCCGGCGAGGGTCATGCTGATTGAGACTCATGGCCGCCCGCCTTCCGCTCCGCCGGCCGGTGCGCTGGCGGATTCGCCGCTGGGTTCGCTGGCCGGTTCGGTAACCTCGTGCTCGTGCCGGCGGGTACCGGCGTCGTGCCCTTCGCTGTCTCCTTCGAGAGGCTCCATCTTCCCGGGACCGGACTGGTCCCGTTCCGGGACATCGATGCCCTGCTCCTCCAGGCCGCCCACGTCCCTCAGAGCCTGGGCGGCCGCGTCCCGGCCCAGGACCGCCTCGATGTAGGGAGTGCGGGTGAGCATATCCGTGGAGGCGCGGTCGGAGAACGCATAGAGCGGACTGGCCAGTACCGTGAACGCCAGACCGAGCGTGACCAGACCGATGGTCGGATAGACCATGCCTCGCGCTGGCCCCTTGGCCAGCTTGGTCTTGACGGCGCGCCCGTCTCGCCGAGCCTCCGACTCCTCCAGCGCGATGGTCAGCTTGGCCGGAGGATGTTCCACGTCCTCCATCCGCCGCCAGAAGGCCCGCGCCCACACCCTGACCATCACCAGCAGGGTCAGCAGCGAGGTCACCACGGATGCCACCACCAGGGCCCAGGCCATCGTGGTGTCCGCCCCGACGCCGGCTTGGATGAGGCCGACCTTCGCCAGGAAACCGGAGAACGGTGGGATGCCGCCCAGGTTCATCGCCGGGATGAAGAACAGGACCGCGGCCAGCGGGGAGATCCGCGCCAGGCCACCGAGCCGGTCGATGTTGGCCGAACCGGCCCGTTGCTCGATGAGCCCGGTGACCAGGAACAGCGCCGTCTGCACGGTGATGTGGTGAACCACGTAGAAGATCGTGGCACCGAGTCCCAGGACGCTGGAGAGGGCCACCCCGAAGATCATGAAGCCGATGTGCGAGACGAGAGTGAAGGACAGAACACGTTTGATGTCGTTCTGTGCCAGGGCCCCGAGAATGCCGACGATCATCGTCAGCAGGGCCACCCACATCAGCACCGCGTTCACCCGGTCTCCCGGGAACAGCAGCGTCTCGGTCCGGATGATCGCGTAGACGCCCACCTTGGTCAGCAGTCCGGCGAACACGGCGGTCACCGGGGCGGGAGCGGTGGGATAGGAGTCCGGTAGCCAGAAGGACAGCGGGAAGACGGCGGCCTTGATGCCGAAACCGACCAGCAGCATCACGTGCAGAACCATCTGCACGTCCGGATCCAGTTGCGCCAGTTTCACCGCCAGGTCCGCCAAGTTCACCGTGCCGGTGGCCCCGTAGATCATGGCGATGGCGATCAGGAAGATCACCGAGGAGATGACCGAGACGACCACATAGGTCACCCCGGCCCGGACTCTCGGACCCGTCCCTCCCAAGGTCAACAGGACGTACGACGCCGTCAACAGGATTTCGAAGCCGACGTACAGGTTGAACAGGTCACCAGCGAGGAACGCATTGGAGACGCCCGCCACGAGGATGAGGAACGTCGGGTGGAAGATCGAGACCGGGCCGCCCTGGTCCTGATCGGTGATGCCCTGCGCGGAGGCGTAGACCAGAACCGCGAGCACGATGGCCGAGGAGATCACCAGCATCAGTGACGAGAAACGGTCGACCACCATGGTGATGCCCCACGGCGCCTCCCATCCCCCGAGGAACACGGCCACGGCCCCGGTGTCCCACGTGGTGGCCAGAAGCAGGCTCTCCAGAGACAGGGTCAGGGCAATGGTGCCGACAGTCACGGCGATCTGTGCCTTCGGCCGGCGCACCAGGACGAACGCCAACGCCGCGCCGAGGATCGGCAGCAGGACGGAGAGCGGAGCGAGGGAGACGATGTCGAGGGTCATCGCTGCCCGCCGTTCCGGGGGCCGTCGTCGGCTCCAGTTTCAGGGCCATCGTCGGGACGGGACCGCGGACTGCCGGCACGCTCGTCCTCATCCGGAAGGTGATCGTCGTGTCCTCGTGAGCCCACCGGTTGCTCGCCCTCTTCAGGTTCGGCCACAGCACTCGAACCCCGCTCGCCGCCGGCACCGGAGCTCGGAGTAGTGCCGGATCCAGTACCGCGGTCGCGGCGCTGGCGGGTCGTCGCCACACGAACGCTGCCCTGTCCGCGCTGACGGACGGCCGGGGACACGGCGGAGGGATCGACGGCGGTGGCATGCTCGTAGTCGGCGTTCGGATCCTCATGCTCGGTGAGGAACTCCGAGTGTTCCTCTTGCAGTTCGGCGTCCTCCTCGGCGTCGAAGGCGGGCCGTTCGGCCACTTTGACGTCCTCGGTGTCCACCAAGACCTCGTCCCGCCGGCCCACCTTCCAGGACCGGTAGATCATGCCGACCATGAAGGCGATGACCGCGAACGAGATGACGATCGAGGTCAGGATCATCGCTTGCGGCAGTGGGTCCGTGTAGTCGCTCGGGCTCACGCCGTCCTCCACCAACGGGGCCTGCCCCGGCGCACCCGCCATGACCAGAATCAGCAAGTTGGTGGCGTTCATGATCAGGATCATCCCGAACAGCACCCGGGTCAGGGTCCGTTCCAACAGCAGGTAGACCCCGCCGGCATACATGACGCCCGTCGTCAGCAGCATCACCACGTTCACGCTCATGAGGTCCCCGTCCCGGTCTCGATGCCAGCTCCAGCGTCAGTACCGGTGTCAGTACCGGACCCGGAGCCGGCGGTCTGCCGGGGTGCCGTGCCGGCGGACCGGGCCGCAGCCCTGCCCTGGGCTTCCCGACGGCGGCGGTCGGCCTCGACCTGCGCGGCCGACTCCGCTTCGGACCGGCGGTCCACCTCGGAACCGAGCGAGCGCAGCACGTCGATGACCAGACCCACCACGACCAGGTACACGCCGATATCGAAAATGCTCGCGGTGACGAACTTGACGTGGCCGAACAGCGGAAGGGTGGCCTCTAGAATCGCCGACTGGAACACCTCTCCGCCGAAGAACAACGGAACCACCCCGGTGATGGCTGCCACGGCCAACCCCGAGCCCAGCAGCACGCCGGCCGGGATGGGCATGGCCTGCTCGAGCTCATAACGGCCCCCGGCCAGGTAGCGGATCGTCAGGGCCAGACCGGCGATCAGGCCACCGGCGAACCCGCCACCGGGAGTGTTGTGTCCGGCCAGCAGCAGGTAGATGGACATCAGGATGATCACGTGGAAGATCAGCCGGGTGACCACCTCGAAGATGATGGACCGGCGTTCCGGGGCCACGGTGCGTCCGGCCACCAGCCACTGATCACGGTCCACGATCGCGAACTTCCGCACCGCTGCCAGTTCCCGTGTCTCCAGCGGTCCCCGGGCGGAGTACCGGCCCACGGATCCGGAGGCGACCTGATCCAGATTTCCCGATCGACGGTCACGCTGCTGGATGAAGATCAACGAGGCCACCCCGGTGGCGGCCGCGGCCAGCACCGTGATCTCACCGAAGGTGTCCCAGGCACGGATGTCCACCAACAGCACGTTGACGATGTTGCTGCCACCTCCGTCTTCGTAGGACAGTTGGGGCATCTCCAGGGAGATCGGCTCCGCCGTCCGTGAGGCCAGTGCGGTGATGGCCACCCAGACCATGACCAACCCGAACAGGGTGCCCAGCACTGCGTGCGCCCACCGGAACCCGGTCCGACGTCGGGTGTACCACCCGGCGGGCAGCACCCGGAGGCCCAGGACCATGGCCACCAGCACGATCGACTCCACCAGCAACTGCGTCAGGGCGAGATCGGGGGCTCCCTGGAGGGCGAACATGGCGGCCAGCCCATAGCCCGTCACGGAGACCAGCAGCACGGCCATGAACCGCTTCCGGGCCCAGATGGCCGCCAGTGTTCCCGTGATGATGGCTGCGCCGATGAGGACTTGGGCCACCGAATCCGCCCACACCCAGTTCGCCGAACCGAAGATCGCGGCGGCGAGGCCGGAGCCGCCGTCGTGCTCCTGGGGGAACACCAGCGCCAGGAGCGGCGACAGCAGGGCGACCGCCAAGATGATGAAGAGATAGAAGCTCAGCGAACCGCGCTGGGTGCGGCCCGTGACGCCCACGGCCACGTCGTCCAGGATGCGCAGCAGGAACCGGTAGATGCGTTGGGCGTCCACCCAGGCCGGAATGTTCTCCTGGAGCCGGCCCACCCTCGTCTTGGCAGCGTAGAGCGCGAGGCCGAGTGCGACGATCGCCAATGAAATCCCCAGGACCGGCGTGATGCCGTGCCACAGGGCCAGGTGCGCGGGCTTGCCTGCTGGCTCACCGGCTGACTCGAGTGGCGGCATGGATCCGCCGAACGCGACGGGCAGGGCGTCCATGATGGCGGGGACGAACGCACCGATCACGCAGGCCAGGGCCAGCAGCGCCGAGGGGCCCAGCGCGCCGATCGTGACCGGCCGGCGGAAGCGGGTGTCGTCGGCCTGGTGCGGAGCGGGGCGTGAGGCGGGGCGTGGAACGTCGTTCGTGCGGACGTCCTTGGCGGCAAAGGCGCCCCAGAGGAACCGGGCGGAGTAGGCCACCGTGAGAACGGAGCCGACCGCCACGCCGACGAGCGGGGCCCAGGCCCAGACCGTGGCCCACAGGCCCCCACCCGAACCGTGCTCCGCCCAGCTCAGGAGGGACTCGAGGACCGACTCCTTGGTCACGAAGCCGAACAGCGGCGGAATGCCCGCCATGGAGGCAGCACAGATCACCGCGGTGGTGAACAACCAAGGGTGATTGCGGCCCACGCCCGAGAGCTTGTTCAGGTCGCGGGTGCCGGCCTCATGGTCGATGATGCCCACCACCATGAACAGGGGGGCCTTGAACAGGGCGTGCGCCGCCAGCATGGCCAGTCCGGCCATCGCCGCATCCCGATGGCCCAGGCCATTGGCGACCAGCAGGAATCCGAGTTGGGAAACGGTCCCGTAGGCGAGGATCAGTTTGATGTCCGTCTGTCGCAACGCACGCCATCCGCCGACCAGCATCGTCCAGAGACCGACGCCCAGCACCAGAGCCTGCCACCAGCCCGACTCGGCGAATGCGGGGGCGAAGCGGGCCACCAGGTACACGCCGGCCTTCACCATGGCCGCGGCGTGCAGGTAGGCCGAGACAGGCGTCGGAGCGGACATGGCCGCCGGAAGCCAGAAGTGGAACGGCGCTTGCGCCGACTTGGTCAACGCGCCGATCAACACCAGCACGATCGCCCACTCCAGGAACGCGCCGGCGTCCGCGGCCATCAGCTCCGGGCCGCGGGCGACGATCTCGGAGAGCCGGTAGGTTCCGGACGCCTGGCCCAGCATCACCAGTCCGATCAGCATGGCGAGCCCACCGAAGGTGGTGACGATCAGCGCCTGGGTGGCGGAACGGCGAGCGAAGATGCGGTGTGCCGAGTACCCGATCAGCAGGAACGAGAGCACCGAGGTCAGTTCCCAGAACGTGTAGAGGATCAGCAGGTCGTCGGTGGTGACGAGGCCGAACATTGCGCCGGCGAAGGCGATCAGCTGGCCGCCGAAGGCGCCGTTGCGGGAATCGTGGGCGTTGAAGTAGCGAGCGCAGTAAGCCAGGACGAGGGCCCCCACGCCCAGCACGATGAGGCCCATGTACGCGGACAGGGCGTCCATCCGGAAGGAGAACTCGATACCGAGATCGGGAATCCACGAGGAGGACTGGACCAGGCCGCCGTCGAGGTTCTCCGGGGCGGCCGCGCCGGAGTTGACGGTGTTCTGGAGCTCCAGCACCCGCGGAAGCTGGAACACCAACCAGAAGAACCCGAGGGCCGGCACGGCGGCCAGGACGTAGAATCCGTTGCGGTCGAAGGCCCTGAAGATCAGCGGGGCGACCAGTGCCATTGCGAACAACGCAATGAGCACGGTCAGCACGAGGCAGCCTCCAGCTGTCGGGGCGGGGGATCCCTCCCATCATACCGGGGCGCGCTGACGGCGATCACCAGATCAGTCATTCGCCGTCACCGCTGCCACCTGGCTAGTGCCGGCTTTCTTTGGCTCTAATGCTGCGCGGTCTGGGCCGGGCGGGCCGGCTGGAGGTGGTCCTCCACTTTCGGGTCACGCACCCGGAAGAGCAGGGCCATGCCGGCGAGCAGGACGAGCAGAATGGCCGGGACCATGAACCGTGCGTCTCCGCTGAGGCCGATGGCCACGGAGATCAACGCCGGCGTCAGGAAGGACACCGCCCGTCCCGTGGTGGCGTAGAGCCCGTAGATCTCCCCCGCCTGCCCTTCCGTGGTCAACCTCCCCAGGAAGGATCGCGATGCGGACTGTACCGGTCCCACGAAGAAGCACAGGAGCAGACCGAAGATCCAGAAGGTGGTGGTGCCGTTGAGGAAGAACACGATGGCCGCCGCCGCGATCAGGCCGATGAGCGAACCCATGATGACCCGCTTGGGCCCCACCCGGTCGTCGATCCAGCCACCGGCGAAGGAGCCGACGGCGGCGACCACGTTCGCGGCGATGCCGAACAGCAGGATGTCCGCCGGGTCCACTCCGTAGACAGTGGTGCCCAGGATGGCTCCGTAGGCGAAGACGGCGGCCACGCCGTCGCGGAAGATCGCCGAGGCCGCGAGGAACCAGAACGTGTTGCGCTGTTGGCGCCACAGGCCCATGATCGTGCGCCACAGTCGGCGGTAGGACTCGATGATGCTGACCTTCTCGTTCTCGCCCGTGGCCCGGTGCTCCGGGATGCTGACGAAGAGCGGGATGGCGAAGAGCAGGAACCACAGTCCGGAGAACAGGGCCACCACGCGGATGTTCATCGCCTCGTCATTGGAGATGCCGAGCCAGTGCGTGTCCCCGGCGATGAAGCCGACGTAGAGGATCAGCAGCAGGAAGATCCCGCCCACGTATCCGGCGCCCCATCCGATGCCGGAGACTTTGCCGATCGTCTTGGGCGTGGCCACCTGCAACAGCATGGCGTTGTAGTTCACCCCGGCGAACTCGAAGGCCACGTTGCCCGCGGCGATGAGGACGACGCCCAGCAGCAGGAAGGCCTCATCCGGTTGGACGAAGAAGCACAGCGCCGTCAACAGGATGACCGCCACGGTGTTGATCCCGAGCCAGAGTTTGCGCCGGCCGCCCTGGTCGGAGCGCTGACCGATCACCGGGGCCGTGAGCGCGACGATGAGCCCGCCGATCGCGTTGGCCGCCGCCAACCACTGGGTGCCCCGGTCATCCGCTCCGAAGGAGTCAGACGCCAGGTAGGTGGCGAACACGAAGGTCACCATGACGGCGTTGAACGAGGCAGAGCCCCAGTCCCACAGGGCCCACGCGGTGACATGACGCCGGTTCAGCGGTCGGTCGAGGGGACCTTCGGCCGACGATTCGCCAGCGGTGGAGGCATGGTCGGGGCCGGCCGTGGACGCCGCCGACGAAGAGGGGGTGCTCATGCCGGGCATGTTACTGGGTCAGGGAAGCGGCGAAGTGAACGGCCCGTCTTCATCAGTTGCTGTCAGCTGGCCCCGCACGTACCCACTCCCGCCCGCGTCAGCGTTCAATGACGGTCCGGTGGAAGTTCTGATGAGAGCGTGACGCCGTGGGGCCTCGCTGGCCCTGATAGCGGTTCAGGTAGGGGCCCGAACCGTACGAATGCTCCGCCGGGGAGGACAGCCGGAAGAAGCACAACTGGCCAATCTTCGAGCCGGGCCACAGCTTGATGGGCAAGGTGGCCATATTGGACAGTTCCAGGGTGACGTGACCCGAGAAGCCGGGGTCGATGAAGCCCGCCGTCGAGTGGGTCAACAGTCCCAACCGTCCCAGCGAGCTCTTGCCCTCGAGCCGGGCGGCGACGTCATCCGGCAGGGTCACCCGCTCATAGGTGGAGCCCAGCACGAACTCTCCAGGGTGCAGGATGAAGGGCTCCTCGGGGTCCACCTCGACCAGCCGGGTGAGTTCTTCCTGCGGCACCGAGGGGTCGATGTGCGCGTATTTGTGATTGTCGAAGAGCCGGAAGAACCGGTCGATACGCACGTCCACACTGGAGGGCTGAACCATGTCCAGCACCAGGGGGTCCAACCAGATCCGCTGCGAATTGAGCTCGGCCTTGATGTCGCGATCAGAGAGAAGCACCCTCCCAAAGTAGCGCAGCGCACTCTCCCCCACGCACACCTACGCACCATCCAGCGTCGTCGCGCGCCGAGCTTCAGGAACATCAAGATCCCGCCACGACACCAGCAACCAGACCAGACTCGCCCGGGATACCGTGTAAGCTGGACTGCGCGTGACAGGCCGATATCGTCTTGTCCTGCGGGCGTAGCTCAATGGTAGAGCGCTTGCTTCCCAAGCAAGATACGCGGGTTCGATTCCCGTCGCCCGCTCTCTTTGTGCCCGGATCCTGCTGGAGACGGCCCCCGAGCGCACCGAATCGGAGGGGGTTTAAGGTGATCGAGGTGATCTCCGGGTTCACCGTGGTCTGGGTGATCATCCTGGTCGGCTACGCCACGGGCCGCTCCGGAGTCCTCGGCGTCCACGGCCAGCCGGTCCTGTCCCGGTTGGCCTTCTTCGTCGCCAGCCCGGCACTGCTCTTCGACACCCTCTCCGCCGCTGACGTCCAGTCCGTCCTCGGTCCCCAGCTCGTGGTGGCCACCGTCTCCGCGTTCCTCGCCGGAGGGCTCTACCTCCTGGCGGCCCGACTGCTGCTCCCCCGCCGCAGTGGCTCCGAGACCGTCATCGGTGCCCTCAGCGCCTCCGTGGTGAACTCCGCCAATCTGGGTATTCCGATCGCGGCGTACGTACTCGGGGATGCCGCCCTGGCCGCACCCGTGCTGATCTTCCAGCTCGCCATCTACACCCCCATCTATGTCGCCTCCCTGGACTCCACCACGGCAGCGGAGGCGCGGGCGCGCAAGCTCCATCACCAACAAGGCCAGCCCGACGCCGGCCGTGCGCCCGGTCCCGTCCGTCCCGCCAGCCGGTGGGTCGCCTTCTGGCGGCAGCTCGGTCACATCGCCTTGAACCCGATGATCATCGGCTCGGTGTTGGGCCTGGTGTTCGCGGCCACTGGATGGCAGCTGCCGGAGCCCGTCGCCGAGTCCGTGAGCCTGATTGCCGGGGCGTCGATCCCGGCCATGCTCATCGCGTTCGGCATGTCCCTGGTCGGCTCACGCCCCCTCGAGAAGGCAGCCGGACGACGAGGTGATGTGGTACTGGCCGCAGCGATCAAACTGCTGATTCACCCCGTGCTCGCGTGGGTGGTGGCGGGACCGATCCTCGGCCTGTCGGGGCATCAACTCTTGGTGGCCGTGGTGATGGGATCGCTGCCCACGGCGCAGAACATCTTCGTCTCGGCCTCGCGCTATGAGACGGGGATGGTGGTCTCGAAGGACACCATCCTCGTGACGACGATCGTGGCCGTCCCGGCGATGATCGCCGTCGCCCTGATCTTCGCCTGACTCAGTTGGCGCCGCGGTTGGCCAGGGACTTGCCCCAGGAATCAACGGCATCCCAGTCTCGGTAGTCGCCGTACTGGCCCTTGGCCAGCTTGATCAGGAGCTTCTCCTTGAAGCTGAGCTTTTCCTCGAACAGCGCACCGCGGAGGTAGGTCACGTCGCGGGCGCCGTAGGCGTCCACGGTGGCGCGCAGGCCGCCGTCCAGCTCGGGGGCACCGCCGGAGACCGCGATGAACAGCGAGACGCCCGCCAGCTCAGCTCGATAGGTGTCGAGGAAGGCCTTGCCGGCCTTGTCCAGAGAACCGGCATAGATCGGCAGAGCCACGACGACGGCCTCGACCGTCGCGAGCCACTTCGGAGCGTCCTTCGTGTCCTCGACCACGGTGGTCACGCCCTTGTTCTCACGCAGGACCTTGGCGATCCGTTCGGCGATCTCACGGGTGGAGCCGTGCTTGGAGGAGGCAACAACCAGGGTGGTCATGGAAATACGGCCGCCTTCGGGTCTCGGGTTCGGTGCTGATACTGCTGCGAGCCGGTGTGGCCCCGCGACCCGCCTCAACGGGCGCGATGCCGCCACTCGATTGTCAGTGTATCCCCCGCAGGTCCAGATCCAGACGGGTCTCCGGCGCGAGGCCGTCTCCGTCGAGATCCTGCGCCCGCACGGTGACCGGGATGCCCCAGTCCTGTTGGTAGAGGTGGCACGCGGCGTGGTCCGGAATGGGCTGCCCCTTCTCTCCGTCGCACGAGGCCGCCCGGGCGGTGATGTGCAGAACTCCTTCGGCGACGTCGGGATTGATCCGCAGTGTCCGGTTCAGTCCCGTGGAGGTGCCGTCGCCCCCGAGGAGCAGCTCCTCTGGTGAGGAGGAGATCTTCAATTGCGTCGGATCGCCCCAGCGATCATCGAGCTTCTGCCCCGCCGGCGCTTCGAAGTTCACCGCGAGCTCGAGATCCCCGGCGGCCACCGCGGTCCGCGGCCGCTGCGTCTGCAACGCACCCTCGTCCACCTGCAGATATTCTTCCGGCACGGACAGCCGCACCAGCTGGTGGGCGTTAGTCTCCACCACCACGATCGAGGTCGCCTGCCCCTCTGCATCGGGCTCGACGAGGATGTCGGAGGGCTCCTTCAGCCCGCGGGCCACGGTGGACACGGATGCCTCGGTCGCCCGTCCGTCCGCGGACACACCGGCCGGCGCAAAGCGGCGGACCGCTCCGTTGTACGTGTCCGCCACGAGCACAGAGCCGTCCGGCAGCGCGGCCACCCCGAGGGGATGCTGCAGCCGGGCCTGCTCGGCGGCGCCGTCACGGAAACCGAAATCGAACAATCCGGTCCCGACGGCGGTGCTCACCTGACGCTCCGGCGTGCCCGCATCAGCGTCCGAGCCGGAGCCGAGGACGATGCGGCGCAGCGCCGACGACTCGGAGTCGGCCAGCCAGAGGGAGCCGTCCGGGGCCTCGGCCAATCCCGAGGTCTGCGCGAACCAGGCCGTGGTGGGGCCGCCGTCTTCCAGCCCTTCCAGACCGGTCCCCGCGTAGACGGCCAGAGTTCCCGTGCGTGGATCGAAACTGAAGATCTGGTGCGTGCCGGCCATCGCGACGACCGCGGTGTCCTCGGTGGTGGACCACAGCACGTCCCAGGGGCTGGACAGCGAAGTCTCCAGGGGTGCGGTCTCGAACGGCTCCAACGAGACGCTGTCCTCGGAGTCCGGATCGGCGGCCACCCGGGCGCGCTCGGGATCGATCAGTCGCTGCACGCCGTTGCCGGCCAGCGTGGTGACCGTGCCGTCCGCGAGGGCGACCCCCCGGAGGCGGTGGTTGACGGAGTCGGCCACGATCACGTCGTACCCGACGGCGTCAGCCACGTCCTCGGGCAGCAGCGTCAGCCCTTGGGGCTCGTTGAACAGCGCCGTCTCCGGGCCGCCGTCGACGATGCCCTTGGTGCCCTTGGTCTCCTGATTGTCCTCGGTCGACCCGCCGGAGCCATCACCCGCGCCGCCGATGGTGCGCACCACGGTGGTCAGATCCGCACCGAGTTCGACCAGGCGGTGATGACCGGTGTCGGCGACCAGGAACGAACCGGGCTCGCTTCCTCTGCTCCCCAGGGCGATGGCCTTGCCGGGGAACTTGAGGTCTCGGGCGACCGGCTCCGGCGGAACATATGGTCCGTCGCCACGGTGCAGCGTGCCCTTGGCGGTGTGCTCTTCCACGAGCTCGCTGATCAGTGAGGTCAGCCCGGCCACGTGTCCCTCGCCGGAGAGATGCGCGGCGATGTAGCCCTCGGGGTCGACGACGACCAGGGTCGGCCACGCGCGAGCCGAGTAGGCCTGCCACGTGGTCAGCGTCGGGTCGTCGAGGACGGGGTGCTGGATGTCATAGCGTTCCACCGCCGCGGCCAGGGCCTCCGGATCGGCTTCATGGTCGAACTTCGGCGAATGCACACCGACGGTGACCAGCACGTCATGGAACTGCTCCTCGAGCGGGCGCAGCTCATCGAGCACGTGCAGGCAGTTGATGCAGCAGAAGGACCAGAAGTCGAGGATCAGGATCTTTCCGCGCAGGTCCGCGAGGTCCAGCTGTTGTCCGCCGGTATTCAGCCAATTGCGGCCGATCAACTCCGACGCGCGGACGCGGGAGGTGGCGCGGGACGTGGCGCGGGGTGCAGTCGTGCTCATGCGCCCATTGTCCTCGCCCCGGCCGGTCCTCACCTAGTCGGTGAAGTCATACAACGCCACTATTCCTCGTGACCCTGGTCTCCACTCATCTGCCCCTCGGCCGGCGGGGTCTCCCCCGGCGGCACGCCGCCGCCTGGCTCCAGTCCGGTGACGTCGCCTTCTCGTGGATCCGGGTTGGCCGAGTCGCCCTGCTGTTCCGAGCCCTCTTGCTCCTGGCCCTCCGGAGGGTCGGACACTCGATTGCCCGCTCCGGTGACCCCGGCGTCAGTGGAATCGCCCTCGAAATCGCCGGTGCTGCCGTCGTCGGGACGCTGGTTTTCGCTCATGACAGGCTCCTCAGGTGGATTGCTGATCATCAACCGGCGCACGTGCCGGGCGGAGCCGGACGGTGCGCGTGCGGCCATCTTGTCAGTCCGGGCCACGGTCCGTGAAGCCCCGGCGTCACAGCGCGTCGACGGCGGTCGCCAGGATCTCCTCGGCCATGGTTGTGAACTCCTCGCCGGCGACCTCGGAGCCGCCGATGAAGGACACCATCACCACGTAGTCGTCCGTCTGGTCCATCAGCACCTGGACCGTTGTCTGGCCCTCGTTCCCGCCCTCGGCCTCGTCCTCAGCACCGTTCTCAGCGCCGCCGCTCTGACCTCCTGCGGGTGTCCGCGTCCACACCAACGCGGAGTCGGCATCGGCCTCGGAAGCACGGGCGGTGACGTCATAAACAGAAGACGACGAGGACGAATCAGACGAAGCAGAGGACGACGAGCCCTGCACGCTGGAATCAGCGACGGTCAGGGAGAGCTCGGGGCACTCCGCCACCAACTGATCAACACTGCGCATATGGTCCCTGACCACCTCGGCGTCCTCCAGGGAGGCGACCTCGACGGTTCCGGTCCCGGCGAACGTCTCGGAGCCGAAGTCCACGCGAGAGGCCTCGGCATCGGGCATCAGAATGGGCGACCAGTCAATCGCGGTCAGGGGCGATGCGCAGTCGGCGGGCTCCACGGTGGTGCCCGTGGTGTTGCTCTGGCGCCGCCGTGCCTCGTCCCGGCTCTCGACGATGGCCTCCTGTGTGGCGGCGGCCTGGTTCGTGAAGCCGAAGCTGCCGGCCCGGTTGGCCGCCGATGCCGCCGCCTGCTGATCCGGCCGACCGTCATCGGCGACCGAGCTGGACGGGTCGGTGGCGCCGCCGTGGTCGGTCTGGGTGCCGTCCGAGCAGCCGGCCAACGCCAGCGCGCAGGCCAGCGCTGCGCCGACGGTGAGAACATCCTTTCCGACGCCGGAGGGAGCGGACCGCAGCTGGCGGTCGGATCGCGTGGTCATCGGCGTGGCCTCTCCTCGGCAAGGTCTTCGTACATCTGGTTCCAGGCCTTGAGCTCGGCCTCGTCGTTGAGATCGGCCTTGCGGTCGAGCCGTTTGGTCTCCTTGGCGTCGTTGCTGGACCACATCACGGCCACCAACACCGCCATGATCACGGTGGGCACCTCCCCGATGCCCCACATCACGGCCCCGCCGATCTGCTGGTCGGCGATCGCCGAGGGACCCCAGTCGCGTCCGGTGGAGCCGAACCAAGAGGCCTCCAGCAGCGACTGTGAGGACGTCATGGCCACACCGATGAAGGCGTGGAAGGCCATCGTGGCCAGCAGGATCACCAACCGGATGGGGTACAGCACCTTTCGCGGCAGCGGGTCGATGCCGATCATCACCGAGGCGAAGAGATAGCCGGTCAGCAAAAAGTGCACGTTCATGAACTCGTGGCCGAGGTGCTCGTTCAGGGCGAAGCCGAAGAACGGTGAGTAGTAGAAGACCAGGATGGAACCGGCGAAGTTCACCGCCGCCACGATCGGATGGGTGACCACCTTGCCGAAACGAGAGTGCACGATCCACAGGATCCACTCACGCGGGCCACGAGTGCCGTCGGTGCGAGTGGGCAACGAACGCAGGGCCAGGGTGACCGGAGCCCCGAGGACCAGGAACAGGGGCGCGATCATGGTCAGGGTCATGTGGGCGACCATGTGTGCGCTGAACAGGATCTGCCCGTAGATGGCCGGGGCGCCGGAGGTCACCCAGAACAGGATGGCCAGGCCCACCAAGAAGGAGACGGTCCGCAGCACCGGCCAGACGTCGCCACGGCGGCGCAGCCGGATCGTGGCCCGGAGGCACCACACAACCAGGAACACGATGATGGCCACCCAGAGCCAGTCCAGGCGCCACGAGGTGAACCACCGTTCGAAGGTCAGTTCCGGGGGCAGTTCATAGCCGGTGAGGATGCGGGCCGGCGAGGCGTCGGGAGCGATTTCCTCCGGCACGGGCGGCGCCGTGCGGGACAGCACGGTGGCGAACGCCATGACGGCGACCATCAGCACGGCCTCGACGGCGATCAGCTGCCAGAGCAGACGCTTGGCCGCGAGCGGAGGGGCCGTGGTGCCGGTGGCCAGGCGCGGGATGATCCACAGCCGGTGCATGAGTCCGGCCAGACCCAGCAGCACCGAGCCGAACAGTTTGGCGAGGATGAGCACGCCGTACGGGCTGGTGAGTTGCTCCCAGGTGTTCATCCGGATGGCCGCGTTGACCACACCGGAGAGCACCACGGTCGCCAATCCGAGCCCGGCCAGCAGCGAGTACCGAGAGACCACCGTGTAGATCAGGGGCTCGGGTCCCTGCCGGTGGGCCGAGCGGCGGCCGGTGGCTCCGTCCGGGCCGTGGAGGGCGGGAGAGATCAGGGCCAGCACGATGAGTCCGCCGACCCACACGACCACGCCGAGCAGATGCAGACCGATCGAGTTGACCGCGCCGTTGTGGTCGTCGCCGGAGGCGGAGTGACCGATGAGGGCCAACGGGACGATGCCGGCCAGACCCAGCACCGCGGTCCAGGCCAGGCCGGCCGCCGAGCGGACCGCGATGGTCAGGGAGGTCACCACGGCGGCGATGACGGTCACCACCATCCATGCCTGGCCGACCGAGATGTCCTGGACATACCCCACCAGGCTCGAGGTGAAGGTGGCTCCCGGGTCCAGGGGCATGCCGGAAAGATCGGAGTAGGACAGGATGAGCACGGCGAGGGCGGAGAGCGTCCACACCACCGAGGCCGCGGTCCCGACCGTCATCAACCGCGTGAACGCCGGGTGCTCGACCTCCCCGCGGACGGGCGGGATGATCACACAGGCGAACACCAGAGCCCCGACGGCGGTCGGCAGCGCCAGATTGTGCAGCATCTCGGCCACCGGCAGTCCCCAGCGAGTCAAGGCGCCGGGGTCGGAGAGGTGGTCGACGGCGGCGATGCCGGTCCAGGCGGCGGCCAGCACCAAGGCGACCACGCCGACCGTCCCGGCAACGGGCCACAGCCACACCGGCGCAGAGGCGCCCTGGGCTGCGGATCGGGAAGAATTCACGGTGTCCATTCTCTCGCAGGTCGTTCCTGCCGGAGACGGCCCGGGGCTGACGCGACGTCCGCCGCCCCGGACCGTCGGTTCGTCACGGGGTGTCGGTGCCGCCGTCGATGTTCTTGGCCTTGCGGAACACCGTCACCATGGCCAGCACCACGACCACCACTGCCCCGAGGGCCGCGGGCCAGACCCATCCGGGCAACTGTTCGGCCGGCGCCTGACTGTCCGCGGCCGTGGCCTCGCCGGATGCGGTGCCGGCCGGATCGGGGGTGCCGGCCGTGTCGGACGCATCCGAGGCATCGGAGGCGGAGCCGTTCGCGTCCGGAGACGCTGACTCAGCCGTAGCCGCGCCCGGAGAAGCGGTGTCCGCGCTGGCGGACGCTCCGCCCTGGGCCACGGAGGCCTCCGGATTCGGGACGCCGCAGTCCTCGGGGACTGCAGCGTCCGGCGCGTCCGGATCATCAAGGGTGAACTCGTAGGACTTCTCATCGGAATGACCGTCGGAGTACACGACTCGATACTCGACCTCGTATTCACCGTTGTGCAGTCCCTCGCACAGGTCGGCGCTGAGCTCCGCCCCGGAGACCTGGGCGTCACCGTCTTGCCATTGGTGGCCCTCGTCGTCGGTCACGGTGATGAGGTTCTGGACTCCTTGACCCGTGATGGGATCTCCGGAGAACGCCAGCGTCACTTCCGTCGGGGCCGTGAGCACGGTGGTGCCCGCCTCGGGCGAGGTGGAGAGCAGCTCATCGTGGGCTGCGGCCGGGGATGCCGTGGCCAGTGCCACAACGGCACAGGCCGCTACAACTGCCGACGCCGCGGCCGCGCCGGTCGTTCTGGGTCGGGAGGTTCTCGATAGTCGGTGGTTGGTCGGGATGGGGGTGGTGGATGGGGTCGTCGTCATGGTGTCCTTCGGGGCCCGCGCCGGTGGGCGTCGGGCGATGTTTGACGTGGTCGAGGGTCACAGGCCGGTCAATACCGACGGTGTCCACGACGGTGGCCCGCGCAGTCGCAGGCAGGAGAGGACAACATCGCTCAGTCCCCACGCGGGCGCCGAGGCCCGGACGGGGACACGGCGCACCGGGGACAGCAGGGTGCGGCAAGCCATCCGTGCGCCCGGCGAACGCAGAACCACCCCGACGGCGAGTTCCGCCACGCGTGCCGCGAGCACTTCCCCGCGGCGCAAGAGCACCACCGTCCCGACGGCGGCCAGCACGTGTGCGCAGACCATCGCCATCGACAGATGGTCGGCCGAGGCCGGGTGAGTGGCAGCTGCATGAGTGACAGCACCGTGAGTGGCAACGGCGTCCGTGACAGAGGCATGGGCGGCAGCGCCGTGGCCGGCGGCGGCATGCGGATCAGTCAGGCCTGTGGCCGGAAGGGGTACGGCGGCCATCGAGTACAACCAGTGAAACAGCAGCTGACTGGCCCCCACCGCGAGGCCGAGGCGCCACCAGGACAGGGCACGCCCCGCCAGAGCGGTGCAGAGAAGCCCGGCCAGAGCGAGGGTGAGGATCCAGACCACGGGGGCGGGACCGGCGTCGTGATGACCGGAGGAGGCGGCCACGGTGTGCGAACCGGCGGCCAGCAGGGTGGCGATCAGGGCAGCAGCCCAGCCGCGCACCAGACGGGCGGGGCCCCGAACAGTAGCCGCACCGGGACGTCGGAAGGAATCGGAATGCTGGGATGGACTCCGCAGTGGACGCTGAGGTGGACTGCCCAGTGGATGCCGGGGTGGGCTCCGAGGGGGACGCCGAGCAAGCAAGCGTACGGGCATTCGGTGCACCTCCCCTGCCGCGTCGCGAACTGACGATCCGTCCATGATACGTGAGTTCTACCGAGCGTAGAAAAACGCACTAGCCCTGAACACCCTGCATGTGCTGAACGTGCTGAACCAGAGCGGATTCGTGCCGATCCTGATGGTTCGCAGTGATTTTCCGTGCGTCCCATCAGGATCGGCACGAGTTAAACGCCGAGGGCGCCCCACGTGGGGGCGCCCTCGGTCGACGGTGGGCGGCTGCGCCCGCGTCACACTAAAGTCTCGTCACTTGCCGGTGGCGGCGGACTTCAGCTTGGAGCCGGCGGAGATCTTGACCGAGTGACCGGCCGGGATCTGGATGGTGTCGCCGGTCTGCGGGTTACGACCGGTGCGGGCGGCACGGTCGGTGCGCTCCACGGCCAACCAGCCGGGGATGGTGACCTTCTCGCCCTTGGAGATCTGCGCCGAGAAGATCTCGAAGACGGCATCCAGCACGCCGTTCACGGCGGCCTGGGAGTTGCCGGTCTTCTCAGCGGCGGCGGCAACAAGTTCACTGCGGTTCATAGCCATGTGTCCTCCTGGACTTCGATGGTGGATTCCCTGGCCCGAACCGGCAGATCCGGGCGCATGTTCCGAAAGCTACCACCCGAAAGCCCCGCAAGACGCCGTTAAAGCCCGGAAATACGCGGAAAGTCGCGGAAAAGGTGGCAATTCACTCGATTCCTGAGCTTGGAGCGCCACCCTCGCCATGCAGCAGGGCTTCCTCCGAGCGGGAGGAAGCCCTGCGATCAGCGAGCGTGAATGGTCACGCGCTGCGATTCTGGAGGCGCTTCAGCAGGAGTTCGCTGCCCTGGTCGCCGGCCTTGCGGTTGTTCTCCTGGATCCGGCGGAACCACTCCGCCAGTTCGGTGTCGCCGTTCTGTTCGGCGTCCTTGGCGTAGGTCTCCAGCTGAAAGACCGCCTGGAGCGACTTCTCCAGGACGGCGATGAGGTCG
This sequence comes from Citricoccus sp. GCM10030269, assembly GCF_042665635.1. NCBI lineage: Bacteria > Bacillati > Actinomycetota > Actinomycetes > Micrococcales > Micrococcaceae > Citricoccus > Citricoccus sp. GCM10030269. The sequence goes on along the minus strand of NZ_JBHTCV010000006.1, from coordinate 166,341 downwards.
TAGTTGGGATCCTTCACGGGGCTCTGCGGTTCGTTTGCCATCACTGCTCCTCCGAAAGGTGTTGACCTTGAGAGCGCCGGTGATCGGCTGCTCCTGACACTGCTCACGCTAGGGAGAGCCCTCGAAGGGGTTCAAGCCCCGAGCGACGGCGGAAAGTCGGCTCGGGCGCAGGGCTGGCCGGGGGCAGGGCTTGGCGGGCGCAGGGCTGGTGGAGCGGCGCGGGCCTTAAAGACCCACGGGGTGGCGGACCGTGTGGTCCGCCACCCCGTGGGATGCTGCGTGGTGCTCAGGCGCCGCTCTTCAGAGAGTCCTCAGAGCAGCAGGCCGGAGGTCACCAGGAAGACTTGGTGATGCCCGGCAGTTCGCCGCGGTGGGCCATGTCGCGGAAGCGAACACGGGAGACACCGAACTTCTGGAAGGTACCGCGGGGGCGGCCGTCGATGGAGTCGCGGTTGCGGACTCGGATCGGGGAGGCATCGCGGGGAAGCTTCTGCAGACCGACGCGGGCGTTCTCGCGTGCCTCGTCAGAGGCGTTCGGGTCGACCAGGGTCTTCTTCAGTTCGCGGCGCTTCTCGGCATAGCGGGCAACGATGACCTTACGCTGCTCGTTCTTGGCGATCTTGGACTTCTTGGCCATGCCTCAGCGCTCCTCTCGAAATTCGACGTGCTGGCGGATAACCGGGTCGTACTTCTTGAGCACAATCCGGTCCGGGGTGTTGCGGCGGTTCTTACGGGTCACGTAGGTGAACCCGGTGCCGGCGGTGGACTTCAGCTTGATGATGGGACGAATGTCCTTGTCCTTGGCCATGTCAGAGCTTCACTCCCTTGGAGATCAGATCGGCGACGACGGCATCGATACCGCGCACGTCGATGGTCTTGATGCCCTTAGCCGACAGGGTCAAGGTCACGTTGCGGCGCAGGGACGGAACCCAGTAGGTCTTCTTCTGGATGTTCGGGTCGAACCGACGCTTGGTGCGACGGTGCGAGTGGGAAATGCTGTGGCCGAAGCCCGGCCCAGCCCCGGTTACCTGGCAGTTTGCTGCCATGATCACTCCTCGTTGCAAGTAGTAGTAAAAGAACGGGCGGAACCCGCTAGTGGCGCCTCCGACAAGCCGGTTGCACCACGAGTCCCGCCACCAGTTGTGACACCGCGCTCTTACTGCGACTTTCCGAAGGGGTAACCAGGCTGGGTGAGATCCAACCGAAGTGCCCTTGATCGCTGGGGAAGACGGTGAGTCCCCTGCGCCACCTCGAGAGGCGGCCCGGGGATCCGGTTTACGGGAAGCACGCTGTTTTCCGGCGCCCCGGTCACCTGGTGCAGGACACCGGGCGCGCATAGGGCACAACGTGGCTTAACGCCGTTCCATCTTAGGCCAGAGTCACGAATCGTCCAAACCGGAATCAGCTCTGCTGAGGGCACTCCCCCGCCAGCGCGGGATCCCGGAAGATCCAGTGATCCGGGTCCAGGTGAGTGATGATTTTGGCCCCGATGCGGGCCAGGTCGGCCAGGTCACGATCATCGAGACTGTCCAGGAACCACCGACGAACGCTCTCCACGTGATGTGGCGCCAGACGCTGGAGTTCGGACATCCCCTCCGGGGTCATCCCGGCCATGGTGACGCGGGCGTCCTCACGGGACGGGCTCCGGCGGATCCACCCACGGGACTCGAGCTTGCGCGCCACGTGGGACAACCGCGAAAGGGACGAATTGGTCCGAGCGGCCAACTCACTCATCGGCAACGGCCCGTCCTCCTCCGAGAGCATGGCCAGCACCTGGTACTCGAAGAAACTCACCGGACCGTCGCGCTGAAGGTCCGACTCGAGTGTGGGCATGAGCTGCATGTACGTGGCCACGAGGCTCAGCCAGGCCCGACGCTCCCGAATCGACAACCAGCGGGCCTCGCCTCCGGTCGCCTCAGCGGATTCGGGTACGGGGTCCATGGCTCTGATTATCTCATCCGTCACCCACCTCGCGGGACGGTGAGAATCGGGCATGCTGGTGATCAATCAGTCAGCGCCCCATCCACCTCAAGGAGTGTCGATGACCATCCAACCCGTGACCCCGGACCCTTCGATCAGCGAGGACCTGCTGGCTGCGGGCCGCAGAGCGTATGAGCTGGACCGCGCACACGTCTTCCATTCGTGGGGTGCTCAACGAACCCTCTCCCCGATGACCGTGGTCAAGACCGAAGACTCCTACGTCTGGGACGGCCAGGGCCACCGCCTCATCGATTTCTCCTCGCAGCTCATCAACACCAACATCGGTCACTCGCACCCGAAAGTGGTCGAGGCCATTCAGCAGCAGGCCGCGACCATCGCCACCATCAACCCCTCGCACGTCAACGACGTTCGTTCCGAGGCCGCCCGACTGGTGGCCGAGCTGGCCCCCGGAGACCTGAACCACGTGTTCTTCACCAACGCCGGGGCCGACGCCGTCGAGCACGCCGCGCGGATGGCTCGCCTCCACACCGGCCGGCCCAAGATCCTCTCGGCCTACCGCGCCTATCACGGCGGCACCGAGCTGGCCTTCAACCTGACCGCCGACCCTCGGCGCGATGCCGTGGACAAGGCCGCAGCCGGCGTCGCGCATTTCATGCCTTCGTATCCGTACCGCAGTTACTTCCACGCCACCACGGAGCAGGAGGAGACCGAACGGGCGCTGGAGCACCTCGAGCAGACGATCCTGCTGGAGGGACCCCGGTCCATTGCCGCCGTGATCCTGGAAACGGTGCCGGGGACGGCGGGCATCTACGTCCCTCCGGCCGGATACCTGGAGGGTGTGCGGGAGCTGACCCGAAAGCACGGCATCCTGTTCATCGCGGACGAGGTGATGGTCGGTTTCGGCCGCACTGGTGAATGGTTCGCCGTCAACCACTGGGGCGTGGAACCAGACCTGATGACCTTCGCCAAGGGCGTGAACTCGGGCTACGTTCCGTTGGGCGGAGTGGCCATCTCAGACGCCGTGTTCGAGAGCTTCGCCACCACTGCGTACCCGGGAGGGCTGACCTACTCCGGACACCCGCTGGCCTGCGCGGCCGCCGTCGCCACGATCACCGCCATGAAGGACGAGGGCATGGTGGAGAACTCGGCGCGCCTAGGCCGAGAGATCATCGGTCCGCGGCTGCGTGAGATGCAGGCGGCCCATCCCTCCGTGGGTGACGTGCGCGGACTCGGTGCCTTCTGGGCGGTTGAACTGGTGAAGGACCGCGCCACCAAGGAGCCGATGGCCGCCTACGGTGGCTCCTCGCCCGAGATGAACGAGCTGGTGGCCGAGTGCAAGAGACTGGGCCTGCTGCCGTTCCAGAACATGAACCGCATCCACGTGGCTCCGCCACTGAACACCCCCGACGATGTGGTCCGTCACGGCCTGGACATCCTGGACCAGGCGCTGAGCGTCACCGACGGGTACGTGAGCTGAGGCCCGGACGCAAGAGCAGGGGAAGCACACCCATCAGCACCGCGATGACCACCGCCGTGCCCACGGTGACCCACAGGGCGACGTCCGGAGCCATCAACGCGTGGGAGATGAAAGCGACACAACCGGCCAGCAGCAGACCCATGCCGGCCAGGCAGATCTTCACCACACGGTCACCCAGTTCGACCGTCCGGTTCTTGACATGCCTTCCGAAGAAGCGGCGGTGAATCACCACGGGCAGCAGCATCAGCGCCGTCAGCAGGACGGCGGCCACCAGCAGCACGAGATACCAACCGCGCAAGTGGTCGGCCAGGTCGCCGAAGCGGGACTGGAACGGCAAGGTCATCAGGAAGGCGGTCACGATCTGTGTCCCGGTCTGCATCACCCGCAGTTCCTGGAGCAGCTCGTTCCAATTGCGGTCGAGTTTCTCCGCGGGCGTCTCATGACGAAAGGCCGCTTCGTCCTCGTCCGTCACCGGCCGCCCTCGATCCGCTGAGCTCATGACACCTCCCAGCGCACGTCCTCGGGAGACTTGTCCTCACGCCAGCCTCGCCACGAGGCCTGGCGCAATCGACCCGCGCGCGTGCGACCGGCCAGCGACACCTCCCCCACGAGCGACGGGCGCACCCACCACGCGTCGGCCTGGTCGGCTGTGGGGATGTCGGAGACGGGCGGAGTCTTGCGGCGAAGCCGGCGCAGACGTTCGCCGGCCTCCTCCAGTTGCGTGGAGGAGAAGCCGGTGCCCACCCGCCCGGCATACCGCAGTTGCCCGGTCTCGTCCGGCACTGCTACGAGCAACGAACCCACCCCGCCGGCACGGCCACCCTTGCCCTCACGGGCGCCGATGACCACGACCTCCTGATGCTGCTGCAGCTTGAGTTTGATCCACGCTGATCCGCGCCGCCCGGGGAGGTAGGTCGAATCGGTCTTCTTGGCGACCACTCCTTCCAGCCCGAGTTCCCGACTGGCCCGTTGGGCCTGGGCCAAGCTGCCGTGGTGGGCCGGCGGCACGGAGACATAGTCACCACCCCCGACGGCGTCCATCAGAATCTCCCGACGCTCGTCATACGCGGTGCGCAGCAAGGATCGGACGGCCGACTTCGGCGCCCCGGGCGGACCGAGCTGGAGGACGTCGAACACGATGTAGCGCAGACTGGCTTGGTCCTCGGTGCCCTGCGCCGGGCTGGCCGAACCACGGCGACGCATGCCGCGGCTGTTGCGACCGCTGAGCTCTTGCAAGAGTCCGAAATCCGGGCGACCCTCACCGTCCAGAGCGACCAGTTCCCCGTCCACGATGATTCCTCCGTACTCCGCGGCGGGGCCGGTGAGCAGTTCACAGAGTTCGTCGAGCACGGGGTAGTCGGCGGTCAGGTCTTTGCCATTGCGGCTGACCAGGATCAGCCCGTCGGGACTGATTCCGGCGATCAACCGATAGCCATCCCACTTCATCTCGTAGGTCCAGTCCTCGTCCGCGTCCAGGTCGGCGGGTTGGCCCGCGGTCGCCAGCATGGGCTCGGGCACGTCCCCCACCGAGAACCCCGAGAACGACGCCGGCGCGCCCGTGGACTTCTTCGCCTTGCTGGACGTCTTCGTCTTACTGGACGTCTTCGTCTTGCTGGACGCGGCTGTTCCCTTCTTCGGATCCGGTTGGTCCTTCATCAGGTGGATCAGCCAGTTCTTCTTCTCGCCCATGCCCGGAGCGTTGATCAAGGCGTAACGCCGCGGCACGCCACCCAGGCCGCCGTCGGGCTGTCCGTGGAGCACCGCGATGACTTCCTTGCCGTCGCGCCACTTCTCCAGCTCGACCGTCCCGGTGTCCCAGATGGTGACCTCCCCGGCCCCGTACTCACCCTGGGCGATGGTTCCCTCGAAGGTCCCGTACTCCAGTGGGTGATCCTCCGTCTGCACTGCCAGACGGTTCGACTCGGTCTCCAGCGGCGGCCCCTTGGGGACAGCCCACGAGACCAGCACCCCCGAGTGTTCCAAGCGGAAATCCCAGTGCAGACGCCGGGCGTGGTGTTCCTGAATGACGAAGGCCGGGAGTTCGCCATCGCCGAAGGAACGCTCAGCCGGGGCGGACTCGGGCACCGGTTCGGCCGTCTTGGCCGGGTCGCGCATGGACCGGTAGGTGGTGAGACGGTCGACGCCGGCCCCGTCACCCGTGCCGCCAGACTCACCACCCGCGGAGTCACCACCGCCGGAGTCACCACTGCCGGACTCCGGCGTCCAGCCCAGCGCGGCCATGGGATCCAGGCCGTCGGCCACGCGTTCGGCCACCTCGTCGAGTTCCAAGTGCCGCAGATCCGGATCATCGAGTTCGTCCCAGGTCCGCGGGGCGGCCACCCACGGCCGCTCACGTCCTCGGAGGGAGTAGGGACTGACGGTGGTCTTGTTCCCGTTGTTCTGGCTCCAGTCCACGAAGACCTTGCCGGCCCGCTGGGACTTGCGCATGGAGGAGATCACCAGGTCGGGGTGATCAGCTTCCAGGGCCTTGGCGAGTTCGTGCGCCACCTGGCTGATGGCCTCGGCGTTGTGCTTGCCGTCCAGGGCCGCATAGAGGTGGATGCCCTTGGATCCCGAGGTCACGGGAAAGGCCTCCAGGTCCATGTCGCTCAGGATCTCGCGGCACCACCGTGCCACCTCGGCGCACTCTGCCAGCCCGGCCCCCTCGCCCGGATCGAGGTCCAACACCAGGCGGTCCGGATTGCGGGGCTGCCCGTTCCGGCCGAACCGCCACTGCGGGGTGTGCAGCTCCAACGCAGCCACTTGGGCGAACCACGCGAGCACGGCGGGTTCATTGGCCAGCGGATACACGTTGACGCGTTCAGAGTGTTCCAGCCGACCGGTCGGGATCCATTGCGGCGCCGAATCCTCCAGATCCTTCCGGAAGAACACCTCGCCGGGCTTCTCCGCCGTGCCCACACCATCGACCCAGCGCTTGCGGGTCACGGGACGCTGCCCCACTTGCGGGATCAGCACCGGGGCCACGGCGAGGTAGTACTCCATCACCTCGGCCTTGGTGGTCCCGGTGACCGGATAAAGGACCTTGTCGAGACTGGAGACCGAAAGGCTGCGCTCCCCCACGGTGTAGGTCTTCCGCGGCGTTCGTGCCATGCAATCCTCCCGTCACGGCCGCAAGGGGCCTAAGCTGGCCGTTATGCGAGCCGTATGGTCTGGATCTATCACCTTCGGTCTGGTGAACGTGCCTGTCAAGGCGTATTCAGCGACGAGGGGGCACGACGTCTCCTTCCACCAGGTCCACGACGCCGACGGCGGACGGATCCGCTACCAGCGCCGGTGCGAGGTCTGTGGGAAGAAGATCGACTACGACGACATCGACAAGGCCTACACCGAGGACGAGCAGACGGTGATCATCACCGATGAGGACCTCGATGCTCTGCCCGAAGCCCAGAATGACGAGATCGAAGTGGTGCAGTTCGTCCCGTCCGAGCAGATCGACCCGGTCACACTGGGCAAGAGCTACTTCCTGGAACCCCAGGGCAAATCCCCGAAGTCCTACCTGCTGTTGCAGCAGGCGCTGGAGGACACCGATCGCACCGCGGTGGTGACGTTCGCATTGAGGCAGAAGACCCGCCTCGGCGTGCTCCGCGTCCAGGACAAGGTGCTGGTGCTGCAGACCATGCGCTGGGCCGACGAGATCCGGGACGTGGACTTCCCCGCCACCCGGTCTCGCACCAAGATCAACACCAAGGAGAAGAAGCTCGCCTCGGCGCTGGTGGATCAGTTCGCCTCCGACTTCACACCCGAGGAGTTCGAGGACACCTACCAGGTCGAGCTGCGCAAGCTCATCGACGCCAAGCTCGAACAAGGCGAATCCCTGGACACGGCCGCCACCTTCGGCGAGACCGAGGACGAATCCGAGGGCGAGGACGCGGAGGTCATCGACCTGATGCAGGCGCTCAAGTCCTCGCTGGACCGCAAGCGCGGGGACCGCAAGAGTTCCGGGAAGAGCACCCGCCAGAAGTCCTCCGGCAACACGTCGAGCAGCTCATCTCGGTCGAAGTCCAGCAAATCCAGCAAATCCAGCAAGACCAGCAAGTCAGCCAAGAAGGACGACTCGAGTAAGTCCAGTCCCTCCGGCAAGTCCGATTCGTCACAGAAGAAGAAGTCACAGAAGCCAGCGAAGGCCGAGAAATCCACCTCGAAGCGACGCAAGAGCGCCTGACGTGCCCCGGCTGACCAGGGCGACTCCGGGCAACGGCGGTTACACCCGACGTCGGGCCGGCCGGGGTTTTACCTACTGGGGCGCCAACGGGCGCCGTATCACCAATCCGACGGCGCTGGAGCGGATCCGGAACCTGGCCGTTCCGCCTGCCTGGACTGAGGTCTGGATCGCGGGCCAGGAGAATGCCCACATCCAGGCCACCGGAATCGACGACGCCGGCCGGAAGCAGTACCTCTATCATCCGCAGTGGCGCGCCACTCGAGATTCCGAGAAGTTCGAGCGGGCATTGTCCTTCGCCAGGACGTTGCCCTCGCTGCGTCGGCGGGTGACCCGCGATCTGCGACCGGGCGAGGCCGCGTCCGGCGGCGACACCCGCTCCGACGGCCCGGCGAACCCCGCATCGTCCGCGGACTCGCCGGAGTCAGTCGGCCGGCGTCGGGCCCTGGCGGCGGCCGTGCGACTGATGGACCGCGCCGCATTACGGGTGGGCGGCTCAGAGCACACCGGTCAACTGAAGGCATATGGGGCCACCACCCTGCAGCGGCGGCATGTCGGGCTGCACGACGGCGAAGTGCACCTGAGGTTCCCCGGCAAGGCCGGCGGCGAATGGGACGTGACGGTCCACGACGCCGAGTTGGCAGACTTCTTCGCCGGCATTCCGGTCACCCCGCGCACCGCCCCGGCGATGGCGTATCCGGTCCGCACGGGCCGGCGTCGGGCATGGAAGGGCATCTCGGCCATGGAGGTCAACGAGTATCTGACCGAGATCGCCGGACTGGAGTTCACGGCCAAGGACTTCCGGACGTGGCAGGGAACGGTCGCGGCTGCTCGATCCCTGGCCCGCTCCCATCGAGCCGGCGTCATGCCTCCGGAGGCGGTGAAGATCGCCATTCAGGCCAGCGCAGATCTCCTCCACAACACCCCCACGGTCGCTCGGGAGGCCTACGTGGATCCCCGGGTGATCGATCTGTTCGAGAAAGGCAGAGTGATGCGTCTGAACCAGCAACCGGACCGGGCTCTGCTGGCCTTGCTGACCAGTGGAGATTAGTGGTTGCGCAGCTTGTCGATCAGCTCGTCCTTGCGCAGATCTGAGTAGCCGTGGAGGTCCAGCTCCTTGGCCCGGTCCTTGAGCTCATCGACCGTCCAGTCCTCGTAGGACTCTGATTCACCTCCGCGCTCGCCGACTTCGGAGCGACTGTCGCGGGCGGCCGCATTGGCGATCCTCGCCGCCTTCTGTTTACTGGCCCCATCCTCACGCAGGGCCTCATACATCTCTTCGTCTTTGATCTGCGGAGCGTCGGATTCCTTGGACGATGTCTTTTTCTCAGCCATGATCGCAGTCTGGCCCTAGCCCGCCCGCACGTTCAACCCCTCATGATTGTTCAACAATGTCTTGCGGGGATTGTTGAACAACCTGTAGTGTTCGCTCAAATTCCCCTCGGTGATGCACATCACCCACCCGCCTGAGAGGTAGCCATGAAGGACGCCGCAACCGACGCCACCGAACCGGCACGACCGGCCAAGCCCGCCAAGCCCAAAAACGCACAGCGGACCGCCCTCCTCGGGGCGATGTTCCTCATGGCCACCAGCGCCATCGGCCCCGGCTTCATCGCCCAGACCACCACGTTCACGGTCCAGCTCGGGGCGGCTTTCGCGTTCGCCATCCTGATCTCGATCCTCGTGGATATCGCGGTCCAGCTGAACGTGTGGCGCATCATCGGCGTCTCCGGCATGCGGACCCAGGAACTCGGCAACAAGGTCCTGCCCGGCATCGGCTGGGTGCTCTCGGTCCTCGTGTTCATCGGCGGCATGGTGTTCAACATCGGCAACATCGCCGGCACCGGCCTCGGCGCCAACGCCATGCTCGGAGTGGATCCGAAGATCGGCGGTGGCATCTCCGCGGTGATCGCGATCCTGATCTTCCTCTCCAAGCGTGCCGGCATGGCTCTGGACCGCATTGTGGTGATGCTCGGGGCCGTGATGATCCTGCTGATGCTCTACGTGGCCATCGTCGCCGCCCCACCCGTCGGTGATGCACTGCGGAACACGGTGATGCCGGAGCAGGTGGACATCCTCGTCATCACCACGCTCGTGGGCGGCACCGTCGGCGGCTACATCACCTACGCCGGAGCCCACCGCATGATCGACTCGGGTATCCGCGGCGAAGGAGCCGTCAAGCAGATCAGCCGCATCTCCGTGCTCGGGATCATCGTCACCGGCATCATGCGTGTCCTGCTGTTCCTGGCCATCCTCGGCGTCGTGGCCGGCGGAGTCGCTTTGACCACGGACAACCAGGCGGCCGAGGCCTTCCAGCACGCTTCCGGCGAGATCGGCATGCGGCTGTTCGGCATCATCCTCTGGGCCGCCGCCGTGACGTCGGTCATCGGCGCCTCGTACACCTCGGTCTCGTTCATCACCAAGACCGACGGCAGCCCGCGCCGGAGGAATCTGCTGACGGTCGCCTTCATCACGGTGTGCGGCGTGGTCTACCTCTTCCTGGGCCAGGCGCCGCAGACCCTGCTGGTCTTCGCCGGCGCGTTCAACGGCCTGATCCTGCCCATCGGCTTCGCCGTCCTGCTCTGGGTGACGCTGCGCCGCCGCGATCTGCTGCACGGTTACCGGTACCCGGTCTGGCTCATCGTCATCGGCGTGGCCGTCTGGCTGGTGACGCTGTTCCTGGCCTACAACTCGTTCGCGCCGGCCATCGAACTCATGACGGGGGCGTGATGGACGCCGATCTCGCCGCTCTCACCCCATCCGAGGCCAGGGCGCGCTTCCGAGCGGGACTGGTCCGGCCGACGTCGGGAATTTCTGCCGGGTGGGCCCAGGCCAACCTGATCATCGTCCCGCGTTCGCACGCCTTCGATCTGTTGCTGTTCGCCCAACGCAACCCGAAGCCGATGCCATTGCTGGGTGTCCTGGACGCCGGCGAGACCTCCTCGGAGTTGCTGTCCGGCGGCGATATCCGCACCGACGTGCCGAAGTACGTGGTCTACGAGGACGGTGTCCCGGTGGCGGAGCCGACGTCGATCACGGAGTACTGGCGCGACGACCTGGTGACGTTCATCGTGGGATGCTCCTTCACCTTCGAATCCGCGTTGACCGTCGGCGGTGTGCCGATCGCTCATCAGGGACAGGGCGTGAACGTGCCGATGTACCGGACCTCCGTGCGGTGCGCGCCGGCCGGCAGCGTGTCCGGGCCGCTCGTGGTCTCGATGCGACCGGTCCCCGCCGCTCAAGTTGCCGACGCCGTGCGGATCACCTCGCGCTATCCGGCCGTCCACGGAGCACCGGTCCACGTCGGCGCCCCGGACGAGCTGGGCATCCGTGACCTCGACACCCCGGACTTCGGCGACCCCGTGACCATTCCCGAGGGACACATTCCGGTGTTCTGGGCCTGTGGCGTCACCCCGCAGGCCGCCGTCATGGAGTCCCGGCCACCGCTGGCCATCGCCCACGCACCGGGCCACATGCTGATCACCGACGCCCGGGACTCGGACTACCTGATCCCCTGAGCCGCTCCTGAGCCGCTCTTCGGCTCGTCCTCGTGCCCGAGCCAGTCGAGCAATTCGCGTTCGGCGGTGTCGAGGTAGTCGCGCATCGCCTCGGCGGCGTCTTCGCGACAGCCGGATTCCAACAGCCCCACCAGCACCCGGTTGCGCTCGGCATACCGGGCATGGAAGTCGGGGGCCGCGGCCATGCCGTGGAAGACCAATCGCATGCGGGCCAGGGTCTGGTCCATCACCGTCCTGAGGGTCTCCGAGCCGGACAGGGCCACGATGGTGCCATGCACGTGCTGGTTCGCATCAGCCATCCCGCGGACGTCCCCGGCGTCGCGGGCGGCCAGGGCCCGGTCGACCACCGCGTGCAGCCCGGCCACCGTCTCCTCCCCCAGCTCGCCCCACAACAGGGCGGCCGGCTCGAGCATGCGGCGGATCCGGTAGACCTCGCGAATGTCCTCGGCGTGAGGAGAGGCCACGAAGACGCCGCGATTGGGCACTCGTTCCACAATCGACTCGCCCGCGAGCACCGTGAAGGCCTCACGCAAGGTGTTCCGAGAGACGGCCAGTGACTCGGCCAGGGCCTGCTCGGCTAGTTTGGTGCCGGGCAGCAGCTCGCCGGCGGAGATCCGTTCGCGGAGCACCTGCGTCACCCACGCGCCCGTGTGGGCGTGCGCCGCCGTTGCGCCGCGCTCTGGGTCAGTCATCTCAGCTCAGCCGTCCGAGTTCCTGACCGCGGGTCACCTTGTCACCACGGTCGAGACCGGCACGCGTGAACACGCCGCCAACCGGGGCCGGCACCGCCGTCTCCATCTTCATGGCCTCCAGCACGACCAGGTCCTCCCCCGCGCTCACGGTGGCGCCGTCCTCCACCAGCCAGGTGACCACCGAGCCATTCATCGGCGCGGTGACCGCGCCGTCGTCGTTCATTCCCGACGCCGGCGAGTCACCGACCTGAGAAGCGGCGCCATCGGCGCTGCCGACGCGACCAACGCCACCACTGCGAAGAGCCTGGTACACGTCCGCGGGCAGGCCCACGCTGACCGCCTTGCCGTCCACGGTCACCGTCAGCTCGGTCCGTTCGGTGCCGGCAGCCGCGGCCGCCAGGTAGGGCGAGGCAGCTAGGTCGGCCTGGAACGCGTCCTCGATCCACGTGGTGTACACCGCGAGCCGATCGAGATCGGTGAAGTCCGCGTGCTCCAGTACTTCACGGTGGAAGGGCACCACGGTGGGCAGCCCTTGGATGACCAGCTCGCTCAGAGCGGCCCTGGCCCGCCGGATGGCCTGCTGCCGGTCCTCACCCCAGACGATGAGCTTGGCCAGCAGCGAGTCGTAGTCGCCGGGCACCGTGAATCCGGACCGTACCCCGGAATCCACGCGGATCCCGGGACCGGTGGGCGCCTCGAAGGCCTCGACCGTGCCGGGCGTCGGCAGGAAGCCCAGGGCCGGGTCCTCGGCGTTGAGTCGGAACTCGAAGGCGTGCCCCCGGGGCTTGGGATCCTCGGTCAAGCTCAGTGGCTCGCCGGCGGCGATCCGAAACTGCTCACGGACCAGGTCCACTCCGGTGGTCTCCTCGGTGACCGGGTGCTCGACCTGCAGCCGGGTGTTGACCTCGAGGAAGGAGACCAGTCCGTCCGGGGCGACCAGGTATTCCACCGTGCCGGCGCCGGTGTAGCCGGCCTCGCGGCAGATGGCCCGGGCGGAGGCGTGGATGCGCTCGCGCTGCTCGTCCGTGAGGAACGGCGCCGGCGCCTCCTCCACGAGTTTCTGGTTGCGGCGCTGCAGCGAGCAGTCCCGGGTCCCGACGACGACCACCGTCCCGTGGGTGTCCGCCAGCACCTGGGCCTCCACGTGCCGCGGCTGATCCAGGAAGCGCTCCACGAAGCACTCGCCCCGGCCGAACGCCGCCACGGCTTCCCGCACTGCGGAGTCGAAGGCCTGCTCCACGTCCTCCATCCCCCGCACGATCTTCATCCCCCGGCCGCCACCACCGAAAGCAGCCTTGATGGCCACCGGCAGACCGTGTTCCTCGGCGAACGCGCGCACCTGGGCGGCGTCCTCGGCAGGGCGCTCCGTCCCGGGCACCAGGGGCGCTCCGGCGGCCACGGCGATCCGGCGGGCGGAGACCTTGTCGCCCAAGTCGCGGATGGCCTGCGGTGAGGGACCGATCCAGGTCAGTCCGGCGTCGAGCACGGCCTGGGCGAAGTCGGCGTTCTCCGAGAGGAACCCGTAACCGGGGTGCACGGCGTCCGCACCGGAGCGCCGGGCGACCTCCAGCAGTTGGTCACCATCCAGATAGGTCTCGGCCGCGCTACTGCCGCGCAGCGCGTAGGCCTCGTCGGCCCGGTGCACGTGCGGGGCATCGGCGTCCGGATCCGAGTACACGGCCACGGACGTCAGCTGCGCATCAGTGCAGGCCCGTGCCACGCGCACCGCGATCTCGCCGCGATTGGCGATCAGGACCTTCTTCAGGGGCCGGTACCGGTTTTCAGACGCATGCTGGGGCTGCTCTGGCTGGCTCATCAGTTCAATCCTTTCAGGGTGCGGCGATCGGCGGGCGCCGGCTGGTCCGGGTCAATCAGGGTGAAGCGGACCGCGGCGCCGGGCGGCAGTTGGGCCGCCACGGGCAGATCTTCCGGGATCACCACGCCGATCACGGGATACCCGCCCGTGACGGGATGGTCGGCCAGGAACAGCACGGGAAGTCCGGATGGCGGCACTTGCAGGGCGCCGGCCACGGCTCCCTCGCTGGCCAGTTCGCCGGTCTTCTCCCGCTCCAGCGGTGCACCGTCCTGGGGCGCCTCGAGGCGGACGCCGATCCGGTTCGACTCGCTGCTGACCGGCCACTCCTGGCCGCTCAGCCGCTCCAGCCCGGCGTCACCGAACCAGTCCTGGCGCGGCCCGGGCACCACCCGCAGCTCCACCGTCTCCCCCGCTCGCGGCAGGGCATTCAAGACCGGTTCCGGCGTCCCGACGGCGGCATAGCCCGGTTGGTCACGCACGGTCAGCTCTGCTCCAGCCGCCAACGGTTCCGGGCCCAGCCGGGACATGGTGTCCGTGGACCGACTGCCGAGCACCACGGCAGCTTGCACTCCGTCCCGCACCGCGAGGTAGGTGCGCAGCCCGGCGGCGGGAGGGCCGACGTCGAGGATCTCACCGTCATAGAGCGCGAAGGGACTTCGCAGCGGGGCGGGACGGTCGGCGGGAATCCCGTCCGGCACCGCCATGATCCGCGCGGGCGGCTCGGCCCCGGTCAGGGCGAGCACGAGGTCTCCGCGAGCGCGCACGGACAGTCCGCCGAGCAGGGTTTCGATGACGGCCTCGTCCGGGGCATTGCCCACGAGGCGGTTCGCCTGCAGCGCCGAGGCCGTGTCCGCGGCTCCGGAGGCGGACACCCCGAGGTCGCCGAATCCGGAGCGTCCGAGGTCCTGGACGAGCAACTGCAGCCCGGGGTTCTCGACAACCAGCGCAGGCTCGCCCGTCGCCGCGCGACTCGGGTCGCCACCGGACTGGCCGCTGGCGTCACTGGCTTCACTCGTCACCGTCGCCAGCGCGCGCACCGGACGGAAGCGAACCCGGTCGCCCGGACGGACCAGGGCCGGCGACTCTCGCTCCAGATCCCACATGTGGGCGTCGGTGTGGCCCAGCAGTTGCCAGCCACCCGGCGAACGGCGCGGATACACCGCCGAGAACCGTCCGGCGATGGCGACCGATCCAGCCGGTACGGAGGTGCGCGGCGAGGAGCGACGCGGAATCTCGAAGGGCGTCTCAGCACCATCGGGCCCGTCAGGAACCAGATACGTGAAACCGGGAGCGAATCCGCCGAAGGCCCCGATCCAGTCCGTCTCCGAGTGGCGGCGAATCAGTCCGTCCACCCCGAGCCCGGTCAGTTCTCCGACCTCGGCCAGGTCCTCCCCGTCATAGACGACGTCGATCTCCACGGTCCGCCCGGAGTTCGTGCTTCCCGGAAGGTCCTCCAGGGACTCCACGGCCCGGGCTCCGGCGAGCGCGGCGGCACGGTGGGTGAAACTCAGGGCCAGCGTCTCGGCGGCGGCCACGGCGTCGATCTGGCCGGGCAGGGGTGCTGCCGTCAGTTGCGCGTGAAGAGCCACGACGTCGGCCAGGGAGGAGCATTCGATCAGGAATGCCCGGGTGCCGGCCCACCGCAGGGCGCGTGCGCTCATACGAAGGACCTGATCTGGATCCCGGCCTCCTCGAGCGCGGACCGGACTGCTGCGGTCATGGAGACGGCACCGGGGGTGTCACTGTGGACGCAGATGCTGGCGGCATCCACCCGGATGTCCGAGCCGTCGATCGCGGTGATCACCCCGTCCGTGGCGAGGCGAACCATGCGCTCGGCCACCGCTGCCTCGTCATGCAGGACGGCGCCGGCCTCACGGCGGGACACCAGCGTGCCCTGCGGCGTGTAGGCGCGATCGGCGAAGGCCTCCGTCACCACCCGTACACCGTGCTCTGCGGCGATCTCGGCCGCCACCGAGCCCGGCAACAGCAGCAACGGAAGCTCTCCGCCGTACGCGCGAACGGCATCGACGACGGCCCGGGCGTGCTCGCGGTGGTGGACGATGGTGTTGTACAGCGCGCCGTGCGGTTTCACGTAGCGGACACGGGTTCCCGCGCCGCGCGCCATCGCCTCGAGGGCGCCGATCTGATAGAGGACGTCGTCTGCCAGTTCGGTGGGCGAGCAGTCGAGAAACCGGCGGCCGAATCCGGCCAGGTCCCGGTAGGCGACATGGGCGCCCACCGTGATGCCGGCGGCCACGGCGTGCCGGCAGGTCTGGGCGATGACCGAGGGATCTCCCCCGTGGAAACCACAGGCGACATTGGCGGAGGACACGGACTCGAAGATGGCGGCGTCATCGCCCATCGTGTAGGAACCGAACGATTCGCCGACATCACTGTTCAGGTCAATGCTGTTCACATCGGTGGTGTTCAGGTCCGTCCGCGCTATTGCGCCGGGCTGGTGGTTCACGTCGTGACCTCCGTCTCATGGCCGTGGTCACACCAGGATGCCCTACCTCCGAGGATTGTTCAACAATCTAGGCGTGGGGGACGACGACGGCGCGTCCGGCGACCTCTCCCGCCTCCAGCGCTCGGTAGGCCTCCAGCGCCCGCTCCATCGGATAGGTGGTGTACTGCGGGACGATCTGACCGGCGCGGTACATGGCCACGACCTCGTACAGCTCTTCCGTGGTGCCCCAGTACGTGCTGACGAGCTCCGCCTCGTACGGCGTGGTGAGAAAGGCCCACTCGATGGGCGTGCCGTTTCCGAGGCCGACCACGGTGCATCGACCCTGAACCGCGGTGGAGGCCAAGGCGGTGCGGACGGTGGCAGCGATCCCGACGAAGTCGAAGGCGGCATCCACGCCGCGTCCACCGGTGATCTCGCGGATGCGCTCGACCTGTCCCTCGCCGCCGGGGACGGTGATCGCCCCGTACCGTTCAGCCTGTGCCATCGCCTCGGGCTTCATGTCAGTGGCGATGACGGCGGCGCCGGTCAGGGCTCGCAGAAACTGCACACCGATCTGGCCGAGGCCACCCAGGCCCACGACCAGAGCGAACCTTCCGCCACCGTTCAGGTGCGGCAGGGCGAGCTTGATCGCGTGGTACGGAGTCAAAGCCGCGTCCGCCAGCGGCGCCGCGGCGATCGGGTCGGCATCGCCCAGCGCCACCAGATTGCGGGCGGGAACGCTCACGTACTCAGCCATGCCGCCGTCGCGCCCCAGTCCTATGGCGGCGTAGGGGACGTCGGCGGCGTTCTCGCAATAGGTGGCCTGCCCCCGAGAACAGGCCTTGCAGTGGTTGCAGCCCACGGGACCGTAGACGATCTGCGCGGAACCGATCTCCACTCCGCTGACGCCCTCTCCCAGTTCCTCCACCCATCCGGTGGACTCATGGCCCAGCGTGTACGGCGGATCCACCTTCGGGTTGAGCCCCCGTTCGAACTCCGCGTAGACGGCCACATCCGAGTGACAGGCCCCGGCACCGGCGACCTTCAGCAGCACCTCCCCCGGGCCGGGTGTGGGGCGCTCAACGTCCTTGAGCTGCGGGAAGGTCTTGTAATTCTCGAAGACGACGGCACGCATCAGATCACTCCAGGGTGGTGGTTACCGAGACTGTGGGTACAGAGGGTTGTGTCCGGGCGTGACGAGCTCGCTCTCACGCGGCGGTCCGGGCGGGGTGCCGTCACCGAACGGCGAACTGCCGAGTTCCTCTCGTCCATGCGGGCTCAGCCAACCGGAGAGATCGGGGCCCTGCGGGACGATGCCGGTGGGATTGATGTCCCGGTGAACCTCGTAGTAGTGGCTCTTGATCTGCACGAAGTCGATCGTGTCACCGAAACCGGGCGTCTGGAACAGGTCCCGCGCGTAACCCCACAGGGCCGGCATCTGATCCAGCTTGTTGCGGTTGCACTTGAAATGCCCGTGGTACACGGGATCAAAGCGGACCAGTGTGGTGAACAGGCGAACATCGGCCTCGGTGATGGTCTCGCCCATCAGGTAGCGCTGACCGGTCAGCCGCTCCTCGAGCCAATCCATCGCCGTCCACAGCCGCTCATAGGCCGAGTCATAGGCCTCCTGCGAACCGGCGAAGCCGCAGCGGTACACGCCGTTGTTGACCTCGGTGAAGATCCGGGTGACCACGTCCCGCATCTCCGGCAGTTTCTCGTCCGGCAGCAGATTCGGCGCCCCGTCCCGATGGAACTGCTTCCACTGGGTGGAGAAGTCCAGGGTGATCTGCGGATAGTCATTGGTGACCACGCCGCCGGTGGGGATGTCCACGATGGCCGGCACGGTGATGCCCCGCGGGTATCCCGGGAAGCGCTTGAAGTAGTTCTCCTGAAGCCGCTCGGTGCCCAGCACTGGATCCCGGCCGCCCTCGTCCAGGTCGAAGGTCCAGGACCGCTCATCATGAGTCGGCCCCGGGGTGCCCAGCGAGATGGCGTCCTCCAGGCCCAGCAGTCGCCGCACGATGATCGTCCGGTTGGCCCAGGGACAGGCCCGGGCCGCGACCAGCCGGTAGCGGCCCGCTTCGACCGGCCAGGCCTCCGCCCCCTCAGTCAGCCCGCCCCGGACGCGACCGATCTTGTCGGCGGCGACGACTGGCGCTGCCCGAGCCGCCTCCGGATTGGCGACGATCCGGTCATGGATGTAGTTCGTGTCCCGGATGAATTCCTGCCCGGGCTGGACGTAGCTGCCCTGTCCCGGCTGCCCCGTCTGCTGTTCCGCCTGCTGCTGGCCATCCTGCGAGGATTGCTGACTCTGCTCCATACACTGAGCCTATGTCTTCTGTGGTGCCGCGTGTCGATTCTCATCTGACCTCATCCGTGCTGGCCGAAAACCCATCGGGTATGACACTCGAGGGCACGAACACGTACCTGATCGGTGATCCCGGAGCCGACTCGGTGGTCATCCTCGATCCGGGCCCCGCCGATATGGCCGAGGAGCACGTCGAAGCCGTGCTGGCGGCCGCGGAGGGCCGTCGGGTGGAACTGATCCTGGTCAGCCACCACCATGGCGACCACACCGGGGCCGTGGAGGTGTTCGCCTCCCGGACCGGTGCGCCGGTGCGGGGCGGTTCGCCCGAGTGGTCACGCGGCGCGGCACCGTTGGTGCACGGCGAGCGCATCCCGGCGGCCGGCGTCGTGCTCACCGCCTGGCACACGCCCGGCCACACCTCGGACTCGTTCTCCTTCGCCCTTCCCGACGACGGCGCCGCCGGCTCGGTCTTGACCGGAGACACGATCCTGGGTCGCGGCACGACGATGCTGGACCACCCGGACGGGACGCTGGCGGACTACCTGCGTTCGCTCGAGACGCTGATCTCCCTCGGCGACGCCACGGTGCTGCCGGGACACGGACCGGCTCTGCCCTCGATCGCCGCGGTGGCGACGCAGTACCGGCAGCACCGGCAACAACGCCTGGATCAGCTGCGCACACTGCTGCAGGAAGGGGACGCCGCCGACCGGGAGACCGTCCACGCGCGGGACCCTGCCGCCCTCGAGGATCTGGCCCGTCGGCTGGCGGAGACGATCTACCCCGATGTGACGGGAATCGTGCGAGCCGTGGCGGGGAAGACCGTGGCCGCCCACCTGGCGTACCTGGCTCACCATCCTGGCGACTGAGCTGAGAGTGTCCAGACTGTAACCTTCGGACACCCCGAATTGGCCCGGATTCACGGTACAGCGCTCCTACCATGGAAGTCGGGCTTCGACCACATCGTTGGTCGGCCCACGGCGGATTCTTCGATAGCCAGTCAGCATCATTCAGCAGTCCTTGAGCTAGGCGGAACACGTGGCAGAACAACTCGACGAGCGCGAACTACAGCAGCAGGAAGACCTGCCCTTCACCCCCGCGCCCTCCCGATCGGGCCAGACCGTCCTGATCACCGGTGCGACCTCCGGGCTGGGCGCTGAGTTCGCCCGCCAGCTTGCGGGTCAGGGACACCATCTGGTGATCACGGGCCGGAACCCCCTGCACCTGGTCGCCAAGGCCCAGTCCCTCGAGGCGCAGTACGGCATCAACGTCGAAACACTCACCTCGGATCTCACCACCGATGACGGCGTCGACGTGGTGGCCGCTCGACTGCGGTCCCGCGATCAACCGATCACCATGCTGGTGAACAACGCCGGATCGGGGCTCTCGACGGAATTCCACGAGAGCGAGGCCTCGGATGAACTGAGCCTGCTCAGAGTGCACGTCCAAGCGCCCATGCTGCTCTCCCATACCGCCATCCAGGCGTTCCTGGCCCGGGGCGGCGGACGGATCATCAACGTCTCCTCCGTGGCCGGGCTCATCCCCGACGGCAGCTACGGCGCAGCCAAGGCCTGGTCCATCAACTTCAGCCGATGGGCCAACACCCGCTACAAGCCCGAGGGCGTCACGGTCACGGCCCTGTGCCCGGGCCCGGTGCGGACCGAGTTCCATCACCGGGCCGGGATCGACACCACCAAGAAACCCAAGTGGGCGTGGATGGATGCCGACGACGTGGTCCGCGAGGGCCTCACCGCCGCCGCCGAGGGTCGGAGTGTGTGCATTCCCTCACGCCGGTATCGTTCCCTCATGACGGCTGCCCGGTTCAGTCCGGACGCCGTGCTGGAGCGCTTCAGCCGTTCCGAGCCCAAAGTCAAAAAAGGCCAATAGGCCCACAGAGGTCCCAATAGGTCCAAGAGACGCCCGACGGGTCGTCTGAGGAGGGGAACGAGCCATGACCATCCTCGTGGGCTACACGCCCAGCAAGCAATCCCGAGCGGCCCTGGCTGAGGCCATCCGCATAGCGCGGACGACTCAGGAAAACCTGCTTGTGGTCAATGCCGGCCCCGGCGGTGAGCACCGGCACCATGCCATGGTCACCGAGGAGCAACAGGTCGAGCTGCAGTCCATCCTCAATGCTTCGGGGCTGACGGCCGAGTTCCGTCAATACGCCCGGGGGCGCTCCACCGTCCAAGAGATCAAAGATCTCGCCGACGAGGTGCAGCCCTCCCTGGTGGTCATCGGCCTGCGCCGCCGCGGCAGCCTCGGCCGCGTCGTCATGGGCTCCGTCTCGGACCTGCTCTTGAAAGAGCTCGACCAGCCGGTGCTGTGCGTCAAAGAGAACACGCTGAAACCGGGGACCGGCCCGGACGCACCACCGAAGGACCGCTGATGCCGATTACTGCCGGACGCGCGTCCGGACGAGAAGTGTGGGCGGTGATGTCGGCTCTGGCGGCCGGGGCACTGCTGACGGCGTGTGCGAGCTCCGAGCCGGAAGCAGGTGCGGGGGCACAGTCGGGGACCGGCACAGCGCCGAAAGGATCACCGTCGTCGGTCGCGTCCGGACAGCCATCGGCCCAGGAGTCGCCGGTCAGCTTCGAGAGTCTCGAGGACCTGTTCGACACCGTCGACGAGCGCCTGGACTGCCCCAAGCAGGACCGCGGGGAACACTTCTTCATGGTCGACGGCGCTCCCGAGACCGGACTGCCCGGGCGCCAGTGCGGCACCGGCGTCCTGATGAGCTGGTCGGATGACCCCGCCGTGGTCGAAGAGGCCGTTCAACTGTTGCACTCTGGCGGTCCAGTGCCGATGGCGGCAGGGAACGAGTGGTTCGTCGCGGACGTCACCGAGGTCCTGCAGACACAGTCGGGCGAAGCCGTCGTCTCCTTGCCCGAGTCAACCGACCTGGAGAGCCTCGCCCACGAGCTGGGCGGAACGTTCACCGCCGGTTGAGCGACACCAGGAGACACCACCTGGTCCGGCTCGACCAGCCCTAGTCGCCTGCGGTGCCCTGGTCGGGACGGCGGCGGATGACGTGTTCGCGGGTCTCGTCCTGCTCGTCACCATTCGAGTCGTCCCGATCCTCTTCGTCACCCTCACCGTTGTGAGTGCCCTTCTCCTTGCGCTCCTGGTACGCCTTCTCACCCGGGCCGGCGAACTCGCGGTTGCGTTCCACCGCGGTGACGGAGCCGGTGAAGACGGAGGAGTCGTCGCTGGCCTTGGTCAAGGGGACAGAACCCGTCGGTGACCGCTCTCCCGTGACGGGGTGCTCGCCGGTATTGGTGCGCTGCCCCCCGTTCTGCTCGTGACTCGGGTGTTGACCGGTGTCCGGTCCCACCTGGGGCAAGGAGCGCGTGGGAGTGCGCTGCTGGTGCTGCGGGCCCGTGTCCACCGGGGCGCCGGTCGAGTCGGTGCCCTCCTCGGAACCGGACGATCCGTCGAGAGTCTCCCAGCCGCCGTCGTGCCCGGACTCTGAGGGAGCCAGCACCGGGGACACCACGGAGAGCCCGCCGGTGAGCCGGTGCGCATAGAGCGCTTCGGGGTATTCGCTGCGCAGGAAGGTGACGAGGTCCTCGCGCACCAGGCAGCGAAGGTCCCAGAGGTCTCCGGCATTGCGGGCGGAGACGGCCACCCAGAGCTTGACGGTGCCACCGAGTGCCTCGCTCACCTGGATGGAGCTGTCCTTGCCGTCCCAGAGCTCAGTGGATTCCAACAGCGCCTTGAGACGCTCACGAGTGGCGTCCACCGGAACGCGCCAGTCCACGTCCAGCTCCACCGTTCCGGACAGCGCCGAACCGGTGCGGGTCCAGTTCTCGAAGGGCGTGGTGGTGAAGTGACTGGACGGGAAGATCACCCGGCGGCCGTCCCAGATCTTGACCACCACATAGGACAGGGTGATGTCCTCGATGGTCCCGTAGACCCCGTCCACGATCACCACGTCCCCCACGCGGATCGCGTCGGTGAAGGCCAGCTGAATGCCGGCGAACATGTTGGTCAGCGTGGACTGGACCGCCAGGCCGGCCACCACGGAGAGCACACCTGCCGAAGCCAGCAGACCGGCGCCGACCGCGCGAACCGACGGGATCGTCAACAGCACGACGGAGACGGCGATGACGATGATCACCGCGTTCAGCACCCGGCGCAGCAGCACAGTCTGCGTACGGATCTTGCGGTCGCGCCGGTCCTCCAACTCATCGGAGGCGTACCTGTCCAGCAAGCGTTCCTCGACGATCCTCACCACCCGTAGGGCCAGCCACGCCAGGGCACCGATCACCCCGGCCAGCAGCAAGAAACTCACGCCGTTGAACCACGGGTAGTCGGAGGCCGTGAGCCCCAGGGCGATGCGCGTGGCCAGCAGAGCCGCGGCCAGGCCCAGGGGAACGCGGCAGCGGCCCACCTGATCGCGGAGCCCGGGCCGGCGGCGCAGCACCACACTGCTCAGCAACCAGGCTGCGGTCACCACCAGCAGCGCGATGACCACCGAGATCGCCACCGTGGAGACAATGCCCCAGAACGGCCCCAGCGAGTCGACGGCGCCCCGGGCCCCGTCCTGGACGGTGTCAGGGACATTCCCGGAGATGTCTTCGGGAACTGCGCTGGATTCCGTCGACAGTTCGGCCGTCGTGGCCAGCACCGTGTGAGGCACGACGGAGGCAGACAGGTCTGCGAACGAGGACAATTTCGGCATGTCTCCAGTCTGACATCCAGGACTTTGTCGAACCTGAACGGGTGGAGAATGGACGCTGAACCACACACCGGCGGAACACACAGGAGCCCCTACATGCTTTCGACCACGGACCTGCGCGGCCGCATTGTCGACCCTGCCACCGTGCTGCCCCGCGCTGAACTCGACGTGGCCAGCGCCGTCCCGAAGGTGATGCCAATCCTGGACCGCGTCCGCACCGAGGGCGTCCGGGCCGTGCTGGACCTCGGCGAACAGTTCGACGGGATCCGGCCGCCGTCGTTGCGGGTGCCGGCCGAGGCCATCGCTGAAGCACTCGAGTCGCTGGACCCCTCGGTGCGGACCGCCCTGGAGGAGTCCATCTCCCGTGCCCGGAAGGTCCACGCCGCACAGCTGCCCCCGGATTCCGAAGTGGAATTGGGCGAGGGCGCCATCGTGGAGAACCGCTGGATGCCCGTGCACCGCGTGGGCCTGTATGTGCCCGGCGGCCGCGCCGTCTATCCCTCCTCCGTGGTGATGAACGTGGTTCCGGCCCAAGCAGCCGGCGTCGCCTCTCTCGCCGTGGCGTCCCCGCCGCAGAAAGACTTCGACGGACGGCCGCACCCGGCGATTCTTGCCGCGTGTGCGCTCCTCGGCGTGGACGAGGTCTACGCCGCCGGCGGCGCCCAAGCGGTGGCCATGTTCGCCTACGGCGTGAACGACGACGACGGCGCCCGGGCCTGCGCCCCCGTCGACCTGGTGACGGGGCCGGGCAACATCTTCGTGGCCGCGGCCAAGCGCGCCCTGCTGGGCACCATCGGCATCGACGCCGAAGCGGGCCCGACCGAGATCGCCGTGCTGGCCGACGGAACCGCCGACGCCCGCTGGGTGGCCGCGGACCTGATCAGCCAGGCCGAACACGATCCGATGGCCGGCTCAGTGCTCATCACCACCTCCCCAGAGTTGGCCCGGGACGTGGTGGCCGAGATCGATCGTCAGGTTCCCGGCTCCTTCCACGAGGAGCAGATCCGCCAGGCCCTGGGCGGTCCTCAGTCCGGGATCCTGCTGGTCCAGACCGTGGACGAGGCACTGGCCGTGGCCGACGCCTATGCCGCCGAGCACCTCGAGATCCACACCGTCCATCCGCTAGAGACGGCTCGTCGGGTGAAGAACGCCGGCGCCATCTTCGTGGGCCCCCACTCCCCCGTGCCCCTGGGCGATTACTCGTCCGGCTCCAACCACGTGTTGCCCACAGGCGGATCGGCCCGCCATTCTTCCGGTCTGAGCACGGTCAGCTTCCTGCGCCTGCAGCAGCTCATCCGCTATGAGGAGACCGCGCTGAAGGAACTGGACACCACCATCTCCGCGCTGGCGAAGGCCGAGGGACTTCCCGCCCACGGCCACGCCGTATCGCTGCGTTTCCAGTAGGTATGAATAGTGGCGTAGTGGGGCAGGTGGTGGGCCAGCAGGGCAGCTGGTCTCAGGAAAAACATGTCACGGGAGTTCACAGTTCGCGGAAGTCTTTGACCCTCACAGAACGGCGTCGATACGCTGGGGCCGGAATCACGAGTTCCCGCTGTTACAGCCCTGGCTTGCGGGACGGCAACCCTCTTCACGCAGTAGTGGGGTGCTCCAGGTGAGGATTCGGCCCTCCGGATGCCCCGGCGGGCAAGTACCGCGTTTCTGCTGGTGCCCTGGGGATTAGCCCGAGGTGCGCTCCCCGTCAGATTCGCTATTGATCGGAGGACCGACATGACCGCACTGGCAACCAACGACTTCCACCGCCCTGCCGATCTCGATCAGGATCTGTCCACCCAGACCCTACGGACGGCCTTCTCCCACTTCCCCTCCGGCGTCGCTGCCCTGGCCGGCATTGCCAACGGCGTCAAGGAGGGGTTGGTGGCCTCGTCCTTCACCGTGGGCGTCTCACTCGAACCGGCCTTGGTGTCCTTCGCCGTCCAGAACACCTCCCGCACGTGGCCCCGGCTGAAGCAGGCTGATCGGATCGGCATCTCGATCCTCGGTGAGGACCACACCATGGTCTGCCGTCAGCTGGCGTCCAAGGACGGCGACCGTTTCGCCGGCCTGGACATCCGCGCCAACGACCACGGCGCGCTCTTCCTGGACGGGGCGGCCCTGTGGCTGGACACCACCGTCTACTCCGAACTGCCGGCCGGTGACCACAAGATGGTGCTGTTGGAGGTTCACGGAGTGCACGACCACTCCTCCGAGTATGAGCCGCTGGTCTTCCACCGCTCGGCTTTCCGCAACCTGCGCACCGCCGAGGGCAATCAGTAATCCGCCACTAAACTCATCGGCATGCCCGCTGCTCCATCACCCACTCAGGTCCGTCTGGACTCGTGGTTGTGGGGCGTGCGCATGTACAAGACGCGGTCTGCGGCGACGGCGGCCTGCCGTGCCGGGCACGTCCGCCTCAACGGGCAGCCGGCTAAGGCTGCCCAGGCAGTCAAGCCAGGCGACACCATTCGAGTCCGTCAGCCGGGGCGAGAACGGATCCTGGAAGTCACTGGGCTTCTGACCAAACGCGTCGGAGCGGCTGAGGCCGTTCGCCACTACATCGACCACTCCCCCGAGCAGGTTCCCCGAGAGTTCCTCGCGGTTCCCCGGCGCGACCGCGGTACTGGCCGGCCCACCAAACGGGACCGTCGGCAGATGGACAAGCTGCGTGAATGGCCGCCGAGGAGCTGAGTGGCCGGCAGCTGGGCGACCCTCGACCACTCATCGCCCATGCTGCGCTGTGGGCGAATTAACGTCCCGTCAGAGCTGATTTGAAGAAAGGGGTGTTCTACCCCCTCCTTCGTCCCGTACTATAGAAACCAGAAGTAGTAGTAGCAGTAAGTCCGTACCCTTTCGGGCCGGTCAATCTTCGGATTGGACGGGGCGTTGGGAAGCGGTTTCGCACACGCCGCTTCGCCCCCGTCGGAACACTGGCGGGGTAACACCCCAAAGAAAGAGGCTCAACATGGCCACCGGTACCGTCAAGTGGTTCAACGCAGAAAAGGGCTACGGCTTTATTTCTCCGGACGACAACTCCGCTGACATCTTCGTTCACTTCTCCGCCATCGAAGGCAATGGCTTCCGCGAACTGCAGGAAGACCAGAAGGTCGAGTTCGAGGCCCAGCAGGGCCCCAAGGGCATGCAGGCTGCTGCAGTCCGCCCGCTCTGATCGAGCTCGTCTGATTCCTTCAGACTTCTGAACGGCCGCTGTTCCCTCGGGAACAGCGGCCGTTCTCTGTTAAGCCCAGTCCAAGCCCGGTCCGAAGCCATCCGGACTAGGGTGAAACCATGAAATTTCGTTACCTCGGCAACAGCGGACTCAAGATCTCCGAGATCATCTACGGCAATTGGCTCACCCACGGCTCACAGGTCGAGAACGAGACGGCTCATGCCTGCGTGAGGGCTGCCCTCGAACACGGCATCACCAGCTTTGACACCGCCGACGTCTATGCGAATACCAAGGCCGAAACGGTCCTCGGCGAGGCACTGAGGAACGAGCGGCGAGAATCCCTCGAAGTCTTCACGAAGGTCTACTGGCCCACCGGGCCCAAAGGACCCAATGACACCGGCCTGTCCCGCAAGCACATCATGGAGTCGATCAACGGCTCCCTGAAGCGGCTGCAGATGGACTATGTCGACCTCTACCAGGCCCACCGCTATGACGTGGAGACTCCCCTCGAGGAGACCATGCAGGCCTTCGCCGATGTGGTTCGGTCCGGCAAGGCCTTGTACATCGGTGTCTCAGAGTGGCCCGCGGACAAGATCCGAGAGGCCCATGCGATGGCCTCCTCGCTGGGCATCCAGCTGATCTCCAGCCAACCGCAGTACTCAATGCTGTGGCGCGTGATCGAGTCCGAGGTCATCCCCACCTCGGAGGAGCTCGGTCTCTCCCAAATCGTCTGGTCCCCCATGGCCGGCGGCATCCTCACTGGCAAATATCTCCCGGGCCAGCCTGCTCCGGCCGGTTCCCGTGGTGCAGACGAGAGCGGCGCATCGACCATGGCGCACCGCATGACCGACGAGGTCCTGACCGCTGTCCAGAATCTGCGCCCGATCGCCGATGGCTTGGGGTGCACCATGGGCCAGCTCGCCATCGCGTGGGTTCTCGCCAATCCGAATGTCGCCGGAGCGCTGGTCGGTGCCTCTCGGCCGGAACAGATCGTGGAGAACGTCAAGGCCCTGGACATCACCCTGGACAGTGCGGTCCTGGCCGAGATCGACGCGGCCATCGGCCACGTGGTCACCGACGATCCCTCGCGAGTGTCCGTGCCTGAGACCCGGATCGTCTGATCAGACCCGGGTTTCCGCTCGCCTTTCCCGGTCACAGCGTCACGGCGCACCACCATCCGCATGCCGTGATGTTTCTGTGATGTGTACTTTGGGGTTGATCACGGTATGATCACAAATAGCCGGTGTTGCCCGTTTCGGAGGACGGGGCGGGCAACACGGGGCCAAGCGCCATCGAGCCGGGGGGCACCAGCATGACCACCAGGGCACCGGGCTCTGCTAACCCAGGCTCCGTCGATCCCTTTTCTGGTCGCCGCATTTCGCCTGGGCGCCGTCCCCGGCCGGCCCGGATGCTGGCCGCCGTCGCCACCGGGTCTTTGGTGTTGATCGGACCTCTCACCGGCAGTGCTACCGCCACGCCGACGTCGTCTCCGAGTTCCTCGTCGGCACCCTTGCCGTCGTCCTCCGCTGACGCGAACCAGCCCCCGGAGTTCGTCGGCGGGTGTCCGACGCTCATCGCGGATGCCGGCGAGGAAGAATCCCTCAGCTTTCAGGTCCAGGATCCAGACGGCGACCCCGTCACGTTGAGCGCCGGAGTCTCGACGGAGTACGGCCTCCAGCCGAGCGTCTCCGGCCACACCGTCACGTATGAGACGCCGGCTGACGCCACCAACGATGACAGCTTTATAGTCACGGCCGATGACGGCCGCGGCGGCGAAACTCCGTGTGAATTGTGGGTTGACGTCCAACCCTCGTCCGACCCGACACCGACGTCGGATCCGACCGACCCGCCCACGGATCCGTCTCCGGATCCGACGACCAGCCAGCCGGAGCCGACCACCCCGGCGCCACCCGAGCCCACGAGCGTTCCGCCCACCAGTCCCACTCAAGCCCCGACGTCGGACCCAGCACCCACCAGCGCGGAGCCCACCTCAGCACCGACGTCCGGTCCGCCGACCTCGGGAGACGGCGCACCGCCGTCGTCGGCGCCCCAGGGGCCGCCGAACAATGGCGGCGGCAACGGCAGTAGCGGCGGAAATGGCGATGACCAGGCTCCCACTTCTGGCGCTGGAACCCCCACCGGCGGTCCTTCTGACCCGGCGGACACCGACAACTCTTCCGACTCGTCCTCCCCCGACGGCACTGGCGCTGGCACTCCGGGCTCCGGGTCCGGCTCTGGTGGAAACCCCGGCTCCGGTGGCAACGATGGAGACCATGGGGACGGCGAGAACGGTAGCAACGGAGGCGGAGACGCCTCGGACGCCCCCCACTCGCCCTCCACGGACGACGGCGAGACTCCCGCCACGGAGGCCGTGGCTCGTGCCGATCGACTGGCTAACACCGGGGCCACGATCTGGTTGTTCGGCGGCGTGGGGATCATGATGCTGGTCTTGACCGGTCTGGCCTTGATGGCCCTGCCCTTGGGCCATCGCCGGCAGTAGACTGACCGGACGACGCGGCTTCAGGCGGCAGACCCGCCGCTGGTGAAGGGTCGCCCGACATCGAGGAGGTTCACGTTGGCGCGCTACGAAGATGAGCTCGAAGAGCAATTCATCGAAGAACCCGAGAATGACCTGGAGCAGCCCGACGATGGGCGCGACAGCACCACCGACTACGGTTCGTCCGATGATCCGGAGGACCTCGACGCGATTGATCCGCTGCGTCGGGATCGCTTCCTCGTCGACGGAGACGAGAATCTCAACGGCATCCCCGACTACCAGGAGACGGAGACCGCGGACGAGGACACCGAGGGATACTCCGGTCAGTCCCTGTAGTCACCCGCCCGCTGTCCGGGCCGGCCTTCGGACGTGAGTTCCTGAAGGTCACCGAACAGCGTGGCGATCTGTTCGCCCATCTCGACTTGGGTCATCACGATGCTGATCGACCCGTCGGGGTCCACGAAGTAATCGGTGCCGAGGCCTCCGGACCAGCCGAACCGTCCGCGGTGTCGCCCGCCGGTCACCACCGAGACGCCGTACCCCCACCCCGTGTTCTCCCAAAAACCGGGAAAGAAGCTGTCCGGTGTCTTCGCCGCGTCGTCGATGTGGTCGCTTCGCAGTTCGTCCCGCAGCTCCCCTGAGAGGAGCTGTCCCTCGAGGAGCGACTGCAAGAACGCATGGTAATCGGCCACGGTCGAGACCAACTCGGAGTGGCTGACGTCGAAAGGAGCAGGCTCGACGTAGAACCCCTCCCCGGCCGGTTCGGTGTGGTCGAAGCCGGAACGCTCGGCGCCATCCTGTTCGACGCCGATCTTTTCGGCGCCGACCTGCTCGCTGTCGGCTACAGCGTGCCGGAACGCGGCCGGCAACCGGTGGGCTTGATCCCTCGGCACGGTGAATCCCGTATCCGGCATGCCCGCGGGGTCGAAGACCTTCTCGCGCAGCACCTCGGCCGTAGAACGGTCCGTGACCCGGCCCAGCAGGATCCCCAGCAGCCCGAACGAGTGGTGATAGCGCCACCCCTCACCGGGCTGGAAGGCCAACGGCAGTGAGGACAGGGCATCGAGCCAGTCCTGAGCCGCGAGGTCCACGGGTTCCGGTCCAGCTTCCACGCCCGCTTCGACCATGGCTCGCCGCCACGGGGAGTCCGTGACCGCCACTCCGTAGCCCGACTGGTTCGTCAGCAGGTGCCGCAGCGTGATCGGCCGGACCGCCGGCGTCGTCTCGGCGAGCGGCGCGTCGGGGTGGACCAGAACCCGCGGCTCGGCCAGTTCCGGCAGCCAAGTGGCGATCGGGTCGTTGAGAGCCAGGGCCCCGTCCTCCACCAGACTGAGCGCGGCGACGGCGGTCACCGTCTTGGTCATCGACTGAATCCGGAAGATCGCGTCCGTGCGCAGGGGCGCTCCACCCGGAGCGTCGAGCCCGACGGCGACCGGTGCATAGTGCTGACCTATGGTGCCGACGGCACCGGGCATCGTGCCAGCATCGACGTGGCGGTTCAGAAGATCGTGCAGCTTGTCAGTCGGATTCCCGGGCAAATTATCAGGCAAGCGAGACTCCTTCGTCAGGGCTGGCGGCCGGAGACCAGTCGCTCGGTGCCCGACGCCGCCAGGATAAGGCAGGCACACCAGATCCCACCAGCAGGTCCGAGGGGTGCTGCCGCCAAGCCGGCCACCACCGGCATGGCCACCTGCCCGACGCGGTTGCCGACGAGCCGGAAGGCCAAGGCCGAGCCCCGCCACGCCGCCGGCACGGACTGTGAGACCAGTGTCATCGTCAACGGCTGTCCGATGCCCAGCACGAAACCGCCGACGCCCATCAGCCCCACGGCCAGCCACAGGGCGTTCCAGCCGTCCAAGGCCGGCGGCACCAATCCCAGGGCCACAGCGGAGACCAGCAGGGACACCACCACGAGTTTCTCGCGAGGCCACCGCCGCGACATCCACGGCAGCACGATCCTCGAGACGAACGAGGCACCGCCGCGCACCGCGAGCAGCACGCCGACCCACAACGGTGACACCCCGGCGGACTCCCCGACCAGCGGCAGGAAGGCCGTCAGGATGTCCAGCATCGCCAACAGGGACAGCGACGCCAGCATGTGCGAGGGGATTCCCGGCACCGTCCAGATGCGCCGCATGGTGGGTTTGCCCACGGTGGCCGCACCGGCTGCCGCGTCCGTCTGGTCTGCCGTCTTCGGCTGGTCGGCCGCCGTCGAGGTGGCGTCGACCGGAGGGCGTCTGGTGCGTCGGCCGCCGTCGGCCCTCATCAGGTACATCACCGGCACCGCGGCCAGGGAACAGGCGGCGCCCAACCACAGGGCCTCATCGATACGGCCTTCCAGGGCCGCGTTTCCCGTGGCGTCACCGAGCGTCGCATTCCCGAGGATGATTCCGGAGATCAACGGTCCGGCCATCTGCCCCACGGAGAAGGCGGCGGTGAACCAGCCGAAGGCGGCGTCCATGGATTCCGGTCCGGCACGCCGTCCGATGGCCGTCTGCCCGGCGATGGTGAACACGAGATGGCCCATTCCGAGCACAGCGGAGGACACCATCAGGAGAGCCACGGAGTTGCCCACGGTCAGCCCGACGCCGCCCAGTCCCAGGATGAGTGCTCCCAGGGCGATCATGCCGCGCAGGGTGCGTAACCGGCCACTGAGCCGTCCCAGCCACATGGCGGCCACCAACGGAAGAATGGCGTAGGCGGCGGTGGCCAACCCGACAGTGGTCTCCCCCGCTCCGAAGTCGAGCAGCTTGTAGCTGGTGACCGGACGCAAGAGGTTCAGGGCCGTTTGGGTGAGGACCGCTGCGGCAATCATGACCCAGAGCCAGGTCATATTTCCGCGTTGCGCCATACCCTTCAGCGTAGTCTCCCTGCGCCCCTTCACTGGGCGCGGGGCTACACTGGAGCCGCCCCAGTCCTGAACACGAAAGCCGGTAGACCTCCATGCCCTCGGCCACAGCCTCTGCTACCGAACCAGGGAGATTGTGGAGCCGGGACTTCATCCTCACCGCCGTGACGAATCTGTTCCTGGCCATGGTGTTCTACCTGCTGGTGACGGCGATGGCCCTGTACGCCGTGGACCGCTTCCACGCCTCGGACATGATGTCCGGTCTGGCCGTTGGCGCCTTCGTGCTGGGCGCGGTCGTCGCGCGGCTGGCCACCGGTCAGTCGATGGACTTCATCGGTCGACGCCGGATGCTGATCACCGCGGCGGCCTGCTTCCTCGTCGCATCGGCGCTGTACCTGCTGGCCAACACCCTCGGCCTGCTCATCCTCGTGCGGTTCTTCCACGGGGTGGCCTTCGGTGCCGCCAGCACCGTCCTGGCGACGTCGGTCATCGGGATGATTCCCGCACTTCGGCGAAGTGAGGGCACCGGCTGGTTCGGCACCTCGACCACCGCCGGCTCCGCCTTCGGCCCTCTGCTTGCCTTCCAGCTCACGCACGCCTTCGGCTTCGACTCCCTGTTTCTGCTCTGCACGGCCTTCTCGCTGTGCGCGCTCGTGGCCGGGATCCTGGTGAAATTGCCGCAGCCCGGTCCAGCCGTTCCCACTGACCCTGCCGACCGTG
The DNA here is from genome assembly GCF_042665635.1 of Citricoccus sp. GCM10030269. Lineage (NCBI taxonomy): Bacteria > Bacillati > Actinomycetota > Actinomycetes > Micrococcales > Micrococcaceae > Citricoccus > Citricoccus sp. GCM10030269. Next base: position 134,057 of record NZ_JBHTCV010000006.1, on the reverse strand, counting down.
TTGAGAAGACGCATGACACAGCCAACGGAGCAGACGCCGCAGAGGCGCCCCGGCCGCGCTTCTCCTTCCGGCGCATGGTCTCGCTCCAGGCGCTGCCGGTCTCCCTGGTGATCCTGCTGGGAGGCATCGCCTACTCCGGCATTCTGGCCTTCCTCAACGGCTACACCCAGCAGGAGGGCGTCAGCCCGGCGGTCGCCAGCGCGTTCTTCCTCGTCTATGCCGCGGTGCTGGTGCTGACCCGGTTCATCGTCGGCCCGATTCACGACCGCTTCGGAGACAACGCCGCCATCATCCCGTTGTTGATCTCCTTCATGGCCGGACTGGTGATGTTGTCACGCTGGCCCACTCCCGCGGGGATCTTCATCTCGGCCGCCCTGGTGGCCTTCGGATTCGGCGCCCTGCTCACGAGTGTCCAGGCGATCGCCGTCTCCGTGGTGCCGCCGATGCAGATCGGGGTGGCGACCTCCACGTACTTCATCATGCTCGACCTCGGGGCCGGCGTGGGCCCCATCATCCTCGGCGCCCTGCTGCCCGTCACCGACTACTCAGGTATGTATCTGATGCTCTCCGGACTGATCGCGGCCACGATCGGCCTCTATTGGCTGGTCCACGGCCGGCACACCACCCGGCGAGCGATGGCGAACGCCTGAGCGACGTCGACCAGTCCTGCCGAGCTCATCCAGCGGTGCCCCGCGACTGGGCGCGGGACTACACTGGCCACCCGTGCCCGCCGCATAACACGCAGAGGAGTAGCCCGTGGTTTGGCGTAAACATCCTCGAGAGGCGGGCAGCCGGCGATGAGCGGACGTACTCCCGATCACCCGGTTCGCATCCCCGTGAACTTCCAGGACTGGGAACACCTCACATTCCTGCACTGGCCCTACGACGTCGCAACCGTCCAGTCCCTGGTGCCCGATGAGCTCACTGTGCAGCAATGGGACGGCCGCACATGGGTCGGCATCACCCCGTTCCGCATGGTGGGGGTCCGTCCGCCCGGTCTGCCGCCGCCGGGATGGGGCGCCTTCCCGGAACTCAATGTGCGGGCCTACGTGCGCACGCAGGACGGACGAGACGGCATTTGGTTCCTGGGAATGCTTGTGCCCCGGCGTACCTTCATCGCCGCCCTGGGAAGTCTCGGGCTGCCCTATGAGCACTCCCACTCCGCGGTGTCCATGGACAGCTCGCGCTGGGTCTACCGATTCGGCACACCACACTGGCTCCGCTCACACCGCGACGACTGGTTCCAGGCGGCGGTGGACGTCGGTCTGCCGCTGGAGGCCACGGAGCGCACGCCCTTGGTGGAGAGCATCACCGGACGCTGGTCGGCATACCATCGGCGGGGGCGGGTACTGTGGCGCACGCCGGTCGAGCATGAGCCCTGGCCTCTGCACGCGGCCACGGCCAGCGGAAGACTCACGGCGCCGCTGCGCTGGGCCGGTTTGCCCGCACCGACCCATGAGCCACTGGTGCACGCAGCACCCGCCGTGCATGCCCGGCTCGGTATGCCTCGACCGGCCTGAGCGCGGCGGTCGAGCACGCTGAGTGAGGAGGTAGAAGAGCGCGCGCGGAACTCGTTTGCGGCCGCCCTCTCCCGAGTCCTCGAGATTGAGGTTGTGATTCAAGACTTCCAGACGAAGCGTGCGATGCCATATGCGGGGGAACGGACCGCACGCAGCCACGTCGGCACGGCGAGGTCGGCCGGCGGCTGTGCGACGGGTCGAAATCGCAACTGTGCGTCGTCGGGTCCGGCGGGAAGGTTCGAGCGCCGAGGTGGTTCGCGAGGTGACTCAAGCGATACCCACCCCAAGGCCAGCCATGGTTCCGAGTTGCGCGAGAAGGACAGCCGGTAGTGGTTCTGCGGTTCCGGGTCCAGGCGGAAGACGATGTGTCCCTCAGGTCCCGTCAGGGGGAGCATGGTGGTCAACGCTCCGGCTGTCGCCGAGGTGTGGAACTGCAGAATGTATCGCGTGAATCGACCGGTGCCGGTGGAAGCGAAGAGCAGGTCCGCCGGGCCGCCGTTAGGTCCGCCGCCGGGGATCCGGAGAGCCAGACCAATGATGTCGGGAAGCTTCACGGGCCACGAAACGGCTCGTGACAGCCGTGCGATCAGAGGCATTCTCCCCGCAGTGTCGAAAAGCGCGGAACCGATAGGGTTAGGGGTGTCGATGACGAGTGCGCCGGCCACGACCGTGCCAGCTGAATGGAGGGGACGATTTCGACGTACGGCACCGATCATTCCGAGACCGACTCCGAGGGCCAGACCGGCAGCTCCGAATAGGACGGCACCAGCACAGCGTGCACAGTTGATGGGTGTCTCCTTCGAGCGGGTCATCCGACTGTTGCGCCAACGACGGTGCCGGTTCGGTCGGCGCCCCGGTGGGGAGATCAGTGGAGCGCTAAGGCTGTGGAGGGATCCTCTCCCTGGCGCATGATGTGCAGCCGCTCGACCTGGTGGGAGAGCCCGGTCAGGGCCGAGCTCAGCCGGCGCAGCCAGAACCCTGTCTGTTTCGAGTTCCGGAGCACCGCCCCGTCCACGAGGTCCCGCACCCGGTCGATCACGGACAACGGCAGTGCGGCGATCACGTTTCCGGGCGGGCGCCGGGCCACCACCGGGTGGGCGCGGGTGGGTGCGGTGCGGCGGACGACCTCCCAGGCCAAGCCGGCGCCTCTCAGTTGGTTCCAGCTCAACTGAGCCTGCAGCCGAGGGAGCAATTCATCTTCCTCATCGCGCACGTCCTCCCGCAGCACCTCCGCAAGCCGAACGAGCAGAGGCTCACGGGCAAGGTCGTCGAGCGGCATCCCCTCAAGTGCGGTGACGAGTTCGTTGACCTCCTGGTGCTCGCGTTCCACCTCAAGCGTCAACTTTTGCCCGTCCGGCAGGACCTGCCGCATCAGTGGCCACAGCACCGATTCCTCGGCGAAGGCATGAGGGAACACCAACCGGTAGATCTTCAGCAGCACCTGCCCCTGTTCCGCACCGGTCGTGCCCTTAAGCTCTTCTAGCAGAGCATCCAGCGTGAGATGGTCGCTCTTCTGCCTTACCAGCACGCTCCATCTTCCGCCGAGTTCGTTGGCGTCCTGGTCAGCAATGGACCTCATCATGACCCCTTTCGGAGGGTTCCCGTCGACACTGCTGTGGCCGGCGGATTCATGCACCACTGGACCGGCAGTTGTCCAACGTCGAGGTCGTTCATCTTGTGCGCGGCCTCTTTCAGCGTTTCATTCTCCCGATGCAGTCAACGCTGGCGATCGTGACGTTCCGCGGTCGTCTCCACCGTGGCGTGCTTCCTTCGCGGCAGGAAGGACAGGGCGACCATGGTGACGCCCAGTCCGAGGTGCAGCCAGTTGTCGGCATTGTTGAATGGTACGAAGTTCGCGGGCGAGTCATGGCCGATGAACAGGCCGTAGAGCCACAGCAGGAGATAGACGATGCCGCCCCACAGAAGGTAATGCCGTGCCATGGTCCCTGTCCGGGCCAGCGCCAATCCGGCGATGCCGTAGAGCAGGTGGACGACGTTGTGCAGGATCGAGACCTGGAAAAGGCCCATGAGCATGGCCTCGGAGTGGTGTCCCGCGAATTGCATGGTCTCGTAGTTGGTGGTGAGGCCGGGGATGAACCCGGCGATGCCGACCAGCAGGAAGACGACGCCGTAGATCATCGCCACGATCTGAACCGGGCTGCGGCCCGAGGCATGACGTTCGGTGGGGGTGCGATCCATGGGCGATCGGTCTGAGGTGGTACTCATGGCCTGTCCTTCCGAGAGATGACGTCTGGCATGCGATTACGCTACTCGATCATGTCCGGCCGCCCTCACCCTCGTGAAGATCCGATGCGCGCTGGATCTGGGAGCTTTTTTTGTCGGCCACGGCATGGGATACGAGGATCGGTCCACGTGTTGCCTGCAGTCCATGACCATCGGCCGGTGGCCGGCCTCATGCCGCAACGGATCGTGAACCGACACCCCATGACCACCGATTCGGATTCGCCACGCAAGAACGACGATGAGCTCACCGAGGAATCCATCGAGGAGATCAATTTCCACCGAACCCCCGACCTGCCTCCAGCAGGGGCCGTGGTGTCCTTGGACGCCATAGGCGACCTGATGGGCAACCCTGCGAATCAGCCGTAAACGCCCTTGTGGCACCTCCATCGATGAGGCAAGGTGAGCGGTAACGCGCCCAACACAACCGGGTGCGTCCGGCTTTGTCCCGATGCAAACACGCAAGGGACACCGACCCACGACTGGACGCAGGCTCCGACTCGATGAGCCTCGACCCACAGGAGGCACCTGTCATGACTGAAACCACCATCGACGGACAGCAATCCGATGCCGTGGACATCCTCACGGCCGACCACCGCGCCATGCTCGAGCTGCTGGGCCAGATCGAAGCCACTGCAGACGCCGACCAGCGGCGCGACCTGGCAAACACCGTGATCGCCGAAGTCATGCGCCATGCCGTGGCTGAGGAGATGTTCGTCTACCCGTCCATGGAGAAGCACCTTCCGAACGGCGCCGAAGAAGTCGAACACGACAAGAAGGAGCATGACGACCTCGTCCAGGTGATGAAGCGGATCGAGGACATCAACGCGTCCGACCCCCAGTTCATGGAATCTGTCCGAGAACTGGAGAGCCAGCTGCGCCACCATATCGAGGACGAGGAATCCGACCAGTTCCCCCAGCTAAGGGCCAGCATCCCGGCAGAAGAGCTCGTTGATATTGGACAGAAGGTCGAGAACGCGAAGAAACTGACTCCGACGCGGCCACACCCCAACGCGCCTCACTCGGAACTGTTCCACAAGACCATCGGCCCCGGTGTCGGCATGGTCGACCGACTCCGGGACAAGCTCACCGGCCGGAATACCGAGTGAACAACCTATTTTGCATCTGACTGGTTTCTTTCTTGTTGCCCACCATTCAGACCAGATTCCAATCGTATCGATGACCATCGCTGGAGCTGACCGGGACGCTGCCTCTAGTTTGGTAGGCGCACCACCAATCAACGGGCGCAATGCCGCCCACACCCTATGAGGAAGGTTCACGCCTGTGTTCATTCATCAGCAGAAGCTCCAATACAACTCCTCGCCAGAGAAGCCTGACGCCGTGTATGCGCGCAAGCTCCAGGAGGTGATCGGCGGCCAGTACGGGGAGATCACGGTGGCCATGCAGTACAGCTTCCAGGCGTGGAACGCACATATCCCCGGCAAGTATCGGGATCTGTTGTTCAGTACTGCCGCGGAGGAGTTCGGGCACGTGGAGATGCTGGCCACCATGGTGGCCCAGCTGTTGGAGAAGGCGCCTCTGGGTATCACCGAGGATGCCATCCAGGAGGATCCGGCCGTCGCCGCCGTGATCGGTGGAACCGATATGCAGCAGGCCATTGTCTCCGGTGCTGGCGCTCGCCCCGTGGACAGTATGGGCAACCCGTGGACGGCGGGATACGTCACCGCCAGCGGCAATCTGTTGGCAGACATGACCTCGAACGTCAACGCGGAGATGCAGGGCCGCACCCAGGTGGCACGCCTGTATCACATGACCGATGACCCGGGCATCCGCGATTTGTTGTCCTTCCTGTTGGCCCGGGACACCATGCACCAGAACCAGTGGGTCGCCGCCGTCAGAGAACTGCAGGAGGATGGTCTGGAGGAAATGCCCACGCCCAGCAACTTCCCGCAGTCGAAGGAAACCTCGGAGCACGCCTATACCGCGTATAACTTCTCCGATGGCCAAGCCATGGATCAAGGTAGCTGGGCCGCCGGGCCGACTCCGGATGGCAAAGGGACTTTTGACTATCAGCCCGAGCCCATGGCAGGTGTCCCGATGCCGCCGCCCACCCACCCGGACGCACGCTTCTACGGCACGACCGAGCTGCCGAACTCGGAGGAGAAGGCCGCCGGCACCGTTCAGGACAAACTCAACAAGGGATAATCCGAAGTCCTGTCCTTGACGCGATGATTTTCCCCAGTCATCCGTCTCGGAGGAAAGCCCGGGTGTCCATCGGCCCCGGGCTTTTCCCCTGTGGCGGTGACGCTCCTGAGACGTGCACATCGGTCGCCTGGCACGAGAAGTTCGGATCGGGCACCGGTCTTCCCCATGGACGATCCGGACAGCTGATGTAGTGCTTTCCCTGAGCTTCGGAGGCCAAATGAATCTTGACCACCCGCGCATCCTCGACGCCCTCGTGGTCGGTGGTGGACCTGCCGGATTGTCCGCAGCGACGTGGCTGGGCCGGTACCGACGCTCCACGCTCGTGGTGGACGCGGGACACCAGCGCAACCTGCCCGCTGACCGCGCACACGGACTGTTGGGCCGGGACCCTACTACCCCGGAGGAGTTGCTGACCGATGCCCGCGCCGGACTGGAGCAATACCCCCAGGTGATGCTCTGTCACGGCACGGTCACTGGGCTGCACCACGGTGAAGACGGCTTGTTCCGCGCCGTCGTCGACGGCGCGGACGTCGCCGCGAAGCGGGTGGTCCTCGCCACCGGGATGCGCGACCGGTTCCCGGAGATTGCCGGCTTCCACTCGCACTACGGCACGGACGTCTTCCACTGTCCGGCCTGTGACGGATACAACGCCCGTGAGCAGGCGGTGATCGTGCTGGGCGCCGGAGATGAGCTTCCCGCCTATGCAGCGGAATTGCTCGACTGGGCAGCCGTTGTGCGGGTCATCACCGGTACCGACGGCGGGCCCGTCGATGACGCGCAGCGGGCAGTCTTGGATGGCCATGGGATCGACGTCGTAGACGGGGTGCCAGAAGCGCTGGTCGGGCCGCCCGGATCCCTGCAGGGCGTGCGATTGACCGGGGGCGAATTGGTCGAGGGGGACAAGGTCTTCTTCTCCTATGCCCACGATCCCTCCAACGACCTCGCCCGACAGCTGGGGTGCCAGCTCGACCACGAAGGACGGATCGCCGTCAACGAGTTCCAGCTCACCAGCATCGACGGGGTCTATGCCGCAGGAGACATCACCGCAGGGCTGCAGTTGGTCGCGATCGCCATAGGCAAGGGAACCGCCGCAGGAGTCGCTTGTGGCACCTCACTGCGTGGTAATCCCGCCAGCAACGCGGCACCCACCCCGGCACCACCAACACGCTGGTTCACTGCTGGTTAAGGACCACGCCACCGCCCCAAACAGCGAAGGTGAGGGTCGTCTTCACCGCCATGGGGCTGGCCCAAGCCGGGCTCAACGCGCTGACCGACCAACCGTATTTCTTGCGCCGGACCGTTCCACTAGCCGCTGGAGTGTGGCGTGATCGACAGTCCTGGGTCTCCGACCTGGCGTTCGGGGGATCACTGGTGACTCATTTCAGTCGTACCCTGCCGGGCGTGCACGATGGAACGGAAGTTGACGCCGGTCAGCAGGCCCGTAGCCGCCGGCGGATCGGTAGCATGCACGGCATGATCGAGAACCTCTTTCCTCTCGACCCTGCCCTCCCCTTCCATGCCCAGGATTCACCCGGGCATAACCGCTGGCATCCGGAGATCCCGCCAGTGGCCACTGTCCGACCCGGTCAGAGCTTCCGGGTAGAGTGCCGTGACTGGTTCGACGGCGCCGTTCGCAATGACGAGTCCGCTGAAGACGTGCTGCGCGCGCCCTTCCACATTGAGCATCAGTTGTCCGGGCCCTTCCGCGTGGAGGGCGCGGACCTGGGGACCTGCTGGTCGTAGACATCGTCGATATCGGGCCGATGGCGACGGATCACCACGGCCCGCTGGCCGGCCAGGGCTGGGAACCCGGACGGCGGGGCCGCCACGGCACAGGGTGCCGGAGGCGTGGGATCGTACTGGGCGTCCGGCGGGCAACCCTTGACCTGCTCAGGCTGCCAGGACACCGTGGAGTACCTGTGACAGCGGGTGGATGAGAAGGGCCGGAGGCGGAACATGCGCGCGATGGTGTACCGGGGGCCGTACAAGGTGCGGGTCGAAGAGAAGGACATGCCCCGCATCGAGCATCCCAATGACGCGATCGTCAAGGTGACCACGGCGGCCATCTGCGGTTCCGACCTGCATCTGTACCACGGAATGATGCCGGACACCCGCATCGGCCACACCTTCGGACACGAGTTCGTCGGAGTTGTGCACGAGGTCGGATCCTCGGTCCGCAACCTCAAGCCCGGGGACCGCGTCATGGTGCCTTTCAACGTGTACTGCGGCTCCTGTTACTTCTGTTCCCGGGGCCTCTACTCCAACTGCCACAACGTCAACGCCAATGCGACCGCCGTGGGCGGCATCTACGGGTACTCGCACACCTGTGGTGGTTACGACGGCGGCCAGGCCGAGTATGTGCGCGTTCCGTTCGCCGACGTGGGCCCGGCCCTGATTCCCGAGTGGATGCACGAGGAGGACGCGGTTCTCCTCACCGATGCCGTGGCCACCGGTTACTTCGGAGCCCAGCTCGGGGACATCGCCGAAGGCGACACCGTGGTCGTCTTCGGTGCCGGCCCCATCGGCCTGTTCGCGGCCCAGTCCAGCTGGCTGATGGGTGCCGGCCGCGTGATCGTGGTGGACCACCTCGAGTACCGCCTGGAGAAGGCCCGCACCATGGCCCACGCCGAGACGTACAACTTCGCCGAGTACGGGGACATCGTCCTTGAGCTGAAGAAGACCACCGACTACCTCGGGGCCGACGTGGCGATCGACGCCGTTGGCGCCGAGGCCGACGGCAATTTCATCCAGCACGTCACCGCCGCCAAGCTCAAGCTGCAGGGTGGGTCCCCGGTGGCCCTGAACTGGGCCATCGATGCCGTGCGCAAGGGCGGAACGATCTCCGTCATGGGGGCGTACGGCCCAATATTCAGTGCGGTGAAGTTCGGCGACGCGCTCAACAAGGGCCTCACGCTGCGTATGAACCAGTGCCCGGTCAAGCGTCAGTGGCCAAGACTCTTCGAGCACGTCCGCAACGGCTACCTCACTCCGCGTCAGATCGTCACCCATCGGATTCCCCTCGAGCAGATCGCCGAGGGCTACCACCTGTTCTCTTCCAAGCTGGACGGCTGCATCAAGACCCTGGTGCTGCCGCATGCCGGTTGAGCGGCAAGGAGCTGCCATGACGTCCACCCACGACATCCCCGTCCCTGCGGAATCCACCGCCGAAGCCGGCCCCGGACACCCGACGCCGGCCACGCCGTACGTCGCGGACCGGCCGTCCGGGCACCGGACGAGCGAACAGCTCCAAGCGGAGATCCCCGGCTGGGGCGTCGACCTGGACCCGGCGGACCGACCATCCGTCCCGCGGGAACAGCGGGGCCTGGAGACCGGGGCCCACTGGGAGTTCCCGGAGCGCCAGCCGCAGGACCGGTCTCGGGAGCACTCGATCGAACACCAGGACGTGACCCCCGTCTTCGGCACGGCACAGCCCATGAGGGGCCTGTCCGCCCCGATCCGGGCATGGGCCTACGGCTTCAGTGAGGCTCGGGCGGCCCATTGGCTGGGGTTGCTCGCCGCCGACCGCGTCGATGCATGGGAGCACCAAGTCCGGTCCGTGCTCTCGGCCCGTCCCGACAATCCGGTCACCGAGACCAGGATCCGCAGTGAGCTCACTGGCCACGGTCTCGCCTCGCGCCGCGGCGAGAACCGCGCGGACACCTCGCACGCGTGGATGGACCCGATCATCGTCGCCGGACCATGGGTCCTGGCTGGCGGTGTCGTACTCGGCGCCGTCCGGGCATTGAGAAGGGCATCGCGCCGGGCATAAGGGAGAAGTCTTCCCCTTTCGGGTCGGTCGGCGGTGCTCATGCGCTCGCCCCGTTCAGGTGCTCGGCCTGTCTGGCCAGGAGGATGTGGCGGTGGGCTCACTCAGCGTCACGAGAACGCCGTCGCTCGGTGCGCACCATGGTCACGGCAAGGCTCAGCAACAGGACGTAGACCGCGCCGACCAGGATCCAACCGAGCAGGAAGCCACCAGTCAGCTCAACCACGGCACCCATCCCGACCGGGCCGAGGGCGAAGCCAGCGTACATGCCCATGGTAGTGGTGCCGCTCGCGGCGCCGATCCGCGTGGCGTCCACGGCCTGCATGGTTCCGGCGTTGACCACCACGTTGGTCCCCAGCACCGTCAGTCCGTGGAGCGCGACGCCGGCCCAGAACAGGCCGGCGATGTCGAGCGCGGAGGAGGCCACCATGCACGCCATCCCCATCAGCGCGCCCGAGGCGATCAACGCCAGCAGGGTGCCGGGCCGGCGTCCAGCGCCCAGTGCCCGGCCCCAGAAGACGCGACTGGCCACGCCGACGACGCCGGACAGCCCGGCCGCCAGACCGCCCACCAGCAGGCTGTAGTCGTGATCCCGCACGGCGAACAGTGGCAAGTACACGTTGGTGGCCTGGGTGCCCATTCCCGAACAGAAGGCGACGGCGGCGAACAGCCAGACTTGCATGGGCAGCGAGGTGGAGGCGCCCGTGCGCCGGGTCCGGAAGCGGGTGGCCAGAACGCGGCGAACGGCAGACCAGTCGGTCGGTGCCTCCGGCGGAATATGGCGCAGAGACCACCACAACAGCAGCAGGACCACGACGCCGGCCGCGATGGCCGCGCCAGACCAGCCGGCCCAGAGGGCCGCCGTCGGGAAAAGCAATCCGGCCGCCAGCTGGCTGGCCTGCACGCCCGACTGCTTGACACCGATCCATCCGGACCGCTTGGTGGCCGGTACGGCGCTGTAGATGACCCGGTTGGTGGTCGGGTTGGCGATCACCTGTGCCGGGCCGACGAGGATGCAGGCCACGACCAGGACCCAGTAGTAGGGGCCGATCGCCGAGATGAGCAGGGCGAGCACCGTGCCGCCGTAGTTGAACACCAACTGGCTGCGGATGCTGAGCACATCGGCCAGCCGGCCGATCACCATCGAGGACACGGCCGCACTGACGAACAGCACGGTGATGAGCAGGCCGAACTGACCCGCGGAGACGCCCAGCTGACGGATCAGCAGGTCCGACGTCGCGGACAGTCCGTAGTTCAGCAGCGGGCCCACGCCCATCGCGATGAGCAGGACGGTCAGCAGCGCCGTCCCGGCCCGCGGGGCTCCAGGTCTGGAGGTAGACGTTTCCTCAGTCATGGCGGTCCTCGTTTCCCTTCGGTGCCGCGCGCGGCAGCAATTCGGTGGTGGTCTGCCGGGCAGCCTGCGTCAGCTGCTCGATGACCACGGACAATCCGGTGTCCGGCAGTCGCTCCGTCGGGGCGACCACCGCCAGACCGGCGACCGCGCGGCCCGAACCATCGCGGATGGGCACGGCCACGGCCGTGATGCCTTCGGTGCTCTCGCCGCGGGAGACGGCATACCCTGCCTGCCTGATCCTGGCGAGGGCGGCTGTCAGCTCGTTCAGGGATCCCAGGGTGCGGTCGGTGAGTTTGCGGATGCCGGTGCCGAACATGCCGGCCACCTCCTCCGGGGTCAGGTCCGCCAGCAGCACCCGTCCGCCGGCCGTGGCGTAGGCCGGCAGCCGGGCTCCGATGCGCGGCGAGGCCCGAAGCACGTGGCCGGATTCGATGCCGTCCACGAACTCCACTTCCGAGCGGGCCAGGACGGACAGGGAGACCGACTCGCCGGTGGCCGCCGCCAGACTCTCCATGGGGCGGTGCGCCGCGTGGCGGACCTCGCGGGTACCGACGACGCCGCCGGCCAGGGCCAGCAGCTTCGCGCCGGGTCGGTAGATGCGGCTGTACGGGTCCTGGACCACATAGTCCTGCTCGGCCAGTGTGCCCAGAAGACGGTGGGCGCTGGAGGGAGCGATGCCGAGCTCATCGGCGACCTGGCGGACTCGGACGCCGCCCTCGGCCATCACCCGGTCCACCACGGCCAAGGCATGGACGACCGCTCTGATCTCCGACACGACGCTCCCTCTGTTCTGCTAGTCAGAACAGTAGTCTGAACTGTTCCGCCTGACGCTATTGCATCCTACGCTTCTCGAAACGACGTGCCACCGAGAAGGAGAAATTCACTGTGAGCAAGAAGACCTACAAGCGTTGGATCGCGCCGATGCTGGCCGTCCCCTTGATGCTGAGCGGCTGCGGGAGTTCCGGCGGGGAGGACACTTCCACCGACGGCGAGGGCAACACCGTCACCCCGGTGCGGGTGGCGGACACCGCGGGGATGCCCTCGGCCTTTCTGCAGTACGGCGTCAACGAGGGCTACTTCGAGGAGGAGGGGCTCGACGTCACCGTGGACGTCAGCATCGGCGGCGCCGCGGCCGTGCCCGCATTGGTGAACGGCGAGACGCAGTTCGCCGGATCGAACACCGTGAGCGCCCTGCTGGCCGCCAGCAAGGGCCTGCCGATCAACATCGTGTCCGCCGGCACTCGCACCGTCGACGATCCGGAGAAGGACTTCGCCCGCATCATGGCGTCGGAGTCCAGCGGCATCGAGGAGGTCAGTGACCTCGAGGGCAAGACCATCGCCGTGAACACGCTGGAGAACATCAACGACGTCGCCATCATGACGCTCATGGAAGAGGCCGGCGCCGATGAGAACAGCGTGAAGTTCGCCGAGATGGGCTTCTCCGACATGCTGCCAGCCCTGGAGAGCGGCCAGGTGGATGGCGCCCTGCTGATCGAACCCTTCGTCACCATGGCCGAGGAACAGGGCGCCGTGGACGTGGCCAGCCCCTACGTCGAGTCCCGCGAGAACCTCATGGTCGGCACCTACATGGCCTCGCAGCAGTACGCGGCCGAGAATCCGGATGTGATCAAGGCCTTCCAGCGGGGCATCAGTGCCACCGGTGAGGCTATTGCCGAGGATCCGGATGCCTTCCGTGAGGCCTTGCCGGAGGTCACCACGATCGATGCTGAGCTCGCCGATGAGATCAACCTGCCCTCGTGGGAGGCCTCCGTGGACATGGAGACCCTGCAGTTCATCAACGAGCGCATGGTCCGCTACGGGCTGACCGATGAGGAAGTCGCCGTCGACGACCTGGTGACTCAGCCCGAATCCGACTGACCAGCTCTTTTGTGGAACCGACCACAGCCTGATCGGAACCGACCATTGACCCTTTGCCACTGACCGCTTGAACCCGACCCGAGGGAGAAACACTCGATGACCAGCGAAGCCAACACCGCCCGCCCCTACCGGCGCATTGCCACGGAGGAGGCCTGGGCGCCGCCGGAGATGTTCGACCTCTTCAAGGAGGTTCTCGGCAGCCATCCCGAGGACGATCCGGGATTCATGAGCCTCATGGGCTACTACGCCCTGGGTGATGCCGAGCGTCCCCGGTTCATCCGCGAACGCATGACGGACACCGAGGGCATCCGCCTGCGGGAGATGGACGCAGCCGGCGTCGACCACCAGATCCTGTCCCTGACCTCCCCCGGCACCAACCCGCTGCCGGCCACCCAGGCCAACACCCTGGCCCGACTGGCCAACGACCGCCTGTCCGACATCGTCCGCGCGCACCCGGACCGCTACACCGGTCTGGCCGCCGTACCCTTCTCCGCCCCGGACGCCGGCGCCTCCGAACTCGACCGCGCCGTCACGCAACTGGGCCTGAAGGGGGCCATCCTCAACTCACACGTCCGCGACCGCTACACGGACACCCCGGAGTTCCTCCCCTTCTACGAGGCCGCCGAGTCCCTGGGCGTTCCGGTCTACCTGCACCCGAACGCCCCGTCGGCCGGGCTGCTCCGCCCCTTCCACGAGCGCGGGCTGGACGGGTCGATCTACGGCTTCGGCGTGGAGACCGGTCTGCACCTGCTGCGTCTGGTGGTCTCCGGCGTGTTCGAGCGCTTCCCCAAGCTGACCATGGTGGTCGGTCACCTCGGCGAAGCCCTGCCGTTCTGGCTGAACCGGATCGACTACATGTACGGCAAGCAGATCGCCACGGGCCGGTACGAGCACGTCAAGCCGCTGCCCCTGAAGCCTTCCGAGTACCTGCGCCGCAACGTCTGGTTCACCACCAGTGGGATGCCGTGGCAGGACGAGGTCATGTTCGTCCGTCAGATGATGGGCGCCGACCGGGTGATGTACGCGATGGACTACCCGTACCAGTACGAGCCCGACGAGGTCACCATCCAGGAGGGACTGCCGATCTCCGAGCAGGAGAAGTTCGAGTTCTTCGAAGGCATCGCCACCCGGGTGTTCAACCTGGACCTCGACGGCGGCGCCTCCGCCTGAGCGGTCAGCAGACCTTCCAGAGGTCGATGATCACCCGGTCTGGTTCGCGGCGGCCGGAGCCGATGACCACCGTGGATTCCAACCACGACCACCGGTCTCCGGCCACCTCGAACCGCGGTGCACACCGGAAGTAGATCCGCTCGGGCGGCACCCGCTCGCCGCGCACCAGGGCAGCGATGTCCTCGGCCGAGCCCGTGCGGTAGGCGGCGTTCATGACGTAGATGCGGTCGCCGTCGTCCGTCTCGATGATGTAGCGGGCCTCGAGATCGGACGCTGTCTCCGAGGTGATCAGCTGGAAGTCCGCGCCCCCGGGCAGCAGGGTGCCGTTGAGCTCCGGGCCGGTGACCGCGCCGCCGGCGATCGGGATGACGCGCCGCTGGCCCCGGTGGGTGCGGCCGACCTCGATCGGGGCGTCGACGTCCACGGCGATCGTGGCTAGGAACTCGAGCCGGGGCGCGGCGGGGGTTGCGGGGGTTCCTGATGCGGAATGGTCAGTCATGACTACACGCTAATCGCTCAGGAGCCGACTTCACCCTCGGGCCGCGGTTCGTTGCTGACCACGGGCGTGGAACCGGTATCGGAACCGGAACGCCGGGGACGGGCGCCGTCGAGGTCCTTCTCCTCGGCGTTGCGCTCCGGAGGACGGCCGCCCGACCGGGGCTCGCCCTCGCCTCCGGTCTTGCCCTCCCCGCTGCGGTCTGCGGCGGTGGCAGTCGCCGGCTCGGTGGCAGATTCCGTGGCCGGTTCGGCGGCCGAGGCGGCGGACCGGCCCGGCACGTAGAGCTCTTCACGCCACTCGGGCTCCGGCTCCGTCAGGTAGCCGACCGGGGCGTGCTCACCGAAGTGATCGGCGTCGGCCTCTTCCCAATCGGCGGCCCAGCCGCGCGGGGGCTCGTTGAGCAGTTCGTCCTCGCGGAGCCAGTGGTAGATCGCGGCATAGGACTTGGTGTTGAGATGGTCCACGCGGCGGCGCAGCATGCGCGTGTTCAACTGCGAGGGCCGGGTCAGGCCCATCGAGGCCATGATCTGCACGGCCTCACGGACGGTGAGCTTCTGATAGTTGTGCACCCGCTTGGACTTGTCCTCCACATCCAGAGACCGCACCAGCCGGGGGTCCTGCGTGGCCACCCCCACGGGGCACTCATTGGTGTGGCACTTCTGCGCTTGAATGCAGCCGGTGGCCATCATCATCGGGCGGGCGGACATGGTGAAGTCGGCGCCTTGGATCAGTCGCTTGACCACGTCCGATCCGGTGGCGACCTTCCCCGCCGCACCGATCTTGATCATGTGGCGCAGACCCGTGCCGACCAGGGCGTTGTGCACCAGCATCAGCCCCTCGGTCAGCGGCGTCCCCACGTGGTCGGAGTACTCCAGTGGGGCCGCTCCCGTGCCGCCCTCGGAGCCGTCCACGATGATGTAGTCGGGGGCGGTTCGCTCTTCCCACACGGCCTTGCAGATGGCCAGAACGTCCGTGCGCGAACCCACGCAGAGCTTGATGCCCACCGGCTTGCCACCCGAGAGCTCTCGCAGTTGGGCGACGAACCGGACCATCTCCCGGGGCGTGGTGAAGGCCGAGTGGGACGCCGGAGAGATGCAGTCCACGCCGAGCGGCACCTCGCGGGCCTCGGCGATCTCTGGAGTGACCTTGGGCCCGGGCAGGACGCCACCGAGTCCCGGCTTGGCACCCTGGGAGAGCTTGATGGTGACGCCCTTGACCTGGGGCAGCGTGGCTTTCTCGGCGAATCGCTCGGGATTGAAATGGCCGTCCTCGGTGCGGCAGCCGAAGTACCCGGACCCGATCTCCCAGAACAGGTCCGCCCCGTGGGCCAGGTGGTATTTGGTCAGCCCGCCCTCGCCGGTCTCATGGATGAATCCACCCATCGCGGCGCCCTTGTTCATCGCCAGCACCGCATTCTTGGACAAGGAGCCGAAGGACATCGAGGAGATGTTCATCAGCGACAGGTCATACGGCTGACGGCAGTCCGGGCCGCCGACTCGTACCGTCGGGATCTTCTCCGGTGGTCGGACCGGGGCTGTGGAATGCAGCAGATACTCGTAGCCGATGCGCGCGGTGTCCCGCTCCGTGCCGAAGGCCTTGTGGTTGTCCGCGCCCTTGGAGCGCGAGTACACCAGCGTCCGGGTGTCCCGGTCGAAGGGCTTGCCGTCGAAGTTCCGCTCGATGAAGTACTGCTGGATCTCCGGGCGCATCGACTCGAGCAGGTACCGCATATGCCCGAGGATGGGGAAGTTGCGCAGAATCGCATGCCGCTTCTGCGTCATGTCCCAGATGGCCAGGGCGACCAGCATCAGGGCGAAGACGCCCAGCACGATCCACGCCCACAGTCCCACGAGATAGGCCACGACGAGGATGAAGAACAGCGTCGCGAGCCCGCCGATGATGAGTAAGCGGTTGTTCATGTCTTCCATCCTGCACCCGCACACCGCAGGACTGAACCCGCACGACGCCGGTGCGCGGCCGGCGTCGTGCTTCTCACCACAGGTGCGGGGCCGGCTTGCGGGAGCCGGGCAGGGCGATGTTGACCCGCCAGTCATGCAGCCACTCGGGGACCTCGAGGTCGGCCGGCATCTCCTCACCGAGTTCTTCGCGCACGGCGGCCAGGATCTCCTCGTTGCTCACCGGGCCGTCGGGGCCGATGAAGCGTGAGGCGACGTAGCCGCGGACGGAGATCTCGCCGTCGACCACGAAGCGCTGCTCGATCCAGATGCACTTGTCATCGAGGCCGAGCACCCTGGTCTCCAGCGAATAGTCCTGCCACAGGTTGATCGACCGGCGGAACGCGATCTGTTCGGCCTGCACGACCGGGGACCACTTTCGCCGCCGCATCATGTCCCAGAATCCTGCGCGCACCAGCAGGTCGAAACGGCCCAGGTCCATCAGCGAGAAGTACATGCCGTTGTTGATGTGCAGGGCGATGTCGATGTCGGTCGGCAGCGCCTTCAGCGGCAGTGATGTGGCGTCCCAGACGCTGACCGGTGGCCGTCGTCGGGAGCGGATGAGCAGAAGCAGGGTGCGGAAGATCAGGTGCATGACCGCCATCGTGCCACGGCGGCTCGTGGCCCCAGGTGACGATCTGATGACGACGGTGCCATTCTGGTCTCCGGAACGGGGCGTCTCACTTAGCATGGTGAAAGTCCGTGCCCGTGCAGCTCGCAGTCGTGGCGTGCCGGCGGACCCCCGTGAAGCACCGCACGAAAGGGAGCAATGCGCCAGGAACCGCAGGCCGCGTCAGTCGGCGGGGGCGCAACGGGTGTATCCACCGCCGTCTGGCATCTGCCCGCGGACACCGAGCCGCAGGAGCGGTTGTGGATGTCTTTCCCCCGTGACTACGCGCGCATGGGCACCACCACGTGGGAGCTCTCCGGGGCGCGGCGCGCGTGGAGCCGGGTGGCGCACGCGGTCATGGACTATCAGCCCGTCACTCTGTTGGTGGATCCGGCTGACCGGCAGATCGTGCACACCTACGTGGACCCGATGATTCCCGTAGTGCCCGTCGCCATGGACAATCCCTTCCTGCGCCTGACCGGTCCCACCTTCACCACGGGCGCGGTGATCACGGAGGGTCGGGGCCGCGCTCAGCATCGAGGAGTGGACCGCGGGGATGATCCGTGGGCTGACCGTGGACGCGGAAACGGCGCGGGCGGTGCTGGCGGTGGCGGTGCTGGCGGTGGCGGTGCAGGTGCCCACGGCGCCGGTCGGCGCCAGCTGGGCATGATCGACTGGGTCTTCAACGGATTCGGCCGCCGACCCGGTCTGGAGTACCGGCTCGACGACGTCACCGGTGGCACCATCGCCGAGCTCACCGGCGCCGACCGTCAGCTCTCGCTCATGGTCAACGAGGGCGGCGCCTTCATCACCGACGGCGAGGGCACCCTGATCGCCTCCGAGTCGGTGCTGCTGGACCCCTCCCGCAACGGCGGCTGGACGCGAGAGCACATCGAGGCGGAGTTCACCCGCTACACGGACATCCGCAAGATCATCTGGCTGCCCTCCGGTCTGACGCGCGATTCCGGTCCCTTCGGCGTCGGGGCCCAGATCGACCAGCTCGTCGCCTTCGCCTCGCCGACCGTGGTGCTGCTGCATTGGCAGGAGAACCCTGCCCACCCCGACCACGAGGTCTCGATGCGCACCCTGAACGTGTTGCAGAACGAGACCGATGCTCGCGGCCGCCCCCTGAACGTGGCCACGGTGACCGCTCCGCTGGCCGGCCAGGATGACCGTGGCCCGCTGAGCTGGTCCTACGTCAACGTGTTGCCGGTCAACGGTGCGGTGGTGGTGCCCTCCTTCGAAGACCCGCACGACGACGGCGCCCACCAGTTGCTCCAAGCCGCCTACCCGGGGCGGAAAGTGGTGCCCATCCCGGCGCAGCGACTGTACCGGCGCGGCGTCGGCATCCGGCAGGTGGCCCTGCCGCAACCCTCCCGCCAGGCGTAACGACTAGTTTTCCCGCCTCTTTCCGCAATTCGTGCCGATCCTGATGCGCCGCAGTCATATTGCATGCGAGCCGTCAGGATCAGCGCGAATTGCGAGGTGAACGGTGGCAGTTAAGAGGTGGTGTGACGGCGAGAGACTCCACGGCCCGCCTCCGTCACACGCCACTACTCCACAGCGTGGCGAGAGGCTACCGGTGTCCACATTTGCTCTCCGCGAGCCAGCCCGCATGAACAGGTGATGCTGTGCTGGCCACATGTCCTCGGCCCTACCTCCCATCGCCACGCTGCCCTCGCACGCGATCCATCAGGAGCTGTCGGACGGTGTGGTGACCGTGACGGCGTGGGACATTCCGCTGAAGCACTCCTCCGAATCGGCCTACGACGAAGACCGAGCCCACGTCCTTCACCGATCAGCCCAGTCCAGCGACCTCATTCGCCTCAGACCCGGCGTCTTCGTCCCTGCGGATGTCTGGACGGAGGCCTACCCCCGTGAACGCCATCTCGCCACCGCACTGGCCATCGCCCTCTCCGCGCGGCAGACACCGCTCTTCTGCCGTGAGACCGCACTGCTGCTGTACGGCCTTCCCTTGAACGAGGCCCGCGTCGATGTGAGGCTGCGTGCCTTCAGTTCGGGTGCCGCGCGCCGGACGTTCCGAGCCACACCGGCTGCCGCCGCTTGGCCCTTGATGTCCGAACAGCGCATCTCGGTGCCGCGAGCCTGGACGCGTGACGAGATTCAAAAACTCGAGCCGGCCCGACCCGCCCGGTTGGCCATCAGCCATGGACGGGAACTGATGACGGAGGACCTCCGGTTCTGCATCGCCGACACTCTGCACCGATTGACCTTCGGCGATGCCGTGATGGTTGCCGACGCCTTGCTGAGCGGACTGCGCAGTACCCACGACGGCGGCCTGGCCCGCACGGCGACACCGTGGGCCAGGAGTGAACTGGCAGCCCTGGCCGGGCTCTGCACCACGAAAAAAGCCGCGAGGAAGCTGCTGCAGGTGGCCGAGTTCGCCCAGCCACTGTCCGATTCACCAGGCGAATCTCTCAGCCGGGCCCGCATTCATGAACTCGGATTCCAGGCGCCCGAGCTTCAGCATCGGCTCTACGACGCTCAGGGGCGCTTCCTGGGCATGGTGGATTTCTGGTGGCCCGAGCTGCGGCTGGCCGGAGAGTTCGATGGGTGGGGAAAGTACACCGACGCGGAGAGTTACTCCGGGCAGAACCGCGACACAGTGTTCCGCGAGGAGAAGAGCCGCTCGGAACGCATCCAGGAACAGGGCATCCGCTTCGTACGGTGGATGTGGAAGGACGTCGAGAACCCGCAACTCCTCGAGCAGCGACTGCAGCGTGCCGGCGTCCCCCGCGCCTAACCCCTGCCCCCTCAATCCGCGATTCGTGCCGATCCTGATGCATCGCAGTCATATTGCGTGCGAGCGGTCAGGATCAGCGCGAAATGCGAAAAAAGAAGGCGAAAGGCAGCCAGCCGCCTCAGTCTTGCTCGGGGGGACAGTCAGTCTTGCTCGGGGGGGGACAGTCAGTCTTGCTCGGGGGAACAGTCAGTCTTGCTCGGGGGTGAACAAGTCGCGGACGTCGTCGGCGGTGATGGTGCTGGAGAAGGCACTGTCTCCATCCGTCAGGGACGAGAACAGGGCGGCCTTCTTCTGCTGCAGGGCCAGCACTTTCTCCTCGATGGTCCTCTCCGCCACCATGCGGTACACCATGACGGTGCTGTTCTGGCCGATCCGGTGCGCGCGGTCCACGGCCTGGGACTCAGTGGCCGGATTCCACCACGGGTCCAGCAGGAACACGTAGTCGGCCTCGGTCAGGGTCAGTCCGAAGCCGCCGGCCTTGAGACTGATGAGGAAGGCCGGAGCGTTGCCGGACTTGAAGCCGTCGATCACGGCCGAACGGTTGCGGGTGGAGCCGTCCAGATAGGCGAACGCCACGCTCCGGTCGGCCAGCGTGTCTCCCACTCGCCGCAGGAAGGACGTGAACTGACTGAAGATGATGACGCGATGCCCCTCAGCCACGATCTCCTCGAGCTGACTCATCAATGCCTCCATCTTCGAGGAGGGCACGTCGGTGTACTTCTCGTCCACAATTGCCGGGTCCAGAGCAAGCATCCGCAGCAGCGTCAGGGACTTGAAGATGATGAATCGGTTCTCGTCCATGTTCTCCAGCAGCCCCAAGACCTTCCGGCGCTCACGCTGCAGCACCTGATCGTAGAGCCGGCGGTGCTTGGGCACGAGTTCCACGTGGCTGACCTGCTCCTGCTTCGGCGGCAGGTCGGAGGCCACGAGATCCTTGGTCCGACGCAGCATGAACGGCCGGATCCGTTTGCGCAGCCGCTCCATTCGCCGCGCCGCCAACCGGGCGCCGTCTTCCGAGGCGTCCGGAGACTCGATGGGCTTGAGGTACTCGGTGCGGAACACGCTCGGCGACGGAAACAGTCCCGAGGCCGTCAAGGACAGCAGCGCCCACAGGTCGGACAGCGAGTTCTCCATCGGCGTGCCGGTGATCGCCAACCGGAACGGCGCCTGCAACGCCTTCGCCGCCTGATGGCTCTTCGCCGCCCGATTCTTCACGAACTGCGCCTCATCGAGCACCAGGCCATCCCAGTCCAGCGCCGTGAACTCCTCAGAGTCCAGGCGCAACAACGTGTAGCTCGTGATCACGACGTCGGCCCCGGCCACCTCCTCGGCCACGGTGGTCTTGCGCTTGGCGGAGGTGGTGTCCAGCACGCGCAGAACCAGCCCGGGTGCGAAACGCTCGGCCTCGTCCTTCCACACGGACAACACCGACGACGGCGCCACCACCAGGAACGGCGGCGCTCCTTCAGCGGAGCGTTCCCGGGCCCGGACCATCAGCGCTAGCGCCTGCAGTGTCTTACCCAGCCCCATGTCGTCGGCCAGGATCCCGCCGAGATGGTGGTCGTACAGGAAGGACAGCCACGCGAAGCCCTCGACCTGATACGGACGCAAGGTGGCTTGGAGACCGGCGGGGACGGCCGGCGTCGGGATCTCTTCGATGTCTTTGAGAGCGCCGACTGACTCTCGCCAGGCGACGGTCTCCACCGCCTCGTCGGCGAGGTCCTCGAATTCTTCCCAGAGGGCGACGTCGTATTTGCCGATCCTCGGGGACTCCGGTTTCCACTCCCCCATCGCCTCGGCTTCGGAGATGAGTTCGCGCAGGCGGTCGAAGCCGGGATGGTCGAGGGAGAAGTAGGTGTGGTCGTCGAGCACCAAGTTCTTCTTGCCTTGGGCCAAGGCTTTGAACACCGTGGTGAATGGCATCAGTTGACCGCCGATGGTGATCTCGAATCCGAGGTCGAACCAGTCGTTGTCCTTCGGGTTCGCGGCCTCGACCTGGGTCACGCGGATCAGCGGATCATCGGTCAGTTCTTGATAATCCGGGCGGTCCCCGTGCTCGATGACCGTGACGTGCTCGATCTTCTCCAGTTCGGGCAGCACGTGCTCCACGAACCGGGCGGTGTCAGCCCCGGTCAACCGGTGATTCCGCGTCGTCTCGGCGACCCGGGTGAGCGGCCACACGTGACCCACCTGCTCCAGGACGGCGTCCTCGTGCTCGATGTTCCGCTCGGCCTCTGCTCCACGGGCTCGTGAGGAGTAACCGGTCGGGGACCAGCCACGTCCGGTGCCGCGGCGGCGGATCTCGACAGGCAGTTCGCGCTTGGGGCCCCAGTAGAGCCAGGACCATTCGAGCACCGTTTCGTGGTGACGGCGGTGCGTCACCTCCAACCTCAGCTCCGGAGACGGCACTTCGGGGAACTCCACCGATCCGTCCGTACTGTCCACGGGCATCAACCGGGACAACCGGGGGTAGACGTCGTAGAAGAATTCCTCGGTCTCCCCCTGCGGGATCCTCAGGGGTTCGCCCTGTTGCAACAGGTCCAGCACCGCACGAGGAATGGTCTGCTTCGCTGGCACGAGCGTCACCCGCACCGGGGCACCATGGCGCGGGACGTCGTCGCGCACCTCCGCCGCAAGGTAGCCACCGGTGCCGGCCGCCCGCGCTCCCGGCACCGGCTCCCCCTCGGACTCGACGACCGGTGCGACCTCCAGGCCGCCATGCTCGCTGACGTCCAGGCGAAGCGTGGCCGGTTCGGCCAAGTGCACCTCCCCGACGATCCCCTGCCCGACGAACTCGACGCCCATTTCCTGTGCCCGGGACAGCAGCTGCCAGGCGGCCGGACCGGACAGCGCGTCCAACCGGAGCGTCTCGTCATTGCCGTAGTGATGCGGGCGCTCGGCCAGATAAAGACGGTAAAGCTGGCCCAGGAGCTCGACGTGGTCCTCCCGGAGCTGGTGACGGAGGCCGCCGTACTGGAATTTCCGCCAAGTCAGCCCGCCTTTGATCCAGTTGTCCCGCGAACCGCGGCGGAGCGGTCGCAGCTGAACGTGCAGCCCAGCCCCCTGTTCGATGTCCGCGACTGAGGCCTCGTTGGGACCCCACCGGCGGCGCATCGGTGAGCTGGGCTCAGCCAGCAGGGTGATCCCAATGCCCACCGGCGCCTCCGTGTGGGCCACTGAGTCCTGCCCGGTCAGTTCACCCAGGACGGCGCGCCAATCGTCTGTGCCCAAGCTGCTGCTGGCGGATTCATCGTTCGGGGCGGACTCGTCCTCGTCGACGAACCGCCGGACCTGACCCCAACCCTCCGTCGGCGGGGCAAGTTGGCGCAAGGACTCCGTGGTGGCGGCATAGAGCAGCGCCGCAGCGTGCTTGCAATCGTTGCCCACGGGGCAGGTGCAGCCGCCGCGCAGCGGCTTCCACTGACGAGGTTGCCCGCCCGACGTCGTCTGACCGGGCACCATGAGCACGAACGTCTCGTAGGGCAAGGGATCGCTGCCCTGCACTTGCCCGTAGAGCGTGCGCGGGGTCGTGGCTGTGGTTCCCGTGGTGGAGGCCGCGGTCCCTGTGGCGGCCGAGGCGTCCGTGGACTCCCACACCATCTGTGTCACGACGCCCTGGCGGGCATAGGCCTTGCCCCGCTGTGCCGCTACGGGACCGACCAGGCCGATGATGTCCTGCTCGGTGACATAGGGGTAAGAGGGGGAACTGCTCATCTGACCATGGTTTCACGGACCCAGGACACCGTTGTGTTGTCCACAGGGATGAGGCAGCCTGCGGACATGGATACTCAGCGATCTACTACTGGCATTTCCTCGGCCGGGAGTTCCTGCAGCGGGGGCGTATCCGAGGTGTCGGGACCGGGCGACGTGGGCTCCTCGGTGGGTGCCGTCGTCTCCGGCTCGCCGCGTCCCCCCTTGTGGGCCAACCCACGCCGGTTCCGGTCTTCCATGCCGCGCAGGTCGGAGGCGATGAATGAGTTGATCCAGCGTGAGTGCGGGTCGGCGTCGATCATGACGGCCTTGAGCAGCAGGGTGGCGGGCAGAGCCAGGATGGCACCGAGGGGCCCGAGAATCCACGCCCAGAACAGCAGGGACAGGAACGAGACCGTGGGGATCACGCCCACGGCGTCGCCGGTGAACTTCGGCTGGATGATCGACTGAATGACGAAATTGAGGACCGAGTAGGCCGCAACCACGGCGATGAACGCGCCCCAGCCGCCCTCGACCAGCCCCAGCAGCGCCGGCGGAACCATGCCGATGACAAAGCCGATATTGGGAATGTAGTTGGTCAGGAAGCTGAGCACGCCCCAGACCCAGATCATCGGCACCCCGATCACCGCGAGCGCCGCCACGTCCAGACCGGCCACGATCAAACCGAAGATCGTGGTGACGATCCAGTACCGGCGCACACCATAGGCGAAGGCGGTCAGGGCCGTACCGAGCTCAAACTTGGCACTGTTCAGCAGGGCCATGCGACGGTCCACGGCCACGGAGTCCACGGCGAGGAAGAACACGGCCATGACCACGGTGACCAACAGCCCGAGCATCGCCGTGACGTTGGAGAGCAGCGCGGCGATGAGCCCGGTGCCGGTGGAGATCACGGTGGACATGTTCAGGTCCGAGAGCTGGTCCATCAGCATGTCAGACGTGACTCCGAAGCTGCCGATCCACGCGAGCACGCCGTTGTAGATCTCGTTGAACTGCGGCCCATAGCCCGGCAGCGCGCGCACCAGTTCTGAGGCGGACCACAGGATCAGGGCCACGAACACGATCAGCACGACGACGACCACGGCCACTGTGACCGTGGCGCCGATGAACCGGTGCAAGCCCTTGCGAATGAGCCAGGCCTGCAAGGGGTAAGCGATGATGACCAGGTTCAGACCGAGGAAGACGGGGGCGACGACGCTCTGCAAGCCCTGCACGAATTCCAGAGCCAACACCAGTCCGGCCAAGCACAGCACGATGACCAGAAAGCGCGGCAGGGCACGGTTCGGTTTCGTCTCTCGGGTTTCGCTGACGGGCGCTGCATTCTCCACGGTCGTGAGTCTACGGCGGCTCATGGACACGGGAGCCTCGGAAGTGCCCTGACCCGACCCTGAGCTGTCCCGGACCCGTCCCGCAGAACCACCCGGAGTCCCGCCCGGAGCCCCGCGCGGAGTCTTGCCTGGCCCCCAGCCGGAGACGTACTGGTCTCGCCACGGTTATTCTCTGGGCATGATCCGCGACGAGACCATCGAGGGATACGTGAACCGGCTGGCCTCCGGTACGCCCACGCCGGGAGGTGGGGCGACGGGCGCCCTCCTGCTGGCTCAGGGCGTCGGGCTGTTGGCCATGGCGGCTCGGTTCAGTGGCCACGAGGAACTGGCCAATCGGGCGGCGGATCTGGCCACCCGGGCCCTGGAAGCCTCGGACGACGATGAGAAGGCGTTCTCCCACGTGGCCCACGCCTACGGCCTGCCCCGCGACTCCGAGGACGAGCGCCAGGAGCGTTCCCGGCGCATCCAGGAGGCGCTTCGGGATGCCGCCGTTCCACCGCGGGCACTGGTCGGGATCTCGGCGGACGCCCTCGACATCGCCGACGACGTGCTCGTCGATTGCAACGCCAACGTCCTCAGTGACGTCGGGGCCGGCGTCGGGTCCGTCCGCGGCACCCTGGTGGCCGCGGCCCTGACCTTGGAGACGGACCTCATCCCTCTCAAGGACACGGAGGCGTGTGCCCGCGTGGAGCGCGACATCCAGGAGGCCGACCGGCTGATCGGCCGCGCCGATGAGCTGATCACGCGGACGCGGGAACGCATCAAGAGCTGACCCTCATATCAGTTGTCGGATTCCGCCCACTGTTGTGGCTTCGCGCTGGGGCCAGATCCGACAACTGATGCGCCGCTCATCGCAGTCCTGGTCCCCCACCGACGACGCCGGCGCGCAGCACCCGCTGGATCGTCGGGTCCGCGCCGCGCGCGTCACGCCACGAGGGGACGGGAGCCGTTGCGGCGGCGTCCGGCGTGGGCTTCAACAGTGATCGAGTGGGTCTGGGCCTCGGAAGCGGGGCATTCGGGGTGGATCGCAGCATGCTCGTCATCTCCGTAGACTGAAGCCAAGAAGGTTATGCAGAGTTTTCTCTGCAAAGGCGTCTATGCAAAGGTATCTCTGCACATGACAGATGACAAGTCCTCCCCGCAGGATTCTCCCGATCCCGTCGTCGGCAAGGACGCCATGCCGGGGGTGGCCGCCCGCGCGGTCGACGCCGGCGCCATGAAGGCTTTCGCCCATCCACTGCGGATGGCGATGTACTCCTACCTCAACGACCGCGGATCGGCCACGGCTACTTCGATGGCCAAACACCTGAACGAGAGCACCGGCCAGACCAGCTACCACTTGCGCCAACTGGAGAAACACGGCTTTGTGGAGGAGGACACCGATCGTGGCTCCGGCCGGGAGCGGTGGTGGAAGCCGGTGGGGTTCGCCGTGCCGACGTATGAGCTCTCGCAGGACGAGTCCAACCGCCCCGCCATCCAGGCTCTGTTCCGGACCTCTCTCCATCAGCGGGCAGAGGCACTCGGACGGTGGCTGAGCGTCGAGAACCACGCCGATCCCGAATGGGTCAGGGCCTCCATTGACTCCACCAGTACCCGCACCATGACCGCCAAACAGGCGCGGGCCCTGAGTGAGGAACTGATGGCCGTGATCGAACGTCACGAGAAGGCCCTGGACGAGGCAGAGCCAGCCGCTGATGCCCTCCCCGGCCAGACGGCGGACGGCGAGGAGACCCGCCGGATCCGGCTCTACCTCAGTGTCTTCCCCCTGGTGATCGAAGACTGAACGTCGTCCCCGCCCGAGATGCGGCAGTCGACGATGCCATGATGAACGGCATGGGCTCCACAAGGGAATTCATCAACTGGTCCGGCAGTGTCTCCTGCCAACCCACGGAATGGCACCGACCGGCCGATGAGGCCGACGTCGTGCATCTGGTCCGTGATGCCCGCGAACGAGGCCGCACGGTGCGACCGGTGGGCTCCGGCCATTCGTCGACGCCGTTGGTGGCCACCGACGATGCCCTCGTCGATCTGCACCGGCTCAGCGGGGTGGTGTCCACGGACCCGGAGCAAGGGCTGGCCACCGTCCTGCCCGGAACGGGGCTGGCGGACCTGGGCCGGGAACTGGCGGAGGCCGGCGTCGGGATGGAGAATCTCGGGGACGTCGATTATCAGTCGATCGCCGGTGCCTTGGCCACGGGCACGCACGGGACCGGCGCCCGAATCGGCAACCTGTCCTCCATGCTGGTGGGCGGCCGGCTGGTCACGGGCACCGGTGAGGTGATCGCCTTCGGGACCGACCGGCCGAAAAATCAACACCAGCCCGACGACGGCGACGACCGGCTCCTGCGCGCCGCCCAGGCGTCGCTCGGCTCGCTGGGCATCCTGACTTCTCTCACCCTGCGGGTCCGTCCGGCTTACCAACTGCACCGGACGAACTGGATGACCCATATCGACTGGGTGCTGGAGCACTACGCCGAGCTGGTGGAGCAGAACCGCAACTTCGATTTCTACTGGTATCCGCGCAGCGATCTGGCCCAGGTTCGCATGCTCAATGAGCCGGGTGACGAACCGGAACTCGTTCCGCCCGGGCGGCTCAAGCGCGATGAGACCGGCCCTTCCTACGAGATCATTCCCAATCGTCGGGAGATCCACTTCGAGGAGATGGAGTACATGCTGCCGCTGGACACCACGCTGGAGGCTTTCCGGCAGGTGCGGCAACGGGTGAAGGAACGCCATCGGGACCGAGTGGGGTGGCGGGTGCTCGTCCGCACGATCGCCCCGGACCGCGGAATGCTCAGCACCGCCGGCGGGCGGCCGACCATGACGATCGCCCTGCTGCACAACGCGTCGCTGCCGTATCGGGAGTACTTCTCGGACCTGGAGCCGCTGCTGCGCAGTTTCGACGGGCGGCCGCATTGGGGCAAGAAGCATTCGGCCACGGCGCCACGGCTGGCGTCGTTGTATCCGGAGTGGAACGAGTTCGGGGCGGTGCGCCGTGAACTCGATCCGGAGGGGGTCTTCCTCAACGACCACCTGCGTGAACTGCTGATCGAGCCGCCGGATGGACGGCAGCCCTCCCCCGACGAGATCTGGAAGGAACGCTGATGGACGCAGCACACACCCACTGGACCTTCCCCGCGGGATACATCCCCTCGCGCAGCACCGGCCATGAACCCGAGTACACGAGCCGGAATGTTCTCTGCCTGCTCAACGCCACCGATCGGGACGCCTGCGTACGCCTGACCGTCTTCCACGAGGACCGCAACCCGGTGGACCCGTACGAGGTGCTCGTGCCGAGGCAACGCGTGCGGCAGGTGCGGGTCAACGATCTGATCGACCCGGAAGCCGTTCCACTGGGCCAGCCTTACGGAGTGGTCTTGGCGTCGGACGTTCCGGTCAGCGCGCAGCTGCTCTCCGTGGACACCGCGGACGGGCACTACGCGGTGACCATCCTGCCCGGTTTCCCGGGGACCTAGCCGAGCTGGCTCTTCCTCGTCCCGGGCTCATCAACTGTCCCGTCCTCATCAGTTGTCGGATCTGACCCCAGTATGGGGCGGCAACACTGGGGCCGGATCCGACAACTGATGTCAGGGGTGGACGGCTTGGACGCTCCGACCTACCCCCGCAGCGGCTTGAGCGCCTCGGCCCAGGCGATCACCTGGTCGAAAACTCCGCCGAGACCTTCCGTGGCACCGTCACTGGGCCGGAAGGAGGAGTCCTCCCCGAACTCCGCGCTGAACGGCAGGAACACCTGGGCGCGGACATCGGCCATCTGCAGCTCAGCCGCGACGAGCCGCCAGGCCTCCACGGCGCGAGTGCCGCCTGCGCTGCCGTAGCTGACGAAGCCGATGGACTTGTTGTTCCACTCTGCGTAGAGATAGTCGACCGCGTTCTTCATCGCGCCCGGCACCGAGTGGTTGTACTCCGGAGTGACGAACACGAATCCATCGAACGAGGCGATCTTCTGTGCCCACGCCTTGGTGTGCTCATGCTCGTACTGCCCCATCGCCGGGGGCGTGGGCTCATCCAACAACGGCAGATTCTGGTCAGCGATATCCACCAGCTCGAACTCGGCGTCCGTGCGTTGACTGGCCTGCTCGTACACCCAATCGGCCACCGCCTTGCCAGTGCGGTGGGGGCGGGTGCTGCCGAGGACGATGGCGATCCTGGTCATGATGGCCTCCTGTGGTCGACTGCTTTCGCCGGCTGTCAGGCCAGGCTAACGAGCCAGTCCGCGCTCTCGGGAGGGGCCGACGTCGCCGGATGCCCACTCCACCCTCATCAGTTGTTGGATCCGGCCCCAGTGTGGGGGCGAATAACTGGAGAGGATCCGACAACTGATGCAGTGCCAGCCGGTTCGCCCGGGCCGCCACCCGAATCGCCTCCCGGAGCACCACCCGAGTTGCCTCCCGGTGCACCACCCGGGCCACCACCCGAATCAGTCCCTGGACCGCCCACAGCAGTCGCCTTCTGCCGACGATGCCGCAAATGCTGCACGGCGCTGATGATCAGGGCCACCGCCAGCACGGAGTACAGGATCACGGTGACGGGGCTGGAGATCAGGACGGAGGCATCGCCCTCGGAAACGGTCAGGGCGCGGCGCAGTTCGGTCTCAGCCAATGGACCGAGCACCACGGCGATCAGCACGGGGGCCAGCGGGAACTGGTACCGGCGGAGCATGAATCCGAGCAGCCCCACGGCCAACAGGACCCACAGGTCCAGCGTCGAGGAACTGATCGCATAGACACCGAGCATGGACAGCACCGTGATGCCCGCGTACAGGTAGTGACGGGGAATGAACAGCAGCTTGGCCCACAGCACCGCGAACTGCATGTTCAGGATGACCAAGACCACCAGGCCGATGAACAGGGACGCCAAGAGAGTCCACACCAGCTCGCCACTGCGTTCGAAGAGCAAGGGTCCGGGCTGCATGCCGTACTGCTGGAAGGCGGCGAGCATGATGGCCGCCGTCGCCGACGTCGGGAGTCCGAGGGCAAGCAGCGCCCCCATGGCGGTGCCGGCCGTGGCATTGCCGGCGGCCTCGGGTGCGGCCACACCGCGGATGGAGCCGGTGGTTCCGAATTCCGTATCCCCACGACGCCGGGCCAGCCGCTTCTCCGTGCCATAAGCCAGGAAGGTGGGCACCTCGGCGCCGCCGGCAGGGATGATGCCGAAGGGCACGCCGAAGGCGGTCCCGCGCAGCCACGCTGGCAGGGCCTTGCGGACATCCGAGCGCTCCAGCCGGGCTCGGCCGTTGGTGCCGATCTTCTGGGCCACGGGGTCGCGGTGAATGCGGCCGGCGATGTGTAGCACTTCGCCCAGGGCCAGCAGTCCGACGGTGATGACCACGATGGAGATGCCGTCGAACAGCTGCGGCAATCCCAGGGTGTAGCGGACAGTGCCGGAGGGGCCGTCCACGCCCACCACGGCCAGCACGAGTCCGATGCCGAGAGCGCCCAGGCCCTTCACCACGGATTCCGAGACCACGGAGGAGATCGCCAGGAAGGCGAACACGGCCAGGGCGAAGTACTCGGCAGGACCGAAGGCGGTGGCCATCTTCACGAGCATCGGGGCGAAGAACACCACCAGGGTCGTCGCGACGAGCCCACCCGTGAAGGCCCCGACCGCGGCGGTGGCCAGTGCTTTCGCCGCCCGGCCGTCCTTGGCCATCCGGTGTCCCTCGAAGGAGCCGGCGATGGCCGCGGAGTTGCCGGGCGTGTTCAGCAGGATCCCGGCGGTGGAATCTCCGAAGAGCCCACCGAAGTAGACGCCGGCGAACATGATGAACGCAGCGGTCGGGTCGAGGGTGAAGGTGATCGGCAGCAGCAGGGCCACCGCCATCGAAGAGCCGAGCCCCGGCAGCACGCCCACGGCCGTGCCGAGAACGGCGCCGATGAGCACCCACAGCAGGTTGATCGGCGTGAGGGCGGAGCCGAAGCCCTCCAACAGCAAGTTCAGCTGTTCCATGTCAGAGCAGTCCTTCCAAGAAGCCGGAGGGCAGGTTCAGTCCGAGACCGGCGTTGAAGGCCAGTTGAATAACGGAGGCGAACACCAGCGAGATGATCAGGTCGAACACCGGGCGCTGGCTGCCCAAGGCCTTGCACACGATCCAAAACAGGCCGGCGGCGGAGAACACCCAACCGAGCAAGGGCAGCACGAGGATGAAGACAGCGATACCGCCGACGAGCAGTCCCACCGTCTTCCAATCGGTGTAGGTCTTCCACTCCTTCGGGAGGGTGGCCTCAGGGGTGCGTCCGGCGATCCGCTCGCGTCCACGGTCGGAGGCGCTGGCGAGATCCGCGAGCAGATCTGAGGAGGTGTCGGCGTTCTCCGCATCATCCGTGGGATCGGGCAGACGCGGGTTCCGCAGGATCTGGATCGTGTGGACGATCGCGACGCCGAACAACAGGATGCAGATGATCGTCGGGAAGAACTGGGGTCCGGGCACGGATTCGCCCATGACGTTCATGGTCGCCGTCTGAATTGCCAGCCAGGTGGCCAGCGCAGCAACCAGCAGCGGCATGATGAGCTCGCTGCGGCCGGCCCAGAATCCACGGCGCGCAGTCACGCCGCCATCTCGGGGGCCGGCCGGGGATGCAGTCTGTTGCGGGCTCACAGTCCCAGTCCTTCCACGATGTCACGGGTGCGGGTCGTTTCCTCTTCGAGGAACTCGTCGAACTCGTTGCCGGTCATGTAGCTGTCGGTCCAGCTGTTGCGCTCGAGAGCCTCCTGCCAATGGTCGGTCTGGCGGTATTCGTCCACGATCTCGAGCAGTTCCTCGCGGTCGTCGTCCGAGATGCCTGGGGCGGCAGCCAAACCACGCCAGTTGGCCATGGAGGCGTCCACGCCCTGTTCCTTGAAGGTCGGCACGTCGACGCCGGGCAGCCGTTCCTCGGAGGAGACAGCGAGGGCCCGGAGGTTGCCAGCCTCAATCTGGTCGGCCACTTCGTTGTAACCGGACATACCGGCCACGGTGGTGCCGGAGAGCATGGAGGTCAGCGCCTCGCCACCACCGGAGTAGGCGATGTAGTTCGTCTCGGCCGGGTCGATTCCCACCTTCTCGGCGACGTACCCGGTCAGCAGATGGTCGATCGAGCCGAGTGATCCGCCGGAGATGGATGTGCCACCCGGGTCCTGCTTCCAGGCTTCGATGAACTCGTCCAGCGTCTCGTACGGCGAGTCGGCCGGCACCACCAACGCAGCGTAGTCGTCCGCCATGCGCACGATGGGCTCGACGTCGTCCAACTCCACCCCGGAGTCGGCGAGTTCCACGGCGCCGACCATCACCCCGCCGGTCACCATCAACATGTCGGACCGCCCGTCCATCTGGGCGAACTGGCCGAGGCCGATGGTGCCGCCCGCGCCCGGGACGTTGACCACCTGCACGTTGTTGGAGATGCCCTCCGATTTGATGGCCTGCTGCGATTCGCGGGCGAAACCGTCCCAGCCGCCTCCCGGCGACGCCGGTGCCATCAGCACCAGCTTGGAGCGCGCGGCGGCCTCCCCGCCGTCCGAGGCGGCATTGACCAAGGCGAGCCCGACGACGCCGGCGGCAGCCACGCCGAGGACAGCGTTCGTGAATGTGCGTGAACTCATGGTGTTCCGTACTCTCTACGTCAGTGATCCGGCCCACAGTGAGGAGGCCGGTCCCCCACGTTGACAGAAAAGTGATCCACGGCACATCCGATTCGGGCTTGTGGTCATAAGGGGTGATTAAGAAAGTTCTGACCATGCGCTCTGATGTCCCCACGCACGCACCGCCGCTACTTCGCCGTTTCCGTGCCCGGTCCCGGCACGGCGTCCGGTTGCGCCTGCTGACCCTGCAGGTGGCCATCGTGCTGCTGACCGTGTTGGCCGTGGCCGCCATCGTGCTGCGCTTCGAGGATCACCGCACCAGGGAATTGGCCTTCGAAGAGGTCCACACGGTGGCCACGGAGATCGCGGAGAACCCGGTGGTGGTCGATTTCGTCAACGAGCCGGACGCGGCGGACAAGATCCAGCCGATCGCGCACCTGGCGGAGCGGGCCGCGGGGGTGCGATTCGTCGTCGTGGTGGATGAAGACGGCCTGCGGGTGGCGCACCCGGACCCGGATCAGATCGGCCGGCCGGTCTCCTCGGATCACGGGCCGATCCGCGGTGGCGAGACGTTCCGTGGCACCGAGGAAGGCCCCCTCGGAGTGACGCTGCGCTCCAAGG
The DNA here is from genome assembly GCF_042665635.1 of Citricoccus sp. GCM10030269. Classification (NCBI taxonomy): domain Bacteria; kingdom Bacillati; phylum Actinomycetota; class Actinomycetes; order Micrococcales; family Micrococcaceae; genus Citricoccus; species Citricoccus sp. GCM10030269. The sequence goes on along the minus strand of NZ_JBHTCV010000006.1, from coordinate 100,902 downwards.
TTCCGATCTGGGACGGCGACGAGGTGGTCGGGACGGTCTCGGTGGGGATCCTGCAGAGTGACATCCGGGCGAACCTGCTCGAGGTGGTTCTCGGCTTCGCCCCGTGGGTGCTCCTGGCCGCGGCTATCGGCACCACCGGCGCGGCGTGGGCCTCCCGCTATGTCCGCACCCGCATCTATGGGGCGGAGCCGGAGGAGATGGCGGCACTGCACCAGTCGAGGCAGGCCCTGCTGCACAGCGTCAGCGACGGTGTCATTGGTGTGGACGAGCGGGGCATCATCACTCTCGTCAATGACGAGGCGGCCCGACTGCTCGGGGTGGTCGGCAAGGACAGCACGAGCGACATGGACGGCACTGATGAGCGCCTCGAGGGCCGCCCCGCCGCAGAGATCCTCGATCCGGACCTGGCCACGCTGCTCGTCCCGAACGGCGCGTCGGCCGAGACACCGGAAGAGATGACGACGTTCGCGCTGGCCGGCGAGCGCATCCTGCTGGCGCGGGTGCGTCCGGCTCGGGCCCAGGGCCGGGAGATCGGCCGCACCCTGACCCTCCAGGACCGCACCGAACTCGAGTCCAGCCTGCGGGAACTGGAGGGCCAACGCAGCCTGACGGAGACCCTCCGCTCCCAAACGCATGAGTTCTCGAACCGGCTCCACGTGATCTCCGGATTGCTCTCGCTCGACGAGGCCGAGGAGGCCCAGAAGTACATTCGCGACCTGACCGGGCTGCCCGGCGGCCCGTTTCAGAGTGAGCTGTCCGATGCCTCCCTATCTGCTCTGATCGGGGCCAAGTCCGCGGTGGCACGGGAGGCGGGTGTCCGCCTCGAGCTCGCGGAGGACTGCACGGTGAGCCCGGACTGGCACGCCGACGACGACGCCCTCACGGTGGTGGCCAATCTGCTCACCAACGCGATCGAGGCAGCCGGGGACGGCGGGCAGGTCCTGCTTAACGTCGTCTGTGACCCGGCGAGGTTCGTGGTGACGGTGGACGATTCGGGTCCCGGCGTGGACGTGTCCGCGGCTCGAGAGGTGTTCCGATGGGGAGCCTCCACCAAGGACCATCCACCCGAGCATGACTCGACCGAGGACCACGCGCCCGACGACGAAGGCCGCCCCGCACGCGCCCGGCCGGTTGGAGGCCGCGGCGTGGGTCTCGCTCTGGTGGACCGGATCGCCCGACGCCGGCACGGTCGCGTCAGCGTCACGGCCTCACCACTGGGCGGGGCCAGATTCCGGGCCGAGTGGTCCGCCCTGGATCGGCAGGGTGAACAGGATGAACAAGACCAGCCGGGGCAGCAGGATCAGCGAGACCCGCAGGACCCAACAGATCAGCAGCGTCAACTGGAGGAACACCGGTGATCAGAACACTCGTGGTCGATGACGACTTCGCCGTCGCGGCGATGCACCGGCGCTTCGTGGAGGCTCTCGACGGCTTCGAGGTGGTCGGTGTACTTGAACGCGGAACACCGGTGGCGGGCTTCCTGGCCGAGCATGAGGTGGATCTCGTGTTGTTGGACGTCCACTTGCCAGACCGCAGCGGCGTCCAGGTACTGGAGGAACTACGCGCCGGTGGGAGCGACGTCGCGGTGATCATGGTGACCGCGGCGAGCGAGCGGGACACCGTGCGGCGAGCGGTGGGATTCGGCGTGGACGGTTACCTGGTCAAGCCCTTCGGTCGCGAGGAGTTCAATCAGCGTCTCGAGGAGTTCGCAGTACTCGCCTCCGACCCCGGCGGCCCGGACCGCGAGTCGTTGAGGGGCCAGGAGCTGGATCAGGCCGAGATCGACGGGCTCGTGCGCGGCGCGTCCGGTCTGTCGGCGAGCGCTGCCGGCACGTCCGCAGACTCGGCACCCGGCACTCCGACAAGCACAGAGACCTCCGACGACGGCGGCCTGCCCGCTCGGCTGCCCAAGGGCTTTTCCGTCCCGACCCTGCGCCTCGTTGCCGCTGCGCTGCAGGAGGCCGGGGCCGGCGTCGACCGTTCGGCACGGGATGTGGCGGCCGCTTGTGGGATCTCGAGGGTGAGCGCGCGGCGATACCTGGAGTTGCTCACGGAACGAGGCCTGGCCGAGCTGCGTCCTCGATACGGAACCGCCGGCCGACCCGAGCATCGGTATCTGTGGACGGGTGGCTGACGTATTCCCCAGGGAGATACCGCGTGGATGCCGCTCGGTCCTCACCCGTCTGGGTGCAGCCGGTCCGTCGGCAAGGGCACCGTCATCGTCGCCCTCAGGTCAGCGGCTTTGGCGATGTGCCCGGACGACTGCTCCAGCATGGGGGCCACGGTCAGCCGATCGCGGTGGACTTCCTGGATCAGGACTCTCATGCGCCCGCCCATCCCGTCGTCCAGCCACCAGGCGTCGGCGAACATGCTGAGCCCGACGCCGTCCAGCACCTCCTCGGCCTCGTTCAGTTCCATGGGCACTCCGCGGCGGCGCTGGAGTAGGTCGAACGGCACGAAGAGACCGTCCTCGGTGCAGTGGATGTAACCGATGTGCTCGCCGTCCCCGCTGCGGACGTGGTCGAACGTGTCCGTGGTCGGCATATCCCAGCTCATGATGACGATCCTACGGCTGTCGCTCTAACACCTTGACTCCTTTGTGCACCTTTGTATACATTCGTGCACAGTCGTCGGCGAGTCCGGCGAATCCATCGACCGACGAGTCCTACACAGGGGAACACCATGACCACCGACGCCCCGCGCACCGCTGCCCCCACCGACCGCCCTGAACACCCCGAACACTCTGGAGATGCGGGAGAGCTGGATGCCGACGTCATCGTCGTCGGTGGGGGCAACGCCGCGTTTACCGCCGCCCATGCCGCAGCCGTCCGTGGTCGGAAAGTGCTCCTGCTGGAGAAGGCTCCTCCAGAGGCGTTCGGCGGGAACAGCTACTACACCGCCGGAGCCACCCGCATTGCCCACCACGGTCTCGAGGACTTGAAGGACTTCATCGAGCCGGATGAGCGACACGACCTCTCCGAGGTTCCTCCGTACACCGCCGATGACTATGCCGCGGACCTCGCCCGCGTGACCGACGGTCGCAATGACCCCGAGCTGACCGAGGTGCTGGTCCATGAGGCCGCCCCGAACCTGCGCTGGTTGCAGTCCCTCGGGCTGAAGTATCGGTTGATGTATGAGCGCCAGGCCTATGAGCGCGAGGACGGCTCCTACCTGTTCTGGGGCGGGCTGCACGTCGGGAACGTCGGCGGAGGCGAGGGTCTGATGCACGACCATGTGCGCGTGGCCGCGGAACTGGGCACCGAGGTCCGCTATGGGCAAGACGTCACCGGGCTGCTGGTCGAGGACGGTCAAGTCACCGGAGTCACCATCCGGCGGGCGGACGGTTCGCTGGAGGAGCTCCGCGCGGAGTCCGTGGTCCTCGGGGCCGGCGGCTTCGAGTCCAACGCCGAGTGGCGGCGCGAACACCTCGGCGAGGGGTGGGAGAACGCCAAGGTCCGCGGCACACCCTTCAACCAGGGAGAGATGATCGCCGCCGCGTTGCAGATCGGCGCCCAGAAGGCTGGACATTGGTCAACGTGCCACTCCACGCAGTGGGACGCCTTCACACCGAACAACGAGTCCAATCGTGAACTGACCAACCGGCTGACCCGTCAGTCCTATCCGCTGGGGATCATCGTCAACACTGAGGGCCGCCGATTCGTGGACGAGGGCGAGGACTTCCGCAACTACACCTACGCCAAGTTCGGCCGGGAGATTCTCCGGCAGCCCGGTTCGGTGGCGTACCAGATCTTCGATGCCAGCCTCCGGCCGATGCTCCGCGCCGAGGAATATGAGATGCCCGGCATCACCGAGGCCTCAGCCGACTCCCTGCCTGAGCTGGCGGAGAAGATCGGCGTGGATCCACGGGCATTGGTGGAGACCGTGCGTGACTACAACGATTCCATCGACCTGTCCATCACGTGGGATCCCACCATCAAAGACGGGCGCCGAGCCAACACCACTCCGGTCAAGTCCAATTGGGCCACGCCCTTGACGGACGGCCCGTTCTACGCCTACGCGGTCACCTGTGGCATCACCTTTACCTTTGGTGGCCTGAAGTCGGACACCCACGGCCGGGTGCTCGACGCGTCCGGAGAGCACATCCGCGGACTCTACGTCTGCGGTGAGATGCTCGGCGGGCTCTTCGCCGGCAACTACCCGGGCGGCTCAGGCCTCGCGGCCGGCGTCGTCTTCGGTCGGCGCGCCGGTACGCTGGCCTAACGGCGCACAGGCCCGGGAGTCGGCTGATGACGCGGACGGCGGAGCGGACGGAAGGGGACGACCGTGGCAGGAAAAGTTGATGCCGCATCGATGCACGGCCAGCTCAAAGCCGAGATCCTTCGCGGCGACCACTCCCCCGGCGATTCCTTCCGCGAGGTGGCGCTGGCCGAACGCTTCGGCGTCTCGCGTACTCCGGTGCGCGAGGCTTTGGGACGGCTACTGCAGGAGGGGCTGCTCGAACGTGGCACTCGCGGTCTGCAGGTGCGGCGGCTGGACCCGGAACAACTCATGCAGGTCTACGACCTCCGCATCCTGCTGGAGGGGCAGGCCGCCGAAGAGGCCGCCACGGCTCGCACCGAGATGGACCTGGTGCGCTTGGACGGCTTGCTGACGCGTGACCGCACTCTGGAGGATCCAGACAACGCCACTCGACTGGGCACCAACATCAAGTTTCACGAGGCGCTGTGGTCGGCCGCCCGCAATCCGATCCTGCGCGATCTGTTGGACCGGCTGGCCACGCACCAGATCCACGCTCCCACCTCCACCCTGACCCGGCCAGGACGCTGGGACCAGTCCTTGGACGAACACGAGCAGATCATCGGCCACCTGCGGAATCGCGACGGTGCCGCCGCGCGCGAGGCGATGCAGCAGCACATGACCACGGCACGGTCTCTGCGCCTGGAGATGTTCGGCCACTCAATAGGCCAGTAGCCGCGGTTCAGGCCGCACGCGTCTCAAGGTAAAATCGTCAGCAGACTTCCGGTGCCGCTCCGCATCGACACGAGCCAGAGCTCGACGAGAGCCGTTTGCACCGCCGTGCCCCACCTCCTGCTGAAAGTGTGATCTCTTGCCCATTTCCTCCCGTTCATCCCGCACGCTCAAAGCTCCGCCGTCGCTGCCGTCCGGTGGCCTGCGCATCACTCCATTGGGCGGACTGGGTGAGATCGGCCGGAACATGACGGTCTTCGAGCACGAGGGCAAGCTGCTCGTGGTCGACTGTGGCGTGCTGTTCCCCGAGGAGCACCAGCCCGGGATCGACGTCATCCTGCCCGACTTCACCTCCATCCGTGACCGGCTGAAGGACATTGTGGGCATCGTGCTCACCCACGGTCACGAAGACCACATCGGCGGAGTGCCGTATCTGCTCAAGGAACGCCCGGACATCCCACTGATTGGGTCGAGGCTCACCTTGGCGTTCATCACCGCCAAGCTCACCGAGCACAAGATCAAGCCCAAGACGATTCACGTGGAGGCCGAGGACAAGCACCGAGCCGGACCGTTCGGCTTGGAGTTCGTCGCGGTCAACCACTCGATCCCGGACAGCCTCGCCGTCGCCATCCGGACCCGCGCCGGCCTGGTGCTGCACACCGGTGACTTCAAGATGGACCAGTTCCCGCTGGACGACCGCATCACAGACCTGCGGCATTTCGCTCGGCTAGGCGAGGAGGGCGTGGATCTGTTCCTGACCGACTCCACCAACGCCGAGGTCCCCGGTTTCACGGTCTCCGAGCGCGATCTGACCCCGGCCATCGACCAGGTGTTCGCGACCGCCCCGAAGCGGATCATCGTCTCCAGCTTCGCCAGCCACATCCACCGGATCCAACAGGTGCTCGACGCCGCGCACGCCAATGGGCGCAAGGTCGCCTTCGTGGGCCGTTCCATGGTCAAGAACATGGGCATCGCCCGGGACCTGGGGTACCTGAACATCCCCCGCGGGCTGGTGGTCGACTTCAAGAAGCTGCAGTCCATGCCCGACAACAAGGTGACCCTGGTGTGCACCGGATCCCAGGGTGAGCCAATGGCGGCACTGGCACGCATGGCCAACGAGACCCACCAGATCAAGCTCGACGCCGGCGACACCGTTCTGCTCGCCAGCTCCATGGTGCCGGGAAACGAGAACGCCATCTACGGCATCATCAACAAGCTCACCGACCTGGGCGTGACGATCGTGCACAAGGGCAACGCGAAGGTCCACGTCTCCGGACACGCCTCCGCCGGCGAACTGGTCTACTGCTACAACATCGTGCAGCCCACTCACGTGTTGCCCGTCCACGGTGAATCGAAGCACCTGCACGCCAACGCCGAGCTGGCCGTCCGCACCGGGGTGGATTCCGACAAGGTTCTCATCGCCGCAGACGGGAACACCGTGGATCTGGTCAATGGCAAGGCGCGGGTCTCGGGCCGGGTCGAGGCGGGCCTGGTCTACGTCGACGGTCACACCGTGGGTAAGGTGACCGAGGAGACCCTGGTCGAACGGCGGCTGCTGCAAGAAGGCGGCGCCGTGACCGTGGTGGCGATCGTGGATCCGGACACCAACCTCTTGGCCGAGCCGCTGGAGTTCATCACCAAGGGCTTCATCCACGACGAGCACATCTTCGACCGTGCCGCCGAGAAGGTGAAGAACGCTCTGGCGAAGGCCTCCAAGATCGACACCCTGGAGGATCTGGAGAAGCTGATCGCCGACACCGTGGCCCGGCACCTCGACCGCGTCTACCGGCGGTCCCCGCTGATCACGGCCGTCGTCGTCGACGCCTGATCACGGACGGGTACTTCGGCTGAGCCCCTACTTCTCCGGTTGCGAGGGGTTGGCAGGGTTTCCGTGGAACGGCGGGACGACGTTGGGTCCACTGGTCTCCGGAGACACCTGGGAACCCGAGCGGGACCCTCCGACCTCTGGAGTGTCCGGCGTGGCGGGCCCGGACGGCTCCGCGCCATCGCGCAGCGCCTCGAGGCGCTGTTCGAGGACCTGGACCACGGGTAGGCGATTGCCGTGGGCGTTCTCGTAGGCCAGCAGTTGTGAAACCTGCTCCTCGTCCAGCCCGGTGATGCGGGTCGGCAGCGTCCCCAGTGGAATGTGGTCGTAGTCGGGCAGTGGCAGTTGATCATGTTCTGGTACGTCAGTCATGGCTCTTCCTCACTGGTCGACCTGCTCGGACGGCTCCACCGTAACAATGGTCGATTCGACCTGATAACCCCTCGCGAGCAGGGGCACGGGCACCCGTCGATGCGGGCGTGACGGAGACTTGTTCACTACGCTCACACCATGCAACGGCACCGCTCAGCGCCCGAACGCGTCCACGCTTCCTCGGTCGGAGATACTGCCCCTCCGGTCTAAGACAGCACCAGATGGGCCATCGGAGCCGTCATGAGTATCCTGGTGCTGGCCGGCAGCTACCTGCTCGTCGTGTGGACTCGGGACGGCCAAGCCTTGGAAAATGCGGCGCTGCGCGGGGCCGTCACTCCTACACCGGCGGGGTGTACCCGCTGCGCGTCGTGCTGACGGTCGGCCTGGCCACGCTGGGATCTCTCGTGGTCGATGCCATCCTGTGGGGCCCGGGAATACTCGGGCACAGACTTTTCCCTGGCTGATACGACGTGTGACTACAACGCCCACCTCGGCGCACACGTCCTGGCCCTCAGGTTCTCAGGAGTGGCGACCCTGGCCTTCTGGGGGGCTCTGGCGCCGTCGCGCAGCCGGCGCTCGACCGCGGCCAGCACCTCATTGCTACCTGTCTTCACTCTCAGGCCATAGTCATGGCTTCACCGGACACCTACCATCAGCGAATGACAGGGCGACTACTGTTTCCAGTACGGAGCGCCCCAACCCGCCTGAGCAAGGGACACGGCACGATGCCAACGCCACCCGACAACCTGCACGCCACGTCCTCCGACAGCCCCTCCGCAGGTCCACCAAGCCACCTGCCCGGACGCGATGACGAACGGCGGCGATTGCGCGCCGTGCATCAGCGCGCGCACGAAGGATATCCCCAGTACGCGGCCATCGAAGGTCCCCCCGGCATCGGTAAGACCACACTGGTAGACGCTTTCCTGGCCGAGGTGGGCGGGCCGAATGAGGAGGACTGCACCGTCGTCGAGCTGTATCCCAGTGATCTGAACTCCCCCGGCGCCCTACTGCGCCGGATCGTCACGGGATTGACCGAACGTCGCACAGAGCCGTGGCCGAGCACGGTCGAGGATTCGGTACAGATGGTCCTGGACATCGTGGAGCACCCCGCGGACGCACCCCGGTTCGAGAGGCCCCGCATCCTGGTCATCGAAGACCTCCAGTGGATCGACCGGTTCTCCGCGGAGGTGCTCTGGAGGTGCTCGCAGGAGCTGCTGGAGGGCCAGTCCATGACGGTCATGACCTACCGACCACACAGAACTGAACTGAGCGAGGAGATCGACCGCTTCCTGGCCTCGGGACGGCATGGCGCCCACCTTCAGTTGGAGCCGTTGACGGTGCCGCAATGTCGCGAGGTCTTGCGCGACCGGCTGGGGATCCCGGTCAGTGAGGGCATCGCCCGGCAAGTGCATCGCGGCACGGACGGCGTCCCGTTGCTGGTGGACACCTTGGCCCGGTGGTTGCAGAACGCTCCAGCCGATCAGCGGCGGCTGCAGGACGCCCTGGCCGCGCTGAACTCCGGACACACCGGGCCGACGGGGGGCGACAGCGCCCAACGACTGTTCGGCAAGGCCCTGCGCTCCACCTTGGACGCCATGTCCCCCCAGATGCGCGACGCCGTCTCCCTGCTGGCCATTGCCGGAGAGTCGCTGCACCTCCTCCAACTGGAACAGGCGTTGATCGCCCTGGGCCACCCGGGGTTACCCCATGAGGACCTGCGGTCCTCCAGTGACGTGCGGATCAACACGACGACGGCCCAGATCGTCATGACGCACCCTCACCTGGCGACCCTCATGGCCGAGCAGGTCCCGGCCGAGCGCCGTGCCACGCTGCACCGGACGCTGGCCACCGTCATGAACGACCTCTCGGCCCTGGATCACCGTGTCCGCGCGCAAACGCTCGTGTCCCATCCCGAGGAGACGCCGGAGTTGGTCCGCGGCCTGATGGAACAGGGGCAGGGGGCCCTCGAACGACGGGACGGCACGGCCGCGTTCGGTTACTTCCGGCACGCCCTGCGACTGACTGGAGATCCCGCGGTGCTGGCACTGACTCTGCGCGCGACCGTGGTGGCCCGCAGTCCGGAACTCGTCCTGGAACTGCGCGATCTTCTCGGCCGATTGCCGGAGAGTCGCCCCAAATCGGCAGCACTGGCGTGGACACTGTTGGCCTCCGAAGACGTGGACCGTGCCGTGGAGCAGATCAGGCGCGGTCTGCTCTTGCCCGAAGAAGATCCCACCCAGGCCGGATTGATCCTCTTGGGCCATGCTCTTGCAGCAGCAGGTCGGGTCTCCTGGGCCGGAGGGAACTTCGAGGCCACCGCGGCCACCATCGACGAGTTGGCAGCCCAGCTCATCCCCGTCCGGCAGCGTTTCGAGGAGATGGCCCGCCAGGAGCCACGAGCTTACGCCCTGGTCAGTGAGGCGCGCTCGGTAGAGGCCATGCTGACGCTGTGGGCCGGGTTGCGTCATGGTGACCGACGTCGCATCGCCGAGTTCACCGCCACCATGACCTCCCTGTTGGCCCAGTTGGAGTCCGTCCCGGGCACCGAGCCCGTCCGGAATCTCATCGCTGGAGTGGTCGGTTCACGGCTGCGGGCCCAGGGCCATATCGCCGAAGCACAGCGCCTGCTGCGCTCGGCCGACGTCGGCGGTGTGAGCCCACTGGAGCAGAGAGTGCATGTGGAGTCCAACCTGACGCAGCTGGCCTTCCACGCCGGCGACTGGGATCGTGCGCAGGACCATGCCACCCGGGTAGTGGAAAACTGTCTGATGCTGCCCGTGGACGCCGGTGTGCGCATGGGGCTGGCCATCGCGGCCTTGGTGCCGCTGTCCCGTGGGGCGCGCGCTGAGGGGGCTGCGTTGATGAAACGAGCCAAGGAGAGCGGTGGTGCCAGCGGAGACGTGGTGCGGTGTTCCGTGGCCCAGTCGTATGCCATGGCAGCCGTGTTCTCTGACGACCCGGCGGAAGCCGACAGACAGTTCCGGTTCATCGAGTCCACTCTCGTCGGGTGGGCCACCGTCGGCTTCACCACCGTTCTGCTCTACGCTCGAACTCTGGCCAGCAGGGGATTGACCGAGGACCTGATTGCCCTGGCCCATCGAGGAACCGCCGGCATGGACTCAGCACCGGAGGGTGTCTTGCGGGCGGTGGCATCGGGCGTGCGCGGCTTTCTCCGCCGCGCGCAAGCTGAGCCGAAGCAGGCTTACGCACACCTGAAGGAGTGCGTGGAAGCGCTCGACGCCGAACCGGCGCCTGAGATTCTCGGCCGCGGGCCGGACGCCCCACCGGGTGGAGGTCACGCCCTCGTCCGGGCCCTGATGGCGTTGGAGTTGGCCCGGGTGGTTCACGACCATCCGCAGTGTGTGGGAACGGATGATGCGGCCTCCCGGTGGGCGCAGCAGTCCGCCGACTTCTTCCTGCGTTGCGGGGCCATGGTGCTCCACAGACAAGCCGAAGACCTCGCCATGAGGTTGCAGGACGGCGAGCCCGCCCGGGAGCCGGCGGTGCAGAGCGTCACGTCGGCTAGCAACGGCGCTGATATGGGCAGTGAGGAGGGTGGCGGAGAGGACGGCGACGAGTCGTTCCGGTTGATGGCAGGACTGTCGCCTCGGGAGCGGCAGATCGCCCTGGCCGTCGCCGCGGGCAAGAACGAACGGCAGATCGCCACGGAACTGTTCATCAGTCTGCGCACGGTGGAGTATCACCTGGACAGCTGCCTGGCTAAGCTGAACGTGGCCACTCGCACGGGGTTGCTTCGCGCACTGCAACCGGTCGTGCAGCGCGCTGTGGACCCAGCCGTCCAGATCGAGGAGTGACGCCGCGCGCCGTCAGCGAATGACCAGTTCTGCCCCCAGGACGGTCGCGGCCTCGCGCAACTGCGGCACGTAGGCCGCCATCGCGTCGACGTCCTTGCGGAAGACCGGGGCGGCCAGCGCGAGGGTGGCCACGACCCGGCCCGCCCCGGACCGCACGGGAACGGCCACGGCGGCCATGCCGTCGTCGTTCTCCTCCAACTGCGACGCCCAGCCGCGAGCGCGTACACCGTCAATTTCTGCCCGCAAAACGTCACGGTCGGTGATGGAGCGGGAGGTGCGAGCGACCAGTTCGACGGTGTCCAGCAGCTCCGGGTGGCTCGCCAGCAACACCTTTCCGACGGCGCTCGTGCTCAGCGGCCCGTGGTCGCCGGGGTCCGTGGTGGTCCGGAACTGCGGGCCGTCCACGGTGCACAGGGTGAGGACCTGGTCGCCGTCCAACGTCGCGAGGATCGAGCTCTCCCCCGTCTGCGCCGTCAGTCGCTCCATCACCGGCCGCGCCGTCTCGTCCAGACCGCGCGCGTGAGCGACCTTCTGTCCCAGCTGAAACAGCCGGAGTCCGAGGCGGTAGACCTTGCCGGTGGGCTCGTACTCGGCATACCCAGCGCTGACCAGCGTGTGGAGCAGCCGGTACGCCGTGGTGAAGGGATAGCCGGTGGCCTCGGCGATCTGCCCGGCGGTCGCGCCCCGGGGGAACTCGCCCAGCGCGGCCATGAGTTCCAGGGCCTTCACGGCCGTCTGTGATGCCGCAGCAGCCATCGCGCTCCGTCCTCCCGCGGTTCCCCGCGTTATTCGCTCTCGGGTTCAGGCCTGTCGGGCTCAGTCATGTCGAGTTCACGCCCCAGCCACCATTTGACAGCCGAGCGTGACCCCGCTCATAGTCTTACCAGAAAACAGAAACTATTTCCACATATTGAAAATGAGGACTGGATGACCGAGCCCCTTCTTGTGGCGGACCCCGTTCTTCCGGCGGAGCCGCTTCGCCTGGCCGTGGTCGGCGCCGGATTGATCGGCCGCGAGCACGCCCAGCGCATCCTGGACCGCCAGGACATGGAGCTGTCCTTCCTGGTGGATCCCTTCGTCGACGCGAAGGACCACCCCTTCGCCGGCCGCACCACGCTGGTCGCGGATCTCGCCGAGGCGCTGCCGCACGTGGACGGCGCCATCCTGGCCACGCCGAACCACCTGCACGAGAGCGGTGCACTGAGCTGCATCGACGCCGGCGTTCCGGTACTGGTGGAAAAGCCCCTCGCGGACACGCCCCAAGCCGCCGAACGGATCGTCACCGCAGGAGAGTCACGTGGCGTTCCCGTGCTCGTGGGGCACCACCGCCGGTACTCTCCCCTGCTCGAGAAGGCGGTGGAGGCCATCAGCGCGGGTGTCATCGGCCGTCCGGTGGCGGTGATGGGGTCCGCCCTGTTCTCCAAGCCGGACGCCTACTTCGACGCCGCCCCGTGGCGTCAGCAGGCCGGCGGGGGCCCGATTCTGATCAACCTCATCCATGACATGGACAATCTGCGGGCGCTGTGCGGTGAGATCGTCCGCGTCCAGGCCACCAGCAGCAACCAGGCGCGGGGCTTCGAGGTGGAGGACACCGCCGCACTGACGCTGACCTTCGCCAACGGCGCCCTGGGCACGTTCATCGTCTCCGACTCCGCCGCTTCCGCCCGCTCGTGGGAGCAGACCGCCCGCGAGAACCCTAGCTACGACTTCGCGGACGACGAGGACTGTTATCACCTCGCCGGCACCCGCGGTTCCATCTCCGTGCCGACCCTGCGCGTCCGCTCCTACGAGGGCGAGGCCTCGTGGTGGGAAAAGTCCGCCGTGACGAGCCTCAACGCGCGGCGCGAGGATCCGCTGGTGCGGCAACTGGAGCACTTCGGCCAGGTCATCCGCGGCCAGGCCCAGCCCAGAGTCACCGCCCGGGACGGACTGCAGTCCCTGCGCGTCGTCCTGGCCGTGGCTGAGAGCGCCCGCACCGGGCTCCCCGTCGACATCCCCGTTTACACCGACTGAAAGACCGTCCAATGACCCCCACGACGCCCTCCGCCCAGGCCACTACTGACATTCCGCACGTCACCCACGGGAAGACGCCCAAGCGTGCGGCCATCGCCAGTTGGATCGGCTCTGCCCTGGAGTACTACGACTTCGCGGTCTACGGCACTGCGGCCGCTCTGGTGCTCAACCAGCTCTTCTTCCCGGACGACACCAACCCGGCCATCGCCGTCCTGGTGGCGATGGCGACGGTGGGCGTGGCCTACGTGGTCCGCCCGCTCGGCGCGCTGATCATGGGGCCGCTGGGTGATCGGTTCGGCCGGCGGTTCGTGCTGATGCTGACCCTGTTCCTGATCGGCGGGGCGACGTTCGCCATCGGCTGCCTGCCCACCTACGAACAGGTCGGCGCCCTCGCCCCCGCACTGCTGGTGGTCTGCCGGCTCATCCAGGGCCTCTCGGCAGCCGGCGAGCAGGCCAGCGCGATCTCCATGTCCCTGGAACACGCGAACGAGCGCCATCGTTCCTTCACCACCAGCTGGACCCTGCAGGGCACCCAGTTCGGCACCTTGCTGGCCACCGCCGTGTTCATCCCGTTCACCATGCTTCCGGAGGAAGACCTGATGAGCTGGGGCTGGCGGGTGCCGTTCTGGCTCTCGGCCGTCGTCGTGGTCACGGCCTACATCATCCGCCGCCGGCTGGAGGAGCCCCCGGCGTTCCAGGAGGTGCACGAGGACGACGCCAAGGGCGCGCCCCTGGGCCTGGTGTTCAAGCACCACAAGGCGGCGGTGCTGCGCATCGCGGCGGCGGCCATGATCAATACGGTCAACATGGTCTTCACCGTGTGGTCGATCACCTACGCCACCAACGGCGTCGGGCTGGATCGCTCCACCATGCTCTCAGTGACCATCCTCGCCAACGCGGTGGCCCTGGCGGCGATCCCGCTGGTGGCCATGCTGGCGGACAAGGTGGGGCGCAAGCCCGTGTTCATTGCCGGCGTCGCCGGTCCGGCCCTGCTGATGTATCCGTACCTCGGTTCGATCTCCGCCGGGAACTGGCCCCTGATCTTCGTGTTCGGCACGCTGATGTCCGGGATCCTGTACTCGATGTCCAATGGCATCTGGCCGGCGTTCTACGCCGAGATGTTCCCCACCCGGGTGCGCGTCACCGGCCTCGCGCTGGGCACGCAGATCGGGTTCGCGATCTCCGGCGGCGTGGCCCCAGCTCTGGCGACCTACCTCGCCGGACCGGAGCTCGACAACTGGGTCGGCCCCGCCATCTTCGTCAGCGTCATGTGCGCCATCTCGATCGGTGCGGCGCTCACGGCCAAAGAGACGGCACGGCTTTCCCTCGAGGAGATCAACGTGCTGCACCGAGACCGCGCCGTGGTGAGCGCGCGGGCGGGATCCGCCTGAGGGGATCGAGCCGTGACCGACTGACGGCACCGGCCCATCCGATCACCGACCCGCCTACTGCGGATAGGGCGTCTCGCCGCGTTCCAGCATGCCGACCAGCTTGGCCAGCCGATTGGCCCGGCTCGCCGGACTCGGGGCGGTGACCACCCGGTGCAGGACCGCAAACCTGTTCTGGCCCTTCAGCCTGCCGAACGTCTCGGCCGCGGCCGGGGAGGCGGCGAGTGCGGCCGCGAGGTCGTCGGGCACCTCGGCGGTGGCCGGCCCCGCATAGGCCCGCTCCCAGCGTCCATCGGCCTTAGCCCGGTCGATCTCAGCCTGACCACGGGGCCGCATCCGGCCCTGTTCGATCAGCTCCGCCACGAGTTTCACGTTGCGCTGCGACCACAGGGAGGCCTTCCGGCGGGGTGTGAACCGTTGGCGGTAGACGGCGGCGTCGATGGATTTGGATTGCCCATCGATCCACCCACTGCACAAGGCCTCCCGCAGCGCCTCCTGATAGCTCAACGACGTCGGCTCCGTCGTCCCCTTCTTGGCCAGCAGCAACCAGATGCCGTCCGAGACATCCTCGTTCTCGTCCAGCCAGGCGCGCCACGCGGCGGCGTCCTTCACGACCAAGGGGTCGATCACGGGTTGAACGTCGTCTGCCATCGTGGCCTCGGTTTCTGCAGAGTCTCCAGGGCCCCTTCTCGGGGCCCTGGAGAAGTGTTCTCATCCGATCATAGAAAGATCAGCGGAGGTACCGCGTGAAGCCGATGTCCTGCGCCTGAGCCCGATGGTGCATCTGCGTGAACGCTGGCACGAAGGCCTGATTGAGCTGTTCCAGCTCGTCGTGCCACGACTGCAGCTGGGGCCGCCGCTCGGCGAACTCCTCGATCAGGGCTTCCTCGTCTACGGTGGTCAGCGAGCCGTGGTCCACCACGATCTCGCCGTCCACGATGACGTAATCGATGGATCCACCGTTCTCCGAGTACACCAGTTGCTTCTCCAAGGAGTTGCGAGGAGTGAAGGCCAGGGTCTTCAGGTCATAGATCACCAAGTCGGCGCGCTTGCCCACTTCGAGGCTCCCGACGGCGTCCTGCAGCATTCCGCTCCGGGCCCCGCCCAGCGTGGCCGCGTGCAGCACTTCCTGCACCGTCGGCCATGATTCGTAGTCGGGACCGCTGATCTTGTGCAGCAGCCCCGCCGCCTTGACCACGTCCAGCATGCGAGGCGAGTCCGAGCTGGAGCCGCCGTCACTGCCCAGCCCCAAGTTGACGCCGGCGTCGAGGTACTGGCGCCAGGGCAGCACTCCGGAGCCGAGTTTCAGGTTGGAGATGGGATTGTGGGAGACGGACACCCCGGCCCGAGCGATCAGCTCGATATCCTCATCGGTGACCCAGATGCCATGAGCAAAGGTCGTGTTGGCCGAGAGCGCGCCGATGCGGTCGAGATGCTTGACCAGGGTAGTGCCGTAGAACTCCGGGCCGGTGACTGCCTGGGTTTTGGTCTCCAGCACGTGGATGTGGCATTCGGCTCCGTGGGCCACGGCGAGTTCGGTCGCGCCCGTCAGCAGGTCGTCGGTGCATCGCTGCGGTCCGGATGGAGCGACCATGTAGGAGATCCGGCCGCCGCCCCGGCCGCGGTAGCGGCCGAAGGCCTCGGCGCTGAAATCAAGGTAATCAGCCGTCGTCGGGACCGGCATGGCCCGGACATCGTCGAGCAGGCTCGATTCCAGCAGTTCTCCCACGAACGGCAGAGTGTCCACGAAGGGCTTGTTGATGATGTGGCCGGAGACGTTGGCGCGGATTCCGGCCACATCGTAGGCGTCCACAACGGCGTCGAGCTGGTCGAAGTCCTGGTCTGGTGTCTCCAATACGTCGTCGATGACGGTGGTGACCCCGGCCTTGAGGGATTCGGCGGCGAAGAGCGTGCTGCGCAGGGTGACCAGATCGGGATCCACCCGGGTGTTCCCCAGTATCGGGTACGAGAACAGCATCCACAGTTCCAGGGGCAGGTTGTCGAATCGCCCCTTGAACAGCGTCTCCCACGAGTGGGTGTGCGCGTTGACCAGGCCTGGGGCGACCAGTCGGTCACGACCGTCGATCTCGACGTCCCCGGGCTCAGGCCGTACGTCAGGTCCCAGTGCGGCGATGACGCCGTCCTGGATCCGGATACTCGCGGTGACCGGGGTGCTCCCGGATTCTCCGTCCATCGTGATGACCTGGGCGTTGGCGATGAAGAGACTCATGCGGCGGAGACCTTTCGTTCAATGACGGCAGCGAGCGGGGCCACGAGTGCGGCCACGATGATGCCCTGCACGGCAGGGGAGCCCAGATCGAAAGCCGTCCCGATGCCGGCGGCCACGGCCCCCGCCACGTAGGCGATCAGCCCGGAGACGCGCACTAGTGGAGCGGTCTGCAGCAGGTCGTCCGGCGTGCGTCCTCGCCAGACCAGGAAGTACATGCCGATGATGGCTCCTCCCAGCGGCGGGATCAGCACGCCGAGCATGTTCAGGAACGGGATCAGCATGCCACCCATCCCGCTGACGGAGATGATGATGCCCAGGATGGTGCCACCGATCACGAACGGCCGCTTGTCCGCCTTACCGAAGAACTCGCTGCCGGCCACACCGTAGGCATAGGCCGCGTTGTCATTGGTGGTCCACAGGTTGGCCACGAGCAGGATGAGCCCGGCGCCGATCAACCCGAGCATCAGCAGCAATTCCACGAAGTCTCCTTCGCCGAACGCGGCGGCGCCGACGCCCCCGAAGAAGAACATGGTGAACTGCCCGAGGATCACGCAGAGCACGAGGATGCCGAACGTGGCTGAGGTGTACCTGGCGAAGCGGCTCCAGTTGCCCACCTGGGTGCCCCCAGAGATGAAGGTACTGATCAGGATCGTCAGCGCCGCCCCGGTGCTCACGGTGCCGTTGCCCTCGAGCTGAAGGAAGCCGCCGAGTCCACCGACTTCATTGGTGGCCAACACGAAGACCCAAATACACAGGGCGAGCATCAGCGGCACGGAGATCCAGCTCAGCAGCTCAATGCCTTTCATGCCGATGTAGGCGCTGAGCGCCATCAGAATTCCCCCGATGACGGCGATCGGCCAGGTGATGTCCCACCCCAGCGCCATTCCCAGCAGGTCCGACAGCGTGGTCAGGGTGATTCCGTACCAAGCCACCTGGGTGCCGCCCAGGATGAAGGAGGCCCATTTGCCCCCGACCTTGCCGAAGACGGTGCGCGAGACCAGCACCGTGGTCAAGCCAGTACGTGAGCTCACCACACCCATCAGGGAGATGTAGATGGCCAGCACGGCCGCGGCAACGCCCGCCAGAACGAGGAATTGCGGGAAGTCGAAGGCCACGGCGACGTCGGCCGCGGCCACCATGGTGGGCGTGAAGAACAGGAACCCGAGGATGACCACGGCAACGGAGATCGTTCCTCGGCGATCGGTACGGGCGAGAGCGGATAGTCGCGGTCCACGTCACCGGTGACGTTCGGTGGGATGGATGCGGGATCGACGGCTGGAGCTGTGGCTGTCGACGTGGCTGTCGACGTAGAGGAGCTATGGCTCATGGTGGGGGTGTCCTTCAGGGAGGAGAGCGTGCTCAGGAGGGTGATAGCGCTCGAAGCTAGCAAGGACTTAAAGGCCGCTTCCACGTTTCTGGACACCCTCACAGCCACAGATCGGCCGGGGTGTACACGTGCACAATCAGGGGAAACGTTCGTGAAATACCGAGGCTCTACTGTTTCAGCATGATGACGGAACCGTGGGACCCCGCCCCGTGCGAGTGGGCCGCCGTGGACGTCACATCACCACCGTGCGGGACATCCTCACCTGGCCAGGTTTCGATGTCGAGCTGGTGGCCGGCTCGCTGGGGTTGGACCGCCCGGTGCGGATGGCCCATGCCACGGAGTTGATCGACCCACGGATGTTCCTGCGCGGAGACGAATTGATCCTGACGGTGGGCTCCGAACTGTCCGATGCCGCGGCCTGCCAGCGATTCGTGGCCCATCTGCTTGATAGCGGAGCTGCGGGCATTGCGCTGGCGATCGAGGTGGAGGGTCACGACTCCCCCGAGGATTTGGCACCAGCGGCCGAGAAGGCCGGGCTGGCAATGTTCACCGTGCCGCCGAGCCTGCCGTTCGTGGCCTTCACGGAGAAGTTCCAGGAACTCGCCGACGAGCGTCATGAATATGAACGTCTGAGGCACGAAGACGGGCGCATGTTGGACTACGTACGCCGCGGCTACGCCAGTCCGCACATTTTTCGTGAGCGGTTTCCGGAGATTCCCGGGGCTGCGTACATGGCGCTGTGTCTGCCCGAACAGGCTTCGGTGGAACTCGAGGGAGTGATCCTCGAAGGCTGGATCGAGAACCTCACCGTGGTGGTGGCCGATGAGCTCTTCGTCCGCAGATTCTCCGAGCGCAGTGATGTGCAGATGTTCGGCATCGGCAGTGCGGTTCCGCTCTCCGGCTTGGCCCGGACCATCAAGGAGGCCATGGCTACCCTGGCCATGAGTGCTCGCCGCGGCAGTGGGGCCGGCCCGCGCGATCTATCCACCTTCCCTGGATTGATCGAGCGCCTCACCCCCGAACAAGCCGCACCGTTCCGCGATCATGTGACCGGTCCCCTGCTGAAGTACGACGCTCAATACGGACGTTCCCTGTGGCCGACGCTGTTGGCCTACGTGAACTCGGGTGCCTCAGTGACGCGGACCGCCAAGGAGATGAGCATCCATGCCAACTCCGTACGGAATCGACTGAACCGGATTGCTGAACTGACCGGGTTGGACCCACACAGCCTCGAGGACCAGTTCGCCCTCGCCGTGGCCGTCCGGATGACCACTGCCCGACCGTAAGGCCTACCCCCAGTTCTTCTCAGAAATGGGCGAAGGGACATCGCTTTTTCTTATCGTGTCCGACCAGTCAGATACCTTCTCGACATCTCCAAACTGGAGATGTTCACCCCCGTTGAAAGGTCATCCTCATGGCAAGCTCGTCCTATCACTCAAGCAACCATTCCCCTCCCCACGTTCACCACACCCACGACAATTGCCCAACCGGGCAGCAGATTCCTCCCAGAAACCGTCTCCCGGGCACGGGCGGACTGCCGTTGTGCGATCAGTGCCGCAACATGTGATCTAGAAGGATCTAGACACGTCCAAATCAGGGGGTGTGCCCGGAGCTGTCTACCGGGCACACCCTTCCTGTGGGAGAAGCGGCGGTCACCGCTCCCGGATCACGATGGCATCCCCCACCGCACGCTCGCTGCCGCCGGAGGGGGAGTTCGCGAGCTCGCCGTCCACCACCATGGTGGTGGATCCTCCGCCGTCGAGGTTGATGGCGTCCACCAGCCCCAGCTGTTCGGAGAGATCGGCCGCCTCGGAAATGCTCAGTCCGACGGAATCCGTCTGCCGGCCATCCGCAGTGATGAGCACCAAGCGACCCTGCTCGTCAATCCCCGCGATAGTGCGCGGATTGCGTTGGTGGGTCCAGCCGTAGAACTGGCCCGGGTTGTCGGCATGGACCATGCCATCGCGGGCGGCCGTGATGTCCCGCTCCCCGTCCGTCAGCAGGTTGGGGCTTCCGTTGAACACTTGGGTGTGCGGGGTCATGCGCAGCTTCTTACCGCGCTCGTCGCGGTACTCGTTGGTGAGCTTGATCCGCCGGGCCTCGGTGGCGAACTCCCGCAGGTCCGCGGAGTCGTCGCCGATGGCCTGGATGGCGTACTCGCCGTCAGTCAGTTCGATGCCCCGCTCGTGGTTGACCTCCTGAACCAGGCCCCGGCGGTCAACGATCACCTCGACGCCGTCCCCTTCCGGCGTCGTCGTTCCGAAGTCCTCGGTGAACACGACGGTCTCGTCGGCATCGGTGCAGGTGACGTCATGCTTCGGTGCGTCGGTGGGGAGATCCCCGACGCCGCCGCAATTGCGAATCTTTCCGGGCACTCGATTGATGCCGTCCAGGTCCAGTTCCTCGTGACCCGAGGAGACACGGCCCTCCCACGTGAGGCGCTGGACTGAGGCGCGGCCGCTGCGGTGATCGATCACCAGGTTGGGACGGTCCCCAACGGTCTCACTGAGGATCTCCCCGTTGTACGCCGCCGCGCCGGCTGGGTCTCCGGGTGCACCGTGCTGTTCACCAAATACGAAGAACCCGCCGTTGACACCGGCCAGGGCTCCCTCGGTCAGTTCCGAGGTGGTCTCGGTGCGCTCAAGATCAGACCCGAAGGTGCCCACCACTTCTCCCTGGAAGCGGTTCGGGTCCACGGTCAGGACGTCCACGTTGACGGGGCCGCCCTCCTCGCCGGACGGCTGGTCGCCGTCCCAGCCCTCGTACCAGGTGCCGCCGGAATATCCGAGGGCCGTCACCTCAGTACGGGCGGCTTCCGCCTCAGCCTCAGTGGAGAACTCCCCCACCCGGACCCGGTGACCCAGGTAGCCGCCGGAGTCGGCCAGCCGGTCAGCGACGACGGCTTCAGCCCGCGCGTCGAGCCCGTGCTCTCGGAGCTCGGAGGCCACACGGTCAGCCGTGCCACGGCTGGCCAGAGGCGAATCCCGCACACCCTCCTGGTCCGACGGCAGCGTGATTTGCACGGTCCACGAGTACTCGGCGCCGGGGTCGCCCAGCGTGAAGGACTCGTGGGTGAGGCCTCGAGCCAGGCGCTGTTCGTCGGCAGAAGAGTCAGTGGCGGCGGCGACTGGCGCGGCAACGGTGCCGGTGGTCAATAGGGCGCACGAGAGCGCGGTGATGGTCAGGGTGCGGGCGGTGGTGCGGCGAGTTGGAGCGTTCACGGACTCCATGATGGCCCGGTCCCGCGGCGGACCTGCCCCTGACCAGGGGCAATTCGCCGAGCTGTTGCCGAGTGTTCAGATGCCGTCCTCGTCAGTTAAAACGTCTGTAGGATCCTGAAACATTGGTTCTAGTAGACGCCTGGTGCTCTTACAGTTCGTCCTTGGCGGCGGGCAAGAACGTCACGAGATCTTCTACAGTTAGACGAGCTTTCGGATCGGCTCGATCATTCTGATCAAACGTCACGCCTTCCTCCGCGAGAATATCGCGCGGGTTATCCGTGCGGTCGTTCTCGATCCACGCGAACTGAGGCGAGACTGTGCCGTCAGACTTGAGCACCCTGTGGGCGTTGGGCGCCGGTTGGTTCGCCAAATAGTTGCCCACGCTCTGTGCCGCAACACCAATAGCACTGGCGAGGTCTCCATACGTGGTCCAGCGTCCCGAAGGAAGCTCAGCCAGAATGAACCGGAGGCTCACCCAATACGTCTTGTCGGTCTTATCCGCAGGAGAGCCCTCGTCCAATGGTCCGGGCCAAAATTGAATCGCCATCTCGATAAGTCGGTCGGTCCTGGTCTGGATCTCAGCGAACGTCCATCTTTCGGCTTCCCCGATTTCCTGACTCATCTTTAAGCTGGTGCCGCGCAAGTAGGCGCGCTTCTCGTCGAATGGTCGGTTCGATTGCGGAGCGTTATAGCCGGTAAGCGTCAGGTTGCCCAGCGTGTGCACCAAGGAAGTGTGTAGTTCGGATATGGCCTCTTCGTCGTAGGACTCCGCGAGCTTTCCCCACCATTGCGGCGACAACGTCTGGGGCATGACGTGCTCAATAGTGAGGTTCGCCGGGTTGATGTGCTCTTGACTATTGAAAAGGTCTTCGAGCCAGAGCAGCACCTGTTTGCGCTGGTTGGCTCGGCCAGAGTAGTAGAAGGCTGAAGTCCGGGCGGCATCCCGGAGTGCCTGGTCGCTCACGTACTGTCGGACCTGGCGGGTGAGGTAAGTGTGGACCGTTATGTCGACGGACTGGGAGCTCTTGTCTGCGTAGAGCTCGTTCGCCAGCCCGGCCAGTTGCCGGTTCACGCCCTGACTGGCCCTCCCGGCTAAGATGCGGCGTACAAGGTAAGACTCGATGATGAGCATCGCTCGTGCGATTTCCTTTGAAGAGGCTTCGCCGTTATCGCGCATGACCAGAAGCTGAAGCACAGGTGGGTCCGTGACTGTGGCCCGCCAGTCTAGTAGGCGACGCAGTTGGCGTTGCACGGCAGGGTGTTCCTCTTCCTCGGGGTGCCACATGAGCCGGTAAATGGAGCCCAGATGGGCAAGGCGTGCCACCTCGCCAGCGACTGACTCTTCCGTCCGCAGCGATTCGAGACGGGCTTTTTGTTTGGTGTAGGTATCACGGAAGCGAACTATGGGATCACGACGGACAAGGTCGATCCAGAATAGCCATTCAATTTGATTGTTCTCCAATGTCCGCTGGAGGGACCGCCAGTGCCTGTCGTACACCTCTTGGCTTCTACTGGGAAGCCGCATGAACAGGTGATTCCGGATCAAGTCGCCTTGAGTGAGTTTCAGCCCGGTGTTGTTCAGGGATTCGAAGATGCGGTAGACGTTGTCGTCCGGCTCTGTCGAGATGGATACCAGGGATAGCCCATGTGACACGGCATCTTCGATCGCTGCGACCGTTGGATTGGATTCATCGGCAGCCGCCAAGTCCAGCAGCGCGGAAAAGTGACTGTACGCTTCGACTACCCGAGAGCTTGGGTGAGCGACTTTGGACTTATTGATGAGGGCAACGTAGTCGTCGCGGTCCTGCTGGGTCGGCAGGAGTTTGTAGCGCCCAGGTCCGTCTTCATACTGATTGACGAGGAACGTGTGCTCGAGCCGTGCCGCGTGACGGCTCCCGCCATCGGGAATCGTGCTGATGGCGTGGTCACGGATCGCGGCCAGCAGGATGGTCAACGTGGTCAGCCGCTGCTGGCCGTCAACCACCATGAACTTGGTGAGCCCGCCGGCGACAACACCGGGCGCCGGAGCGAGAACAAGTGAGCCGATGAAATGCGTTGCCGTGGCGCCGTGTTCTTCTTGGCGTTCCTCGGCGAGGCTGACGACGTCACCCCATAGAGTGTCCCATTGCTCTTTGGTCCACTGGTATGGCCGCTGGTACAGCGGGACCTGGAACTGGTAGCTGCCCTCGAGGACTTTCTGAAGCGTAACTTCTTGTGCCTTGACCATGGTTCCCATCCCATCACAGCTGGGCGCCCAAAGGTTATCTTGCGCATCGCTAATTGACCGCGATCGAATATTTCCAGTTGTTCCGGCTAATAGTCCCGTCGACTTCAACAGGGATCCGGTAACGTCATCGAGAAAGCCCTGGGATAAACGTCTGGAAGGACTCTCCGTGGTCAAAGTGCCAATCGATGACGAAGACGTGCACAGTGCCGCGATCGAGGAAGAACGGGCGAATATTCAAGAGTTCATCAAAGAACTCAGCCCCGACGACATCAAGTCCGGCGGGTGGTTTCCTAAACTATGTGCACGAGCCTTGGGCTCATACACCGAAAAGGCCACGTGGGAGTACTTCGCAGAAAAGTACAAGGGTGTGCCCGCAGACGCCATCGTTGATCAACGCATCAAAATGGCGAGCCGCTATGCCGCGATCGAAGGTGGGCTATCCGCTGGAGCCTACTCCGCTGCCATCATTGCCACTTTGGGAACCCTTGGTGGCGCTTCACCGGCGACCGTTCCGGCTTCCGTCGCCACCTTGATGGTCGACGTCGTTTTCCTTACGCAGCTCCAACTTCGCCTTGCTTATGATATTGCGGTCCTATATCGCGTACCGCTCGACGTTGAGGACCCCGACGACTTGTGGAAGCTAATCCGCGTGGCTCTCACGATCAAGGGTGGGGAAGTAGGACGCGAAGGGCTGGCCAAATTAGTACCGCCTCTGGTGCGACCAGTCATCAAGCGTTTCTACTCCAGAGGTGTCCTGAACGCAGCCAAGGGGCTTCCATTCGTGGGCAAGTTTCTGCTCCAACGGAATGTCATCAAAATTGGCATCCCTCTGGTCGGGGTTCCGCTAGCGGTCGTGGTCAATCGCTACTCGACGCTACTCGCAGGGCGTCATGCTCAGAAGGTCTTCCGAAACGACGCCAGAGTGGTCGAATTAGCCGACCGCCTCACCACAAGGAGCCAGCATCCCCAACTAATGCTGTGGGTCGCATGGCTGGTCATAGTGGCAGACCATAAGATATCCGACGACGAAGCACAGCTAATTCGACACCTCATGAAGTTTGTTCGGGAACGCCATGAGTTTTTCGACCAACAACTGGCCCATACCATTGAAATCGACCCCTCCGAAGTGTGGCAGCGGCTCAATGATGCCGAAGGTGATCTGGGGGCCATCCTCGATATGGCACGTCTAGTGGCTTTGGTCGACGGTGAAATCAACGCACTGGAGCAGGCCACGATCACAGAGATTCAAGACAGAATCGAGAGGAAGGCCGATGTTGAAGCAGATCTTGCTTGAGTTGAAATAGATCACGGCGCACTTCGAGGCGTTGAACACGAGACAAAACTATCCAATTCAACTAAGCAGGCCTTGACCTAACACGGGTGGACTACCGGGAAGTAGTGCACCGCCATAGTCGGGCAGATAACTGAAACGTACCGTCCCGTTGCCGGTCCGCTCGAGAGTTCCGGCCAGCGCTCCGGCTTTATAGACGTCCGCGACGGTGACGAATCGGAGCGACTCCAGGTCTGTGATCATCGGTCCGCCCTCAGGTGAAGGCCTAGTGCACCAGCCACGGCGGCCACTGCGCCAATGCTCGGACTGCGGCTGCCTTTCTCGATATCCCTCAGTGTCCGGTCAGACAGGCCGACAAGTTCGGCCAGCTGAGTCTGACTCAAGCCGGCTTCCCGCCGCGCAGCGCGAATGGCCCGCCCGATGGTGCTGGTGTCGCTGGTGTCGCTCACGTCTGACATGAGCCAGCCTCCACTCCGGAAAAATCATGCCGATAACGAGAAATTACCACCCATAGTGCCACCAGTCACGGCCAAACGGAACTATTCTTCCGAAACACCATCGGCAGGCATGGCAATTCCCCCACGGTTCGTCATATCGGAAGATATATTGCCGCCCATTCAGCGCGCGGACATCGAAAGACACTGCAGGCTCGCCTGCTTATACTCATCTTGAGCCTCCTCCGCTCAGGTTTGACCCGCATCACAGGAGAACTGGGAACAATCCCGCACCCCTTGTCGTTACTTGAGTCGAATGCACTCAACATCTCAACTAGGAGGGCGCTTTGCCAGCATTCTTCGGCCCCGCCGGTTCCAACGGCGAGTCCTTCGACGAGTTCATCAACCGCTACTTCCAGGGCCAGCGGACCGGCCGTCAGGGCCGACCCGTGGACATCACCGCTCTGCTGACCAAGCGCAGCCATGACGTCCTGTCCGCCGCGGCGACCTTCTCTGCGGAGCGCGGCCAGACCGACGTCGACGCTCTGCACATCCTGCGCACCATGCTCAGCGAGGAGCCGGCCGCCGCGGCCGTGCGGCAGACCGGCGTCGATCCTCAGGCCATCATCAGCGCCGTGGACGACCGCCTGCCCGCGCCGACCGAGCAGAAGGAGAAGACCGCCACGGTCCTCAACGACTCGGCACAGAAGGTGCTGCTGGACGGCTACCAGGTGGCCCGTGCTTTCGGCTCGACCTACATCGACCCTGAGCACCTCTTCTTCGCCTTGACGTTGAATCACGACTCCCCCGCCGGTCAGCTGCTGGCTCAGGCGGGCATCACCCCGCAGTCGCTGCAGGCCGCTGCCCAGCAGAATCAGCAGAATCAGCAGGACCAGCAAGCACAGCAGGCCGGCCAGCCCGGAGCAGCGGGCCAAGGCGGCCAGGGCGGCCAGGAAGGCTCCATTCTGGAGCAGTTCGGCCGTGACCTGACCGCTGAAGCGCGGGAGGACCGGCTGGATCCGGTGATCGGCCGTGCCGACGAGATCGAGCAGACCATCGAGGTGCTGGCTCGCCGCACCAAGAACAACCCGGTGCTGATCGGTGAGGCCGGCGTCGGCAAGACCGCCATCGTGGAGGGTCTGGCTCAGGCCATCGCCGACGACGAGGTCCCCGCCCAGCTGAAGGGGCGGCGCGTGATCGCCCTGGATCTGGCCGGCATGGTCGCCGGCACCAAGTACCGCGGTGACTTCGAGGAGCGGCTCACCGGTGCGATGAACGAGATCGCCGAGGACGGCAACACCATCGTCTTCCTCGACGAGCTGCACACCATCGTGGGCACGGGCGGCTCCGGTGAGTCCGGCGGCATGGACGCCGGCAACATCGTCAAGCCGCGCCTGGCCCGTGGCGACCTGCACATGGTCGGTGCCACCACGCTGAAGGAGTACCGCACCATCGAGAAGGATGCCGCGCTGGAGCGACGTTTCCAGCCGGTGACCGTGGGCGAGCCGTCGGTGGAGGACGCGGTGCAGATCCTGCACGGCCTGGCCGATCGCTACGCCGAGCACCACAAGGTGAGCTACACGGATGAGGCGCTGCGCGCCGCCGTCGTGCTCTCGGACCGGTACATCACGGACCGGTTCCTGCCGGACAAGGCCATCGATCTCATCGATCAGGCCGGTGCCCGGCTGTCCCTGAAGCGCGGACCGCACGACGCCGGCCCGGCCGTGGACGTCGACGCGCTGCGGTCCCAGCTCGCCGAGTTGGAGGCCGAGAAGAACTCGGCGGTCAACGCGGAGCACTACGAGCGCGCCGGCGAGCTGCGCGACGAGGTCAACCGCGTCAGCGAGCAGCTGGAGGCGGCGCTGGCCGAGCAGGCGAAGCGCGCTGCAGACTCGGACGGAGACAACACGTCGTCTGTGGTCGACGAGGACGCCATTGCCGAGATGGTCTCCCGTGCCACCGGCATTCCGGCCGCGCGGATGACCGAGGCCGAGAAGTCCCGGCTGGCCCGGCTCGAGGAGGAACTCCACGACCGGGTGATCGGTCAGGACGATGCGGTCGCCGCGATCGCCAAGTCCATCCGCCGGTCCCGCACCGGGATGGCCGATCCGTCGCGGCCCGTCGGGAGCTTCCTGTTCCTCGGCCCCACCGGCGTCGGCAAGACCGAGCTGGCCAAGGCCCTGGCGACGTCGCTGTTCGACGACGAGGGTGCGATGGTCCGGTTCGACATGTCCGAGTTCGGCGAGCGCCACACGGTCTCGCGTCTGGTCGGTGCCCCTCCGGGCTACGTGGGCTATGACGAGGCCGGGCAGCTGACCGAACAGGTCCGCCGTCGCCCGTACTCGGTGATCCTGCTCGACGAGATCGAGAAGGCCCACCCGGACGTGTTCAACCTGCTGCTGCAGGTGCTCGACGACGGCCGGCTCACCGACGGTCAGGGCCGCATGGTCGACTTCCGCAACACGGTGCTGATCATGACCTCGAACCTCGGCTCGGAGTTCATGTCCTCGCAGGGCGCACCGATTGGCTTCGCCTCCGGTGACGCCGAGTCCGCCCGCCGGGACGTCCGCCAGAAGGTGATGGGCCGGCTGCGGGAGTTCATGCGGCCGGAGTTCCTGAACCGGATCGATGACACCGTGCTGTTCTCCCCCTTGGAGGCGGAACAGCTCCGGGAGATCGTCGGACTGCAGCTGCGGGCCTCCGAGCAGCGGTTGGCCGCCCAGGGCATCACCCTCGAGGTCGACGACGCCGCGAAGGACTGGATCGCCGACGCCGGCTACGAACCGGCTTACGGCGCCCGCCCGCTGCGCCGGGTCATCCAGCGCGAACTCGATGACCAAGTGGCCGACCTGCTGGTCGCCGAGACCGTCCGCGAGGGCGACGTGGTCCGGGTGAGCGTCGAGGATGGTCAGCTGCTGGTGGAGCCAGCCCGGGTGCCGGAGGCTCTGGCGGCCTAACTGAGGGCAGAGTTGCGTCAGCGGGATTCGAGGACGCGGACGGCCAGTTGGACCCGGTTCTCGACGCCCAGCTTGTCGAAGATGCGCCCGATGTGGGTCTTCACCGTCGGCACGGAGAGGTACAGCTCGCTGGCGATCTCCGTGTTCGTCAGCCCGTCGGCCACCCGCGCGGCCACCTCTTGCTCACGCTCACTCAAGCCCTCGAGCGGGTCCGCCACCGGCCGACGTCGGCCCTGGTGCGTGGCCAGCGCCACCAGCCGGGCGAGCACGGCCGGCGAGACGGCCATGGTGCCAGTGGCAGCCTGCCGAACGGCGGCCACCAGGTCCTCGGGCGGAGTGTCCTTGAGCAGGAACCCCGCGGCTCCGGCCTCCAACGCGTCCAGGATGAAGTCGTCGGTGTCATAGGCCGTCAGCACCAGGATCTGGGGCGGGTCCACGGACGCTCGGAGACGACGGGTCGCCTCGATGCCATCGCACCGCGGCATCCGAATGTCCATCAGGACCACGTCCGCGCGCAGTTCCGCTGCCTGGGTGACAGCTTGCTCCCCGTCAGCGGCCTCCCCGACAATCTCGACGTCGGCAGCGCCCTCGAGGATCAGGCGCAGTCCGGCGCGCATCAGGGATTCGTCGTCGGCCACGAGGACCCGGATCGGTGAACTCAACTCGGCCATGGCACCCATGCTTCCACGGTGAAGGTTCCCTCGGCGGCACGGTGCTCCAGCCGGCCGTCGAGCAACTCGAATCGTTCACGCAGGCCGATCAATCCGTAACCGCCAGGACCCGGCGACGGTGGATCGGCGGGCAGCGGGTTGCTGGCCCGCATGATGATGCCTTCGCCCGGGCCACCTCCCAAGAACAGATGCACGGGAGCGCGCGGGGCGTGGGTGCGCGCGTTGGTCAGGCATTCCTGCACGAACCGGTAGATGGCTCGGGAGAGAACCTCCGGGAGGTGTTCGGTCCGGCTCTCCTCCAGCACTCCAGCGGTGACGAGTTCGACCGAGGTGCCAGAGTCACGGGCGGTTGTCACGAGTTCCCCCAGGGCGGCCAGGGTCGCATCCGGGGAGGTGGAGTGGTGCTCCTCGCGCAGGACGCTGAGCACCGCGCGCAGTTCCTCCGCAGCGGTGCGTGCCGTCTCCCGTACCAGTCCGGCGGTTCGATGAAGGGTCTCCTCGTCCAGGTCGGAGCGGTACTCCAATCCGCCGGCGTGCACGGAGATCAGACTGAGGCGGTGGGAGAGGCTGTCATGCATCTCGCGGGCGATCCGGGTGCGTTCGGCGGCCCGCACTTGGTCCGCGTGGGCTTCCCGCTCTCGGTGGGCGGCGGCCGCTTCCTGGTGCAGAGAGCGGATCAGTGCCCGACGATGGCGGCGCACGGCTCCGACCAGCCCGCAGATCGCCGGCACGGCCAGTGCCAAGAGCACGACGGGCCACGTCGGCACCTCCGGTGAGGGCTCCACCACGAACCCATTGACCGCCGTGGCGACCAAGAACGCGCCCGTGGCGACACCGAACCACCAGGGCCGGCGTCGGGCTGCGAAAGAGGTCAGGACGACGACGGCGGCCGGCATCGCCAGGCTCGAGACCACCGTGGTCGCCGCCACGACCATTCCGGCGGCGAAGGCCCACCCATTCACCCACCCACTGGCAGGGGTGGCAGAGTCGCTGGCACGGGTGGGTGCCGCCTCCGCCCAGGGCCGCAGCGCGAGTGGCAGCAGGCCCACGGCAAGTAGTCCCACAAACAGGTCGCCGAAGAGCAACAGGGTGATCCGCAGCGCCTCGGGATCGGGAACGGACGTCGGGTCCTCGGGCAGCATGCTGCCGCGAACCACCACGAATGCGAGGACCCCGATCAGCAGAGCCGCCACGGTGGTCCCGGCGGCGTACCACCCTGGTCGACGGATCCATCTCAACACCCCCTCAGCGTAGAACGCGGGGGCATACCGGACTGTCGTCCAAGGGGATGAACCTGGGTAGGACCTTCAGCCGTGAAGGAGCAGCTCCGTGGCCGATGCCGGACATCGCTCCCTTGGCGAGGCTGAATGCATGACCATGTCTCACGCTGTTTCTCGCACTGATCCTCACACCCGTCCCTCCGGATCTCCCCACCAACTGGCGCACGAGATGCCCTACCACCGGTTGGCCCGCCGGCCACCGCGCTACCGATGGTGGCGCCCACTGCTTGCCCTGGTCACCACGGCGGGGGTCTGGGCGGCGATGGTGCTCGCGCTCATGGTCGTCCTCGGCATAGCCGCCGTGGTCGATCCCGGACTCGGTGTTGCCGTTGACGAGGCGCTCGCCCCCGATGCACCGATGGATCTTCACCAGCCAGTCACTGCGCTGTTGGCCCTGGGGATGATCGCCATAGCACTGCCCGCGGTGTTGATCGGCGTCCGCGTTGGCGGCTGGAGGGCCGGGCTCGTGTCCTCCGTGGCAGGACGTTTTCGCTGGAGGTTGTTGGTCCGCTGCCTGGCCGTCGCCGCTGCGCTCTATGCGACCGTCCAGGGGGTTGGCCTTTTCGTGGAACAGCCCGAGGGTTTGGCGGACGACATACCTGGTCTCGCCGGTGAGGGTTTGTGGATGCTGGTCATGGTGGTGCTCGTGGTACCGCTTCAGGCCACGGCCGAGGAGTTCCTGTTCCGCGGCCTGCTGATGCAGAGCATCGGGGCCTGGCTGCGCCACCCGGCCTGGACGATCCTGCTCCCGGTGCCACTGTTCATGATCGGCCACGAGTACTCCTGGATCGGACAGATCGACATCTTCGTCTTCGCGGTCGCCATGGGCTGGCTGACCTGGCGAACCGGCGGGCTCGAGGCCGCCATCGGCCTGCACATCGTGGGCAACACCTTCGCGTTCGCCGCCGGAGCCTTCGGCCTGGCTGACCTGAATGCCACCGAGATCAACCCCTGGGCCGTCGCGATCTCGGTCTTCGTGACGCTGCTCTACTGCGCGATCGTCGGGCAGGCTCGTCGCTGGTGGGCGGCGGATGGCGCACCGTCGTTGGACGACCCCCAGACGACTGACGAGTGACGATCACGCTAGATGTGGCGACGCGCCGGTGCGGGCCCCATCCGTCGTGCACGTAACTCCCGATGGCCGGGGTGCTGCCAGCCCCTTTCTGCGTGAATCGCAGTTTTGTGTGAGTGTTCCGGAACTTTCACACAAAACCCCGGTTCTGTGTGAAAGTTCGGTTACATTCACACACTTCCGCGATTAGCCGCGTACACCGTCAAACAGCCGTCGTCCGATCTCGGGTCAGTGACGCCGGAGCGCGACGGGTCATCGCGCCATTGATCCACCTGGGCCGCGGACCGACAACAGACCGGTATCGCCATAGACGGCGGCTCTCGTACGATCAACGTGACGCGGCCAGAGCCACGCAGGCGGTCTCACGCTCAATGGGTAGCAGCTGCGGCCACAGCTGATCACTCCGAAAGGGGCTTCATGCTCATCGAGCTTCACGACCGCACCGCCTTGGTGACGGGTTCGACGCAAGGCATCGGAAATGCGATCGCCGCCACTCTGGCCGACGCCGGGGCCCGCGTGGCGATCAATGGTCGTCGGCCCGACAGCGTGGACTCGGCCATTGCGGACTTACAGTCCGAGAACGCCGAACGCGACCTCATCGCAGCGCCAGGCGACATCACCGACGACGCCGGCGCCGCCGACGTGCTCGCCGCAGCCGGTGACATCGACATCTTGGTGAACAACCTCGGCATCTTCGGGGCGACGCCGGCCCTCGACATCACCGACGAGGAGTGGCGGCACTATTTCGAGGTCAACGTACTCGCCGCCGTACGTCAGATCCGAGCTACTCTCCCGGGGATGAAGAAGCGCGGCTGGGGACGGGTGCTGAACATCGCCAGTGACTCCGCGGTCGTCATTCCCGAAGAGATGATCCACTACGGCATGTCGAAGACTGCACTGCTGGCCGTTTCGCGTGGGTTTGCGAAGGACGCCGCTGGCACCGGAGTGACCGTGAACTCCGTGATTGCCGGCCCCACGCACACCGGTGGCGTGGAGAAATTCGTCTACGAGCTGGTGGATCCCGACACCCCGTGGGACGAAGCCCAGCGCGAGTTCATGCTTGCCCACCGACCCCAGTCTCTCCTGCAGCGGCTCATCGAGCCCCAGGAGATCGCGAACATGGTGGCCTATCTCGCCTCGCCCCTTGCCTCCGCCACGACTGGCGCCGCGGTGCGTGTTGACGGCGGTTACATCGACTCGATCGTTCCGTAGGGATATCCGTCCGCGGAGACGTCAGACGTGCTCGATCGCCGCCGAGGTTCGGTGTGGGTCAACTTGTCGATGATGATAGTGACGGCGCTGTGCGAACCTCAGCTCAACCCGGCCGTCAAAGCAGGCCATCGCTCCCCTGCTCCTCCCACGGGCCAGTTGAAGACAGTGCAAGGGCACCGGCTGCAACCTGGGGAAGGCGTGGACCAGCAACTGACCAAAATGCTGGCCCGCAAGCGTGAGCTGTTCGAGAAGTACGCGTCAGCGACGTGGCGGATGCGGCGCCAGAGGCGAGGGATGTGCCTGAGGCCGAACTGACGCGCGAAGTGATTGAGGCGAAATGCGGACGGCTATTGGCCCTAATTGATATAGACTCAGATCCACCGACAATATACAAAGAAGCAATAAAACGATGCATCCATAGTGATTCCGCGCCATTCTCCAATAAGGTGGAGTTGCACACGCGACCTAGACACAGGAACCACATAACACACCCAGCCGACTTGGAGGCCCCTGATGGCACTGTCCACCATAAATGCGGCGCTCGGACAAATTCCCAAACGGGCCGAGTCAAGAGATGAAGCTGAACTACGATCAACCTTCGAGGATTCGGGCGTCAGTCAGGCAATGAACAACCTGGACGACCAGATCGTTTATGGCCGACGCGGCACTGGCAAGACGCATGCATTCAGATACCTCTCATCGATCCGCAACGATGAGAACAATCTACCCATTTATATCGACTTGCGTACGGTCGGATCAACTGATGGTCTCTTTGGAGGACGGCCACTCACCGGAGCAGAGAAGACCGCACGCCTACTCGTTGACCTTCTGAGCTGGATACACGAGGAGATATTTAACCTCGCGGTCTCCGACGAAGGACTTGAAAGTGACAGCAACTTTGTTGGATCCCTCGACCGCCTATACGATTCAATCCGCACCGTACGTGTTATCGGCGAAGTCGAAACGTCATCACAGAGAAGAGAGGAAGACGCTGAGCAAGGAACTTTCCGCTTAGACGTCAGTCCCCACGGACTCAATGTGGCTTCGAGTAGCAATGCGTCATCCACATCCATGCGAGCAGAGAATGAGACTAGAAGCGGCATTGAGGTACAGTCCATTAATTTCGCTGAAGTTTCCAAGGCGCTTCGAGATCTGGCCAGGAGCATCTCGAACCGACGTATCTGGCTACTCCTCGACGAGTGGACCAGTCTTCCAATCGAAGTGCAGCCTTATCTTGGCGAGTTTTTAAAGCGATGCATCTTGCCATTGCCCCGCTTTACAGTGAAGATCGCGGCAATTGAGCAGCAAGCCGTGTTCCAGACACAACTATCGAATGGCGAGCTCATTGGCATCGAACTCGGTGCTGACATGGCGGCCAACTTGAGCCTTGATGACTTCATGGTGTTTGAGAATGATCAACAACGGTCCCGCGAGTTCTTTCTTGGGCTGTTCTGCAAGCACCTTAAAGTGGGCTCCTCAGACACATCGACACAATTTGACTTCCGTTCCGAACGGGATCTTATTCGTCAAGGGTTCTCCGACGTGCGCGCCTTTGACGAATTGGTCAGAGCGGCAGAGGGGGTCCCGAGAGATGCAATCAATATCGCCGCGAATTCAGCTCGGCACGCAGGGTCTGGCGCAATTTCCATCCCCCACGTCCGGCGCGCTTCTCGAGATTGGTATCACCAAGATAAGCATCGCGCACTTACGTCGCAGCCCGAGGCCGAAGCGTTGCTCAATTGGATTGTTGACAAGGTCATACGTGACAAAAAGGCCAGAGGGTTCCTGGTCAACCAGAGGGACATTGGTACTAGCCTTCTCACATCTCTCTTCGAGGCGCGAGTTCTTCACGTCGCTCGACGCGGGTACTCGGCCCAGGACGCCCCCGGAGAAAGATACGACGTCTACACAATCGACTATGGCGCATATGTTGACCTGATTGGCACAAAGAACGGACCTTCTACACATCTGCCCCTACCGGAATATCAATCAGATCTGCCCACTCAGGACGAAGTGATTGGGGACGTCGAAGTTCCAAGTCAGGACCTGCGAGCGTTGAGGCGAGCCATTCTAGACGTTAGCGAATTCACGGGGGATCGACTTGATAGACGCGGGAAGGAACAAGGCCAACTGAGGATGTTGGGTAGTCCCAGTTGGAAGCCGCATTCCGGAGGCCGGTAGCTGCCCGAGGCAAAAGTTCCTGCTGCGGGCTGCCGTCCTTGCCCTAGAAGTGAGGCTCCCAGTGGCGCCCCTTGGCATTCTTCTCGTCCATGCGGGCTCTACGCATGTCTTCGCGCTGACGGTAGCCGTGTCTGGCTATGGTCGAGGGCGAATAGCAGGCGTTGAAGAGCCCTTCATCGCCCCATAGCGCAGTACAGCTATGTCATCGATGCTTTTTTGCCCGGAGCACATGCTGGGTCATAACCTTCGCTCCGGCGTCGACGCCGTTGTCGATGGGCACCCGTCAAGGGTAGTCGGTCAGCCGGTGCAGATTGGTTAACCCTCACCATCTGGACCGGCCCAGGGTCTCCGACGAGGTCGAGATGCCACCCATCGCGATGGAACGGAAACCTGAACACGTTTCACTGTTCCCGGACAGGTGAGTATAAGGTGCTTAATTGCAAGGCAAGGGTGTACCGCTCATTGGAACGTTGCTGGCAGGCCAATCCCTCACCTGGGCGCACAGCACCGCGTACGCAATCGACGAATTCGACGAAGCATTGTCCCACCGTAGCCCAGACGGGGTATTCCCTCTTCTTGGGCCCGGCTCTCGAGACGCTTTACGCTCCCCGGAAGGCCTTCCGGTTCCCCTGCTCTGTTTCAAGGTCTAAACTATAGTCGAAGAGAGTGACGCGACCGCCTACATTTGCTTCAGTTCTCCTCATACGCCTGGGTAATCAGGCTGGAGACCTCTTCCCAACGCGAGTCGTCTGCAATCCTGAGCTCGAGATCGCCAGTCCCGAAGTGACCGATACCGGTCATGTCTCGCAAAAAGTCATCCCCCGTCACGAAGTCCTTTGGATTGAGCTTCAGATGCACCAAAAGGTTTCCTGACTGAGGGTGGACTTCGACGCACGCAAAATTCTTGAGCCGACGGAAAGCGACGTAATTTTTATTGACTTTCTTGATGACGTCCTCGCCGAGACTTAGGGCCAAGTCTTCGACCTGCGCATATAGGCCTCTGAGCTCAGGTGAGGCTTGATGAAGCTTCTCCGTGACGGTCTTTTCGGTTATGCGCGTCGAGCTCAGGCCTGAGGACGTCTGTGCCGGTTCCACGGGGGCGACCGACGTAGCGGACGTCGATTTCTCGGTCGTCGTGATCAGTTCCACTGCAAGAAGATCGTCGCCGTAGTACTGGTAGCGAACAAGTTGAATGCTCCGATCGATCTGCTTCACCGCGTGCTCGTCGTACCTCGTGAACGAGTTGGCCACGCAGATCAGCCGCGGCTCGCTCCAATCGATATTGCCAGCGCGCTCATGCCCCAGCTTCTGCTGTACCAACAGTTGAAAATCTCCACGATGGTCCATCAGCCAGTCGAGGTAATACAAACCCTGGTTGATGACATTCTCATTCCGGTGGCGCTTGTACTCAAGAATGACAGGCAGACCGTTCTCATCGATTCCAAGGGAGTCGATGCGACCGCCATGGACCTTGCCAGTGACGTACTCACTATGGAGAAACTCGACGCCGAAGATGGCGCCCATATTCTCCTCGATGAGCTTCTGCAGATCCTTCTCGAGTGCTGCACTCGAGGCCGACAGTGACGATACGCGTCCATCGGCGAGACGAAATACTTTCAGATCAGGCATGTGCGCAATCATTTCTCATTCGTGGCCCAAGGCCAAGGCAGGCAAGCTATTCACAATCTCGATCGTCTCAAGGCTCAACGCCACCACTCGACCAACCAGGTCGATGATGTACCTCGGCTGTTCGTGTTCACGAGACCAGTCGTTGGGATCGTTAACTATGCCGGACGCTTTGTCTCTCTTGACCTGGTACCGCTCCAGGATCCAGTCCAGCGCCGAGCGCGAGCCGAGCGTGTATTGCTGCGCCTCCTCTGGGATGCCTTCGAGGTCGACGTAAGCGTTGTATCGAATCCTCGTCTTATCCCAGGCCCCGGACTTCCCTCCGTACTTCATCTTCTTCACGGCGAATCGCTCGTACTCATCTTCCGGGGCCACCGGTGAGACCACCTCGGTCAGAGGGTGCGGCTGAACTTTTTCATAGCCGATGTGCAGGGCGGACAGCTTCCGACCGGCCTCGGCGAAGGCCTCGAAGCGGTCACGGCCGGGAACCTGGGGAATGCGCGGCAGCGACTTCTTCAGGTCAGCGGCATACCGTTCCCGGTATTCAGTCGAATGCAGCAGCCCATAGACGTAGTAGAAGATGTCGTCCTTACTCACTTGCGACCCGTAGGCAGCGCGGTACTCCCCCAGCGCCCAGTCGGTAATGTTGTCCACTCTCGTGAAACCCGACACTGTCACGCCAGACTCTGCCAATAGGTCGCCCTGGGCTTCGATTCCCTGGACGGAGGCGTCGACGTAGGAGTATCGAGCGAAGTACTGACCACCACTGCCCGCTCCTGTGACGTGCAGATCGGGAATCACATCAGTCATAAGAACGCTGAACGGAACTGCCGATCCGCTACCGACATTGTAGAAACCAACGTTCTCAAATTCTGAGTCCGGGAAGATTTCGTTGAGCCGGTAGACCATGTCGTTGGCCTGGCGATCGAAGTAGACATGCTGGCGGTTGAATGGTCGGTAGGCACCACTGCGGAATCCACCGTCCCTCACGGAATAGTGGTTCCCTCGCTTGAGTTGGACGCGGTCGGCTCGGTTCCAGCTGAACTGCGTCGGGTCGGTGCTGACGAAGCCATCGACACTGGCCCCTTGCCCCTGAGACGCGTACCGGTCGACTTCGGCGTTGTAGAAGTTCAGCATCTGGTCCACATTGGCCCGGAGTTTAGGCTCCGAAGAGTTATAGACCCAGGCATCACGGGCGGTCGCCAAGCCGCGCGAATGAAGCTCGAAGATCGCCTCCTTGGCACCTTTCTCGGCGATGAACGGGTACTGCTCGTAGTGGGGGTCACGTTGGTTAATCCAGTCGCCCTCGGCGTTGGGGGTGATGTTGTCCCAGTCCAGGGTGCCCACGTTGGATTCACCGACGAGCTGTAGCTTCTCGTCGCGGTTGAGATAGTCGCCGATGTCTTTGTAGTGCAGTCGCCCCTGCTTCACCGGGCCGGGACGCTTGACTAGCAGCAGGATGGCGACCGTGGCTCGGGAGCCGGCATCGAAGATTTTGCCGCCTTCCCGTCGACTCTGCTCGCCGGCGGTGCGCTGGTTGCCGCGGAGGTTGTAGACGTAGATGTCGTGGAATTCGTCGGCCAAGGTAAGGCGAAGTCCGTCGGTGGTGTTCCCGTCGATGTACCCGCCGTTGGAGACATAGCAGACCACTCCGCCCTGTTCCGAGGTGAGGATCCGATTGGAGGCCCAGCGGATGGCGCGGATGTATGAGTCGTAGAGGGAGTTCTTGTTCGTCGCGGTAGACCGATCCGCGTAGGTGGAGCGAATGGACTCGTCCAGCGTCGGGTACTTGAGGTTCGCGTTGTTGTCATTGCCGGAGGTCTGGCCCACCGAGTAGGGCGGGTTGCCGATGATGACACGGATGTCGAGTTGGTTCTGGGCCACAACGCGGTCGTTGTTCGAGATGAAGACGTGGTCGTCGAGGGTGTCTCCGTCCTCGGTCATCTGGAACGTGTCAGTCAGCACGATCCCGTCGAAGGGCACGTAGCCGACTCCGTCGGCCGAGCCGACCGGCTCGGCGGCCGCCTCTGGAACCGCCGCGTCGTGCGGCGAGGCGACCGGGCCGGCGTCGCGCGCCGGGGTGTTGGGGTTCTGCTGTTCGAGTTGCAGGCCGTGGAAGGTGGCCTCGATGTTCAGGGCCGCGATGTAGTAGGCCATCAGCAGGATCTCGTTGGCGTGCAGCTCCTGGGTGTACTTACGCAGCAGGTCCTCGGGGCGGATGCGCCCGGACTGCAGCAGCCGCACGATGAAGGTCCCGGTGCCGGTGAAGGGGTCGAGCACGTGTACGCCCTCGTCGGTAACTCCAACGCCGAAGTCCTTTTGCAGCACGTCGTCCACGGCGCGGATGATGAAGTCCACGACCTCCAGCGGCGTGTAGACGATCCCCAAAGACTCTGCGGTGCGGGGGAAAGCGAGCTTGAAGAACCGCTCATAGAGCTCGGTGATGATCTTTTGCTTACCCTCGGCGCTAGTAACACCCTCCGCCCGGATTCGCACGCCGCGGTAAAAATCTTCGAGGGAGTCGACCTCAGACTCCAGGTGGTAGGACTCCAACACTTCGACCATGGACTCCATCACCTGGGAGACCGGATTGTGTGCCGTGAAGTCATAGTCCTGGAATAGGGCGTCGAAGATCGGCTTGGTAATCAGGTGCTGGGACAGCATCTCGATCGCGCCGTCCTCGGTGATCGATTCATTCAGATTTCCGCGCAGCCCGGTTAGGAATCCGGCGAACTCCTCCCGCGGTCGGGAGTCCTCGCCGTTCAGGATGCCGCGGATCCGGCTGATGTGCCGGTCGGCGATGTCCTTGACGCTCGCCGCCCAATCCTCCCAATAGCGGCGATCCCCCACCTTGCGGACCATCCTTGCGTAGATCGCGTCTTTCCAATCCGCAGCGTTGGCCAGATGGAGCAGTGCGTCGGCGCGGCCACGGTGGGAGGCGTCCTCGCCTTCGGCGGGCGCGCCGCCGTCGTCGGGATTGAAGGGGTCATTGACCGTGATGACGTCCAGCCGATCCGTGGACGCACCCAAGTCGATCTTGTTGACCATCGCCTCAAAACGGTCATCATGGGCACGAAGGGCCTGCAACACATCCCAGACCACCTTGTATCGGGCGTTGTCGTTCAGCGCGGTCTCCGGGTCTTGGTCCGCGGGTACCGCGATCGGCAGAATGATGTACCCGTATTCCTTACCCTCGGCTTTGCGCATCACTCGTCCCACGGACTGGACTACGTCTACCTGAGAGTTGCGGGGATTCAGGAACAAGACCGAATCCAAAGTGGGAACGTCGACGCCCTCGGACAGGCATTTCGCGTTGGACAGGAT
Organism: Citricoccus sp. GCM10030269; assembly: GCF_042665635.1. Taxonomy (NCBI): domain Bacteria; kingdom Bacillati; phylum Actinomycetota; class Actinomycetes; order Micrococcales; family Micrococcaceae; genus Citricoccus; species Citricoccus sp. GCM10030269. Next base: position 61,507 of record NZ_JBHTCV010000006.1, on the reverse strand, counting down.
CCGCACCGTGTTGCCGTCTGTGGTCTCTTTCAGCCAGTCGAGCTTGGACGTGCGTTCCAGCATGGAGTGGGTTCCGTCAACGTGTTCGGCCTCCATCTTCAGGCCGGGCTTCTCGTCGTCGGACCGGTTGGCCAGCAGCTGCCGCCCGATTGTCTCGAATTGTTCTGCCAGACGCTTGGACTCCTTGATGTTGCGTGCGAAGGCCACCGCACGGCTCATCGGCTTCGTGTCCTGAATGTCCAGCCTCTGCCCATCGATGCTGCGTTTGGACAACCCGTTCCAGCAGCCCACGATCCTGGCTGCGTCATCCAACTTCAGACCTGAGTCCTCGGCAAACAACGATTGGAATGAGGACGAAACGGCGTCTTCATTGACAGCCAAAACGAGCACCTTGTAGTCGGTCAGGTGCCCTTGTTCGACGGCCTTGCCGAACCCGAGACGGTGGAACTCTGGTCCATAGGTTTCCTCGTCGTCCATGGAGTAGACCGTGACGTCGTCCTGCGCGGCTTTCGCCTTGGCCTCCTGAACGTAGAGACGAGGAGTGGCCGTCATGTAGAGGCGCTTAGCCGCTTTGACCTTGGAAGGATCGTGGACCGCCGTGAAGGCCGAGCCGTCCTGTCCCGGTTCGGTGATGCCAGTGGTCCGGTGAGCTTCGTCGCTGATGACCAGGTCGAATTCTGCTAGGCCGAGCTGCTGAGCCTGAGTGATGACGTCGATGGACTGGTAGGTGGAGAACACCACTGTGACGGCGTCCTGCCCGGTACTGATCTTGGACTGTTTTGCTAGCTTCACCGGGTCTGTGGTGGCCGGAAAGCCGATCTCCACTGCCGAGACGTCTTCGCTGAGGTTCTTGCCGACCGAGGCATCCGAACAGACCGCGAAGGCCCGGATTATCGTCTCGGACTGCGCCGTCCATTCGTTGAGTGTCTGCTGAAGCAGGGCAATGGACGGAACAAGAAAGAGCACAGAGCCCCCAATGGGAACCATTTCCTCCACCAGTTTCAGAGAAGTGAAGGTCTTTCCTGTGCCACAAGCCATGATGAGGCGACCCCGATCGTGGCCTCGGAAACCGTCGGTGACGTCTTGAATAGCCTGACGCTGGTACTTCCGGAGCTCCTTCTTGGGACTCTGAACCAACTGCTCGGGATTCTCGAAGGTGAAACGTGACCAGTCGACCGTCGAGTCGGTGAGCTCATTGATGCCCAGCGTGACAACCGGTTTTGATTGGTCTCTCAGAGCATCGACAGCATGTTTAGACCACTCAATCGAAGTATTGACGACCATGCCTTGGGCAAAGTCGACCTTGCCCAACTGAGTGAAGAAGGAGTCGATCTGTCCCTTCTGGAGTTTCTTCTCCGGCGGATAGAACTTAGCTTGGATGCCGATCAATTCACCGGTGTATCGATCCTTGGCCACAATGTCGACGCCAGTATCGGCCTTGCCATTCCGGCCCGGCCACTCGTTCCACAACCACACGTCTGAGAACTGGTCCGCGTACTTCGGCTCGACCTCAAGGAAGCGCTTGGCCAGTCGCTCAAACCGACGGCCCTGTTCCTGTTCACTGAGTCCCGAATAGACCAATTGATCCAGCAACTCCGCAAACGTAACTGGATGACGTTCTTGGGCTGCGGGGACGATGGTGTCCGGTGAAGCTGTCATGATGTCTATTGTGGCGGATAGTTGGCCCTTGGCTTCACCGCCAGAGGTGCCGTCTCCGGTAGGCACCTCGAACCTATGGGACATGGCCTTATCTTGTCGCTCACATTGGTTGGATTGAGTTCGACTTCATCACCGTCTCGCGTCATCACCAGTCCCAAAGGGGTTTCTCATGTACTCAACTCGTCGCGCCAAAATGATGGCGATGGCTATCAGCTCGGTTGCTCTGCTTACCGCATGCTCCGGAGGTCAGTCACAGCAACCAACACCGACCAATTTCACCGTCGAACCGGCTAGCACCGACGCATCGGCGACCCCCACATCGAGTCCTTCGCCCACTCGGAACGAGAACGACCGCGGAGACCTCATCAAGGAGGTGGGCGAAGTCGCAGGAATGGCAAACCCAGAAGATCCGGAAGCCCCAAACATCGTCCAGTTCAAGGTGACCGACATCAAACCAGGCGCCTGCACGAATGAGTATGCGGACGGCCCGGCCACAGGAAATCACTTCCTCCAAGTCGACCTCGAAGTGGAAACTAAGAAGGAAATGCGTGAAGGGTTTGAACAGATAGGAGCTTCGCCTGCCAGCTTGCTATTCCAGACTGATTGGCATGGATTCGACAGCAATGGGACGACCATGAACTCCATCGACTCAGGGGCAACGCAAATGTGCCTCGATGAGAGCGAGCAAATCCCTTATGAGATCGGACCTGCAGAGAAGGCATTGGGTAGCGTGATCCTAGAGGTCAGCGATACCAAGGGGGAGATCGCGCATCGCCCATGGTTCATGGGTGGAGGCGGATGGACCTGGGAATACGACATCTCGAAAAGCCTGTAATCCAAGCACCAGGCAAATGTTCGGAGACTGTGACTGACGAACGACCTCTCGACCGATACACCTCGTGATCGTTTGAAAAGACGAGCCGGTTTCTAGCTTCGCGCGCCCAACCCGCCATAAATTACCTCTCCAGGTGAAGCGCAGTCGCAGTCCGAGGTGGCACTTCAGAAGCGCGGCGATTTTCAGGTGACGGGATTCAGTACTTAATGCACGCTGTCGTTCTCGCCCGGATTTTCGGGGTCTTCGAACCGCAGGCTTGGCCTCGCGAATTAATCCTGAGGCGTCGAGTATTTGAACTGCGGCAGTGCCGGGTGCCCGAAAAGTTCGACTAGACCTGCGGTCGTCGTTCCACGCAGCCTTATCGTGTCCGCCCCCACCCTTAGCTTCTGGACCACGACCGATCCCGCCGAGACGCGGGTCATTCCCATCGGTCTCTGTTCCGGCAGCATCCGGAAAACGGCGCCGTGGGCACCTCCGCGGCACCGCTTCACCGTCTATCGCTTCCCATAGCGATTCTCATGAAGGACCTTGCCATGACCAAGAACCAGTCATCACTCCCCCACAACCCTCAGCACTACGGCGGCAGATCCCCGTCGGACCACAAGGCCGCGGCCAAGGCTGCCCGTCCCTGGTACAAGAAGAAGCGCGCCACCATCCCGGCCGGCGTCGTGGTGCTGTTCGTCATTGTCGGCATCGCCACTGGTGGCGGGGAGACCCCGGAGACCGAAGCTGCCACGCCCTCTCAGAGCACAACTTCTCCTGCAACCGCGGAGACCAGCCCGGCTGCCGAGGCGTCCGCCAGTGCCGAGGCCGAGGAGGAAGCAGAGGAATCCGCTCGCGCAGAGGCCGACGCGCAGGCGTCGAAGCAGGCGGAGGCTTCCGAGAAGGCTGAGGCAGAAGCCCAGGCATCACAAGAAGCCGAGGCCGCCGAGAAGGCCGAAGCCGAGGCCAAGGCGTCGGAAGAGGCCCGTGCAGCAGAAGAGAAAAAGGCTGCAGAAGAAGCCGGGACTCCGAGCCAGCAGAACGCGCTGCGGGCCGCGGCCAACTACCTGAGCTTCACTGCCTTCTCACGCTCCGGCCTGATCGAACAGCTGGAGTTCGAGGACTACTCGGCTGCCGACGCCACCTGGGCGGTTGACCGCGTCGAGGTCGATTGGAATGAACAGGCTGCCAAGTCCGCCGCGAACTACCTCGACTTCACGGCGTTCTCGCGCCAGGGCCTCGTCGATCAGCTGGTTTTCGAGGGCTTTACGCCGGAGCAAGCTGAGTATGGCGTGAGCCAGACGGGTCTGTAAGACACCCATACACAGGACCCCGGTCGTCGGACTGCATAGAGTTCAACGACCGGGGTCTTGCACTGTCCATCCCAGGGAAGCCCATCCCAGCGAGCCCTCGCGGACTCAGCAGGCCCAGCCAGCTCAGCCAGCCCAGCCAGCCCAGCAGGATCAGTCCTCCAGAGCCAATTCCACATCGCCGATCCAGGGCTTGGCGATCTCGTCATAAGTGCCATCGTTCATGGCGATGTCCAGCCACTGGTTCACGTAGTGCTTGAAGACCACGTCGCCCTGCGGGAGCATGTAGCCCTTCTGGAAGTAGTCGAACGGCTCATCCGGATTCACCGCGCAGAGTTCCTCGTACTCGTGGTCGATGTAGAGCACCTCGGAGCGATCGGTGGTCATCACATCGGCGCGGCCGGCCACGATCTCATCGAAGATCGTCAGGTTGTCATGAGTCTGCAGGTCACCATCGGGGTAGTGCTCCCGGGCGAACTTCTCGTTGGTGCCGCCCTTCGGGAAGATCGACGTAACATCCGGTTGGTTGATGTCCTCGACCGTCTGGTACTTCTCCACGTCCTCGCAGCGGGCGATCGGCGTCTTGCCGTCCTCCAGCGTCGAGACGGTGAAGAACACCTGCTCGGCCCGCTCGGGGTTCATCGAGATACCCCCGACGGCGATGTCGCACTTCGCCAGGTAGTCCTCCATCAGCGTCTCCCAGCTGGTCTTCACCCACTCGACCTCCACCCCGAGCGTCTCGGCAAGGTCTCGGGCCATGTCCACGTCGATGCCGGTGAACTCGCCGGACCCCTCCTCCTGCTCTGTGAACGGCGGGTAGTCACCGGTGGTGCAGACCGCCAGGGACCCGGACTCCTTGATGGCGTCCAACCGCGAGTCACCGACGGCGGCCTCGTTCGCCGCGTCAGCGGACGATTCCTGCCCCGCTTCGGGTTCGGTCGCGGTCCCACGGAACTGGTCCGCGCAACCGGTCAATAGCGCAAGGGCAGCCAGGCCTCCCAGTGCGGTGACTCGGCGGGAGTGGGTCTTCGTGCGGCTCATGTAGTCCTTCGGCGTCGAGGTGAACAATGAACAGGACAGTGATCCAGTTCATACTAGGGAATATAAGTCTGTGGCCCACGTTACCTGTGGTGATATAGATCACTTGTCATCTACAATCATGGCTGTCATCAACGATCCACGGGATCCCGTCTCAAGGAGCACCGTCATGCAGACTCATCGCACCCAAAGCACCACTCGTAACCGCCGACTCCTGGCGTCGCTCGCCGGCCTCGCCTCCACCGGACTACTGCTGACGGCCTGTGCCGGCGGCGACGGAGGTTCCGGCGGCGGTGAGGGAGAAGAATCGGTCACCCTAACCGTCGCCTCCTGGGCCAACCCGGACAGCGTGGACGAGGCCGTCATGGAATATTGGACGCAGGAGATCGAGGACCGCTCAGAGGGACGGTTGAGCTTCGACATCTCCTACGCCGGCTCCCTCTGCAGCGCCGACGAGATCCCCGAGTGCGTGCGGGACGGTCGCGCCGACGTCGGCCAGACGATCGCCGACTATGCCCCGCAGCTGTTCCCGCAAACCACTGTGGTCAGCATTCCCTTCCTCACGCAGAACAACCAGGCGATGACTCAGGCCGTCTGGGAGCTGAGCACGGAGCACGAGGGAGCCGCCAGCCTCTGGGAGAGTAACGGCTTCAAGCTGGTCGGACACAACCCAGCCGGACGCCTGCTGTTGGGGAGTAAGGAACCCATCGAGTCGGTGGACGGTATCGCCGGCAAGCGCTGGCGCATGGCCGGACCTTACACCCAGATGGCCATCGAGGCAGCCGGCGGCAGCAATGTCGCCCTGACGGCCCCTGAGACCTACGAGGGCGTGGAGCGCGGCGTCGCCGACGCGGCCGGCTTCCCCATGGACGGGTTGGTGTCCTTCCAGCTCAAAGACATCCTGCCCAACTGGACGGACCCGGGACTCGGCCAGTACACCAGTACCGGCCTGTGGATGAACCTTGATACCTACGAGTCCCTGCCGGATGACCTCAAGCAGATCGTGGACGAAGTCAACACGGAGTACAACGAGGGCGGCGTCGCCACCGTCTTCGAGGAGATCACCCTGGAGCAGTGCGACCCGGTCCTCGAGACCATCGGTCAGATCGAGGAGTGGGACGAAGCCGAGTCGGAGCGCTGGGAGGAGGCCCTGGGCACCCAGCCGGAGGAGAAGTGGATCTCCGACGCCGAGGATGCCGGTCTCGAGGACCCCGAAGGATACCTGGAGGCCTACAAGGAGAAGATGGCCTCCTTCGAAGGTGAGACCCCGAAGGACCCGTCCCTGGTCTGCTCCGACCGCTCCTGATTCCTTCACTCTCCCCTGAGGTGTGGGCGCCGACTACGGCGCCCACACCTGCTGGAGAAAGGTCCTCCATGAACTCCACACCCACGGCCGGCAGGCCGGGATTCCTGCGGCGAGCCGCCAGGGTGATTGCCGTCCCGCTCGGCGCCCTGGCCTCCCTGTCCACTCTGGCGATCATGGTCGCCATCGTCATCGACGTCGTCGTGCGCAACACCGGCGGTCGGTCCGTTCCCGGTCTGCTGGAAATGAGTGAGACCGCTCTGGTCGCCACTGTCTTCCTCGGGCTGGCCTACGCCGGGGTGACCAACGCGCACGTGGCCGTGGACCTGCTGACCGAGGCCCTGCCCCCACGGGTCTCGCGGATACTGATCGGCATTGCCTGGGTCATCGGCGTGCTGATCTCCGCCTGGTTCGTCCTCGCCACGTTCGAGCGGGCGGTGGAAAGCACCGAGTCCGGTGAACTGCGGCAGGGCCTAGTGGACTGGCCCTTGTGGCCGGCCCGTTGGCTCGTGGTCATCGGCCTGGTGGCCTTCCTAGTGGTGGCCCTCATCAACGTGGTGCTCCTGATCCGCGGCGAACCCCTACTCGGAGAGGACACCACCGAGACAACCGATGAGGTCGACGAGACCGTCCAGGTCGACCAGATCGACGAAAGCGCACCACTCGAGGAGAACCGGTCATGAGCAACGATGTCATCGTCCTGCTGGTGATCGTTCTGCTGATCATCCTGCTGGCATTCCGCACGCCCGTCTGGCTGTCCTTGGCCACCTCCGGCGCGGTCGGCCTCTTTTTGCTGCGCGACGAGGTGTTCGTGACGCGGACGCTGGCCTCCGCGCCGTTCGAGCAGACGTCCAACTTCTCCTTGACGATCATCCCCATGTTCATCCTCATGGGCGTCTTCGCAGTGAAGGCCCGGATCGCGGGGCAGGTGTTCGAGGTCGCGCGGCGGGTCTTCGTCCGCTTCCCGGGTGGCCTCGGGATCTCCACGGTCGCCGCATGTGCCGGCTTCGCCGCGGTCTCGGGCTCGAGCATCGGCACGGCGGCCACCATGTCCCGCTTGTCTATCGCCGAGATGCGCAAGGCGGGCTATCCGCCGAGCCTGGCGGGCGCCCTGGTGGCCATGGCCGGCACCTTGGGGGCCATGATCCCGCCGAGCGTGTTCCTGGTCCTCTACGCAATCCTCTCCGGAGAATCGATTGCCCAGATGCTCGCCGCCGGCATCGTACCCGGTGTGCTCTCCGCCCTGGCCTACATGGTCTACATCCAGTTCCGGACCCGCGGAATGCAGACCATCACGGCCGGCGCCCCAGCAAAGGTCCATGCCACGACGTCGTCCGGCGCCGGAAGCGGTACCGGAAGCGGTGCCGGCGCCGGAAGCGGTGCCGGCGCCGGAAGCGCCACCGGAAGCGCCGACGTCGGGACCTTGCCCGCCGAGCTCGAGGCGGCAGCAGCACAGCGGCACGCTCCCTCCCGCATTCCGTGGGGCGAACTCCCCTACCGCGGGCTGGTCCGGTTGGCCATCCTGTTCGCCATCATCATGGGCGGCATCTACTCGGGAATCTTCACCCCCACGGAGTCGGCCGCGATCGGTGCCCTCGCCGCCGCCCTGATGCTCGTCCTGGAGTTCCGCCGCGACGGGGCACGCACCATGGGCCGGCAGTTCGTCGAGGCTCTCAAGGAGACGGCTCAGACCACGTCGATGGTGTTCGCCATCATCGTCGGTTCGGCCGTGCTGTCCCTGTTCTTCGTGGTGGCCCGCGTCCCGCAGAACCTGAGTGACGCCCTCACCGGCACGGATCTTCCCGGGTGGGCGATCTTGGCAGGGCTGTTGCTGCTGCTGATCCCCATGGGCATGGCCCTGGAGTCCATCTCCATCCTGGTGATCACGGTCCCGCTGATCTACCCCGTGGCCACGGAGTTCGGCTTCGACGGGGTCTGGTTGGGCATCCTGATCGTCAAGCTGATCGAGATCGGCATGGTGACTCCCCCGGTCGGCATCAACGTGTTCGTGGTGGCCGGGACGTCCGGGCTGCGCTCCAGTGAGGTCTTCCGCGGCGTGTGGCCGTTCGTACTCATCGAGCTCGCCTTGGTGATCCTGCTGTTCGCGGTGCCGGACATCGTCCTGTGGCTGCCATCTCTAGCTGTGGAGTAGCGAGCCGAGGACGCTGCGCTACAGTAGCCACCACACCACGTGACACGGGGTGCCCCTCACCGGGGCTGAGAGAACACCCGTCGAACCTGATCTAGTTCGTACTAGCGAAGGGATGTCGCGCCTATGACGCGCACGCATTTTTCTGCACCCTCTGAACTGCTCGACCACGCCCGGGAACTGCTCCCCCGACTTCGGGACAGCCGGCCCCTGGTCCAATGCCTGACCAATCCCGTCACGGTCAACTTTGTGGCCAACGGCCTGCTCGCCCTCGGCGCCACTCCTGCCATGACGGACGTCCCCACGGAGGCTGGCCCCTTCGCCCGCGTCGCCTCCGCGGTGCTCATCAATCTCGGCACTCCGCACGCCGAACAGCGTGAGGCCATGGTGGAAGCAGCGGCCGCGGCCCACGACGCCGGCACTCCCTGGGTCCTGGACCCCGTCGCCGTGGGTGCCCTGCCGGTTCGGACCGCCCTGGCTCACCAGCTGTTGGACCACCGCCCCACCGTGATCCGCGGCAACGCCTCCGAGATCCGGGCTCTGGCCGGTGAGGGCGCGGGCGGCCGCGGCGTCGACTCCGCGGACAGCGCCGAAGAGGCCTTGCCGAGCGCGCTGCAGCTGGCGCACGGGACTGGTGCGGTCGTCGCCGTCTCGGGTGACGTGGACGTCGTCACCGATGGCGAGACGGTAGTCCGCATCGACAACGGGCATCCACTGCTCACCCGGGTCACCGGAGCCGGCTGCCTGCTGGGCGCCGCCGTCGCGGCTTTCGCCTCGACCGACCAACACCGGCTCTCCACCACCGTGACCGCATGCACGGTGTTCGCGGTGGCCGCCGAGTTGGCAGTCCAGCAGAGGGAGCGACCGGGCTCTTTCGCTGTCGCCTTCCTCGATGCGCTGGACGCCATCACCACCGAGGACCTCACCGAACGGGCCCGGATCACGATGGACACCGCCAGCGCTTCCTCGGGGAGGTCGGCATGAATGCGACTATCGGTGCGGATGACCCGATCCCGATCGATCTCTCCATCTACCTCGTCACCGATTCCGACCAGGCCAACGGCGCCGGGCGGACACTCGTCGACACCGTCGCGGCCGCCGTCGCCGGTGGGGTCACCACGGTGCAGTTGCGAGAGAAAAACACCCCGGCCCGCCAGCAGGTCGACCTGCTGCAGTCACTGTCCGAGGTGCTCCCGCAACACGTGACCTTGCTGGTCAATGACCGTGTGGACGTCTACCTCGCCGCCCGGAACCGCGGCGCCCGCGTCCACGGAGTGCACGTCGGTCAAGACGATCTGCCTGTTGAGGATGTGCGGCGGCTCATCGGCCCGGACGCGGTCCTCGGGCTCAGTGCCGCCACCCCGGAACAGATCACCGCCGCTGAGGCTAGCGACGCCCGCGTGGACTACCTCGGCATCGGCGCCCTGCGCACCACCGTGTCCAAGGCCGACGCGCCAGAACCCATCGGCGCAGAACGTATCGGGCGGCTCGCCGCCTCCACCCACCTGCCCGCCGTCGCGATCGGCGGCGTGGTCCCGGACGATCTGCCGGGCCTGCGCACCGCGGGCCTGGACGGAGCCGCCGTCGTGTCCTGGATCTGCGCGGCGCAGCACCCGCGGCACGCTGCCGCAGAGCTGGCCAGGGCTTGGGAAGAGTTGACACCACGCGATGTGAGCTAGGACCTTATCTCGTCCGTTTGGCTTGGCAGGATTGGCCGTAGTTGAGGGCGCGCTGGAATTTCTCGATATTCCCTCACGGTAAGGGGCGGTTCGATGACTAGCGATTCCGTGGGCTTTCCCAGGCCGTGGGTTCTGCCCACGTGGATTGCCGGCGCGTTCCTGATCGGAGTGGCGGCTGGACTCTTGACGCACTCTGCGTGGCCCATCTCGCTACATGCCCTGACCTCATGGGGCTATGCGTTCTCCACCAGCGCGGGGCTCGGCGGCATGGCGGCGCTCGGTGCAGCCGCCATCGCCTACCGAGGAGTCACTCGTTCAGCCGACACGTCGCGCGAGACGTCGTTGGAAGCCCAGTGGTGGGAAAACGCGCGATGGTCTGTGGACCGACTTCTGTCGGTTTCTGATCTGGCAGTGGAAGTCGACAACGCGTCGACCGAGGACGAGGTAAACGACGACGATTCCAACGTCAATCTGTTGCGTGACCAAGACGCGTATGCAGCCATCATCATGTTGGAGTACTTGGGTGAGAACGCGCCGAGCGAAAAAGCGAGATTGTTCGCCTTAGATGCCCTCGGTGTAGTGCTGGGAGTACCCTCTGGGGTAGACAATGAAGAAGGCGAATCTGCCGTTGACATCGCCGACACTCAACCGAACGGGACTGCACATGGCCAAGCAGACGTCTAAGGAAGCGCTCCAGGGCCGCTATCTGCGGAACAGGCGTGCTGCTGCCCATGCCTACATTGCGATCGCCAAGAAGCAGCAGCAACCGGTCCCAGAACGCGTGTTGAAGATCGCCGGTGAATCGTCTCGCGATCCGGACGGACAGGCTACCCGCGCGAGCCGATCGGCCTCGTAGACCGGCTTCCTGCGCTACAGTTCTGACCACACCACGTGACACGGGGTGCCCCGAAAAGGGGCTGAGAGAACACCCGTCGAACCTGATCTAGTTAGAACTAGCGAAGGGATGTCGCGCTTATGACGCGCACTTTTTCTGTTGAACGCTCCATTGCCCAACGAGACCCTGCAACCGCTATCCTCCGCGTGCTGAGTATCGCCGGGACCGACCCCTCCGGCGGGGCGGGGATCCAGGCGGACCTGAAGTCCATCGCCGCGTGTGGCGGCTACGGAATGGCCGTGGTCACCGCGATGACGGCCCAGAACACCCAAGGCGTGCGGAGCATCCACGTTCCGCCGGTCGGCTTCCTCACCGAGCAACTCGACTCGGTCAGCGATGACGTGGCCATCGATGCCGTGAAGATCGGGATGCTGGCCAGCCGAGAGATCATCCTGGCCGTCACCGACTGGCTGGATCGAGTGCGCCCACCCATCGTGGTGCTGGACCCGGTCATGGTCGCCACCAGCGGTGACCGGCTGCTGGACAAGGACGCCGAGGAGGCGGTCCGGGATCTGCTGGGCCGGGCCGACCTGGTCACTCCGAACATCCCCGAGCTGGGCGTGCTGCTCGGTGAAGAGCCGGCCACCACGTGGGAAGCGACCCTCGAGCAGGCGCAGCGGCTCTCGTCCCAGCACGGTGTGTTGGTGCTGGCCAAGGGCGGCCATCTGGAGGGCACCGAGTCCCGGGATGCACTGGTGGACAGCCGAGCCGGTACTGGTGCTGGCGCTACGGTCGAGTTCAGCGCAGCGCGGGTGCAGACGGACAACACCCACGGCACCGGCTGCTCATTCTCCTCCGCACTGGCCACCCTGCGCCCGCAGTACGACGACTGGGAGCTCGCCGCCCGGCAGGCCAAACAGTGGCTGACCGAGGCCATTGCCGCGGCAGACCAGCTCGACGTCGGCCAGGGCCACGGACCCATCCATCACTTCGCCGGACTCTGGGACCGTGGGCTCACCCCGGTGGCGACCGACGCGAAGACGATCGCCCGCCAGTGGTGGAACGAGATCGCGCAGGTGCGGGCCGCCGTCGACCGTTGCGCCTTTGTCCGTGGCCTGGCCGAGGGAACCCTGGACCGGGACACCTTCACCTGGTACCTGGGCCAGGACGCGCTGTACCTACTGGACTATTCGCGGGCACTCGCCGCGGCCAGCGCCCTGGCCCCCACACCGGCGGAGCAGGCCTTCTGGGCGCAGGGAGCCAACGGGGCGATCGTGGCCGAGCTCGAACTGCACGGCAGCTGGCTCGGTGAGGCGCTGACCGAGGCAGAACCCAGCCCGACGACGACGGCGTACGTCAACCACCTACTGGCCACGGCCGCACGTGGAGACTACGGGGTGCTGATCGCCGCGGTACTGCCGTGCTACTGGATCTACATGGACGTCGGCACCCGGCTGGTGGATCACGCCGTGCCGGAGAACCCCTTCGCCGACTGGTTACGGACCTACGGGGATCCGGCGTTCAACGCGGCGACGGAGGAGGCCATCCGGCTGGTCAGCTCGTACGCGGCGTCGGCCGACCCGAAGACCCGGGAGCGGATGTGGCGGGCGTTCGAGGTTTCCGCCGGCCACGAGCTCGAGTTCTTCGAGGCTCCGATGGAGCAACCCGACGCAGCAAGCAGTCCGGAAGTAAGGAAGTAAGGCAGGCGACTAGAGGACGGGGCCGACGCCCCCATCGATTACCGCTTCGGCCGTAGTCCCGCGGCGGCCAGGATGCGATCGCGCCCCTCTTCCACGAGCTCGCCGTAGTACTCGACTTTGTCCGGGTCGAAACGGTGCGTGGGGATGGCAATGGCAATCCCGTACTCGGCCGGTTTTGCCGGGCCGTCCAAGCGTAGGGCGACGCCGACGCCCGAGATTTCTGAGCGCCAACTGCCCCGGTTCACCGAGTATCCGCGAGCGCGCGTCTCCTCTAGCTCCGCGAAGAGCGCCTCCTCGTCCGGGTGCTGCTCTTCGGGCAACACGGCCCGCTGACGCTCCAAGTAGGACTCCACGTCGGCACGGTCCCACGTGGACAGCAGGGCGCGGCCAGAACCGGACAAGTGCATCGGCACGGTGGTCCCGATCGGGTCGAACACGCGGATGGATTTGGTGGACTCGACCCGGTCCACCACCACGATGTTGTCCCCCTGGTGATGCGTGACGTGAACGCTCTCGTCCGTCTTCTCGTTGAGCCATTGCTGCACGTCCCACGTGAGTTCCCGGATCTCCATGCCCGGTCCGGCATGGGCCAGCATCCAGATCCGCGGCGTCTGCACCCAGCGGCGCGGATTGGTCCGATCCCGCGTCAGCCAGCCGTTCTCCTGGAGCACCTCCAGCGCCCGCTGCACCGAGGACTTGGGCAGCTCCAGCTCCCGGGCGATCTCTGACACCCCCACCGGCTGATGAGTGACGACGCATTCGACCACCCGAAGCGCATTGGTCACGACCTGCATGCGAATCCCTCCTGACATGAACGCGCGGTCCCCGACTCCAGGATCGGGAATCTGACCGTACCTGTTGACACTGCCTGTGACGTACGACACCATCATTTGTGCCACCTCGAACACCATTGTTCCACGTCACGGAACATCTTGATGCCAAGAAATGAGCGGAATGAAGATTGAGAACATCGACACCTGGGTCCTCCGGGTGCCTTTCCTGCGGGCCACGGCCGATTTCGACGACGCCCACCACGAGCTGATCGGCGTCACGGTCCACTCTGAGGGACTGACCGGCATGGGCTACAGCTTCATCACCGACCACGCGGGCGGAACCTCCGTCAAAGCGCTGATCGATGACCTGCTGGCTCCGAGCATCCTAGGCCGGGACGCCTCCCAGCCCCAGCGGATCTGGGATTCGATGGAAGAGCTCACGCACCGCATGGGCACCGGCATCAACCGCTTCGCGATGGCCAGCATCGACATCGCCCTGTGGGACCTCAAGTCCAAGTCCCACGGCAACTCGCTGGCGGCCGAACTGGGTCAGCTCACCGACGACGTCCCCGTCTACGGTTCCGGCAAGGCCGGCGGCCGGCTCTCCGTGGATGAACTGGTGCGCCTGTCCGAGGAGTACGTTGAGTCGGGCTTCGACGCCGTCAAGATCCGCGTCGGCCGGGACCCGCAAGACGATCCGGCGCGCATCGCCGCCGTCCGCACGGCCCTCGGCGACGGCGTGCGCATCATGATCGACGCCAACGAGCGCCTCACCTATCCCACCGCGCTGTCCCTGGGCCGCCGGTTGGCCGAGTACGACATCTTCTGGTTCGAAGAGCCCGTGCTGTTCACCGACCGGCAGTCCCACGTGGAACTGGCCCACCACTTGCCGATGCCCGTGGTCGGCGGCGAGCACCACTGCAGTGCCGCCGAGTTCGTCGACTACGTCACCTCGCGCGCCTTCTCCATCGCCCAGCCCAACGTCTGCATGGTCGGCGGCATCACGGAGATGATCCGCATCATGAACCTCGCCGAATCCCACGGCGTCGGCTTCGCACCGCACCTGATGACCGACCTCAACGTCCACCTGGCCGCCGCCACCAACAGCACTGTGTACGTGGAGTACTTCCCCTTCCTCGAGCCGTACACCACCAACCGCCTCGAGATCTCCCACGGACGCGCCGCCGTGCCCACCACCCCCGGCCACGGCATCGAGTTCACCGAGGACGCCTTCGCGAGGTACCGGATCGCATGAGCCAGAACGTCTCCCAGATCAGCTCTCAGAACGCGTGGCCGGCACGGATCTCCATCATCGGAGCGGCCGGCATGGTCGGCTCCTCCGTGGCCGCCCAACTGGTCACCCAGGGCATCGGCCAGGAGCTCTACCTGCAGGACCGTCGGGACAATCTCGTGGAGGCTCACCGCATCGACCTCTCCGATGCTCAGGCCGTGCTCGGGATCGCCCGGCCACGGGTCCTGAGCGGTCCGCCACCGGAACCGGTGGATCTGGTGATCGTCGCCGCCTCCCTGCCGGAGACCCCGGACGGGGACCGCCGGGCGTTCCTGGCCAACAACGCGCAGCTGCTGGACTCACTGGCCGAGCAGATCCACCGCGAGGCCGGCGACCAGGGCGGTGGCCAAGCCGGCGACCAAGCTGTGGTGCTGTTGCTGACCAACCCCGTCGACATCCTGGCGGACTGGCTGGCCCGCACCCACGGCTTCGCCCCCGGCCGACTGATCGGCTACGCCCTGAACGACTCCGCTCGACTGCGCCGGGCCATCGCCCAGGAGCTTGGCACCGAGGTCACCTCGGTCGACGCCATGGTGCTGGGCGAACACGGCAAGGGCCAAGTCCCGATCTTTTCCACGGTCCGCGTCGACGGCGAGCCCGTCGAGTGGCCGGACGGGGCGATCGACCGCATCCGGGCCGACGTCGACGGTTGGTTCGAGCGGTGGTCCCAACTGAAGCCGGGACGCAGTTCTGGTTGGGCCACCGGAGCCGGCGTCATGCATCTGATCCGCTCGCTCGCCGCCGGTGAAGCGGTGGTGACCACCGCCTCGACCGCCGGCCTCGACGCCCTGCCCGAAACGTTCATGGCCGTGCCCACCCGCCTGAACACCGACCCGAACACTCCTCACGTCCGCGCAGAGCTGCCGGCCGTGACGGACGACGAACTCGCTCAGCTGCAGTCAGCCGGCGAGTCCATCCGGCGATCCTCCCTCGCCCTCGACTGACTCCCACGTCACCCCGCACCACTGTCGATAGGAAACATCATGAACCGCAAAGTCCTCACCTCAGTCTCCGCCCTCTCCGCCTCCGCCCTCCTGTTGACCGGGTGCGGCCAGAGCTCCGGCGGTGGAACCAACGACGACGGCACCTGGAGCCCCGAAGGCACCGTCGAGATCGCGGTCGGCGCCCAGCCCGGCGGCGGCAGCGACATCCTCGGGCGCGCCTTCGCCGAAGCCGTCGAAGAGCACACGGGCGACTCGACCGTCGTCGAGAACTACGACACCGTCGAGGGCGTCCTGATCGTCAAGGACGAACCCGGCAAGGGCGACATCGTCGGCGTCGGGAACTACTCCAACATGGTCGTGCGCCCCAACGAGCAGGACGTCGGCTACACCTGGAAGGACTACACCCAGTTGGCCTTGGTGGCCGAGGATGTCTCCTACGTGGTGGCCAAGTCCGGTGCGTTCGACTCCGCCGAACAGATGGTCGAGCAGGCCAAGGGCGAGGGACTGACGGTCGCCCAAGTCGGCTCGGGCGCGGCGGACAGCCTGTTGACCCGCCAACTCTCCGACTCCCTGGGCATGACGCTCGACCCGGTGGTCTACGAGGGCGGCGGTGATTCGATCCGCGGCGTGCTCTCCGGCGACGTCGATCTGGCCGTGCTCGAGGCCGCCGAGTTCCTGCCCCAGGTGGAGGCCGGCGAGCTCGAGGTGATGCTCAGCACCGGCGACGAACCGGCCGAGCACCCCGAGCTGGCCGATGTCCCGCTGGCCAGTGACCTCGGCGCCGACCAGCGGTTCTCCACCCAGTGGCGGATCATCTTCGGCGCTCCGGACCTGGACCAGGCGCAGAAGGACTACTGGCTGGACAACATCGAGGCCTGGACCGAGTCCCCCGCCTATGACCAGTACATCGAGGAGAACGCCCTCTCCCCCGAGTTCCTGACCGGCGATGAGTTGACCACCTTCATCGAGGAGAGCGAGCAGGACCTCCTCGAGAACATGGAATGAGCGCCATGACCACTGACAGAAGTGTTGAAGCAGAAGACGGGCAGCGCGAGCACGCCCCGCCCGTCCGTCCGAACTACGTGGGCGCCGGCTTCCTCGTCATCATGATCGCGGTGGGCATCGCCTACGTCAGCGTGGCCGTCTCCTACGGGCTCTCCGCGGACACCAATCCCCTCGGTCCCGGTGCCGCTCCGGCCGCCCTGGGCATCCTGCTCATCGTGGGCTGCCTCGTGCTGCTCGCTCAAGAGGTCCTGGCCTACCGGCGGGGTTCCGCGGAAGCGGCCCCAGGGATCCGGGAGGCCGTCAAGCCGATCACGATCCTGCTGATCCTGGTGGTCGGCCTCATGCTGGCCCCGATCCTCGGAATGCTGGTCGCGATGCCGCTGGCCGTCGTCGCGATCGCACTGCTCGTGGAGAAGCTCAAGATCGTGCCGGCGCTGATCATGGGGGCGGTCACCGCGCTCATGCTGTGGCTGGTCTTCCAGCAGCTGCTCTCCGTCCGATTCCCCAACAGCCTGATCGGACTCTGATATGGACCTGATGCAGAACATGCTCCATGGCTTCAGCGTCGCCCTGGAACCGCAGAACCTGATGTTCTGCCTCCTCGGCGTGGTGCTGGGCACCGTGATCGGCATGCTGCCGGGGATGGGATCGGCGTCCGGCGTGGCGGTCATGCTGCCGCTGACCCTGACCCTGGACCCGGTGACCGCGCTGATCATGCTGGCCGGTCTCTACTACGGCACCGAATACGGCTCCACCATCAGCGCCGTGCTGATCAGTACCCCGGGAGACGGGGCCGCGCTGGTGACGGTGATCGACGGACATCAGATGGCCTTGAAGGGCAAAGCCGGTCAAGCTCTGGCCATCGCCGCCATCTCCTCCTTCGTGGCCGGCACCATCTCGGTGGTCTTCCTCAGCGTGCTCGCGCCGTTCTTCGCGGCGATCTCCCTGAACTTCGGTCCACCGGAGATGTTCGCGCTGATGGTCCTCGGCCTGCTCACGGTCGGCGGCATCGTCGGCAAGAACCCGGTCAAGGGCATTCTGATGGCGGTGGTCGGGGCGATGATCGCCATGGTCGGCATCGACTCGCAGACCTCGACGCTGCGCTTTGCCTTCGACCGCTCGGAACTGTACTCCGGGGTGAGTCTGGTGGCCGTCGTCGTGGGTATTGTGGCTCTGGCCGAGCTGGCCACTCAGGGGGCGGCCGGCCAGATGAAGCCGATCCGCACGCGCTTTCGGGACATGATCCTGTCCCGGAAGGACCTGCGCAAGGCCAGCGGCTCCATCGGCCGCGGCGGACTGCTCGGGTTCATCATCGGGATCCTGCCCGGTGCCGGTCCGACGCTCGCGACGTTCTTCACCTACGGCGTGGAACAGCGGATCGCCAAGGACAAGTCCCAGTTCGGCCACGGTGACATCCGCGGTGTGGCCGCCCCGGAGGCCTCCAACAACGCCGCCGTCAACGGTGCCTTCATCCCCACCCTGACCATGGGCATCCCCGGATCAGCGACGACGGCCATCCTGTTGGGTGCCTTCATCCTGTTCGACATCCAGCCCGGCCCCCAGCTCTTCGAGCAGCAGGGCGAGCTGGTGTGGGGGCTGATCGCCTCGTTCTATGTGGGCAACATCCTGCTGTTGGCCCTGAACCTGCCACTGGCGCCCGTGTTCGCCTCGGTGCTGCGCATCAAGTACACCTACCTGTACCCGGTGGTGCTGGTGGTGGCGATCGTGGCGGCCTATGCGGTCTCCTCCCGGATGTTCGACGCCTTCCTGGCGATCGGGCTGGCCGTGTTCGGGGTGTTTATGAAGAAGCTCGATTACCCCGTGGCGCCCCTGGTGCTGGGCTTGGTGCTCGGCGGGATGGTCGAGGGAGAGCTGCGGCGGTCGCTGGCCATCGGCGACGGTTCGCTGGTCATCTTCCTGGACCGGCCGATCGCAATGGGTCTGATGGCCCTGGCCGTGCTGCTCGTGGTGGGGCCGCAGATCATCCGCGCCATCCGCCGTCGTTCGCGGGCGGGCCGGTTGGAGCAGCCGGCCGACGACGCACAGCGCGAGGCCAAGAGCGAGGTGGACGCGTAGATGGCGGAGGTGATGGGGATGCGGGTCATTGCCCTCGGCACCGCCGGTGGTCCGCGATTCTGGCGAACCACGGAGCGGTCCGGCATTGCCACGGCGATCGTGGTGGACGACGGGTTCTACCTGGTCGACTGCGGCCAGGGCGTCGGCCGTCAAGTGGTCCGGGCCGGGCTGGATCTCGGTCAGCTCAAGGGCATCTTCATCACCCACCTCCACTCGGATCACACGGTGGACCTCAACGGCGTCATGCTGTTCTCGCTGGCGTCACTGCAGCACCGCCGCGGTCACCCGGTGCCGATCATCGGTCCCGGCGACCGCGGGATGCTGCCGCCGGTATCCCCTCGGGCGGAGACGGTTCCCGAGCCGTTCCACCCCGCCCAACCGACGCCGGGGACCGCGGCGATGGTCCAGAAGTTGATGGAGGCCCACGCCACGGACATCAATGACCGGGTGCTCGATGCCCTGCGGCCCAGTCCCCTCGAGATCTTCCGGGCGCAGGACATCGAGCTTCCGGCCGGCGTCGGGTTCCACCCGAACGAGAACCCGGCCCCGGAGATGGAGCCGTTCGAGGTGCTCCGGGACGAGGCCGTCGTCGTGAAGGCGGTGTTGGTGCGCCACCCGCCGCTGGCGCCGGCTTTCGCGTTCCGGTTCGATGTCCGGGCCGATTCTGTGGACGACGCCGGTTCCGGCGCCAACGAAAGCGCCGACGGTGGTGCCGTGGTCATCTCCGGGGACACCGCCTATACCGACAACCTGGTGCGACTGGCCGACGGCGCCGGACTGCTGCTGCACGAGGCGCTGGACTTCGCGTTCATGGAGCGGCAGTACCGGGAGCGCCCGGATGCCACCTCGCGGGCGTCATTGGAGCATCATCACAAGTCGCACAGTTCCGTGGCCGATGCGATCCGCGTCGCCGAGCAGGCTCGTGTGCCACGGCTGGCCCTGCACCACCTCGTTCCCGGGACCGTGGATCGGCAGCACTGGCTGGACGCCGGGACGGGTTTCGCGGGAGAACTCCTGGTGCCGGATGATCTTGACGAGTTGGAGTGCGGGCGCTCTGCCGACTGAGATCCGCTAAATTCCGCTCAAATCCCCGGTGATCAGGCTTCGTTCATTACCCTGAGGTAATGCAAGAGTTCATGGACTCCCTGGCCGACCAGATTCTGGCGTTCAACGACCAGTACTGGTACCTCGTTATCGCGCTGCTGGTGATCGCCGGCGTTTACTTCTCCGCGCGGACCTTCCTGGTGCAGGTGCGCTTCCTGCCCGAGATGTTCCGCAGCATCTTGGAGCGCCCCGGCGGTGACAACTCCGATCACGGCGTCTCGGCCTTCCGGGCGTTCACCGTCTCGGCGGCCTCCCGTGTGGGCACCGGCAACGTCGCCGGCGTCGCACTGGCCATCAGCATCGGCGGTCCGGGCGCGGTGTTCTGGATGTGGCTGCTGGCCCTGATGGGCGGAGCCACGGCCTTCGTGGAGTCCTCCCTGGCTCAGCTGTACAAGGAGCGCGGCAAGAACAGCTTCGTCGGCGGTCCGGCCTATTACATCCGCAACGGCCTGCGGCAACCGTGGCTGGCCGCGATCTTCGCCGTGGTCATCACCATCACCTACGGCTTCGTGTTCAACGCGGTGCAGTCCAACTCCATCAGCGACTCCGCCCAGGGCAACTTCGGTGGTTCCCCCACCGTGGCCGTGGTGACCGGCGCCGTCGTCGCGCTGTTGACCGCCGCGGTGATCTTCGGCGGCATCCGCCGGCTCTCCGCCGTCACCAACGTGATCGTCCCGGTGATGGCGACCTGCTACATCGTGCTCGCTCTGGTGGTCGTGGTCATCAACATCACTGAGGTTCCGGCCATGATCGCTCAGATCGTCGGGCATGCCCTCGGTTTCGAGCAGATCACCGGTGCCGCCTTCGGCGCGGCGCTGATGCAGGGCATGCGCCGCGGACTGTTCTCCAATGAGGCCGGTATGGGTTCGGTGCCGAACGCCGCGGCCACTGCCGCCGTCTCGCACCCGGCCAAGCAGGGCCTGACGCAGGCGCTCGGCGTCTACTTCGACACCATCATCGTCTGCTCGGCCACCGCCTTCATCATCCTGCTCTCCAACCCGCAGTTCGGCTCCGAGAACGTGGAGGGTGTCTCCCTGACGCAGTCCGCTTTGCAGGCTCAGGTGGGCAACTGGGTCGGGCCGTTCCTCACCGCCGTGATCTTCTTCTTGGCGTGGTCCTCGATCTTGGGCAACTACTACTACGGAGAGTCCAACATCGAGTTCCTGGCCGGCCGGAAGGCTCGCCCCTTCATCATGAGCTACCGCGTACTCGTGGTGGTGTGCGTGTTCGCCGGCGCCCTCGGCTCGGTCGCGCTCATCTGGAACATCGCCGACCTGTTCATGGGCTTCATGGCCACCATCAACCTGATCGCCATCATCCCGCTGGGTGGTCTCGCTGTGAAACTACTCAAGGACTACAGCGACCAGCGCAAGGCCGGCGTGGACCCCGTGTTCCGCTCCTCCAACCTGCCCGAGGCCAAGGGAGTCACCCTGTGGCGCGAGGGCGAGACCGAAGCGATGCGCGTGGTGAACCCGCAGCAGTAGGCGGGTGCCGGGTACCCGGTACCCGGCACCGAAGCGTGAGGGGTAGGGCTATCAGTACCTTCATCGACCTGGTCTATCCGTTCGCGGGCCGCTGGCTCGTCCAGAACAGCCCGGCGAACCGGGTTCCCAGCCACGGGACTCGCTTGCTCGCCACGTCCTACGCCATCGACTTCGTACCGGTCACTGACACCGGACGCACCGCGCCGATGACTCTCGGCTCGCTCCTGCGACCCGAGCCCTCCAACCGGTTCTCCGGCTTCGATCGCCCGATCCTGGCACCCATTGGAGGCGTCGTCATCGCCGCGCACGACCACGAGCCCGATCATCCCGCCTATCGCGGAGTGCCCTCGATCCGTTACGCACTCACCCAGCACCGCCGAGCCGCGGCAGGCTGGACAGCGCTGGCCGGGAACCACGTCCTGATCGAAAGCAGCGGCACCATCGTCGCGCTCTGCCACCTGCGGCAGGGCAGCATCCGGGTTCACCCAGGCCAGCAGGTGCAGGCCGGAGACATGCTCGGTGGTTGCGGGAACTCCGGCAATAGCACCGAACCCCACGTCCACGTTCAGGCGATGGACCATCGCGACCCCGAGCGCGCCCACGCCATCCCTCTGACGTTCGCCGGGGTTCTGCCGACCAATGGGGAGACCGTCCACGCAGGAGAATCCCGCGACTGAGTCGACGAGAACCGCATACGCCGGCCGCTCAGGACCGGGTTACTTTGGGGCCTCCCACAGAGTGCCGGTCTCCTCGTACCACTGCGAGAGCACCGCAGCGGCGCGCGCGTCGGCCCGACAGGTCGACATGGGCACCTGCCCGAAAGCCCTACGCGGCAACGGGTCCCGGCACAGATGCGCGGTACGCTCACTGTCCCAGTCGAGGTACACGATCCACCCGTCCTCGTGGGCAATGTTCCGCACGACGCCCACCGCGCAGATGTCCTGGCGCTGGGACAGGTAGGCCCAGATCACGTCACCCGGTCGCATCGTGCGGAATCCACTGTTCAGACACCACCGGTCGATCGGCTGGGACTGTCCGATGGCCTTCCAGACTCCGGTGGCGTCATACCGCTCGCGCCAGTCCGCGGGCTGGTGTTCTGCGTGGGCAGCCGGGTTGATGGGAAGCAACCAGTGCGTGGGCTCGGAGCCGTCAGCGGTCCTCATGGGAGAGCGACTCCTCTCATCAGCCCTCCGGGGTCCGTTCGGCCCGCAACTGCCGCTTGAGCAGCTTGCCGGACTGGTTGCGCGGCAGCTCGGCCACGAAGTCCACCCGCTTGGGCACCTTGAAGTCGGCGATCCGAGATTTCACGTGCGTCCGCACCGTCTCGGCCGTCAGTTCGGCGCCCTCCTTGAGCACGACGACGGCCGTCACCGCCTCGACCCAGCGCTCGTCCGGCAGCCCCACCACCGCGACCTCCGCGACCTGTTCGAGCTCGTAGATGCAGTCCTCGACCTCGCGCGGGGCGACCAGCACGCCACCGGTGTTGATGACGTCCTTGATCCGGTCCACGATCTGCAGGTAACCCTGCTGGTCCTGGGTCGCCTGGTCGCCCGACTTGAACCAGCCGTCGTCGAAGGCTTCTGATGTGGCCTCCGGCTTGTTCCAGTAGCCGCTCATCAGTTGTGGCGACCGGTACTGGACTTCGCCGGGCTCGCCGGGTTCGGCGAGCGTGCCCTCAGCGGTGACGACCCGGGTCTCCACGAACAGCACCGGACGGCCGCACGACGCCGGACGGGCCGCATGCTCTTCCGGACGCAGCACGGTGCACAGTGGGGCCATCTCGGATTGGCCGAAACAGTTGTAGAAGCCCAGCTGCGGGAACCGATCGCGGAGGCGCTGCAGCACGGTCACCGGCATGATGGAGGCGCCATATTGGGCCTTGGCCAGCGACGACAGGTCCCGAGTATCCAGGTCCGGGTGGCCGGACAGCGGGACCCAGACGGTGGGTGCGAGGAACAGGGAACCGATGTGCTCGGCCTCCACCCGTTCCAGCACCGCGGCCACGTCGGGTTTGGGCAGCAGCCGGATGGTCGCGCCCAGCGCCAGATACGGGAGTAAGAACGCGTGCATGGCTGCCGAGTGGTAGAGCGGCATGCAGATCAGCGGGCGGTCCTCTTCCGTCAGATCCAGGGCGACGATCGCGGAGACGTATTCGGCGGTCAGCGCCCGGTGAGACATCATCGCGCCCTTCGGGGCAGAGGTGGTGCCCGAGGTGTAGAGCAGTTGGACCAGGTCGGCGTCGCCGATGGGCAGGTCCAAGGGCGTGCCGGGGGCCGACTCATCGAGGGCGGTGTCCAGCAGCGTCAGACCGGCAGTCTCCGCTCCTGCACCGGCACCTGTACCGGCAACGGCGGTCTCCGCGCCGGCGTCGGGAAAGAAGGTCCAGAGATGCCGCACCTGTGCGGCACCGCCCTGGTCCACGACCTCGCGAATCCGCGGCAGCAGCTCCGGGTTCGCGACGAGCAGCTCGGCACCGGAGTCCTCGAGGATGTAGGCCAGTTCCTCGCCCTTGAGCGCGAAGTTGACCGGCACGTGCACGTAGCCGGCCGTGGCGCAGGCCAGGAACAGAATCGCGTAGGCGTCGGAGTTCAGCCCGTAGGCGGCCACGCGGGCGCCGTCGGGCAGGCCGGTGTCCCGCAGGCGGTGCGCCACGCGGTGCACTGCCCGATCCAGCTCGGCGTAGGTCCACTGGCGATCCTCGAACTTCACCGCGACGTTGCAGTGGTTGCGGGACACGGTGCGGGCGAGCAGGGAGCCGAGGGTGTTCGCGCCGGCCCGAGCCATCGTGGAGTCAAGAGTGGTCATGGAGTGGTCCTCCCGGAAGATGTGCCCTCTTCCTCACCTCTCTCCTCGTTTTGCGGGCAGAACGAACCGGTCCGTTCTGCCCGCAAAACGCGAAGTCGGCGGGTGGGGTGAGGGACGAGGTTAGAGGCGTTCGATGATGGTGACGTTGGCCTGGCCGCCGCCTTCGCACATGGTCTGCAGCCCGTACCGTCCCTGGCGGCGTTCCAGTTCGTGCAGCAGCGAGGTCATCAGCCTGGCGCCGGTGGCCCCGATCGGGTGGCCCAGGGCGATCGCCCCGCCGTTGACGTTGACCTTCTCCGGGTCGGCTCCGGTCTCGGTGAACCACGCCAGCACGACGGCGGCGAAGGCCTCGTTGATCTCGACCAGGTCGAGGTCGTCCAGGCTCAGGCCGGTCTTCTCGAGCGCGTACCGGGTTGCCGGGATCGGTGCCGAGAGCATCATGATCGGGTCAGCGCCGCGGGCTGAGATGTGGTGAATGCGGGCGCGGGGTGTCAGGCCATGCCGTTCCACCGCGGCCGGTGAAGCGATCAGCAAAGCGGCGGCGCCGTCGGACATCTGAGACGCGCTGGCGGCGGTGTGCAATCCGCCGGGGACGATCGGGTCCAGGGACGCCATCTTCTCCAGGTTCGGTTCGCGCGGGCCCTCGTCCTCGGTGACTGCCTCCGCGCCGGGCACGGGGATGATCTCGCGCTCAAAGTGACCGGCAGCGCGGGCGGCCAGGGCACGCTCATGCGAGCGGACCGCGAAGGACTCCAGCTCGTGACGGCTGAAGCCCCACCGTTCGGCCATCATCTCGGCCCCGCGGAACTGCGAGATCTCCTCATCCCCATAGCGCTGCGCCCAGCCCTGCGATCCGGTGAAGGGATCGGGGAAGCCGAGGTCGGCGGCGGCACGGTTGGCGTGCGAGAGCGGAATGGCGGACATCGACTGCACTCCCCCGGCGATGACCAGGTCCGACGTCCCGCTCATCACGGCCTGGGCGGCGTAGTGGACGGCCTGCTGCCCGGATCCGCACTGCCGATCCAGGGTGGTGCCCGGCACGGCCTCCGATCCGCCAGCGGCCAGCCACGCGTTGC
Organism: Citricoccus sp. GCM10030269; assembly: GCF_042665635.1. Lineage (NCBI taxonomy): Bacteria > Bacillati > Actinomycetota > Actinomycetes > Micrococcales > Micrococcaceae > Citricoccus > Citricoccus sp. GCM10030269. The sequence goes on along the minus strand of NZ_JBHTCV010000006.1, from coordinate 36,459 downwards.
GGGCGATGTCCATGGCCTGCGGACCGAGTTGGTCGATGCAGCCGAGGATGGCCTCGTCGTAGAGCTCGCTGTCCACCCCGGTCCGCTCGATCAACGCCCGCAGTGGAGTGGCCGCCAGGTCCAGCGGATGCACCTCGGCGAGGCCCTTGCGGTACCGGCCCACGGGAGTGCGGACGGCGTCGATGATGTAGGCCTCGCTCATGATGGTCCTTTCGGTGGCATGTCGGTCTATGCAGGTCGGGAATGCTGACGCGATCACAGCACGTGACGGGCCGCTGCAGACGCCGAAATGTACTGACTAGTAGCATTCCCCAGCCGATGTGGTGTTGTCCAGATCACATGCGGACAGCCCGACGGCGGCCGGGCGGGCAGTCGCGGCCGGCCGGCTTGGCTTACTCGGCTTACTTGGCCCGGGCGCAGAATTCGCGTCGATCCTGACCGCTCGCAGTCATCATGACTGCGAGCGGTCAGGATCGGTGCGAATTGCCTCGTGGTGGTCTGGTGGTGGCCTAGAGGTGGCGAGCTGTTGCGCGAGAGTCAGGGCGAGAACAGCAATCCGCTCATACGGGCCGGACGGAGAATCGCGAGGAGAACGGGCTCAGCGTGCCGGGAAGCGGATCGGTGTTCAGGGGCTTCTGCGCCGTGAACTCGCGCCGGCGCAGCAGTTCGCCCAGCACCATGCTGGACGTCAGCAAGACGACGTTGCGTCCCGGGCACATTCCGGGGCCGCCACTGAAGGGCACGAGGGGCCAGTCGGTGTCGTCCCGATCCCGCAGCCACAGCTCGGGGCTGAAGCGGTGGGCCTCGGGCAGGGTCTCATCGTCGCGGTGGAAGAACGGCGCGTAGATGACCAGCGACGTGCCGGCCGGCAGAACCCCATTGCGCCAGCGCGTTTCGACGGTGCTGTCCCTCAGGATTAGCGGAGTGGTCGGCCACAGCCGCAGCGACTCCAAGACGGTGGCCCGCAGGAAGGGCAGATCTGGCGCCTGTGCCATCTCCGTTCGTGCCATCTCGGCAGCCTCTGGGTGCGCGGTGAGCAGCGACAGCGCCCGGAACGTCGCCCACGCCTCGGCGTCGAAGGCGAACAGCCACTGCGGGATTTGTTGGTGCGGAGCGATGTCGTCCGCCGTTTCGGCCTGCGCGACCATGGCCGCCAAACTGCCGGGCTCAGCCAGCTCGATGTAGTCCTGAAGGCGACCCAGGAAACGCTCACGTAGACCACGGTTCTGCGGCATGAAGTAGGAGAGGTTGGCGCGTTCGCGGAGGCGTCGGAGGTCGTCGGTGACCTGCTCGTCGTCACGGGCGCTGGTGCCGAGGACGATGCGCCTGACCATGCGCCCCCACATCACCGCGAAGGCGTCCCAGTCCAGGACTCCGGCGAAGTCCGCATGGCCCAACAACGCCGAGACCTCTTCGGTGACGGCGGCCGTCATCGCCTGGGCATGGCTGTGGATTGGACGCGCCGTCTCCAGGATCTGTTCGTTGAAGGGCCGGCGGGACGCTCGCCGCTCAGAGGACGAGACGAGGGAGCTTTTCGGCTCGAAGTGGTTCAGGGCGCCGCGCTTCTCGAGCGAGGCGGGCGAGAAGGTGCCGGGGGTCTCGTTGAGGACGCGGTGCACGTCCTCGGGATCGAGCAACAGTGCGACGCGGCGGCCGGCCACCCGGAGCTGGACCGGGCCGGCTCCGTAGCGCGCCCGCACCCGTTGCATCTCGGCCACGCCCCAGGAATCGGCGTCGAACCGTTCGGCCAGGCCCACCGCTTTCGGCCGGCGCACGATGGGACCTTTGATCACCGGGCCTAGTAGGACTCGGGACAGCACACGGGCGTGATCCGCCGGTCCGATGACCGGCACGGCACTCTGGGGCGACGCGGCAGCGGGCATGCGTCCAGACTTCCATGAGGGCACCGCGCCGACAAGACCGGCCCGGCGTAGGCACACGCGGTCCGGACTGTCAGGCGGTCCGGGAGAATCCCCGCAAACGTCTAGCCACTGACCTGCTCACCAGGCATTCTGGGAACGCCACCCGACGAGACCTTTGGAGAGCGATTCATGAACCGCATCGAGAATCTCATCAAACACAGCTTTGATGCGACAGCGAAGTTGCACGACGAAACGTCCAATGATTTCCATCAGCACATCCTGCGGGTGTGGTGGCGTCACGCGCTGCTGGAAGGGGCGGGAAAGATCGACGAGATCACCGATGAGACGATGATGGCCGACCACCCCGTCTACCACGTCAATTGGGGAAACACCGCTGCCGTCATTGACGGAAAGCAAGCCGTGATCGACTTCTATCGGAACGCCGCGACCGACGTGATCATGTTCCACACCGACAACTTGATCGCCGTGGCAGATTGGGGCGTCGCGGACGAACTCACCTTCCACTACGTCGGGACCGGCAAAGCGCTGGCAACGCTCGGATACGAGACCCCCGATCCCGAGCAGTACTACGACCTGTCATCACGACAAGTCTTCCTGTGGCCCTTTGACGAACGCGCACGAGTCAAGGGCGAAAACCTCTACGAGGACAAGACGAGCATCACGTTCGAAGAAGTCGATGAGAGCGAATTGATCACTCCGGAGCGTTCAGTCGAGTTGAATCTCCAGGCACTTGACGACCTGGAGAAGCGCCTCGGGCCCGAGTACTGGATCTACCGCCCCTAACCCGTAACGTCGAACCCCGCCCGGCGAGAGTTCGCACCGATCCTGACCGCTCGCGGTCATTATGACTGCGAGCGGTCAGGATCAGCACGAATTGCGGGAAATGAAGTAGCCAGTAGACAGTGGCTAGCTTGTCAACTCCTCTGCCAGCTCATGGAAGCGGCGGCTCGGGTTGCCGAAGCGGTGCAGGGTCATGGAGATGGACTGCTCCTTGAGCCAATAGCGCAGCTCCACGCGGCCTGAGGCGGTCACCGTGTCATCGAGCAGGGCCACTTCGGGTCGCGGAGCGGCCACTTCCCGAACCGATTCCGGCAGCGTCCCGAGCACTCGAACCCGGATGCCGGCGGAGGGCCCCCGGGTGGAGTGGGCGGCGCCGCGATCGTGGTCACCGGCCACGACGGCCCGAGCGAAGGCGTCGTCGTTCTCCTTGACGGGCTTGAGCCGCAGCTCGGCGGCGAGCGCCTTGAGCACCTTCCGCGTGGGACGCGGCGCCTTCGGGTGCACGGACACCTCCACGTCGGCACCTAGGACGGCGGCCGCGGCCAGTGTCCGCGCTACCTCACGGGCGGGTGCGTCGGCACCGACGCGCAGCAAGACGTCCTGAGGCAGGTACCGGAAGATGTTGGCCTCCGAGGACAGGCCCGTCTTGTCGCTACCGTGGCCGAATTCCCGCTCCCACCACTGGGCGTCATCCGCCACCGCGAGACGAACCCACGCGAGGTCGTCGTCGCTGAGCAGACCCTTGTCCTGCACCGCACTGAGCAGCCGGGCGGCGTCGCCCGTCAACGAACCGGTCGCGGCGTCAACCCCGGCACCAACACCCGAACGGCCCGCAGCACCAACAGCACCAACAGCACCAACAGCACCAACAGCACCAACCGGAGCATCGTTCGACCACTGACCGAACTGCATCAGGTAGTTCGGTCCGCCGGCCTTGGAGCCGAGCCCCACGGACGACTTCTTCCAGCCGCCGAACGGCTGCCGCTGCACAATCGCGCCGGTGATGCCACGGTTCACGTAGGCATTGCCCACCTGTACCTGCTCCAGCCACTGCTCCACCTCGGAGGTCTCCAGCGAGTGAATGCCGCCGGTGAGCCCATACTCCACGGCGTTCTGCAGTGTGATCGCCTCGTCCAGGTCCTTGGCCTCCATCAGCCCGAGGACGGGGCCGAAGACCTCGGTCAAGTGGAAGAAGCTTCCGGGCTTGATGCCGGTCTTGATCCCGGGGCTCCATAGCCGGCCGGTGTCGTCCAGCTGCTGCGGTTCCAGCAGCCAGGACTCCCCCGGCTCAAGGGTGGTCAGGGCGCGCTGAAGCTTGTCGCTCGGCAACTCGGTCAGCGGGCCGACGGTCGCCAAGAGGTTCTGCGGCCAATCGACCACCAGCGAGGACGCCGCATCCACCAACTGGCGGCGGAACCGCTCGGAGGTCGCAACCGACCCCACCAGGATGCCCAGGCTCGCGGCCGAGCACTTCTGCCCGGCATGGCCGAACGCGGAGTAGACCAGGTCCGCGACGGCCAGGTCCCGGTCCGCCGCCGGGGTGATCACCATGGCGTCTTTGCCGGAGGTCTCCGCGTTGATGTTCAGGTCCGGCTTCCAGGAACGGAACAGCGCGGCCGTCTCGGAGGCACCAGTGAGAATCACGCGGTCCACCCCGTCATGCGCGATCAGCTTCTGCGCGGCCTCCCGCTCATCCGGGTAGATGCCGAACAACACATCGCGGGGGACACCGCCGTCCCAGAGGCACTCCAACAGCGCCATCGAGCAGTGCGGCGTCGGCTTCGACGGCTTATGAATCACGGCTGCACCCACGGCCAGGGCGGCCACGGTGCCACCGGTGGGAATCGCCAGCGGGAAGTTCCACGGCGGCGTGACCATCACCAGACGGTCCGGGGAGAAGCGCGCGTGGTCCACCTGCTCCAGCTCGAGCGCCCGATGCGCGTAATAGCGGATGAAGTCGATCGCCTCGGAGACCTCCGGATCAGACTGCGCCACCGACTTGCCCACCTCGGCCGCAGCGATCGAGGCCAGGTGGCCACGGCGGGAGGACATGATGTCGGCAGCGCGGTAAAGGATACGGGCCCGCTCCAAAGCCGGTCGTGCAGCCCACTGCTCGGCGGCCGAGCGGGCACGCGCCACGAAGGCGTCGACGTCGTCGGCGGCCAGCTGCTCGGGCACGGCCTGACGCTCCAGCCATTCCGGAGTGGCCCGCTCCACGACCTGCTCCGCCCACCGCTGATTCGCCTCCAGCGCCGGATTGGTGTCCGGTTCGTTGCGGAACTCCGGCACCTCATCCGTCAACTCGTCGGGATCCTCGTCTTCCTCCGCATCCTCGGCGACCCCGGATACCCCCACCTGCAGTTCGCGGCCGAGCCGTTCTTCCTGCAAGCGGTCCTGCTGGTGCCGAGCGGCAGGCGGGGTCTCGCCGTCGTGCTCCAGGGTGTCGGCCAGCAACGCCACCGAACTGCGGAAGCGCGACTCCTCGCGATGGAAAACCTCCGAGCCAGGCTCGAGATCGAAGATTCCGGACATGAAGTTCTCGCTCGCCGCGTTCTCCTCCAGCCGGCGGACCAGATACGAGATCGCGACGTCGAACTCCGCCGGGCGCACGGCCGGCACATACAGCAGCAGATCCCCGACGTCGGCGCTGACGGCATCGGCCTGTTCGGTCGCCATGCCCTGGAGCATCTCGAATTCGAGGCGCTCGGAGACGCCGCGTTCGACGCCGAGTAGGTGCGCGAAGGCGATGTCGAAGAGATTGTGGCCGGCGACGCCAAGACGCACGCCCTTCATCCGGTCCTGGGTGAGCAGCCAGTGCAGCACCCGCTTGTAGTTGGCGTCCGTGGCCTTCTTCGACTCCCAGGTGGCGACCGGCCAGTCGTGGACGTCTCCGTGAACGTGCTCCAGGGCCAGGTTGGCGCCCTTGACGAGCCGGACCTTGATGCCGGCACCACCCTCGGCGACCCGCTGGTTGGCGAACTCGGTGAGCTCCTGCATGGCGGCCAGGGCATCCGGCAGGTAGGCCTGCAGCACGATGCCGGCCTCATAGTTCTTCGTTTCGGGCAGCGAGAGCAGGCGCTTGAACACGGCGATGGTCAGGCGCAGATCGCGGTACTCCTCCATGTCCAGGTTGACGAACTTGGAGCCGGCCGGGGCGTTCGCCGCTTCGATATAGAGAGGGACAAGACGGTTGACCACGTAGTCGACGGTCTCTTCGAAGCCCCACATGGAGATCTGCGAGGCGATGGACGAGGCCTTGATGGAGACGTAGTCCACGTCATCCCGGCGCAGCAGCCGGAGGGTGTCCTCGAGGTGCTTGTCCGCCTCCTCCTCACCGAGGACGGCCTCGCCGAGGAGATTGATGTTGAGGCGATGCCCGTCCTTCTTCATCCGGGAGACCGCGCGGCCAAACGGCTTGTCCCGAGCGTCCACGACCATGTGGCTCACCATCGATCGCATCCGGGTGCGGGCCGCCGGAACCACCACATGGGGCAGCAGCGTGCCGAGCTTGGAGCCGGCCTGGATCTGCGCGCGGTCTAGTTTGGAGAGTGTGTCCGGAGCGAGCTCACCCAGCTCGGACAGGGCCTCCGCGGCTGCTTTCGGATCCTCGGTGCGGATGACCCGGTCCACGAACTCCACCGTGAAGTCGAGTCCGCGCGGGTCGGACAGGAGGGCGGAAAGCCGCTCGGCGGAGGCGTGGGGTTTCACTCCGGAGCGTTGGGTGGCCTCGAGCCAGCGGGATACCTTCTCGACGGCGGCGTCCGCCAGTCGTTCGAGGTCCCCGGAGATGTCGGCGTGGGCTTCAGTAGTCATGGATTCAGTGTGCGTCGCCGGCATCCCGCTGTGAACGGCGAGACCTCGATCACCGAACAACATGAGTCAAAAAGGTCACACCATGGACGGGTTGAACTCGCCGACACCTCCGGGATCCCGTGGCAGGTTGCGCCTGCCCCCCCTAGAGAGCCGTCGCCAAGGATTCGAGCTGACAGGTCATGATGCCGTGACCGGCCAGCCTGTCCGGCGCACAATGGACCCGTGAACACGGAGAACACGCGCACCGAGTCCCCAGAGTCCGCGAACGCCCCCGAGCCACCACAGCCCAACACCAGCACCCCGCCCGGGGGCATCGAGAATGCCGACGCGGGCGACACGGGTCAACAGGGTGGCGGCGGCGAGAGCGGACTCACCGTCCTGATCGCCTTCTGCGCGAACCTGGTGATCGCCGTCGCGAAGACCATCGTGTCCGTGCTGACGGGATCGGCGTCGATGCTCGCAGAGGCCGCTCACTCCTGGGCGGACACCGGCAACCAGGTGTTCCTGATGATCGGCGAGCGCCGCTCTCGGCGCGCCCCGGATCGTTCCCACCCACTGGGATACGGGCGCGCGGGGTACGTGTGGTCGATGTTCGCCGCCATCGGCCTGTTCGCCGTCGGCGCGGGGGTGTCCGTCTGGCACGGCATCCAGGAGCTCGGTGCCGAGAGCGAGGAGACCTCGTACACCTGGGCCTACATCGTGCTCGCCATGGCGTTCGTGTTCGAGGGGGTCTCCTTCATCCAGGCCACCAGGCAGGCGGTCCGCGGAGCCAAGAAGCGCGGCGTCAAACCCCTGAAGTACATCCAGACGACCTCCGATCCGATGCTGCGGGCAGTCTTCTCCGAGGACTTCTGCGCACTGTTGGGCGTCCTGATCGCAGCGGCGGGCATCGCCCTGCACCAGATCACCGGACAGGCGATGTGGGATGCGGTCGGTTCAATCCTGGTGGGCCTGTTGCTCGGAGTCGTCGCCGTGTTGTTGATCAAGCGCAACAGCGACTTCCTCTCCGGCGAAGGCGGCTCTCCCCTGGCCCGTCACGAGATCCTGGACCGACTCGTGAACCACCCCGACATCGAGGCCGTCAGCTTCCTGCACACCGAGTGGGTCGGCGCCAACCGGCTGTTCATCGTGGCTTCCGTGGATATCACTGGCGATGCACGCGAATCCGAGTTGCAGACCAGAATCCAGGCGATCGAGGACGAGCTGGAGCGTCATCCGGTGGTGATGCGAGCCGTACTCACTCTGACTCGGCCGGGAGACACCCAGCGTCTGGGCCCGGAGCCGCTGCCGGACTGGTACAGCGCGCGGTGAGCGACCCGTGAGCGACCGAACCCAGATCACCTGAACCCACATCGCTGACCCACACCCACCACTTTTGTCCGGAAAGTGAGGAGGGGTCACTGTTGCAGTCGCGGGTCGTCAGCGGGGTCGGCGTATCGCGGAGGGCACCCGTTGTCGATGGCCTCGGCCCTGAGCTCGTAGTGCCAGGACTCGTTGCCGTAGATCTGGCAGAGCCCATAGTCGTCACCGCGTTGGGCCATCCAGGAGATCGCGTCATACGTCGCGATATCGACGGCGTCGCCCGAGACATGCGACGATGTCTCCGCCGTGGCCACCCACTGGGCAGCTTTGGCCTCGGATCCGTAGTCGTCGATCCCTTCCGCGAAAAGGTAGCTCTGATACTCCGGGGAGCGCCATCCGCTGTAGGCTCCGCTGTGAAGCGCCACGGCCGACTTTTGTTGGCCATGGACCCGGATCAAACGCCACCGGCCTGACACGGCATGATGGGCACCATCGCTGATTTCAGCAGTCCAGCACCGGTGCTCGAACCGACGGTCAAACTCCGATGAGTCCCTCTGAGATGAGATGGCGCTCAACCGCCGGGGTGAGGAGTCTGGCTCGGCCTTCCTCGATCCGCAGCACGAGCGACTCCGTTTCATCCAAGACATCTCCGGCGGCCCATGCTTGATCTCGCCTTCCGCGGCCAACGAATCGAAGTACACCAGCATCCTCTAGCCGAGAGATCGCCGACGTGGCTGCCGTCCTGGACACGCCAAGCCGATCCACCACGGTCTCAATGGTCAGCAAGGGCGCGTCGAGCAGGTCGTCGATCATCCTCTCGACGGCCGATCCGCCTCGAGCCGGGGCGCTCTCGCGCCAGGTCGAGGGCAACGAGCTCAGGGTCTCCGCCGATGCAGCGGCCTCCTCGCACGCCAGCACCGCACAGCGGCACAGGTACTGAACGAATAACCCGGCATATCCCTGCCGGTACACGTTGATCAACGAGAAGTACCACTGCCTGCGAGCAGCGAAGGCCGAGGCGAGGGGGATGATGGCCGCTCCGGTGGTTCCCCGGAAGCGCAGCTCAGCATTGATCAGTGCGCGGCCGATACGCCCGTTGCCATCCGTGAACGGGTGGATGGACTCGAACTGGGCGTGAGCCAGGGCCGCTTGGGCCATCACGGGCAGGTCCCGCCTATTGCAGAATGCCACCAGGTCGTCCATGAGTTCGGGCACCCGCTCTGGGGCCGGCGGGACGTGAATCGCATTCCTGGGGGTGTAGTCAGATCCGCCGATCCAGTTCTGCACGGTCCGCAGTTTCCCGGCGTACTCGGCATCTATCTTGTCTTCACGCATCAGGGAGTAGTGCGAGGCGAGCAAGGACTGGAGATCGACAATCCCGGTGTTGGCGACCGAGTTGATCAGCAATGAGATCGCCTCTGCAGCAGCCACGGTCGTCCGAGCGTCCTCGTTGGCTTTGATTCCCAGGCTGGCCCGGGCCAGATCAATCTGGGATGCCTGGACCCGCTCGATCTTCGAGGACGACTGGGCCTCGTTGCGCAGCAAGAATCCAGTGAGCGGCGCGAGGACCTGACCGGCGGTCGCGTCCAACCTCACCACAGCGGCCACAGCCTCATCCGACAGGGCACTCGTCTCAGCGCCCTGGGGCCAATCCAGGCCCGCGATAAAGGGCGGAATGGTGGCCTGGTACTCCGAGAAGATGCGGTCCTCTTTGGGACCACGACCCTGGCTGCTCCAAGGGAGTGTCTCAGTTGAGTGTCCCGGCCAATCGGTCTGCAAGGCGACTCCTCAGGTGGCATAGTGGAGCGCTAATGACAGGTTAGATCCATAACCTGTCATTACGCGTAGCTCATGACAGGTTACAGGCATTCAGTAATCCGAGGGGATGGACTTCCCTGCGACAGCTTGCTCCGGGATGTGCCCGACGTCGGCCCGGATCAGCCACCATAACCGGCCGCCTATGTCCTCAGCCCACTAAAAAAGCAATCCCGAATCCAGAAATTCTGGGTTCGGGATTGCCTTGATCGATAATAAAAAACTAAAAGTGGAGCCTAGGGGAATCGAACCCCTGACCTTTTCATTGCGAACGAAACGCTCTACCAACTGAGCTAAGGCCCCGCGGTGCCTGGCTGACGCCGGAACACGCTCAGCCATCATACTCCGACGCCGGTCGACACTCGAATTCAGCCGCGTCACCACTGACCGTGCCGCCACCTGAGACATCGCCCGAGCGTCCGCCTGCGCTCTTGCCTGTGCCACCGCCTATTGGTGGTTTGCTCGTCACCGCGCGCCCCCGGCGCTCCACCCCCACACCACCGTCAGTTATATGACGTCCACCAAACAGGCGCCTGACCTGCGTGTTTATACATCACGCCCTAGGCCCAACTGGTATTGCAATCGCAACCGTGAGAAGCTTCAAATGCTGGCTACCTGGCTGGCACCGGTGTGTGTGAGCCCCACAGGGTGCGTGCAAGCGGCACGCAGACCCGCTAATCGGGCTCCCGCCGGTGGTGGTCTACAAGACCCACTGATGGCCGGGACCAGCAGCCCTTCGCGGTAGGCGAGTGACCCTCGCGCGCCGCGAACGAGGTCGTTGTCATTGTCATTTGTCGCCAACGGAAAGGGACGGGATGCCACCCGCTCAGGAAATCAACCAACTAGGAGTCATGGCAGTGGTGTTGCTGCTGATTCTCTTCTACGGCGGGACCATGTGGATGTCCGTGGCCATCGGCCGGAAGAAAGAGAACGCCGACGGCTACATGACCGCCGGCAACAACATCGGATTCGGCATCTCGGCGGCATCCATGACCGCCACGTGGATCTGGGCGTCGTCCATGTACGCCTCCGCCACCGCGGGCTACACCTACGGCATCTCCGGACCGATCCATTATGGGCTCTGGGGCGCCCTGATGATCCTCTTCATCTACCCCTTCGGTAAGCGCATCCGGAAGGTGGCGCCGAAGGCCCACACCCTGGCCGAGGTCATGTACGCCCGCCACGGCCGGTCCTCCCAGCTGATGCTGGCCGGCTCTAACGTGCTGGGCTCACTGATCTCCCTGACCTCCAACTTCATCGCCGGCGGCGCTCTCATCTCGATGCTCTCTCCGATCAGCTTCGGCGCGGGCATCGTGATCGTGGCGGCCGGCGTCCTGCTGTACACGCTGTGGTCGGGTTTCCGTGCGTCCGTGCTGACCGACTTCGTGCAGGTCGTGTTCATGCTCGGCGCCACCGTGGTCATCATCCCGGTGGTCTTCTTCGTGGCCGGCGGACCCGGGATGTTCGAGGCCGGCGTCGAGGCGGGCAACGTCACTGCGCAGCAGGGCAACTTCTTCTCCTCGGACGCGTTCATGAACCAGGGCGCTCCCTACATCGCAGCCGTGCTGGCCTACGCGATCGGCAACCAGACCATCGCCCAGCGCCTGTTCGCGGTGCGGGAGGACCTCATCAAGCCGACCTTCGTCACCGCGACCATCGGCTACGGCGGTTCGGTGATCGGCATCGGCATGATCGGCGTCATGGCCCTCTACTCGGGCCTGACGCCACTGGACGGGGACCTCAACGACCTCATCCCGCAGATGGCCGGCACGTATCTCGGCCCGATTCTGCTGGGCGTGGCGTTCCTGATGATCATCGGCGCCCTGTCCTCCACCGCCGACTCCGATCTCGCGGCCCTGTCCTCCATCGTCATGGCGGACGTCTACGGCCAGTCGGTCGGCAAGAAGAACGCCAAGCCGGCGACGATGCTCTGGGTCGGCCGCATCACCATGATCGTGGCCACGGCCGCGGCGCTGTACTTCGCCACGGCACAGTTCAGCATTCTGGACCTGTTGGTGTTCGTCGGCGCCCTCTGGGGTTGCCTGGTGTTCCCGGTCATCGCCTCGTTCTACTGGCCGAAGATCACCAACGCGGCCTTCACCGTCAGTGTGCTGGCCGCGCTCGTGGCGTTCCTGCCGGTCCGTTTCGAGTGGATCCCGACCACCGGAGCCTTCGGCTTCAGCATCAAGCTACTGGCCACCATCGGCATCGGTGTGGTGCTCGGCATCATGGCCTTCGGCTTCTTCGGTCTGCGTCCAGCGATCATCGTCGGCGTGGTGGCCACCGTGGTGGCGGCACCGTTCACGTTCCTGTTCCTGCGTGATTACACGGTGCTGTCGGCCTCGCTGGTCGCCTACGCGGTGTCCTTCGTGGTCTGCTACCTGATGTCCTTCCGGTCGAAGCAGAACTTCGACTTCGACACCATCAAGGACGTCACCGGTGACTTCGATCCGGACGCCTCGCTGGCCACCGAGACGGCTGCCTCCGCCCAGTCCCCGATCGATGCCGAACCGGCGACCGAGAGCGCCGTCGGCACGTCCAACCGCGATTGATCACTGCTCACCAGCAGCAGTGTCAGTACAGAACCTGAGAAAGGAAACACCATGACTATCGCTTTGACCGCGTACGTGCTGATGTGGCCCGTGATCGTGGCCCTCGTGCTGTTCTTCGTCGGCCGCGGCTTCATCCGCGACGTGTCGGAGTCCAAGAAAGCCGGTCGCCCCATCATCTGATCCGGCACCCACAACCCACGAACGACGGCGGCGCGTCACCTACCCCAGGTGACGCGCCGCCGTCGTTCCCCAGCCTCACATCCTCACTGCATCATCACTTTGCGGGCAGAACGAACCGGTTCGTTCTGCCCGCAAAAGGTCAGCGGTTGAGGAAGTGGACCAGGGTGCCGAGGGCGAAGGAGGAGGCGGCCAGCGAGGCGCAGCCGAACTCGACGAGGATGCCCAGGCCCATGGATTTCAGGGCCTCCCAGGAGGATGAGGCGGCGGCGCCGACGTCGCGGCGACGGGTCAGTTCAGCGGCGAACAGGCCGAGGGCGAAGCCGAGGAAAAGCCCCACCACGGGGATCACGAACATGCCGACAATGGCCCCGGCCACGCCGACGAGGACAGGCCCGTTCGGAATCTCCTCGCGTCGCATCTTCCGACCGGTGAGCACCGCCGAGGCACTCAGGCCGGCGATCGCCAACCCGGACCCGATGATCGCGGCTGTCCAGGCGGCGGGCGAACCGAGGATCCACGCCCAGCCGATGAGCGTGATCACGGCCAGGATGGAGCCGGGCAGGATCGGGATGATCGTGCCGAGCACGGCCACGATCAGCAGCAGTCCGGCGATAACGGTGGTGATGATCTGCGGGTCCACCAGTCCAGTATGGCGGCCCCCTCCCCGAAACACCTGAGAACCGATAGCGTCAAGTCATGCTGATCGGCGTACCCACCGAAATCAAGAACAACGAGTTCCGCGTCGGCCTCACCCCCGCCGGTGTCACCGAACTCGTCCACCACGAGCACGAGGTCCTGGTCCAGTCCGGCGCAGGCCTCGGATCCGGCATCACGGATCAGGCCTACCGGGATGCCGGAGCGAGACTGGCGCCCACGGCCGAGGAGGTCTGGGAGCAGGCCTCCTTGGTATTGAAGGTCAAGGAACCCGTCGGCCCGGAGCGGCAGCTGATGCGGCGCGGCCAGACCCTGTTCACCTTCCTGCATCTGGCCGCCAGCCCGCAGCTGACCCAGGCGGTCTTGGACTCCGGGACCACCGCCATCGCCTACGAGACCGTCACGCGCGGACGGTCACTCCCGCACGCACTCCCCCTGCTCGCCCCCATGAGCCAGGTCGCCGGGCGCCTCGCCCCGATGGCCGGCGCCTACCATCTGACCCAGGCTCAGGGCGGCTCGGGCATGCTCCTCAGCGGTGTCCCGGGCACCCGGCGCAGTCGCGTGGTGGTGATCGGGGCCGGCGTCGCGGGTGAAGCTGCGGCCGTCATCGCCGCGGGCATGGGCGCGGAGGTGACCGTGCTGGACATCAATCTCGACCGCCTGTCGTACCTCGACTCGGTTCACGGGGGCCGGCTGCGCACCCTGGCCTCCTCCACTCTGCACATCGCCGAGGCGGTGGCTGATGCCGACCTGGTCATCGGGTCCGTGCTGATCCCCGGTGCCGCGGCGCCCAAGCTGGTCACGGCTCCGATGGTGGCCACCATGCGCCCGGGATCGGTCCTCGTGGACATCGCCATCGACCAGGGCGGCTGCTTCGAGAACTCGCGCCCCACCACGCACCAGGAGCCCACATACCGGGTCGGCGAACAGATCTACTACTGCGTGGCGAACATGCCCGGCGCCGTCCCGCAGACCTCCACCACCGCTCTGACCAACGCGACTCTGCCCTACATCCTGAGGATCGCGGACCGCGGTTGGCGGGAGGCTCTGGCCGCCGACGAGGGCCTGCGCGAGGGACTCACGGCGCACGACGGCGTCCTCACCCATCGCGGCGTGACCGAGGCCGTGGCCGAACCGCTGGGACTGGACCCGCAGCGGGACTACCGGCCGGCGTCGGACGTGGTGATGTCCTGAATGGCTTTTCGCGTCCGGGCACTCGTCTAGGCTCAGAGCATGCGCCAGACATCACTCGCCCGACGCCCCTTGCTCGCCACCGCAGCCCTCGCCGCCACCCTCACCCTCGGCCTGAGTGCCTGCGGCACCGGTGGAGACGATCCCTCCGAGAGCCCGACGGCCTCCGATACCGCCAGCGCCACCGAGAGCCCCACGAGCAGCCCCTCGGCCACCGAAACCACCGAACCGACGACGTCGGCCCCCGCCTCTCCGAGCGAGTCGCCGTCCAGCTCGGCACCGGCCTCCACCTCGCCGGCGGCTCCCTCCTCGACGCCCGCGTCCGAGAGCCCGCAGGCCGCTGAAGCCACCGTCTACTGGGTGTCCCTGGCCGGCGAGGGGCCCACCGGGATCGAGTTCCCGGGCTGCGGTGACTCCCTCATCGAGTCCACGGCCGAGGTCTCCGGAGCCGGCGAGGTCGGCGAGCCCTCCCGCGTGGAGGCCGCCATTCAGGCACTGCTGAACCAGAAGAAGTACGACGTCGGCCAGTCCGGGCTCATCAACGCCCTGTACCAGTCCGAGCTCACCCTCGAGGACGCTTCCATTAGCGGTGACACCGTGACCGTCGAACTTTCCGGTATGCCGATCTCCGCGGGCACGTGCGACGACCCGCGCATCATCGCCCAGCTCGAGAACACGGCGATCGCTAACGCGGGCGTCTACACCGCCACGATTCTCGTCGACGGCACGCCCATCAGAGACGTCATGAGCCAGAAGAACTGATCCGAGCGTCTTTCCGGGCTGCTTCGCGAACGTCGCTGGGCGATTGGCCGAAGCGGGCCGTGAAGGCTCGTGAGAAGTGCGCCGGCGAGCTGAAGCCGACCGCATGGGCAGTCTCTTTGACGGACCGGTGACCGGCGGGATCTTCCAGCAGGTTGTGGGCGCGATCCAGACGCAAAGCGCGGGCCCATCTCACCGGAGTGGTGCCGGCCTGCTCGAACAGCTTGAACAGGTAGCGCTCCGAAATGTTCACGGCTGAGGCGATCTGTCGCGGCGTCACCGCGCGAGGATCGGCCACGTGCCGCGAGATGTACATCCGAGCGTCGGCCAGCAGCGCTTCGGCGGGCCGCTGTTCCCGGCCGGCACCAGTCTGCTCGCGCAGGGCCGTGACGGCTAGCGTGAGGGCGCTCGTCACCGCCGAGTAAGACGCCTGGTCGGAGCGGGCCTCGTCATTCTGGGACAACGAGAGCAGCAGCTGGGAGGCCAGTCGCGAGATCCCGTGGTCGGCCCGGACCGCGACGGCGGTGAGGCTGCCCAGATCCGGCAGCTCAGCGTCCACCAATTCCTTGGGCACCTTGAACAGTGCTTGTCTGGTGCGGCCACCCAGGAAGTCGAAGATGTAAGGCCGTTCGGTGTCGAAGACGAAGAAGTCCCCGGGCGCCTTCTGCCGGGCCGTCCGACCGTCCTGCATGACCATGCCTTCGCCTTCCACCAGCACCGCCACCTGGTAGTAGTCGCCCGGGTGTCGCCGGATGGAGGAAGCCGAGCGGTTCACCCGGATCGGATCGGCCGTTACCTCATCGATCGAGCATCCTCCGAAATCGGTGCGGTGCATACGCCCGGAATACCCGGTTTCCGGCGTCAATCGGGCCGAGGACTCGATGTCCACATCCACGTAGTGACGGACCAGCAGACTGTGCCAATAGTCGAACTGCTCTCTGGCCTTGACCCGGCCGGTGGACACTGCGATATGTCCGAGGTGCTCGGAGGGTGCAATGGTGCGTTCCACGGAGATCTCCTCACCGTTGATGGCTGCCCGAACGAGTCTAGACAGTGGCTTGCATCACACTGCACCGTGCGGCCGCGGTCATCGGGTCGTGCAGTGAGGATCACGTCACCGCTCCTTGACCGTCCCTAGGGTGAGGCCAACAACGCGAACACCAGCGAATACAGGACACCTCAGTCGAAGGAGACGCCGTGGGCACGAACAAGATTCTCGATGTCGCCGTCGTCGGAGCGGGCTTCGCTGGCCTGCACATGCTGCAGCGCGCACGGCAGTCCGGGTGGGACGCCCGCGCGTTCGAGGCCGGCGGTGAGGTCGGTGGCACGTGGTACTGGAACCGGTATCCCGGGGCCCGGTGCGATTTCCCGAGCCTGGATTACAGTTACGAGTTCGACGACGACCTCCAACGGGAATGGGTATGGTCCGAGCGCTACCCCTCGCAGCCGGAGATCTTGCGGTATCTGAATCACGTGGTGGACCGCTACGACCTGCGGGACCGGGTCGAGCTCGGCGCCCAGGTGACCGCCGCCGTCTTCGATGAGTCCGCCGAGCTATGGGACCTGACCGTGCACACGGCTGCCGGTTCCCGTACCGTTCGCGCGCGCCACGTCGTCCTGGGCACCGGTGCCCTCTCGGCGCCGAGGTTCCCGGACGTTCCCGGACGGGAGGACTTCCAGGGGGAGCAATTCCACACGGCGGCGTGGCCGCAGGAACCGGTGGATTTCCGCGGCAAGCGCGTCGCCGTCGTCGGGACGAGTTCTTCCGGCACTCAAGTCATCTCGGCGATCGCGCCTGACGCTGCGGAGCTGCACGTGCTGCAGCGCACGCCCAGTTATGTGGTGCCGGCGCGGAACCGGCCACTGCAGGAAACCGAGCGACGTGAGCTGCTGAGCGACCTGGAGGGTTACCGCGAGCGCGCCCGGGCGGCTTTTCTCGGCGTGGACTTCCCCTCGGCCGGGCCCAGCGCTGCCGAGGCCGACCCGGACGAACGCGAACGAGCCCTGGAAGAACGCTGGGCCCAGGGCGGTTCAGCGATCCTGGGCGCCTATGACGACGTGCTGGTCAATCAGGAGTCCAACGACGTCGTCGCCGACTTCCTGCGCCGCAAGATCACCGAGACGGTCCAGGACCAGGAGACCGCCCGCCAGCTGATGCCCGAGTATCCGGTCGGGGCCCGGCGGATCGTGGTGGAGAGCGACTATCATGAGGCGTTCAACCGGCCCAGTGTCCACTTGGTCGATACCCGCGAGCGGCCACTGAACCGGGTGACGGCCGAGGGTGTGGTGGTCGGGGACGACCTGATCGAGGTGGACATGATCGTGTTCGCCACCGGGTTCGACGCTCTGACCGGTCCGGCCTTGGCCATCAATCCGGTGGGCCGGGACGGGATCACCCTGCGCGAGGCCTGGTCCGCCGGTCCGGTCACCCTGTACGGCGTCATGGTGCACGGCTTCCCGAACCTCTTCCACATCGCCGGACCAGGCAGCCCCTCGGTGCTCAGCAACGTGGTCCGGTCGATCGAACAGCATGTGTCCTGGATCGGTGATCTGCTCAGTTCGATGAAGCGCCAAGGGCAAACGGTCGTCGAACCGACGGAACAGGCACAGGCAGACTGGGTGGCGCACGCCAACGAGGTGGCTGACGCCACCCTGCTCCCGACGACGGCCTCCTGGTACCTGGGCGCCAACGTCCCCGGCAAACCCCGCGTGTTCATGCCCTATGCGGGAGGAGTCCCCGGATACCGGGACATCGTGGAACGGGCCGCGGCGGCGGGGTATCCCGGTTTTCATTTCCGACACGAGAGGAACGCAGCGTGAAGATCAATCCAGAGATTCTCCAAGCCTTGGAGGCCATCCCCGACTCGGAACCCCCGCCGCCCGGAGACGCCCTGGCGCTGCGGGAGATGTTCATCGGCATCTACACCGGCGTGGCTCAAGCCGATGCTCCGGCCCCGCACGTCGAGCGCACCGAGGTATCCGCCGTCTCCGCGGACGGCACGGCCGTTCCCGCCCGCCTGTACCAGCACCGGGATTCCCGCCCGGGATCAGCCATTGTTTACCTGCACGGCGGCGGCATGATGGGCGCCAGCGTTGATCTGTATGACTCCTTCGTGGCCGCTTACGTGGAGCGCACCGGCGTCCCGTTTCTCTCCGTCGACTACCGGCGCACTCCGGAGGCGGCGTGGTCTACTCCCATGGAGGATTCCTGGGCCGGGCTCGCATGGCTCCTCGACCACGCCGCCGAACTCAGCGTTGACCCCGGCCGGGTAGCGGTGATGGGTGACAGCGCGGGCGGGACCCTGGCGGCCGGCGTCGCCGTTCTGGCTCGGGACCGCGGCGTGGACTTGGCTCGCCAGATCCTCGTCTATCCGATGCTGGACGACCGCAACACCGAGCCGGACCCGGCCTTGGCGCCCACCGCACTGTGGACCTACGAGAACAACACCACCGCCTGGGATGCCCTGCTCGGGGACGCTCGCGGCGGACCGGAGGTGCCGGCCACAATCGCCCCGGCCCGCCTGCAGGACGCCACGGGACTGGCTCCGGCGTACATCGAGGTCGGTGGGGCGGACATCCTCCGCGATGAGTCGCTGGCCTACGCGGCCCTGCTCGCCCGGCATGACGTGGACGTGGAGTTCCACCTGCATCCCGGTGCCGTACACGCTTCCGACCGGATGGCTCCAGAGGCTGACGTCACTCGCCGGCAGTTCGCGGACCGGGACCGCGTGATCGGGGAACTGTAGCGGCAGGCTATTCGCGGGTTATCCGCGGGCGGCGACGATTCGCTCGAGGAAGTACCGGTGGAAGGACCAGTCGCCGGTGACCTCGGGGTGGAAGCTGGTGGCCAGCAGGTTGCCCTGGCGCACCGCCACGGGCTCGCCGGTCTCCACGCGGGTCAGCACCTGCACCTCCGGGCCTGACTGGGTCACCGCGGGGGCCCGGATGAACACCGCGTGCACCAGTTTGTCGGACACTTCGTCCACCCCGAGTGAGGTCTCGAAGGACTCCACCTGGGAGCCGAAGGCGTTGCGCCGGACGGTGATGTCCAGTCCGCCCAGGCTCTGCTGACCGGTGATCGGATTGGCGATGCGGTCCGCCAGCATGATCATCCCGGCGCAGGTGCCATACACGGGCAGGCCGTCGGCGACGGCCGACTGGATGGCCGGAGCCAGACCCAGCAGCCGGGAGAGCTTGTCCATCACGGAGGACTCTCCCCCCGGGATGATCAGTCCGTCCAGGCCCTCCAGGTCAGATCCGGAGCGGACTTTCGAGACCCGCGCGCCGAGCGCGGTCAGCACCCGCTCATGCTCGGCCACATCTCCCTGCAGAGCGAACACCCCGACGGCAGGCTGATCCCCCGTCGTCTTGATCCCCGTCATCGTCATCGCACACTCCTCATCCGACAACCCCCTCCACACAGCACTTTGCGGGCAGAACGAACCGGTTCGTTCTGCCCGCAAAGTGAAGGGGTGGGGGTTACCAACCGCGTTCGGCGAGCCGGTGCGGGGCGGCCAGATCGCCGACGTTGATGCCGACCATGGCCTCACCCAGACCGCGCGAGGCCTCGGCGACGGCGCCGGCGTCGTTGTACTGGGCCGTGGCGCGCACGATGGCAGCCGCCCGCCCGGCAGGGTCGCCGGACTTGAAGATGCCGGAGCCGACGAACACCCCGTCGGCACCCAGCTGCATCATCAGCGCGGCGTCGGCCGGAGTGGCCACACCGCCGGCGGTGAAGAGCACCACGGGCAGCTTGCCCTCGCGGGCGACCTCGGCCACCAGCTCGTAGGGTGCCTGCAGTTCCTTGGCGGCGACGTACAGCTCGTCTTTGGACAGCGCGGAGAGCCGGGCGATCTCCCCGCGGATGGTGCGGATGTGCTTGACGGCCTCGGAGACGTCGCCGGTGCCGGCCTCGCCCTTGGAACGGATCATCGCCGCTCCCTCGGTGATCCGGCGCAGGGCCTCGCCGAGGTTGGTGGCGCCGCAGACGAAGGGAACGGTGAAGTCCCACTTGTCGATGTGGTTGACGTAGTCGGCCGGGGACAGCACCTCGGACTCGTCGATGTAGTCGACCTTCAGCGCCTCGAGGATCTGGGCCTCAACGAAATGACCGATGCGCGATTTGGCCATGACTGGAATGGAGACGGCATCGATGATCCCGTCGATCAGGTCCGGATCGGACATCCGGGCCACGCCGCCCTGGGCGCGGATATCGGCAGGGACGCGCTCGAGTGCCATCACGGCCACGGCGCCGGCGTCCTCGGCGATCTTCGCCTGTTCGGCGGTCACCACGTCCATAATGACCCCGCCCTTGAGCATGTCCGCGAATCCGCGCTTGACGCGGGCGGTGCCGGTGCGGGGCGAGCCCTGACCCGAATCGCTGATCGATCCCGGGGCAGGAGTGGAGACGTCAGGAGAGTAGGAGTCGGTAGAGGACTCGGGAGTGCTGTTCATGGTGTTCCTTCAGAAGCTGACTGGCGGGAATGACTGGCGGGAATGACTGGCGGGGTGACTCACGGCGGGACTGACCACGAGGGAATGGTCCACGCCGGTACACGGGAGAAATCTACCCGGTCACGCGTTCCAGAGGCCGTACGAGTCCGCCAGGTCGGCGATCTTCTGAGCACGGGCCAAACGGGGCAGGTAGGAGCCATCCCCCACCGAGGCTCCGGCCTCATGAGCCTGGAGCATATCCACGGCCCAGGCGACCTCGTCCTCCGACGGTGACAGGGCCAGGTTGATCGAATCGACCTGCTCACGGTTCAGGCAGAGCCGACCGGTCATGCCCATGGACTGAGTGGTCCGGGAGGTCTCCACCACCGCGTCATTGGGGTCGGCGACGCCGGGAGGACCATCGATCGCTCCGGGCAGCTTGCCCACCCTCGAGGCGATGACCAGGCGGGAACGCGCATAGGCCATGGCCATCGGATCGTCGGAGATGCCGGTGTCCTTGCGGAAGTCGTTGGTGCCGAAGGCCAGGCGAAAGGTGCCGGGGGCCTTCGCGACCGCGGTGGCGTTGTCCAGCCCGACGGCGGACTCGATCAGCGCGATCACGGGGGTGCCCGCACGCAGGCGCATGGCGGTCAAAGTCACCTGCTCGGGCTCCTCGGCCAGCGCCAGCATGACGCCGCGCAACCCTTCGGCTCCCGAGAGTGCCTCCAAGTCCTTCGCCCAGTCGTCCGTGCCGATGTCATTGATCCGCACCCAGGCGGACATGCCGCCGTTCAGAGCCTCCATAACGTTCGCCCGGGCAGCGTCCTTCTGTTTGGCGGGGACCGCGGCCTCCATGTCGAACAAGACCGAGTCCGCCTCCGAGGCGAGTCCCGGGGCGAAATCCTCCGGCTTGGCCGCATTCACCAGCAGCCACGAACGGCTCAGTTTGGCAGGCAGGGCGGCAGCACGACGGTTACGCAAGGGCATACAACAAGCCTACCGCCACACGGAACCACTGACCGGGGTGAGCCGGAGTAGGATGGGTGGGATCCCTAGCGGCACCTGCCAGAGCCCGGGCGGCCTTGAGTCGCCCCGATGGACCTGGTCCAGGCCAACCCACAGCAGTTCAGGAGTTCCATGACCGTCCGACGCCGACCGGACCGTTCGTCCGGCCGCCCAGACGCGCGCCGGGCCGCCGCGGGAGTCGGAGCGGCGCTGGCCGCCGTCGTTCTGGCGGGGTGCACGATCTTCCCCTCCCCCGACGAGTCGACTGACCAGGACGGGAATCCGCTGCCGACCGTGGATGCGGAGGGCTTCGCCGAACTGCCGCTGTACTTCGTGGCCCTCAACGGCGAATACCCGCCGAACACCACCGGTCGCGAGGTCGCGTGCCAAGACCTGCTGGTGCGGACCACAACCGTGCCGGTCAAGACGGAGGATCCGGTGGCATCGGCCATCGGATTCCTCCTCTCCGACGAGCAGTACAGCCATGGCGACCCAGCCGTGACCAACTCACTCGACCCCTCCGAGGACGACCTGCGCTACGTGTCGCACCGGGTGGAGGGTGACACGGTCGTGGTCGAGTTGACCGGTGACGTGGTCTCGCGCAGCCAGTGCGAGTCGTTCCGCATCCGGGCGCAGTTGCATCAGACCGCGGCCACCGCGGCGGGCGTCCCGAACGCGGAGATCCTCGTCGATGGGGTCCGCCTCGAGGACCTCTTGGCCATTCCGGATCTGGAGCTGGGTGAGGAGATCACCACTCCGCCGCGACAGCCCGAGCCCACCGAGGGTGCGGCCGAAGGCTCCCAGGGTGTGACCGAGGGCTCCGAGGGCTCCCAGGGCTCCGTCACCGAACCAGCCGGCTCATCTGCCGACACGTCACAACCACTATCCCCATAGTGATTTCGGCCTGTGGCCGATACAGTGGTGTGGATCACCCTCGCGCCTCGGTCGCAGAACACCGCCGAAGCGTCCGGCAGGAAGGATCGACTGCATGTCCCTGCGCAACGCGCTGCTGGCACTCCTCACCGTGGAGCCGATGACCGGTTATGACCTGGCCAAGCGCTTCGGGTCCTCGGTGGGCAACGTGTGGCACGCGCCGGACTCCCAGATCTACCCGGAGTTGCGCCGGATGCTGCAGGACGGACTGCTGGAATCCGAGGAAGTCCCGTGGGGACGCAAGGGCCGCAAGATCGAGTACACCATCACGGACAAGGGCCGGCAGGCCTTCGGCGAATGGATGGAGTCCGATCTGCAGTGGACCCGCGACCGCGATCCCATGCACCTCCGCGCCGCCTACTTCGAATACGCGAGCCCTGACCGGGCTCGGGCCCAACTCGCCGCCTATCGAGACCACATTCAGCAGATCCGCAGCATGTGGCAACAGCAGATCGACGAGGTCGTGGCGGGCACGTCCGAGACCCTGAACCGGCGTCTCGAGTCCGTTCCGGTCTCCCAGCACCGCCGCTCCACGGCCTTCAAGAAGTTCACCTATGAGGGCCTCGTGGCCCGCGCTGACGCCGAGCTGGCCTGGGCTGACCGCGGGCTGAAACTGCTGGACGAGCTGGACGAGCTGGACCGGATCGATCAGGCCAACGGTCTCGAGAAGTCCACAGGCACTGCGGGCGCCTCGAGCGCTGCGGGCGGTCCGAGCGCTGCGGACGCTTCGAGTACTGCGGACCTTGCGGGCACTTCGGACGACGGGGCTGGAACGGACGCTGAGCCAGCATCAGGCGACGGGACCGACGTCGGGCCCCGCCACCTGATTCAGCGCACCTGACTCAGCGCACCCGACTCAACCGTTCGCGCGGTAAGTGGTCCGCGCATACTCCTGGTACGGCGCCGGAGCCACGGTCGCACGGATCTTCACCTGCCGGTGGTTCTGGTCGACCTGCGGCTTGCGGGAGACCGGGTTCTCGCCCCAGACGACGTCGACCTCGGTGCCGTCCGGGATGTCCGCGTTCAGCGTGGCCAGGGACATGTACAGCTGCGGGTAGGCGACGTAGCCGGCGTCGGTCGAGATACCCACAGCCTCGCCGCCCTGGACCACCTCGTCCATCTGATAGAGGCCATAGCGGCCCTTCGGGAAGTCGAGGTACTTGGCCGGAGTGCCGTCCTCCACCTGTGACTTCACCACGGAGGCGACGTCGTCGGCGTTCCACAACAGCGTGACCTTGCGCCGGGTCTGGTTCTCCGCATGCTTCTCCAAGGCCTCGCGGCCGTGGAAGTCGTGGTCGAACCGTACGGAGCGGCCGAGACCGAAGTCGTACGGGGTGGCATAGTAGTCCTCGATGTTCTCCGAGTACAGCGAACCGCCGATCGAGCCGGCCCGGGCGGCCGGCAGCCACTCGCGATACTCAGCGAAGTCCTCGCCGAAGATGGCGGGGAAGGGGGTCGGGACCCAGCCGGATTCCAGTGGAGAGCTCGAGTACGCTTTGGCGCCCACCAGCCGGATCCCGAACTCCTGACCCGCCTCGAAGAGCGCCGCGTGCACCACCTCGTGGTCTTCCCACGGGCCGTAGAACTCGAAGCCGGGCTGCCCCGCCATGCCATGCCGCAGGGCCTTGACGTTCTTGCCCGCGATCGAGACATCGGCGATATGGAAGAACTTCACCTCCGGAACCGGGCCGCCGAAGACCTTCTCCATGACCTTGTCCGCCTCCGGACCCTGCAGCTCATAGCGGTACAGGGTCGGCGGGCCGGAGCGCATGTTCGAGTTCGGGTCCAGGCGGTGGTGCACGTCCTTGCCGGCGGCCTCGGCCTTCTCCACGTTGAACCGCACCCAGTCGATGAGCAGGTGGTGGCCCACCAGGACCAGACCCTCACGCTCGTCGGTGTTGAAGAACAGGATCCCGTCGCCGATCAGGTAGCCGTCCTGGTTGACGGAGATGAGCTGCTTGGCTCGGCCGGGCTGGAAGTTCTTGAACGTGTTCGGCGAGATGGACTGCAGCAACGGAATGAGGTCACTGCCACCCAGGAACAGCTGGGTCATGTGGTGTGACTGGTCCATGATCGCCACCGTGGTGCGCCAGGCGCGCTGCTCATCGCGCCAGTTGGTGAACTCCGGGGTGATCGGGAACGTGGCGGACGGCCAATCCTGGTTCCGCAGCAGCTCGACGGGGTTGCCCACGCGCTCGATGGCCTGGGCGAGGGTTTCAGTCTGTGACATATTCGTGGTCCTCCAGATCTGGCTGGGATCTCGCTCCACGGATTCTGGTGGGGGATTCACTCAGCCTGGTGCGCCCCACACTAGAGGCGCAGATCACACAGAGGAACGCCTTTTCCCTTTCAAAGGGAACGAACGGGCTCAGGTGCCGAACTGCTTGCGCAGGTCCGGCTTGCGGATCTTGCCGGAGGCCGTCCGCGGCATCTCGTCCGTGAACACCACCGACTTGGGGATCTTGTAGCGGGCGAGCTTGCCGTTGAGGAAGCTGATGACCTGCTCGGCGGTCAGCTCGTGGCCGTCACGGACCACGATGACGGCGCGCGGCACCTCGCCCCACTTCTCGTTCGGCACCCCGATCACCGCGACGGCGGCCACCTCGTCCATCTGGGCGATCTCTTGCTCCACCTGGGCGGGATAGATGTTCTCACCACCGGAGATGATCATGTCCTTGAGCCGGTCGGAGATGAACAGGAAACCGTCCTCGTCCCGGTAGCCCATGTCCCCGGTCTTGAGCCAGGTGCCGTCCTCGGCCTCCACGAAGGACTCCTCCGTGGCGTCCTCCCGGTTCCAATAGGCCTTGATGACGTTGGGACCCTGGACCTGGACCTCGCCGACCTCGCCGGGCGCACACAGCTCCCCCATCGGGTCGACCACGCGGACGAAGGTGTGGAAATGCGCCAGCCCGGAGGACCCCTGCTTGGGCCGCGAATACCTCGCCGGCAGGGTGGTCGCGCCGGGCGAGGTCTCGGTCATGCCGTAGCCGTTGGTGAAGGACAGACCACGCTTCTCGTAGGCCTCCAGCACCCGCAGCGGGACCGCGGAGCCGCCGCACGTGAGCTGACGCAGCGAGGAGATGTCCGCGCTCTCCCAGTTCGGGTGCTCGGCGAGCATCTGATAGGTGGTCGGCACCCCTGAGATGAAGGTGGCCCGGTGCCGCTCGATCAGCTCCAGCACCCGGCCCGGCTCAAAGCGGGGTTCCAGCACCAGCGTGCCGCCCTTGAGCAGCGTCGGCAGCGCACCCATGCCCAGGGAGGCCACGTGGAACATCGGCGCGATCATCAGGGCGACGGCATCGCTGGTGATGTCGAAATCGGTGAGCACATTGAACGCGTTCCACGTCAGGTTGCCGTGCGTGAGCATGGCGCCCTTCGGCTTGCCCGTAGTGCCGGAGGTGTACAAGATGATGGCGAGGTCGTCGAGTTCCACGCCCACGTCGGGCCGTGTCGGCTCGCCGCAGGCCAGCAGCTCTTCATAGTCGACGGGAGCGAGGTCGCCATCCTGACGCTCGGCCGGCACCGGGGTGCCGTCCTGCACCAGAGCCAACAGCCCGACGTCGGTCCCCCGGCTCCCGGAGACCGCCAGCGGTTCCATGGTGGCCGAGGCAATCAACACCGTGGATCCGGAGTCGGTCAGGGCGAAGGCGACCTCCGGCGGAGCCAGGCGTGTGTTGAGGGGGACGAACACCCCGCCCAGGGACCCGACGGCGAACAGCGCCTCCAGGAACGACGGATAGTTCTCGCCCAGGTACGCGACCCGATCGCCCTGCCGGACGCCACGGGCGGCGAGCGCGTCAGCCAGGCGATCGATGCGAACGGCCCACTCGTCATAGGTCAATTCACCGGCCGCGCTGATCACGGCGGTCTGCCCGGCGGACTTGACGCGGCGGCGGTGGATCCAGTCCCCGATTCCACGATTGTTCATGGGTGTCTACTCCTCACGGCAATGGCTGTGCGCTGAACCACACTCTCGTTCATTGTGGTGTATTCAGTTGAGTATTTCAATGATTGTCCTCGACATTCGTCACTGATCCGGGGGTGCCAGGACGCACGCCGGCCCCGCCCAGGCGAACCTGGGCGGGGCCGGCGTCGTTCACGGTCGAGATGCGCGTGAGGCGCTGCTCATCGCGTGCTCATGCGGCCGTTTATTCGGCGATGAGGTCCTCCGTCGGCGGAATCTCGTCGATCAGGCCGGAGTCCAGCGAGAGTTCCGCAATCCGCTCGAGGGAGGCCACGTCGTGCTCCTGCGGGAAGCGAGGCATGGTCAGCTCCTCGATGACGTCCTCTTCCAGCGAGGTGTACTCGGGCAGGACGGCCTTGGCCTCGTCCGGGTGATCGGTGGCGTACTGCTGTGACTCCTTCATCGCCGCGCGGAACGAGTCCACGAGCTCCGGGTTGCTTTCGATCATGCTGTCAGTGGTGAAGTACCCGGCGATGGACAGATCCGGCACTGGCTCGGCGTACTGGGCGTAGACGCGCTTGGCGCCCGCGGCCTCGGCCAGGGTCACGAAGGGCTCGACGGCCGCGATGGCGTCCACGTTGCCGGCCTCGAGTTGGCTGACCATGTCCGGGAAGGGCATCTCCACGTAGTCGATGCTCTCGGGGTCGCCGCCCTCTTGCTTCATACCCTCGGACACCACGGAGTCGTTGATGTTGTTCAGGGTGTTCACCGCGATGCTCTGGCCCTCGAGGTCAGCCATGCTCGTGACGTCCGAGTCCTCCGGGACCATCACGTGTGCGTAATCGTCCTCGGCGTTGCCCGTGGTCTGCGGACCGGTGGCCACGATCTTCAGAGGCAGGCCGGCGTCGCGACCGACGATCAACGAGGTGACATTGGAGAAACCGAAGTCCATCTGACCGGACTGGACGGCCGGAACGATGGCGGCTCCGCCCTGAGCGAGCGTGAGTTCGGGGTCCAGGCCGTGCTTCTCGAAGATGCCCTCCTGCACGCCCAGGTAGATCGGGGCCACGTCCACGATCGGGATGACGCCGACCTCAATGGGGGTCAGCTCCCCGGACTGTGCGCCCGACTCGCCGCCCTCAGCGGAACTGCCGCCGCCACCGGACGGCGAGCCGGACCCGCACGCCGTCAGCGCGAGCAGAGTGGCCGCGCTCAGGGCGGCTATACGGATTTTCCTCATCATGGCGGTGCTCCTGGTTCACACAGTGCGAGTTCGGCAGCGGGCTGGGGATAGCTCCGCGCCGGAGATGTGAGCTACATCCTACTCAGGCGTAGCTTGTGGCAACAAGAGATTTAGATGATTTGTTCAATAATGGCGCCTTGGCACAGTCCACACAGAGCGGTGCCCCGGACCAGATGGCCCGGGGCACCGCCGCGTGATCACGAACTGCGTGATTACGAGAACTGCGTGATCGTCTCGTGCGTTACTGGATGAAGAGCTTCTCCGGGTCCGGCGCCTGCTCGATGAAGCCGTACTTCACCGCCAGCTCTGCCGTCTCGTTGAGCTGCTCGGTGCGGATCTCCCCGCTCAGCTCCTCCATCTTCAGGTTCTCAGCGACCTCTTCGGGCAGATCGATGAACTCGGGCAACAGCGCACGGGTGCCCTCCGGGTCCTCCTCCGAGGCCGCCAGCGACTCGGTCATGGCCTCGGCGAACCTCGAGACGACCTCAGGGTTCTCCTCGGCGTAGGCGCCGGAGGTGAAGGTCACCATAGTGGGCATGCCCGGGATCGCGTCCTGGAACGAATATCCGACCAGCGAGTTGTCCGGGTTCTCCAGAGCACTGGTGAGGAACGGCTCCGGAATCCAGATGGCGTCCGCGTTATCGCGTTCCAGCTGGGCCGCCATGTCCGGGAACGGCATCTCCGTGAAGTTCAGCTTCTCCGGATCCGCTCCGGCCTCCTCGGCATCGGCCATGATCGTGAGGTCACCGAGAGTGCGCAGAGCATTGATCGCGGTGGTCTTGCCCTCCAGGTCCTCGTAGCCCTCGATCCCGCTGTCCTTGGTGGTGACGACGCCGGCGATGTCATCACCCTCGGCCAGCGAGTTGGAGTATCCGGCCACCACACGCATGTCGAGGCCCTGGTCCACCGCGGTCATCACGGACAGCGGGTTGCCGACGCCGAAGGTGATCTGCTGATTCGAGACGGCCGGCAGCATGGCGGCACCGGCGTTCGAGGTGGACAGCTCCACGTCGAAGCCGTGCTCTTCGAAGATTCCCTCTTCGATGCCGTACTGCACGCCCACGGACGGGGCGATCGGCAGCACGCCGACCGTCACCGGGGTGAGCTCTCCGGAGGCGCCGCTGCCTTCCGAGGCTCCGGCCGACGTCGAGCCCTCACCGCCTCCCGACGGCGAACCGGAGCCGCAACCGGTCAGCGTCAGGCCCGCGACGGCGACGGTGGCCATCAAGGATACGAGCTTCTTCTTCATCATTTCTCCTGGGTGTCGTGTCCGGTGGGGGTACCGGACGGCGATGACCTGAGTGCGAGTGCGTCAGGCGTAGAAGCGGGACAGGAAGGTGGCGACGACGGCGGGGCGGTCCTCGCCTTCGATCTCGATGGTGCCGTCGGTCACCAGGTGCAGGCCGTTGCCCTTGACCTCGGAGACCTCCTTGACGACACCGTGCATGCGGATACGGGCACCAACCTTCACCGGCGAGGTGAAGCGGACCTTGTCCAGTCCGTAGTTGACCTTGGTTTTCACGCCGGTGACGTCGAACAGCTCGGACCAGAACGGGATGATCATGGACAGCGTTAGGAACCCGTGGGCGATGGGGGCGCCGAACGGGCCCTCTTTGGCACGCTCGGGGTCCACGTGGATCCACTGGTGGTCATCCGTGGCGTCCGCGAAGGTGTTGACCATTTCCTGGGTCACCTCTCGCCACTCCGAGTAGCCGAGGTCCCGGCCGGCCAGATTCTTGACGTCCTCGAACGACACAACTGTTTTGGCTGCCTCGGCTGCCTGGGCGGTCTGTTCAGTGCTGGATTCACTCATGGGTTCTCCTTTGCCTTGTGTTCTACATCACAATAGTTGGTAAATGCAATGGTCTACGGATAACGGTTGGGTGGTGTGCCGGCTCTCAGACGAAGGCGCCGACGCCGGTCACGGCCCGGCCCACGATCAGCGCGTTGACCTCGTGGGTGCCCTCGTAGGAGTAGACGGCCTCGGCGTCGGCGTGGAAGCGCGCGACGTCGGTGTCGAGCGTGATGCCGTTGCCGCCACAGACCTCGCGGGCCAGGGCGGTGGTCTCCCGCAGACGCAATGAAGTGAACATCTTGGCCAGGGCCGAATTCTCGTCGCGATAGATGCCCTGGGCCTGCTGTTCGGTCAGCTGCACCACCATGCCCAGCGAAGCGGTGAGGTTGCCGAGCATCACCGCGAGCTTCTCCTGGATCAACTGGAAGCCAGCCAGCGGACGGCCGAACTGTTCGCGCTGACGCACGTACCGCTGCGCCGCCTCGAAGGCCCCGGCCTGAGCCCCGGCGGCCATCCACGCCACGTCGGAACGCATGCTGCGCAGGCACCGGCTGACGTCCTTGAAGCTGCTGATGCCCTGGAGCCGGTCGGCCTCCTCCACGCGCACGTCTGTGTAGGTGATGTGCGCGTTCTGCATGATGCGCAGACTGGCCTTGTGGTGGATCTTCTCCAGGTGCATTCCCTCGGCGGTGCGCGGCACCAGGAAGCACTTGACCTGTCCATCGTCCTCATCGCGAGCGAATGTGGCCAGGACGTCCGCTTCGAGGGCGCCGCCGATCCAGCGCTTGGCGCCGTTGATCACCCAGGACCCGTCCGATTGGCGCCGAGCCGAGGTCGCCAGGCCGCCGGCCACATCGGAGCCGTGGTCCGGTTCGGTCAGCGCGAAGACGCCATTGAGGGTGTAGTCGCGGATCTGCGCGTCGAGCTGTTCTGCCTGTTCCGGAGATCCACCCAGCAGACAGACGGTGCGGAACAGGCCGGCCTGCGCGTTGACGTAAGTCCCCACGTTCAGGTCCAGCCGGGCCAGCTCGAAGTTCCGGAATCCGGTCAGAATGTCCCGGACCGGCTCCCCCGCCGCCTTCAGCGCCGGCGGGTCCATCAGCCGCAGGTCCCGCAGCGGCTGCCGGATCTCGTCCGGGAAGGTGGCCGCGTCCCAGTGCTGGTTCAGATGCGGACGCACCTGCTCCTCCAGCACCGTGCGCAGTTCGGTCAACACGGTCCGTTCCGCCTCGGTCAGTCGCTCCGCGAAGCCGTAGAGGTCCGAGGGGATGACGGCTCCGGTCACCGGCTCACGCATCGGAAGCCCCGCTTCCTGCAGCGGAGCCGGAGGCTGTACCGGATCCGGAGGCCTCTGCGGAGCCCAGGCCGAGCAGCTTCACGGCGTTCTCCTTGAGGATCAGCGGCCGCACCTCATCCTTGATGGGCAGGTCGGCGAAGGCGCGCATCCACTTCTCCGCCGTGATCAGCGGGAAGTCGGTGCCGAACAGCACCTTGCGGGAGAGCACGTTGTTCGACTGCCGCACCAGGGACTCCGGGAAGTACTTCGGCGACCAGCCGGAGAGGTCGATGTACACATTGGCCTTGTGCGTGGCGATCGAGTTCGCCTCGTCCTGCCACGGCACGGAGGGGTGGGCCATGATGATCGGCAGCTGCGGGTAGTCCGCGGCGACCTCGTCCAGCAGCAGCGGATTCGAGTACTTGAGCTTGATTCCGCGACCGCCGGGCAGGCCGGCACCCATGCCGTTCTGACCGGTGTGGAACACGCACGGCAGACCGATCCGCTCCAGCTCCGCCCACAGCGGGGCGAACTGTTCGTCCGTGGGGTCGAAGCCCTGGACGGAGGGATGGAACTTGAAGCCGCGCACGCCCAACTCATCGGCCTGGCGGCGAGCCTCGGTCACGGCGGCTTCACCCTTGCGGGGGTCGACGCTGCCGAAGGGAATCAGGACGTCGTTGTTCCGGGCACAACCGGCCACGAGGTCGTCGATCGAGTTCGGCTCGTGCTTCATCTGCGTGCTGGCGTCCACCGTGAACACCACGGCCGCCATCTGCTGAGCGCGGTAAGTCTCGGCGATCGTATCCACGGACGGGGTCCGCTCGGCCGCCTTGAAGTACTTGGAGGAGGCCTCCATGACGTCGTCCGGCATGGACACGTGTCCGTGGTCGTCCTTCTCCAGGTGAACGTGCATGTCCACCGCGGTGATCGCCCCGGGGTCGACGGCGCATTCGTAGCGCACGGAATCCCCGCTCACTTGGCGTCCTGGGGCTGCAGCTCGGCCGGCAGCTCCGGCATCTTCTCGCCGACGGTCTGGAGGTTGGCCTCCAGGAGGGCCTTGCCCTCGGAGAGCATGGTCTCGTAGTCCCAACCGCCGTCGTGGTATTCGGTGACGGCCGGTTCGGGGTGGGACCAGATCTGCAGGCGATCGCCACCGACGCCGATGGCCTGGCCGGAGATGCCGGCAGCGGCGTCCGAGGACAAGAAGGCGATGACGCCGGCCACGTCCTGCGCCGGTCCGAAGCCGAGTTCCTTGCGGAAGAACTCGGGCATGGCCTCGCCGCGCTCATCGGCCTCGACGGCGGCGCGGAAGAAGGGGATGGTCTTGGTCATGGCGGTGGCGGCCACGGGGATGACGGCGTTGACGGAGACGCCCGCCTTCTTCATCTCCAGCGCCCAGGTGCGAACCATGCCCACAATGCCGGCCTTGGCGGCGGCGTAGTTCGTCTGGCCGAAGTTGCCGCGCTGACCGGTCGGCGAGCCGATGGTCACGATCCGGCCGGCCACACCGTTCTCCTTGAAGTAGGCGAAGGCCGAACGCACGCACGTGAAGGTGCCCTTGACGTGCACGTTGATGACGGCGTCGAAGTCCTCGTCGGACATCTTCAGCAGGGACTTGTCCCGGAGGATGCCGGCGTTGGTCACCAGGATGTCGAGGCCGCCGAAGGTGTCCACGGCCGTCTTGACCAGCTGATCCGCCGTCTCGGTGGAGCCGACCGGGGCGACCACGGCGGCGGCCTGACCGCCGGCGTCGGTGATCGAGGACACAGCGGCGTCAGCAGTCTCCTGATTGACATCGTTGATGATGACGGAGGCGCCTTGACGGGCCAATTCCTGCGCGTAGGCGAGACCGAGCCCGGCGCCGGATCCGGTCACGATGGCCACTTTGCCGTTCAGGGACATGGGTTTCTCCTTGAGATCTGGGGGTCACTACGGGATCAAGTGCTTCTGATCACCATGACAGCCCATACCGTTGAGAAAGTCAATGATGTACATTCCCTAGCAACACCCGGTGGCCGCGGTGTGGCCACCGACCCCGGGCTATACTTGAAAATATCAACGATGTGACGAACGGTTGCGAGAATCCATGTCTACTTCCACTGACAAAGCCACCCCGGCCGCCCCGGCTTCTTCGCTTGTCGACGGCATGGACGGCATCGAGCGTTTCCTCGATTCAGAGCTGGCCGGCCAGATCGATTTCCTCATCGCCCGGGCACGGGGGCGGGGATCGGGTCAGGCCAATCAGATGCTGGCCGACCTGGACCTCAAGGTCCGCCAGTCCTCGGTCCTGGCGCTGGCCGCGAGTGGATTGAACCCCTCGCAACGGGAGATGGGCGAGTTCCTGGCCCTGGACCCCAGCCAGATCGTGGCCCTCGTGGACAACCTGGAGGACCGCGGCGCGGTGCAGCGGGAGACTGACCCCCGCGACCGCCGTTCCAAGATCATCGTCGCGACGGAAGCCGGCCACGAACTGCACCAGAAGGCCCGCCAGATCCTCGCCGAATCCGAGGATGTCACCCTAGCGACGCTGTCCCCGCGGGAACGCAAACAATTGCGCGCCCTCCTGCTGAAGATCGCGTTCTAGCTCCCGCCCCGCAGGGCTTCCGCGAGGCGGGAGACAAAAATTGCGTCAGGCGGTGGAGCCGGAGGAGGGACCGGCGATGAGCTCGTCGAGCTCGGTCTGCTCCGGCACGGAGAGGTAGCGCTCGAGGGAGTCGTCCAGCTCGTACAGCCACGCGGTGTGGTGCTCCGCGGCCATCGTCCCGGTCATCACCGAGCGGTGCGGAATGTCCCGGTAGGTGAGGATGTTCTCCTTCTTGTCCTTCTTCCAGTCCAGGAAGATGCGGACCACCTCGTCCAGGTCGAACATCGGATAGTCGGTGGCCTCGATGAGGTCCCTGATGTAGTCGGCCTGGAACCGCACCGCATCGGCGTCTCCGTCGAGAGCCTCGAAGCGGGCGCTCCAGGACGCCCTGTGCTCAGCACGCTCTTCCGCCGAGGGCAGAGTCGCACGGCCCATGATGAGGTCCCGGACGTACCAGGCCTGGGCGTCGAACATGTTGAAGGTGAACCACTGGTCCTGGGCGCCCAGGTAGTAGACGTGCGGGTTCTTCTCCCAGACCACGCCCCGGTACAGACCGGCCGGATAGATGTTGTTGCTGGATTTCAACGCCAAGTCGGAGGGCAGGAACGGGTACTTGTGCAGGTAACCCGTGCAGAGGATCACGGCATCGAACTGGCGGGTCTGGCCGTCCGAAAAGTGCGCGGTGTCGCCCTCGAATCGATCGATCAACGGCAGTTCCTCCATGCCCTCGGGCCAGGCATAACCCATGGGCGCGGTGCGGTAGCTCATGGTCACCGAGCGGGCACCCATCTTGAACGACTGCACGCCGATGTCCTCCGCCGAGTAAGACGCCCCCACCAGCAGTACGCGC
This sequence comes from Citricoccus sp. GCM10030269, assembly GCF_042665635.1. NCBI lineage: Bacteria > Bacillati > Actinomycetota > Actinomycetes > Micrococcales > Micrococcaceae > Citricoccus > Citricoccus sp. GCM10030269. Next base: position 2,507 of record NZ_JBHTCV010000006.1, on the reverse strand, counting down.
TGGTCGGCCAGCTTCTCGGCGCCGCGGAAGTCGTGGGCGTGCTGCAGGATCCCCGGAAAGGTCTCGATGCCCTTGATCTCCGGGACGTGCGGGAAGGAGAAGTGTCCGGTGGCCACGATCACCTGATCGAACACGGAGGATGAGGTCACTCCGGTCGTGAGGTCCTCCACGGTGACCGTGAAAGTGTCGTCTTCCGCGTGATGTTCCACCCACCGCACCGCCGTGGAGAACCGGACCTTGTCCTTGACCTTGGACGTGCGGATGCGTCCATCGATGTAGTCCCAGAGGACCTCACGCGGCGGATAGGAGGAGATGGGACGGCCGAAGTGCTCGTCGAAGGTGTACTCCGCGAACTCGAGCGCCTCCTTGGGGCCGTTCGACCACAGGTTGCGGTACATCGAGGAGTGGACCGGCTCGCCGTACTCGTCGATGCCGCTGCGCCAGTCGTAGTTCCACTGTCCTCCCCAGTCGCTCTGTTTCTCGAAGCAGACCACCTCGGGAATCTCGTCGCCTGCGCGCTCCGCGGACTCAAAGGCCCGTAGTGCCGCCATGCCGCTCGGTCCGGCTCCGATCATCGCAATACGCTGTTGAGGCACAGTTACCCTTCCGGCCGTCGTCGGCCTGTTCTCGATCCATCGATGGATCCTGATGGAGGCAGACGACTTCGGGCGCAGGTTCACGCGCCACGGCCTCAACATCAGGACCACACATCCACCCGGGGCCACGACCTTCGCCGACGGCACCGCCGGCGCATGCCAGCGTCACCGCTGACGTTCTCGGTCCGCTCCCGGGTGCGGTGCCCTCTGGTGGGCACCGTCAACCCTTCGACGGTAACAAACCGTGTTTGCAGATGCAGACAGGTGACGGCGGGCAACGGCCGGGCGGGCCGGCCGTCGTCGTTCTCGGTGCTGAGTCAGTCCACGCGCTCGAACGTGACGTCCGGGTGCTTTTCCTGCAGTTCCTCGAAGGTGATGCCGTGCAGTTCGCGCACCTTGACGATGCCGGACTCGTCCAGCAGCAGGATGGCCTTGTCGGAGTAGATCCGGGAGACGCATCCGACGCCGGTCAGCGGGAAGGTGCACTCGGCCATGACCTTGCGGTCGCCCTTCTTCGTGAACAGATCCATCATCACGTAGGTGTCCTTGGCGCCGATGGCCAGGTCCATCGCACCCCCGACGGCGGGAATGGCGCCGGGCTTACCGGTGGACCAGTTCGCCAGATCGCCGCGAGCGGAGACCTGGTAGGCACCCAGAACGCACACGTCCAGGTGACCGCCACGCATCATGGCGAAGGAGTCGGCGTGATGGAAGTAGGAGGCGCCGGGCAGCTCGGTCACCGGGATCTTGCCGGCGTTGATGAGATCCTCATCGACCTGCTCCCCCGTGGCGCGGGGCCCGAAGCCGAGCATGCCGTTCTCGGTGTGCAGCGTGACCCGCTGCTCCGGGGAGAGATAGTTGGACACCGTGGTGGGCTGACCGATGCCCAGATTCACGAAGGAGCCCGGGGCGATGTCCTGCGCGATGACCTGGGCCAATTCCTCCTGGGTCAGCGGGGTCTCGGTGCTGCGGAAGGTGCTGCTGTTCTGCTGAGGGGTCTGTTCGCTCATCGTCGTCCTCACTTCTCAGCGGCCAGCTCGGCCGCGGTCTTGGTGGCCAGGCTCGGCTTGGGCTTGCCGGCGGCGAGGGCTTCGCGTTCCTCGCGCTGTTTCACACCGGAGCCGGTGGGGATGCCTACCACGGTGTCCGTGTAGATGCCCGGCGTGACGATGACCTCGGGGTCCAGCGGCTCGTCCAGAATCTCGTCGACCTGCACGATGGTGTGCTCGGCCGCCGTCGCCATGACCGGACCGAAGTTGCGGGCGGTCTTGCGGTACACGAGGTTCCCGTACGGGTCCGCCGCGTAGGCCTTGATCAGGGCGAAGTCGGCGCCGATCGGGGATTCCAGCACGTAATGCTTGCCGTCGATCTCGCGCACCTCCTTGCCCTCGGCGAGCTCGGTGCCGTAGCCCGTGGGGGTGAAGAAGCCCCCGATGCCGGCCCCCGCGGCCCGCATGCGCTCGGCCAGGTTGCCCTGGGGGACGAGTTCCAACTCGATCTCCCCGGCGCGGTAGGCCTCGTCGAAGTGCCAGGAATCGGACTGGCGCGGGAAGGAGCAGATGATCTTGGCCACCCGACGCTCCTTGATGAGCAGGGCGAGGCCGGCGTCGGCCTGTCCGGCGTTGTTGTTCACGACCGTGAGTCCAGTCGCGCCTGACTCCAGCAGGGCATCGATCAATTCCATCGGCTGGCCGGCATTGCCGAATCCACCGATCAGCACCGTGGCGCCGTCGGTGACCCGGGAAACGGCCTCGGCGGCCGTGTCCACGAATTCGAGCATCTTTCCTCCTTGGAAGGTGGTCGTCTGAGGTGGTTCGGTACCACCAGGCGCAAAGTGACCTGACCACACCACTTTGGTGGGGGTGAGGTCACTTTGCGCCCCGTAGTGAGTGGGGTGGGGGCGGGGAGGTG
>NZ_JBHTCV010000005.1:0-1300947 GCF_042665635.1 Citricoccus sp. GCM10030269 | reverse complement strand
CAACCCGATCACTGACTCCAAACAGGTTGACACACACCGATTCCCGGGCGTGTTGGGGCACTTTTGACCTCCAGTTGCGAGAGGGACTGGATAATCTGTGCCCATGACCTCGTTCATGGACCCGGACGCGCCGTTCATCCGGTTGTTCGGCCCGGACCATCTGCTGGCCCTCGGGACCGTCGTCGCGGTGCTGGTGTCGATGCTCCTGTTCCGCCGCTCCGTCCGGGACCATGCCGGGTACCTCCGATGGGCACTGCTGACGCTGGCCATCCTGCAACAGGTGGGCCTGTACTCCTATCAGGCCTTCGTGGCCGGCTGGGACTGGGGCGATTCGATGCCTCTGCATATCTCTCGTGTCACCACGCTGATCCTCATCGCCTACCTCATCACCGGCAAACACGCCGTGCTGGAGGTCGGGTTCTACTTCGGGCTCTATGCCTATGCCACGTTCCTGTATCCGCAACGGATCCAGCCCATGGACCATCTCATGGGGTGGAGTTTCCTCATCAGTCATGCCGTGACGATCCTGGTCCCGATCTACGCGGGCATCGCCGAGGGCTGGCGGCCCACGCGGGCGGGACTATGGCGGTCCTACCGCTGGTTCCTCGTCTACTTCGTGGCGATCCTGGGTGTCAACCGGCTCACGGATGGCAACTACTTCTACCTCAAGTACCGCCCGTTCTTCCAGGAACTGCCGGATCCGGTCTACTGGCTGGCGGCCTGTGCGGCCACGCTGGCCCTCATGGGCTTGGGATATCAGGTGTCCCGGCGCTGGCCCGCGAGCCGCGAAGCCGTCGTCACGGCTCCATCCGGGTTGACGACCAGGCACTGAGGTCTCGGCGGCAGGAAGACTCCGCGCCGACGTCGTGCCTAGGGCAACCCCAGCAGCCGCAACCCGGCCGCCGTCCCGGCCCCGACGAGCACCACCACGAGGAATGGCGCCCTCAACAGCAAGGCCACCGCCGCCGCCACCAGGGCCCCGAGCCGCGCATCCGGCAGGAGTCCCTGCCCGTCACCCACCGAGTTCATCACCACCAGCGCGGCCAGCAGCCCGATCGTCACGGCATTGGCCGTCTGCAGCATCCTGGGATCCTCCAGCCAGCGCGCCGGGACCAGGTAGCCGAGCATCTTGGTGGCGAACGCGACGGCACTGGCCAACAGCACCCATCCCCACATGGTCATGACCGATCCTCCTTGTCCTGCGCCGTGCGTGCCTCGTGCCTGGGAGACACTCTTCGTGGCCGGAACCAACCCCACAGCCCGGCGACCGCCGCCGCGACCAGAATGGGGATACCAGACGGCAGCAGCGGCAGGGTCAGCGTGGTGATCAGCGCGGCGACGACGGCCAGAGCCCACGCGTCTGCGGACTTCAGCCGCGGCCACAGCAGGCCCAGCATGGCGGCGGCGGCCGCACCGTCCAGCCCCCACGTCTTCGGGTCTCCGAGGAGGTCTCCGGTCACGGCGCCCACCACCGTGAACGCCGTCCACAACACCCACACCCCGACGCCGGCCGTCCAGAAACCGACCCGGCGACCGCGGGCGTCCGGTTGGGCCATGGCCGTGGCCGCGGACTCGTCGATGGTCACCTGAGCCGCCAAGGGTTTCAAGGCCGTCCGGGGACGCAGCATGGCGTTCAGTTGCATCCCGTAGACACCGTTGCGCAGGCCCAACAGACTGGCGGCTCCCGTGGCGGCTGCGCCGGCGCCACCACCGGCGAGCACACCGATGAACGCGAACTGGGATCCGCCGGTGAACATGAAGGCGCTCAGCACGATCGTCTGCCACGTACTCAGACCGGCGGCCACGGCCAGCGCCCCGAAGGAAATTCCGTACAGTCCTGTCGCGATCGCCACCGAGAGACCGGTCCGGAAGGCCGGCTCAGAACTCAGCGAACCCACTGCACGCCGTCTCCGTCAGGGCACGCTCGAGTCGGCCGGATAGTGATGTGCATGCCCGTCATCCTAGAGCCGTTCGGCACAGTGGGCAGTTTTCCCGTTGACCGTCTGTTCTGGTAGGCTTTCACAGCTGTCAGCCCCTTGTAGGATCGCTGGCGCAGCGCTGGATCTTTAGCTCAGTTGGTTAGAGCGTTCGCTTCACACGCGAGAGGTCGCTGGTTCGAGTCCAGTAAGATCCACCCACGTTGAGAAGTTCCCAACATGCCCCGCCAGAGTGCGGGGCATGTTTGCGTCAGAACACCTTTTGTCAGGGGCTGCCGGCGGGAATGGCCCATCAACCCTGAGACTTTTGCCCGCTGGCGGTTGAGGTTCCGATGGTCCGAGGAGCGGCTGGGGCCACCCGATCGTAGGCCGTGAGGACTGGCACCTACAGTTGGTACGGAAGCCTCATCGCGGGCCAGTAAAGTATCTGTGGCACACCATGGTGGGAGTGTTTCGGTTCTGCCCTGAAGGGAGCGGCGGTGGAGGAAAACCCCGGGACCCGGTCTGGATTTCGGCACGCTCAGGAGCCGCCGACCGACCTGGCCCAGATCCCCGTCATCAAGCCCTCCCGGCGCTCCGAAGAGGAATCCGCCGATCGGCCCTCGGACGTCAACGGTGGTGCCCAGAACCCGGACGACGGCGGCCCGCAGGGCCTCAAAGACGGCACTCAGCACGCCGACGGCGGCACCCCGGACTCCGGCGAGGGCGTCGACTCAGATTCCGGCGAGGAGGTCGCCGCTCCCACCTCCGCCATCGATTTCGCCCTGGGGCCGGCTGCCGAAGCGGCCGGCCAGACGGGTGGCCAGGCGGTGGTCACCGGCGGGATCAGGGTATCCAGCACAGAGACTGCCTCACTGTCCTCCTCCCCGGCGGGAGAGAGTCTGCGCCAGGACACCGGCCGGGAACGAGGCCATCCGACCCTCGCCGCAGGCGAGGACGAGGCGACCGGAGGAGTTGCCGAGTCGTCCCTGACGGAACCTGCGACGTCGGACCCCGTGCCTCAATCTGTTCTGGCGCCCTCCGAGCCGACCACGGGGGAGACCCCGACGGCTGCGCCCGACAAAAAGCCCAAGAAACCATCCAAGGGCCGCATGCGGTTCCCGGGTGGTTCGGCCTTCCGGCGGATCATGCACTCGGAGCCACTGCCCACGCAGTCGCTGTCCATCGTGGAGCGGCTCGCGCACAGCCCGTACGTCAACCCCTTCCTGCGGGCACGGGACAATGCCGACGCCGACGCCCGCACCACCCTGGACTTCGCGCTGAAGCTGGGGGAGACGATGTTCCGCTTCGGTGCCGGCGCTCTGGAGGTCGAGACCTCGATCATCGTGGTGACCCAGGCCTTCGGCATCCACGAGACCGAGGTCGACATCACCAACCAGTCGATCACCCTGAACTACGCGCCCAGCGCCAAGATGCCGTACTCCCTTCACCGGGTGGTCCGGTCCTGGTCTCAGAACTATGCCGGGCTGGCACACCTGCACCGGTTGGTCGCCGCCGTGGCCGCCGGTGACATGGATCGCGACGAGGCCCAGCAGACGCTGGCGGACATCCGGCACCGGCCCAAGCCCTTCCCACGGTGGATGTCCACGCTGGCCGCCGGCCTGTTCGCCGCCACTTTCGTGTTGTTCATCGGAGGCGGACTGGTGGGCGCCGGGGTGTCCCTGCTTTCCACGTGCCTGTTGATCACCGTGGTGGACCAGTTGGGCCGGGCTCGGATTCCCGAGTTCTTCTCGATCATGGTCGGTGGCTTTCTGGCCACGCTCATCACCCTGGTGCTGTACACGCTGGACGTGGATCTCACGCCCTCACTCGTCATTGCCGGCGGGATCATGCTGTTGCTTCCCTCCGGCCGGTTCGTCTCCGCCGTGCAGGACGCCATCAACGGCTTCCCCGTGACTGCGGCAGGGCGTTTCGTCTCGGCGTTCCTGGTCTTCGCTGCCCTGATCGCCGGGATCGTGGCCGCCGTCGTGTTCGCCTCTCTGGTCGGTGTGCCCGAACTGGATCTGGCGGTCGAACCAAGCTTCAGTTACCCGGTGTGGGTGATGGGCATCCTGGTGTTCGCCGCCGCGATCTGGGATTCAATCTTCGAGCAGTCCGAATGGCGACTGCTGTTGCCGACCGCCGTGGTGTCCCTCTTCGGCTACGTCGTCTATGTGGCGGCCGAGTATGTGGGCACCGGCGCCCGACTGTCGCCGGCCATCGCGGCTGCGGCCATCGGTGCGCTGGGCCGTTACGTGGCTTTGCGGATGGGCGCTCCTCAGCTGGTGGTCGCCGTCCCGGGCATCCTGTTCCTCCTGCCCGGTCTGACCATTTTCCGCTCCATGTACAAGATCGCGATGGACTCAGGGGCCATGGAAGAAGGCATGATCGGGTTGTTCAACGCTGCGACGGTGATCATGGCAATCGCCGCCGGCGTCGTGCTGGGCGACACCATCGCCCGCCCGCTGACCAAGGCCTTCCAAGCCAACGAACGACGACGGATTGGTCGCCGCTAGCGCAACCTTGCCGCGGTGCCCGGCACCAGGCGCTGCTGCGCGCCGATGGGTGCTGCTGGGTCCGGTGGTTGACTCAGGCGCCTCGATCCACTCGCCAGTCGATCGGTTCGGCGCCCGCTTGAACCAGCAACTCGTTGGTCCGGCTGAACGGCCTCGAACCGAAGAAGCCACGGTGAGCCGAGAGGGGAGACGGGTGCGGTGACTCGACGATGCCGACGGAGGCCGGTCCGCGCAGCACCGGAGCCATCCTCCGTGCGTCCGCGCCCCACAGGATGGCGACGAGTGGTGTGCCCCGCGCCGCCAGCGCCGCCACAGCCGTCTCGGTGATGGCTTCCCAGCCCAGGCGACGGTGGCTGGCTGGTTGCCCAGCCGTCACGGTCAGGACCCGATTGAGCATTAGCACGCCCTGATCGGCCCACGCCGTCAGATCACCATGAGGCGCCGGCGGAATGCCCAGATCGGACTCCAGTTCCTGATAGATGTTCGCCAGGGACCGGGGCAGCGGCGTGACGTGCCGGTCGACCGCGAAGCTCATGCCGATCGGATGGCCCGGGGTCGGATAGGGATCTTGGCCGAGGATGAGGACTTTGACCTCGTCGAAGCTCTGCCGGAAAGCCCGGAGAATATTCTCAGGGGCCGGCAGGATCTGCTCGCCGCCCGCGCGTCGTTGCCGGATCTCGGTCCCGACGGCGGCCAGCGTCTCGCGCTGTGGGGCCAGGGCGCGGTCCCAACCGGGGTCGAGGGGGCTGATCAATTCCATCGCTGGCAGACTACCCGCCGGCGGAATAACATGCATGTAGTTTGGCCCGTTAGACTGTGGAGTACTCCGCTTCAGGCCCGTCTGGGCCGTGCCGGAACAGGACGTCGGAAGGACCACCTCATGACTGCAGCACACTCCGCCGAGGCGGATCATTCGGAGACCTCTGTGACGGAACAGTCGGGGTCGTCTGAGCTGTCCGAATTGTCTGCGTCATCCGAGTTGTCCGAGCGCGAACGGACCATCCTCGATTTCGAGGACCAGTGGTGGAAGTTCGGCGGGGCGAAGGACCAGGCGATCCGGGACCGCTTCTCCTTCTCGGCGACCACGTACTACCAAGTGCTCAACGGCCTGCTCGACCGCCAAGAGGCATTGGCCTATAAGCCGATGCTGGTCAAGAGATTGCGTAGACTACGGACCACACGCCACCGTGCACGCAGTGCGCGGCGGCAAGAGGCCTGAGCACCGCAGTACCTGCCGGGCCGTGTCCATGGCCGTGCCGCGACGCCCTGAGGCGGCGCGGCACGTTGCCGAAGATCTCGTGATGGTGGCCGATGACTCAGTATCCGCGCGATCAGTTCGACGACGTGCCCGAATACCGCGACCGCAAGGGAACCCACCGCGCCAACGCCGTCGTGGTGTCCGCCTCCTCAGGGTTGCTCTCGATTTCCGTGGCCGCCGCCTTGGCCCTGATCGTCGGCGCCTTCTGCTTCCTCGTCCTGCCGTCCTTGTTACCCGCGGGAGCCCCCACGTCCGGCGCGCCCGCCGGTGCCTCGGCGTCGGAGAGCCCGGACTCCAGCCCGGCAAGGGCGGCCGAATCCTCCACCGCGCTGTCCGGAGCGGTCGAATCGCCGGAGTCCTCTGCCCCGTCCGAACCGAGCGAGCCCTCCGAGACAGCCGGCTCGGACGAAGAGCAGACCGAGGAGCCGGAATCATCAGAGAGCCCTTCGGCCTCCGAGGCACCAGCGGAATCGGCAACTCCTGATACCGGAGACACCTCGGCTCCGGTTGAGGTCTACAACGCGTCCTCCATCAACGGCCTCGCCGGTCAGGTCTCCGGAACGCTGTCCTCGTCCGGGTACACGGTCGCCGGAACCGGGAACTGGCAGGGGTTTTCCGTGCCGTCGTCGGGCGTCTACTACTCCGTGAACGAAACCACCGCTCAGGCGGTGGCGAGCGACCTCGGCCTGCCGCTGATCTACGAGCCCCGCGTTCCGGGGATCGCGGTGGTTCTCAACGCGGATTACGCCGGCTGAGAGAGCCCGCGTCGGGCCGAAGCGATGTTTGCACTCTCAGGTGGCGAGTGCTAAATATGGACTAGCACTCCGAGGTTCCGACTGCCAAGCCCGCAGGCATGCGGGTGGTCGTGATCGCGGGGCAGACCTGAACGTGGTGAGGTCCGGTTGTGGGCCGTCCGTCGCGGGCACTGCACAGGTCAGTTGAGTACTGCCAAGCAACGCCAAGGTCCAGAAAGGACAGTGCACACATGGCCAAGACCATTGCATTCGACGAAGAGGCTCGCCGCGGCCTGGAACGGGGTCTGAACACCCTGGCCGACGCGGTCAAGGTCACGCTCGGCCCGCGCGGCCGCAACGTGGTGCTGGAGAAGAAGTGGGGCGCCCCCACGATCACCAATGACGGCGTCTCCATCGCCAAGGAGATCGAACTCGACGACCCGTACGAGAAGATCGGTGCCGAGCTCGTCAAGGAGGTCGCCAAGAAGACCGACGACGTTGCCGGTGACGGCACCACCACCGCTACCGTGCTGGCTCAGGCCCTCGTCAAGGAAGGCCTGCGGAACGTGGCCGCCGGCGCCGATCCGCTGTCCCTGAAGCGCGGCATCGACAAGGCCGTGGCCGCCGTGATCGAAGAGCTCGTCGGCTCCGCCAAGGAGATCGAGACCAAGGAGCAGATCGCCGCCACCGCCTCCATCTCCGCCGCTGACACCCAGATCGGCTCCCTCATCGCCGAGGCGCTGGACAAGGTCGGCAAGGAAGGCGTCGTCACCGTCGAGGAGTCCCAGACCTTCGGCCTGGAGCTTGAGCTGACCGAGGGCATGCGCTTCGACAAGGGCTACATCTCGGGCTACTTCGTCACCGACGCAGAGCGCCAGGAGACTGTGCTGGAGGATCCCTACATCCTCATCGTCAACTCCAAGATCTCCAACGTGAAGGACATGGTCGCTCTGCTGGAGAAGATCATGCAGTCCGGCAAGTCGTTGCTGATCATCGCCGAGGACGTCGAGGGCGAGGCTCTGGCCACGCTGGTCGTCAACAAGATCCGCGGCACCTTCAAGTCCGTCGCCGTCAAGGCACCCGGCTTCGGCGACCGCCGCAAGGCCATGCTGGCCGACATCGCCATCCTCACCGGTGGCCAGGTCATCTCCGAAGAGGTCGGCCTCACCCTCGAGAACGCCGGACTGGAGACCCTGGGCACCGCCCGCAAGGTCGTCATCACCAAGGACGAGACCACCATCGTCGAAGGCGCCGGTGACGCCGAGGAGATTGCCGGACGCGTCAAGCAGATCCGCGCCGAGATGGAGAACACCGACTCCGACTACGACCGCGAGAAGCTGCAGGAGCGCCTGGCCAAGCTGGCCGGCGGCGTGGCCGTCATCAAGGCCGGTGCCGCTACCGAGGTCGAGCTCAAGGAGCGCAAGCACCGCATTGAGGACGCCGTCCGCAACGCCAAGGCTGCCGTGGAAGAGGGCATCGTCGCCGGCGGTGGCGTGTCCCTGACCCAGGCCGGCGCTCGGGCGTTCCCGAAGCTCTCCTTGGAGGGTGACGAGGCCACCGGCGCGAACATCGTCAAGGTCGCAGTCGAGGCCCCGATGAAGCAGATCGCCTTCAACGCCGGCCTGGAGCCGGGTGTCGTGGCTGCCAAGGTCAAGGGCCTGCCGGCCGGGCACGGCCTCAACGCCGCCACCGGTGAGTACGAGGACCTGCTGGCTGCCGGCGTCAACGACCCGGTCAAGGTGACCCGCTCTGCTCTGCAGAACGCCGCCTCGATCGCCGGCCTGTTCCTGACCACCGAGGCCGTCGTGGCCGACAAGCCGGAGCCGGCATCGGCTGCACCCGGCGGCGACGACATGGGTGGCATGGGCGGTATGGGTGGCATGGGCGGCATGATGTGATCATCTGATCACCCGCTACACCACGGAAGGCCCGGTCCCGAGAGGACCGGGCCTTCCGGCGTTTAACCCGCACCCTCTCTACCCATCCCACTTTGCGGGCAGAACGAACCGGTTCGTTCTGCCCGCAAAGTGAGGGGGTTAAGGGGTCCAGTGGCGGGAGGTGGGGTGGAGCTCGGCGGAGAGATTTCTCCGGGCCGCCTTCTCCCAGAATCGGGCCCCGGTGCGGGTGCGGTACAGCGGGCGGGAGTCCAGCAAGGACTGCACGACGGCGGCGCGGCCGGCCGCGAAGTCCGGGTCCGGCACGTGGGCGAACTCCTCACGAATGGCGGAGAGGTAGCGGCCGTAGTCGCCGCGTGGCCGGCTGAGAATCTCCAGGTCGGCGTCGCTGAGGACGGCTCCGGCTCGGTCGGCGGGGTCCCGTGGTTGATGGTGGGCGGTCATGCGCACCAGCCGCGAGGTCTGCTCGATTTCGGCCTCGGGAAGTCCGAGCTCGGACAGGGTGGTCTCGGCGAGAACGGCCGAGTCCTCTTCATCCTGGCCCGGTGCCCGCTCCGGAGCAGCGATATAGACGGCGTCATGGAACCACGCCGCCAACTTGACGCTGCGCGTCCACCGGCCGCACTCTTCCCCGTGGCGCAACAGCAGGTCGATGGCTTTGAGCACCGCGAGCAGGTGGGAGCGGTCGTGGTAGTGGCGGTGCGGTTGGGACCACCGCCCCAGAAGGTCGGCGACGACGGGTTCACGCTCGAGTGGAGAGTGGCCCGGCAACAGCCGGTTGAACCGCTGGATCAGGACCTTGTCCAGCTTGCCGGAACGTTGAGCGGCGGGAATGCGCAGCCCGGAGGCCACGAGCCGCCGGACCAACTCGGTGCCGCTGACCTCCTCCGCACCACGGGCGACCAGGTCGTCATAGCGCTCCACCGGGACGTCATAGTGGTCGCCGTCGAAGGCCCGGGGAGACACTCCGGCAGCGGCGGCGAAGGCGTGCAGTTCCTCCAGAGAACGGTCCGACACCAGGTGGGAGAACACGGTGCCGTGGGCCGGCCAACGCGCCGGATCGATCAGCATCGCCATGGGCCCAGCCTAACGATGCCTCCTGGCAGTCGGCTGCACCCGCGGAGATCCCCAGCGGGGTTCAGCAGCGGAGACCCCCAGCGGGGTTCAGCAGCGGAGTTCAGCCGCGGAACATGGAGGCGTTGGCCGTCTCGGCGTCGAGGTACTGCTGGGCGGCATGCGTCATGGCCCCGCGGATGGAGACGAGGGACTCCTCGACCCGAGCCTGGGTGGTGCGCCATTCGGTCAGGATGGACTGGAAGTTGTTGGCCGCCTGACCACGCCAGGTGTCTTGGAGCTGGCGCAGGTTCGCCTCCATGGCATTGACTTCGGTCTGCAGACGGCCGATGGAGGATTCCACCGCCTGGCTCTTGGCCATCAGGTCTTCGGTGTCGATCTGGACGAGCGCCATGTTCTCTCCTAGGGCGTGGAGTCGGATCCGGACCCGGTGGTCCGGCCGGTGATCACCGGTGCCTCTCACGTTAGGAGGGTCCCTGAGCCGCGCGGGCGGCCCCACTACTCGTCTGTGGACACCGGGCCGGTCTCGGGTGCCTGTGTAGGACGCGGCGCTTGTGTGGGTCGCGGAGGGATGGCATCCGTTTCGGTGGAGGATTCGGTCGACCCCTCACCCTCCTCAGCCGGTGGCGCCTCAACCCAGGGCAGACGCACGGACATGGTGGCCCCGCCGCCGGGAGTGGGATGCAGGCGGACGGTGCCATCGTGCTGGGCGACGATGGCCGCGACGATCGCCAGACCGAGCCCCGTGCCACCGGTCTCGCGCTGGCGCGAGGAGTCGGCCCGGTAGAAACGCTCGAAGACCCGCGCGGCGTCCTCTTCGTCGATGCCGGGACCATGATCGCGGATCTCGATGACGGAATCGCGAGAGCCGTGAACCTGGCGGCCGTCAGCGTGGACCGATCCCGGTAGGACGTCCACCGTACCCACCGCGATCTCCAGCGGGGAACCGTCCGGGGTGTAGCGCAGGGCGTTCGTCACCAGGTTGGCCACCACCTGCCGGAGCTTGTCCTCGTCGCCGACCGTGGGCGCGGGCGTCGCTCGGCCGCCGTCGAGCCCCTCGAGCTGCACCTCACGGTCCGGCGCGTTCACGCGGGCGTCCAGGACGGCGTCGTTGGCCAGCAGCATCAGATCTACCGGTCGGTGCTCCAGCGGGCGCTGCTCGTCGAGCCGAGCCAGCGTCAGCAGATCCTCGACCAGTTGCCCCATCCGCTGGGCCTCGCCCTCAATGCGTCCCATGGCGGCGGCCACGTCGTCCTCATCGGTGATCCCACCGTGCCGGTACAGCTCGGAGAAGCCGCGAATGGTCACCAAAGGAGTCCGGAGTTCGTGGGAGGCGTCCTGGATGAAACGGCGCATCCGTTCCTCCGACTGCTCCTTGGACCGGAACGCCGTCTCGATGTGGGCCAGCATGGCGTTGAGCGAACGGGACAATCGGCCGACCTCGGTGTCCGGGGCGCCCATCTCCACACGCCGAGAGAGGTCTCCGGCGGCGATCTGGGCAGCCGTGCGTTCGACGCGCAGCAGGGGCCGGAAGGCGCGGGTGGTGACGCCATAGGCGATGACCGAGGCGCCGGCGGTGGCGAGCAGTCCAATGGTGGCGACCAGTGAGGTGACGCGATCCACCGAGTCGTGGACGGGGGCCAGGGGCAGGGCGATGATCAGCGAGCCCTCATCGGATTCGAGTCGGTAGGCCTGCACGCGCCAGCCGCGGGAAGACTCGGCGGTGCCCGGGACCTCGAAGGCCTCATTGCTGCGCTCGACGACTTCCTCAGCGGTCATCGCCGGGATGTCCGGCTGATCCTCATTGGCCCCGGTGAAGGCGGAGTTGGTGGTGGTGTTGCCCTCGTTGTCCTGCAGCTCGCCGTAGAACCGCAGAATCGACTGAGGAGAGGAGAAGAAATCGACGTTGGTGCCCAGGCTGGTCAAGTAGCGGGAGACATTGTTCCGGTTGACGAAGAGGTCCTCATCGATTTGGCGCACCAGTTCCTGCCGGAACAGTGAGGCTGTCAGCGCGGCGGTGACGATCACCGCCAGCAGCATCAGCCCACTGGTCATCACCACGAGCTGCGTCCGCAGAGAAGCGGTCTTCCACAGCCGGATGAGCTCGCGGAAGGGCCGGAAGCCCTGCCGGAGATTCACGGATGCAGGCATGCGTTCAAGGATACGGGCCCGACGGGCGCGGTCTGCGCCAGCATCGCAGGCAGCACCGCAGGCACCGCCGTCAACGGGCCGTCAGCGCTTGTCGGCCGAGCGCAGCAGATACCCGACGCCGCGCTTGGTCTGGATCATGTCCGGCAGCTCCGGGCGGTCGATCTTGCGGCGCAGATACGAGATGTAGGATTCCACGATCGAGGCGTCTCCGTTGAAGTCGTACTCCCAGACGTGATCCAGGATCTGCGACTTGGACAGCACCCGGTTCGGGTTCATCATCAGGTAGCGCAGCAGCTTGAACTCGGTGGGGGAGAGCTCCACCACCTCACCGGCGCGGCGGACCTCGTGCGCGTCGTCGTCGAGCTCGAGGTCATCCACGCTCAGGATGGCCTCGTCTCCCTCATCCGGCGCGGTGCGCCGCAGCACCGCGCGGATGCGGGCGACCACCTCGTCCAGTGAGAAGGGCTTGGTGACGTAGTCGTCACCGCCGACGGTCAGGCCGGTGACCTTGTCCTCGGTGTCGTCCCGAGCGGTGAGGAAGAGGACGGGGAAGTGACGGCCGGCAGCGCGCAGCTTGCGGGTCACGGTGAACCCGTCCATGTCCGGCAGCATCACGTCGAGAACGGCCAGATCGGGCTGTTCCTTCTCCGCAGCTGCCAGCGCCTCGCGTCCGTTGGCCGCCGCGACGACGTCGAAACCGGCGAACCGCAGCGAGGTGGACAGCAGCTCGCGGATATTCGGCTCATCGTCAACGACCAAGAGCTTGGCTTCGGATTCCTTAGACATCATGTGTCTATCGTCCACCCGTTCGCTGGGTGGTAGCTGGACGTCCGCTGGACGCATTGTCGGTGTTGTCGCTCAACGCACCGTCGGTAGGTCCCCGGCGTCCATGATCGTGTAGGCGTAGCCCTGCTCGGCCAGGAACCGCTGCCGCTTCTGCGCGTACTCCTGGTCCAGCGTGTCGCGGGAAACCACCGTGTAGAAGTGGGCAGACTTGCCGTCCTCCTTGGGACGCAGCAGCCGGCCCAGCCGCTGGGCCTCCTCCTGGCGGGACCCATAGGAGCCGGAGACCTGAATGGCCACGGAGGCCTCGGGCAGGTCGATCGAGAAGTTCGCCACTTTAGACACCACCAACACCTCCAGGGTGCCCGCTCGGAATTCGCCGAACAGCCGCTGGCGCTCCGCCACGGACGTGGAACCGGTCAGCACGGGGGCGCCGAGCATCTCCCCGAGTTCGGCCAGCTGGTCCAGGTATTGACCGATCACCAGGACCTGCTCACCCGGGTGGCGGTCCACGATCGAGCGCACCACCGGCAGCTTGACCTCCGAGGACGAACACAGCCGGTACTTGTCCGCGTCCTCGGCCATCGCGTAGGCGACCCGCTCGTCCCGCGGCAGTTCCACTCGCACCTCCACGCATTCGGCCGGCGCGATGTATCCCTGGGCCTCGATGTCCTTCCAGGGGGCGTCATAGCGCTTGGGGCCGATCAGCGAGAACACCTCGGACTCCCGGCCGTCCTCGCGGACCAGGGTGGCGGTCAGTCCGAGGCGGCGGCGGGCCTGAAGGTCTGCGGTCATCCGGAAGATCGGGGCCGGCAGCAAGTGGACCTCGTCATAGATGATCAGGCCCCAGTCGTGCCCATTGACCAGTTCCAGGTGGGGGTACAGGCCGCCGCGTTTGAGGGTCAACACTTGGTACGTGGCGATGGTGACCGGCCGGACCTCCTTGACCGAGCCGGAGTATTCACCGATCTCGGACTCCGTCAGGGTGGTGCGCCGCAGCAGCTCGGCCTTCCACTGCCGCGCGGAGACGGTGTTGGTGACCAGGATCAGCGTGGTGGCGTTCGCCGTCGCCATGGCACCGGCGCCCACCAGGGTCTTTCCCGCACCGCACGGCAACACCACGACGCCGGACCCGCCGGCCCAGAAATTCTCCACCGCCATGCGCTGGTAGGGACGCAACTGCCACGGCTCGGCCGCGCCGTCGTCGGGTGCCTGCTCGGTTTCCGGGACCTTCCCGGTTTCCGGCAGCTCCCCGGTTTCCGGGACTTCCCCGGTTTCCGGCAACTCCCCGGTTTCCGGCAACTCCCCGGTTTCCGGCACCTCGGTGAGGCCGATGGGGTGCGGGGTCCCGTCCACATAGCCGGCGAGGTCCTCGGCCGGCCAACCGAGTTTGAGCAGCTGCTGTTTGAGCTGGCCGCGACTGGCGGCGTGCACCACCACGGTCTCACCGTCGATGCGTGGGCCGAACATCGCTGCGGCCTTCTGGGCGTGCAGCACCTCTTCGAGCACGGGGTAGTCGTCGGTGCGCATCACCAGCCCGTGCAGGGGATCGTTCTCCAGGCGCAGTCGCCCGTACCGGGACATGATGTCGTCGATGTCCATCAGCAGCGCGTGGGGTACCGGATAGCGCGAGTACGTCAGCAGCACGTCCAGGACCCGCTCGGCATCCACACCGGCGGCCCGGGCGTTCCAGAGGCCGAGGTGCGTGATCCGGTAGGTGTGCACGTGTTCCGGGGCTCGCTCCAGCTCGGCGAAGGAGGCCAGGGCATGGCGTGCCTCGGTCGCTGCCGGGTGGTCGACCTCGAGCAGCACAGTCTTGTCCGATTGGACGATCAGCGGGCCGTCAGCCACGGGATTCTCCTCGCATCTGGGTCAGGTTCCCCTCGTGAATGTACTGCGCAGAGACCACGCGGTGCAGTGGCACGACCGTTTCCGCCTCGCGGTCCGGAACCAGGCAACGGACCCGCCCGCCGGCGACCGCCAGGGGCACCACGCTGCGGGAGTGGCGTTGGCCCTGTGGATCCACGGTGACCAGATCGACGGTCAGCCGGTGGCGGGCAGCATGGCGCAGCACCGTCACGGCTTCCTCGGTTCCGGGTCCGGTGGGAGCGGGGCGGGGAGTCGAGCGCAGCCGGGCCACCTGAGCGCTCAGTTCGTCGTCGGACGGGACCCGGCGCACCGCCCGGACCGGTTCGGGGAAGGGGTTCGGCGCCGCTTCGCTCGGGTCGGCACCGGGGTCATCAGTGACGTCACGGCGGGCGACATGGTCAGGGGTGTGGGCGTTGGGGTCAGTGGTGTGGGCGGTGGTCCGGGCGGCTCGGTGGCCGGCCGCGGTGAGCAGTCGGTGCAGTTCGTCCTGCCCGACGCCGGCCACCACCACCGTGGGTGCGAGCCGTTCCAGCCGGGCCGGGGCCATGGCCGGATCAGCAACGATCACGTCGAGCAGGTCGGTGTCCTCGGAACGCAGCCACGCTCCGGACGCTCCGACAGTGAGTCTCCCATGGCGGCGGGCGGTATCCAGCAGCAGATAATGCAGCGACTGCGGAATCTCATCCTCGGAGTGCGCCGTGAGGAACTCTTCGAGCTCTTCAGCAGTGGCCCCCGTCTCCAGAGCTCGGTGCAGGGAAGCCTCCGAGAATCGGTAGACGCGGGCAGTGCCATCACCCTCGGCATCGGCCATGGTGGCCAGTCGGCGGGCCACCTCCGGATCGAGATACCCCGGTGCCACGGCGGTCAGATCTCCCTGCAGACGCACCCGGGTGAGCGGGGCCGGAAGAGCATTCCCGACGTCGGCCGCGGCCTCCTCGAGACGGTCGGCGGCCACCAGCGCGCCCGCGGGGGTCAAAGCACTGGCGCCGGTGAGCCCGAGCCGGGCGGCCTCCGCGAGAAGAGGAGCGGTGAACGCGGCAGTGCGGGTGAATGAACGAGGCCGACGCCACCGTTGACGGTCCGGGACGGCACGGTCCAGAGCGATGCCGGGGCGTTCCTCCTCCAACTCCCGTGCCGTGTCGAGGACGGCGGTGCGGAGCCGTGGGGCGTCGGGACGGTCCCGGTCGGCGGCGAGGGCGCGTCCGGCGGCGTCCGACCCGGGTACGGGGCCGAGCATCGGTGCGCGGCCGCTGCGCATCCATCCCAGCACGAGTGTTTCCCACTGCCGGTGACGTTCACTGCGCCGCCAGGCTGCCGACTCGGTGCCCGGAACCCAGTGGGAGGTGTCCGGATCGAGGAAGATCAGCCCTGCGGCGGCCAGCAGCTCCAGGAGCCAGGCGGCCTCCTCGGGGGAAGAGCCCACGGCGTCGGCCAGCCGCTTCACCTCGCGCACGCCGACCCCGCCGGAGCGCAGCGTGGGCAGACCGCGAAGAGCGCTGCCAGCGCCAGCTGCACTGCCAGCAACACCAGCACTGCTGAGCGCGGTCAAGATGTCGTCGGCGCCGCGCAACAGGTCGCCGATGGCCGCCAGAGCGGCATTGCGGGACAGGGCAGCAGGCACGGCGCCGGCCTCGGGAGTCGGCGCACTGGTGTCAATGCTGCGCCCGGCGGTGCCGTTCCGCCAGGCCAGGCCCGCCTCCAGCGGGTGCTCGGCGACGGTCCGTCCCTCACCGTCCTGGCCAGCGGGCACCAGCAGCTCGGTGCTCAACAACAGGCCATGGATGCGTCCCGGAGGTTCGGGAATGAGCGCCACGGGAGAGGATTGCAGCGCGTCGAGGGCCGAGGCGACGTGGTCCAGGACCTGCTCGACTTGCTCAACCTGCTCGGTGTTGGCATCGAGGTCCGCACCGAGGTGGCTTCGCACGAGCTCCAAGAGGCCTTCGCGATCCGCTGGGTAGTTGGACTGGTGGTCGACGCCGAGGGCGACCGCCGGGCGTCCGAAAGACAGGGGATATCGGCCCAACGCCGCCGAGACCGGCAGCGGAAGGTGCCAGCCGTCGTCGTGCTCCAGGACGAGGGCGGCATCCGCGAGGTCGGTCACCACGGTGGTGAGATCCGGGCCCGCGGAGAAGAAAGCGGTGAGCTCTTCGATCGAGGCGGCCGGGCCGGGGTCGGACCGTTGGTGGTGACTCAGGACGGAGAGGGCCTCGAGGACGTCGAGATGCGCTCGATCCAGTCCGTCGAGGGCGTGCAGGACGGACATCTGGGTGCTGGCGCGGGCGGCGAGGGCCGCGAAATCCGGAACGGGCGGATGGCACAGATCCGGGCGCAGCAGAAACAGGCGCCGGAGCCGTTGATCGGTCCACCGAGAGAAGCGCTCCGTCAGGGTGGCGGCCGTCATGAGTGCGGAAGCCGGATCAGGCGCGACGCCTCAGCACGGCCTTGGTGACCACGAAGGCCAGCATCAAGGCGAAACCGAGGGGGAATCCGTAGAGTCCGAACCAATAGAAGACCGGCCACGCCGTGATGGTGAGGAAGTAGGAGGCCAACAGCAGGACCAGGCAGGCGAAGGAGACCGCAGTCAGGGCAGCACCGGCGACGAGCAGAACACGCAGCCACGGGGAGTTCTCCGGGTGGTGTGGCGGAAAGTCAGCGTCGGACGGTGAACCGTGGACACCGGTGTGGAGGGAGGACGCAGGTCGAGCGGGCATGGATTCCAGTATACGCGGGCGTGCAAACGGCCTCTGGCCGAGGGCTGGCTCAACAGGGCTGAGCAGGGGAAGCACGGAAGGAGAGCGTATCCTGGGTCAGCACAGATTTTCCCTTCCGTCCAGCACACGAGTTGTTCAGCGACCGGCGACGAGGGCCCGCCCCGGCAGGGTTGCATAGAGTGCACCGACGAGAGATGAGGACATGAGGAATGCCCACAGGCAAAGTGAAGTTCTACGACTCGACCAAGGGTTTCGGGTTCATTCATACCGATGACGGCGATGAGGTTCATCTGCCCTCCTCGGCGTTGCCCTCCGGGGTCACCGAGGTCCGGGCCGGCACCCGGCTGGAGTTCGGAGTGGCCGAGGGGCGCCGGGGTCCGCAGGCTCTGAGCGCCCGCATCATCAGCGAAGGTCCGTCCGTGGTTCGCGCCACCCGTCGCGATCCGCAGGATATGGCAGCGGTGGTCGAGGACCTGATCAAGTGGCTGGATATGGCCTCGAACAATCTGCGCAAGGGCAAGTATCCGCAGAAGTCGCAGGCGGAGAAGATCGCCATGGCGTTGCGCAAGGTGGCAGACGACCTTGAAGCCTGACTCCGTGATGGACCCAGAAGCGACCACCGAACCAGCGGTGCGCATCCCACCGAAGCCGACCCGGGCGCCGCGCAAGCGCGCCCCCAAGCTGGACGAGGTTCTGGCGGCCGCCGTCGATGAGGCCCGCAACGCCCTCGAGGGCCTGGCCGAACCGGCACAGATCGGCGAGCACGTGGGCGCCGAGCCGGACGATGACCGACTCGTGACGCACCGGTTCACAGCCAAGCTCTCCGGCTATCGGGGCTGGGAATGGTTCGTCACCCTGTCCCGGGCGCCGCGCAGCAAAGTGGTCACCGTGTGCGAGACGGGCCTGCTGCCAGGTGCTGACGCCATTGTGGCTCCCGACTGGGTGCCGTGGTCAGAGCGGGTCAGCCAGGAGGAGAAGATTCGTCTGGAGGCCATCGCCGCGGGAGAAGACCCGGAGAAGGCCCTCGCCCGTGCGGCCGGAGTGCCGCAGGACGAGGACCAGCCGTCAGAAGCGTCTTCCGAGTCCTCTGCGGAGGATTCCACTGAGGACTCCACTGAGCCGGACTCCACTGAGCCGGCCGCGGACGAATCCTCGGACCCGTCGGCCGCTGAGGCTTAGCCCAGGCGTTCCACCACATAGTCGATGCAGTCCAACAGCGCGCTGACGTCGTCCGGTTCGATGGCGGCGAAGGTGGCGATGCGTAGCTGATTCCGGCCGAGCTTGCGGTACGGCTCGACATCCACGATGCCGTTGCCGCGCAGGATCGAGGCCACGGCGGCGGCGTCGATGTGGTCGTCGAAATCGACCGTGGTGATCACCGCGGAACGATCTTCGGGACGCGCGACGAACGGCGTCGCGTAGCTGGAGGCCTCGGCCCAGGTGTAGACGCGGTTCGAGGAGTCCTCGGTCCGCGCGGTGGTGAAGTCCAGGCCGCCGTTGGAGTTCATCCACTGCAGCTGGCTGTCCAGCATCACGAGGGTGGCCAGGGCCGGGGTGTTGTACGTCTGGTTCTTCAGCGAGTTGTCGACTGCGGTCTTCAGGTCCAAGAAGTCCGGGATCCAACGGCCGGAGTTCTTGACCTCCTCGACCCGGTCGAGCGCAGCGGGAGAGAACAGGGCCAACCACAGGCCGCCGTCGGAGGCGAAGTTCTTCTGCGGCGCGAAGTAGTAGGCGTCGCTCTGCGCAACGTCCACGGGCAGCCCGCCGGCGCCCGAGGTGGCATCGATGAGCACCAGCGCGTCCTGCGCCGCTCCGTCCACTCGCCGCACCGGAGCCGCCACACCGGTCGAGGTCTCGTTCTGCGGCCAGGCGTAGACGTCCACGTCGTCCTCCGCGCGCGGTTCGGGACGGGTCCCCGGCTCAGCGGTGAGGATCGAGGACTCCTGCAGGAAGGGCGCATTGTTGGTCGCCTTGGCGAACTTCGAACCGAATTCGCCGAAGGAGAGATGCTGGGCCTTGTTGCGGACCAGACCGAAGCTGGCGGAATCCCAGAACGCCGTGGAGCCGCCGACGCCGAGGATGACCTGGTATCCCTCCGGCGCGGAGAACAACTGGGCCACACCCTCACGGACACTGCCGACCAGGTTCTTGACCGGCGCTTGTCGGTGAGATGTGCCCAAGAGCCGACCACCGGCGGCTGCGACGGCCTGGACCTGGTCCTCGCGGACCTTCGACGGTCCTGCACCGAATCGCCCGTCCCTCGGCAGCATGGTCTGGGGGATGGTCACCTCGGGTGTGCTCATGGGTTCTCCTGACATCTCTGATCCGGCAGCGGCTTCCATTCTCCCGCACTCAGAGAGGTGGTCCGGCTACGTGACTAGAATGGAGGACGGACTCCCCGTCCGCAGTACTTGCCTTGACTTTCCTGGCAAGGGATGGCCCGGACGCGGCGAATCAATGGGGACCTGGAGAGGAACATCGGCCGTGACGGACCTGATCGACACCACCGAGATGTATCTGCGCACCATCCTCGATCTGGAGGAGGAGGGCATCGTCCCCCTGCGCGCCCGGATCGCCGAGCGCCTCGAACATTCCGGTCCCACCGTGTCCCAGACGGTGGCGCGGATGGAGCGCGACGGCCTGGTCCATGTCGGCAACGACCGCCATCTCGAGCTGACGGATGAGGGCCGGGAGAAGGCGGTCGGCGTGATGCGCAAGCATCGGCTGGCTGAGCGACTGCTTTCCGACGTGATCGGACTCGACTGGGCGTATGTGCATGAGGAGGCCTGCCGCTGGGAGCACGTGATGAGCGAGCAGGTGGAGCTGCGTCTGCTGAAACTGCTCGACAATCCCGTCGACTCTCCCTACGGCAATCCCATCCCCGGACTCGGCCACCTCCACGTCCCGCCGCTGGGGACCGGCCTGGCGCTGGCTCGCGGCGAACGGCTGTCACTCGCCGCTCAGCAACCCGGGCGGTACACCGTCGTGCGGCTGACCGAGGCCATCCAGACGGACCCCGAACTGCTCGGGGAGCTCGCGCTGGCCGGGGTCCGCCCCGGGCAGGACATCGAGATCGCTCAGGGGGACGGATACGTCACCGTCCGGGCGGCCGATGCGGCCGAGGGCGGCGTGGCTCTCGAGGTCTCCGAGGAGACCGCCTCGCACATCGTCGTGGAAGGCGCGGTGGAAGGAACCGTGGAGCCAACCGCGGAGGCCGGTGCGGAGCGTGGTGTGGACGGTGACGTCGACGGCGGCAATAGTCACGAATCGGCTTCCGTGTCGTGACCTTGACGCAACCGTGAAATCCGCGTCGTTGTGCGGATTCAGGGCCAACGTGCAGGGTTTTCCACCGTTCTCGTGACCTCAACGTGACATTTATAAACGTTTGATATACCTTGGATCCAGCGCTTCGGACGGTCCCGGTCGAAGCGAATAGCCGTTGGTTTGCCATACCCCCCGCGATCACGGTGTCACCAAGCAGTCGTCCATCATGGCGGGGGCGGGCTTTGCCCGGAGGTACGTGAGAGAGGTATTTACGTTGTCGAAGCGCAGCTCCGCAGCACGCCACCGTGCCGTCCCGGCGAACACCAATCCCCTGGAGACGATCTCCAAGGCCGTCTCCTCGAACGCCGGTACTGTCGGTCGCCAGGCCGCCGTCGTGGCTGCTGCGTCTGGTCTGGTGTTGACCATCGGCATGCCGGCCCAGGGTGCCGCCCCGGCCGTGCGCGAGACCACCAGCATTCCGGCCCCCGGCCTGGACATCGAGCGCACCTCGATGACCACGGTGAACGTGGCGGCCGCCAAGGACGTCAAGGTCGAGCTCGACCGGGCGCCGGTCTCCTCCAAGCCGGCTCCGGAACCAGAGCCGGAGCCGGTCGTCGAGGCCCCCGTCGAGGAAGAGGCGCCGGCCGCCGAGGTCACCACCGCTTCGCAGTCCGATTACTCACAGCAGGAGACCAGCCAGGAGCAGGTCTCGCAGCAGGCCGAAGAGCCGGCTGAGGAGTACACCCCGGCCCAGCAGAGCGCTCCGGAGCCCGAGCCGGCCCCGCAGAGCTCCAGCGTGGGCGGCGTCGTCGGCGCGGCCTACTCCGGCGTCGGCGTTCCCTATGTCTACGGCGGCAAGGGCCCCGGCGGCTGGGACTGCTCCGGGTTCGTCTCCTGGGCTTACGCCCAGGCCGGCATCAGCATCCCGTCCTCCACGTCTGCGATCCGCGGCTCCGGGCTCTTCGTGCCGACCAGCAACCCCAAGCCGGGCGACCTGGTGTTCCAGAACGGTGGCGGCCACGTGGGTATCTACGTCGGCAACGGCCAGATGATCGGCGCGCAGAACCCCTCCGTGGGCACCTTCCAGCACTCAGTGACCCGCAACCCGCTGATGGGTTACTACACCTACGTCGGCTGACGACCGACACCACCGTCCGCTCCAGCGGACCAGTGACGACTGCTACGAGGGCCTCTCCGCTACGGAGGGGCCCTCGGTCGTGAATGGCACATGAAGCACCCGTGAACAGTCCGGCGACACGCCCGGAACCGGGGGTGCTTGTGCTCGGGACCACTCCGGCGGCGCGTATCCTGAGACTGATCGTCAACCCGATACATTCCGCAGTCGCCGGATGGCCGGGTAGCTACCCGGCTGACGGTCCGGTGCCCGCGGTACACGCGAGCTGCGAGGTACGCCCATGCGCACTCTGGTCCTGAACGCCGGCTACGAGCCCTTGTCCGTCGTCAGTTACCGGCGTGCCATCCTGCTGGTGGGCACCGGCAAAGCCAGTGTGCTCGCTGATGGTGGGGAACCCGTCGTCGGGCCCTCGTCCACAGTGCGCCGACCGGCCGTGATCCTCCTGACGCGCTATGTCCGCATCCCGCATTCGGACTCCACCCCCGTGTCCCGGCGGGGAGTGTTGCGCCGCGATGGCCACATCTGCGCCTATTGCGGGCGATCGGCCACCACCGTGGACCACGTCCACCCTCGGTCCCGTGGCGGAGAGGACTCCTGGGAGAACCTCGTGGCCTGCTGCCTGCGGTGCAACAATGCCAAGGGCGACCGGTCCCTGGCCCAGCTCGGCTGGTCGTTGCGGATCACGCCCACGCGGCCCCGCGGACCGCAGTGGCGCATCCGAGAGCTGGAGAAGCCCGCGGAGCAGTGGACGGATTTCCTCGCCGCCGTGGCCTGAGACGGTCGTGGCTTGAGACGGTCATGGTGAGAGGGAGTTGATGGCCCGAGGTAGTTGACCGCGAGCATCGGCTGCCGCCCTAAGCTGGTGCGGTGACTGATTCCCGGCCTGGAGGCCCCACCCGATGAGCATGGAACGTGCGGCCATGATGGCCATGCGGCGGGCCAGTCACGGCGATCCCTCCACAAAGGAACGGCTGCGGCCCGGCACGATCAAGCGCACCCTCGCGTTTGTCGGGCGGTACAAGGGCAAGCTGATCTTCTACCTGGTGCTCTCCGTGGTGGGAGCCTTCCTGGGCGTGGCCTCGCCGATCCTCGCCGGTGACGTGGTGGACGCGATCGTCGGCAACGGTGAGGCCGCCCGCATCGTCCGCCTGGCGTTGCTCATCGGACTGGTGGCGGTCGCCGATGCCGTCCTGGCTGTGACCACCCGATGGCTGTCCTCGGAACTGGGGGAGCGGATCATCTTCGATCTGCGCACGGCGGTCTTCGATCACGTGCAGACCATGCCGATCGCGTTCTTCATGCGCACTCGGACCGGCGCCCTGGTCTCACGATTGAACAATGACGTCATCGGGGCGCAGACCGCGATCTCACGCACGCTCTCCGGCGTCGTGATGAACGTGGTGTCTCTGGTGCTGACGCTGATCGTGATGCTCTCCACGTCCTGGCAGGTCACTCTGGTGGCGCTGGTGCTGTTGCCGCTGTTCCTCATTCCGGCCCGCTTCATGGGCGGCAAGATCGCTGAACTCAGCCGCGATCAGGCCGAGAACAACGCGGCCATGGGCGATCAGATGACCGAGCGGTTCTCCGCCCCGGGGGCCACCCTCGTCAAACTCTTCGGCCACCCGCAACGTGAGTCGTCTGAGTTCGCCGGCCGGGCAGATCGGGTGCGGGCCACCGGCGTCGGGATCTCGGTTCGTCAGTCCGTCTTCATGACCGCGCTGACCCTGGTCTCGGCGTTGGCATTGGCGGCGGTCTACGGTG
The DNA here is from genome assembly GCF_042665635.1 of Citricoccus sp. GCM10030269. NCBI lineage: Bacteria > Bacillati > Actinomycetota > Actinomycetes > Micrococcales > Micrococcaceae > Citricoccus > Citricoccus sp. GCM10030269. The sequence continues at coordinate 1,277,880 of NZ_JBHTCV010000005.1, read as the reverse complement.
TCGGCGGACTGCAGGCCCTGGCCGGCAGCCTCGAGCCCGGCGACGTGGTGACCCTGGCGCTGCTGCTCACCCGGCTGTACGCGCCGCTGACGGGGCTGGCCAGCGCGCGCGTAGAGGTCATGGGCGCCCTAGTGTCCTTTGACCGGGTCTTCGAAGTGCTGGACCTCGAGCCGCTGATCAAAGAACAGCCCGACGCGCGGGCCATCCCCGCAGGGCCGGTCACCCTCGAGGTGGACGACGTCCGTTTCGCCTACCCGAGTGCCGATCAAGTCTCCTTGGCGTCGCTGGAGGAGGTCGCCGTCCTCGATCGGCGGGGAGGCAGCGAGGTACTGCACGGGGTGTCCTTCACCGTGGAGCCGGGCCAGACCTACGCCCTCGTGGGCACCTCCGGAGCCGGCAAGTCCACCATCGCCTCCTTGCTGGCCCGGTTGTACGACGTCGGCTCCGGCGCCATCCGCTATAACGGCGTCGACGTCAGGGAGACCACCTTCGCCTCCTTGCAGGAGACGGTGGGGATGGTGACGCAGGACGGGCATCTGTTCCACGACACTATCCGGGGCAACCTGACCCTGGCCCGTCCTGAGACCAGTGAGGAAGAGATATGGGACGCCGTGGACCGAGCCCGGTTGCGGGGCGTCGTGGAGAGCCTGCCGGACGGTCTGGACACCGTGGTGGGCGAACGCGGGTACCGGCTCTCCGGTGGTGAACGGCAGCGGATGACGATCGCCCGGCTGCTGTTGGCCGAGCCTCGAGTGGTCCTGCTCGATGAGGCCACTGCCGCACTGGACTCGACCTCCGAGAAGGCGGTGCAGGCGGCGCTGGCCGAAGCGCTCGAGGGGCGCACCGCCGTCGTGATCGCCCACCGGCTCTCCACGATCCGCTCGGCCGACCGGATCCTCGTGGTGGAAGGCGGTCGCGTGGTCGAGGAGGGACCACACGAGGCGCTGGTGGCGGCCGGGGGTCGCTACGCCGAGTTGTACCGGACTCAGTTCGATGATCCCTCGCCGAGTTCGGCCTGGTGAGGATCTGCTGGGCGGGCGGCCCTGAGTGGGTGCCCCCGGCCGGAATCGAACCGACGACCTGCCCTTTAGGAGAGGGCCGCTCTATCCTACTGAGCTACGGAGGCGAGGGACCGGTGCCCCGGTCACCCGAACATCTTACGCAAAGTTGGCGGTCAGCGCCGGTGGGCCCGGTTCTCGTTGGCTGACCGGCGAACCTTTCCTGCCAGCAGCAGCACCACCCACAGGGTGATCGCCACCAACAGGACCCAGCGAGCGGACGTGAACGCCGAGGCGAGCCCGGCCTGGTCACCTCCGGAGTTCAGAGCCGACTCGATGAGCAGATTCTCCACGATGTCGACCCCGGCGAACACGGCGGCGGCAGCGTAGCTCAGCCATCGGCCCGCACCGCGGGGCAGGCACCACGCGGCGACGGCAGACGCGGAGACGAACACGGCCAGTGGAAAGATCACGCCGGCCGTCTTGTGCACCCAGTTCAGCTGACCGTGTGCCCGGCTGTCCATGGCGGCATTGAGCTCGGCCAGCTCGGTGGCGCCATAGGAGAACCGGTGGTCGGGCATGGGCAACCCGCCCGAGAGCGCCGACATCTCCGGGAGCGCCACGATGTGCAGGTAGAAGAACATGAAGGCGGTGGTGACGAGCAGTGCCGCAATGAGAATCCCCGGATTGCCCTGTTGCTGACCGGACGCCTCAAGGTCCTGCTTCGCCTGGGATACCGAGAGGGCAGGACGCTTGGTGGGGCGCTTTGCAGGGCGCTGGTCGGGGCGCGACGCGGGCGCAGCGCCGGAACCCTTCGACGTCGGGCTCTTCTGGCCGGACGCTGCCGGGCGCTTCCTCGGGGACTTCTTCTGCGACTTCTTCTGGGACACCGGAACCTCCACCGTCCATTATCCCAGCCGGAAGGACAGGCGATGGACAGGGCGACAGCGGGGCTGTGGACGAGGCCGTTCGTGTCCGCGGTGGTCGATAGACTTGATGAACCATGCCCCAGAACTTCCAGACTTCTCTGCCCGGACTCCTGACCTCCCGACCCTCCGCTTCCGTCGCCGTTGACCCGGAGACCGACCCGGAGGCTCTTGTCGCCGGCATGGGAGCCCCCGGGCGGAGTCCGATGGCCCATGAGTTGCTGACGGGCCTCAATGATCAGCAGCGCCAGGCTGTGGAGCACACCGGAGGCCCGCTGCTCATCGTGGCTGGCGCCGGTTCCGGCAAGACACGAGTACTGACCCACCGGATCGCCTACGCCCTGGCCACCGGCCGCGCCCGGCCTCATGAGGTCCTGGCCATCACCTTCACGAACAAGGCCGCCGCGGAGATGCGGGAACGGATTGGAGCGCTCGTCGGGCCGGCGGCCCAGAAGATGTGGATCTCCACGTTCCACTCGTCGTGCGTGCGGATCCTGCGACGTGAGGCCACCACGGTCGGGTTGAAGTCCAACTTCTCCATCTATGACTCCGCAGACTCCTTACGGTTAGTCACGTCCATCGCCAAGGCGCACGAATTGGACCCCAAGCGGTTCGCGCCCAAGGCGATCCTGAACAAGATCAGCGCCCTGAAGAACGAGCTGGTGGACGCCGAGGAGCATGCCGCGAGTGTCTCGTCGTCCGAGCCGTTCGCTCAGGCGGTCTCCTCCGTGTACCTGGACTACACGCAGCGTCTGCGCCAGGCCAACGCCATGGACTTCGACGATCTCATCGGCATGACGGTGAACATGTTCGAGGCTTTCCCTGCCGTGTTGGACAACTACCGCCGGCGCTTCCGGCATGTGTTGGTGGACGAGTATCAGGACACCAACCACGCCCAGTACCGCCTGGTCCGCCTGCTCACCGGGCCCGCGCAGGATCCCGAGGGCGTGGAGACCGACGGGGGAGAGCTGACCGTGGTCGGCGACTCTGATCAATCGATCTACGCGTTCCGCGGCGCGGACATCCGCAACATCGTGGAATTCGAGCAGGATTACCCGCAGGCCACCACCATCAAGCTCGAGCAGAACTACCGCTCCACGCAGACGATCCTGGACGCCGCCAATGCGGTGATCTCCAAGAACCCGCAGCGCAAACTCAAGAACCTGTGGACGGCCGAGGGCAGCGGCGAGAAGATCGTCGGCTACGCCGCGGAGAACGAATCCGCTGAGGCCGAATGGATCGCCACCACCATTGACCGCCTCCAGGACGAGGAGGACATCCGCCCCTCGGACGTGGCCGTGTTCTACCGGACCAACGCCCAGTCGCGGTCACTGGAGGAACGCCTGGTCACCAAGGGCATTCCGTACCGGGTCATCGGCGGCACACGGTTCTACGACCGCAAGGAGATCAAGGACGCCCTGGCGTACCTGCGCGTGCTGGAGAACCCCGACGACGACGTCAACCTCCGCCGGATCCTCAACGAGCCCAAGCGCGGCATCGGCGACCGCGCGGAGGGCGCCGTCGCCGCACTGCAGCAGCGCCAGCGCTCCACCTTCTTCGAGGCCCTGCGCCATGCCGAAGACGCCCCGGCGATGGCCACCCGCTCGCTGAAATCCATCCAGGCCTTCGTGCAGATGATGGACGATCTCGCGCAGGTGGCCAGCACCTCGAGGACCGCCACCGTGCTGGAGGCCGTCCTGGAGCAGACCGGCATGCTGGCCGCGCTGCGTGCCTCCGAGGACCTGCAGGACGAGTCCCGCGCAGACAACCTCGGCGAACTGGTGGCCGTGGTCCGCGAGTTCGAGAAGAACAATCCCGAGGGCACCTTGGGCGACTTCCTGGAACAGGTGGCCCTGGTGGCCGACGCCGATCAGCTGCCCGACGCCTCGGACACCGAAGGTGCCGAACTGGCCGAGCACCTGGGCCAGGTCACGCTGATGACCCTGCACACCGCCAAGGGCCTGGAGTTCCCCGTGGTGTTCCTGACCGGCATGGAACACGGGGTGTTCCCGCACTCGCGTTCCATGACGGATGAGAAAGAGCTCTCCGAGGAGCGCCGGCTGGCCTACGTCGGACTGACCCGGGCACGGAAGCGACTGTTTGTCTCCCGCTCGGAGGCACGGTCACTGTGGGGGCAGCATCAGTTCAATCCGCCGAGCCAGTTCCTGAGCGAGATCCCCGAGACGCTCCTGGTCTGGGAACGGGAGGGCTCCACCCGGTCGATGGGATTCGGCGGCGGAATGTCGAACGGATGGGGAGGCGGGTCCATCGGAGGCCACGGTGGGTCAGGAGGATCCCGGTATCCCCAGCGCTTCTCCGGTTCCCACTGGGGTGCCGGAACATCATCCGGCAACCGGCCGGCCCGCGCGTCGGGCTCCTATGCCGACGACGCCGAACTGACGGTGCCGCGGCGCGGCGCTGCTCCGAGCCGGGTCCAGCCCAACCGGGAGATCGTCTCGCTGAACCCCGGTGACCAGGTCGAACACCAGAGTTTCGGCCGGGGAACCGTCCTGACTCTGGAAGGCCAGGGGGATAAGACCGTGGCCAAAGTCGATTTCGGCGGGACCGAGAAGAGATTGCTGCTGCGGTACGCGCCGTTGACCCGTGTGGAGTAACCGCCCTGCGGAATAACTCTGGGAGCGCAGGGTGGACTAGGGTATGGGATGGAATGCCCGGGGGATCCCCGGACTTCCGGCCGGCTTCCGCCGTGCCGGACACACATCGGTCTACGCCAGTAGTGGAAACTCATGGCGCCACAGGGCGATGTTGTGCCTGATGCCGCTTGCGGAATTCGACCGTCCCCGTTTTCGACGTAGAAGGACTGCAACCCGTGGACCTGTATGAATACCAGGCGCGCGATCTGTTCGAGGCACACGGTGTTCCCGTGCTGGCCGGCATCGTGGCGCAGACTCCGGAAGAGGCCAAAGCGGCCGCTGAGAAGATCGGCGGCGTCACCGTCGTCAAGGCCCAGGTGAAAGTCGGAGGCCGAGGCAAGGCCGGCGGCGTGAAGGTCGCCAAGACCGCCGATGAGGCCTTCCGGTATGCCGAGGAGATCCTGGGCATGGACATCAAGGGCCACACCGTCCACCAGGTCATGATCGCCCAGGGCGCCGACATCGCCGAGGAGTACTACTTCTCCGTGCTCCTGGACCGTTCCAACCGCACCTACCTGGCCATGTGCTCGGTCGAAGGCGGCGTGGAGATCGAACAGCTCGCCGTCGAGCGTCCCGAGGCTCTGGCCCGGATCCCCGTCTCCGCGCTGACCGGAATTGACGCCGAGACTGCCGAGAAGATCGTGGCCGAGGCCAATTTCCCGGAAGAGCTGCGCAGCAAGGTCGCTGACGTCATCGTCAAGCTGTGGGACGTCTTCGAAAAGGAAGACGCCACCCTGGTCGAGGTCAACCCCATGGTGAAGACCGGCGACGGCGAGATCCTCGCCCTCGACGGCAAGGTCACCCTGGACGAGAACGCAGAGTTCCGTCAGGAGGGCCACGCTGCGCTGGTCGACAAGCGCACCGAAGACCCGCTGGAGGCCAAGGCCAAGGCGAACGACCTGAACTACGTCAAGCTGGACGGCCAAGTCGGCATCATCGGCAACGGCGCCGGGCTGGTCATGTCCACGCTGGACGTCGTCGCCTACGCCGGCGAGAAGCACAACAACGTCAAGCCGGCCAACTTCCTGGACATCGGCGGTGGCGCCTCGGCCGAGGTCATGGCCAACGGCCTGGACGTCATCCTCAACGATGATCAGGTCGAGAGCGTGTTCGTCAACGTCTTCGGTGGCATCACCTCCTGCGACGCGGTGGCCAACGGCATCGTCAAGGCCCTGGAGATCATCGGCGACGCCGCCACCAAGCCCCTCGTGGTGCGCCTGGACGGCAACAACGTCGAGGAAGGCCGTCGGATTCTCTCCGAGGCCAACCACCCTCTCGTCACCCTCGCCACCACCATGGACGAAGGCGCCGACAAGGCCGCAGAACTCGCCAACACCGCGCAGGCCGGAAAGTAAGGACGGACACCACACCATGTCGATCTACCTGAACAAGGATTCCAAGGTCATCGTCCAGGGCATCACCGGCGGCGAAGGCTCCAAGCACACCGCCCTGATGCTCAAGGCCGGCACCAACATCGTCGGTGGCGTCAACGCTCGCAAGGCCGGCACCACCGTGACCCACCAGGACCAGTCCGGCAACGACGTCGAACTGCCCGTCTTTGGAACCGTGGCCGAGGCCATGGAGAAGACCGGAGCCGACGTCTCCGTGGTCTTCGTGCCGCCGAAGTTCGCCAAGGACGCCGCCATCGAGGCTGTTGAGGCCGGTATGCCCCTGCTGGTGGTCATCACCGAGGGCATCCCCGTCCAGGACACCGCCGAGTTCTACGCGCTCGCGGAGTCCCGCACGGATGCCGACGGCAAGCCGACAACCCGGATCATCGGCCCGAACTGCCCCGGCGTCATCACCCCCGGCGAGGCCCTGGCCGGCATCACCCCGGCCAACATCACCGACAAGGGCCCGATCGGACTGGTCTCCAAGTCCGGCACCCTGACTTACCAGATGATGTACGAGCTGCGGGACCTGGGCTTCTCCACGGCCATCGGCATCGGCGGCGACCCGGTCATCGGCACCACGCACATCGATGCGCTGGCTGCTTTTGAGGCCGACCCGGAGACCCAGGCCATCGTGATGATCGGCGAAATCGGCGGCGACGCCGAGGAACGTGCCGCCGACTTCATCAAGGACAACGTCACCAAGCCGGTCGTCGGCTACGTGGCCGGCTTCACCGCACCGGAGGGCAAGACCATGGGCCACGCCGGCGCCATCGTCTCCGGTTCCTCCGGCACGGCTGATGCGAAGAAGGAAGCCCTCGAGGCCGCTGGCGTCAAGGTGGGCAAGACCCCGTCCGAGACCGCTCAGCTGATGCGCGAGCTGCTCCAGGGCTGATCAACCGGATACTCTCGGCCTGACCGGCCTGGAGATATCGAAGTACAACGACGTCGGCCCCCTCCCCAACGGGAGGGGGCCGACGTCGTGGTTTCAGTAGCAGAGCGGCTGCTACTGGTGGTCGTCAGACCTGATCGGAGGATCTCCTCAGAGAGCCGAAACGATCCAGATGATCAGCGCAATGGCTGCCAAAATCCCAACGATGGTCCACACAAGATTGCTTCCACGCATGGTGCATCCTCCGATTCGTGTCGATTACGGCCCCCTAGTATGCGCACATCAGGCGCCCGTTTTCCAGTTTGGGCGTTTCCCCCCCCTAGGACCGTCAGATCCTAAGCCAGGTTGGTGCCGAACAACAGGCCCAACATATACGTCACTGCTGCCGCGCCGAAGCCGATGAACAGTTGGCGGAGTCCGCGCCGCAGCGGTGAGCCACCGGAGAGCAGACCGACCACCCCACCGGTGGACAGCAGCGCCACGCCCACCAGGGCGGCCGAGAGCACGACGGCGGCGAGCCCTTCCATGCCGAACAGGTAGGGAAGGACCGGGATGATGGCGCCGGAGGCGAAGAAGCAGAAGCTCGACAATCCCGCCGTCCACGCACTGCCGATCGCCTGGTGGCTCTCCGAGTGGTCCACGGGGCCCTGTGAACCGTCGGGGTGGGCCGAGTAGGACGGGTCGCAGTCGCAGGTGAAGTAACCCAGTCGTTCCTGGGCGCGGTGAACGGCGTCCGCCTCACTCATGCCGCGGGCGCGATACACCAGGACCAGTTCGTTCTGATCCAAGTCCAGGTGCTCAGCGGCCTCCAGGGTGATCTGGGTGGGCGTGGACGCCTCCAGGAGCTCGCGCTGAGAGCGCACGGAGACGAACTCCCCGGCGGCCATGGACAATGCTCCGGCCAAGAGCCCGGCGATGCCGGTGAAGAGGACGACCTCGTTGCTGACGCCCGTGGCGCCGATCCCCATCACGAGGGCGAGGTTGGATACCAGCCCGTCGTTGGCACCGAAGACCGCGGCGCGGAAACTCCCGGCCAACTGCTCCCGGCCACGGGAGGCCAGCCCGCGGACGACCTCCTCATGGATCGCTTCGTCGGCGACCATGGCAGGCGTGGCGTGCTTGTCCTGGGCATAAGGAGAATCCGATTCGGCCCGTTGGGCCAAGGCGAGCACGAACACGGAGCCGAAGACGCGTGCCAACCACCTCAACAGGATCCGGTGCGGTGACGGACGGGGTGGATCCTGCGCATGCTCGCCGAGCAGCATCCGCCAATGGTCCTCGTGCCGCTTCTCCGCCGCCGCCAGCTCCAGCAGGATGTCGCGTTCCGGACTCTCCCGCCGATCGGCGATGACTCGGTAGATCTCGCCCTCGGCCATCTCGTCTGCCAAGTAGCGGCGCCAACGGCGAATCTGATCCCGGGTCGGACCGGTGCTCTGGTCCCCGGGGTGTGACGACGTCGGTGAAGCGGACATCGGGGGGTGAGACTCCATCTCATCGGGAGGGTTACAGACCGATCTGCCGGTCCCATCCAGTCTACGCTGGGATTCATGACGACTAGTGAGCCGAACGAGCCCGTTGCCCGCGGTCGGGTGGCCGGCCGAGTGCTCGACGGCGGCCGGGAGCCGGACCCGCGCTTCACGCTCGCCAACGAACGGACTTTTCTGGCCTGGATCCGCACCTCGCTGGCCCTGATCGCCGGTGGGATCGCCGTCGAGGCGTTCACCAGTTCAGTCTTCGATGCCTTGACCCGCACTGTCCTCGGGGCGCTCCTGCTGTTCATGGCAGCCCTGCTGGCGATCACCGCCGGCTTCCGCTGGGTGCGCGTCGAGCGGGCGATGCGCCACGGACGGCCGCTCCCGCTGCCGGTGCTGGTCCCGGTACTCGCCACGGCCGGGGCCGCCTCCGCCGTCGTGCTGTTGGTGTTCTTGCTCCTCCGGCCGGCCTGAGAGATGCGCCGGCCTCTGAACCGGTCGTTTGCCACGACCCTGCACCAGGACCCCGGGTTGCAGCCCGAGCGCACCGTCATGAGCTGGGACCGGACCCTGCTCGCCCTGTTCGTGGTCGCCGCGCTGTTCTTGCGCTGGTACGCCACCGTGGGACTGGGCGCGCTGGCGCCCGCCATGCTGTGCGGGGCGGCTGCGCTGTTGATCCATCTCACGCAGCGACGCCGCTATGCACTCCAGGCCACCGGCATCGCCCGGGAACGGGTGGAAGCGGACGTGTTCGCCGTGCTCTGGATGGTCGCGCTCGTGGTGCTCCTGGCGGTGCTGGGCATCGCCGCGATGGTCTGGGCTTTCTGACCACGACTGGCCGAGGATTAGCCCAGGACCGGCTGTGAAGTAGTCGATCTCCAGATTTGACGCCCCAGAAACAGGGCGGACACATCCACCCACTTGACTCTTATCGTTCGCTTGATCGAAAAGGAGAGCCGAGTGGAGTCGATGCACCGACCCGTGACCGAGACGACCAACCCGCCGTCGGTGGGAGGCCAGTCATGATCGGCGCCAGCATTCTGGTCACCGTCGCCGTCCTGCTCGTACTGGGGTTCTGGTCTGCCCGGCGGGTGCGGGGCAAGGCCGGAAACTTCACCCTCGCGGGGCGGACGCTCACGGCACCGATCGTCGCCATCCTGCTGATGTCTCAGGTCATCGACTCGAATGCCACCGTCGGGGCCGCGGATCTCTCCGGCGGCTTCGGATTCTGGGCCGGCGCCGCGATGCCCATCGGCTTGGCGCTGAGCATGCTGCTGCTCGGACTCTTCGTCGCCAAGAAGGTCCGGGCCATGGAGCTGTCCTCCCTGCCCTCGTACTTCCTGCAACGGTTCGGGCGCTCCGGTGAACTGCTGTGCTCGGTGTTGGCGATCGTCTGCTTCGGCATCCTGATGGCCGGCAACCTCGTCGCACTCGGGCTGCTGATGGAGTACTTCGCCGGGGTGCCGTACTGGCTCTCGGTCATCATCGTGGCCGGAGTGGCCCTGGTGTACACGCTGGTGGGAGGCATGTTCGCCTCGGTGTACACGGGAGTGTTCCTGATGGGGGTCATGACCGTCGGCTTCGTCGGGCTGTCCCTGTGGATGTTCATGGGTCCGGGCTACTCGGCGCCCGAGGGCCTGGGAGTGCTCGACTTCGAGCAACTGACGCAGTCTTCGGCCGGTTCCGTGATCAACTGGGCCACCATCTTCGCTCTCGGGTTGGGCAACCTCGTGGCCATCGACGTCTTCCAGCGCATCTCCTCGTCGCGGAGCCCGGGCGGAGCCAGGGCCGCGGGTGTCTTGGCCGCCGTCGGGACGGTGGTGCTGTGTGTGCCTTTGGCAGCGGTCGCCGTCACGGGTGCCGACATGCTCGGAGACTTCGAGGGGCCGCTGCTCTACGGTCTGCTCACCGGCCCGGTGCCGCAGCCGATCGCCATCACCGTCATCGCCGCCTTGGTGGCGGCGTCCCTGACGACGGTCAGCGGGATCTTCCTGGCCTCGTCCTCGATCATCGTGACGAACATCTTCACCGGAGCCCGGGCGACCGCCATGATCTCCCGGACGGGTCTGCTGAGCGCCTCGCGCTACGCCATGGTGCCGGTCGCGGTGATCGGCATCATCGTGGCACTGCGCGTCAACCACACGGGAATCCTGCTGACCCTGGCCTTCGACCTGTTGTGTGCCAGCCTGGTGGCGCCGTTCCTGTTCTCGCTCTGGACGCGGATGGCCAGCACTCGAGCACTGATGATCTCCACGGTTCTGGGTCTGGGACTGCGCATGGTGTTCTTCGTGCTCACGCCGACCATCTACGGCGTGGACAACACCCTGCTCTACCTGCCCAACGATCTGATCGGCGTGGAATGGGACGGCTGGTCGACCTTCATGGCGGCGGCTGTGTCGGCGGTCGCCTACCTGGCGATCGGTATGGCCGGTCATCGCAGGCGCCCGGACGGTTTCCCGGCGACGTCGGCCACCTCGGCTCGGAGCCCGGAGGTGGCGGCGACTCCGGTGTCTGCGCCGGCGCCGGAACCTGTGACGGACCCCGCGCCTGATCCTGTGCCGGCGTCTGTGCCGGCGTCCTCGTCGTCGCGTTAACCGCTCACAGCGACTGAATCACTTCGCTCCGCCTGCAGGTGCTGGACCAGCTCCAGTGCCTGCAGGCGGTTCTGCTCGGTCACCTTGCGGCCCGCTCCCACGAGGTAGAGGGCGTCGTCGGCAATGCGTTCGGCCGCGTCCTCGGGCAGAGGACGGGTGCGTTGCCGCAGGACGATGACGTTCTCGGCGAGTCCCATCACGATCGCCCCGGTGAAGGACGCGTCGAGGTGGTGATCCAGCTGCCCCGTGGTCTCATCGACCAACCGGGCATAGACCGTTTCCAGGGCGTCGCGATCGGCGTGGAACTCCTGAAAGGCCGGTGCGCGCAGCTCCGGGCAGAAGTACAGCGCTCCGAGGTTCTGGGGGTCGTCGATCAGCAACCGGGTGTCGGCGAAGCACAGTGCCCAGAGCTTGACGTGTGGAGGCGCGTCGACGGTGGCCAGCAGCTCGGCGAAGCGGCGCGACGGACGCACCGTCAGCAGCACCAGCCGGAGCAGGATGTCTTCTTTCGAGGCGAAGTAGTGGTACACGCTGGCCTGCTGCAGGCCGGCACGCTCTGCCACAGCGCGAGTACTGGTCGCGCTGAATCCGTGCTGGACGAACAGCTCGCCGGCGGCGTGCAGAATGTCCTGTTCGGCGCCGAGCCCCGTGGGGGAGGAGGGGTTCCTGCGCGGCCGGCCACGGGGTTTCGTCATGACTCGAACCTACCAAGAGGCTCTCGGGTTCATCTGACCGAAACAGTCGTCACACGTCGCCGAAACGCCCATCTGGTGTTCTTTCTGTCAGCCGATAGAAAACCACTCCGAAGGAGCCGGTCATGACCACTGCCACCAGTCAGCCCACTGTCTCAACCAGCTCGTCCAGCCCGTCCACCACGGCGACCACGGCCGGTGCCCGTGAGCACGCTCGCGCCCAGGAGGGCACCGTCGTCGAGTCCATGCCCCGGGTGCCGGCCACCGATCTCCCGCAGCCGCCCGCCGGGGTGGCGCCGGCCGACGTCGTCTGGGCCGAACGTGTGGCCGGTGGCAACTACACCCACCGGGTCCTTGACCGGGGCGTCACCGTCAGGCTCACCGATGTTGCCGGTGATGCCTGCGCCTCGGTGCTGCTGTACAACACCACCGAGCCCTGGGAACGGCTCAACGTCGCCGACACCATGAAGATCCAGTGGCAGGTCTACAGCAGCGCGGGTCAGGTGCTGCTGTCCGACCAGGGCCGGGCGATGGCCACCGTGCTCGAGGACACCTCCGGACATCATGACGGGCTGTACGGGCCCAGCCCCCTGGCGCGCAATGAGGAGCGCTACGGGGCCGGCCAGATCCACGGTCCCAGCCCCGCGGGCCGGGAACTGCTGGTGGTCGCCGGAGCCAAGCACGGACTGCAGCGCCGTGACATTCCGGCCGCGCTGTCCTTCTTCCGAGGCGTGAACATCGACGACGGCGGCCACCCGGAGTTCACCGGCTCGGCTGGAGCCGGCGGCAGCGTCGCCTTCGTGACGGAGATGCCCTGTACGTTGCTCGTCGCCAATGCGGCCCACCCACTGGATCCGCGCGAGGAGTACACCTGCACGGAGCTCGACGTCGTCGCCTGGCGTTCCGGTGATGCGGTTCAGGATCCGGCCGCGATGGACCAGGCGCCCGAACGTCGCCGCGCGTATCTCAACACCGCCGAGTACCTGCGCTCCCGCGGCTTGGCCTGAAAACTCACGAAACCTCAGACGTATTGATGGAGAGACATCCGATGAGCACCATGACCGACCCCGCCAGCACCACTTCCGCCCCTTCCGCCTCCGTCGCTTCTGCCCCCTTCACAGCCGAGCCGGCCGTGCTGGGCACGGAGCTGCGGCGCGAACCCGTGGCACCCCGCGCTCCCTGGTCCGCCCGCATCCCGGCCGGCCAGGTACTGACGATCGTGGACCTGGACGGCAACCAGGCCGTCGACTTCCTGGCCTACGACGCCGAGGACACCGCCCGCGCTTATAGCGTCCAGGCCACCCTCCAGGGGCAGGACAGCGTCTACCTCACCGCGGGCTCGGTGTTGCGCACCCATGAGTACGATCCGCTGATGACGGTCGTCGCGACGGACGTCGAGCGCCACGACACCCTCGGCGGCGCCTGCTCCAAGGAGTCGAACACCCTGCGGTACGGCCACCACACGTGGTCACAGCACGGATGCGCCGACAACTTCCTCGCCGAGCTCTCCAAGTACGGTATGGGCAAGAGGGACCAGGTCTCGAACGTCAACTGGTTCATGAACGTACCCGTGGACCCGGACGGAGCCCTGGGCATCGTCGACGGGATCTCCGCCCCGGGACTCTCCGTGAGCCTGCGGGCCGAGCGCGACACCCTGGTGATCGTGTCCAACTGCCCCCAGATCAACAATCCCTGCAACGGCTTCAATCCCTCCCGCACCGAGATGATCATCTCCGCCGGCGCCACCGACACACAGAAGCAAGAGGGCTGAGCATGATCGCTTTCGACACCGTGCTGATCGCCAACCGCGGCGAGATCGCCGTCCGCCTCATCCGCTCCGTCCAGGCACTGGGCCTGCGGGCCGTGGCCGTGTACTCGGATGCCGACCGCGGTTCACGCCACGTATTGCTGGCCGACGAGGCCGTGCACCTCGGCCCCGCGGCCGCCGCCGAGAGTTACCTCGACGTGGACCGGATTCTCGAGGCCGCCCGCCAAACGAAGGCGGGGGCGATCCACCCCGGATACGGCTTCCTCTCCGAGAACCCCGAGTTCGCCGAAAAGTGTGAGGCCGCTGGGATGGAGTTCATCGGCCCCAGACCGGAGCACTTGCGAGTGTTCGGCACCAAGCACACCGCCAGGGATGCCGCCGTCGCCGCCGGGGTTCCGCTGTTGCCGGGGACCGGACTGCTGGACTCGGTGGAGGAGGCCGTCTCCCAGGCCGACGCCATCGGCTGGCCGGTCATGCTCAAGGCCACGGCCGGTGGCGGCGGGATCGGCATGCAGGAGTGCCGTACCCCGGACGAACTGCGCCGTGCGTGGGACGGCGTGCTCCGGGTGGCCGGGGCCAACTTCTCTTCCGCCGGGGTCTTCCTCGAACGGCTGGTCGAGAAGGCCCGCCACGTGGAGGTGCAGGTGTTCGGCGACGGTCTCGGCGCCGTGCGTGTCCTCGGCGACCGCGACTGCACTCTGCAGCGCCGCCACCAGAAGGTCATCGAGGAGGCGCCCGCGCCCGGCCTCCCGGACACCGTCCGCGAGCGCATGCACGAATCCGCCCGCGCACTGTGCGCCTCGGTGAACTACCGGTCTGCCGGCACCGTGGAGTTCATCTACGACCCTGTCCGCGAAGACGTGGCCTTCTTGGAGGTCAACACCCGGCTGCAGGTGGAGCACCCCGTCACCGAGGCCGTGTACGGGGTGGACCTCGTGGAGTGGATGGTCCGGCTGGCCGGCGGCGACCGGCAGATGATGGAGGCGGCCCTGGTCCCGAGCGGAGCGGCCGTCGAGGCCCGCGTCTACGCCGAGAACACGGACCTGGACAACGTCCCCAGCTCCGGAACGGTGACCGGGCTGGTGGAGCCGGACGGGATCCGGATCGACTCCTGGATTGAGGCCGGCACCGAGGTCAGCGCCCACTACGACCCGCTGCTGAGCAAGTTCATCGCCCGCGGAGACGATCGCGACCAGGCCTGGGCCGCGCTCGCCGGCGCGCTCGAAGAGGCCCGCGTCTACGGCGTGGCCACGAACCTGGGCCTGCTGCGCACCATCACCGCGCTTCCGGCCGTGGCCGCCGTCGAGCATTCCACGGCCACGCTGGACGGCGTCCGCAGCGCCGCACCCCGGATGGAGGTGCTGAAGTCCGGGATCATGACCACCATCCAGGACCGTCCGGGACGGGTCGGCTACTGGCCCGTGGGGATCCCGCCGTCGGGTCCCATGGACGAGCTGTCCTTCCAGCTGGGAAATGAGGCCTTGGGCAATCACGAGCATGCCGCCGGGCTGGAGATCACCGCCAGTGGTCCCACGCTGCGTTTCCACACCGCCAGCCGGGTCATGGTCACCGGTGCCCAGGCCGAAGTTCTCGTCAACGATCGGCCGGCCGAGCCCTGGACCGTGCTGCAGCTGCAGGGCGGGGATGTACTGAGCATCGGCCGGGCCGCGGAGGGGATGCGGTCCTACCTCGTGGTCGAGGGCGGGCTGGACGTCCCGCTGGTGATGGGCTCGGCCGCCACCTTCGTGCAGGGAGAGATCGGCGGGGCCACCGGCCGCGCCTTGGCCACCGGCGACATCCTCGGCCTGAACACGCCAGAGGTGCCGCACCAGGTGGCCGATGTCCCGGAGAGCGAGCGCCCCCAGCTGGGGACGACGTGGCAGATCGGTGTGCTGGAGGGTCCGCACGCCGCTCCCGAGTTCTTCACCGAGGCCGGCATGGAGGAGTTCTACGCCGTCGACTGGGAAGTCCACTTCAACTCCGACCGGACGGGGGTGCGACTGATCGGCCCCAAGCCGCAGTGGGCCCGGCGCGACGGCGGCGAAGCCGGTCTGCATCCCTCCAACATCCACGACACCCCGTATGCCGTCGGCGCCGTCGACTACACGGGTGACATGCCGATCCTGCTGGGCCCGGATGGTCCGAGCCTGGGCGGATTCACCTGTCCCGCGACCGTGGCCGAGGGCCAGAAGTGGAAGCTCGGCCAGCTCAGCGCCGGCGACCGCGTGCGCTTCGTCCCGATTACGCAGGCCCAAGCGGCGGACCTGCGCGCCGATCCCCGCGGGCAGGTCGTGGCCGATCGGGACGCCGTGGTCGACGGCGGCATCGTCACCTCCGTGCCCGCCGCCGAGGGCCGTCCGGAGATGACCGTGCGCCGCAGCGGTGACTCCAATGTGCTCGTCGAGTACGGCGAGATGACGCTGGACATCGCCTCCCGGATGCGGATCGAGGCGCTGCGCCGCGGACTGCAGGAGAAGATCGACGCCGGCACGCTGGCCGGCGTGCTGGAGATGACCCCGGGCATCCGTTCCCTGCAGGTGCACCTGGACCCGGACGTGCTCGGCCTCGATGAGGCGTTGGACCACGTGCTCGAGACCGACGCGCAACTGCCGGCGACGCAGGATCTGACGCTGCCCAGCCGCACCGTTCACCTTCCGCTCTCCTGGGATGACCCCTCCACGCGAGAGGCCATCCGCCGGTATGAGAAGGGCGTGCGGGACGACGCTCCGTGGTGTCCCTGGAACATCGAGTTCATCCGCCGGATCAACGGACTGGACTCGGTGGAGGACGTCCGCTCGGTGCTGTTCGACGCCGAGTACCTGGTCCTGGGACTGGGAGACGTGTACTTGGGCGCCCCGGTCTCCACGCCGGTCGACCCGCGCCACCGGTTGGTGACCACGAAATACAACCCGGCCCGGACCTGGACGCCGCAGAACGCCGTCGGGATCGGTGGGGCGTACTTGTGCATCTACGGGATGGAGGGCCCGGGCGGTTATCAGTTCGTCGGCCGGACCACCCAGGTGTGGTCCACGCACCGCCAGCGTGGTCCCTTCGAGGAGGGGACGCCGTGGCTGTTGCGCTTCTTCGACAGGATCAAGTGGTACCCCGTCTCCACCGAGGAGCTGGACACCATGCGGGCTGACATGGCCGCCGGTCGACTGCCTCTGCAGATCGAGGACGGTGAGTTCTCGATGGCGGACTACGAACGGTTCCTCGCGGAGAACCAGGACAGCATCGACTCGTTCAAGGACCGTCAGCAGATCGCCTTCGACGCCGAACGTCAGGCCTGGGAGGACGCCGGCGAGTTCGAACGAGCCGCCTCCGTCGAGGCGCTGCCACCGGCTGAGGACACGGCAGTGGAGATCCCGGAGGGCTGCGAGGGCATGGAGGCCCCATTCGCCGCCAACGTGGTCCGCGTGGAGGTGGAGGTCGGGGATCGGGTCAGCGCCGGGCAGACCCTGATGGCGGTCGAGGCGATGAAGATGGAGGCCCCCGTGCAGGCCGCCAGTGACGGCGTCGTCGAACGCGTGGTGGTGGAGCCAGGGGCGCAGGTGGCACCGGGAGCGGTGCTGGTGGTGCTGCGGACGGCCCCCGCAGAGTCGGACCAGCCGGAGCCCGTTGGCGGGATGCCCGCCGGGGCAACCGTCTGAACGCCGATGAACGCCGAATTCAACCGCAGTCACGGAGCAGAACCACAGCTTCACAGATTCCACAGCCGCACAGATTCACCGAGGAGACAACGCGATGACGAGCACCGCACCTGAGACGAGCACCGCACTGGACACCACCACCGCACACGAACTGGTGGAGAGCCGCTTCCGGCGACTGGCGGAGGCGGACCGTCCGGAGGTCTGGATCGGACTGCGACCGCAGCAGGACGTGACCGAGGAGGTGGCCGCGGCGCTGGCCGAGCGGGAGGCCGGCGAGTACCGGCCCCTGGCGGGAACCCTCTTTGCGGTGAAGAACAACATCGACGTCGCCGGACTGAGTACCACCGCCGCCTGCCCGGCTTTCGGGTACACGCCCGAACGTGACGCCCCGGTGGTCAGCCGGCTGCGGGCCGCCGGAGCGGTGGTGCTGGGCAGCACCAATCTGGACCAGTTCGCCACCGGGCTGGTCGGAACCCGCAGCCCCCACGGCGCCGTCCGCCATGCCGAGGATCCGACGCGGATCTCGGGCGGGTCCAGCAGTGGATCGGCCGTCGCCGTGGCCCTGGGCCTGGTGGACTTCGCCCTCGGCACTGACACGGCCGGTTCAGGCCGGGTGCCGGCGGCCCTGCACGGTCTGTACGGCGTCAAGCCGACCAAGGGACTGGTGCCCACCACCGGCATCGTTCCGGCCTGCCGGTCCCAGGACGTGGTGACCACCATGGCGCGGGACCTGCACCTGGCCCGGCTCGCGTTCGATCTCATGACCGGGCCCGACGACGGCGACCCCGGTTCCCGTCAGGCCGCACCAATGCGTCCGGCCGGCCTGGACCGGGTGGTGGGCTACGTCCATCCCGTGCAGCTCGGGGAGCTGGCCCCCGGGTGGGCGGAGGCCTACGACCAGGCCATCGCCTCCTTCGAACAGCGCGGATTCCGCACCGTGCCCGTCGACGTGGAGCCATTCCTGGCCGCGGCCTCGTTGCTCTATGACGGCGCTTTTGTGGCCGAGCGGTACACGGCGGTCGGGGAGTTCGTGGAGGCCCATCCCGATGACGTGGACCCGGTGGTCGCCGGGATCATCACCGCTGCCGCCAGCATTCCCGCCCACCGGGTGTTCGCTGACCTGGAGTTTGTGGCCGGCTGCACCCGGACCGCTCGCACCGTCTTCCGTGAGATCGATGCCTTGGTCTTACCGACCACCACGTTCCATCCGACTCTGGCCGAGGTGGCGGCGGACCCGGTGCGGACCAACAGCCGGTTGGGCCGTTTCACGAACTTCGTGAACCTGCTGGATCTGAGCGCGCTGGCCGTTCCGGCGGGGCGAGTGGACGGTCTGCCGTTCGGCATTCAGCTGATCGGTGACGTCTTTGAGGATGCTCGCTTGGTCGACGCCGCCCGGGAGGGCGGATTCGGTGGCTGCTGACGGGATGGCAAACGCAGGGACGGCCGCAGGGACGACCGAGGCTGCGTCGGACGCAGGCGAACTGTTGCTGGTCGTGGCCGGCGCCCATCTGCGCGGCCAGCCGCTCAACGGTCAGTTGCTGGAGCTGTCCGCCCGATTCGTCGAGGAGACCCGTACCGCCGAGCAGTACCGGCTGTTCGCCCTGGCCACGGATCCGCCCAAGCCCGGCGTCGTCCGCACTCCGGACGGCGGCGCCGCGCTGGACGTCGAGATCTGGGCGCTGACCCCCGCGGCGTTCGGGAGGTTCGTGGCTGGACTGCCCGCTCCCATGTGCATCGGAACGGTCGCGCTCGCCGAGGGCCGCGCGGTCCCCGGGTTCCTGGTGGAGCCGTACGCCGTGGAGGGTGCCGAGGACATCACTCATCACGGTGGATGGCGGGCCTACCGCAAGGCCCTGTCGGCAGAACGCGCCTGAGCCTCACACTTTCGCGAACACGCACGTGAGCCTCACGCACTCGACCCCCGGCGAAAGCGTCAGCTGCCGGGGGTCGAGTGGAGTGGTGAGGCGTCCGGCTGCTAGTCAAAGTGCACGGGATGCTCACCAAAGATCTGATGTTTTCTGTTGCTCAGAATTGTGTGCCTTCGACGGGCCGGGGTCAAGAGTCGGGTTTCCCGCGATAGCCGGCGGCACGGCGGGCGGTGACCAGCTCTTCCACCACGCGCACCGCCGTCGGGGCTCTGCGTCCCGGTGCCACCGCCACATAGCACGGTGCCAGGTGAGGTTCGCGCCGCTCGGGGCCGTCGGTGTCATAGAACCGCGAGAGGTATTGGCCGCCGGCGCGGCGGACCAGGAGTTGGCCCACGCCCACGTCCCAGGGATGAGTGTCCACCCCGAGGGTCACGTCCGCCCAGCCGATGGCCGTATAGGCGAGTTCGAGGGCGCCGGAGACAGTGCGGCGGACCGTGGCGTAGCTGTCCACAAGCCGGGCGAATCGCTCCAGGGCCTTCGGCCCATCCACGTCGAGCGCCTCGGCCGAGGGATAGGAGGTCACGAGGTTCATCGTGCTCTCCTCGAGCGCCGCTGATTCGGCTGCGATTGATCCCGGGTCCGCGCGGAGGCCGGGAGCCGTCCGGCCGAAGCGTTCACCGTTGAGGTAGGCGCCGGCGTCGTCCACGGAGAATTCCAGCCCGTTCACCGGATCCAGCACGACGCCGGCCACCACCACGCCGTGGACGGCCGCCGCGATGGAGATGGAGAACATCGCGAAACCGTGGGCGAAGTTCGCGGTGCCGTCGATGGGGTCGACGATCCACTCGAGTTCGGCTTCCGGGCCGTCCGTGTCTGCGCCACTGCGGGAACCGCCCTCCTCACCGATGAAGCTGCTCCCCGGAACGGCCGCGAGGAGCAACCGCATCAGCTCATTCTCGGTGGCTCGGTCGTGCACGGTGACCAGATCGTGGGTATTGCGCTTGGTCGTGAGGTTGAGGTCAGTCGGAGTGGAGCGGAACGCTCGGGTCAGTCGGGGAGAACAGGCGACGGCGGACTCGATGGCGATGCGGCGCAACTCACCGGGCTCTGGCACGGGACTTGGCATGCCGCCAGCCTATCGGCCGCCGTCGCGTGTCAGGGCGGATAACAGATGAACGTCATCGGACCAGCGGTGAACCATCCCGGCGGTGTGGTGAATACTGTGGGGTATGGCCGAACGGAATCCCGACACCGACGCTGACGCCGTGGAAACCCCGCCATCCCCACTGATCGAAGACCGGGAAACCTTCGTCACCGAACATGTCGCGACGCTGTTGCAGGACCGCTGGCACGCCTTCCGGCGGAAGGTCTCCATCCGACGCGGTCACATGCCCACCGTGATGTCCTTCACCGGCTACGGCACGACCCGCTGGGTCCGGCTGTTCTCTCGAGTGGTGATGGCTCCGGGTGAGGCCTTCGAAGACGGCCGGCGGCTGGCCCGGATGGTCGAGGACGGAGTGCGCGGCTGGCACAACTTCACGTCCCCGCCCGTGCCTTATGCGCTCGTGGAGGTGACCGCGGGGGGCCAGACATTTGGCGTCCGGGCGGATCGTGGGGGAGTGGTGGACGCCGTCGTCGAGGTGGAACTGGAACCCGGCTGGCGGACCGTGACCCTGCAGGCCAGCGGAAGTGAGCCGGCCACCGCGGACATCTACGTGGTCGAGGATGACGTGGCCACGGGTGTGGTGTCCGACGTCGACGACACCGTGGTGGTCACGTACCTGCCGCGTCCGCTGCTCGCCGCCTGGAACTCCTTCGTCCTGGATGAGCATGCCCGCACCCCGACGCCAGGGATGTCCGTATTGCTGCACCGGATTCTGGATCAGCAACCGTCCTCCCCGGTGATCTACCTCTCGACCGGCGCCTGGAATGTGGCGCAGACGCTCTCCCGTTTTCTGTCTCGGAACCTGTACCCCTTCGGTCCACTGCTGTTGACGAGTTGGGGGCCGACGGAGGACCGGTGGTTCCGTTCCGGCAAGGAGCACAAAGTGGCCCAGCTGGACCGATTGGCCCGGGAGTTCACCGGCATCAAATGGCTGTTGATCGGGGACGACGGTCAGCACGATCCGGAGATCTACGCGGATTTCGCGCGCCGTCATCCGGACAAGGTACGGGCCATCGTCATCCGCCAGCTGACGCCGTCCCAGGCGGTGCTCGCCGGTGGTCGCGCCACTGATCCGCGAGACACCACTCCCGGAGTGCCGTGGTGCTACGGGCCGGATGGCGCCCTGTTGTCCCGGCAACTCGAGGACCTGGGAATCCTGGACTCGGAGCGCTCCGCCGCCCAGCCGCAGACCTGGCCCCGCAACGCCCAACTGCTCGGCGCGTGGCCGGGGGCGGAGCCGGGGGCCGCCCCCGAAGAGAGGGGTGACGATGACTCTCTCTGACGACGCTGGACGCGGCGGTACAGCGCGGGACCTCACCGGCCAGGTATCTCAGCGGCCCGACGGCGGCGTCGGCGTCCGCGTGGAGATTCCCCTGCGGTGGGGAGACATGGACGCCTATGGGCACATCAATAATGTCCGGGTGGCCGCTCTTCTGGAGGAGGCGCGCATCCACGCCTTCGGTGTCCCAGGCGGCACGGGGGCCGATGGGCTTCCGGCGCCGGTGTCTTTGCTGGACGCCGTCCCGGACACGGTGCAGGTGTTGATCGCCGAGCACCGGATCCGGTACCGGCGCCCACTGGAGTACCGCACGGTCCCGGCCGAGGTGTGGGTGTGGATCGACGCCGTCAAAGCCGCCTCGATCGAGGTCGCTTACTCTGTGCGGGACGGATGGGACGGCACCGAATGCGTCACCGCCGCCACCACCATGGTGTTCGTGGACGCCGCCACCGGTCGGCCCGCCCGACTCACCGAGGCCCAGAAGTCCACCCTGAACTCCCTCACCTCCCCCACCCCCGCGTCTGACGGTCGAAAGTGCCCCAACACGCCCGGGAATTCGACGTAAATCGGGGCACTTTTGACCGCCAGATGTAAAAGAGAGGGGCTAGACGACGCCTTGGGCAAGCATGGCATCGGCGACCTTGATGAAGCCGGCGATGTTGGCGCCGACCACGTAGTTTCCGGGGGCCCCGTACTGGTCGGCGGTCTCCAAACACCGGTCGTGCACGCCGGTCATGATCGTCTCGAGGCGGTCATGAGTGTTCTCGAAACTCCAGGTGTCCCGGCTGGCGTTCTGCTGCATCTCCAGCGCTGAGGTGGCCACACCGCCGGCATTGGCGGCCTTGCCCGGTCCGAACAGCACCCCGGCCTGAAGGAACAGCTCCGTGGCCTTCTGCGTGGAGGGCATATTGGCGCCCTCGGCCACCGCGATCAGCCCGTTCTTCACCAGTGTCTGGGCGGCGTTCTCATCGAGCTCGTTCTGCGTCGCTGAGGGGATGGCCACGGTGCCCGGCACATCCCAGACGGACGCGCCGGCCACGAATCGTGCCGTGCCCCCGCGCTGCTCCGCGTACTCGGAGATGCGGCCGCGCCGGGCCTCCTTGATCTCCCGCAACAGCTCCAGGTCAATGCCAGCTTCATCCACCACGTACCCGGACGAGTCCGACGCCGTCACCGCGACGGCCCCGAGCTGCTCGGCCTTGGCAATCGCGTTCAAGGCCACATTTCCGGAACCAGAGACGAGAACTCGCTGTCCCTCCATGGACCGGCCGTGAGTGCGCAGCATCCGGTCGGCGAACATCACGGCGCCATAGCCGGTGGCCTCCGGGCGGACCAGCGACCCACCCCAGGTGATGCCCTTGCCGGTGAGGACTCCGGATTCGAAGCGATTCGTGATCCGCTTGTACTGACCGAACAAGTAGCCGATCTCGCGAGCGCCCACGCCGATATCCCCGGCGGGGACATCCGTGTGCTCACCGATGTGGCGGTACAACTCGGTCATGAACGACTGACAGAACCGCATGACCTCGGCATCGCTCCGGCCGGCCGGATCGAAGTCGGAGCCACCCTTGCCGCCGCCGATGGGCATACCGGTCAGCGCGTTCTTGAAGATCTGCTCGAAACCGAGGAACTTGATGATCCCGAGGTACACCGACGGGTGGAACCGCAGACCGCCCTTGTACGGCCCCAGGGCGGAGTTGAACTCCACGCGGAAACCGCGGTTGATCTGCACGGTCCCGGCGTCGTCCACCCACGGGATGCGGAAGATGATCTGCCGCTCCGGTTCGCACATGCGCCGCAGGATCCCAGCATCGGCGTACTCGGGGTGGCGGCTCACCACGGGCCCGAGCGCTTCGAACACCTCGGTGACGGCCTGATGGAACTCGCTCTCGCCCGGGTTGCGGCGGAAGACCTCATCCCGCAGATTCTCCAGACCTCGTTCCATATCCGTCCTCGCTTTCCTCACTGGCGTCTCTCTAACGGGGTGGTCATCCCCGGACAGGGAGCGGCCGCGACCACTGTACCGGCCTTATCGATACCAGGAGCAAGCGTGAAGAGTTCAGGCCACACCACAGTCACATACCACGAGGGCGCCCCTCAGCAAGTAACAGACAGTACCGCCGACTATCCGGCCGGCGGCTCCTCGGTGTCGATGGACTTCCGCTGGGCCTCGGCATAGCGATGGCCGTGGACCGTCTCCTGGTTGATGATCGCGTCGATCCGCGCGAGATCGTCGGCGGTCAGGATCACCTGCTCGGCGGAGCGGTCCTCGGCGAGGTGGGCGGCCGACGTCGTTCCCGGGATGGCGACCACGTCCGTGCCCTGGGCTAGGATCCAGGCGATGGAGAGCGCGGCGGGGGTGGTGCCGAGGCGGTCGGCCTCGGCGCGGAAGGGCTCCAGAAGGGCGAGGTTCGCCGGGTAGTTCTCGGCGGTGAACCGGGGCATCCGGTGGCGCAGGTCTTCGGCCGGCAACGCTGCGGGATCCTCCAGGGTGCCCGTGAGGAAACCTCGGCCCAGCGGGGAAAAGGCCACCAGGGTGGTTCCGGTGCGACGGCAAGCGTCCAGCAGGCCCCATTCCGGGTTGCGGGTCCACAGCGAGTACTCGTTCTGCACGGCCGCCACCGGGTGCACGGCGTGGGCGCGTTCCAGGGTGGCTCCAGAGACTTCGGACAAGCCGTAGGCGCCGATCTTGCCGGCCTGGATCATCTCGCTGAGAGCACCCGCGCTGTCCTCCACAGGAACCTGCGGATCGAGCCGGTGGAGGTAGTAGAGGTCGATGAAGTCGGTCCCGAGCCGTCGCAGGGAGGCGTCGACCTGCCGGTGCAGCGACTCCGGACGGCCGTCGATGCCCCGCTCCGGACCACCGACCAGTCCACCTTTGGACGCCAACAGGACGTCCTGTCGGCGTGAACCCAGGGCGCGGCCGACGACCTCTTCGTTGTGGCCCGCACCGTAGAGCGTCGCCGTGTCGAAGTGGTCCACGCCCTCGTCCAGGGCTGTGCGCACCAGGGCGACGGCGTCGTCGTCAGAGAGGAAGTGGGAGTACCCGTGGTTGAGGTTCATGCACCCCAGGCCGACGGGACGCACGGAGCGGCCGGCCAGCTGGCGGGAGGTGGACAGATCGAGGGCTGCGGTGGCGGTGGCGGCATCCATACCGACAGCGCCAGCAGCGTCAGAAGGGGTGTTGCTCATGTCTCCAGCCTAGGTCAGCGCGGCAGCAACCAACCGTCCCAACCGGAGCTTTGCTGCAGGTAGGTGCGCACATACACGTCGTTCTGCCGATGACGCACTCGGATGGCTCGCTCGTAATAGCCCACGAGCTGTTCGCACAGGACTGGCCAGGTGCGGCCCTGGACCGTCTGATAGGCGGCCTCGGCGAAGGCGGTGCGCTTGACGTCGTCGTACACCAGGTCGCGGACGCGGTCCCGCAGCTCATCCAGAGCGCCGGGACGGTACAGCCAGCCGGTGCGGGAGACGTCCACCAGGTCGATCGGCCCGCCGCGGCCGACGGCGACGACGGGCACTCCGGAGGCCATGGCCTCCTGGATGGTCTGGCAGAAGGTCTCGGATTCGCCGGGATGGACGAACAGGTCCAGGCTGGCGACGTGTCGTGCCAGATCCTCCCCGCCCTGGAAGCCGGCGAAGTGCGCGCCGGGCAATCGCTTCCGCAGGGAGTCCTTCAGGGGCCCGGATCCGACGATGACCAGGCGAGTGTCCGGCAGGTCATTGAGCACGGCAAGGTCCTCGACCTGTTTCTCCGAGGCGAGCCGGCCGACGAAGCCGATGAGCTTTTCGCCGTTCGGCGCGAGCTCTGCCCGCAGGGCCTCGTCTCGCTTGGACGGATGGAATCGCGTGGTGTCCACGCCGCGGCGCCACAGGTGCACGCGTTGGACGCCGCGTTCGTGCAGTTGGTCCATGCAGAAGCTCGACGGAGCCACGGTGAGCGTGGCCAGGTCGTGGATTCGCTCGACGTGCTGCCACAGCACCTCTTCGAGCCACGGGAACCCGTAGCGGGCCGCGTAGTTGGGCACCTCGGTCTGGTAGATGCACACGCTCGGTAACCCGAGAGCGTTGGCAGCCTGCACCGCGCGCCAGCCCAGCACGAAGGGCGAAGCGATATGCACGACGTCGGGAGCGAAGTCCGCGAGAATGCGGCGGACCCGATTGACGGTGCCGGCAGCGACGCGCACGTTGGTGTAGCCCTTGAGCGGGATGGAGGGGAGGCGGTGGACCGGAAAACCCTCCACCTCGGCGGGGGCCTCGTCATCCATCCACGAGGAGGACGGGGCGATGATCAGCACGTCGTCGCCCCGGCTCTTGAGGTGTCGGAGCACCTGGAGGATGGAATGGGTGACGCCGTTCATGTGCGGCAAGAAGGACTCTGCGACCACAGCAATTCTCACACTGTTACTTTTACTGCCGCCGAGCATCCACGCACTCGCGGCACGGTTTAAGCCAGGTGGCGGCCGGGTGAACAGTTGGTACATCTGGTGTCTCGTCTCGCCGAGGTGCCGACGGTGTCCGTGCGGGCCGCATCGGGTCTCCTGTGGGGCCGCGCCGGTCGCCGTCACGGCCGGAGCCGGGTGGCACCATGGACGATGACATGAACGCTCGAACCCGCCGCTCCCTCAAACCCCTGCCGTTGCCCCTCTGGGTCCAGGGGGCGATCGAGGCACTCATCGCCGCGATCATCTCCGCGCTGATCATCCTGATTCCCTTGGTGGCCGTCTGGTCCACCAATGGTTTCGCCGCGACTGGGGTCGACTTCATCGTGCGGCTGGGCGGTCAGGCTTGGCTGTTGATCCATGGTGTTCCGCTGCACCTGACTCTGGAGGTGCCGACCACCTCGGCGGACACCATCACGGGAACGTTCTGGTTCCTGCCCTGGGGCCTGGTGCTCTTGCCGTTGCTTCTCGGTTGGCGGGCGGGCCGGCGACTGGCGCGGGCGTCCTACCAGGATCAGATCTGGCAGGCGCTCGCCGGCGGTGCCGGTGCTTATGCCCTGTTCGGGTTGCTCACGTCGCTGCTCATGGAGAACGAGACGGTCGGCATCAACCCCCTGTGGGGCACGCTGATTCCGACCGCCATCATGGTGGCCGCGCTGTTGGCCGGCGCTCGCCGGGAGGCCGGTTCCTGGGGGCGACTCATCGGCGTCGACCTGGCCGAGAGAATCTCGACGTTGTCTCAGCACTCACGGTGGGCCGGTTCCTATGTGTGGTCTGTGGTCCGCGCCGGCTTCGTGGCGTTGACCGCCTCCTTCGGGCTGGCGGCTGCCGTGATGTCCGTCCAGATCGCGGTGCACTGGGCCGAGATCGCGCAGGTCTACCAAGAGCTCAATGCCGGCATCTGGGGCGGTGCGACCATCACGGTGGCGCAGTTGGGGATTCTGCCGAACCTGGTCATGTGGGTACTGGCGTGGTCGTCCGGCGCCGGGTTCTCGCTGGGAGCCGGCTCGGTGGTCACCCCCTTGCAGACCGCCGTCGGGCCGCAACCGGCTGTGCCGCTGCTGACCGCGTTGCCCGTGGGGCTGGAACCGGCCTGGTCGTGGATGTTCCTGCTGCTGCCCGTGATCGGTGGCTTCGTGGCCGGTTGGTGGCTGCTGCGCGAGGGGGAGAACCACTTCGATGAGTGGCTCTCGTTGAAGATCAGCACCCGGTGGGCGTCGCTGACGCTGTCCACCCTGGCCTTGGGGCTGTTCGTGGCGGCGGCCACCGCTGTCCTCTCCGTGATTCCGTTCTGGCTGTCCGGCGGAACGCTCGGGGTGGGGCGGCTGACCGAGTTGGGGCCGACCGCGTGGCTGGCGGCGCTGATGTTCGGCGGATTCGCCGGACTGGGAGCCATGTTCGGCTACCTGATCGCCCCGGCGTGGGAGCGGTACCGCTACGTGGCCCCCGATGAGTGGGAGGACCCGGACGACGACGACAGCCTCTAGGCTCCTTGTGGCACCATTGTGTGATGCAAGTAACGTCGACAGGCGGCTTTGCCCGGGAACGCTCGTTGCTGGAGATTGTCGAGATCATCCAGTCCGATGCCTCCCTGACTGAGCGGCGATTGCGCGTCGGAGAACGACTATTGCAATTGCTGCGTGCCGAGACGTTCGTGTCCTACGTCCAAAAGCCTGAGGGGCCGTTTGGCGATCCGGTGGACATCAACCTCGGGGTCGAATCCCTCCAGGCGTACGACGAGCACTTCCGGTACGTCGACGGAATCACTCCAGCTCTGTTCAATCGGCTCGGAGCGGCTCGCATCAGTCCTCCTCGAAATTCTCAGGATGAGTTCACCCGGGATTTCCTTCATCGCCGACAGATGCATCACGGCATGAATTTCTTCGCGCGGTCTCCCGCTCCGGGAAAGGTGGATCTGCGCATCTGGCGGGATCGATCCGCGGGGGAATTCACCGACGATGATGTGCGCCTGCTCGAAGGAGTCGGCGGACTCATTGAACGCTTGTGGTCAGCGAAAACACCGGCGGCTGAGGTCACTCTCACCCCGCGCGAGTTGGAGGTCTCCGAGTTGGTTGCCGCTGGGCTGAGTGACCAACAGATCTGCTCACGTCTTGCGTTTTCTCTGGCGACTCTGCGCACACATCTCAGGAATCTCTTCGCCAAGGTGGGTGTGCAAAACCGAGCGGGTTTAGCTGCGTACTACACACGTCATCATCATTAATGACGATGGCGCCGGCCTGACCGAGCTTCGAGACTGAGAGTGATCTACCACACTCATGAAGGAGTCTCGATGTCTGCTTCCCCGGTGCACTCAGAACGTATTCGCCTTTTGCAACGCATCGACAGGTTTCCGAAGTGGGGCCTCTCGTTTACCTCTGCCCTGACCATCGGCTTGGGCATGCTGTTCGTGCAGTACGACATCTTCAACATCAACGTCTCCTTCGTGCAGACGTGTACTCAGATCGTCGATGGCTGTACCGGAAGCTCGTCCGATCAGTTCATCGGTCTGCCGGTGTTCGCCAGCCTCTTGGGGTACGGCATCGGCGCCTTGACCCTTGGTCCGCTGTCCGACCGGTTTGGTCGGCACCGGTTGCTGATTGTGGCCATGCTCATCACGGGACTGGGGTCGCTGTATTCGACCCTGTCCATGGACCAGTTGAACTTTGTCCTGTCTCGGCTGGTCACCGGAATCGGTGTGGGTGCTGATCTCGCCATCATCAACGTCTACATCAGCGAAGTAGCACCCCGACGGCAGCGAGGCCGGTACACCGGGATGCTGTTCATCATGGCCGCCATCGGTTCTGCCCTCGGTATCTGGTTGGGCTTGTTCCTCACGACGCCCATGGGTCCCTGGCCCAGCGGCCTGCCCTTCGCTTTGGCATCGGAGGACTTCGACACCGGTTGGCGCTGGGTCTATGGCATTGGAGCGCTCCTCGCAGTCGTGTCCATTGGCTTGCGCGTGGCACTACCCGAGTCTCCACGGTGGTTGGCAGATCATGGCCGCACGGACGAGGCCGGAACCGTCATCGACGGCATGGAAGTGATCGCGACCAAGAAAGCACCACTGTTGCCCGACGACGCAGTCGTGGACGTGACCATCCTTCCCGAGCCGAGCGCTGTCCAACCCAGAGGCAGGGCCGTGATGGAGCTGTTCACCTCGCCCCTGTACCGGCGCAGACTGCTCGTGTTGGGAGCTGCTTGGACGCTGGGATATCTCACCATCTACGCGTTCGCCGGTGCGCTGACCACCGTGCTCGTTCGGCAGGGATATTCCGTGGGCGAAGCCGGAATCGTCTCTGCGGTGGGCCTGTTCGGATTCATCGCCGCGGCGGTCGTGGCGCGATACGTGGTGGAGCATTTGGAGCGGCGTTCCTGGATGCTCATCGGGGCGGTGATTGCGGTGTTCGGTGCCATTCTGGTGGCAGCCGGTGGGGGCAATCCGGTCACGGTCTTCGTCGGCGCCGTGGTGTTGTTCTTCGGGCAGAACCTGTGGGTGCCGGCACAGTACGCACTGACTGCCGAGAGTTTCCCCACGCGTTTCCGCACCAGCGCCTATGCTCTGGCGGACAGCATCGGACACGTCGGCGGAGGCCTCGGAGTCTTCCTGCTCGTGGGCCTCCTTGCACCGCTGCCCATCATGGCGTCGATGCTGGCACTGGTGAGCTTCCTGGTGCTCGGAGCCCTGGTGAATTTCTTGGCTCCGAAGACCCGCAACAAGACCCTGGAGGAAATCTCGCAGTGAACCCGGAATCACTCACCATTCAGGAGCCCTCTGCAGGCGTCTGGACTGAGATCGCCTCCGAGCAACAGATCCTCGCTCAAACGTCGACGCCAGTGCCACCAGACCAGCGCGCCGGCTCGCCTTCTGGCGACACTTCGGCTGATGGCGCTTTCGCCGTGGCGGTGAAGGCCAACATCGCCGTCGCCGGCTTCACCCGATCTGCCGGGTGTGAGGCCCTGGCGGTTCGACCGGAATCAACCGATGCACCCGTCATCACGCCTCTGCGGGCAGCCGGTGCCGTGGTGGTCGGCACCACGAACATGCACGAGCTGGCTTTCGGGATCACCTCGAACAATGTCTCTTACGGACAGGTACCTCTGCCGGGGCACGAATCGCGAAGTGCGGGTGGGTCGTCCGGGGGCAGTGCCGCCGCCGTGGCCGAGGGGTCCGTGGCGATCGCTCTGGGAACGGACACGGGCGGTTCGGTGTCGGTGCCCGCGAGCCACTGCGGAGTGTTCGGTTTCCGTCCGACGACGGGCCGCTGGCCGAGCGCGGGTCTCGTCGGATTGTCGTGGACCCGTGACACTCCGGGAGTGCTCACTCGCACCCTCGATGACGCCGTCCGCGCGGATACCTGGATCACCGGGGAAACGGGTGGGCAGAACACGGGCGGCCGCCGTCGTCTGGGCTTGCCACGGCAGTTCGTCGACGATCTCGATCCGCACACCGCGGCCGTCTTCGACCGTTCCGTGGTGGCCTTGCGCGAACGCGTCGAGGTCGTCGACGTCGATCTTGCCGAGGTCTTGGCGTTGACGGGTCCGGCTGAAATGCCCACTGTGCTCTGGGAGGCGAAACAGCTGCTCGGGGCAGTGGCAGCTGAGGTACTCGACACCACGCCCACCGAGGGCTTCGAACGACTGGCCCACCAGGTGACTAGCCCGGACGTGGGGGCCATCCTCCAGGGTGAGTGTCAGAGTCCCGTCACGGCGGCCGCCTACTCCGCGGCACAGCAGGCCACGGTCCGAGCGCGTGCCGACTACGCCGCCCTGATGGAAGACCAGCGCCTTGACGCACTGGTCTTCCCCACCGTTCCGGCGCCGGCTCCTCCCCTGGACACCCTCGACACGGTGCAGCACCGAGGACAGACCGAGAACGCCTTCCTCCTCCACACGCGGCACACGGGGCAGGGGACGATGCTCGCCGCCCCGATGGTCACCATCCCTCTCCCCGTCATGCCGGACGCCCTTCCCGTAGGCCTGACGGTGCAAGGCCAACGCTGGGAGGACCGGAAAACCCTGAAGGTGGCGGACGAGGTTCATGCAGCAGTGAGTGCCAGGGCCTGAGCTAATCCCGGCTCTGAATCCGCTCAGCCAGCGCCATCGTCTGAGCTGGATCGAGCACGGCGGCCGGATGCGGTCCGGCGGCCAGGAGTTCAGAGCGCAGCGATTCCTGTTCCCACTCAGTCACCGCGCCCCCCGCGGCCAGAACCGCATTGTCGGTCTGCAGCCGGTCGAGCATGCTCGTGTCGGCGAGGGTCCAGGCACCGGAGAGCCCGACGTCGGCGGCCGCCTTCTCGAGGGCGCGCGCCTGCTGCGCGAGAAAGCGCAGCCCCTTCTCATCGCCGATGTTGATCAGCAGCACTCCCGTCTCGGTCAACTGATTGAGCAGTTCCCCGTAGAACTCCGCGCCGGTCAGATGTGCCGCGGCGTCGGCGTCGGTGCCGATGTCCAGCACGACGGCGTCGAAACGCGGCTCTCGCAGCTGTTCCAGTTCCGCTCGGGCGTCACCGATCACCACCGTGAGGTCAGTTCCTTCCGGTGGAGGCAGTTCGGCAAGGACCAGGGAAGGCAACTCTCGCTCGAGCTCGACCACGGTCTGTCCGGAACCGGGGCGAGTCCACTGCACGTACCGCGGCAGCGTCAGCGCGCCGGCGCCCAAGTGAAGGATGCTGATCGGCTGAGCAGGTGACCAGCCGACGTCGAGCACGTTCGCCATGCGGCGCAAGTACTCGTATCTGATCGCACCGGGATTCTGCAGATCGACGTGCGACTGAAGCGCCCCACCGATCTCCAAGACCCAACCCTCGCCATGCTCGTCCGGAACGATTCGGGCCTGCTCGCCGGACACGCTCAGTTGAACGCTCCGCCCGGAGGGAAGGTGAGCGCGCTTGCCGGTCATGAATCCGTTGCGGGCGTCCCGCCCAATTGCTCCGTGTAAACGCGGCTACAGTTCTCCAGCGCGCGGTCGGTCAGGGCGCCGGAGGTGCAGTCCTCGAACTGCTCCGTGGCATCCCAGAAGACGATCTGGGCCGAGGCGATGACGCCGAACAGCAGGCACCCGGCCATTCCGGCCACGGCCGCCAGGCGCAACATCCACGGCGAGGTGACGTGGGAGGTGCGGGTGAGGGCGACCACGCCCCAGACGAGACCGGCAGCGGCACAGGGAAGAGTGACGACCTTCCACGGCAGGGTCAGCACCGAGGCGAGGTAGGTGAGCACGAGCATGCCGGCCAGCCAGATCAGCGCGTCCCGCAGTGAACGGTACTTCTTCAGCTCGGGATCGTTCGGGGGCGCTTCAGTCTGACTCACCGTCCCACCCTACTGGGCCGCGCTCCGGGGAGCCGCCGGGGACCCGCCACCCACCTCCGTCGACGCGCTAGACCAAATCGTGCTCGGCCAGCCACTCCTCAGCGAGATCGCCGCTGGAGGCCTGTTCTTCGACGGACTGGCGATTGAGTCCGATGAGTTCCTCGGCAGTCAGCTCGGCATTGACCTCGTTGATGACGGCGGCGGCCTCCTCGTCGATGGCATCGGAGACCAGGGGCGTGACGTTCTGCGGCAGGATCAGATTCTCCGGATCCTCCAACGTGACCAACCCCTCGGACTCGATGGAGGGGTCCGCCGAATAGATGTCGGCCAACTGGACGTCACCGTCCACCAGGGCCTTGACCGTCACCGAGCGGCCCGAGTCCTCCACGGGGACGACGCTGGCCTCCACGCCGTAGGTCTCCTTCAGCCCTTCCGGCCCGTACGGTCGGGTTTCGAACTCGGCATTGGCCGCCACCTTGAGCGGCTCGTCCACGTTCTGCAGGTCGGCCAGGGAGGTCAAGGAATGCTCCTCGGCGAATTCCTGAGTGACGTTGTAGGAATCCTGGTCCGTCGCCTCGGCCGCCTCCAGCACCCTGAGTCCTTCCGGCAGCACCTCGGTCAGGGCCGCGTGGACCTCCTCGGGCGTGGTGGCCGTGGCCGATTTGTCGTAGTACTGCAGCAGGTTGCCCGAGTACTCGGGCATGACATCGATCGCGCCGGACTCCACCTCGGGCAGATACACCTCGCGCTGGCCGATCTGGTACTGGCGGTCCACGCTGTACCCCTCGGCCTCCAGCGCCTGGGCATACAGCTCGGAGATGATCTCGTTCGAGTAGTACTGCTGAGAGCCGACGACGATGCTGTCGCCCGCGCCACCTTCACCTCCGGCTGCAGAGCCGGATTCCCCACCCGCCGAACCGGAGGCCGAGGACCCGCCACCGAGCGGATCCGAGCTTCCACAGCCAGCCAGGGCGAGGGTCGCGACGGCGGCCGCTGCCAGTAACGACATCCGTGCCGGGCGGTCAGAACCAGAACGTCGAGTGAACGCTGTCATGATGATGAACTTACGTCGACTGGCCGCGACGTGCCACCCGCACACCGCGCGGCACCGTGGCCCAGCCGAGTCCGGCGAAGACCGCGTCCAGGGCGATGGCCAGCACGACCACCAGCAGAGATCCGCCGAGCATCATCGCGTAGTCCTGGGTCTTCAACCCGAGGAACAGGTACCGGCCCAGTCCGCCAGCCCCCACATAGGCGGCCAGAGTGGCCGTGGCGATGACCTGCAATGCCGCCGAGCGCAAACCGCCGATCAAGGGCGGCAGTCCGAGCGGCACCTCGATGCGGGTGAACATCTGAGCGCCCGTCATGCCCTGGGCCCGGGCCGCATCGATGATCTGCCGGTCCACGGCCTCGACGCCGGCATAGGCCGCGGCGAGGATGGAGGGGATGGCCAGAATGACGAACGCGGTCATCGGCGCCGCGATGCCAATGCCGATCAACAGCGCCATCAAGGTCACGACGCCGAGGGTCGGCAGGGCGCGCGCGGCACCGGAGATCGCGACGGCCAGGCCTCGACCACGGCCCGTGTGCCCTACCCACCAGCCAGCCGGGATGGCGATCGCACTGGCGAGGATCAGTGCAAGCACCGTGTAGCCGAGGTGCTCCAGCAGGCGTGCGCCGATTCCCGTGGGGCCATTCCACTGCATCGGGTCCAGGCACCACAGCAGCGCGTCTCGGAGTTGGTTCATGCCGCGGACACCGTCCACGGCATCGCCAACCGCCCCGCGAGCACGAGCAGCCGGTCCAGCGCCAGGGCGAGCAGGACGGTCAGCACGATGCCGGTGAGGACCTCCGCCAGCAGACCTCGCTGCAAGCCGTCGGTGAAGAGCAGGCCGAGAGAGGGGATGCCCAGGACGGCTCCGACGGTGCACAGCGACACCGTGGACACCGCGACCACGCGCAGTCCGGCCAGGATGACCGGCCCGGCCAGGGGCAGATCGACGGCGAAGAACCGGTGCAGCGGCGAATACCCCAGGGCGACGGCGGCGTTGCGGGCCTCGGGAGCGATGCCGTCCAGGCCGTCGGCGACGTTGCGCACCAGCAGGGCGACCCCGTACAGCGTCAGGGCGACCACGACATTGATCACGTCTCGCACGCCGGTGCCGATCAGCACCGGCAGCACGATGAACAACGGCAGCGAGGGAAAGGCGTAGAGCAGGCCGGCGCCCGTGAGAACCGGCCCGTTGAGAGGCCGGTATCGGTGTGCGATCCAGCCCAGTGGCACGGAGATCAGCAGGGCCAGCAGGATGGCCGGAAGGCTGGTGGCCACATGAGCCCACAGTCGCTCGCCGATCATCGGGAGGTTGTCCAGAACCCACGTCATGGAGTCATTGTCCCCATCGTCACTCGATCATCATTCGGCCATCACTCCGCCA
Organism: Citricoccus sp. GCM10030269; assembly: GCF_042665635.1. Lineage (NCBI taxonomy): Bacteria > Bacillati > Actinomycetota > Actinomycetes > Micrococcales > Micrococcaceae > Citricoccus > Citricoccus sp. GCM10030269. The sequence goes on along the minus strand of NZ_JBHTCV010000005.1, from coordinate 1,243,342 downwards.
GGATGCCGGCGGGCCGTCCCCGGGAATCGACCAGCACCACCGACCCGTCCGCAGCGGTCTCCTGGTGCAGTGTGCGCCGGCCGCGGTCGAGACCGAGGAACTCCCGGACGAAGTCGTTGGCGGGGTCAGAGACGAACTCCTTCGGCGAACCCTGTTGGGCGATGCGGGCGCCACTCTGCAGCAGCACGATGTGATCCCCGAGGGCCAGTGCCTCGTCCATGTCATGCGTGACGAAGAGGATGGTGGTGCCGAGGGTCCGGTGCAGCGAGACGAGCTGGCGCTGGAGTTCGGAGCGCACCAAGGGGTCGACCGCACCGAACGGCTCGTCCATCAACAGGATGTCCGGGTCGGCAGCAAGCCCGCGGGCGACACCGACGCGCTGTTGTTGTCCGCCGGAGAGCTGAGCGGGATAGCGGTCCATCAGTTCGGGAGCCAGACCGACCAGGTCCATCATCTCGGCGGTCTTGCGCCGGGCCCCGGCGCGGTCCATGCCGTTGAGCCGCGGGACCGTGGCGATGTTCTGGCCCACCGTGCGGTGGGGGAGTAGCCCGGAGTTCTGCATGACGTAACCGATCCGCCGGCGCAGGGCCACGGGATCCTGGCCGGCGACGTCCTGACCGTCCACGGCCACCCGGCCTTGCGAGGGGTCCACCATGCGGTTGACCATCCGCAGCAGCGTGGTCTTGCCACAGCCGGAGGAGCCGGCCAACACCGTCAGCGAGCCCCGGGGGACCTCCAGGGTGAACGTGTCCACGGCCACGGTGCCGTCCCGGAAACGCTTGGTGACCGACCCGTAGGAAATCATGCGACCAGAGTACGCGGGCCTACCATGGTGGCTATGCGCATCGTGGCCCTCGTTTCCGGTTCCGGGTCCAATCTGCAGGCGGTGATCGATGCCGTTGCAGCCGGCACACTGGACGTCGAGATCGCGGCCGTGGGAACTGATCGGCCCGACGCCGGTGGGCTCGCCCGGGCGGCGGCCGCCGGGATCGAGACGTTCGTGGTCGACTTCGACCAGTACTCAGACCGGGCCGCGTGGAACCACGCGCTGACCGCCACCATCTCGTCCTATGCTCCGGACTACGTGCTCTCCAGCGGGTTCATGAGGATTGTCGGCGAGGAGTTCATCGACGCGTTCGACGGCCGGTACCTGAATACCCACCCCGCCCTCTTGCCGGCCTTCCCGGGGGCGCACGGCGTTCGCGACGCCCTGCGGTACGGGGTCAAGGTCACCGGGTGCACGGTGCACGTGGCGGACGCCGGCGTGGATACCGGGCCGATCCTGGCCCAGGCCGCCGTGCCGGTGCTGGACACCGACAACGAGGCCATCCTGCACGAGCGGATCAAGGTGCAGGAACGGCATTTGCTGTTGGTGGTGCTGGGAGAACTCGCCGCCGGAAAACGGCCCGAGGACTACCGGCCCCGGATGCGGTGAGGCTCACTTTGGCCGGTGGCCGCCCTCACAGCTAACGTATGTCGCAAGACACACTCACTATCACCATAGGTATGGCCGTTCCATGTGGAGCCGCCATCCGGGAGAGAACACATGGCACAGCATTCCACCGCCTCACCCGCTGCCCAGGGCACCCACGGGTCGCCGGGCACCGATCTCCGAGATCGCATTGAGCGTTCGCCGATGGGCGCCTATCAGTGGCTCATCATCGGCGTCTGCACCTTTCTGAACGCCCTGGACGGTTACGACGTCCTGGCCATGGCTTTCACGGCCAACCCCGTCTCCGAGGAGTTCGCCCTCTCCGGGACCACCCTGGGCCTGCTGCTCAGCGCGGGCCTGATCGGCATGGCCATCGGATCGCTGACCTTGGGCCCGGTGGCTGACCGCATCGGCCGGCGCCCCATGACGCTGATTTCCCTGATCGTCAATGCCGCCGGGCTGTTCCTGTCCGCCACCGCCAACAGCGCGGCCGAGCTCGGCGTGTGGCGCATCGTCACGGGGCTGGGCATCGGCGGCATCCTCGTGGGCACCAACGTGCTCTCCTCCGAATACGCTTCGCGCAAGCGGCGGGGACTGGCCGTGAGCATCTACGCCGCCGGTTACGGTGTCGGGGCCTCGCTGGGCGGCACGGCCGCCGTCGGGATGATCGAGTCCTTGGGCTGGCGCTCCGTGTTCGTGCTGGGCGGTGCCCTGACCGTCGTCGCCCTGGTTCTGGTGTTCGCCCTGCTGCCGGAGTCCGCCGCGTACCTCTACACCCGCCGTCCTGCCTCCGCGCTTCAGAAGCTGAACCGGGTGGCCCGCAGGGTCGGGCAGCCGGCCGTGGAGGCCTTGCCCGCGGAGCGCACGAAGGCCGAGGCCGCCGCCGACGTGGCTGCCGGACGCAGCGAGAAGGCCGGGATCGGCGCGCTGTTCAGCCGCAAGAACCTCAAGATCACCGTGCTCGTGTGGATCGCCTTCTTCACGGTGATGTTCGGCTTCTACTTCGTCAACTCCTGGACGCCGAAGCTGCTCACCGAATCCGGTCTGACCCAGAACCAGGGTGTCATCGCCGGCATCATGTTGACCCTGGGCGGGACCATCGGTTCGATCCTGTTCGGCGTCCTGACCGCTCGCTGGTCCACCCGCGGGGTGCTGTTCTGGTTCACCATCGCCTCGGCCGTGGCCATGACGCTGTTCATCTCTTCGGCCTCGATCATCTGGGCCGTCTTCGCGCTGGGCATTGTGGTCGGCATGCTGATCAACGGCTGCATCGCCGGGCTGTACGTGCTCACCCCGCAGTCCTACGGCCCGCAGGTGCGCAGCACCGGCGCCGGCTGGGCCATCGGCATCGGCCGCGTGGGCGCCATCCTCGCCCCGATGATCACCGGTGCGCTGCTCGACGGCGGCTGGACGCCTCAGTCGATCTACATCGGCGTCGGCCTGGTGGTCCTGATCGCCACGGTGGCGCTGTTCCTGCTGCGCACCGCCGACGTCGAGGCCAACCACGCCCCGGACCGTCGGATCTCGGAGGGCGCCGCCAGCTGAACGTCAGCTCCGCCAGCCCTCAGACCGGCTGGGCGTTAGCCCCGCTCGACGACCTCGTCGGGCGGGGCTTCCTCGCTCGTGGAGGACGGTGTGGGATAGTCGAACCGAGCCCGACCCGGAGCCGACAGCGAACGGCTCCGGATCTCCCCGCCCTTCGCGAAGGAGTCCACGATTCGACGTGATCATGGGACAGCTCCACGGCTGTTCGCCGTCCCCGTGCTGGCCACTGCCCTGATGCTGGCCGGGTGCACCACACCGGATCCGGACGGTTCTCCGCGGTCCGGTGAGACCGGCAGCGCCGGCAACGGAGGTTCCAGTGCGCCGCCGGAGCCCGGCCAGGACGATTCCGCCAGCTCGTCCACCCCGTCCGATGCGGGAACGCCGGAGCCCTCGGGCTCGCTGGACCAGTACGGCGTGAGCGCGGCGCACCCGTTGGCGGTGGACGCCGGAATGGACCTACTGGTCGACGGCGGCAACGCCGTCGACGCCGCCGTGGGCACTGCTTTCGCCGTGGCCGTCGTCGAGCCCTTCGCCTCCGGGATCGGCGGTGGTGGGTCAGCCATCCTGGCCGCCCCCGGTATGGACGCCACAGGCTACGACTATCGCGAGGTGGTGGCCCAGGACGGCAACATCCCGGCGTCCGGCACCGGAGTCCCCGGCTTCGTGGCCGGACTGGCTGACATCCATGCCGAGCACGGCGAGCTTGACTGGGCCGAGGTGCTCCAGCCGGCCATCGACCTCGCGGAGGAGGGTTTCCCGGTTTCCGATTTCCTCGCTCAACGGCTGCGTGCGGATTTCGGACCCAGCTCCATCGAGGGTCTGGAGCACTACCACTCCGCCTCCGGTGAACCGCTGAGTGCCGGGGACACCCTTGTCCAGGACGAACTGGCCGAGACGATGACCACGCTCGCCGACCAGGGGCCAGAGGCGTTCTATGACGGACCGTTGGCCTCAGAGTTGAGCGAGGTGGACGGTCTGGATGCCGACTCACTGGCGGCCTATGAATCCGAGGAGGTCGCTCCGGTCAGCGGAGAGTTCGGAGACTACGAGGTCGTCTCGGCGGCCCCGCCCCTGCCCGGGGCGGCGCTCGTCCAGCAGTTGCAGCTCAGCGAGGCCCTGGGCATCGCCGAGCATGAACCCGGCAGCGCCGGCTACGTCAATCGGATGTCCGAAGCCTGGCTTGCCGCCGAGGAATCGGTCCATCGATTCTTCGGTGATCCGGACTTCGTGGACGTGCCGGTCGACGCACTGACCGATGCCGGCCAGAACGCCCAGAGAGCGGACCAGCTGACTCTCGAGGCCGAGGGCGTGAGTGCCAACAGCAGGAGCGCCAACAGCACGAGCGGCGGCGGCGTCAGCAGCGTCCACAGTGCCGGCGCCCAGGCGGCGCAGCAGCCGGTGACGGCGGGCAACACCACTCACCTGACGGTGGTCGACTCGGAGGGGCTGACGGTGTCAATGACGAACACCCTGACCAGTTTCTGGGGAGGAAGCGAATCGGAGCATGTCGGCGGCTTCTTCCTGAACAATCAGCTCTCCCGCTTCGCCACGGAGGAGTCGGAGAGCAACCAGCCGGAGCCCGGCCGCAAATCCGTCAGCTGGTCGGCGCCGAGCATGGTCCTGGACTCCGAGCAGCGGCCGGTGCTGGGACTGGGCAGTCCGGGCGGCCATCAGATCCCGAACATCCTCACACCGGTCCTCGTGGCCTGGGGACTGCAGGGCGCCTCACTGCAAGAGGCGGTGGACACCCCGCGGTATCACCTGCAGGACGGCGTGCTCGCCGTGGAACAAGAGCCCTCAGCCGAACTGACCCGGTTGATCGACGCCCGCGGATGGTCGGTGCAGCCGACGACCCGTGAACAGGCGATCTTCGGTTCCGTGCAGGCCCTGGAAATCGACTATGACACCGGGCACCTCACCGGTGCTGCGGACAGTCGGCGTGAGGCGGACGTGGAGATCGCCGACGCGGATGCCGACTCCGGTGCCGGGAACGGGGAAGAATGATCATCATGGGATCGGTCCCTCCTTCCGGACACCCCGTCGACGATGGCCATCCCCACGTCGGCGGCTCCCGGGGTGAGCAACCGCGCGGTGGCGGCGGTGGGGGACGCATGGCGGGGCTGGACGCAGCCCGTGCCCTGGCGATCATCGGCATGATCATGGTGAACGTCGGCCCCCGAGGCGAAGAGGGGATGGTGGGCACCCTCTACGACGTCCCGCTGGGACGCTCCTCGGTGCTGTTCATGCTCCTGGCCGGCGTCGGAATGTCGATCATGACCCGCTCCAGCCTGGCCGGCGGACGCCTTCCATGGGGAACCATCGTGTGGAGAGCCGTGCTGTTGCTGGTCGGCGGGCTCGCCCTGCAGATGGCCGGCCACGAAGCCAGCGTGATCCTGCCGCTGTACGGTGTCCTCTTCCTGGTGTGCCTGCCCCTGCTGAAGGCTCCCACGTGGCTCGTGGCGGGACTGGGTACTGCGGCCACCGTCGTCGGCCCGCTGATCTGGCTGAGCGTGCGAGCCGGAGCAGACGCGTTTCGCGTCAAAGAGCCGACGCTGCTGGACTCGCCCGCGGTGATTCTGGACGACATCCTGTTCTCCGGGTCCTATCCGGCGGTGGTCTGGGCGGCGCCCTTCCTCCTCGGGATGGTGCTGGGCCGCCTCAACCTACGAGACCCGGCACTGCGCCGCCGGCTAGTGGGCGGAGGCGCGGCGGCCGCCGTCGGGGCGTTCGTGGTGTCTCACCTGCTGATCCTGGTGTTCGGAGAACCGGGGCAGACGATCGGCTGGGATCGGCTCGTCTCGGCCACGGCACATTCTCAGATGCCCCTCTGGCTGATCTCCAGCATGGGGGCGGCGGTGTTCGTTCTCGGGCTGAGCCTGCTCACGGAAGACGTCTTAGCCAGGCGACTGCCGGCCCTGGTAGCCATGGGCAGGCTGTCCCTGACCGTCTACGTCGGCCATCTGCTGGCGCTCGCAGCGTTCGTCCGGCCCGGTCCGGACTCGCTCGCCGCCGGGGTGTTGGTCTCGGTGCTACTGATCGGCGTGTCCATCGTCTTCGCGTGGTTGTGGACCCGCCGATTCCGGACGGGGCCGCTGGAGACGCTGCTGCGACTGCCTAGCCGGAGGTCGTAGTCAGCAGCCGTTCCAGGTCCGGCCGGTCGAGAATCCGCTGACGGAAGTTCTCGCAGATTCCCTCGAGCTCGGACCACCCGCTGTCCGGGTCGGAGGAGGCGATGGCGTTCCGGGCGTACACCACCTGGAAGTCATGGGCGAAGGCGTCCCGACCGGTGGCGCCCACGCAGGACTCGGCCGTCACCCCGGCCAACACGAGCGTGTGAATCCCGCCGGTCCGGAGCCGTTGGGCCAGGGAGGTTCCGTGGAAGGCGCTGTCCCGAATCTTCTGCAGGTGCGTGGCCGGTTCCAGCTCCAGCTCGTTCAGCAGCTCCGCCTGGTGGCTGCCCTCGAAGTTGAACCCCTGATCGTCCTCGAGCATCTTCAGGGTCCAGGTCGACTTGTCCCGGGCATGCACGGTGCGCACCACGAACACCCGGTGCCCGTGAGAGCGGGCGACGCCGGCCAGCCAGGTGGACTCGCTGACGAGCCGTTGCCGGCTGTCCTGCATCTCCGGGAACTCGAAGAAACCCTCCTGCAGGTCGATGAAGACCACGGCAACACCGCTCGAACTCTCCGTCATGTCCCTCACGCCTCCGTCACTTCCAGTTCGCGCCCCTTGGTCTCCGGTGCGATGAATAACATCAGCACACAGGCCACCACCACCAGCACACCCGTGACCACGAACGCCACCGTCAGGCCGAGCGCCGGCACGAGGGCCGCAACGAACACCAGCGGTCCGACGCCGGCGGCCACCCGGGACACGGCCGAGGCCCAGCCGAAGCCCGAGCCACGCAGCTTGGTCGGATACAGCTCCGAGACGTACGCGTACAGCACCGGAATCGCCACCTGCACCACGAAACCGAAGCCGAGCACCAGCGGCAGCACGGCAGCCGGCACATCGAGCAGGGCGGCCAGGGCGACCAGCAGGAAGGACGAGACGACGGCGGTGACCGCCAGCAGCCACTTGCGGCCGGTCTTCTCGACGAGCCACGCCGCCACGATCACCCCCAGCAGGCCGACGGCGGCCATCGCCCCGGTCATGATGAACGCCCGCGACTGCTCGTAGCCGGCGTCGATCAGGAAGGTCGGCAGCCACTGCAGGGCGATGTAGTAGACGAGCATGAGCGTGAAGAACAGGGACCAGGCGACCGTGGTGATCCGCCAGGAGTATCGCCACAGGTCGGCCAGCTGCTCTCCCATGGATGCCACGGTCAGCGGCTTGGGCTGGGGGACCGGAGGCAAGACGTAGTCGCGTTGCGGTGTTCCGGTCCGGCGCACCAGGGTGTCGATCACCGACCGTGCCTCCTTCTCGCGGCCCTGCTGGATGAGGAACAGCGGGGATTCGGGGACCAGGAGTCGGACGAAGAAGACGAGCAGGGCCGGCAGGATCATCGCCAGCATCGGCAGCCTCCAGTCACCCCACTGAGCGACCAGCCAGGCGGAGAGGAAACCACAGGCGGCCGCGCCGATCGGCCACCACCCGTCCATCGCCGTCAACACGGTGCCGCGTGCCTTGCGCGGAGTGAATTCCCCGACGAGTGCGTAGTCCACGGGAATGCAGCCACCGAGGCCGAAGCCGGCCAGGAAGCGGAACAGCACGAACCAGCCGATCCCTCCGCTGAGGGCACCGGCCAGCGTGAAGAGGGAGAACACCAACAGAGTCGCGGCGAAGGCCTTCTTGCGTCCGATCCGGTCGGCCACCGTGCCCCACATGAACGCACCGAGGGCCATGCCGATGAGGTTGGCGGTGCCGATCCAGGCGGCCTGCCCGGCGGACAAGGCCCATTCCTCGCGCAGCAGGGGGATCAGTACGCCGTTCAGGGAGACGTCCCAGGCGTCGAACATGAACCCGAGTCCACCGATGAGGAAGATCCGTCCCTGAGTGTTCCACCGCCAGGGCAGGTCTTGGACGACTTCTTCCCCGGTGGGCAGAGTTGAGGAGTGTGAGTTGGCGAGAGGTGTCATCATGTCTTCCGGTACGAGGGCGTATCGAAGCCGAGCGAGTGTCGAAACGGAGCGAGCGTTAAGAAAGAACCTTAGGCGAGGACCTGACTCTCAGCCCCATCTGGGACCATGAAGTCATGACAGCGACGGTCCACGTGGAAATCGAGCGGAAGTATGACGTCGACGGTCAGGCCTCCCTGCCGCGGCTGAACGGCGTGGGCGGTGTGGCCCAAGTGCGCTACCGCCCGCCGATGTCTCTGGAGGCCATCTACTTCGACACCACGGACCGGGACCTGTCAGCGAACAGTGTCACGCTGCGCCGCCGCACCGGGGGAACCGACGCCGGTTGGCACGTCAAGATCGGCCGCGGTGACCGCCGGCTGGAGTTGCAGGCTCCGCTGGGCAAGGACGAGGCCCTGGACATCGTGGGCGGCTCCGTGTCCGTGACGGTTCCGGAGCAGATCCTGGACCTGGTGCGGGCTCATGTTCGGTCGAAGACGCTGATTCCCATCGCCCGGTTGAACACCCTGCGCTCGGTGGTGGATCTGATGAACGCCCAAGGCCGTCGGCTGGCCGAGGTCAGCGATGACCAGGTCGCGGCGATGGCCGTCGGTCTCCGGACAGAGTCCCGCGTGCAGCACTGGCGCGAATGGGAAGTGGAGATCATCGACGCGGACCTGGTCTCCGCCCTGGTGGGCAGCACGGATCCGTTTCTGGACGCCGTCGGGACGGTCCTGGAATCGGCTGGTGCCCGGCCCTCCGCCTCCGGTTCCAAGGTGGAGAAGGTGGTGGGCAGGGCGGCGGACCCGCTGGATCCGAACGCTCCGCTGCGGGACAGCGAGAACCCAGGGCCCGACGTCGGGCAGCCGGACGTGCGCGCGGTGCTCACCGCCACGGTGCGCGCGCAGGTGCAGAAGCTCAAGGGGTGGGATCCGCTGGTGCGGCGCGACGTGGAGGATTCCGTTCATCAGTACCGGGTCTGCTGCCGCACGTTGCGCTCCACGCTCCAGACCTATTCGGCTTTGCTGGAGCAGGAGCGGTCGTCGGAGGTCATCAAGGATCTCAAGAAGCTCGGGACGCTGCTGTCCACGGCTCGCGACGCCGAGGTGGTCCGCGATCAGGTCAAGGACAAGGTCGCTGCTCTTCCCGGCGGCAAGAACGGCCCGGTCGCGGCGATGGTGCCGGGCAAGACCGTCAAACGTCTGCGGGACTCCAAAGCCTCCGCCTACGAGGCCGCCCACGCCAAGCTCGTCAAACGCATGCGGTCCGACTGGTATTTCGAGGTGCTGGACCGGCTGGACGCCTTCGCCGCCGACGTACCGATGAACTCCGAACATCCGGATCTCGCAGCGGACGAGAGGGTCGACGCCGCGCACGCCATGGTGCCGTTGGCGGCCGAGCAGGTGGACTCGGTGTTGGCGCTCGCGGCCAGTGTCGGCAGTGAGGATGACCCGGCCCACCGCATCGAGCTGATGCACGATGTCCGCAAGGAGGCCAAGCGGCTGCGTTACGCGGTCAAGGCCGTTCAAGACGCGACCGGTCTCGACCTCGGCGCCGAACTGGTCGACCGGATGAAGACCGCGAAGAAGCTGCAGGACGTGCTCGGCGAGCACCGGGACTCCGTGATGTTCCAGGAGCATGTGGCCGAAACCGCCAAGGTCGCGGGCCGCAAGGGCGAGGACACTTTCGGCTACGGACTGTTGTTCGCCACCGAGTTCACCGTGCAGGAGCGCACCGAGCGGAAAGCCGCGGCGCTGGTGGACCAGCTGGCGGGCTCGGAGGCGCCATCCGAACCTGAGCCGTCGCCCCAACCGGAGCCGTCATCCCCGCCGGACGAGGACGGCGCCGGAATACACTAGACCCGGCGTCCGGCCCGTCCGGCACCGTGAACTGCAGGCTTTGAGCCTCACCCCAGCCACAGGAGTACACCCGTGACCATTCAGCTCGACCGCGTCCCGCTCAAGCGGGCCCTGATCTCCGTCTATGACAAGACCGGGCTCGAGGAGCTGGCCACCGGCCTGCACGCCGCCGGTGTGCAGATCGTCTCCACCGGTTCGACCGCCCGCCGCATCGCGGACGCCGGAGTGCCGGTGACCGAGGTCTCGGAGGTGACCGGGTTCCAGGAGTGCCTCGACGGTCGCGTGAAGACCCTGCACCCCATGGTCCACGCCGGCATCCTCGCCGATCGTCGCCGCGAGGATCACGTGGCGCAGCTGGAGCAGTTGAACGTGCAGCCCTTCGACCTGGTGGTCGTCAATCTCTATCCCTTCGTAGACACCGTGCGCTCCGGCGCCGGGCAGGACGAGGTGGTCGAACAGATCGACATCGGCGGACCGTCCATGGTCCGTGCCGCCGCCAAGAACCACCCCTCCGTGGCCGTCGTCGTGGATCCGGCCAAGTACGGCGATGTGGTCACCGCCGCGCAGGAAGGCGGCTTCAGCCTGCCGTCCCGGCGCCGGCTGGCCGCCCTGGCGTTCGCGCACACCGCCGCGTATGACAACGCCGTCGCGTCCTGGACCGCCGCGCAGTTCGACACCGATGAGGAGAGCGACGCCGAAGGCGCCGCCGAGTCCGGCGCCTCGGTCTTCCCGCCCTACGCCGGGGTGACGCTGCAGCGCGCTGACACGCTGCGTTACGGCGAGAACCCGCACCAGAAGGCGGCCCTGTACGTCGAGGACGGCGCGGTGCCGGGGATCGCTCAGGCGGAGCTGCTGCACGGCAAGCCGATGAGCTACAACAACTACACCGATGCCGACGCCGCGCTGCGCGCCGCGTTCGACTTCGCCCAGCCGGCCGTCGCCGTCGCCAAGCACGCCAATCCCTGTGGTGTGGCCGTGGCTGAGGAAGGTTCAGGGCAGGCCGGGGAGGACCCGATCGCCGAAGCCCATCGCAAGGCCCACGCCTGCGATCCCGTCTCCGCTTTCGGTGGGGTGATCGCCGCCAACCGTGAGGTCACTGCCGGCATGGCCACGGCCGTCAAGGACATCTTCACCGAGGTCATTGTGGCCCCGTCATTCTCCGCCGAGGCCCTGGAGATTCTCTCCGCCAAGAAGAATCTGCGCCTGTTGCGTCTGCCCGAGGGCTACGGCCGCGACTCAGTCGAGTACAAGCAGATCTCCGGCGGCATGCTGTTGCAGTCCCGCGATGCCGTCGACGCCCCGGGCGATGACCCGAGCGGCTGGACCCTGGTTGCCGGTGAAGCCGCGGATGACGAGACGCTGGCCGAACTGGCCTTCGTCTGGCGGGCCGTGCGCGCCGCGAAGTCCAACGCGGTGCTGCTCGCCTCGGGCGGAGCCACTGTGGGCATCGGCATGGGTCAGGTCAACCGACTGGACTCCTGCCGCCTGGCCGTCGAGCGCGCCAACACCCTCGGTGCCGCGATGACCGGTGCCCAGGACGTCGGCGCCGAAATCACGACGGCGGGTGGGGCCGAGAACGTATCCGGTGCCGGTGCCCCCGAGCGGGCCCGCGGTTCCGTGGCCGCCTCGGATGCCTTTTTCCCCTTCGCCGATGGACTGCAGATCCTCATCGACGCCGGCGTGAAGGCCGTGGTCCAGCCCGGCGGGTCCATGCGCGACGACGAGGTGATCGCCGCCGCCAACGCTGCCGGCATCACCATGTACTTCACCAACGGCACCCGGCACTTCTTCCACTGACGAGGTGCGTTCTCCGGTAAGGCGAGCGGCGGTGTTATTTCGGGCCTTTCTGTCTCTCCTGGATGAACAGGCCCGTGAACGTGGGGTAGAGAATCAGGGTCTGGGAAGGTCAAGGGGTCGCAGGTTCACATCCAGGGGGCACCTCCTGCGAAGCGCTAGCGACGTGGGGAGCAACCCGATCGAGAAGTCCCGGAAGCTCAACGGTGTCAGTCGTCAGTCTCAATCCGTGCGTTCTACCTGCTGGTCGGATGCTCTGGCTCGCCACAGTGCCGCGGCGAGCCAGAGTGCGGCGACGGCAGTGACGAGACCGTGGGCTATTCGACCGGCCGGAGGTAGGAAGATACTGGGGCAGATACAGTGCGATCATCGCGGCGAGCAGTGCAGCGGAGAACCGGGGAAGAACGCCACCGCGCCAGACCGAGATTGCCAAGGTGATCGCTCCTGCTGCGACAAGGAGAAGCCCTACTCCGAACGCCGTGACCTGGATTAGGCCGTTTCGGATCGCTTCCGAGATCTCCAGAATTATCGACTCATCGTCGGCGATCGCGATCGCGTGCAGCCCGAAGGCCTCGGCACCGAAGTAGAGCAGCGTCAGTCCGACGCCCGCCCAGAGCAGAGGGAGCGTCGAACGAGCAGCTGCTGCTCCTGGCGTGGTCGGAGGTAAACTCGTGAGTGCTCGAATCTTGTCCCTCTGCAACCAGAAGGGGGGCGTGAGCAAGTCGACGACTACGTTCCACCTGCAGCGCATCCTCATCGTCGACAACGATCCCGAGGGCAACATCGCCGCCGCCGCGGCCTCCGAAGCCGTGGGGGAGGACCAGGCCGGCCTTGCCGACGTCCTCAGCGCCCGTGCCCCCGAGACCATCCGCGAGGTCATCGTCCCAGGACTCTGGCCAGGCCTGGACGTCGTACCAACGTCAGGCGTCACCCTCGGGGCCGTCCGTGATGAACTGGTCATCGCCGGGGCCGGTCGCGAGGGCCGCCTACGCGAGGCCCTGGCCGGCGTGGTCTCGGACTATGACGTGATCCTGATCGACTGTGCACCAAGCCTGGACCAACTCACCATCAACGGGCTCACTGCCGCCCAGGGCGTCGTCATCGTCACACAGTCGAAGCAATGGAGCCTCAACGGCCTGGCCCAACTGCTGGACACAATCGACAGCGTGCGCAGCTACTACAACGCTGCGCTAAGCGTGGCCGGCGTCATCATCAACATGCACGAGGAACGGACCGTCTCAGGCAAGACCTGGCACGACGAGCTGCACGCCGCTGCTCAGGCCCGGAGGCTGCACGTGCTCACCCCGCCCATTCCGAAGAAAGTCGTCATCGCGGACGCGGCCGAGGCCGCCCGCGGGCTCGACGAATGGGGGACCGCCGAGGCCGAAGAACTTGCCCAGCTCTACGCCGACCACCTGACCGCCCTTGAAGGAGACACCCCATGACTCGCCCCACCGCGCGCAAATCCTCCCTCGCCGGCACCAACCCGATCGCCCCGGCGCACGCTGGACCGCCGCCTGCCACTCCGACAGTGCAGACCGAAGGGCCTGCCGTGTCCGCAGCAACGACCGCTGACAGCGGACGCCGCAGTGCGGGCAAGAAATACCCCCACAAAGTGTCGTTCTACCAGGACCCCCAGGACACCGCCCGAGTGCGAGGAGCGATCCTCTACACGATGACCACCGAGGGGAACCGCAACCTATGGCAGTTCGTGAACCGGGCCGTCATGGCCGAAGTTGAACGGCTGGAAGCCAAATACAACGACGGCCGCCCGTTTCCCTCGGTCGGGGCCCGTGAGATACCCCAGGGTGGCGCTGCCGCGGCACGAGAGGAACACCAGTGAGCATCAACGAAGAATCTCGCCAAATCGACACCGCCGCCGAGATGGAGGCCGTTGCTCGGACCCTGGCACACTCCATCCGAACCAGCCCCAGCTCAAAGGGCTGCTAGACCCTTCTGGGCGAGTTGCACGCGACCACGGACCGCCTGGCCCAGGTGTGCCGTCAGCTCGCCGGCTGGCACGCTGTGGCGGTCAGTGGAACCCGCTACGACGGCAAGGACCCGCAGTGTTCAGCAGCGACGACCGATAACGAACGGTTCTAGCTGGTGGAGAGAGGGCCGGCCCTACCCTCGGGCTATGGATTTCTACGTCACCGCAGCCCAAATCATTCCAGTGTTGTACCTCGCCATGCTGTTTGAATCGCGCTTTCTCACCCGGCGCCCTGACTCATATTTCGGGCGGGACGACGACCCGGGGCAGTGGAACGCGACTCAGGCTATCGGCCGAGCCGCCGTGGTCCTCCTGATGGGTATGGGAGAGATCGCTGCTCTCCTTGGTGTATGGCAGCGAATCACCCTCCCCATCGTGGATGCTTTCGTGGTGCTCGCGCTCCTCTCGGGGTTGCTGGGAGTGATCCTGCCGCCCCTCGCCAAACAGGTCATGTTCCTTCGGGAGTACCGGAACGCCGGGGGCGAGTGGCAGATGCCCACCCTTATGGCGGTTGGCTTACTTGCGGTTCTGATCGGACCGCTGAGCTGGCTAGTTTCACTTGCACCGTAGACGGCCGACTGGGCGTTGCGTCTGTGGGCGGGACTACGCTCGACGGATGGCATGGGTGAAGCGTGGTGGCGGTTCCGGAGTTGGCATTTACGGCCAAGGCCTGGCGGCGGCCGGCACCACCGGCCGGCCGGGTGCAGACGACGAGTCGCGGTCCTCAGATGACCACAGCGGGGGAGTACTTGCCTCCCCGGACCCGGCCGAGCCACAAATCATCGCGCCGGCCTCTCGGCCGAGCCGCTGGGAGGACGTGCGCGATAACCGGATCATCCTTGACGTCCTAGCTCACTGGGTCAAGGAACGCAACGAGCCGGAGGCAAGCATGCTCTATGCCGACGCTGTGGAGGCTTTCGAGCCGGCCTCGGCGCACTTGGCGGCCGCGTGTCAGGGCCAGTGCGGCGCGGGAGCTCATTACCAGCGGACAGTCGCAGGTGGGCGCTTCCGTGATGGCGGATAGCGGGACCGAGTGAGATCTGGTCGTCTGCGGTGACTACGCACCTTCGATCCAAGTAATGAGGAGGGGGCCCAGGATTGCAGCAAGGATGCCGATGGTTGGAGCGATGATGTCTCTATATTGCTCGCGAGGTGTCGTCCGCTCAGCGGGCTTGCGCGTGAGCCAACGCTCTTGCCTATGCCCGATGATCCGGGCGGTGAGATACAACGAAATTCCAGTTGTGATCAGAGCCGGGACGATCAGCCATAGCGGCGCAGGAGTATGCGGGATAAGCCACTGGATCGCGGATAAGCCTACGAACCATATGGCGAATGGCCACAAGAAGGCTCTGTCTAAGTAGAACGGTGGCCAGGGGGCGCCTGGAGAGGTTTCCTCGACGTGGATCTGCAACTTCCTCAGCTGGGTATCTGCGGCAGTGTTCGTCTGTGATGCATCGCTACTCGTTTCTTCAGCCCGCAGTCCGGCCGGAGTCGCAAAGCAGAAAAGGTTTGAGCCATCTGAGAAGTGCCGGTATCCCGTGATGCGCTTAATGCGTGACAGGTCGGTGCTGTGCTGGAGCTCGTCGAGACGATCGATTTTGCTTTCTCGTCCATTGGTCCAGGCGACCGTGAGGGACGTGCCTCTTGCCTCTTCGTCGGGTCCGAGTGCGACGGTCATCGCATCCATCACTTCGACGACTGATGCACTTTGCCAGCGGTGGATAAAGGGTTTTTTCGGTGGTGGTTCCCTAAGGGATGGTCGGGAAGCCGGTTCGTCAGGGCTCACGTTCAGGCTCCTCGGCGACGGAAGTTCAGGCGACAGTTGGCGCTGATCCTATTCGGCAGCGCGCCGGTTTCTAAGGCCCGCATGGTCTTATCCATCAATGAGGGTACGAATCTGATCGAGGATGCTCGCGGCTTCGCTGCCCTTGGAATCACTTATCTCTTTGAGGAAGGTGTCGTTCTTGACGCTCGGCTTCTGAACCGCTGTCACCACCTTGCCCACAGGAGAGGACAGTTCGAAGATGCGAACTTCCTCCCCCTGTCGTGGCTGCTCGTTGTTCTCCAACGTCTCCAACGGAAAATACCCAAAGCCGTCGGCTTGTAGTGATTGCGCGATCTCCGCCAGCACTCTCACTCCGAGCTTCTTGTATCCCAACATCTCTCGCAGGTTCTGCAGCGTCACGGGAACGATCCCGTCTGCACGTACTTCTTGGCCCAGCTGTTCAATGTTTTCGTAGTCAGTCACTATTTCTCCTTTGTTAGATTCTCGGTACCACCTCCGTTCGTTGGCGATGATATCAGTGTACCATACGATCGTACGAGCAAGTAAAAGTTGTGATAAGTATGTGAATAACATGGATTGGAAGTGGGGATCCGGGCAGGGACGTCACCACCGCCGAGCTTGGTGAGGTCCCTAGTCAAGGAACCGAAAACGATCGACTCTGGACGGTCCCCCGATCGCGGGCCTTCGTAGGCGGGGCCAGAAGCCCTAGTCTGGCGAAATGACCACCATGGCCCCAATCGCCGCCCGCGCCCTCTGGCTGGCGCTGCTGGACAATGCTGCGCGGATCGTCGTCGAGGCGGACGCACTGTTTCCCTCGCCACGAGCCCAGTCGCTGGTCGTCCTAGCGCAGGAGGAAGTCGGCAAAGCGATCTGGGTCCGCAATGCCTTCTGGGATGCTTGGTACGGTGACGACGAGACGTCCCGCGAGGTCCCTGAACTGCACTCACAGTGGCGTGCTCACAGCGCGAAACTGATGGCTGCCACCGACTACTACACCGCGGCGCTGGAAGTTCCAGGCGGTACCCAGCCCGTGGATATCGAAGTGGTGAAGGCCCATGCCCCCGAGCTCGTGGTCGCCTACTTGAAGCAGACCGCTCTAGAGGACAACCAGGCGAAGCAGAAGGGTTTCTACGTCGACCTCAAAGAAGATGGCACCTTTACGGTGCCCCATGAGGTCGACAGGCCGCTCCTGAGGACTGAGATCTGGGCAGCGGCAGACATGATCAAGTGGTCCCTCGATGACGACCACATGCTGTGCAGCGTTGTTCGCAGGCCAAGGACTTCGTCCGACTCGATCGCCACGAAACTCGACTCCGTCCTGGCGCACGACCCCGAGGAATGGACCGAGGCTCGCGACTAGGGCGTGTCTGCTAAATCGAGCGGTCGATGATCAGGAGGTCTTCCATTCCGGGGCCTACACCTCGTCGTCGCCCTGCGGTTGTTGAACCAACTGCCCCAGGCGCTCGTCATTCATAACGAAATCCTTGATCGTTCTGTTCAGAAGCACCCAGACCTTGCTCTTTTGCATCTTGGTGAACTCACGGTGCCGGTTGAACATATCCACGAGAAAATCGTAGTCGTTTTCCCCGTTTAGCTGGTTGTACTTGTTTGGAGGGAATGCCCCGTTTTCCCACAGGTAGGCAAGCATCGCTCGCGAGAAGTATTCGCTCGTGAGGTCGACGTGCTTCTGGTCGGCGAATGCAGCTCGTAGCTCCAAGAGCCGATAGAGAGCTGAAACGCTGGTGTTCAGCTCTTCGATCCCAAAGTGATTGATGCAGCTGCTGCCGATCGGGAATAGAGCTTGCTGGGTTTGCTGGTTGCGGATTGTGTAGAGATAGACAAGTCCGGTCTTGCCGCAGACGCAGATCCCGGTGGCGCGTTGGTCTTCCTCGACGCCGACGACCTGCCATTCCTGGACAGCGTTCGCCCATTTGTTCGACAGCGAGGCGTCGATGACAGCGCCGCGCAATGTTTCGAAGTTGTGTGTACTCATTTGCGCCTCCTAGAAGGAACCTAGCGTCGACAGCACCCGAAAACGGTCGATTGTGGCCCGTATGGGCCGCACTCACGACACGCCGACGAGGGATGGGCCAAAAGTACGGGCCTAAACCTGCGAGGGCCACATGGCGGCTGAGTAGGTTTGCGGCCATGGAAACCACGATGAAACGCGCCGGGGAGCCTGTTGGGTATGTACGAGTATCGACCGCCGATCAGCAGGTAGCTGCGCAGTCCGATGCCTTGACCGCGACAGGCTGCGTGCGAGTCTTCACCGAGACTGCCAGCGGCGCGAGCCTGTAGGTGTCTGAGACGTCGACGTTAGTTTGCATGGTTCGTCCACTTGGGATCTCATGTCGGTCGTTAAGAGGAGGTCCGAGTTACCGATTGCGGGGCCGGTATACGTCTTGTCGCATCTGTTTGACGAGCAACGTTAGTGCCTGGTCGGTCTCTTTCCTCGAGTACCGTGCTCCTACTGGGACCTTTTTTCCCTTCCGAGTGGGCGACGCTCGCCACGCAGCGGTCATCGCTCCGCCGGCTTCGCGGCGAGCTGCCTTGACCACCGACGAATAAGAGCGGGCGATGGATTGTGCGGCGTAGATCGATAGCTGGGCTTGGTAGTAGGCAAGGCGTGATTGAACATCGCTGATGTGATTGGTGATCTCACGTTGTGCAAGGAGGGTGCCGTCTCGGCGTCGAATCAAGAACGGCGCCTCCATATATTCTTCGACCGCCCTCACCGCTTCGCTGTAGATCTCCGCCCGATGACGGCGCCGCACGAAGCCCTGCTGGATGAAGTAGCCGCCCACGACGAATAGCGCACCGATAATCGCTGCAAGGATCGTTGCGAAACCGTCGCCGGCGAACCAGTTCTCGGTGGAGTCCATTGAGGGTGGCATGGGGTTAGAAGTCACAGCGACTCTGTTCGGCTAGCCCGATTTGCGGTGAGTGTTCCGCCTCTAGGCCAATCCACTCACCGGTTTGGCGGTACCACTCCTCTTTAATGAGGTGGACACCTATGCGGACTATCAGGTCAGCCGCCCCAGCTGCGGGAGTCCATCGCTGTTCGAGTGGGTCGCGGGGGTGCCACATGCAGAGGGTTCCGTCAGGATAGCGATGTGGCGACTCGATGGGGCCGTCCACATAGACGCGGGGCACGTTTGGTGAGCGGGGCAAGAACTGAATAGTCACCTGCCGTGCAGGGACGCCGGTCGGGCGCAGGCTGATTGTCACGACGAATCCGCTGCGATGCTTACGCTGTCTCCTCGTATGAGCATCGTCTAGATCTCGCAAATCATGCAGGAAGGATATTCTCCGAGCCGGGATGTCGAACCAGGGGGGAGGGTTCCATCCTGCACTTCTCACTGGCGGGAGTCTCCGTAAGCACGGGCGGCACTCGCTCCAGCCGTGTTCCCCGTGACGGGTATTCCCAGAGCGGTAGCAGCGACTGGTGTGCTGGCTTTCAGTGAGGTCGCCGCCGAGGATAGCGCCGATGTCTCTGGTGCGTCGATGTATTTCCAAAACGCTCCGCTCACACCAGCACGAACTGCATCCTCGTCGGTGGAGGCGTCTAGGGCGTCTTGCAGGTGAGTGGCAGCCTTTCGCAGTCGAACCGCCATCGTAGCGGGCTCGATGAGTAGCTTAAGGTTTTTCGAGACGTGGGCTGGGTCGGGGGTGGGTTTCCCTGCCTCGAGTCGGGCTGCTGCGTTGTCAAAAAGCGCTTGCAATCCCTTGGGGACGCCCATCCCGGATTCAGTGAACTCATACCCCCAGACGCACATCTCGAATGAAGATGCCCCGGGAGTCACGTATTGCTTATTCCACGCCTTCGCGAGTCGCATGATCTTTCGACGGGTCGAACGGAAACCTGCAGCGTCGCCGTTGAATAGAGCGATGTGCTGCTCCGGGTCGGACGGCTCCCAGGTGTCCGCTTCCAGGTTTGGGATCCAAATTCCCTCACCCTCTTTGCGAGTGAGAGCCAGTACTAAGTCCACCGTCGGGTCTGTACCGTCATCGAGCGGCGCGTGAAAATGGATCTTCGGACCACGTTTCGACGTGTGCATCTTCGCGTCGGGATACTCCTCGCGGATCAATGGCCTGAGATGGTCGATGAGCTCACTGACGATCTCTCCGGGGGCCTCGGTCCCGGTCCCTTCCGGTCCGAGTCCTGGGTAATAGTTCCGATTGAGGACCAGGCCGCCGTCACCGTCGGTGACGGGCTCATTCATCGTGTGCGCGGCCAGCGATCCGCTTTGATAGGAGCGAAGGGCCCCGTAGAAGCTTTCCGCCTTTGAACGCACGAACGCCAGTCGCTCTCGCGCCTCTTTGAGTGCGGCATCGTCCGCCTCGATTTGGGTCCGAACATCGTCAAGAAGATCACTTACGGTTTCCATTTCCTGCCTCCGGTTGATAGCGGAAGTGTCTAACCTCGCTCCAGCCTTCGCTTCGGCGATGCCTCAATTCTACATCTTGGGTTCAGAGATATCACTAGACACTAGATGTTGTACTTGCACCCATGTAGTTCTCCACCGAGTGCTCCACAGGAGCTGTGGATGAGGACTTCGCCTATATCACGGGGAAGTAGACGATTCTCGGGCTGTCCTCCACAGGTGTCGATTCAGCGCTCCTGAGTGCAAAGTTTTTGCTGAGGCGGCGCGTTTTGGCGTGTCTGAACCGTCTTTTTCCTGAGTATTGCGCCTCCCCGCGGCAGCGAGTGTTGGATGCGTTTTTGATCCTCACGCGTGCCTGTAGCCGCGCGGCACTGCGAGGATCACGTCAAGTCGTCGCTGTACGGCCTCGGACGCCGGGAGTTCGTCGTCGGCAGGTGGGGCCGAAGCAGCATTTGACCTTAACGCAGGGTCAACCTTCGACACTGATGTCCATGAGCATTCAGACCCCTCCGAGCAATGCGGTTCGACCCGCCATCCGCGTTGCCGGACTCCAGAAATCATTCAATAAACAGCAGGTGCTGCGCGGAGTCGACTTCGAGGTCGCACCCGGCACCATCTTTGCCTTGCTCGGTTCCAATGGCGCCGGCAAGACCACCCTGGTCAGAATCCTGTCCACCCTGGCCAAGCCCAGTGCCGGCACTGCGGAGGTCAACGGCATCGACGTCACCCGCCGACCGGAGGCGGTACGCGAAACCATCAGCCTCACCGGGCAGTTCGCCGCCGTCGACGAGAACCTGACCGGACGGGAGAACCTCGTCCTCGTGGCCCGGTTGCGTCACCAACGCAACCCAGCCGCCGTCGCCGACGACTTGCTGAACCGCTTCTCGCTGACCGAGGCGGGCCGGCGTCGGGCTTCGACATATTCCGGCGGCATGCGCCGCCGGCTGGACATCGCGATGAGCCTGATCGGCAACCCGGCGGTGATCTATCTCGATGAGCCGACCACGGGCCTGGACCCCGAGGGGCGCCAAGAGGTCTGGCAGGAGATCAGGACCCTCTCCCAGGGCGGGACCACGGTGCTCCTGACCACGCAGTACCTCGAGGAGGCCGAGCAGCTCGCGGACCAAATCGCGATCCTGCACGAGGGCAAAATCCTGGTCAATGGCACCCTGGCCGAACTCAAGGCGCTCCTGCCACCGGCCGAGATCGAGTACGTGGAGAAGCAGCCAAGCCTCGAGGAGATCTTCCTGTCCCTCGTGGGCCGCACCGAGACCGAGTCCGAGAAGGGGTCAACGCGATGAACAAGTACTTTCTGAAGGACGCGCTGACCCTGACCGGCCGCTCACTGAATCACATCATGCGCAGCCCGGACACCATCATCACCACGGCGATCATGCCGATCATGTTCCTGTTGCTCTTCGTCTTCGTCTTCGGTGGTGCCATCGACGCCGGAACGGATCGCTACGTGGACTACCTGCTGCCGGGAATCCTGCTGATCACGGTGGCCTCCGGCATCGCCTACACCGCCTATCGCCTCTTCCTCGATCTGCAGAGCGGGATCTTCGAGCGGTTCCACTCGATGCCGATCGCCCGGTCCGCCGTCCTGTGGGCGCACGTGCTGACATCGGTGGCCTCGCAACTCGTCTCCCTGCTGGTGGTGGTGGTGGTTGCACTGCTGATGGGTTTCCGCTCCTCGGCAGGGCTGGGGGAGTGGCTCGCAGTGGTCGGCATTCTGGTGCTGTTCACGCTGGCCTTGACGTGGATTGCGATCCTGGTGGGCCTGAGTGCCACCACGGTCGACGGTGCCAGCGCCTTCTCTTACCCGTTGATCTTCCTTCCGTTTCTCAGCTCGGCCTTCGTGCCCACGGACACGATGCCCGGCCCGGTGCGCTGGTTCGCCGAGAACCAACCGGTGACCTCGATCGTCAACAGCCTGCGCTCCCTCTTGGAAGGCACGCAGCCCGGCGGTGAACTGTGGGTCGCACTGGCTTGGTGCGTCGGTCTGCTCGTGTTGTTCTTCCTCCTGGCCAACGCGCGGTACCGGAAGAAGATCTCGTCGTGAGGCGGTGCTGGCAGAGGTTGTTGCCCAGGCTGGTGCCGGCACCGACAGTGCACCACCGTGGAAGGATGAGCGCATGCTGACGATCGGAGAACTGGCTGCGTACGCCGGCGTCACCACGCGGGCGGTGCGGCACTATCACCACGTCGGACTGCTGCCGGAGCCCGAACGCGATGCCTCCGGGTATCGGCGGTATGGGGCCGGCGATGCCGTGGCCCTGATCCGGATCCGGACCCTGGCCGACGCCGGCGTGCCGTTGTCCCGTGTCGCCGAGCTGCTCGACGCCGGCCCGGTCGCCTTTCGCGCCGAGCTTCAGCGCATCGACGAGCAACTGCAGCAGGAGATCGAGCGCTTGCAGGCGACCCGCGGCCGGATCGCCGATCTCGGTGCCGGAGACCCCACCGGTCTGCCGTCCGAAGTCACGCAGTACCTCGATGGACTTCGAGATCTCGGGGTCACGGGGCCGGTGCTGGAGGGCGAACGGGATGGCTGGATTCTCGTCACGGCTCGCTGGCCCGAACGGGTCCCGCAGTGGATGCCGGCCAAAATGGCCTCGCTGCAGGACCCGGAGATGGTGCGGATGTACCGACTGATGACGCAGGTGTTCGAGGACGAAAGCGACGCCGAGGACCTGCTGGAGGAGCTCGCGGACCTGATGACGTCGATCCTGGACAAACACGAGGCCGAGGCCGTCGACGAGCCGGGCAGAGATCCGGGGGACGTGGCCCACGATCTGTTGGAGGGCCTGGCCCTGGAGGCCGATCCCCGGTCCGAACGACTGATGGAACTGATGCGTCGACGCGGCTGGAACGGCTGGAGCCGAACCGAACGAGTGGCCGGGTAGCCCGGTCATCGTGGGCTCATCGCCACCGACGTTCCGGTAGATTGGGGCGCGGTTGACCCATCAGTACGACTCGGGCGGCGCCTACCGGCGAGCCCTGCAAGGAGAACCTCGGTCCATGTCGACGATTATGTACACCTATACCGATGAGGCCCCCATGTTGGCCACCGGCTCCCTCCTGCCGTTGGTCCAGGCTTTCGCCTCGACTGCCGGTGTGGAAATGGAGATCCGCGACATCTCGTTGGCCGGCCGGGTCCTTGCCGTGTTCAAGGATCAGCTGCCCGAGGACCAGCAGGTGAACGACGACCTGGCCGAGCTCGGTGAGCTCGTCAAGAGTGACGATGCCAATGTCATCAAGCTCCCGAACATCTCCGCCTCCGTTCCGCAGCTCAAGGCCGCCATCGCCGAACTCCAGGCAGACGGCTACGCCCTGCCGCCGTACCCGGACGAGCCGACGACCCCGGAGGAGAAGGACGCCCGCGCCCGCTACGACAAGGTCAAGGGCTCCGCGGTGAACCCGGTCCTGCGTGAGGGCAACTCGGATCGTCGCGCTCCACGAGCCGTGAAGAACTTCGCCCAGAAGCATCCGCACTCGATGGGCGCCTGGTCGGCGGATTCCAAGACGAACGTCGCCTCCATGGACGCGGACGCGTTCTTCCACAACGAGAAATCCGTGGTGATCCCCGAGGACGGCACCATCCGTATCCAGTTCGTGGACGCCCATGGCGAGACCACCGTGCTGAAGGACGATTTCGCCGTGCTGGCCGGAGAGATCATCGACGGAACCTTCATGTCCGCGCGGGCGCTGGACGAGTTCCTGGCCGCCCAGGTTGAGCGGGCCAAGTCCGAGGGCATCCTGTTCTCCACTCACCTGAAGGCCACCATGATGAAGGTCTCCGACCCGGTGATCTTCGGTCACGTGGTCAAGGCCTACTTCCCCGGCGTCTTCGAGAAGTACGGTGCCGAGCTGGCCGCAGCCGGTCTCTCCGCCAATGACGGACTGGCATCCATCCTCTCCGGACTGGACTCCCTGGATCCCCAGGTGGCCGACGGCGTCCGGGCCGAGATCGACAACGCCTACGCCACCGGCCCGGACCTGGCCATGGTGAACTCTCACAAGGGCATCACGAACCTGCACGTCCCCTCGGACGTGATCGTGGATGCCTCCATGCCCGCCATGATCCGCACCTCGGGCCACATGTGGAACAAGGACGATCAGGAGCAGGACGCGCTGGCGGTGCTTCCGGACCCCTCCTACTCGGGGGTGTACCAGGTGGTCATCGACGACTGCCGCGCCAACGGAGCGTTCGACCCGCGCACCATGGGAACCGTCCCGAATGTCGGCCTGATGGCTCAGAAGGCCGAAGAGTACGGCTCGCATGACAAGACCTTCATCCTCGAGACCGCCGGTACCGTGCAGATCGTGGACGGCTCCGGGTCTGTGCTGATCGAGCACGCGGTGGAAGCAGGGGACATCTGGCGCGCGTGCCAGACCAAGGACGTGCCGGTGCGCGACTGGGTCAAGCTGGCCGTCACCCGCGCCCGTGCTTCGAAGACGCCTGCGGTGTTCTGGCTGGATGAGAACCGCGCCCATGACGCCAACCTCATCGCCAAGGTCACCGAGTACCTCGAGGAGCATGACACCGAAGGCCTGCAGATCGAGATCATGGCTCCGGAGGAGGCCACGGCCTTCACTCTGGAGCGCCTCCGCCGCGGCGAGGACACCATCTCCGTCTCCGGCAACGTGCTGCGCGACTACCTGACGGACCTGTTCCCGATCCTGGAACTCGGCACCTCGGCCAAGATGCTCTCGGTGGTGCCGTTGATCAACGGTGGCGGCCTGTTCGAAACCGGCGCTGGTGGCTCTGCTCCGAAGCACGTCCAGCAGTTCCTGGAGGAGAACCACCTCCGCTGGGACTCCCTGGGTGAGTTCCTCGCGCTGGCCGTCTCCTTCGAGCACGAAGCGGTCTCCAACGGCAATGCCCGCGCCCAGGTGCTGGCCGACACCCTGGACCGCGCCACGGGCACCTTCCTGGAGGAGGGGCGCAACCCCTCCCGCAAGGTCGGCGAGATCGACAACCGCGGTTCGCACTTCTACCTGGGGCTGTACTGGGCGCAAGAACTGGCCCAGCAGACGGAGGACGCCGAACTGGCTGCCGCCTTCAAGGACATCGCGGCCCAGCTGGCGGAGAACGAGCAGAAGATCATGGACGAACTGAACGGTGTCCAGGGGTCTCCGGTGGACATCGAGGGCTACTACTACCCGTCCAAGGAGAAGGTGTTCGAGGCCATGCGCCCGTCCTCCACGCTCAACACCATCGTGGAGACCCTGGCCAACGCCAGCAGCTGACCCCACTCCCTCCACGTCTGGTGGTCAAAAGTGCCCCGGTTTTGGGCCCTCAGGGCCCAAAACCGGGGCACTTTTGACCTATAGATGCCTCAGTTGGCGGGACGGATCAGCTGTTGGATCCGACGGCCGCCGGGGTGGATTCACCGGAGATCGTCTCACGGGAGCCAGAGCCGTCACTGGAGGACGTGGGCTGGACGGCCTGGGCGCCGTTGCCCGTGCCGACCTTGATCTTGCGCGGCTGAGCCTTCGCGGACACCGGAATGGTGACCTTGAGGACGCCGTGGTCGTAGTTCGCACTGATGTTCTCGAAGTCGACGTCCTGGCCCAGGTTGAGCTGGCGCACGTAGTTGCCGGTCTCGCGTTCACGGGTCATCCACATCACCGACTCGTTGTCTGCGACAGCGGGCTTGCGTTCGGCGCGGATGGTCAGCAACTGGCCGTCCACGTCGACGTCCACGGAGGACGGATCCACGCCGGGGAGGTCAGCCTCCACCACGTAGGTGTTTCCGTCCTTGTAGAGGTCCATCGGCATCTGGCGCAGGCCGCGCACCGGGGTCAACAGCTGTCCGGCGAGGCGGTCGAGTTCACGGAAGGGGTCGATTCGGGTAGCCATCTCTTCTCCTCGTTCGTTGGTCAGCGATTGTTGGTCAACGGTTCAGTGTTCTTCCACGGTCCACCGTGGTGGGCCGTGCATCCGAGACAACAATCACACTATGAGTCTTATTCACTCAACTTCTCAAGGTTGAGTGAACTCCCAGCGAATTCTCAGGTTGGATGATTTTAGGACCTCACGACTTCAGGACCTCACGACTTCA
Source organism: Citricoccus sp. GCM10030269 (assembly GCF_042665635.1). Lineage (NCBI taxonomy): Bacteria > Bacillati > Actinomycetota > Actinomycetes > Micrococcales > Micrococcaceae > Citricoccus > Citricoccus sp. GCM10030269. Next base: position 1,217,429 of record NZ_JBHTCV010000005.1, on the reverse strand, counting down.
GGACCTCACGACTTCAGGACCTGACTCCGGACTCCCGGCTCATCTGCTCCACGCTCGTGTAGGCGTCCCGCGCCAGGGCTGACCACAGCTTGATGGCCAACTGGGGGTCCGACTCTTCGAGGGCGGAGATGACCTGCGCCGTCAGCACCCGTGTGGTCACCGGACCGACGGCTCGCACCGTGGTGAGCTGCCGACCGGCCTGCCCCAGGGCGATCTCGCCGAAGATCATGCCGGGGGAGAGGAATGCCTGCCGATAACGCCGACCACCGGAGCCCTGACTGGTCAGCTCCACTTGGCCCGAGGAGATGAAGTAGATCCCTCCGAAGGGCTGTCCCGCACGGCGGATGACCTGCCCGGCCCGGTAGTGGCGCGGCTCCATGAAGGCCGCCAGCGTCTGGGCGTCATCGTGGCTGAGCCGCTCTAGCAGTGGAGACCGCATCGGCTCCTGCTCGCCCGTGGGCACCAGGCCGGGAGCGTGCCGAGCCAAGAGCCGCTGTTCGACCCATTCCAGCGCAATGGACCGCGAGAGGAACAACCGGAATTCCGGCCCGACGTCGGCGGTGGCCGTGCCGTCGTCGAGTGCGGTGGGGATCAGCTCGTCCAGAGGAGCCTCCGTGTTGACGGCCTTCGTGGTGACCTCGGACATCGGGTCCGGCAGCGGACTCTCCTCGGCGGTCTCGGCATAGGTGGTCAAGGCCTCGGTGAGCACTCGATTCTCGTCCACGAGGATCACATCTCGGCCGTCGGCGAGGAATCCGCGCACCACTCCGGTCAGCAGTCGCGTGGCTGCTTGGCCGAAGTCGTCGACCTTCCGCACATCCACCACGAGCGTGCGGACCGTCTCGGGCAGATCGGCGGCCGCGCGGGACAGGGTCTCCGACTCGGCGAAGCCGATGTCGCCGCCGATCTCGATGATCCGGCACTCGGGTCCGTGTTGTTCGAGGGTCTGCAGGGCTTCCGCGCCGCGCGGCACTCCGGAGGGGGCATCGGCGAGGTGGTAGCTGGAGCGGATGGTGGAACGGCCCAGGGGTGGGACGTCCCCGTAGTGCAGGCCGAGGTCCGTGGCGATCTGCTTGACCGTGGCCGCCCCGCGCACCGAGGTGCCGTGTTCGTCCAGCGGAGGCGAGAACACGCCAATGCCGATCTGGCCCGGGACGACCACGAGCAGGCCACCGCCCACTCCGGATTTGGAGGGAAGGCCAACCTCGATGGCCCAGGTGCCGGCGTCGTCATACATCCCGCAGGTGGACATGACGGACAGCACCCAACGCACGGTCCGGGCTGAGAAGACGCGCTCACCGGTGCGGGGATTCACGCCCTGGTTGGCCAGGGTGGCGGCCATCATGGAGAGGTCCTTCGCGGTGACCAGGATGGAGCACTGGCGGAAGTAGTCCTGCAGGGCCGGCTCGGGATCCGACTCCAGGATCCCGAAGGAACGCAGCAGCCAGGCCAATGCCCGATTGCGGTGGCCGGAACGGTCCTCCGCCTTGAAGATTCCCTCGGAGATCTTGAGTTCGCGCCCGGCGGCGTCGGAGAAGGCGTTGACGATCCGCCCGAGCCGGTCGCGGCCACCCCGGCCCTTGATCATGGATGTGGTGGCGATGGCCCCGGCGTTGATCATCGGGTTGTCCGGCCGGCCGGTGCCGGGCTGGAGCGAGATCTCATTGAAGGGGTCCCCCGAGGGCTCCACGTCGATCTTCTCGTGGACCCGCTCCGGTCCGAGGTCGTCCAGCACCAGGGCGTAGGTGAACGCCTTGGAGATCGACTGGATCGAGAAGGAGTGCTCGGCGTCTCCGGCGGTATAACTGTGGCCCTCGACCGTGGTCAGCGCGAGGCCGAACAACTGGGGGTCCATGGCCGCGGTGGCCGGGATGACCTGGTGGGTGGTGCCCTCGTCCACAGAACGGAGCTGGTCGACCAATCGATCGAGGTAGTCCTGCACGGGAGATCTCATACGTTCAGCCTAAGGGGGCGGCAGGTCAGTATCCGGATTCCGGATCGACTTGACCTTCGAGCTCGCCCCCCTGGGCGCGGGCGGCCAGATTCCGCTGAGTTCGCGCGTTGATCAGGGGGATGCACATCTCAGGGGTGTCGGCCGTGTGGGGCGTGACAATGCACCGTGGCTCGGTCCACAGGGGGTGGCCGTCCGGCAGCGGTTCCGGGTCGGTGACATCCAGTCCGGCCCCGTGAATGGCGCCGGCGGACAGGGCCTCGACCAGAGCATCGGTGTCCACCAGCGTCCCGCGGGCGATGTTCACCAGCACGGCCGCTGAGTCCATCAGCTCCAGTTGCCGGCGCCCGATGATGCCACGGGTCTGATCGGTGGCCGCGGCGGCGAGCATGACCACATCGGCCTCCGGGAGCACCTCGTCCAGCCGGTCCTGCGTGACGGTGCGGTCGGCTCCGGGGACCTCGTCGGCGGTGCGCCGCACGACCGTGACGGTGGTGTCCCAGGTCTTGAGCAGCCGCAGGTATTCGCGAGCGATGCCGCCACCGCCGACCACCACAGCGTGCAGGCCGTTCAGCGTGCGCCCGCTGCCGGCCCCCCAACTGGTGGCCCGGAGGCGTTCGGGCAGATTTCGCAGCAGGGCCAGGGTGAGCATCAGGGCGTGTTCGGCGACGGGCGGCCCGTAGCAGCCCTTGGCCGAGGTCCAGGTGATGTCACGCCGAGCCCGAATCAGCGGCACATATCGCTCGATGCCGGCAAAGGGCAACTGCACCCAAGACACCGAGGGGTTGGCCGCCAGCAGGGCCTCCATCTGATCCACGGGCACCGGAAACAACACCACGACGGCGGTGGCGGTCCCATCCCCGTAAGGGGCATCGGCATCGTTGGTCAGGACGGAGCCCCCGACGTCGGACGCGACGCGCGCAGGCTCGAGGTGGGCTTGCCGATAGGGGGTCGACTCGCGGGCATCACTCGGCGGATAGAACAGGACTCGATCGGCGCGGCCGGCGCGAGGAGTTCCCGTGGAATGCTGGTCTGCTGGGGTGGCGTCCGTCATAGGGACATGCTTGCACAAGCTGGCACACGCGAGTCATTGGGTACTTGCCAATACCCCGGTGGACGTTCTTAGAGTCGTCACCATGGAACCCGTTGAGAATGACACCCCGAACAGCACACCTGCCGAGGGGCAGGGCCAGTTGGCCGCCGACGACCCCACGACGCGCCACCCGAAAGTCTCGCCCCCGAAGCAGGACCAGCCCGAGCCCGGACTGGAGACCAAGACCGATCCGATCCCGGACATCGGTCTGGACTCCTACGTGGGCCGAGATCGGCTGAAGGGCCGCAAAGCCCTGGTGACCGGTGGTGACTCCGGCATTGGCGCCGCCACCGCGGTGGCCTATGCCCGTGAGGGGGCCGACGTCGCCATCGCCTACCTGCCGGTGGAGGAAGAGGACGCCCAGCGGGTGATCAAGGCGATCGAGGACGCCGGCCGCACGGCGGTCGCGCTCCCCGGTGACTTGATGGACAAGGAGTACCGGAACGGACTGGTGGACTCGGCCGTCGAGAAGCTGGGCGGGCTGGACATCCTGGTCAACAACGCCGGCCGGCAGATCGCCATCGAATCTCTGGAAGACTTGGACGATGAGCAGATCGAGAAGACATTCCAGGTCAACATCATCTCGATGTTCACGCTCTCGCGGGCGGCGCTGAAGCACATGGGTCCTGGATCGACCATCATCAACACCACCTCGGTGCAGGCCTACGAGCCCTCGCCGACACTGCTGGATTACGCCGCCACCAAGGCCGCGATCAACAACTTCACCAAGGGCCTCGCGCAGCAAGTGGCCTCGCGCGGCATCCGCGTGAACGGGGTGGCGCCGGGACCGGTCTGGACCGTGCTGCAGGTCTCGCACGGCCAGCCGAAGGAGAAGCTGCCGAACTTCGGTCAGAGCACCCCGTTGGGCCGCGCCGGCCAGCCGGTGGAGATGGCCCCGGCCTACGTCTTCTTGGCCTCCGGTGAGTCCAGCTACGTCACCGGCGACACGCTCAACGCCAACGGCGGGATGCCGACGCCCTGACCGCTCCGAGCCACCGTCCCGCCGCCGGCCCCACCGACCCCGGACGTCCCGACGCCGCTCCGTTCGACCTCGAGCGGCTGGGCGCCGGACTCGTCTTCACCCGCTCCTTGGCGAGCCTGGAACGGACGCTGAGCGAGCATCGGGTGGCCGTGGTCCAGGCGCCCCCGGGGACCGGTAAGACCACCCTGGTGCCGCCGGCCGCCGCAAATCTCCTGGCGGCCGGCGGCACCGGCGTGTCTGGAAAGGCGTCCGGTCAGACGTCTGGACAGGGAACCGCTGCACCCAGGGTCGTCGTCACGCAACCGCGCCGGGTGGCGGCGCGCGCGGCGGCCCACCGGCTCGCGTCCCTGGACGGATCCGCCGTCGGGACGCGAGCCGGGTATGTGGTCCGCGGCGAACGGACCGCGGGCCCGGGCACGCTGGTGGAGTTCGTGACGCCCGGCGTGCTGGTCAATCGGTTACTGGCCGACCCCGAACTGACCGGCACGGGCGCCGTCATCCTCGATGAGGTCCATGAACGTGACCTGGAGACCGACCTGCTGTTCGGCATGCTCGGAGAGGTCAGTCAACTGCGGCCCGAGCTGATGCTGGTGGCGATGTCCGCGACCTTGGACGCCGAACGATTCGCCGCTCGCCTCGGCGAGGGATCCGGCCGAGAGGCTCCCGCGCCGGTGATCGACTGCCCCTCGGCCCTGCACCCGGTGCAGGTCCGGTACCAACCCCACACGGACCGGCGTCAGGACTTCAACGGCGTGACGCGCGGTTTCCTCGACCACGTCGCCCGCACTGCGGCTCGAGCCCATGCTGAAGCCGTGGCCGCCGAACCCAGCACCGACGCCCTCGTCTTCGTCCCCGGCGCTCGGGAGGTTGAGGAAACCGTCTCCCGCCTGCGGTCACTCGCCTCGGGCACGGACGTCCGAGCCCTGCACGGCCAACTGACACCAGCCGAGCAGGACGCTGCTGTCGGCGGACGTGAACCAGGCGGGGCGCCCCGGATCATCGTGTCCACCTCCTTGGCCGAGTCCTCCTTGACGGTGCCCGGAGTGCGGCTGGTGATCGATTCCGGGTTGGCCCGAGAACCCCGGCGAGATGCGGCCCGGGGGATGACCGGGCTGGTGACCGTGGCCTGCGCCCAGTCCTCGGCCGATCAGCGAGCCGGTCGCGCTGGTCGCCTCGGTCCGGGAACGGTGGTCCGCTGTTACGACCGCACCACCTATGGCACCGCACCGGCGCACCCGACTCCAGCCGCCGCCGTCGCCGATCTGACCGGGGCCGCCCTCGTGTTGGCCTGTTGGGACGCCCCCGGAGGCGAGGGCCTCGTGCTGCCGGACCCGCTCCCGCGGGCCTCTCTCGACGCGGCGCTGGAGGTGCTCACCGCCTTGGGTGCCATCGACGACGCCGGCCGGGCCACCGATCATGGACGGCGCCTCGCCCGCGTCCCCGCCGAACCCCGCCTGGCCCGCGCATTGCTCGAGGGCAGCTCGCTCGTCGGGGCGCGGAACGCCGCGGAGGTGGTGGCGCTGGTGGCCTCCGACATCCGCCCGGCCGGTGCCGACCTGACCGCGGCCCTGTCCGGACTGCGTTCCGGGGCGGGTTCCAGCTCCGGGGGTGGCGACAGATCTCGATGGCAGCGTGATGTGCGACGGTTCGAGGACATCGCCGCCGCTCAGGAACGTTCGCAGGCTGGTCTGGAGAGTGGTTCGGCGGGTATGAAGCCCCGGGACGGCCGGCGGGACCGGCCGCGCGATCCGGCGGGCGCCGTCGTCGGGCTGGCGTGGCCGGAGCGGCTGGCCCGCCGCGTGTCCGGCACCGACGCCGAGACCTATCTGCTGGCCTCCGGCACCCGGGCCGCCCTCCCGCCCGGCAGTGCGCTGGCCGGCACCGACTGGCTGGCCGTGGCCGAGGTCTCGAGGGCCGAGGGCAGAGCCGCAGCCGGAACGGGCGCCGTGATCCGCTCTGCGGCCCCCGTGGAGGCCGAACTCGCCGGCACCCTCGCCGGGTCACTGCTGACCGAGCAGCACCGAGCCGAATGGCAGGACGGCCGGGTGGTCGGCCGGAACACCAAGGCCATCGGGCACATCGTGCTCTCCGAGACTCCCGTCGCGCCCGACCCGGAGAAGGGGCGGGCCGTCGTCGTGGACCGACTGCGCTCCCAGGGCGTGGCCGAGCTGGGGCTCTCGCCGTCGGCGGAGCTGCTGCGCCGACGGCTGTCGCTGCTGCACGGAGTACTCGGCTCGCCGTGGCCGGATGTGTCCGATCCCGAGCTCGCTGATCGCTGGCAGGAGTGGCTGGCCCCGGAGGTGGAGAAGCTTGCTAGCGGGGCGACGACGAGTTCACTGGACGTGGCGGCTGCTCTGCGGCGTTTGCTGCCCTGGCCCGAGGCCGTCCGGTTCGATGAGCTGGTCCCCGAGCGTCTGCCGGTCCCCAGTGGGCGGGCGGTCCGTATCGACTACCCACCCGTGGACGGCGTCACCGGGCCCGACGACGGATTTCCGGTCGTGGCGGTCAAGTTGCAGGAGTGCTTCGGGCTGGCCGAATCCCCTCGACTCGTGGACGGGCGTGTGCCCGTGGTGTTCCATCTGCTGTCGCCGGCGGGCCGACCCCTGGCCGTCACGGGCGATCTGGCCTCGTTCTGGTCCGGGCCGTACGCTCAAGTCCGGGCTGAGATGCGGGGCAGATACCCCAAACATCCCTGGCCGGAGGACCCGTGGACGGCCCCGGCCACCGCGAAGACGACGAAGGCGACGCAGTCTCCGAAGACGGCAAAGGGCAGGTAACACAGCTGCGTGGCTGCGGCTCTCGCGCGGAGACACCGACAGCCGGGCCGGCGGGTGCGGAGGCACTTTGCGGGCAGAACGAACCGGTCCGTTCTGCCCGCAAAGTGACCGCCGTTAGTGGGGGAGGCCAGTGACCGACCGGCCATGGGGGTCGGCCAGGGCGCGCGGTTGACCGTTCACCGCCACCACGAAACGGTGGTCCGGCTCCGGGCCGGGCACGGGTGAGTTCAGGGCCACCACGCCGCGGCCCTCATTGCTGATCCAATACCCCGGGAGCCGGTTCACGACGTCGACGAACTGGCTCCGGGACGCGGAATCCAGGTAGGGCAGCACTGCGGTATGGAACACGACCAGGGTGGCATCGACAGGCGCCTCGGCCGCCAGGGCCGGCAACTCTTGGACCAGATCACCGCGGACGAGACGAGGAGGGTCGTGGCGGGCCAGATCCATCGCCGCGTGCAGACGGGCCCGGCGATCATGGTGTTCCGGCCAGACCAGGGCCTCCAACCAGGTGCGGTCCTCGGCGTCGTTGACGTCCACCGGGGAGAGGTCGATGCCCGCCCGCCACGTCACCTTAGGCATGACGCTCGGTGGCGTGATGCCCGGGCCCAGCTCGCACTCGATGATCACCTCCGATACGCCGTCGTCGGGATCCACGACCGTGCCATCGCTGTACCGGTACGAATACCGGTCCAGGAGGAGACACAGCCCGGCCGAGGCACCCACCTCGATCAGCGCCAAGGGTTGGGGCAGTGCGGCCAGGAACGGCAGGAGAACGGCACACCTGGCGGCCTCATTGGTCTGGGTCGAGCGGGCCAAGATCGTGGTGCGGACCGCGGCCCACTGGCCCCGCAGGGTCTCGTGAAAAGAGGAATAGGACGTTCCGGCGCCGTGGAGCCGGGCGGCGGCGAACACCAGATTCGGCTGCCGCTTCGACGGCGGCAGCTCCGTCAACAGGTCGAGGACCGGGACGTCATCGGCGACGCTCTCGGCCCAGTGCTCATAGACCGCCGAGGTGCCGCGGGCTTCGAGGGCGAAGCGGCGGTACACCTCGGAGGGAGGCAGCTCTCCGCGGTGAATGGCGGGATCCATCATGGCAGCGGCCAGGTGTGGACGGGTTCACCACCGCGCATGTGCTCGCCATAGCGATCCACCAGGCGGGCCAGGGCTTCCTTCCGCGGCAGACACGAGTCCTCGAACCGACCCAGCGTTCGGGCCATCCAGGTGGCACCGTTCTGGCCGTTCCGGGTGCGTCCGGTCAGCACGGAGAGATAGTGCTCGGCGACCTGCTCGTCCACATCCAGCAACTGCAGTCCCTCGCGAGCGGCGGGCACCAGGTGCCGGTCGAGCAGCTCCGTGACGGGGACGTCGCCGGATCCGGGCCAGTACACGGAGGCATTCAACCCGTGACGGGCGCATTCGTAGAAATTCTTCCTCGCCACGGCGAAGGACATCCGCTCCCAGGGGTTCTCCTCGGTCTCCACCAGGTACTTCACCAGGCCGAAGAAGAAGGCGGCATTGGCCACCATGTCCACCACGGTGGGACCGGCCGGCAGCAAGCGGTTCTCCACGCGAAGGTTGGCGGGTTTCGCCGGTGTGGTGCCGCCGTCGCCGGAGTCCTCATCCCGTCCGGGATCGTAGATCGGGCGGTTCCAGCGGTAGACCGTGCCGTTGTGCAACAGCAGCTCCGAGAGTTTGGGGGCGCCGGCGTCGGTCGCAGATCCGGCCTCGCCGGACATCTCCGGCAAGAGCGCCGGGAAGAAGGCGATGTTCTCTTCGAACAGGTCCTCGATGCCGTTGATCCAGCGTTCCCCGAACCACACCCGCGGACGGACCCCCTGGCGTGCCAGCTCGGGGCCACGCGTGTCCGTGGACTGCTGGAACACCGCGATGCGGGTCTCGGACCACAGCAGATGGCCCAGGAACAGGGGAGAGTTCGCGGCGAGAGCCGTCTGCGGCCCCGCGATCGCCTGGGCGGCGTTCCACACCGGGCCGAACTGCTCGCGAGAGACCTCGAGGTGCAACTGCATTGAGGTGCACGTCGACTCCGGGGCGATGTCCCGGGCGTAATAGGACAGGTGCTCAGGGCCGTCGATGTCGATGAGGATGTCTTCACCGCGGGCCTCCAGGATCGCGGCGTTCAGCGCCGCATAGCGATTGCCCTCGCTGATCCACCCTTCGCCGGCCAGGTCGTCCCCGTCCAGGGTGGGCAGGATGCCGATCGCGTACAGGTGTGCTCCGGCGCGAACGGCCCGTTGTTCGGCTCGGTCCAGTTCCGAGCGCAGCGACTCCTCCAACTCGGCCAGGCCGCGTCCGCGCAACGTCAAGGTCGGATGATTCAGCTCGATGTTGTACCGGCCCAGTTCGGTCTGGAACGCCGGATGGTCGATGGCTGCCAGCACTTCTCGGTTCAGCGCGGCGGGTTGCGATTGCTGGTCCACGAGGTTCAGCTCCAGCTCGAGTCCCACGCGTCCGGTGCCGGTGAGCTCGTGCTCGGCAAGGTAGGTCTTGAGCTCCTGCAGCGACGATTGCAGCCGCTCGCGATACTGCGTCCGCTCCGACCGCGTGTACGTACTCGACTCGACCTCGCTACCCATGGGATGAAGAGTAAGGCATGGACGACGCCGCCGACACGCGCTGAGACCGAAGAGGACCGGAACTCTTGGGAAACGCCCACATCAGGCATAGGCTTCCGTCACGGAGACCTGGGTCACAGGGTCACAGGGCAGGGGTCTCGCGTGGCATCACGGACCGGAGGTGGGCGACAGATGAGGGAATCCCGACCGCGTGGCAGGTTCGCCAGGCCGGTGGCCGGCGCGATGATGGCATCAGCGGCATTGCTGCTGTCCGGCTGTGGGCCGGCGGACGAGACGCCGGTGCTGACCTGGTACACCAACCCGGATGACGGCGGCCAGGCCACCTTGGCCCAGCAGTGCACCGAGGAAGCGGGCGGGGAGTACCGGATCGAGACGTCGGTCCTTCCCACGGACGCCGCCTCCCAGCGCGAGCAGCTCACCCGCCGCTTGGCCGCCGGGGACAACTCGATGGACATCATGTCCCTGGACCCACCCTTCATTCCCGAACTGGCCGAGCCCGGGTTCCTGGCGCCGGTGCCGGACGACGTGGTGGAGGCGACCACGCAGGACACCCTCGACGGAGCCCTCGCCGGTGCCACGTGGAAGGAGAACGTGGTCGCCATCCCGTTCTGGGCCAACACGCAGCTGCTGTGGTACCGCAAGTCGGTGGCCGAAGAAGCCGGGCTCAACATGGACGAGCCCGTGACGTGGGATCAGCTCATCGAGGTGGCCCGGGAACAGGACAAGGAGCTCGGGGTGCAGGGAGCGCGGGCCGAATCCATGACCGTCTGGCTCAACGCCCTCATCGAATCCGGTGGCGGTCAGATCGTGGAGAATCCGGAGGCCCCCGCGGAGGAGGTCGAGACCGGTCTGGACTCCGAGGCGGCTCAACACGCGGCGGAGATCATCTCCGTCATCGGCCAGGAGGGGCTGGGCGGGCCCGGGCTGGCCACCCAGCAGGAGAACGAGTCCCTGCTGCTCTTCCAGGGAGACAGCGGCTCCTTCATGGTCAACTGGCCGTTCGTCTGGCCCGCGACGAATGCCTCCGTCGAGGAGGGGGCACTGCCGGAGGATCTGCCCGAGGACATCGGCTGGACGCAGTACCCGCGCATGAACGAGGACGAGGAACCGGCTCCACCGCTGGGTGGCATCAACCTCGGCGTGGGTGCTCACTCGCAGCACCCGGATCTGGCCTGGGACGCGATCCAGTGCATCGTCACCCCGGAGCATCAGGCCGAATACTTCGTCACCAACGGCAATCCGCCCTCCAGTGCGAGCGCCTTCGACGATCCTGCGGTGGAGGAGCAGTTCCCGATGGCCCCGGCCATTCGTGAGTCTCTGGACCTGGCGGTGCCCCGACCGCAGACGCCGTACTACAACGAGGTCTCCACCGCGATCCAACAGCGGTTCGCCCCGCCGGGGTCCGTGAATCCCGAATCCACCCCGGCCGGCACCGGCCAGTTCATCACTCAAGTCCTGCGAGGGGAGTCGCTGCTGTGAGCGCCATTCCGTCCAATGCACCGGCCGTCAGTTCGAGTCCCGGGACGGCGAAGTCCACGGACCCCGACGGCGGCCGTGCCCGCCGCGGTCGCCGGGCGCCTCGCTCTGAGCGGTCCAAGGCCGAGACCCGCTTGGGCTGGTGGTTGGCCGGCCCGGCCTTCGTCATCATGGTGGCGGTCATCTTCTACCCCGTGGTGCAGGCCCTCTGGGATTCACTGTTCAGCTACCGCCTGACCGCACCCGGCGAACGCGAGTTCATCGGCCTGAAGAACTACGGAACGATCCTCAGCGATGGCGTGTTCTGGAGCGCCCTGGGTGTGACCGCGCTGATCACCGTGGTCACCGTGCTGGTCGAGTTGGTCCTCGGCTTCGCTTTGGCGATGATCATGCACCGAGCCATCAAGTCCACCCGGGGCCTGGTCCGCACGGTGATCCTGGTGCCCTACGGCATCATCACGGTGGTCTCCGCCTACGCCTGGTATTACATGTTCAGCATCGACTCCGGATACATGAACAGCTGGCTGGGCTGGCTACCCGGAGTCAGCGACGACCTGAACTGGTTCGCGCAGGGCGGCACCTCGATCGTGGTCATCATGTTCTCCGAGATCTGGAAGACCACGCCGTTCATCTCGCTGCTGCTGCTCGCCGGCCTCGCCCAGGTGCCCGACGACCTCTCCGAAGCCGCGGCCGTGGACGGCGCCAACGGTTGGCAGCGCCTCAGCAGAGTGGTGCTGCCGAACATGAAGGCGGCGATCATGGTGGCCGTGCTGTTCCGGGCACTCGATGCGTTCCGCGTCTTCGACTCGATTTTCGTGATGACCAAGGGCGCCTACGGCACCGAAGTGCTGTCCTTGCTGGCGTACCGCACCTCGATCGGCAGGCTGGAGATCGGCCTCGGCTCAGCCATCTCCGTGGTGCTGTTCCTGTGCGTGGCGCTGATCGCCTTCACGGCGATCAAGGTCTTCAACGTTGATCTGGCCGGCGGACGAGGAGGACGCAAATGAGCAAGCGCAACACCGCCATCGGCTGGTGGGTGATCACCGTCATCGTTGCCGTGTGGTGCCTCTTCCCGGTGGCTTCCATCCTGGCGACGAGCCTGAAGACTCCGGCGGACCTCTCCAACGGTCAGTTCCTGCCGACCACGCCCTCCACCATCAACTATGAGGAGATCCTGGTCGGCGACTCCCGGGAGCTGTTCCTCTCGGCCCTGTGGAATTCGATCGGAATCTGCATCATCGCCACCGCGATCGCCGTGGTGCTGGCCACTCTGTGCGCCTACGCGATCGCGCGGCTCGACTTCCCCGGCAAGAAGGTCGTGTTGACGGTCTCCCTCATGGTCTCGATGTTCCCCGTGATCTCGCTGGTCACACCGCTGTTCAACATGTGGCGGACCCTGGGACTGTATGACACCTGGCCGGGACTGATCATCCCGTATCTGTCCTTGACCCTGCCGATCTCGATCTGGACGCTGGCGGCGTTCTTCCAGCAGATTCCGTGGGAACTCGAGCAGGCCGCCCAAGTGGACGGGGCCACGCCCATGCAGGCGTTCCGCAAGGCGGTGGTCCCGCTGGCTCTGCCGGGCGTTTTCACCACCGCGATCATCGCGTTCTTCATCGCATGGAACGACTTCGTCTACGGCATCTCGCTGACGTCCACCGAGGCGGCCCGAACCGTGCCGGCGGCGTTGGCGTTCTTCTCGGGCGCCTCACAGTTCGAGTCGCCCACCGGCGCCATCTCCGCCGCGGCCATCATCGTCACCATTCCCGTGGTCTTGCTGGTCATGCTCTTCCAGCGGCAGATCGTGGCCGGCCTGACCTCGGGCGCGGTCAAGGGCTGAGGGCACCGGCGATCGGCAGAGGCACCACTGGCTCACAGGACCACAGCAGGATCAGCGCAGGACTTCGCAGGACATCGCAGGACAGCGAAAGATTAGGCAGCAACGAAAGGGACCACCGATGGCCTCCATCACCCTGAACAGCATCGTCAAGAAGTACGACGACGGCTTTCCCGCCGTGAACAACGTGTCCCTGGACATCGCCGACGGTGAGTTCGTGATCCTGGTCGGACCGTCCGGCTGCGGCAAATCGACGCTGCTGCGGATGATCGTCGGACTCGAGGACATCACGTCGGGCGAGCTGCTGATCGACGGCCAACGGATGAACGAGGCAGCACCGAAGGACCGGAACCTCGCGATGGTGTTCCAGAACTACGCGCTGTATCCGCACCTGACGGTGTACGAGAACATCGCCTTCCCGCTGCGGCTGGCCAAGGAGAAGAACGGCAACGGCCAGAGCAACGGCAACGGTGAGGGATCCGTGGACGACCGAGTCCAGAAGGCTGCCGCTATGCTGGAGCTCACCGAGCATCTCGATCGCAAACCCGCCAATCTCTCCGGCGGTCAGCGTCAGCGGGTGGCCATGGGCCGGGCCATCGTCCGGGAGGCCGATGCGTTCCTCTTCGACGAGCCGCTGTCCAACCTGGACGCCAAGCTGCGCGGACAGATGCGGTCCGAGATCGCCCGGCTGCAGCGCCGGCTCGGTATCACCAGCGTCTACGTCACGCACGACCAGACCGAGGCCATGACCCTGGGGGACCGGGTGGCGGTGCTGAAGAAGGGACTGCTGCAGCAGGTCGCCAGCCCGCGGGAACTCTATGAACAGCCCGTCAACCTCTTCGTGGCGGGATTCATCGGCTCGCCGTCCATGAACTTCCTGCCCGCGACCCTCAAGGAGGGCAGCCAGGGAGCCGGGGGAACGGGCGGAGCTGGAGGAGCTATTCTGTCCTCGCCGATCGGGGACATTCCGATCTCGGCGGAGAAGGCGGCCGTGGCGCAGGGCCGGGAGCTCGTCATGATCGGGCTGCGCCCGGAGTACTTCGAAGACGCCTCACTGGTGGACGAGGCCAAGATGGCCCGGGGCTCCGTGTTCACCGCGGAACTGTCCCACCTGGAGTGGCTCGGACACGAACAGTACGGCTACATCGAGTTCGAGCCCGACGAGCGAGTCGGCCGGCTACTGTCCGATCTCGCGTCCGAGATGGATGCCGACGAGTTGCGACCACAGGTCGTCACCACGCTGTCCGCCGAATCCCGCGTGCGGCCCGGTGAGCCGGCGGAGCTGTGGGTGGACGCGTCCCGGATTCACATCTTCGATCCGGAAACGGGGGAGAACCTGACCCGTGATCCGGAGGCCGGAGCCGAACTGACGCGTATCGCCGCACAAGAACGCGAACACGAGATCGAGCTGGCTGCTGCGTCAGCTCGGTCCCCCCAGAACACCCAGAACACCCAGGACAGCCGGTCCGTCTAGAACGCCTCAGCCGCCTGCTGAGGACGTGGCCTCGCGGTGGGCTGCGGCCAGGCGCACGTACGTCGCTGAGTTCTTCTGGAGCGAGGCCACCTCGTCTGCCGTGAGCTCACGGCGGACCTTGGCGGGCACCCCGGCGACCAGGGAACGTGGCGGCACCACGGTGCCCTCGAGCACGAGGGCGCCAGCGGCCACAAGGGACTGTGTGCCAATCACGGCGCCATTCATCACGGTGGCGGACATGCCCACCAGGCACTCGTCCTCCACGGTGGCGCCGTGGACCACGGCAGAGTGACCCACGGAGACGCCCCGGCCCAGAGTGCAGGGAAAGCCGGCGTCCGCGTGCAGCACCACGTTGTCCTGAAGGTTGGTCCGCTCGCCCACGCGAATCGGTGCGCTGTCCCCGCGCGCGGAGACCCCATAGAAGGCGGAGGACTCGGCGGCCAGGACGACGTCGCCGGACAGGCACGCCGTTGGGGCGAGGAAGGCGGATTCGTGAGCGACGGGCGCGTTGCCGCCGATCGTGATCAGATGAGCCATGCCCCCAGCGTACGAGCCCCGCCCCACCATCCCCTCACAACGAGGTAGCACGAATTGGCGCTAAGCGGGGCTGAGAGGGGCAATTCGTGCTACGTCGATGGGTTATAGGGTAGCGGGCGGGGTCAGCTGAAGACGACGGTGCGCTTGCCGTCCAGCAGCACCCGGTGCTCCGCGTGCCACTTCACGGCGCGGGTGAGGGTGAAGCCTTCGACCTCCCGGCCGAGGACGACGAACTCGCGGGCCGTCTGTGCGTGGGTGACGCGCTGGACAGACTGCTCGATGATCGGGCCTTCGTCGAGGTCGGCGGTCACGTAGTGGGCGGTGGCGCCGATCAGCTTCACGCCTCGCTCGTGGGCCTGGTGGTAGGGCCTGGCCCCCTTGAAGGCGGGCAGGAAGGAGTGGTGGATGTTGATGGCACGGCCACTGAGCTCGCGGCACAGGTCATCCGAGAGGATCTGCATGTAACGGGCGAGGACGACCAACTCGATGTCGTACTCATCGACCAGCTCCATCAGCCGTGCCTCGGCGGCGGCTTTGTTGGAGTTGCCGTCAGCGTCCTTGGTGATCGGCACGTGGATGAAGGGGACGTTGTAGAACTCGGCCATGGGCTCCAGGTCCCGGTGGTTCGAGACCACCACGGGGACCTCGATCGGCAGGGTGCCGGAGCGCTGCTGGAAGAGCAGGTCATTCAGGGTGCGTCCGTCTTTGGAGCACATGATCAGCGTGCGGGTCTTGCGGCTGTTGGCCCACACCGTCAGTTCCATGGAGAACTCGTCGCGGACCGGGGCCAGTGCCGCCTCGACGGCCTCCTGGTTCTCGGGAGTGGTGAACTCCACGCGCATGAAGAAGTTGCCGGTGTCCGGAGAGTCGAACTGTTTGGACTCGGTGATGTTGCCCTGGATCTCGAGCAGAGCGCCGGAGACGGCGTGGACGATACCGCGGGTGTTTCGGCAGGACAGGGTCAGCACCATGGCGTTGTTGTCGGACGCGTTGGCGGACGCAGCAGTGGTGCCAGTGGCGGTGGAAGCGCTGGGGGTAGGAGTGGAATTGCTCATGCCGACAGCATACCTATCTCCATAGTGATTCGTGTCACCAGAGAAAAAATCGAGTGAGGACGGCCGGATCGGCGGTTAACGCCTCCACCAAACAGTGGGCCAGAAAACCTCGGCTGGGAAGGTCTCATGTGTAACAGTGGGCGTCACCAGTCCGGTGTCGGTGTCACGTGGAGGCGATCCGAAAAGCGCCGTCGCGGACTCGCTAGGTGCAATGTCAGCTAGAGCAAAGGATGCGCGATGAACGACCAGCAGATCTTGTGGTTGGTGATTGGCGTGGTGGTGCTTCTCATCATCATCGCCGTGGCCGTCGTCCTGGGGAACCGACGCCGTGCCCGACGGCGCGAGGAAGACCACCGCGCTGCGGAGCAGCTCCGCGAGGACGCGGCCCGGCAATATGGGCGCACTCGGGCCGAAGAGGAGGAGGCCGCCGCCGCGCGACAGGAGGCGGAGGCAGCTGAGGAAGAGGCCCGGCGCCTGCGCGCCGAGGCCGAGGAGCGGGAGCGCGCGGCCGGTACCTCCCGTGGTGCGCTGGATTCCCAGCTGCGGGAAGCGGACCGGCTTGATCCCGAAGTCCAGACCGACCGGAAGGGCCACCGTCAGGACGGTGCCGATCCGGTCGACGAAATTGATCCACACAACACTTCTGGTCGCGCTGGTGGCAGCGCGGGGACCGGAGTCGGCATTGACGAAGAGCGGGCCGACTCCCCTCCACGTGCGCAGGAGTCCTCGGTTCATGCCCGGCACAAACGTGACGAGTCGGAGGCCGAGCACGAGATCGTGGAACGGCGAATTGCTCTGGACCCGTCAGAGGAGCCGCGCGATTCGGTGGCGGCAGGACCGCCACTCCGTTCCGGCCAGGAAGAACTGCCCGAGGAGGAGTCCACTGAAGGCCAGAGATCCCCAGCATCGCCGTCCGAAAAGCCATCGGCGTCCGGGAAGCCAGCGCCGCCCGCCTCAGGGAGGGGAAGCCATGCAGCGACCCCAACTGACGGCGACCCCGGTCGTGGCTGAATCCTGACCTGAAAGCGGAAGCCCCCCCGTTGCCGCCGCTGACACGAGTCAGTGACGGCAACGGGGGGCCTTCGCGGACCTGGTGCCCTGAAAGAACCAGGGCTACCGGAGATTACCGGTCCTGATCCACGCCCATGCCCGGAACGTCGGCTCCGTCGGCGTCGGCCTTGACGGTGTCCTCGATGCGCTGACCGATGGTCGGGTCCACGTTCTTCCAGTACTGGAAGGCGTTCGACAGCACCGGCTCCTTCACGCCGTCCAGGGCACCGGCCACGGTCTGGACGAAGCGATCCCGTTGGGCCTGGTCGAAGACCTCGTTCAGGAGCGTGCGGGGCTGGCTGACGTCGTCGTCCTCGGGGTGCAGATCGTAGGCCGAGCGAACCAGGTCGCCGTCGGACTCCCAGCTGGCGTCCACGGTGCCGGTCTCATCCGACCACGAGCTGCCGAAGGAGTTCGGCGCGTACACCGGTGCAGCGCCGGAGTGCTCGTACTGCATGTGGCCCTCGAAGTTGTACGTGTGGACCTCGTTGACGGGCTTGTTCACCGGCAGCTGCTGGAAGTTGGTGCCGATGCGGTAGCGCTGGGCGTCCTGGTAGGCGAAGTTGCGGCCTAGCAGCATCTTGTCCGGGCTCATGCCCATGCCGGGGACCATGTTGGCCGGGGAGAAGGCGGCCTGCTCGATCTCGGCGAAGAAGTTGGCCGGGTTCTCGTTCAGGGTCATGGTGCCGACCTTGATGCGCGGGTAGTCCTTCTTGGACCAGGTCTTGGTCAGGTCGAAGGGGTTGAACCGGTAGGTCTTGGCCTCCTCGTACGGCATGACCTGGACGTAGAGATCCCACTGGGGGAACTCGCCGCGCTGGATCGACTCGAACAGGTCCTGGCGGTGGATGTCGGCATTGGCGCCGGCCAGCCGCTCGGCCTCCTCGTTGCTCAGCGACTCGGCACCCTGGCGGGACTCGAAGTGGTACTTGACCCAGAAGCGCTCTCCGGCCTCGTTGATCCACATGTAGGTGTGGGAGCCGTAGCCGTTCATGTGGCGCCAGGTCTTCGGCAGTCCGCGGTCACCCATCAGGTAGGTCACCTGGTGAGCGGACTCCGGGTTCTGGGTCCAGAAGTCCCACTGCATGGTGCCGTCACGCAGGCCGGAGTCCGGCAGACGCTTCTGCGAGCGGATGAAGTGCGGGAACTTCATGGGGTCGCGCACGAAGAAGATCGGGGTGTTGTTGCCGACCAGGTCGAAGTTGCCCTCTTCGGTGTAGAACTTCAGGGCGAAGCCGCGCACGTCCCGCCAGGTGTCCGGGGAGCCCAGCTCGCCGGCGACGGTGGAGAAGCGGGCCAGCATGCGCGTGCTGACGCCCGGCTGGAACAGGGCGGCCTTGGTGTAGGCGCTCACGTCCTCGGTGGTCTCGAAGACGCCGAAGGCACCGGCGCCCTTGGCGTGCGGGCGGCGCTCCGGGACGTTCATCCGGTTGAAGTGCTGCAGCGTCTCCACCAGGTGGCTGTCGTGCAGGACGATGGGGCCGTTGTTGCCCACGGTCAGCGAGTTGCGGTCGCTGACGGCGGGAATGCCTGCCTGGGTGGTCGAACCGGTGCCGTGCGGAGTCGTTTCCGTCATCACAGTCTCCTTGATCGGGGGATGTTGCTGATGCATTCGGGATGGGTGGAAGACCGGTCAGCCCTGGTGGGCTTCCCGGGGGTCTGTAGGTTCTTCTGTGGGGCTGTCAGTGGATGCCGCGCAGTCGGCGCAGAGGCCCTGATAGACGACGTCGGCCACCTGGATGGTCATGCCGTGCGTCTCCGCGGGGCTCAGGCACGGAGCGTGGCCGACCGCGCAGGTCACGTCCTCGATCCGGCCGCATTGAGTGCAGACGGCGTGGTGGTGATTGTCTGCCACGCGGGTCTCATACCGGGCCGGCGAGTTGGCCAGGTCGAGTTGCCGGATGAGGGCGACATCGGTCAGTGAGTGCAGCACGGTGTAGATCGACTGGACCGTGATCTCGGGCAAAGTCTGCCGCACGTGAGCCAGGACCTCATCGGCAGAGGCGTGCGGGATCTGATGCAGAGCATCCAGCACGGCCAGGCGCTGCTTGGTCACACGCAATCCCGCGGCCCGCAGGCGCCCGGCCCAGATCAGGGACGCGGTGCCGGTACTGTCCTGCGTCGTGGAAGCGGCGGAGCGGGTCATGACCCCAGTATGACATGTTTTGAGTGACTCATAAATAGGGCGTGGCTGCCCTGACTGTCGCCACCGCCGCCACCGCTGCTCTCCGTCCGGCCCGAGTCGCGCCGATGGTCGAGGCCGACGCACCGTAGCCCACCAGATACAGCCCTGGCACAGCAGTCACGCTGACTCCGTCGGTGTCCATGCGCACTCCACCACCGCGTTCCCGGAGGCGCAGTGGCGAGAGATGGTCGAGCGAGGCGCGGAACCCGGTGGCCCACAGAATCGTGTCCGTCGGGGTCTCCCACCGGGTGTCCGGCTGGCCCGCCTGGCCCGCCTGGCCCGGCTGCACCGAGTGCCCCGGCAGGGCCGGCACCCGTTCGAGACCACCGGCCGCCGCACCACCCGGCGCCAGCAACCGGTCGGCCACCGGTCCCTGGGACGGCACCGCGCCGCCGTCGGGTCCCGGACCGTCCAGAACCACCCCGGTGGACGTGATCCGGCGCAACGGACCGCGACTGATGAGAACTCCCGACCTCAACCCCGTGAGGTACTGATCGGTGACGGGCAGACCCGTGGCCGCGACGACGGACAGCGGCGGCAGTCCCAGGGTGGTGCGGGCCGAGACAGCGGCCTCCACGTCCGTTCCCCACGAGGAGTCGAAGAACCGGTCCGTCCAGTCCGGTGCGCGCCGGGTGCTCCATACCGTGTGGGCCCCGGCCTCGTCGAGTTGCAGCAGAAACTGCAGTGCGGAGGTGCCGCCGCCGACCACGAGCACCCGCTGACCCGCGAACTCCTCGGCCGAGGTGAACTCACGCGTGTGCAACTGACGGCCGATGAACTCGGCAATCCCCGGGTAGTAGGGGACGTAGGGGCTGTTCCAGGTGCCCGTGGCGTTGATGACGGTGCGGGTTCGCCAGAGTCGTCCGTCATCCGCTCTGATCGTGAAGGTCTCGTCGTCCTCGTTGGCGACCGACTCGACGTGCACCGGCCGGATCACCGGCAACTCGAGCTCGCTCTCGTAGGTGCCGTAGTAATCGGAGACGACCCTGCTGGCGGGTATGCCCGGATCCGGGGCGTTCAAGGACATCCCGGGAAGATCGTGGATTCCGTGGGCGGCGTCCAGGGTGAGGGAATCCCAGCGATGACGCCACGCTCCGCCCGGGCCGTCATTGCCGTCCAGGACGACGTAGTCCCGCCACGGTCGCAGTCCTTTGCGCAGCAGTTGGCCGGCCGCGCTGAGGCCGGCCTGACCGGCTCCGATCACGACGACGTCGAGCGGCTCCGCAGGTGAGGGGTGCAAGGAGGCAGGGGTGGGAGTCACAGCAGGATCAGCGTCGCCGCCGTCGTCGGTATTCCGGGCCGGCGGTGGGCCGCCCCACGGTAGGATGGACGGCGCAGGCCGCGACTGGCGAAGGTGGATGACCACCGGGAAGCGGCGAACACGGACCACGGTGCGCCCACGGGGCCACCGACCCGTGAAAGGCCACTGGACCGCCCGCCTGGGTCCGGCGGCGGCCAACGAACGTGACTACGCCAGCAGGAGCCTTTCGTGACCGAGTCGAGCACCACGCCCTCCCCGACGCCCGCTTCCCAGACCGCATCCCGCCACCCCGCATCGAGCCACGCAGCCGTGGAGATGAACAACCGCCCGCTGTCCGAGGTCGATCCGGAGATCGCCTCCGTCCTCGGCCAGGAACTGGGCCGTCAGCGGGACACCCTGGAGATGATCGCCTCCGAGAACTTCGTTCCCCGGGCCGTCCTGCAGACTCAGGGGTCCGTCCTGACCAACAAGTACGCCGAAGGCTATCCCGGCCGCCGCTACTACGGCGGCTGTGAGCACGTGGATGTGGCGGAGAATCTCGCGATCGAGCGCGCGAAGTCGCTCTTCGGCGCCGAACACGCCAACGTCCAGCCGCACGCCGGCGCCCAGGCCAACGTGGCACTGATGACCGCCCTGATGAACCCCGGGGACACGCTGATGGGGCTGTCCCTGGCGCACGGCGGGCACCTGACCCATGGCATGAAGCTGAACTTCTCCGGCAAGACCTACACCATCGCCGCATACGAGGTGGATCCGGACACGCACCGGATCGACATGGACGCGGTCCGCGAGAAGGCCCTCGCCGAGCGTCCCGCCGTCATCGTGGCCGGCTGGTCCGCGTACCCGCGTCAGCTCGATTTCGCCGCGTTCCGGTCCATCGCGGACGAGGTGGGGGCCAAGCTCTGGGTGGACATGGCGCATTTCGCCGGGCTGGTCGCCGCGGGGCTGCATCCCAACCCGGTTCCGTGCTCGGACGTGGTCACCTCCACCGCGCACAAGACGCTGGCCGGACCGCGCTCGGGCTTCATCCTGTCCCGGCAGGAGTACCAGAAGGCGATCGACTCGGCGGTGTTCCCGGGGCAGCAGGGCGGTCCGCTCATGCACGCCATCGCCGGCAAGGCCGTGGCCTTCAAGATCGCCGCCTCCGAAGAGTTCGCCGAGCGCCAGCGCCGCACCATCGAGGGCGCCCAGATCCTGGCTGAGCGGCTCACCGCGAGCGATGTGGCCGAGCACGGGATCTCGATCCTGACCGGTGGCACCGACGTCCACCTGATCCTCGTCGACCTGCGTCACGCCGAGGTGGACGGCCGTCAGGCCGAAGACCTATTGCACGAGGTCGGCATCACCGTGAACCGCAACTCGGTCCCGTGGGACCCGCGCCCGCCGATGACCACCTCGGGGTTGCGCATCGGCACTCCCGCTCTGGCGACGCGGGGTTTCGGGCCGGCCGAGTTCTCTGAGGTCGCCGATGTCATCGCCCAGGCTCTCAAGCCCGGACCGGATGTGGAGGCCCTGCGCGCTCGCGTGCAGAAGCTCGCCGCGGACTTCCCGCTGTATGACGGACTGGAGAGCTGGTGAGCCTCGCGGCTCGTGACAGTGACCACTTCAATCACTATGGTGATAGGTAATTATTCGGCCGACCCCCGCAAGGAAGCGTGATTCCGCTGTGACTGCACAAAAGCTCGATGGCCGTGCAACCGCCACCGCCATCAAGAAGGATCTGACTCAGCGCGTCGAGGCGCTCCGGGAGCAGGGCGTGGTCCCCGGACTCGGTACCGTCCTGGTCGGCGAGGATCCCGGCTCGCAGTCCTATGTGGCCGGAAAGCACCGCGACTGCGCCGAGGTGGGCATCACCTCGATTCGCCGCGATCTGCCAGAGTCCACCACCGAGGAAGAGCTGCTCGCCGTGGTGGAGGAGCTGAACAACAATGACGAGTGCACCGGGTACATCGTCCAGTTGCCGCTGCCCCAGCACATCGACACCGACCGCGTCCTCGAGGCCATCGACCCGGACAAGGACGCCGACGGGCTGCATCCCATGAACCTGGGCCGCCTGGTCGCCTCGGTGGGCGGGGAGTTGAACTCACCGCTTCCCTGCACCCCCAAGGGCTGCGTCGAGCTGCTCAAGCACTACGGGATCGAGCTGGCCGGCAAGGTCGTGCTGGTCATCGGCCGTGGCGTGACCATCGGCCGCCCCGCCGGTTTGGTGCTGACTCGCCGTGACGTCAACGCGACCGTGGTGCTGGCCCACACCGGGACCAAGGACCTCAAGGCCGAGCTGGCCCGCGCCGACGTCATCATCGCCGCGGCCGGTCAGGCGCACATGGTCAAGCCCGAGGACGTCAAGGACGATGTGATCGTGCTGGACGTCGGCGTCTCGCGCGTTGAGGGTGAGGACGGCAAGGCCAAGATCACCGGCGACGTCGACCCGGCCGTGGCTGAGAAGGCCTCCTGGATGGCCCCCAACCCCGGCGGTGTGGGACCGATGACCCGCGTGGAGCTGCTGGCCAACGTGGTGGAATCCGCCGAGCGGGCTGTCGGACGAGCGAAGTGAACGCGGCGGGGTGATCCGCAGATCGTCCCGCCCCTGCCTACCGGCCCCGAGCCCGGCGCGCTACACTGCCGCGAGTGCTCCCTGAACAGGAAAACCCCGTCACGCCGGTCATCGAGGCCCGTTCCCTGACCAAACGCTACGGCGACGTCACCGCCGTTGACGGCATCGACTTTGCTGTTCGCTCGGGTGAGTCCTTCGGTCTGCTGGGTCCTAACGGTGCGGGAAAGTCCACCGCCATGCGGATGATCGGCGGGGTCTCCCAACGCTCCTCGGGCGAACTGAGCATCATGGGGTTGGACCCGGACGGCAAAGGCCCCGAGGTCCGCGCTCACCTCGGTGTGGTCCCGCAGCAGGACAATCTGGACGAGGAACTCACCGTCCGGGACAACCTGATCGTGTACGGCCGCTACTTCGGCCTGCCTTTCAGCTATCTGCGCCCCAAGGCGTGGGAACTTCTGGAGTTCGCCCAGCTCACCGAGAAGGCCGACGTCCGGGTCGACGACCTCTCCGGCGGCATGAAGCGCCGGCTCGTGATCGCCCGCGCGCTCGTCAACGACCCCAAGATCCTGCTGCTGGACGAGCCCACCACCGGACTGGACCCGCAGGCTCGCCACACCCTGTGGGACCGGCTGTTCCGGCTCAAGGAGCGCGGTACCACCCTGGTGCTGACCACGCACTACATGGACGAGGCCGAGCAGTTGTGCGACCGGCTCATCGTGGTGGACCACGGACGCATCATGGCCGAGGGTTCTCCGTCCTCGCTGATCCGGGAGCATTCCAGCCGCGAGGTCCTGGAGGTCCGCTTCGGTGCCCAGCGCAACGAGGAGGTGGCCCGTCAACTCGAACGTGAGCTGCCGGGGCGAACCACGCCCGCGGACCGGCCCCTCGTGGAGCGGATCGAGTCGCTGCCGGACCGGGTGCTGGTGTACGCCCATGAAGGCGAAGCCGCCCTCGAGGCGGTGACCGGGCTCGGGCTCGCACCGATCACCTCACTCGTGCGCCGGTCCTCTCTGGAGGACGTCTTCCTGACCTTGACGGGGAGGAGCCTCATTGAGTGAGTCGTCCGTCTCCACCGAGCCGCCTCCGTCCGCCGAGCCACCGTTGACGACCGAGTCGCCCGCCGTGACCGATCCGATCGTGTCAGCCGCCCGCGTCCGACGGTTCGGCGCCTGGTACTACGCGGAGCACTATCTGCAGAGCATGCGCCGCTATGGCTCAGTCATCCTGGTCTCGGCCATCGGTGAACCGCTCATCTATCTGCTGGCCATGGGTCTGGGGCTGGCCACCCTGATCGACGGCGGTCAACCGATGGCCGAGGGGACGTCCGGGGTCAGCTATCTCCAGTTCATCGCTCCGGCGCTGTTGGCGGCGGGCACCCTGATGGCCTCGGCCACGGAGTTCACGTATCCGGTATTGGACGGATTCAAATGGCACCGGCTCTATTACGGCCCACAGGCGAGCCCGATCCAGCCCCGTCAGATCGCCGGCGGACACGTCGTGGCAGTGCTGTTGCGGTACGTGGTGCAGTCTGTGCTGTTCTTCCTGGTCATGCTCGCCTTCGGGGGGGTGTCCAGCCCGTGGGGTTCGCTGCAGATTCTCTCCGCGTGCCTTGGGGGTCTGGCCGTGGGTCTGCCCCTGATGGCCTACACGGCCACCCTGACGCGTGAAGGTGGACAGCTTTCCCTGGTCCAGCGGTTCATCATCATGCCGCTGTTCCTGTTCTCGGCCACGTTCTATCCGCTGGACTCTCTACCGGTGTCCTTGCAGTGGATCGGTTGGATCTCGCCTCAATGGCACGCCGCCCAGTTAGGTCGGATGGCTTCGTACGGGATGGCGAATCCCGCCTGGCTGACGGCGGTTCACGTGATCTACCTGGTGGCCCTGGCGGTGCTGGGCTGGTGCCTGGTCGCCCGCACCTACACCCGTCGCCTGGGTTGGGTGCCGGGACGTCCCGATCGCGAGGCGACCGGCTCCGCCCGCCGGTCACGTCCGGAACGCACAGCCCGACGACGGCCCGCCTCGGCCGACGTCGTGCCGGTGCCGCCGATGCCTCCGGTCTCAGTGCGAACCGGGCCTGCGGCAGGGATGTACGGGGGCCGGATTTCGGTGGTGGTCGAGCGTGGCCTGAAGGCCCTGAGGACCTCCAACTGGGCGGTGTTCATCTCCGGGTTTCTGGAGCCGGTGCTGTACCTGCTGAGTTTGGGCATCGGGCTGGGCGGACTGGTGGGGGACGTCGAGGGCCCGGGTGGACCGGTCAGTTACGGGGAGTACATCGCTCCGGCGCTGTTGGCCGTCTCGGCCATGAACGGTGCCGTGTATGACTCCACGTGGAACGTCTTCTTCAAGATGAAGATGTCCAAGCTGTACGAGACCATGCTCAATACCTCGCTGGGTCCGATCGACGTGGCCCTGGGTGAGATCACGCTGGCGCTGATGCGCGGTGGCCTGTACTCCGTGGCGTTCCTGATCATCATGTCCGCGCTCGGGTTGGTGACGAGTTGGTGGGCGCTGCTCCTGCTCCCGGCTGCCCTGATGATCGCCTTCGCCTTCGCGTCGATCGGCATGGCCGTCACGAGCTACATGAGCACGTTCCAGCAGATGGACTGGATCACGGTGGCCCTGATGCCGATGTTCCTGTTCTCCGCCACGTTCTTCCCGCTGAGCGTCTATCCGGAACCGATTCAGTGGGCCATCCAGGCGCTGCCGCTGTGGCACGGGGTCGAGCTGCTGCGCCAGCTCGGGGCCGGCGTGTTCACCGAGTGGACGATCGTGCACCTGCTGTATTTCGCGGCGATGATCGGCCTCGGCATGCTGTTCACCTCACGTCGGCTCAGGGCGCTGTTCCTGAGCTGAGTTCTGGACCCGAGACTGGTGCCCGCTGGCGCGCCGCGGCGGTCCGCAGGGTCGCGATGAGTCCGATGAGGGCGAGCGCGATCGCGGTGCTGCCCAACACCGCCACGCTGGCGTGCAGGCCCATCGTGGTCGCCACGATGCCGGCACCCAGTGAGGGCAGGGCGTTGGAGAGATAGCAGATGATGTAGACGCCGGACAACAGCCCCGCTCGCTCCACGGGGGCGGCGATCGGCACCACGGTGCGCAGCACCCCTTGGAATCCGACGCCGAATCCGTAGCCGGCCACGGAGGCCCCGAGGAAGACCAGCCACGCGGCGTGGGTCAACGTCGCGGTGATGATCAGGCCCAGTCCGACCGCCAACGCGAGCGTTCCGCTGATGAAGGCGAAGTTCGGCGAAAGGCGCATGACCAGGAGCACGGCCACCGCACCCGTTCCGGTCAGTGCGAAGACGAACCACCCTCCGAGCAGGGGAGAGCTGTCACCGGTGAGGTCTCGGGCCAGATTGGGGCCGAGCGAGAGCACGAAGCCGCCGACCGCCCAGACCGCCACGAGTACCGGAGCGGTCGCCTGCACCATCGGGCGGGCACTGGCCGGGATGCTGATTCGGGGCGCGAGTGAGGTCAGTGCGCCGGGGCGCCGGGTCACGGTTTCGGGGACGGAGACCAGGGCCGCCAGCAACAGGCAGAACATGACCAGTAAGCAGGTGAAGACGGCTATGGCGGGTGCTGACGTCGCCGTGGAGATCAGGCCGCTGCCGAGCCCGCCGATGGCCATGCCGACCAGGGGCACCAGCCCGTTGATCATCGGCCCCCGAGCCGGATGGAGATCCACCAGTGCGGAGGCATACGCTGTGGTGGCGATGCCCGTCGCCGCTCCCTGCAGGGCCCGGGCCACGATCAGGGTGGGTGCGGAGTCGGCGACCATGAAGACGACGAGGGCCACGAGTTGCATCGCGATGGCCCCGGCCACGACGGTTCGTCGGCCCAGAAAGTCGGACAGTGAGCCGGTGGTCAACAGCGCTAGCATCAGGATCACGGGGTAGGTCGCGAAGACCAGCGTCATCACCACCGGGCTGAGGCCCAGGGTTTCTTGATACTCGGCGTACAACGGTGTCGGAGCGCTCGAGGAGGCCATGAAGGCCACCGCGATGAGCGCATAGACGGCCAGTGCCCCGCGGTGACCCAGCAGCCGCCGTCCTGTGCGACAGGACGGGGCCTGTGGTCCCGCTCCGCGAGGTGCCCGCTGTCCCATCGCCACTCCCATGCTGTGTCATGCTTCACCGAGTAGTACTCAGTAGTACTCAAACGTTGCACTAACGCAATTATTCTGCCGAGTAGACAGTAGGCAGTGCCTGGACTAAACGCAACAATGTGGCGTTAGAGACCTTAAACTGGGTGGCATGTCACATCGATCAGCTCCGCGTCCCGGTGGTCGCAGCGCCAGGATTCAGCGCGCCGTGCACGAGGCGGCATCGGCGCTGCTCTCCGAGCTGCCGCGCGATGAGGTGACCGTGGCCCGTATCGCCGAGCGAGCAGAGGTGGACCCGACGACGATCTACCGGCGGTGGGGGACCGTCGCGCAGTTGTTCTCGGATGTTGCCGCGAACCGGATCCGAGAGGCCTCGGTCCCGGAGTCGACCGGGTCGCTGCGCGGAGACCTCACGGCGTGGGCGCGGGTGTACGGCGAAGAACTCTCCTCCGGACCCGGCCGGGGCTATCTCGCCGAGGCGCTGGCCGGTGACCCGAGTGGGGACAACGCCAGACAGTGCGCGGACCACTCGGTCGACTCGATCAGTCTGATTCTCGAGCGCTTCCCCGACGAACCGGCCCCCACGGTCGACGAGGTCCTCGAACGCGTCATCGCTCCGCTGATCTACCGCATCCTCTTCGCCCCCACCTGGCCGCTGCAGGGCTATGCCGAACGCCTCGTGAACGAACTGCTCAGTGCTCCCAGACCGCCCAGTCCCCACGATGAGCCGCCCTGTGGCGTGTAGTTGATCGGCCGTGCCGCTGACCCTGGGAATGTTGCCGGACGCCACCGCGCGGATACATTACTCTGTTTTTATGAGTAAGCTGTTGCCATGAGCGAAGCACCCACGTCTGAGCAAGGGGTACCGCGGACGTTGCCCGAACCGGAGAATCGACGGGTGCGGATGGACGCGAACGCGTGCCCTTCCTTCCTGGCGGCGATGGAGATCCTCGGGAAACGATGGAACGGTGCCCTCGTGCGTGCGGTTGGCACCAGTGAACTCAGATTCGTCGACGTGCGTGATCGTCTGCCCGGGATCAGCGACGCGATTCTGACCGCTCGATTGAACGAGCTGGTCGGGTGCGAGCTGATCGAACGGACACCGGTATCGAGTTCGAGCAGCCGGTGTGTCTACGGACTGACGGCGAAAGGACTTGACCTGTTGCCGGTGCTCGACGCCCTCACCGCGTGGAGTGAACGGTGGGTTCCGTCCACGGCGCCCACAAACAACACCCCCTCCACTAGAGACCTCCAGCAGAGAGCAGGCCACCGTCCATGAGTTTTGATATCGGCATCTACCACTTCGGAGAGATCACCCCCTCTCCGGAGACCGGCGAACGGGCCACGGCGGCGACGCGTTTGGCGGAACTGATTGAACAGGCCCGGGTCGCGGATGAGGCCGGCCTCTCCGTCTTCGGCGTCGGCGAGCACCATCGTGGGGACTTCGCTGTCTCTGCACCGGCAGTGGTGCTGGCCGGGATGGCGATGCAGACGTCACGGATCCGCCTGACCAGTTCGGTCACGGTTCTCAGTTCCGAGGACCCGGTCCGCGCGTTCGAGCAGTTCGCCACTCTCGATAACCTTTCCCAGGGTCGCGCGGAGATGATCGTCGGTCGCGGCTCCTACACGGAGTCATTCCCCCTGTTCGGGTATGACCTGGCCGATTACGACTCCCTGTTCGAAGAGAAGTTGGACCTGCTGCGCACCATTCAGCAGGAGCATCCTCTGACGTGGAAAGGCCGTCATCGTCCGGCCCTGGACCGGGCGGACATCGCTCCGCGGCCGTATCAGAACCGGGAGATCCCGACGTGGGTGGCCGTGGGAGGAACCCCAGCCTCAGCCGTGCGCGCAGGGACGCGTGGCATGCCGATGGCACTGGGCATTCTTGGCGGCCGCTATGACGGGTTCGCGCCGATCGTGGAACTGTATCGTTCGGCGGGCAAGCAGGCAGGTGTCCCGGACGATCAGTTGCGCGTGAGTGTCAACGGTCCCGGCTTCGTTGCCCCCACGTCGCAAGAGGCCCTCGATATCTCCTACCCGTATTTCGCTCGCGGCATGATGGACAACTTCCATCAACGCGGGCGGGGCGTGGAGATGCCGCGCCGCGCCTACGAGGCCTCCGCCTCAGAGGCCGGTGCCCTGTTCATCGGCAGTCCGGCGCAGATCACCGATAAGATCCTGCGTCAGCATGAGGCCTACGGTCATGAGCGCTACATCATGCAGCTCGGATATGGGAATACGCCCCAGAAGGAATCCCTGCGCGCCATCGAGCTACTTGGCACCGAGGTTCTTCCGGAGGTCCGCAAAGCTCTCGGAAACGCCGGGAGCAGCGAGTGAGGGCCCGGCTGCGGATCGCCAGCGTCAACGGCAGCTACAGTGTCCCGAGCAAGACCGGCGCGCTCGTCACACTGATCACCGAGGAGTTCAGTGATCGATTCGACGTCGAGGCGGATCACCTTGACATGGCCGACGTCGGTACGGAATTCGCCGCCGCCCGCGCTCGCGAGGATCTGGGCGCAGAACTGCAGGCGATGATCCGGAAGGTCGAGACTGCCGACCTGGTCATTGCCGCCACGCCGGTGTTCCGAGGTTCCTACACCGGATTGTTCAAGCACTTCTTCGACCTGGTCGATCAGTATGCCTTGGCGAACACGTTCGTCATGCTCGTGGCCACGGGTGGTAGCGAGCGCCATGCGCTGGTGATCGAACATGCTCTGCGGCCGCTGTTCGGATTCTTCCAGGCTGCCACTGTTCCGGTGGGTATCTATGCCTCCTCCGGGGATTTCGGCGGCACGGAGGTGCTCAACCCGGAAGTCCACGCGCGCATTCGGACCGCCGTGGAGGACATCACCCCGGCACTGAACCGTGACCTGGCCATGTCCGGCGCCGCAGAAGAGGCGGGCCGGTGATCGCCCACGTTCACTCCTCGAGGGAGAGCGTGCCGTTCCGGTGCCGGCGCACCAGATCGGCCACGCCCGCAGCCAAGGTGATCAGCAGGAAACCCAGGACCACCAGCACCGAGATGACCGCCGCGCCACCGTAGGCCTCCGCACTCGCACCGCCCGCTGACTCGGACGAGGCCAGGGACGAGTAGAAGGCGCCGGTGACCGCGGCCAGGCCGATCGCGGTCAACACGCGCTGAGCCGTCTGGGACACGCCGCCCGCGGCGCCGGCGGAGCGCGGTGGGACATCGTTCATGGTGAGGACCTGGGTGCTCGTCATCACCAGGGCCTGCGCCGGGCCGAACAGGAACATGCACGCCGCCAGCGACCAGTACGGCCACGCGCCGAGCGCAATCTGGTGGAACGCCACCCCGGACAGGGACACCGCCGTCAACGCGACCACGGTGCCGACCACCACGAACACCGGTCCGAACCGATGCACGAATGAACCGATTGTGGGGGACAGCACCATGACGCCCAGGGAGGCCGGCAGGGTCGTGAGACCGGCGGCGAGGGCGGAAAGACCGAGACCCTGCTGGGTCACGATGGCCTGAACCGCCCAGAGCCCTGGCATGGCGCCCAGGAAGAAGGCCGTGGCCACGGTGCTGAAACTGAACGAGGGGATGTGGAACAGGCTGGGATCCACCATGGGTTCGTGCCCCGTCGCCGCCGATCGGGCCTTCATCCGCTGTTCCCAGAACCACCACAGCCCCAGCAGCAGTACCGCCGGCGCCAGCAGATACCAAGTGCCCGGCAGGATGAACGGGACCATCAGCCCGACGACGGCCGAGGCCAGCAGCAGCGCGCCGACGGGATCCAGCGCGGCGAGCGACCGGGCGGAGACCTCTGCCGGGTCCCGGCCGGGGGAGCGGAGCCAGTAGAACGCCAACGCAGCGGAGGCCAGCCCGATGGGGACATTCACGAGGAAGGTCATGCGCCAACCCCATTCGGGCCCGAGCGCGGCGAGGATCAGCCCGCCCATCGTCGGCCCGATCGCCACGCCGAGGCCGATGACCGTGCCGAACAGCCCGTAGGCGCGGCCGCGGGCCCGGCCGTGGAAGACGTTCTGGATGATGCCGATGATCTGGGGATTGAGCAGCCCCGAGCCGAGGCCGGTCACCACGCGGGACACATTCAGCAGGGTGGGGTCCGCGGACAGCGCAGAGGCGAGGGATCCCGCCGTGAAGACCAGGATGCCGGCGATGAAGACCGGTTTGCGTCCCCAGAGGTCTCCTGCCCGTCCTGCCGCCACGAGCGAGACACCGAAGGCCAGGGCGTAGCCGGCCAGCACCCACTGCAGGTCGGCGGAGCTGGCCCCCAGGCCGTCCTCGATGGCCGGAAGGACGACATTGACCACGCTCACGCTCATCAAGGACATGAACAACGGCACGAGCAGGATCACCAGGATCCGGTTGCCTCCGGCGGGAGAGGTGGTCGGCCGGTGCGGGGAGGGCGCGGGTGGCTGGGTCATCGGGCGGTCTCCAGCCGTCGTCGCCGGTGGAGTTGGCGGCCCTGGACCAGCCAGTAGACCGGAATCAGCGCCACGAGGAATACGGCCAAGATCCAGAACATTCCGGTGGTGCCCCACCATTGGACGAGCGCTCCGGCGAGCAATGGGCCGAGTCCCATGCCGGCGTCGATCCCCAGAAAGTAGGTCGAGGCCCCCATGCCGGCCCGCTCGCGGGGCGCCTGGGTGACGCAGATGACCTGACCGGCTGACTGCAACTGGCCGTATCCCAGGCCGACGAGCACCGCCGCCAGCAACAGCACCAGCACCGAGGGAGAGGCGGCGATGGCGGCAAGGCCCGCGGCGAAGAGCACAAATGCCGGGAGCATCACCACGTTGATGCCGCGGCGGTCCATGAGCCGGCCGGTGAAGAGGCGGGACACCAGGACGGTGAGCGCGTAGACGACGAAGAACAGGCTGGCCACGCCGCCGAATCCGCGCTCGACCGCTAGGGTCGCCAGATAGGTGACGATGCCGGCATAGCCCAGTGAGTACAGGGTGCCGATGGCAGCGGCCGGTGCCGCTCCCGGTTCGATGTACCGGCCCCAGGCGGGTCTCGCGGGTTCAGCGGCGGAGGGGGTGCTCACTGAGGCGGACGACGCCGGCTGGGCGGGTTCTGGCGCAGGTTCCGCCTGGCGGGGTCGCACGTCCATGAACCACGCGATGACCAGGCCCACCAGGGAGACCGCGGAGGCAATCACGGCGACGGTGCCGAAGCCGGTCGTGGACAGCGCCAGCCCGACCATCGGACCGGCCGCGACACCGATCAATGTCGATGAGGCGAAGTGGCTGGTCCCTTCCGACATTCGCGTTCCGGGGATGCGGTTCACCGCAGCGGCGGCGATCACGGATGACGACACCCCGAACGTCAGCCCGTGGACGGCGCGCACGACCAGGAGCATCCAGACCCATCCCGAGGCCCAGTACAGCAGCGGTGCCACGACGAAGGCGGCGAACCCGATCAACAACAACCGACGGGAGCCGAAGCGCTCGATCAGGGGGCCGGCCAGCAGTCGGGAGACCAGGGTGCCCGCAATGAACACGGCGGCCACGGCGCCGCCCACGGAGTCCCCGACGGCGAATCGTCCCACCGTGTAGCCGGCCACGGTGGACAGCAGGAAATGGACGTTGAAGAAGATCGCGATATTCGCCATGCACGCCAGCACGAAACTCCGGGACCACAGCGGAGATCGGCTCTGCGTGGGTCCGAGTGGTGGCCTGGGCGGGAGGTGTGGCATGAGGTACAGGGTAAGCCGGTGGCGATCAGGGGCCCTCGCTGCGACCAGTTGTGTCTCCGATGCGGAATAATCGGCGGTATGCAGTCAGTCGAGAAGGGCCAGAATCCATCCAGCCGCCGCCCCGGTCAGTCCGAGGACGGCTCGGCCGGTTCAGCGTTCACCGGGTGGGCCTCCCGCGGCAGTGGTGTCACGTTCGCCGTCATGGTGGTCATCCTGCTCGTCGCGCTGCTCTTTGCCGCGAATCAGAACGACGTGATCGGCTGGTTGCTCGTCGTCATCTCCGCGGGCTGGCTGATCCTGGCCATCCTTGTGGTCCTCGGCGTGCGCCGCGGCGCCAAGTCGGTGGACCGCCGGATGAAGAACTTCTCCGCGTCCCTCGCCCCGCGCGTCGGCGGCACGGACGCGACCGGCCCCAGCGCGAGTGGCACCGGCCCGACGTCGGGCGGTTCGCCATCCACCGGCGACTCCTTGCGGGACACCAAGCTGGACCACTCGTTCAAGATCGTCCAGGTCCAGGCGCGCGTGGTCACGGAGGAACTCGACAAGGGTGCGGACGCGGACACGGACATGGTCGCCCGGGCACTCGAGACCATCGAGGTCACCTCATCGAACGCCCGGGACATGCTCAAGGAGCCTGGCGCGGGCCAGAACCCGGACGGACCGATCTCGGGCGAAGTCATCAACTAATCCCGGTGTGTGGTGGGGTGGAACGGCGATAGGCTGGAGCGCGTGACTTCCGCCGATACCGCAGCTCAGCAGCCCGCCGTCGTCCACGCCAACGCTCATGCCCCGAAGGCTGAGGGCGCTCTTCGCCTGGCGACGGTCAACGTCAACGGCATTCGCGCAGCCCACCGCAAAGGCATGGGCCAGTGGTTCGCCGGCCGGGGTGTGGACATCCTCACCCTGCAGGAAGTCCGGGCGCCGCGAGACATCGTGGAGAAGCTCCTCGAGGAGATCACCGGCCAGGACTGGCACGTCGTCGAGACCGAGGCCGCCGCGAAGGGCCGGGCCGGCGTCGCCATCGCCACGACCCTGGAGCCCAGCGAGGTCCGCGTCGGCATCGGAGATCCCTACTTCCACGACGCCGGCCGGTGGATCGAAGCAGACCTGCCCGCTCCGGACGGCAAAGTGCTCACCGTGGTCTCGGCCTACGTGCACTCCGGTGAGGTGGACACCCCGAAGCAAGTCGACAAGTACCGCTTCCTCGACGAGATGGCCCGTCGCCTCCCCGAGCTGAAGCAGTCGCGGGACTATGCGGTGATCACGGGAGACCTCAACGTCGGGCACACCACGCGCGACATCAAGAACTGGAAGGGCAACGTCAAGAAGGCCGGCTTCCTGCCGGAGGAGCGAGTCTACTTCGACCGGTTCCTGGGTGAGGAGATCGGTTACCGGGACGTGCACCGTGAGCTCGCCGGAGACGTGAACGGGCCCTACACGTGGTGGTCCATGCGCGGCCAGGCCTTCGACAACGACGCCGGCTGGCGCATCGACTACCAGATGGCCACCCCCGAACTGGCCGCCAAGGCCACCGGCGCCGTCGTCGACCGTGCCCCGAGCTGGGACACCCGCTTCTCCGATCACGCCCCGCTCGTGATCGACTACCAGTTCTGATCTCGGTCTGATCGCCGACTGAGATCTTCGCCCTGACGCACCAGAGGACTTTCGCATGACCGAACCCACCCATCGCCCGCCGCGCCGGATCTCCCCGGCGGATGTCCTGGCCCAGGACACCTCCAATACCGCCCACCTGCCCGGTGCCGGCACCAAGCACCGTGTGCTCTCCGGCATGCAGCCCTCTGGCGATTCCCTGCACCTGGGCAATTACCTCGGCGCGCTCGTGAACTGGGTGAAGGTTCAAGAGGAGTTCGACGCCTTCTTCTTCATCCCGGACCTGCACGCCATCACCACCCCGCAGGATCCCGAAGCCGTGCGTCACCGGACCCGGAACACCGCGGCCCAGTTCATCGCCGGCGGCATCGATCCGGAGAAATCCGTGCTGTTCGTCCAGTCGCAGGTGCCCGAGCACGCCCAGCTGGCCTGGGTTTTGATGTGCATGACCGGTATGGGCGAGGCCGAGCGGATGACGCAATTCAAGGACAAGGCGGCCAAGCAGGGCACGGAATCGGCCGGCGTCGGGCTGCTGGCCTATCCGATGCTGATGGCGGCCGACATCCTGCTGTATCAGCCACATGGCGTGCCGGTGGGTGACGACCAGCGTCAGCACGTCGAGCTCACCCGGGACCTGGCGCAGCGGTTCAACTCTCGGCATGGGGAGACCTTCGTGGTCCCGTCCGGCTTCTATCCGGAGAACGGTGCCCGGATCTACGACCTGCAGCACCCCACGGCCAAGATGTCCAAGTCGGCCGATTCTCCGAACGGCCTGATCAATCTCCTCGACGAGCCCAAGGTCACCGCCAAGCGGATCAAGTCCGCCGTGACCGACGACGGCACCGAAGTCCGTTTTGACCGTGAGGCCAAGCCGGGGGTCTCGAACCTGCTCTCCATCTTCGCCGCCGTGACCGACCGGTCGATTCCGGAGCTGGAAGAGGCCTACGTCGGCAAGATGTACGGCCACCTCAAGGTGGATCTGGCCGAGGCCGTCGTCGAGCGACTGACCCCGATCCGCACGCGCGCGCTGGAGCTGCTGGACGACCCGGCCGAGCTCGACCGGCTGCTTGACCATGGTGCGGCCAAGGCCCGCGCGGTGGCGGCACCGGTGCTGGCGGAGGTCTACTCGAAGTCGGGTTTCCTGACGCCTAGTCGCTGACCGCACCGGCCGTCCTGACAGCACTGGCCGCCGGACCGATGCACCGTTGCCCGGACACCCATGACACCTGTCATCTGTTGGCCAGGGGGCCTGTTTCCGGCGTCAACACGGCGCGGCGACCTGACATACTGACAGGGAATTCCGCCCCGACGAAAGTCACAAGGAAAGGTCCCGCATGTCATCACCCGTTCTCGAGACAGAGAACCTGGTCAAGGTCTACGGGCGTGGCCAGGCCCGCTTCGATGCCCTCAAAGGGCTGACCTTCGAAATCCACCCGGGCGAATCGCTGGCGATCGTCGGCAAGTCCGGATCGGGCAAGTCGACCCTGATGCACTTGCTGGCGCTGTTGGATGAGCCCACCTCCGGTGTGGTGGCGATGGAGGGGCGGCCGGTCAGTCAGCTGAAGCCGGCGCAGATCTCCGGGCTGCGCAACGAGACCTTCGGGTTCGTGTTCCAGCAGTTCTTCCTCAACCCGAACCAGACGGTGCTGGAGAATGTCATTTTGCCGCTGAAGATCGCCGGCGTCTCCAAGGCAGAGCGCAAGCGCCGCGGCATGGAGGTCCTCGAGCAGCTCGAGATGGCGGACAAGGCCAAGAACAAGGCCACGGACCTCTCCGGCGGACAGAAGCAGCGCGTGTGCATCGCCCGTGCCCTGATCAACAATCCGACGGTCCTCTTCGCGGATGAGCCCACGGGCAACCTGGACACTTCCACCGGTGAGGTCGTCGAGGACATCCTCTTCGGCTTGCACCGCGAGCGCGGTATCACCCTGGTGATCGTGACCCACGACGACGACTTGGCCTCGCGCTGTGATCGTCGCCTGCTCATGCAGGACGGGTTGATCATCGCCGATGATCGAGGTGACACGGCCAAGGCCGCCGGGGCCGGCGTCGGCGAGGCTCCCCGTCACACACCGCGTCACGCTCCGGCTCCGACGTCGGACCAGGGCCCCCGCCGCGCACGGGAGGAGCAGGCATGAGGGCCGTCGACGTCGTCGGGACCGCATTGGGCAACACCATGCGGTCCAAGACCAGAACCTTTCTGACCGTCATTGCCATTGTCATCGGCGCCTTCACCCTGACCCTGACCTCGGGACTCGGCGCCGGCATCAACAAGTACGTGGACTCCATGGTCTCCGGCTTCGGCGAGACGAACCAGATGTATGTCATGCCCGGGATCGATCCCGCTCAGCAGATGCCAGGCAGCGGAGAGCCCCAGGAGTACGACCCTGAGGAGGCCGAGGCCACCGGCGAGTTCGGCATGCAGATGCTGACCGAGGACGACATCTCCACGATCGAGGGCATCGACGGGATCACGAAGGTGGAACCCATCGTCTTCGTCTCCGCCGACTACCTGGAGACCGAGTCCGGTGACCAGTTCGTGCTGTCCGATCTGGGCTTCCCGTCCGACGCCGCGGGTATGGAGGTGGCCGCGGGGGAGAAACCCGACCCGGAGGCCATGGAGATGACCATTCCGGAGTCCTGGCTCCCGGCCTTTGACACGGACAATCCGGAGGACGTGATCGGCGAGAGCGTCACCATCGGGTTGAAGGACCTGGCCCAGCAGGAGCAGACCGTCGGGGCCGAGGTCGTCGGCGTCTCCGAGCAGGCCATCTCGGGTGTGGGCGGAAGCCCGATGCCCTCCAGCGCGCTGAACCGGGAACTGAACGACATCCAGAACTCCGGTTTGGACGTGGACCAGCCGCAGACCTACGCCCAGGCCGTCGCCACGGTGGAGAACATCGAGGCCAACGAGACGGAGATCAAGCAGGCCCTGTCCGAGGAAGGGCTGATGGGGATGACCCTGGAGGACCAACTGGGCGTCATCACCGGCATCATCGACACCGTGACTTGGGTGCTCAACGGCTTTGCGCTCATCGCGCTGCTCGCGGCCAGCTTCGGCATCATCAACACGCTGCTGATGTCCGTGCAGGAGCGTACTCGCGAGATCGGTCTGATGAAGGCCCTGGGTATGGGCCGCGGCAAGGTGTTCGGTCTGTTCTCCACTGAGGCCGTGATGCTCGGCGTCATGGGGTCCGTGATCGGCGTCGGACTCGGGGTCCTCCTGGGCGTGGTCGGAAACGCTGCGCTCGTCAACGGACCGCTCAGCGGTGTGGCCGGACTGAGCCTGTTCGCCGTCGACCCGCTGTCCATCCTGCTGATCGTCGCGCTGATCCTCGTCATCGCTTTCCTGGCAGGGACCATGCCGGCCGCTCGCGCCGCCAAGAAGGATCCGATCGAGGCCCTGCGGTACGAATAGGCTGTTGGAGCAATCCGCCTGTCAGCACGGAAACGACACCTGTACAGCGCGAGCAAACTGTTCCAGACTTCGAAGCAGAACTTCACGATGAGAGGGGACCATTCATGACCGACAATCCACAGCAGCCCTACGGTGCCGGCACGCCGGATCAGCCCGGCCAGCAGCCCTACCAGCAGCCGGGTCAGCCGTACCAGCAACCCGGCCAGCAGCCCTATGGGGGCGCTCCCCAGCAGGGATCCAAATTCGGCACCGATGCCTACAACCCCGGTGCGGTCGGCCAGGAGATGTCGGAGCCGCCCAAGTGGGCTCTGCTGAAGAAACTGACGCTGGCGTCCTTCGCGGTCTACGTGATCTCCAGCATCGTCAGCTTCGTGAGCGCCGGCAACCGGGACATCCTCGAAGAGACGATGCGCTCGCAGGCCACGACGAGCGGCCTGTCCGAGCAGCAGATCCAGGACGCGATCGCCTTCGGTGCGGGCGCGGCCTATCTGATGTCCGCCATTTCTCTGATCATCGCCATCGTGCTGTACCTGGTGGTGTTCTTCGGCCTGCGAAAGGGCAAGAACTGGGCGAGGATCCTCGGCATCGTCATGGCCATCATCGGTTCGCTGTCCGTGCTGTACAGCCTCACTCAGTTGGGGGTCGGCATGGAGGTGGCGCCAGGGATCACCATCACCAGCATCGTCATCGGCATCGTCTTCGTGGTCGTGAACATCTGGTGGCTCTTGACGGCGTTCTCGAAGGAGTCTGCCGCCTACGCGAAAGCCCGTTCCGCCAACTGATCGGCTCTGAACCAGAAGAGCAGTTGAACTGATACAACAGAAAGCCCCCGGGAGGATTCCTCCCGGGGGCTTTCTACGTCTGCGGTCGAGACCAGAACTGGCCGATCAGAACTGGCCGGCGAGCACCGCCTGCTTGACCTCAGTGATGGCCTTGGTGACCTGGATGCCACGCGGGCAGGCCTCCGAGCAGTTGAAGGTGGTGCGGCAGCGCCACACGCCCTCCTTGTCGTTGAGGATCTCCAGCCGCATGTCTCCGGCGTCATCGCGTGAATCGAAGATGAACCGATGGGCGTTCACGATGGCGGCCGGACCGAAGTACTGGCCATCGGTCCAGAACACGGGGCAGGACGAGGTGCAGGCGGCGCAGAGGATGCACTTGGTGGTGTCATCGAACCGCTCGCGCTCCTCGGCACTCTGCAGGCGCTCCTGGGTCGGCTCCGGGCCGTTGTTGACCAGGAACGGCATGATCTCCCGGTAGGACTGGAAGAACGGATCCATGTCCACGATCAGGTCCTTCTCCACCGGCAGGCCCTTGATGGGTTCCACCATGACGGGCTTGGACAGGTCCAAGTCCTTGAGCAGGGTCTTGCAGGCCAGACGGTTGCGGCCGTTGATGCGCATGGCATCGGAACCGCACACGCCGTGGGCGCAGGAACGGCGGAAGGACAGCGTGCCGTCGATCTCCCACTTGACCTTGTGCAGGGCGTCCAACACGCGGTCGGTGCCGTACATGGTGATCGTCCACTCGTCCCAATAGGAATCTTCCGTGGTCTCCGGGAGGTAGCGGCGGACCTTGAGGGTGACCTCAAAGCTCGGGATGTCACCGCCTCCACCCTGCTCGCCCAGATCGATCTTGGAGGGGGCCTCTGCTGGTTCGGTTTCAGTGGTGCTCATCAGTACTTACGCTCCATCGGCTGGTAACGGGTGACAACGACCGGCTTGGTTTCGAACCGGATGCCCTTGATGCCCTCCATCTCGGACTCA
Source organism: Citricoccus sp. GCM10030269 (assembly GCF_042665635.1). NCBI lineage: Bacteria > Bacillati > Actinomycetota > Actinomycetes > Micrococcales > Micrococcaceae > Citricoccus > Citricoccus sp. GCM10030269. The sequence continues at coordinate 1,178,016 of NZ_JBHTCV010000005.1, read as the reverse complement.
GGGTCACGGTAGAGCATGGTGTGTTTCATCCACTTCTCGTCATCACGGTCCGGGTAGTCCTCGCGGTAGTGGCCGCCGCGGGATTCCTTGCGGTGCAGGGCCGCCACGGACATGGCCTCGGCCATGTCCAGCAGGTAGCCCAGCTCGAGACCTTCCAACAGGTCCAGATTGAACCGCTTGCCCTTGTCCTGCACGGAGACGTTCTCGTAGCGCTCGCGCAGGCTGGCGATCTCGGCCAGGGCACGGCGGATCGACTCATCGGTGCGGAACACCTGCATGTCGGCGTCCATGACCTCCTGCAGGCGGGCCCGCAGGTCGGACACGCGCTCGGTGCCCGTGGCGGAGCGCAGGTTCTCGATGTGCTGGACCGTGGGCGCCTCGCCGTTCTCCGGCAGGGGCACGAAGTCGGCGGTCGCGGCGTACTCGGCGGCGTAGATGCCCGCCCGGCGACCGAAGACGTTGATGTCGAGCAGCGAGTTGGTGCCGAGGCGGTTCGAACCGTGTACGGACACGCAGGCGACCTCGCCCGCGGCGTAGAGGCCCGGAACCACGGTCTCGTTGTCCTGGAGCACCTCGGCCCTGATGTTGGTCGGGATCCCGCCCATGACGTAGTGACAGGTCGGGAAGACCGGCACCGGCTCGGTGTACGGCTCCACGCCCAGGTAGGTGCGGGCGAACTCGGTGATGTCCGGGAGCTTGGCGTCGATGTGCGCCGGCTCCAGGTGGGTCAGGTCGAGCAGCACGTAGTCCTTGTTGGGACCACAACCGCGACCCTGCCGGACCTCCTCGGCCATGGACCGCGCCACGATGTCGCGGGGCGCCAGGTCCTTGATGGTCGGGGCGTAGCGTTCCATGAACCGCTCGCCCTCGGAGTTCCTGAGGATGGCGCCTTCACCGCGGGCCGCTTCGGAGAGCAGAATGCCGAGCCCGGCCAGGCCGGTGGGATGGAACTGGACGAACTCCATGTCCTCCAGCGGCAGACCGTTGCTGTAGGCGATGGCCATGCCGTCACCGGTGAGGGTGTGGGCGTTGGAGGTCGTCTTGAAGACCTTGCCCGAACCGCCGGTGGCGAAGACCACGGACTTGGCCTGGAAGATGTGCAGTTCGCCGGTGGCCAGTTCATAGGACACGACGCCGGCCACGCGCTTCTGGGTGTACGCGGTCCCGTCCGGGCGAGTGCCCGGCTCGTCCACCAGCAGCACATCCAGAACGTAGAACTCGTTGTAGAACTCGACATCGTGCTTGACGCAGTTCTGATACAGGGTCTGCAGGATCATGTGACCGGTGCGGTCGGCGGCGTAGCAGGCGCGGCGCACCGGCGCCTTGCCGTGGTCGCGGGTGTGGCCGCCGAAGCGGCGCTGGTCGATGCGGCCCTCCGGGGTGCGGTTGAACGGCAGCCCCATTTTCTCCAGATCGAGCACTGCATCGATGGCCTCCTGGGCCATCACCTCGGCGGCGTCCTGGTCCACCAGGTAGTCGCCGCCCTTAATGGTGTCGAAGGTGTGCCATTCCCAGTTGTCCTCTTCGACATTGGCCAGTGCGGCGCACATGCCGCCCTGGGCCGCGCCCGTGTGGGAGCGCGTGGGGTAAAGCTTGGTCAGTACCGCGGTGCGAGCGCGCTGGCCGGACTCGATCGCCGCGCGCATGCCGGCGCCGCCGGCACCGACGATCACGACGTCGTACTTGTGTACCTGCATTCGTGGGTTCTTTCTGCTTGGAAGTCTCGGTGGGTCGAGGGGTGTGCGTCAGGCCGTTGCGCAGAACGCCGGGGAGGACTCCAGCAGGTTCCCTGTGGGGCCGACGAGGCAGGGCTCGAAGGTGAAGATCACCAGGGTGCCCAGAACGATGATGACGACGGTGGCCGAGTACAGGACCATCTTGAGCCAGAACCGCACGCCATCACGCTCGGCGTAGTCGTTGATGATCGTGCGGACGCCGTTGGTGCCGTGCAGCATGGCCAGCCACAGCATGGCCAGATCCCAGAACTGCCAGAACGGATCGGCCCACTTGCCGGCCACGAAGCCGAAGTCGAGCCCATTGATGCCGTCGCCCACCATCAGGTTGGAGAACAGGTGAACGAAGATCAGGACGATGAGAACCACGCCGGACAGGCGCATGAACAGCCACGCGGACATCTCGAAATTGCCGCTGGCGGAACGGTCCCGGGTGAAGCGGGGATCGATGCGGCCGGTGCGGGGCGCGGCGATGGTGGTTTCAGCGGGGGCGCTCATGGCTCAGTGACCTCCGAGGGCAAGCATCAGGTGACGGATGGCAAAGGCGGCGATGGTGATGATCGACAGGATGACCACGGCCCAGAGCATCTTCTTGTGATGCTGCGTGCCGCCCTTCCAGAAGTCCACGAGGATGATCCGCACACCGTTGAAGGCGTGGAAGACGATCGCACCGACGAGCCCGACCTCGCCGAGAGCCATCAGCGGATTCTTATAGGTGCCGAGAACGGCGTTGTAGGCCTCCGGGGACACTCTCACCAATGAGGTGTCCAGCACATGGACCAACAAGAAGAAGAAGATGACGACGCCAGTGATCCGGTGGATGACCCACGACCACTGTCCTTCGGTGCCGCGGTACAGGGTCCCACGGCCGGACTTCGCCGGGGCCTGCGCTGATGTCGCAGTTGACACTGTTAAACCTCCCAGGGATCGCAAGGGCGCCTGTGCCACGTCCGGTGCGCACAAAGGGAACGCCGGTGCGAGTGCATTCCTCCGTGACAGACTAGTCCTTCTTGAGGCAGTGTTCCCCACTTTTGACCCGGCGGGCACTGGTTGTGGCGCGTGTCACCCGGGGCGATGCGCAACCGGGAACCGGGACGGCGGTCACCTATGCTGGCCCGTGTGACGACTGACCCTGAACCAACTGGCCTGCCCTCCGTGGATCCCGCGAACATTCCCGGACTGGATCGCTTCTACGGTGTGATTCCCGCCGGGGGCGTGGGAACCCGCCTGTGGCCGCTCTCGCGCGCCGCGGCTCCGAAGTTTCTCCACGACCTGACGGGGTCGGGCCAGACGCTGATCCGCGCCACGTATGACCGGCTGGCCGGCCTGGCCAGCGATCGAGTCATGGTGGTCACCGGTGAAGCCCACGAGGATGCCGTCTGGGAACAGCTGCCGGATCTGGACCGCCAGGACATGGTGCTGGAACCGGAGCCGAAGGACTCGGCGGCGGCCATCGGCCTGGCCGCCGCGATCCTGTTCGAACGTGACCCGGAGACCATCATGGGCTCCTTCGCCGCGGACCAGGTGATCGGCCCGGTGGAGGCGTTCCAGGCCGCCGTGGCGGAGTCCGTGGCGACGGCGGCCACCGGCAAGATCGTGACCATCGGGATCAAGCCCACGCACCCGGCCACCGGCTTCGGCTACATCCGCCAGGGAGAGTCGCTCACGGTGGAGGGCGCCCCGAATGCCAAAGATGTCGCCGCCTTCGTGGAGAAGCCGGCCGAGGACGTGGCCCAGCAGTACGTGGATTCGGGGGAGTACCTCTGGAATGCGGGCATGTTCGTGGCCCCGGTGGCACTGATGCTGGAGCACCTCAAGGCCAACGAGCCCGCGCTGCACGCCGGACTGGTGGAGATCGCTCAGGCGTGGGGCACCGACTCCCAGGCCGAGACCATGGCTCGGGTGTGGCCGGGGCTGAAGAAGACCGCGATCGACTACGCGGTCGCCGAACCGGCAGCCGCGGCCGGCGACGTCGCGGTGATCCCGGGCGACTTCACGTGGGACGACGTTGGTGACTTCGCCGCCATCGCCCGGTTGAACCCGGCCAAGCGCGCCTCGGGGATCACCGTCATCGGGGAGACGCCACGGGTGTATTCCTCCAAGGCCTCCGGCGTGGTGGTAACCGACACCCAGCGCGTGATCGCCCTGATCGGAGTCGAGGACATCGTGGTGGTGGACACCCCGGACGCCCTGTTGGTCACGACGACGGAACACGCGCAGTCGGTGAAGCAGGCGGTGGAATCGCTCAAGGCCCACGGCGATGACGACGTCCTTTAATCCGCCCAACCCGCCCAACCCGCCCAACCCGTCGGACTCATCATCGTCCTCTCACTCGGCACGGTCGTCGTCGGTCGCCGACGACCCCGGTCTGCCGAGTGTCACCCCGCTGGTTCACCGGCTTGAGCCGGCAGTCGTCGATTTCCGCAGGGACATCCATGCGCATCCGGAGCTCTCCGATGACGAACACCGCACCACCGAGCGGATTTTGCAGACCCTGAGGGCGGCCGGGCTCTCGCCGGTGAAGCTCGAGAACACCGGCGCCTATGTGGACATCGGCACCGGTCCGATCGTGCTCGGTCTGCGCGCCGACATCGATGCCCTGCCGCTGACCGAGCTCACCGGACTGGATTACGCGTCCCAGACCCCGGGTGTCGCCCACGCGTGCGGACACGACATCCACACCTCGGTGATGGTCGGTACGGCCTTGGCGCTGCAGGCGTTGATCTCCGGCCACACCGTTCCCGGGATGGACCCGCTGCCTGATGCGGACCCGAATCCCGTGCCCGATCTGACCGGCATTCCCCTGAACGGCCGGATCCGGATCGTCTTCCAGCCGGCCGAGGAACGTCTGCCCGGCGGGGCGGTCTCCGTGATCCGACAGGGCGTGCTGACGTCAGTCCCGCGCATCCTGGCCGCTCACTGCGAACCCCGGTTCGACGTCGGCACGATCGGCACGCGCATCGGTGCCATCACCTCCGCCGCGGACACGATCAAGATCAGCCTGACCGGCCGCGGCGGCCACACCTCGCGTCCGCACCTGACCGAGGATCTGGTCTATGCCCTGTCCGAGATCGCCGTCCGGGTTCCGGCCGTGCTGTCCCGGCGGATCGACGTCCGGTCCTCCGTCTCTGTGGTCTGGGGACAGATCAATGCCGGCTCGGCTCCCAACGCCATCCCCGGTTCCGGCTATCTCGCCGGCACGCTGCGGTGCCTGGACGCCGAGGTCTGGGAATCGGCCGGCGATCTGTTGGACGAGATCGTCCAGCAGGTCGCGAAGCCCTTCGGTGGCCAGGTCCATCTGGAACACATCCGTGGTGTGCCACCGGTGGTCAACACGGAAGCCGAGACGGACCTCATCGAGGACGCCGCACGCCGCGAACTGGGTTCGCGCGCCATCCAGCTGACGCACCAGTCCATGGGCGGGGAGGACTTCGCGTGGATGACGAAGCAGGTCCCCGGGGCCATGCTGCGCCTGGGCACCCGGACTCCCGGTGGCCCCGTCTACGACTTGCACATGGGCGACTATGCACCCGATGAGCGGGCCATCGGCGTCGGGATGCGGATTTTCACCGCTGCCTGCCTGCGCGCCCTTGCCGGAGTACAGTAGCGGCAATTCACGAGCGGCCAGAGTCCCGCCGTGCCGGTGGGCCGGAGGGTGCTCGGATCGATGTGAAGCGACTACTCCTAACTTTGGGTAAACTCCCGGGTAACTGTCCTCCGCCCTACTCTTGTCCTCCCCTCGCACCCATCTCTCGCACCCACCTCTCGCACCGAAGGATCACTATGGCCATCACCTCCCTGTCCCGCCCTTCCCGCTCCGGATCTCGCCGGGGTCTTCTCCCGGCCGCCATGCTCGGCGTCTCCGCTCTGCTGCTGGCCGGCTGCGGCGCGGCCCCGGAGGAAGGCGGCGGTGGCTCGGGCGCTGAGACGGCCTCCGATGCCCCGGCTGTGGGCTCGGACAACTCCGACTACACCGGATGCATCGTCTCCGACGCGGGCGGCTTCGACGACCGTTCCTTCAACCAGTCCTCTCATGAAGGGCTGATGGCGGCCAAGGAGGAGTTCGGCATCCAGCACAAGCAGGCTGAATCCACGAGCCCCTCGGACTACACGCCCAACGTCGATTCCATGCTCCGGGCGGACTGCAACATGATCATCGGTGTGGGATTCCTGCTCGGTGACGCCATGAAGCCGATCGCCGAAGAGAACCCCGAGACGCACTTCATGGGCGTCGACGTCACCGACCCGGACTTCTCGGACAACGTCAAGCGGCTGGTCTATGACACGTCACAGGCCTCCTTCCTGGCCGGCTATCTCGCCGCCGGCACCACGGAGACCGGCAAGGTCGCCACCTACGGCGGCGCCGAGATCCCGACCGTCACCATCTTCATGGACGGCTTCGCCGCCGGCGTGGACTACTACAACGAGCAGAAGGACGCCGACGTCGAGGTGCTGGGCTGGGACCGCGAGGCCGCCAACGGCTCCTTCACCGGTGACTTTGAGAACCAGGCTGCCGGCAAGACCAACACCACCAACTTCATCAATGAGGGCGCGGACATCATCATGCCCGTGGCCGGGCCGGTGGGCTTGGGCACGCTGGATGCCGTCACCGCGGCCAACTCCGGTGGCAAGGACGTCAAGGTGATCTGGGTCGATTCCGACGGCTACGAGACCACCGACCACGGCGAGCTCATCCTCACCTCGGTCGTGAAGCTGATGGGTGAGGCCGTGAAGGACGTCATCGAGACCGACCTGGCCGGCGAATTCGACGGCGAGCCCTACGTCGGTACCCTCGAAAATGGTGGCGTCGATCTGGCGCCGTTCCACGATTTCGACTCCGAGGTCTCGGACGAGATGAAGAGCGAGCTCGACGAGATCAAGGCCGGAATCATCGACGGCTCCATCGAGGTCGACTCGGACTACTCACCCGAGACCTGAGTCATCGACGGGCCGCCGGCAGACCCCGGGGCTTCACGGCAGAAGGACCCCGGGCGGGTCAACGGAGGATCAGATTGGCTGGAGCACGGTGAAACTCGAGTTGCGCGGCATCACCAAGAAATTCGGGACCTTCGCGGCCAACGATTCGATTGACCTGACGGTCGAGTCCGGCCAGGTTCACTCCCTGCTGGGGGAGAACGGGGCGGGCAAGTCCACGTTGATGAACGTGCTATTCGGCCTGTACGAGCCGACGGCGGGGGAGATCCTCGTGGACGGGAAGCCCGTGCGGTTCCACGGACCCGGCGACGCGATGGCGGCCGGGATCGGCATGGTGCACCAGCACTTCATGCTGATTCCGGTGTTCACCGTCGCGGAGAATGTGGCTCTGGGGGACGAGCGCACTCGCGCCGCCGGCGTCCTCGACCTCGAGGCCACGCGCCGTCGCATCCGGGAAATCTCGGACGAGTACGGGTTCAGGGTGGACCCGGACGCGATCGTGGAGGACCTTCCGGTCGGCGTCCAGCAGCGCGTGGAGATCATCAAGGCCCTGGTCCGAGACGCCCGCGTGCTCATCCTGGACGAGCCGACCGCCGTGCTCACCCCGCAGGAGACCGACGAGCTGCTGGACATCATCCGTCACCTGCGGGACAACGGCACCGCCGTCGTCTTCATCTCCCACAAGCTGCGTGAGGTCAAGGAGATCTCCACCGTCATCAGCGTGCTGCGCCGCGGCAGACTGGTCGGCACCGCCGATCCGGACGCCGATCAGTCGGAGCTGGCGGCCCTGATGGTCGGCCGTGAGGTGGGTCTGAGCCTGTCCAAGTCCGCGCCGAATCTCGGCGAGGAGACGTTCAGTGTCTCCGACCTGACGGTGGTGAGCCCGGAAGGCGTGCGCCTGGTGGACCAGGTCTCCTTCGGCATCCGGCAGGGCGAGGTGCTCGCGGTGGCCGGCGTCCAGGGCAACGGGCAGACCGAACTGACCGAGGCGATCACGGGGCTGCGCAAGGCCCACGGCTCCGTCCGGCTCGACGGTGAGGAACTGCTGGGCCGCACCACCAAGCAGATCATCCGGGCCGGCGTCGGCTTCGTTCCCGAGGATCGCTCCACGGACGGGCTCATCGGCTCCTTCACGGTCGCGGAGAATTTGGTGCTGAACCGCTTCGACCGCGCTCCCGCGGGCAACCGATTCCAGCTCAACCTGGCCGCGATCCGCGACTTGGCGCAGCGCCGGGTCCGGGAGTTCGACGTCCGCACCCAGGGCGTCGACCTTCCGGTCGGCACACTCTCCGGAGGCAACCAGCAGAAGGTCGTGATGGCCCGTGAACTGGTGGACGACCTCAAACTGTTCATCGCCTCCCAGCCCACCCGCGGCGTCGACGTCGGCTCGATCGAATTCCTCCACGATCGCATCATCCGCGAACGTGATTCCGGCACCCCGGTGCTGATTGTCTCCACAGAACTGGACGAAGTGCTCGAACTCGCCGACCGCATCGCGGTGATGTACCACGGACGGATCATCGGGATTGTGCCCGGTGACACCTCGCGTGACGACCTCGGCCTGATGATGGCCGGTGTCATGCCGACCGCCGCCACCGCGCCCGACTCGGGCGAGACCCCGAAGGGAGTGACGGCATGAGCGCCGTGACCACCGAGGACACCCCGGACTCCGGCCAGCCGGCACCACCGACGCCCGACGGCGGCTCCCGCGGGTCCGGATCGTTCTCGCTGCGCGAGGTGGTCGCCGGCAACGGCATGGTCACCGTCCTGGCGATCGTCCTGTCGCTGGTGATCAGCGCGATCCTGATCATCGTCACCGACGAGGAGGTCACGGAGGCGGCCGGGTACTTCTTCGCCCGTCCCACAGACACGATCGCCGCCGCCTGGCAAGCGGTGGCCGCGGCCTACGCGGCCCTGTTCCGCGGAGCGGTCTTCAACTACCAGGACGACTCCTTCGGCGATGCGATCTATCCCTTGATGGAGTCCCTGACGGTGGCCACGCCGCTGATCATCATCTCCCTGGGTATCGCCATCTCGTTCCGTTCGGGCCTGTTCAACATCGGTGGTCAGGGCCAGATGATCTTCGGGGCCATCTTCGCCACCTGGTTCGGCGTCCATCTGCAGCTGCCCTTCGGACTGCACCTGCTGCTGGTGCTGATCATGGGCATCCTCGGCGGCGCGGTCTGGGGTGCGGTGGTCGGTGTCCTCAAGGCCCTGACCGGCGCTCACGAGGTCATCCTGACCATCATGCTCAACTACGTGGCCGTCCACTTCGTCACGTTCCTGCTCTACACACCGGTGCTGCAGCGTGAGGGCTCCACGAACCCGGTGTCCGCCTTCCTGCCGGAGACGGCGCAGTTCCCGCTGCTGTTCGGCGAGGCCTACCGGCTGAACTGGGGATTCGTCGTCGCCGTGCTGGCCACCGTCTTCGCGTGGTGGCTGATGCGGCGCTCGACGGTCGGTTTCCAGCTGCGGGCTGTGGGTGCCAACCCGCACGCCGCCCGCACCGCGGGTGTGTCCGTGAAGACCATGTACGTCGTGGCCATGGCGACCTCGGGCGGCCTCGCGGGGCTGGCCGGCATGAGCCAGGTCGCCGGCACCGAACGCATGCTGAACACGGACGTCGCCGGATCCTTCGGCTTCGATGCGATCACCGTGGCCCTGCTCGGCCGGTCCAGTCCGGTCGGCGTGTTCGCGGCGGGACTGCTGTTCGGTGCTCTGCGCGCCGGTGGCGTGACCATGCAGACGGAGACCGGCGTCCCGATCGACATCGTGCTGATCATCCAGTCCCTGATCGTGCTGTTCATCGCGGCGCCGCCCCTGGTCCGAACCATCTTCCGGCTGCCGAAGCCGGGTGCGCTGCAGGAGCGCCGCACCGCTGACCCGGTGGTCCAGCCCGTCCTGGCCGGAGACGCCAGTGCGGACGCCACGGGCGAAGCCGCGGACGACGCGGGCGGCGAGGCCCTCGGCGACGCCGCGGCGGAAGAACCTGAACCCAGTACCACCACACCGGCGGAAGGCGAACAGCGATGAGCACCACCGTCACCGCGCCCACCAGCCCCGGTGCCCCCTCGGGAGGTGCCGCCGCGGCGGAACCGCAGAAGGACATCGTCCGTCACTGGACCACCCCGGCCGCCTTCGCCGTGCTCACGCTGGTCTCACTGCTGGTGTTCGCGCTCGCCGCCTCCGGAAAGTCCGCCACCTTCCGGATCTCCACCGAGAACGACGTCGTCCACATCCCCGACCTGGTGGCCCCCACGGTGGCCGTCGGCTGGATCATCACCGTTCTGCTGGCCGCGCTTACTGTCCTCGGGTTCCTGCTGGTGCGCGCGTCCGGCTCCGTCCGTGGCTGGGTCTCGGCGGTCTTCGCCGTGCTGTTCGTGGTCGGCTTCCTCGTCTGGGTGGTCGGCGCCGCGGACACCACCACCGTGTTCCTCACCGGGTTGATCTCCGGTTCGTTCGTGCTGGCCGTGCCGCTGATCTTCGGGTCGATGGCCGGAGTGCTCTCGGAACGGGCCGGCGTCGTGAACATCGCGATCGAGGGCCAGCTGCTGGCCGGTGCCTTCACCGCTGCCATCACCGGCTCGGTGACCGGTTCGGTCTGGGCCGGGCTGTTGGCGGCCGTCGTCGCCGGGGTGCTCGTCTCGGTGCTGTTGGCCGTGTTCGCCATCCGGTACATGGTCAATCAGGTGATCGTCGGCGTCGTGCTCAATGTGCTGGTGGCCGGGCTGACCAGCTTCCTGTTCAGCACCGTGCTCTCCTCGAATTCGTCCGTGCTGAACTCTCCGCCGCACTTCCCGAACCTGCGCATCCCCGTGCTGGCAGACATCCCGGTGATCGGGCCCATCCTCTTCGAACAGACGATCCTGGGCTACGGCATGTACGTCATCGTGGCCGTGCTGTACATCGGGCTGTTCCACACCAAATGGGGATTGCGCGTGCGCGCCGTGGGGGAGCACCCCAAGGCGGCGGACACCGTGGGCATCAACGTGGTGCGGACCCGCTACCTCAACGTGCTGCTGGGTGGCGCCGTCGCCGGCATGGGCGGTGCGTTCTTCACCCTGGTGTCCTCCTCCTCGTTCTCCAAGGAGATGACCGCCGGGCAGGGCTTCATCGCGCTGGCCGCCGTGATCTTCGGCCGCTGGAACCCCATCGGAGCGTTCTTCGCGGCCCTGCTGTTCGGGTTCGCCACCAACATGCAGTTCGTCCTGGCCATCCTGGGCACTCCGGTGCCGAGCCAGTTCATGGCGATGCTGCCGTACCTCGTCACCGTGCTGGTGGTGGCAGGATTGGTCGGCAGATCCAGAGGCCCGGCCGCGGCCGGGTCACCCTACGTGAAGGAGTAGCCGTGGAGGCGACTGATGCCCCCGTTCCGGGGGCCGACGACGAGTTCACCGATGACATTCCGCTGACCGCATCGATTCCGCGCATCGGGCAGAACGGTTCCGGTATCGACTGGAAACGGCTGGAATCGGCGGCGCGGGCCGCCATGACACGGGCCTACGTGCCGTATTCCTCCTTCCCGGTGGGCGCGGCCGCACTGGTGGACGACGGCAGGGTGGTCTCCGGGTGCAACATCGAGAACGCCTCGCTGGGCCTCACCCTCTGCGCCGAGTGCTCCCTGGTGTCCCATCTGCAGATGTCCGGCGGCGGGAAGATCGTGGCCTTCTACTGTGTCAACGGTGACGGCGAGATCCTGATGCCCTGCGGACGGTGCCGCCAGCTGCTGCACGAGTTCCACGCTCCCGGGATGCTCCTGATGAGCCCGGAGGGCCAGCTGACCATGGAAGAGGTCCTGCCGCAGGCCTTCGGCCCCGAGCACATGACCGAGTACTTCGAGAGGACCAGATGAGCCCCGAGCGTTCTGCCGCGGAGCCGTTCGACGCGATCGAGGTCATCCGCGCCAAGCGCGACCGGCAGGCGCTGAGCGGCGAACAGATCGACTGGGTGGTCGATGCCTACACACGCGGCGTCGTCGCGGATGAGCAGATGTCCGCCCTGGCCATGGCCATCCTGCTCAACGGCATGTCCCGGGAAGAGATCGCCCGCTGGACGGCCGCGATGATCGCCTCGGGCGAGCGGATGGACTTCTCCGCGCTGCGCACTCCCGACGGCGGCCCCCGGCCCACCGCAGACAAGCACTCCACCGGGGGAGTGGGAGACAAGATCACCCTGCCGCTGGCCCCGCTGGTCGCCGTCTACGGGGTCGCCGTGCCCCAGCTCTCCGGCCGGGGACTGGGACACACCGGCGGCACCCTGGACAAGCTTGAGTCGATCCCCGGCTGGCAGGCCGACCTGTCGAACACGGCGATGATGAGCCAGCTGGACTCCCTCGGAGCCGTGATCTGCGCCGCCGGAACCGGACTGGCCCCGGCGGACAAGAAGCTCTACGCGCTGCGCGACGTCACGGGCACCGTGGAGGCCATAGCCCTGATCGCCTCGTCGATCATGTCCAAGAAGATCGCCGAGGGAACCGGCACTCTGGTGCTCGATGTGAAGTGCGGCTCCGGCGCGTTCATGAAGCAGGAGAGCGAGGCCCGGGAACTGGCTCGCACCATGGTCGATCTCGGTCGGGACGCGGGCGTGAACACCTCCGCCTTGCTGACCGAGATGAACACCCCTCTCGGCCTGACCGCGGGCAACGCGATCGAGGTGGCCGAATCCGTGGAGGTGCTCGACGGCGGGGGACCGGCCGACGTCGTTCACCTGACGGTGGAACTGGCCCGGACCATGCTGGCCGGCGCAGGGGTGACCGGGGTGGACCCGGCCGAAGCCCTGGCCGACGGCCGGGCGATGGACGTCTGGCGGCGGATGATCAGCGCACAGGGTGGAGACCCGGACGCGCCGATGCCCACCGCCCGCGAATCCCACGTGGTAACGGCGCCGAACTCCGGCGTGCTCACCCGGCTGGACGCGATGGCGGTCGGCCTGGCGGCCTGGCGGCTCGGTGCCGGACGGACTCGTCAGGGCGCCCCCGTTCAAGCCGGGGCCGGCGTGCGGATGCACGCCAAACCGGGCGACACCGTGCAGGCTGGGGAGCCGCTGCTCACCCTGCTGACAGACACCCCGGAGCAGTTCGACCGGGCCCTGGCCGCGCTGGACAACGGCGTGGACATCGCCGCGGCCGGAACCGATGAGGCGGAGGCGTTCACCGCGCGTCCGCTGATCATCGACCGGATCGACTGAGGTCTGGCCTTGCCGGACGTCATCGGGGCCCTGGAGGACCTCATCCTCCACGCCGCGGGGCAGTGGTGGGTTCTCGTGGCGGTCTACCTGCTGTGCACCATCGACGGGTTCTTTCCCGTGGTGCCGTCCGAGTCGGTGCTGGTGGCCCTGGCGGCGATCTCCGACGGCGACAACACGGTCTCACTGTGGTGGGTGTGGCTGCTGGGTGGACTCGGGGCCGTCACCGGAGACCAGATCGCCTACTGGATGGGGCGGCGCATCGGCGTCGAGCGCTTTCGCTGGATGCGGATCCGCCACTTCCGCCGTGCCGTCCAGGGTGCCCAAACCGCGCTGGCGCATCACGGAGCCCTGGTGATCTGCACCGCCCGCTACATTCCGGGCGGCCGAGTCGCAGTGAACTACACCGCCGGCGCCACCGGATACTCCCGACTGCGGTTTACTCTCTTGGACGTCTTCGCTGCCTTCCTGTGGTCCGCCTACTCGATCGGCATCGCTCGGGCCACGTCCGGCTGGCTCGACAACACCCTGCTGCAGATCGTGGTGGCCGTCATCGCCGCCGCCGCTGTCGGATGGCTGGTCGACGTGATCCTGCAGAAGATCATGGCCAGGATGGCGGCACGGCGTCAGCCCGGCGAAGCGGACGCCGTAGACTCGCCACGTGACTGACGACATCGAATTCTCCGCACCCTCGCCCCTTGACGTCGACCTGGCCGCACTGCCCAAGGTCAGTCTCCACGACCACCTCGACGGCGGATTACGACCGGCCACTGTTCTGGACCTCGCTCGCCAGATCGGCCATGACCTTCCGGCCGAGAACGCCGACGAGCTCGCCGACTGGTTCACCGAATCCGCCAATGCCGGCACGCTGGAGCGTTACCTGGAGACCTTCGATCACACCATTGCTGTGATGCAGACGGCCGAGGGGCTACAGCGAGTGGCCCGGGAATTCGTCGAGGATCTGGTCGAGGACGGTGTGGTCTACGCCGAGATCCGCTGGGCGCCCGAGCAACACCTGTCCGGCGGACTGAGCCTGGACCAGGCCGTGGAGGCGGTGCAGTCCGGACTGGACGAGGCCGTCGCCCGAGCGCAGGAGGACGGCACCCCCATCCGGGTGGGTCAGCTCATCAGCGCCATGCGCCAGAACGACCGCTCACAGGAGATCGCCGAACTGGCCGTGCGGCACCGTGACTCCGGCGCCGTGGGCTTCGACATCGCCGGACCGGAGGCCGGATTCGCTCCGTCGCGATTCACCGAGGCCTTCAGCTGGTTGGCCGCCCAGAAGTTCCCGGCCACCGTCCACGCGGGGGAGTCCGACGGCGTCGAGTCCATCGACGACGCGTTGGTCAACGGCCGCGCGTTGCGACTGGGCCACGGCGTGCGCATCGCCGATGACATCACCGTGGAGTTCGACGCCAGCGAGAACAAGCCCGCCGGTGAGGCCCACGCCGTGGTGGAGCTCGGGGCCACCGCCGCGTGGGTGCGTGACCGGGGCATCGCCCTGGAGATCTGCCCGTCCTCTAATCTGCAGACCGGCGCCGTCGCGGGATACGGCGGCACCATCTCCACGCACCCGATCGATATGCTCGCTCAACTCGGATTCCGCGTCACGATCAATCCGGACAATCGCTTGATGAGCGGAGTCTCCCTGACCGACGAGCTGTACCTGCTCGCCGAGGCCTTCGACTACTCGTTGGAAGAGTTGCTGGATTTCCAGCTCAACGCCGCCGAGGCCGCCTTCCTGCCGCTCGAGGAGCGAGAGTCCCTCGCGGAACTGCTGGTGGAGTCCTGGGGCGAGGCGATCTCCGCCGACCACAACGGTGACGGCCCGGTGCGCCTGGAGTCGTTGGAGGAATTCCCCGATGCCGAGGATTCTTGAGCCGAGGACTCTGACGACGCGTGAGAGACGTGACGAGAGAGAACTGATCGCGTGACCGCCTCCGTCGACCGGCTGCTGTGGATCGTCGCCCAGCTGCGGGAACACTGCCCCTGGACGCGCCGGCTCACCCATGACGCCCTGAGCGAGTACCTCATCGAAGAGGCCTACGAGGCCGTGGAGGTCATCGAATCCCGGGATCCGGAGCAGTGGCCCGAGGCCGCCTTGGCCGACGGCACGTACGAGCGGTTGCGCCGAGAGATGGGCGACGTCCTGTTTCAGGTGGTGCTGCACTCCGCCATTGCCGAGGGAGCCGGGGGCTTCACCTTCGACGGCACCGTGGAGGCCATCACGGCCAAGATGATCCGCCGCAACCCGCATGTCTTCCATCCCGATGGAACTCTGCGCGATCCCGAGGATCTCGCGGCCGCGATCGTGGAGGACATCGAGAAGAACTGGGAACGGATCAAGCGCGCCGAGCGCGAGTCAGAGGGTGAATCGGAGGGTGAGCCGCAGCGTGAACCCGGGCCCGACGCCGGCTCGGAGAGTCCTGCTGCTCTGTCAGTCTCGTCAGCTCCGTCGGCTCCGACAGCGGCGGCGTTCGCCGCCGTGCCGGCACACCTGCCGGCCCTGGCGGCGGCCGCCAAGGTCATCGACCGGGCCGCACGGCAACCGGTGGACCCGCTTCCGGAACCCGGCCCTCCGCCGTCGGGCCAGGACCCGGCCGTGTTGGAGAATGAGCGTGAGCTCGGCGCCGAGTTGTTCCGGCTGGTCCAGCGGGCCCGAGCCGCGGGCCTGGATCCGGAGCGAGCCCTGCGCCGTCAGTTGGGGCTGCTCCGTCACGACGAGTCCGGGTCGCCGGGAACGGGCTAGGCTGGCCCCGCGCCGCACCGTCGGTACCGTAGGCCTGTGCTTGCTCTGGCGCTGGCCTTCACGCTTGTACTGCACTGCCCCTCATCAGTCTTCGAAGGAGACCGCACATGGCCCTGATCGACGCCATCCATGCCCGTGAAATTCTCGATTCCCGCGGCAACCCCACCGTCGAGGTGGAAGTGCTGCTGACGGACGGTGCGCTCGGTCGTGCCGCAGTGCCCTCGGGTGCGTCCACGGGCGAGTTCGAGGCCGTCGAGCGCCGCGACGGCGATCAGTCGCGGTATCTCGGCAAGGGCGTGCTGAATGCGGTCAATGCCGTGATCGAGAACATCTCCGAGGAGATCGAGGGCGAGGACGCCACCGATCAGCGCCTCATCGACACGCTGATGATCGATCTCGACGGCACGGAGAACAAGGGCAAGCTCGGCGCCAACGCCATCCTGGGCGTGTCCCTCGCCGTGGCCAACGCCGCGGCGGCCTCGTCCGATCTGTCCCTGTTCAAGTACCTGGGCGGACCGAACGCGCACGTGCTGCCGGTGCCGATGATGAACATCCTCAATGGTGGCGCCCACGCGGACTCCAACGTGGACATCCAGGAGTTCATGATCGCGCCGATCGGTGCGCCGAGCTTCTCCGAGGCCCTGCGCTGGGGCGCCGAGGTCTACCACACGCTGAAGAAGGTCCTGAAGGAGCGGGAGTTGGGCACCGGCCTGGGCGATGAAGGCGGCTTCGCGCCCTCCCTTCCGTCCAATCGTGCCGCCCTGGATCTGATCACCGAGGCCATCACGAAGGCCGGCTACACCCCGGGTGCGGACATCGCTCTGGCGTTGGACGTGGCCTCCTCCGAGTTCTGCGAGAACGGCAGCTACTCCTTCGAGGGCGAGCAGAAGTCGGCCGCGGATATGATCGCGTACTACGAGGAACTGGCCGCGCACTACCCGTTGGTCTCGATCGAGGACCCACTGGATGAGAACGACTGGGCCGGCTGGCAGCAGCTGACCTCCTCACTCGGCGCCACGGTGCAGCTGGTGGGCGACGACCTCTTCGTCACCAACCCCGAGCGGCTGCAGCGCGGCATCGACGAGAAGTCCGGCAACGCCCTGCTGGTCAAGGTCAACCAGATCGGCACCCTGACCGAGACCTTCGACGCGATCTCCCTGGCCCAGCGGCACCAGTTCCGCAGCATGATCTCCCACCGCTCCGGCGAGACCGAGGACACCTTCATCGCCGACCTGGCCGTGGCGGTCAACGCCGGGCAGATCAAGACCGGTGCCCCGGCCCGCTCCGACCGGGTGGCCAAGTACAACCAGCTGCTCCGCATCGAGGAGGAGCTCGGTGACTCGGCCGTCTACGCGGGTGCCTCCGCCTTCCCGAGGTTCCGCGCCGCCTCCTGAGAAATGCTCTGCACTCTGCACGGCGCGCTGTCCCGGTCGCGGCGTGTCCACCGGTTATCGTCAGAAGGATCCCGGAGGTTGGCTCTGGGTCCACCGCCGTCGGGACTCTGCTAGAGACCTGGTCGGCTTGGCAATCGGCACGCACACGGTAGGGCAACCGGGAGGTACAGGTGGCAACTCGGCGACCCCGCGTACCCAAGACCTCGCAGCGTCAATTGGTCGACGTCGGCACGGGCTTCAGCACCGGTACCGGCACCAGCGCCGGTGCCGTCGGCGGGCATTCGGCCAAAATCATCCCGTTGGATGCTGCCCCTTCGCGTCACTCCGAAGCGACCCGGGACCCTGCACCCGAGGCGGTTCGACCGGAGGCGGCTCGACCGGACGTGTCCGGACCGGAGTCGTCGCCGGCCGGCGCGGGCTCAGCGTCCTCGGCACCGTCTCCAGCTCCGGCTCCTGCGCCGTCTCCGGAACAACGTCGCGCTGCTGAACGCCGGGAACTGCTGCACCGGTCCAAGCAGCGTCCGCCGCGCGCGCCGTCGTCGCCGCGGTCCCGCAAGGCCGGCACAGCAGACGCCACAGGTACCACCAGCGCCGCTGCCGGCACGGGCCCGGCATCGACGCGAGCGAAGGGCGCGGCGGGAACCACCTCGACCGGGAAGGCCACTCCGGCCGGGAAGGCCGGTGCCAGCACGGCGGAGCCCGAGGCGCCGGTGGCGGTCGAGCCCGTTCCAGCTCGTCACTTCACCGGCCGCTCCATCGCCTTCCTGATCGTGCTGTTCGTGGCGGCGACCCTGCTGGCCCCCACGCTTCGGGTCTTCCTCGACCAGCAGGCCGAACTCCGCACCGTGCGGGAGGACATCGCCGCCGAGCAGCAGTTGCAGAAGGAGCTCACGGGGGAGATCGCTCGCTGGGACGACCCGGCTTACATTCAGCAGCAGGCGCGCGAGCGGTTCAATCTCGTCATGCCGGGGGAGCGCACCTATATGGTCGTCGGTGGGGACGAGACCGTGGAGGATCCCGTTCCGCCGCCGGCCAGCCCCAGCGAGGTCAATCAGGACCTGCCGTGGGCTGACGCCCTGTGGGACTCCGTGGTGCGAGCCGGCACTGACTGACCTGGCGCCTGCGGGCCGAGACCAGGCGAAGAGACCGAGGCAAGAGGACATCGTGAAGCACAACCTGGACCGTACGCCCACCCAGCAGGACCTGGACACCATCAGCCGGCAACTGAACCGTCCGGCCCGGGACGTCGTCGAGATCGGTGCGCGATGCGTCTGCGGAAACCCTCTGGTGGCCACCACGGCGCCCCGGTTGTCCAACGGCATCCCGTTCCCCACCACGTTCTATGTGACCCACCCGGTGTTGACGGCGGCGATATCCCGGCTCGAGGCCGCCGGCCGGATGGCCGAGATGACGGAACGGTTGGCACACGACGAGGATCTCGCTGCACGCTACCGGGCAGCCCACGAGGCCTATCTGGAGGAACGCGACCGGGTCGGGCAGGTCGCCGGCACGGGCGAGGTACCCGAGATCGCCGGTATCTCGGCCGGTGGCATGCCGGAACGCGTCAAATGCCTGCACGTGCTCGTGGGTCATTCTCTGGCCGCCGGTCCGGGCGTGAATCCCCTGGGCGATGAGGCCCTCGAGAGCATCCGAGAAGACTGGACTCCCGAGACGTGCTGGTGCGAAGGCGCGTGGGATCCGGAGGCGCCGGTGCCCAGCAAGGACCTCAGCCGGCACGTGAAACGACTCGCCGGAGAGCAGAACCCGACGCCGGCACAACGACCCGGTGGCATCGTGGCCGCCATCGATTGCGGCACCAACTCCATCCGGCTGCTCGTGGCTCGACGAGAGAAGGTGGACGGGAAGCCGCGCCTGGTGGACCTGCATCGTGAGATGAGGGTCGTCCGCCTGGGCGAGGGCGTCGACGCGACCGGGCGGCTGACCGACGCCGCCATGGAACGCACCTTCGCCGCGACGGACGACTACGCCGCGATCATCCGGGACCTGGGCGCCACCTCGGTCCGGTTCGTGGCCACCTCGGCCAGCCGGGATGCGGAGAACTCCGCCGAGTTCACCGCCGGCATCCGCGCACGACTGGGCGTGGAACCCGAGGTCATCTCGGGTCGCGAGGAGGCCGCCCTGTCCTTCGCCGGCGCGGCGTCGGTGCTGCAGCAGTCGGGCACCGTGCTGGTCGTCGATCTGGGCGGCGGGTCCACCGAGTTCGTCCTCGGGTCGCTCGGCCAGACTGCCGGCCCCCGGGTCACCGACTCCATCAGCGTGAAGATGGGCTGCGTCCGGTTCACGGAACGCCACCTGCGGACCGATCCGCCGACCGAGGCCGAGATTGAGGCGGCCGTCGCGGACATCGAGGCCGTCTTGGACGAGGTCGAGGTGAGCCTTCCGCTGGGGGAGGCGGCCGCCGTCGTCGGTGTGGCCGGAACGGTGACCACGGTGACTGCCGCCGCTTTGGACCTGACCGCCTACGAACCGGACGTCATTCACGGCACCGAACTGGGCGTGGACGCCATCACCAGCACGGCCGACCGGCTGCTGTCCTCCACTCGTGAGGAGCGGGCCGCCCTGCCGTACATGCATCCCGGCCGGGTGGACGTGATCGGCGCCGGTGCTCTGATCTGGTCGGCGATCGTGCGGAGGGTCGCCCAGGTGAGCCAGGGCGCCGTGGATTCGGCCGTGACCTCGGAACACGACATCCTGGACGGCATCGCGCTCTCGCAGTTCGAGGACGTCACTTTGTGACTTTGTGAAAAGTTTCACGAAGTACGGAAAGGGGTTTAGGGTTGGTGCCATGGCAAATACTCCGCAGCTCTCTCCGAAGCCCCGTGTCCTGATCGTCGGCGGAGGTTACGCCGGCCTGTACGTTGCCAAGAACCTGGAGAAGAAGGTCAAGGAGCGTGGCGGGGTCGTGACCCTCGTCGACCCGCTGCCGTACATGACCTACCAGCCGTTCTTGCCGGAGGTCATCGGGGGGCACATCGAGCCCCGCCACATCGTGGTCGACCACCGCACCCACCTGAAGAACTCCGAGATCGTCCAGGGCAAGGTCATCAAGGTCGAGCACGCCCGTAAGACCGCGACCGTCCAGACGCAGGACGGCGCCGAGTTCGAGATCCCGTACCAGGACGTCGTGATGACCGCCGGTGCCACCACCCGCGTGTTCCCGATCCCGGGTCTGGGCGAGGCCGGCATCGGTATGAAGACCGTCCAGGAAGCCGTCCAGCTGCGCAACCAAATCCTGGACCGCATCGAGATCGCCTCCACCATGACCGACGCCGCCGCGCGCTCCCGCGCCCTGACCTTCGCCGTGGTCGGCGGCGGTTTCAACGGCGTCGAGACCATCTCCGAGATGGAAGATCTCATCCGCTCCGCGATCAAGAAGAACCCGCGTTTGGCCCAGTCGGACGCCCGGATCGTGCTGATTGAGGCCATGGGCCGCATCATGCCGGAGGTCACCGAGGAGCAGGCCGTCGAGGTCGTCGAGCACCTGAAGACCCGCGGCATCGAGGTCCTGCTGAACACCTCGCTCGCCAGCGCCGAGGGTGGCGTGTTGAAGCTGATGAACATGCAGGACAAGTCGGACGCCGGCTCCTTCGAAGCGGACACCCTGGTCTGGACCGCAGGCGTCGCCGCCAACGCGGTGGCCAAGCAGACCGACTTCCCGGTCGAGCAGCGTGGCCGCCTCGAGGTCACCCCCACCCTGCAGATTGCCGACGGCGACGGCGGAGTCCTCGAGGGTGCCTGGGGCGCCGGCGACGTGTGCGCCGTGCCGGACCTGACGGGTGATGGCCCCGGCGGATTCTGCGTCCCCAACGCCCAGCACGCCGTGCGCCAGGCTCGCCGCCTGGCCGCCAACCTGCTGGCCGTCCGCTTCGGTGAAGGTGCCGTGGAGGAATACGTGCACAAGTCCCTCGGCGCGGTGGCCGGCCTCGGCTACGGCAAGGGCGTCGGCAACCCCTTGGGCCTGAAGCTCAGCGGCGTGCCGGCCTGGCTGGCCCACCGTGGGTACCACGGCCTGGCCATGCCGATGTACGAGCGCAAGGCCCGTGTGATCAGCGGCTGGATCATGGAATGCGTCTTCGGCCGCGACACCACGCCGATCGAAGGCCTCGAGAACCCGCACAACCCGTTCCTCGAGGCGGCCGGCGGCGAAATGAAGCCGGGCCGCTTCGACAACCCCAAGGTCCTGGAGTCCTCGAACTCCTGACTCACAGACGCAGCTTTTTGGGCTGAATGACGACGGCGGCCCGGTACCCTTGAGGGGTTCCGGGCCGTCGTCGTCCCGGTGGTGCTGGCCCTCGTAGCCCAATGGCAGAGGCGGGAGACTTAAAATCTCTGTGTTGTGGGTTCGAGTCCCACCGGGGGCACCTTTTTTCTGATTCTCCTGAGCTTTCGTTTCGTGCGTCCATCATGGTGAGCCAGGAGCGATGTGCGATTCAGGCGCGTGAAACGCACTGTCAAGTCTCAGCTCTTCGTAGACAGTTGTGTCTCACGACATCGTGGACAGCATGTCTCACGTCATCGTGGACGTTCGTGATGTCTTGGCAGGATGCCCTACGAATATGACCCGACTGAGGATCCGAACATCCGCCTGAAGGTGGTGAACTTTCCCTCCAGGTCTCCCCGGGGCGCGGTGGCGGAGTTTTGCCGTCGCCACGGGGTCTCGAGGGCGTGGTTTTACAAGGTTCGATCCATAGCCCGGGACCGCGGGGCCTCGGTAGCTCTGAGCCCAGGCAGCAGAGCCCGTCATCGACGTCCGGACACCATTGAGCCAGCGATGGTTGAGCTGCTACTGGCCAAACGGACCGAGCTGAAGAAGACCGGCTGGGACCACGGTCCGCTCAGCGTGCTCGAGCGTCTGCGCCGTCAAGGCATCAACGGGCTGCCCTCACGGGCCAGCACGGCCCGGATCTTCCTGGCCGCCGGAGTCGTGGCTCCGGAGCCGAAGAAACGACCGCGCTCTTCCTATCGCCGGTTTGTCTGGCCCAGGGCCAATGACATGTGGCAGATCGATGGGACCGAGTACGCTCTGGCCGGCGGGTCCAAGGCCATCGTGATCGTGGTCCTGGACGACTGCACCCGCATGTCTCTGGCCTCGCTGGCTTGCCAGAGTGAGAACTCGTTGTCGGCGATCACGGTGGTCAGCACCGCGATCAAGCGCCACGGGGTCCCCGTGCGGTTGCTCTCGGACAACGGTTCAGCGTTCAACACCACGCGCCGGGGCCGCCGTGGGCAGCTCACCGTCTACCTGGAGTCCCAAGGCGTCAAATGTCTGACTGGACGACCCGGGCACCCGACCACGCAGGGCAAGAACGAACGCAGTCACTCGACACTGGCACGTTTCCTGGCGGCCCATCCCCGGGCCGCAGACTTGGTGCAACTGCAGGCACTGCTAGATCGGTTCGAGCACGAATACAACACCGAACGCCCGCACCAAGGCATCAACCAGGCCACCCCGGCCGAGCAGTGGGCCGCCGTTGAGCACGCCGAACCCCCGCAACCGCCTGAACCCACTCAAGCCGCTGCTGAATGGGATACCTCCCACCGACGGATCGAAGCAGCCGGTGCCCTAACCATCATGGGCACCACCTACCAACTCGGTCTGGCCCATGCCGGCGCCGAGGTGATCGTGATGCACAACCACGCTCACATTCAAATATTCAATGCCGAGGGCACCGAGATTGCCGCGTTCAACAAAGCGCCCAGAGGCACCCGCTACGTCGGTAACAACATCCCGAGTGGATTCATGGCCCTACCCCGCTACGACGACTACCACCGCCACAAACGGTCCACAGCTGATGAGACAGAAACGCCCACACCTACCTGAGACAGAAAAGTCCACGCACACGTGAGACATGACAGCGCGTGAAACGCACAACGGTCCTGGCTCAACGCAGAAGCGTGACGTTTTTCGCTCGGAGCGGAGGGATCATACTCCTGGGACCAGTTGATTCTCAGCTGTGGCGGATAGACTAGTGACAGTCCCCATAGCAGGTCCACACCGGACTAACCAGGCCGGACAGCAGCATCGTGGACTGCGACGACCAGTAGAGGAGATGGCCAGTGGCCAACCCCGTCTTCAACAGCAAGAACTTCCAGCAGCAGATGCACTCCGGTGACGGACGTGGAGGCGCGGCGACTCAGCAGACGCCGGGTTGGTACCAGGGCGGTGCCGGCGCGCCAGGTCAGTCGCAGCAGGGCAACGGCTGGTACGCGGGTCAGCAGGGCCAGCAGACGCAGCAGGCCCCTCAGGGGCGGCCGGGTCAGCAGGGCCAGCAGTACACGCCGGAACAGTTGGAGCAGATGTACGCCCAGCCGGCAGCCGGGCCCGCCGACACGGGGCGGATGAGCTACAACGACGTCATCTCCAAGACGGTCATCACCCTGCTGCTCGTGGTGGTGGGTGCCGCCGTCGGCTGGATGATGCCCTCCCTCATGGTCCCCGGCATGCTCGTGGGACTGGTCCTCGGTTTCGTCAACGCCTTCAAGCGTGAACCCTCGGCGCCGCTGATCCTCTTGTACGCCGCAGCCGAGGGCGTGTTCCTCGGCGGCATCTCCAACATCTTCGAGCAGATGTGGCCCGGCATCGCCGTCCAGGCCGTGATCGCCACGTTCTGCGTGTTCGCCGTGACGCTGGCACTGTACGCCTCGGGCAAGTGGCGGGTCACCAAGAAGTCCATGAAGATCTTCATGATCGCCATGATCGGCTACGCGCTGTTCTCGGTGGTCAACCTCTTCCTCATGCTCTTCGGGGTCACCGACGCCATGTTCGGTCTGCGCGGGGAGTTCCCGCTGCTCGGCCTGGGCATTGGCGTGCTGGCCGTGTTCCTCGCCGCCTTCTCCCTGGTGGTCGACTTCACCGCCATCACCCAGGGCGTCCAGGCCGGTGCCCCGCAGAAATACTCCTGGTCCGCAGCCTTCGGACTGACCGTCACCTTGGTCTGGCTGTACGTGGAGATCCTGCGCATCCTGGCCATCCTGCGCGGCAACAACTGATCGGCGACGACGGGCGGTGACCTGCCGCTCGTCACCTCACCATGATCGAACCCACCACACCGGCTGACGCAGGGGCCTTCGGCGGACCGGCGGCCACGGGGACCCAGTACACCCTGCGGCACGCCGGTGCCGAGGTCACCGCGACCTCGCTCGCCGGGGCACTGCGCCGGTACGAGGTCGGCGGAACGGCCCTGGTCGAGACCTACGGGGAGAACGAGATCCCGCCCTCGGCCTGTGGGATCCAGCTCTCGCCGTGGCCCAACCGGGTGCGGGACGGGCGCTGGACGCTCAACGGCGCCGCCCAACAGCTCGATCTCACGGAGCCGTCTCGCTCCAATGCCAGCCACGGCCTGTTGCGGAACACTGCCTTCGTTCCCGTGGAGCACAGCAGCCGCCACGTGGTGCTGCGCGGTGAGATCCACCCCCAGCACGGTTATCCGTTCCGGCTCACCCATCAGGTGACCTACAGCCTGAACGACGACGGCGCACTCACCGTGCACCAACAACTCACCCATCATTCGGACGGCAGGGCGCCGGTCGCCTTCGGCGCCCACCCCTTTCTGCGCGTCGGGGACACGCCCAGCGAGGACCTGACCTTGACCCTGAAGGCGGACACCCGGCTCACCGCGGACGATCGGCTGATTCCCACCGGTTCCGTCGCCGTCGACGGCACGGCCGAGGATTTCCGTGCCGGCCGTCGCGTCGGAACCGAGCTGATGGACTCCGCGTTCACCGGACTGCAGGCCGACGAGGACGGGCGGTACCGTCACCGTCTGACGGCCCCGGATGGTCGTCGCGTGGAACTGTGGGCGGAGCGTGCCTATGGTTACGTCCATGTCTTCTTCACGGATCGATTCCCGGGACGCCACCGGGCGGTGGCGGTGGAGCCGATGACGGCTCCGGCCAACGCGCTGAACAGTGGAGACGGCCTGACGTGGTTGGACCCGGGGGAGCAGTTGGCGGCTTCCTGGGGCATCACCGGAACGGTGCACGGACGTTGAGCACCAGTCCGCAGCCGGGAGCCGACGACGCACCGGTTCCCGAGCCGGCTGCCATCGAACAGCTGTCGACGGCAGAACAGCAGGCCGATCGGGTCTCAGCGGACGTTCCCTATGGCCTGACAGTGGCGGCCGCGTGGTCCTGGCGGCTGCTGTTGGTGCTGGCGATGGCCGCTGCGGGGATCTGGTTGTTGAGCCACGTCTCGCTCCTGGTGATCCCGCTGATCGTCGCGGCACTGCTGACCACGTTCCTCTCGCCGGTCGTTCGGCGATTCGTGAGTACCGGCGTCCCGCGCGGGGTGTCGGTCGCGGTGGTCATCCTCGGATTCATCCTCATCGTGGTGGGCCTGCTGACGCTGGTGGGCCAACAACTGGCCATCGGTTTCGCGGACATGCGCGACCAGATCGTGCTGGGCATCGAGGGGATCATCGCCTGGCTGGAATCCCTGGGCGTCACCACCGACCAGTGGAATGACATCTTCGCCGACCTGGGTGACGCCGTTCGGAACAACAGCCAGACCATCCTCTCCGGTGCCCTCGGCTTCGGATCGACCGCCGGCAACATCGCCGCCGGCACCGTGCTGGCGATCTTCACGCTGATCTTCTTCCTCTACGACGGCAAGCGGATCTGGCGCTTCTGCCTCAACTTCATCCCGGGGCGCCACCGCGAGGCCATCGACGGGGCCGCCTTCGCTGGCTGGAGCTCCCTCGGCAGTTACGTCCGTGTCCAGATCTTCGTCGCCTTCGTGGACGCGTTGGGCATCGGCATCGGTGCGGCAGTCCTTGGCGTGCCCCTGGCCTTGCCGCTGGGAGTGCTGGTGTTCTTCGGTTCGTTCATCCCCATCGTCGGCTCGGTGCTGACCGGGGCTGTGGCCGTCCTGTTGGCGCTGATGGCCAATGGCTGGGTCAATGCGCTGATCATGCTCGGCATCGTCTTGCTCGTCCAGCAGATCGAAGGCAACGTCCTGCAGCCGCTGGTCATGGGGCGAGCGGTGAACCTGCATCCCCTGGCCGTGTTCCTCGCGGTCTCCGGAGGTACGGCGGTACTGGGCCTGGTCGGCGCCATCTTCGCCGTGCCGCTGTTGGCCTTCCTCAACGCCACCGTCAAGTACCTCCATGCCAAGCCATGGCTCGAGGACCACCCAGAGACCGACGACGGCGCCCCACCCGGGACGAGGTCGACCGGCCAGAGCAACCTCAAGCAACGTGCTGCCGACCTCGGAGGCCCGTGGGGGCGGGCGTACGTCACGATCGACGGGGTGGTGCGCAAAGCCGCCGGTGGCTCCGCAGACCCCGCCTCGGCCGGCCCCGCCTCGGCCGAGGCCGGGACCACCGCGGCGGCCCGGCGTCAGGCGCGACGCAAACTGAAGCGTTCGCAGACGCGTTCGCGGTTCTTGCCGCGCCGTCGTCGTGGTGTCCGTGGGGCAGAGGACGAGCCTCCCGGAACTCCCGCCGGAACCCCGGGCAATCTTCACGGCGGTGCCTCGGAGGAGGAGGACAATACGGAGTTGGACCACTCCGGCCGCCGGCCGGACCAGGACGGAGGAACGCAGTGACCACCACACCCCAGAGCAGTGCGGACACCGACACTCCCGGCTCCACCACCACCGGCACCAGCGCCGACACCAGCGCGGCTGCAGAATCGTCGGCGGGCCTGCCGGTCACCCTGGCGGACATCGAGGAGGCCCGCAGACTCCTGGACGGCGTGATCGTACCGACGCCGTTGGAGCACTCCCGCGCCCTGGGCCGCCTCACCGATTCCGTGGTCCACCTCAAGTGCGAGAACCTCCAGCGCGCCGGTTCCTTCAAGGTCCGCGGGGCCTACGTGCGGATGGCCAAGCTCAGTGACGAGGAGAAGTCCCGGGGAGTGGTGGCCGCCTCGGCCGGCAATCACGCCCAGGGTGTCGCACTGGCCGCCTCCAAGCTGGGTATCCGGGCGACCATCTTCATGCCGCGCGGTGTGGCCCTGCCCAAACTGCAGGCCACCAAGGATCACGGGGCTGAGGTCGTGCTACACGGCAACAACGTGGACGAGGCGCTCGCCGAAGCACAGCGTCGCGCCGAAGAATCCGGTTCGGTGTTCATCCACCCCTTCGACAGTGCCGACGTGGTGGCCGGCCAGGGCACCATCGGCCTGGAAATCCTGGAGCAGGAGCCCGACGTCGACACCCTGGTCATGGGGATCGGCGGCGGCGGGCTCTTGGCCGGCGTCGCCGTGGCCGTGAAGGAGCGGGCCCGCCAACAGGGCCGGCACATCAACATCATCGGGGTCCAGGCAGAGAACGCGGCGGCCTATCCGCCGTCCTTGGCCGCCGACGCCGTGGTGCCCTTGTCTCATGTCTCGACCATCGCGGATGGGATCGCCGTGGGAAAGCCGGGGCAGATTCCCTTCCAGATCGTGCGGGAACTCGTGGACGGCGTGGTCACGGTCTCCGAGGACGCGATCGCCAACGCCCTGGTGTTCCTGCTCGAACGCTCCAAGATGGTCGTCGAGCCGGCCGGTGGCGTCGGCGTGGCCGCACTGCTGGAAGGCAAACTGGCCGAACTGGGGATCCAGTCGAAGAACACGGTGGCGTTGCTCTCGGGCGGGAACGTGGACCCGATGCTCATGCTCAAGGTCATCCAGTCCGGACTCGCCGCCGGCGGTCGCTACCTCACCGTCAAGATCTCACTGCGCGACCGTCCCGGCGAGTTGTCCAACATCGCGAGGATCATCTCCGAGACGGAAGCCAACGTCACGCGAGTCGACCACAGCCGCCTGGGGGGATCGTTGAGCATGGGAGATGTCACCATCACCATCGACATGGAGACCCGCGGGCACGAGCACTCGGAACAGGTCCTCGGCAAGTTGCGCTCCTCCGGCTATCAGCCGGTGGTGCAGCACTAGAGTCGTGCGGCTCTGGCTGGAGCTGCTCTAAACAGAGCTACGCTAGCTAGAGCTACTTCCCGCCGCCACGGCCACGGTCACGGTGGAGGCCGTGATCGAGTCGACCATGCGCTTGAGGGCCTCCACGGAGGGAACATCCCGGGAGACGGACTCGATGCGGCGGGAGAGCCCGCGCCGGTCCAGGTCCCCGCGCGCCGGGCCCAGCAATCCGTAGGCGACGTTGAGCGCCTTGAGGATCCCGAGCTCGGCTGCATCGGCGATCGTGGGCTCACGGGTGCCGGCCAAGACCTGGCCCAGCCGCTCCCTCACCGCGATTTCCGGGGCGGGGTTCACGGTGACGAACTTCGGTCCGCCGAACATGCGGGACTCTTCGGTCACGATGCCCTGCTCCGCCAGAGAATGGCCCACGGCGGTGGCGGGATTCAGCTTGCTGCTGGCCACCAAGCGCGAGACTTTCTTGCCGGACATTCCGTCCAGCGCGGGCAGGATCACGTCCAGCGAGGCATGGCCCGTGACGCCGGCCTTCACCACGCTCACTTTGGGGTCGCGGCCTTCGGCGATGTCAATGACTCCGAGCTGGGCCAGATCCACCAGGGCCGCCGCCACCAGCCCATGGCGACGATAACCCCAAGCGCGGTCGGCGGTTCCGTTGTCCTTGGTCAGCAGCAGGAACACTTCTTCGACGATGAGCATGAACTCAACCTATCAAGACACGACGGCGGCGCACCGGAGAACCGGTGCGCCGCCGTCGTTCTTGGCCTGGGGTGCGCGCTGATGTGGTTCCCACGCGGCCCCGCGGTGATAGGTGGTGTCAGGGCTTGTAGGGCGTGGCGGAGACGATCTCCACCGTGATGTCCTTGCCGTTGGGGGCGGCGTAGGTCAACGTGTCGCCGACCTTGGCGCCCTGGATGGCGGCACCGATCGGGGACCGCTCGGAGTAGACGGTGATGGAGTCCTTGTCATCGGCGATCTCGCGGTTGCCCAGCAGGAACGTCTCCAGGTCCCCGGCGATCTTGGCCTCCACGACCTTGCCCGGTTCCACGACGCCGTTGTCCTCCGGGGAGTCGCCGACGCTGGCCGTCTCCAAGAGCTGCTTCAGCTCCTGGATGCGGCCCTCATTCTTGGACTGCTCCTCGCGAGCGGCGTGGTATCCACCGTTCTCCTTGAGATCGCCCTCTTCCCGAGCCTGCTCGATGCGGTCGATGATCTCTTGGCGCCCCGGTCCGGAGCTGTAATCCAGTTCCTTCTTCAGGCGGTCGTAGGCCTCCTGGGTCAGCCAGGGAGCGCTGTCGGTGTTGCTCATGGACGTAGTCTCCTTCATCGAGATGCTTCCGAATTGCCAACAACAGCAGTTCGAGATGCCACGAGGGCATGCCGATCCCGCCGAATGCATGCTGCTGTGCCGCTGACTGCGGCCCGAGGGGGCAACCATGCAAGAACCCCGCCGACGGAGCCTCTCGTGGTGGATGAGAAGCTCCGACAGGCGGGGACCAAAAACCTATTGCCGCTAATTCTAACGGATGTGCTTCAGAAACGTCATATTGCTCGTGACGTGGGTCTCAGAAGGTCACGCTAGGAGGACTCCGGGATCCAGCACGTGTTCACGCCGCCGTTGACGCCCAGCGCATCGGTGCGCAGGTCGACGTCGTAGTATTTCGTCTTCTCCGACGGCGAGATCTGTTGGGCGGGCGTCTCGGGTCCGATGGTCACGGTGTCCCAACCCACCACGGCATACTCCTCGGACAGCACCTGGACGGCGCACTGCACCGTGTCTTCCGGTTCCTTGGTGAGCTGGAACGTCACGGACGCTGCGCTGTCCGAGGTGATCTCGTACCCGACGTCCTTCCAGTGCAACGTCTGGGCCGTGGCCGATGCGGTGAACCACACCACCGTGGCCACGGCGAGAATCAGGGCGACGACGGCGATCCACCGACCGCGCCGGCCGCCCCAGCGCGCAGGCTCTGCACGACCGGTCTGTTGGGGGCGCCCATACCGGTTCGCTAAGATGTCGTCTGGCGCGCGGTCCGCCGTTGACTGGGGTGTCGAAGTCATGTCACTCCATGATATCCCGGGCTGCCGAGAGGAACTGTTGTGAGTTCCTTGGTGCCGCGCATCGATCTTTTCTCAGTCATCTTTCCCGAGCACGCCGTCCCGGACGCCCGCCTTCCCATGGCAGACGGCCCCGGCGGCAGAAAGCAGTCAAGGCCACGTGAGCAGTAGTTCTCCCCAGGACCGAGACGGAAACAGTGCACCCGAGTTCGGCGTCTCCGTGGGGCAGACGTCATACGGCTCGCTGGATGCCGAGGACGCCCGCACCAGTGCAGAAGCCCAGGGCGTTCCTGACTCCCACGGCTTGCGGCTGATGGCCGTTCACGCTCATCCCGACGACGAATCGTCCAAGGGAGCGGCGATGATGGCCGCCTACGAAGCCGCCGGGGCCGAGGTCATGGTGGTGACGTGCACGGGCGGGGAACGCGGCGACCTGCTCAATCCCGGATACGGGGACACCGTCCGCCTGGACCGGGACATCACCGGTGTCCGGCGGGCGGAGATGGAGGAGGCCGGGGCGGCCTTGGGCGTCGAGCACCGCTGGCTCGGGTTCATGGACTCCGGCTTGCCCGAGGGCGACCCGCTGCCACCCCTGCCGTACGGTTGCTTCGGCTCCTTGCCCCTGGAACAGGTGACGGCCCCGCTGATCCGGCTCATCCGTGAGTTCCGGCCGCACGTGCTGATCAGCTACGACGAGATCGGTGGCTACCCCCACCCGGATCACATCAAATCTCACGAGGTCACCGTGGAGGCCTACCGCGCCGCCGGCGATCCGGACCGCTATCCGGGCACCGGAGAGCCGTGGACGCCATCCAAGCTGTACTACGACCGTGCCTTCAACCCGGACAAGTACCTGGCTCTGCACGAGGCGTTCCTGACGGCGGGGGAGGAGTCGCCCTTCACCGAACGACTCGAGTGGTTCGAGAAGATGAAGGCCGAAAGCCAGCAGGACGACGACGGCAGGGATGACGGTGAGGGCGCCGGTGCCGACGCTTCCGTCCAGCGGGCGAGCAGGCCGGTGCGGTTCCGCTTGACGAACCACCAGGTCACGACGCAGATCCATGTGGCGGACTACCTGGAGCACCGAGATGCGGCGCTGCGAGCTCACCGGACGCAGGTCGATCCGGAGGGGCAGTTCTTCGCCGCACCGAACGCCCTGCTGCGGCGCACCTGGCCGTGGGAGGACTACGTGCTGATCGACTCCCGCGTGGAGACGACTCTGCCGGAGACGGACCTGTTCACCGGACTGCGTTGAGGCCGGTCGCTGCCGAACGAGCCGTCCAGCTGTCCCGGTAGACTGGTCAACCGTGATGGCCTACTTTTCGCTTGCTGTGTCCGCCTCTGCTGCCCCCAGCCCAGAGGCGGGAACCACCGCGCAGCCGTCACCGGGAGTCCAGGAACCCACTCTGCGCCCGGGACTGGACCAGGCCGATGTCTCGCCCGGTATCGAGGGGTTCCTGTTCACCGCCCTGATGGTGGCGATGGCCATCGTGGTGCTGCGGTTGATGGTTCGCTCGGTCCGGCGCGTGCAGTACCGCTCCGAGCAGGCCGAGGACATGCTGGTTGAGCGCTACCAGGCCTACTTGCCCGAGGAGGAACGGCGCCCGGACCGGGACCGGGATCCCGACGCGCGGCCCGCATCCGACCTGGACTCGCAGCGCTCATGCCTGCAGCAGAAGTACCCCGGGTATCTCGACAGTCCGCCGCCGGTGCCCCAGGCTCCGGACTCCGGCCGCGACTGATCGACGTCTCGCCCATACATCAGGTGTCGGATTCGGCCCCAGTCAGGGGTCTCCACACTGGGGTGGAATCCGACAACTGATTCAGTAGGGCCGAGTCCGGCGCGTGCGGCTCTAGGCGCTGACGTTCGCGCAGGCCTGGGCGACCAGCGAGCGCATCCGTTCGGCGGAGTGTCGGCCGGTGAAGATCTCCGTGCCCGGCTCGAGAATCCGCCCCGCCGCCAACGGGCCGGCCTGCACGGCGTCGAAGCCCAGTTGCTCGACGAACCATGCGGCTTCCTGACACGTATCGACGTGGTCTCCGGCGACGGCCAGCGCCCGACGGTCCGGGGCGCCCGGGTGCCGATGGTCGGATTCCAGATCGTGGTATCCGATGTGGTTCAGCGTCTTGACCAGGCGGGCTCCGGCCAGATGCTCCTGCACGATCTCGCTCGTGGTGCGGTGGTCTCGGTCGAACGCGGCCAGTTCGCCGTCTGTGGCGGTCCAGTAGTTCATGGCGTCCACCACGGTCTGCCCGTCGAAGAGGGTGGGCTCCAGTTCGCGGTAGTTGCGCAAGGGGATCGCCACCACCGTCAGATCCGTCTCGGTGATCTCGGTCGGCTCGACAGCACGAGCCCCCGGAACCACGCGCCGCAAGGTCGGTTCGATCTCTCTGGCGGGTTTGGCGGTGGCGATGCACACCTCGAACCCGACGGCGACTGCTCGCCTGGCCACTGCGGCCCCCACCCGGCCGGCGCCGAGAATGCCGATCGTCCGAATACTGGCTGCCGTGGTGGTCATGAGGTCCTTCGCCGTCGATGCTGCGTCGGTCCCCCGCGCAGGGGCCCGGTGGCGGAAACAAGGATTCGAGCGGAAAGTATTCCTCCACGGGCGGCGATGTGGTGCGCTTCACTGGCCGAGTCGGGTGGTTTTCCCGTCAGCGGCCTGCGGCATCCTCATCGGTGACCCGCAGCGACTGCCGCCGTTCGCCCACCCGCTCGCCCAGCCGTTTGCGCAGCGCCGCTCGCCAGCCCTCGGGCAGCCCGGGAGAGTTCATCACGCGCTCGATAGCCGGCGCATCGTGCTTGTCCACGTTCATCACCCGAGCGATCTCGGCGAGGTCCACGGCCTCGGGCCATCGATCCACCAAAACCAGGTGCGTCCCGGCGCGGAGGTCCCCGGTTTCCACGACGCGCAGATACCAGCCGGAGCGTCCGGTGCTCTTCACACGCCGGGCCAAATCCGGGATGGACCACCGCGAGGACAGTTTCCAGCAGGGCTGGCGGGCCTGGCTCACCTCGAAGAGCACGTCACCGGCACGCCAGCGGTCGCCCAGGCAGACGTCGGCCTCGGTCAGCCCGTCCACGGTCAGGTTCTCGAAGAAGGCGCCCTCCGGCAGGTCGATTCCCTCGTCCCGCCAGTCGGCGTAGTGCGCTCGGCCGTAGCAGAGCACCGCCTTGTCTGGTCCGCCGTGGTTGACGAGGTCGCCTTGCTCGTCCCCCGCCAAGCCGAGGGGTCCAACGGCCACGTCCCCGGTTACGGCCTCCTTGAAAGCACCGGTGCGGACGGTTTCACCACGCCAGGTGACCTCACTGACGCGACCAACACGGATGGCAGCGATGACGCCGGCACGAGGCGGTGTGGACAGCGGATCGGGCATGGCTCTATCCAACCATTCGCGACATCACCTCGGTGATCAGGCCGGCAGCACGGCGGCCATGATCGCGATGTAGTGGCACACGAAGCCGCCCACGGTGAAGGCATGGAACAGTTCGTGGAAGCCGAACCATTCCCGGTGCAGATTGGGGCGTTTCAGGGCGTAGAACACCGCACCGATGATGTAGCAGGCGCCGCCGACACAGACCAGAACGGCGGCCACGGCATTCGCGGCGAAGAAATCCCCGATGTACAGCAGGGCGGCCAGACCGAGCAGGACATAGACGGGCGTGTACAGCCAGCGCGGCGCGGAGGTCCAGAACAGGCGGAAGGCGACGCCGGCCAGCGCGCCGATCCAGACGCCGGCCAGCAGCACCGTGGCCCGGTCCGGCGTCAATAAGGCCACTGCTAGCGGGGTGTAGGTGCCAGCAATCACCAGCATGATGTTCGTGTGGTCGAGTCGTTTGAGCACGAGTGCCACCGGCGGTGACCACTGGAACAAGTGATACGTAGCGGAAACGCCGAACAACAGCAGGCCGGTGATCGCGTAGACCCCGCTGGCCCACTTGAGCCCCGGATCGGGTGCCATGATCACCAGGACGATTCCGGCGATCAGCGCCAGCGGCGTCATCACGGCGTGACTCAGCCCGCGCAGCCTGGGTTTGAAATCGGGGTGGTCCGGGTCGGTGATCCGGTCCATCCGCCACCGGGACGACGTGGTGGCCGACGCGCTGGTGGGGCCGTCGGAGAGGCCATCGGAAGGGCCGTCGGAGGGGCCGCCGGAGGGGAAGAGGACCATGCGGCCAGATTACCGTTCGGAGTGCATCGACGAGCTCGACCTCCGGTTCGATACCGTAGGGACTGAACAGGCGCCGCGGACCATCGCGGTGCGCGCACCGGCCAGAAGGGGACGACCATGCAGCTCCCGAACGTCCTCTACAGCTTCTACGAACGTCGGCTGGCCTCCGGTCTCGACCACGAACGGCTGCCCCGGCACATCGGCGTGGTGCTGGACGGCAACCGCCGCTGGGCCAAGGCCTCCGGCGCGACGACGGCGGACGGTCACCTGGCGGGGGCCGAGAAGATCCACGAGTTCCTCGGTTGGTGCGACGAATTCGGCATCAGGGTCGTCACCCTCTACATGCTCTCCACGGACAACATGGGCCGCCCGCCGGAGGAACTGGACCAATTGGTCGGCATCATCGACAATACGCTCAAGCGCCTCGGGGATGGACTGGCCAATGGGCAGCGCGTCCGCGTTCAGGCAGTGGGCGCCTCGGAGCTGTTGCCGGCGGGCTTGGCGGAGACCCTGGACGGTCTCCAGGCCAGTACCGCGGACGCGGACGGCGTGCATGTGAACGTGGCGGTGGGCTATGGCGGTCGCCGCGAGATCGTGGACGCCGTCAAGGAACTTTTGCTGGAAGCCGATGCTGAGGGGCGCACCGCCGCCGAGGTCGCCGGTGAACTGTCCGACGAGCAGATCGCCGCTCGGCTCTACACCCGCGGGCAGCCCGACCCTGACCTGGTCATCCGCACCTCTGGAGAACAGCGACTGTCCGGATTCCTGATGTGGCAGTCGGCCTATTCCGAGTTCTACTTCTGTGAGGCTCTCTGGCCTGACTTCCGCCGGGTCGACTTCGTCCGAGCTCTCCGGGATTTCGCCTCACGTCAGCGCCGCTTCGGCAATTGACGGTGAGGGCGCGGCCACCCCACGTTGGCCACCGCACGTTAACGCTCTGAGCTCTCCCTGGTCGTGGGTTCACCCAAAATTAATCGCGCCACTTCGAGCGGCAACCCCACAAATCCTCCGGGCCGTCCTACCGTGGGGGTATCAGTCACCGGCAGAAATGGACCGAGGCTTTCGGTTCACCCCCTGCGGATTGATCGGAAAGGCCAAAGCCGTATGCCGTCACTCCAGACAGCACGCAGCGGGGGGCCGTTCCGGCCCTTGGCCGGTCCGTCCCACCCACCCTCGATCATCGGGGCGTGCGCCCCGGTCTGGAGTTCCTGTGGAGAATCTGACGACCACTCTGGCCACCGAAACCCCGGCAGCCGCCCAGTCCACTGAGCGGATGAGCACAGGGGAGAAGTCCTATTTGTTGGACACCTCCGTTCTGCTGTCCGACCCGCGGGCGATTCTGCGCTTTGCCGAACATGAAGTCATCCTCCCGATCGTGGTCATC
The DNA here is from genome assembly GCF_042665635.1 of Citricoccus sp. GCM10030269. NCBI lineage: Bacteria > Bacillati > Actinomycetota > Actinomycetes > Micrococcales > Micrococcaceae > Citricoccus > Citricoccus sp. GCM10030269. The sequence goes on along the minus strand of NZ_JBHTCV010000005.1, from coordinate 1,142,520 downwards.
TCCGAACTGGAGAAGAAGAGGGACGACCCGGATCTGGGATACTTCGCCCGTAAGGCACTGCGGCTCTTGGACGAACTGCGCCTCGAGCACGGCTCCCTGAACACCTCGATTCCGCTGGGCTCCGAGGGCGGGGCACTGCGAGTGGAGCTCAACCACATCTCGGTGGACGTGCTCCCGCACGGATTCCGGTCCACGGACAACGACTCACGCATCCTCGCCGTCGCCAAGAACTTCGCCGATGAGGGCCGCGACGTCACCGTGGTGTCCAAGGACCTGCCCATGCGCGTCAAGGCCTCGGCCATGGGCCTGCAGGCGGATGAGTACCGCAATGAACTCGTCAAGGACTCCGGCTGGTCCGGAACCGCGGAGATCATGGCCACCGAAGAAGAGGTCAACGCGCTCTACAACAACGAACCGGTCGCCATGGCCGAAGCGGCGGAGCTTCCGGTCAACACCGGTCTGGTGATCACCTCGCCGCGTGGTTCGGCGTTGGGACGCATTGACCGGCACGGTAAGACCCAGGTCGTCCGCGGGGACCGGGACGTCTTCGGACTGCACGGTCGCTCGGCCGAGCAGCGACTCGCGATCGATATGCTGCTCGATCCCACGGTCGGCATTGTGTCCCTCGGCGGCCGGGCCGGCACCGGCAAGTCGGCGCTGGCGCTGTGCGCGGGGCTCGAGGCGGTCATGGAGCGGCGTGAGCACCGCAAAGTGGTCGTGTTCCGTCCGCTGTACGCCGTCGGCGGCCAGGAACTCGGCTACCTCCCCGGCTCCGAGACCGAGAAGATGAACCCCTGGGGCCAGGCCGTCTACGACACCCTGGGCGCCCTGGTCTCCACGGAGGTCTTGGACGAGGTCGTGGACCGAGGCATGCTCGAGGTGCTCCCGCTGACCCACATTCGCGGCCGCTCCCTGCACGACTCCTGGGTGATCGTGGACGAGGCCCAATCACTCGAGAAGAACGTGCTGCTGACGGTGATGAGCCGCATGGGCCAGAACTCCAAGATCATCCTGACCCACGACGTCGCTCAGCGCGACAATTTGCGCGTAGGCCGGCACGACGGCGTCGCGGCTGTGGTGGAGACGCTCAAGGGGCACCCCTTGTTCGGGCACGTCACCCTGAACCGCTCCGAACGTTCGCCGATCGCCGCCCTGGTGACGGAGCTGCTCGAGGACGCCAGCATCTGAGATCGGGGTCCTCCCTGGGACCTGGGTGGTCAGAGAACCGGGTCTTGAGGGACCGCCTTAAAAGAACCAGGGGCCGCTGCACTTGATGGCAGCGGCCCCTGGGGGGTGGATCCGTCCGAGTCCCCGCGGAGGGGGGATGTGGGGACCGGGGATGATCCACCGTAGCCATGGCCCCTTGAAACGGGATGGAGGCCATGGAGTTCGGGCTTCCACGACGGTCCACGAGTGCTGAGTCGGTGCCGCACGGATGGAAGCAAGTTCGAGCATACTCCCCGAGGCGTCGATTTGCCTACCACCTTCACGAAAATGGCACCATCGACTTTTGGACAGATTTTCAGCCGGACTTTCCGGGCACTTTCGAACAGTTCCTTCGGCGACTCGGCGACTCGGTGGCTGCGGGTGACGGGGGTTACTGCGGGTGTTGTCCGCTGCTGCGGTCTCTCCAGTCGCGGCGAGCCTGGCGGGTGTCTGCGAACGCCACGATGACGCCGGCGCCGGCACCGGCCAAGTGGCCCTGCCACGAGATCCGCTGATTGAACGGCAGGAAGCCCCAGACAATGCCGCCGTACAGCAACACCGTCACGACGGCGGCCACGATGGCAGAGAGGCGGCGGGAAAGAATGCCATAGGTCACCAGGAACGCGGCGTAGCCGTAGACGATCACCGAGGCCCCGATGTGGTTGGTGCCCAGCCCTCCGATGAGCCAGGTGCCGAACCCGCCGAGAATCCAGATGCCCGCGGTGATGATCCACCAGCGGCGGGTGATCCAGGCGATCATGGAGCCCATCACCAGGAACGGAATGGTATTGGAGAGCAGATGCCCGAGTCCGGCGTGCAACAGCGGGGCGAAGAGGATGCCCGGTAATCCCGAGACGTCCAGGGGTTGGACGCCGAATTGATTCAGGCGGCCGCCGAGGAAGAGATCGAGGATCTCCAGAACCCACATGAGAACCACGAGGCCGAAGACGGGCAGGGCGCGCTGGATCCAACCGGGATACGAACGGAACTGGTCGATGACGGAGTGATGAGCGGGGGACGTCTCCGTGGGACGGGGCATGAGACCAGTCTAGGTCTCGTCCCGGATGCCCAGGAGCTGGCGGGAGGCTTCCACACCCGTAGCGATGACCTCCGTCTCTGGGCGGGTGAACTCCCGGGCGTCCAGCCGGAAGCGCAGCACGACCTCGGCGGTGCGCCCCCACGCCTCCACCTCGACCCCGTTGTGCTGGTAGCCGAGGGCCAGCGAGACGGCGGCCGAGCTCTGGTTCCATGAGGCGCAGTCCGTGGTGGCGGCCAGTGCCCCGAAGTGATCGAACGCCAACACCAGGACAATCGACCGCGCCAGGGTGCCCAGTCCGCGGCCCTGGGCGTCGTACCGGAGCCAGGAGCCGGTGGAGACGGTTCGAGTCTGCGCGAAGTGGCGGGCGCCCAGATCCATCATGCCGATCAGCGCCGGCGCGCTGTCCGGTTGGTGTTCCCAGACACCGAAGTGGATGCGCCATTGGTCCGGACGTGCCTCGGCCCGCGCCTCCCAGATGTGCTGCAGCATGTTCTTGGCCAGATCGGACGCCGGTGCTTCAGACCACGGGACTGCTCCGAAGGGGTTCAGGCCCCGCGGATGGATACCGGCGCGCGCGCACTGCAGGAGTGCGGGCAGATCGCCGTCGGTCACCGGTCGCAGGGTCAACGGCCCGGCTTCGAGGCGGAGACTGAACAGCGGCCACCAGTCCTCCAGAGCGCCCGACCCCGGCACGGGAAACTCAACGGGCAGCAGCTCGGACCGCTCGAGCGGAGTCTGTTCGGACATATCCACAGCTTAAGGTTCCGCGCCGTGCCAGCGCCGCGGTCACTCTAGGCTGAGGGAATGCCGACGATCCTGGCCGAGGCCGCCCGCGCAGGGAACTGGCTGCTACTGGCCGCGGTCACCGCCGCCCTGCTGCTCTTCGTGCTCTGTGCCGTCGTCCTGGTGGTCACCGACCTGCGGGAGCATCGGCTGCCGAACCGGTGGACCGGCCTTCTGGCCGGCGGCGGTGCTGTCACCTTGGGTGTGGCGTGTCTGGCGGACGACGCCGGATGGTCACGTCTGTGGTCCATGGTCGGCGGTGGTGCCGCCTACCTGGCGCTCATGCTCGTCTTGCATCTGATCAGCCGCACCGGCATGGGCATGGGGGATGTGAAACTGGGCGGCGGCCTGGGAATCTATGCCGGCTGGCTGGGCTGGGATCACCTCTGGGGTGCCGTGGTCCTCGGTTTCATCGCCGGGGGAGTGGTGGCGCTGGCGCTCGTTCTGACCCGGCGGGCCACCGGATCCACGCACCTGCCCTTCGGTCCGGCCATGGTGATGGGTGCGGCGCTGGCGTTCCTGCTGTAGCTGTTTCATTCGTGGCCGGATTCCGGCCACGGACTGGCGGCCGCTAGCGTGGGTGTATGCCCACTCCGGAATTCGTCCTCACGCTGCGCGAGAAGATCGGCACCGATCACCTGTGGTTGCCCGGGTGCAAGGCCGTCGTCGTGCGTGACCGTGAGCCGGCGTCGGAGGAGACCCGAGAGGTGCTGCTGGTGCGCCGAGCGGACAACGGCCGTTGGACCCTGCCGGCCGGAATCATCGAGCCGGGCGAGGAGCCGGCCGCCACGGCCGTGCGAGAGACGTACGAGGAGACCAATGTGCGGTGCGCGCCCCAGCGGCTGGCCGGCGTCGGGACCACGCTCGAGGTGGCGTACCCGAACGGTGACCGTGCTCAGTATCTCGACGTGGTGATGGCGATGAAGTACGTCTCCGGCGAGGCGCGGGTCAATGACGATGAGAACACGGACGTCGGCTGGTTCGCGCTCGATGCTCTGCCGGAACTGCCACCGCTGCACGCTCGCGCGCTGGAGTGGGGACTGGCGGAATCACCCGAGGCGCAATTCGTCGCCCCCTGACCGTTTCCTCCCCGGGTGCCTACTCCCACAGGCGACTTTGCGGGCAGAAAACACCGGTGTTTTCTGCCCGCACAGTGCGAGGGGTGGGTGAGTTGGATCAGGCCGGGTGGGTCATGGACATGGTGTCCAGGGCCGTGTCCAGCTGCTCCTCGGTGATCTCGCCGCGCTCCACGTAGCCGAGATCGAGGACGGCCTCGCGAACGGTCATCTTCTGGGTTACGGCGTGCTTGGCGATCTTGGCGGCCGCCTCGTAGCCGATGACCTTGTTCAGCGGGGTCACGATCGAGGGGGAGGCGCCGGCCAGGAAGGTGCAGCGCTCCACATTGGCCTCGATGCCGTCGATCATCTTGTCCGCCATGGTGCGGGCCGAGTTGGACAGCAGGCGGATGGACTCCAGCAGGTTGGCCGCCATCACCGGGATGCCGACATTGAGCTCGAAGGCGCCGTTGGTGGAGGACAACGAGACGGTGGTGTCATTGCCGATCACCTGGGCGGCCACCTGGATGACGGCCTCACTGATCACCGGGTTGACCTTGCCCGGCATGATCGAGGAGCCCGGCTGCAGGTCGGGGATGAAGATCTCGCCCAGGCCGGTGTTCGGGCCGGAACCCATCCAGCGCAGGTCATTGTTGATCTTCATGAAGGAGTAGGCGATGGTGCGCAACTGGCCGGAGGCCTCCACGAGCCCGTCGCGGTTGGCCTGAGCCTCGAAGTGGTTGCGCGCCTCGGTGAGCGGCAGCCCGGTTTCTTCGGCCAGCAACTCGATGACGCGAGCGGAGAAGCCCTTCGGCGTGTTGATGCCGGTGCCGACGGCCGTGCCGCCCAGGGGCACCTCGGCCACGCGGGGCAGTGAGGCCTCGATGCGTTCGATGCCGTACCGGACCTGCGCGGCGTAACCGCCGAACTCCTGGCCAAGAGTCACCGGTGTGGCGTCCATGAGGTGCGTCCGGCCGGACTTGACGACGTTCTCGAACTCGCCGGCCTTCTTCTCCAGCGACGTGGCCAGGTGCTCGAGGGCGGGCTTCAGGTCATTGATCAGACCGGCGGTGACGGCGATGTGCACCGAGGTCGGAAAGACGTCATTGGAGGACTGGGAGGCGTTGACGTGGTCGTTCGGGTGGACCTCTGCCTCGGAACCGCTGGCCTGCAGTGACTGGGTGGCCAGCGTGGCCAGGACCTCGTTGGTGTTCATGTTCGAGGAGGTGCCGGAGCCCGTCTGGAACACATCGATCGGGTACTGGCCGTCGTGCCGTCCGGAGATGACCTCGTCCGCAGCGGCCACAATGGCGTCACGGCGTTCCTGGTCGATCACGCCCAGCTCGGCATTGGCCTTCGCGGCGGCCTTCTTGACCTGCGCCAACGCGTGGATGTGTGCCGGTTCGAGGGTCTTGCCGGAGATGGGGAAGTTCTGCACGGCGCGCTGGGTCTGGGCGCGGTACAGGGCGTCGATCGGGACCTTGACTTCGCCCATCGTGTCATGCTCGATGCGGAACTGCGGTTCGGAAGAGGAGTGTTCAGAGGAAGACTGTGCGGTCATGTTTCCCCACTTTAGACCGTTCCGCGGGGCCGCCTGGCCGCCCGCACCCCGTTGACGATCACCAGCACTTCGGCGATCTCGTGGACCAGGACCACCCCGGCCAGCCCCAGGATGCCGAACAGCGCCAGCGGGAACAGCACCACGATGATGGCCAGAGCCACACCGATGTTCCAGGTCATGATGCGCCGCCCGCGGCGCACGTGAGCCAGGACGCCCGGGATCAGCCGCAGATCATGCCCGGTGAACGCGACGTCGGCCGACTCGACGGCGGCCCGGGAACCACTCGATCCCATCGCGATGCCGACCGTGGCCGCCGCCAGCGCCGGGGCGTCATTGACGCCATCACCCACCATGGCCGTCGGCGCTTCGGCGACCAGCTCCTCGATGACCGCCGCCTTGTCCGCCGGCAGCTGTTCCCACCGGACGTCCTGGATACCGGCCTCGGCGGCCAGGGCTCGTGCCGTGGTGCTGTGGTCGCCGGTGACCATGACGGTCCGAATGCCCCTGGCTGAGAACAGGCGGATCGTTTCGGCGGCTTCCGGCCGCAGTTCGTCGCGGATCCCGATCACGCCCGCGGTGCCGCCGTCGATCTCGACCACGACGACGGTCATCCCGCGCGCCGCCATCTCCTCGGCTTCGGCGCGCAGTGGGCCCGGGTACAGCCAGCGCGGGGTGCCCAGCCGGAGGTGCGCCGCGCCCACCCGGCCCCGAAGCCCGAATCCGGGTTCCTCCGTGACTTCCTGTGCCGGTGCGATTCCGGGGGCGGCCGCGATGATGGCGGCGGCCAGGGGATGGCTGCTGGAGGACTCCAGGGCGGCAGCGTTGCGCAGAAGCTCGGCCTGATCGTGCCCCGGGGCGGTGCGGACCTCCACCACTCGGGGCTCGTTGCGGGTCAAGGTGCCTGTCTTGTCGAAGGCCACGGTGCGGATCGTGCCCAACTGTTCGAAGGCCTGGCCGGACGTGATGACCACCCCGTACGTGGACGCGGAGCCGATGGCACTGATCACGGTCACCGGAACGGCGATGGCCAAGGCACACGGCGAGGCGGCCACCAGGACCACGAGGGCCCGCTCGATCCAGGTGGCCGGATCTCCGGTCAGTAGTCCGAAGAGCGCGATGACGGCCGCGATGACGAGGACGGCGGGTATCAGGGGCTTCGTCATCCGGTCGGCCAGCCGGGCGCGCACTCCCTTCCGGGCATGCGCCTGTTCCACCAGGGAGACGATCTGGGTGAGGGAATTGTCCCGGGCGCTGGCGGTCGCCTCGATCCGCAGCGTCCCGGAGCCGTTGATGGCGCCGGCCGGAACCGGATCACCGGGAGTGACGGCGACCGGAATCGACTCACCCGTCACGGCCGAGAGGTCCAGGCTCGAGTGTCCCTGGAGCACCACCCCGTCCGTGGCCGCCCGATCGCCTGCGCCGACCAACAGCACGTTCTGTTCGCGCACCTCAGCGGCGGGAATGGTGGCGACTCCCTGGTCCCGGGCGATGCGGGCGGTCTCGGGCATCAGCGAGAGCAACGCGCGCAGACCACCCTTCGCGCGGTCCATGGCCCGGTCCTCCAGGGCCTCGGCCAGAGAGAACAGGAAAGCGAGTGCCGCTGCCTCCCCGACGTGGCCCAGCAGCACCGCGCCGACCGCCGAGATGGTCATCAGCAGTCCCACGCCCAGTCGACCACGCAGCAGACCCCGGAGTGCGCCGGGGACAAAGGTGAGGGCACCGGCGGCCAGGGCGAGCCACTGCAGCAGCAGACCCGGGATCTCCGCCCCGCTCCAGTTCAGTCCGAAGCCGACGGCCAGTGCCACGCCGGAGAGGATCGCGAGCCAGAGACTGGCGTCCTCCGGGGACCAGGTGTGCTCCCGCGGGCTGGCCCGGGCCGACGTCGGGACGGGTGTCTTGTCTGTGCAGCACTCGCCGCTCACGGCGCTGTGTCTCCGTCCGCGTCCAGGCAGATCTCGTTCTCGTCCACGGCCAGCGTGGCGTCCAGCAGGGCGCTGAGTGCCACGGCGACCCGTGAGTCAGCGATCTCGTACCGGGTTTGGCGCCCTTCGGGTTCACCGACGACGATCCCGCAACCGCGCAGACAGGCCAGGTGGTTGGAGACATTCGTGCGGGTCAATCCGAGGTCTCGGGCCAGCTGCGCCGGGTAGCTGGGCGATTCCAACAGGGACAATAGGATTCTCGAGCGGGTCGGATCAGCCATCGCCCGGCCCAGTCGGTTCATCGCGTCCAGTCGCGAAGCAATGGTCAGCATACGCTGACTATACAGCGAACAGTGACCTGTTCGGACCAGGCATGGTCTCGGATCGGGCATGGTCAGGAGTGGTGCGCGGGATTCGACTCCTGCTCGTGGAGGGCGGCCGTCTCCAGTTGGAAGGTGGCGTGGTCGAAGGAGACGGGGAAATGGTCCTTCACGCAGCCTCGTATCGCTTCCAGGATCTGCGGGGCGTGGCTGGATTCGAAGCACCGGTCGTCCACGACCACATGGCCCGAGATGACCGGCATGCCTGTGCCGATCATCGAGGCATGCAGGTCATGGACGTCCCGGACGTGTTCCAGGCCGAGGATGTGCTCGCGAACCTCCTCGAGGTCCACCCCCTTCGGCGTGAACTCCATCAGCACCCCGATGGTCTCGCGTAAGAGGAAGTAGGCCCGCGGCACGATGAGCGCGGCGATGAGCAACGCGGCGATGCTGTCGGCCTGGTGGAAACCGGTCGTGGAGATGACGATCGCCGCGATGATGACGCCGAGGGAGCCGAGGGCGTCGTTGAGAACCTCCAGGAACGCTGCGCGCAGATTGAAGTTCGCGCCCCGGTTCGAGGCCAGGATGGCGATGGCAGCGATATTGGCGGCCAGCCCGATGAGGCCGAACCACAGGAGTTCGGCGCCCGGGACGTCGTGGGGATCGAACAGGCGGCGAACGCCGTCGATGGCCGCATAGCCACCGACCACCAGCAACAGGGCGGCTTGACCGAGGGCCGCGATCACCTCGATCCGGGCGAAGCCCCATGTGCGTCTGCTGTTCGCCGGCCGCAGCATCATGGTGGCGGCGAGGACTGCCACCAGCAAGCCTGAGGCGTCGCTGATGGCGTGCGCGGTGTCGGTCAACAGGGCCAGGCTGCCGGTGACCGCGCTGCCCACCGCTTGGGCCAGGGCGATCACCGCCGTGAGGATGAAGACCGTCAACAGGCGACGGCGGAGACCCCGGTCCGGCTGCTGCGGCATGTGCTGGTGGTGGCCGGCCGTCATGGCGCTTCCTCTGTGGCCTGTTCTGTGGCCAGTTCTGTGGCCTGTTCGGCGAGCGACTCGCGGTGGGCGCGCAGGGAGGGCGTTCGGGCGGAGGCCGACAGGACGGCGTTCGCGCTGAGGATGAGGTGGTTCAGTCCGGCCGGATCGGCGATCGAGAACCACGATGACCGGCCCTCGCTACGGACCGTGACCACGCCGCAGTCCCGCAGGCAGGCCAGATGTTTGCTGACCGTCGACTGCGCCAGGTGCAGGTGCTCGACCAAATCGCGGACCCGGTGCTCACCATTGGACAGGTGCTGCAGCAACGTGAGCCGGGTCGGTTCGGACAGGGCGTGGAACAGCGTGGCGTGGAGGTCACCCACGGACGTCAACCCGGTTAGGGGCGTCGTCGCCTCAGCGGTCGGCCATCGCTGCGCCGCCGCATCGGTGTCGGTGTCCACCGTTGACTCCAGATTCATCGCCATAGGGCGATGATAGCGCTGTGTGGCGATCCGTGGAAGGGGTCGTGGTGGCTGTCGGGGGCTGGCGGGAATGCCGGGGCTGCCGGGACTGACCGGGGTGCCGGTCTAGGAAGCGGTCTAGGAACCGGGTGCAACGCCGATGTCGGCACCGGCCTCGGTGCCGGTTTCGCCGCCGGTGCGCGGACGACTCCCGGTGACGGTGCCGACGTCGGCGGGGTCCACATCCCCGATGGTCTCGACCGGATTGGCGGTGCCGTTGGCCAGGGAATACGTGAGCCCGACGATCGCCGTGCGCCCCTCGTTGACGGCCTTCGCCACGGACATGGAGGATTCCATCAGCCGGGCGCTGGTCTGACGCACGTTCTCGGCCACGGTGCCGTTGACATCGGTCACGCCGGCGCGCTGGGCGGACAGGACGGCGGGGGTGATGCGTTCCACGAGGGAGCGGATGAACCCGGGAGGCATGTCACCGGTGGCATAGGCGTCGACGGCGGCGGTGACCGCCCCGCAGTTGTCGTGACCCAGGATCACGATCAAGGGAATGTTCAGGACGTCGACCGAGTACTCGAGCGAACCCAGTACGGCGTCGTCGATGACCTGCCCGGCTGTCCGGACCACGAAGACGTCTCCGAGGCCGACGTCGAAGATGATCTCGGCGGCCAACCGGGAATCGGAACAGCCGAAGATCGTGGCGATGGGGTGCTGCTCGTTCGCGAGCGCGGTGCGCCGAACCGCATCCTGATTCGGATGGCGGGACTGATCGGAGACGAAACGCTCATTTCCGGCGCGCAGTGCAGCCCACGCTCCGGCGGGGGTGAGTGGGGTATTCGGCTGACTGGTCACCTGATCAGGACTCCTCGATGGACTGTTGGACGGCAGCGGCGAGGGAGTCCAGCGAGGCGAGGTCTCCGGAGCCGCTGATGATGACGGTGACCCCGTCCAGATCCGTCACCAGATGGCGATCACCGTTGGCTGGTTCGTACAAGTCCCAGGTGGTGCCGTCCACGGCGCGCGTGCCGGTCTGCGGGGCGTTGTCCGTCTGCTGCGACAGCCACGTGGGGTTGGACTGGGCGGTCTGCTTGAATCCGGCGAATTCCTCGTCTGCGGTGACATAGCCGGCTTCCCAGAACTCGACCTGGTCGGTGCCGGCGGCGTTCCAGCGGGCGTAGTTGGCGTTCCAGTCTTCGGGGACGTCCGGCGCTGCGGCCGTGAAGCCGGCGGTGTCCGAGGCCTGTTCGGCGGTGGAGACGACGTCCACGTCCTGCCCATAGGTCTGTTCGGTGCTGGCCGGGTTCAGCCACACCACCAACAGAGCGACGGCGAGGGTCGCGAGCACGGAGATCACCATGGCCACGGCGGACTGACTGGCGCGCTTGGCCTGCTGCTGCGTCAGCCGTGGTTTGGGGGCCAGATCGGGCTCGGGCTGGAGTGAGGTCACTGATCCATTCTGCCACTGGCGGGCCCATTAGGATGGGCCGGGAGAGATTCCCTCAGAGACGGCCCACAGACGGAGTGATTCGGTGACCACTGACCAGCCCGAGAACAACGGGGTTCCGGCCCTCAAGCCCGAGGCCGGCCATCAGTCCGACCACCAGGACTACAACATGCTGAACCGCAACCTGGCTGTGTCGGGAACCGAGCCGGACCGCAACCTGGCACTGGAGCTGGTGCGCGTCACGGAGGCAGCGGCCATCGCTGCGGGCCACTGGGTGGGCTACGGGGACAAGATCACCGCCGACGGCGCCGCCGTGGACGCCATGCGGGCGTTCATGGACACGGTGCGGATGAACGGCATCGTGGTCATCGGTGAGGGCGAGAAGGACGAAGCCCCGATGCTCTTCAACGGCGAGCGCGTCGGCGACGGCACCGGTCCGGAGGTCGACGTTGCGGTGGATCCGATCGACGGCACGCGACTGACCGCGATGGGCTATCCGAACGCCCTGTCCGTGTTCGCCGTGGCCGAGCATGGAGCCATGTTCGACCCCTCGGCCGTGTTCTACATGGACAAGATGGTGGTTGGCCCTGAAGCGGCGGACTTCGTCGACCTGCGTCTGCCGATCAAGCAGAACATCCACCTGGTCTCCAAGGCACTGAACAAGCCGGTCAGCCAGATCAACGTCTGCGTGCTGGAACGTCCGCGCCACGAGCGCCTCGTGGAGGAGATCCGGGCGGCCGGCGCTCGCGTGAAGTTCATCATGGACGGCGACGTGGCCGGTGGCATCGCCGCTGCTCGTCCGGACACCGATGTGGACATGCTCCTGGGTGTCGGCGGCACCCCCGAGGGCATCATCACCGCGTGCGCCATCAAGGCCCTCGGCGGCGTCATCCAGGGACGGTTGGCGCCTGTTGACGAGGCCGAACGGCAGAAGGCCCTCGACGCCGGCCACGACCTGGACGCGGTCCTCACCACGGGCGATCTGGTCAAGACCGACAACTGCTACTTCGCCGCCACCGGCATCACCGACGGCGACCTGTTGCGCGGAGTGCGCTACTACAACGATCGCGTGGTCACCCAATCCATGGTCATGCGCTCGAAGTCGGGCACGGTCCGCGTGGTCGAGGCCGAGCACCAGGCCCGCAAGTGGGAGAAGTGGATCGGCCAGACCGCCCCGACCCGCTAACCCCCCTCATCTAGTGATCAAAAGTGCCCCGAATACTGGGGAGTAACCCCTTAAATCGGGGCACTTTTGACCGCCAGTTGTCCAGGCGAGGCTGGGGTGGTCAGGGCAGGGTGACGGAGAACAGCGTGGCGGGTTCGTGACCGTCCCCGTGGACCACCGCGTCGGCGTCGCTTGCGGCGATGAACACGGATTCCCCCGGGGCCAGCACCGCACTCTCCGAACCGGAATCGATCCGCACGCTCCCGGCGGTGCACACGGCGATGACTGGCCCGCGCGCGGTCAGCGCCTGGCCGTCGGCGGAGGGCAGATCGAGGCGTTCCACCTGGAACTCGTCGAAGGGCGGACGGAACAGCAGGCGCCCGTCGCCCTCGCTGGACGGTGAGCAGTACGGCACCGGCAAGGCCTCGAACCGCACCACGGAGCGCAGTTCCGGCACATCCACGTGCTTGGGCGTGAGTCCACCGCGCAACACGTTGTCGGAAGCCGCCATGACCTCGAAGCCCAGCCCGTGCACGTACGCGTGGACATTGCCGGCCGGCAGGTGCAGGGCCTGCCCGGGAGCCAGATCCACCCGATCGAGCAGAACCGAGACGAGCACTCCCGGGTCGTCCGGATAGTGCTCTGCGATCCCGACGGCGGTCGCCAGGTTCAGATCGTCCTCCATCGCCTGCGGAGCGGCTTTCACAGCGGCGACGACGGCCCGCACCCAGTCGCCCGAGGCCCAGTCCCCGGCGGGGTCGAGGAGTTCCGTGAACACCGACTCCAATGCGCTGACGGCAGCTTCTCTCTCTGCGCCGTCGTCCTGGCGCAGACCGTCGGCTCCGAGCCGCTCAGCGTACGCGGCCGCTGCGGCAGCGGGGCCTGACCCGTCGCCGTCGGCGTTCTCGGTCAAGACCTGGGCGAGCCGGGTGAAGGAGGTTCCCGCGTCCTCGGGCGACCGGAATCCGCACAAGGCGGTGAAAGGGGTGAGGGCGACGATCATCTCGGGTTTGTGATTGTCGTCTTTGTAATTGCGGTGAGGAGCCGTCAGGGGAATCCCCGCGGCCTCCTCCGCGGCGAAGCCCTCGCGTGCCTGCTCGATCGTGGGGTGGGCCTGGATGGAGAGCGGCCGTCCCGCGGCGAGCAGCTTCACCAGGTAGGGCAGACGGCCGAATCGTGCCGCCTCGCCGAGCATCGCCTCCGGATCACGCTCCAGCAGGGCATCCAGCGGGACGGGCTCGGCCTGTGGGTCCGTGACCGGTACGGCCCCGGCGGGAGCTCCTGGGTGAGCACCCATCCACATCTCCGCCTCGGGTCGTCCGGTGGGCACCCGGCCCTGGAGTTTGGCGAGGAGGGTGGCGGACCCCCAGGCATAGTCGCGGATGGCGGCGCGCAGCAGGTACATGGTGTTCAGCCTAACCAGCGGGTCGGTCAGCCGTTACCGGCTACGCACAGGTGATTGGTCTTCGCGGCTTCTTCCAACATTCCGGTCTGGCCGGCGTCTTCGAGCTGCATGAGGTACTCCTCGGTGATCGGACTGCCATCCGGCTGAGTCGGGGGCTCCGGCCAGTCCTCGGGGTTCTCACTGTCAGCACCTTGGGTCGCCCCTTCAGCACCCTGGGAGGCTCCGCCGGTCGCCGACAACGAGGCCGTCGCGTTGACGAACAGCATCGGTGCCACCGGAGAGTCCCCGGGCGCGCCCCCGGCCTGAGGCGTGCCATCCTCGGCGAGCATGCCGTCCACGCGTTCGTGGATCTCGTCGAAGTCCGGGTAGGTGGTGAACTGGTCACCCTGATCGCCGAAGTCGGGAGCGCCGATGGTCAGACGTCCCATCGGTTGCGAGCGTCCCTTCGTGGCCAGGGAGACGAAGGTGCCCAATTGCTGGCCGGGCAGATCGGTCTCCACGATCTGTTCACCGGCGTTGAGGATCTCCTCGAACCGACTCACCAGGGTCCGCGGATTGAACTGGGCCAGCATCGCCTCCTGGATGCACTGCTGGCGGCGGATACGGGAGTAGTCGGAGGAGAAGTGGCGCGAACGCGCGAAGGCCAGGGCGTCGTCGCCGTCGAAGGTGTAGGTCCCGGGCCCCCACCAGGCGTTGCCCCACTGTCCGTCCGGCCGGTGACCGCGGTGGGTGGTCCAGCCGCCCGAGGTCACGGTGACTCCGCCCATGGCATTGATCAATTGGGCGAAGCCGCCCAGGTCGACCATGGCGTAGGACTGGATCTCCAGCCCGAGGATCCCGCCGGCGGCGTCCATCATGGCCTCTGCCCCAGGATCAGCGGCGTCCGGGTAGAGATCCTGATGGTTCTGCGTGACGTCCACGTACAGGGAGTTGATGATGCACTCGTCCCCGCAGTTGTAACCCTCCGGGTACGTCTGCCACAGCGGGGAATCCTCGCTGAACTGGGCGTTCTGGAAGTTGCGCGGAATCGAGAAGATGATCGTCTTGCCCGTTTTCGCGTTGACGGAGGCCACGTGGATGGAGTCCGGGCGCAGGCCGATCCGGCCCTCGCCGGCGTCGCCGCCCAGCAGCAGAAAGTTGTACCGACCGTCCACCGGGTCGATGGCCGGCCCGGGCTCGAACATCTCATTGAGGGCATTGCGCCCGAGATTGATGGCGTAGGAGCCGTAACCGAGGACCCCGGACGTCAGCGCCAGCAGCAGGACGGTGGCGAAGGCGAGCAGGGGCTTCATTCCCGGCGCCACGAGTCTGAGCCGCAGCAATCGGAAGGTGTCCACCCAGACCACGAGCCACCCGAGGGCGAGCGCGGCCAGGACGACGACGGCCGTCAGCTGCACCCACGAGGTGGTGAAGGTCTGGATCAACAGATCCCGGTTGACCAGCAGCAGCACCAGCGCGACGACGATCAGCACCCACACGGTCAGGGTCACCCGGAGGACGGCACGACCGAAGGCGCGGTTGCCGGCGACCACTTGGGCGCCGCCGGGCACGAACAGCGTGAGCAAGAGCAGGATCCAGCCCCGCTTGGTGCGTTGGGGCGCCGCGGCCGATTCCGGGTCGCGGACGGGGTTGCTGCTCGAGTCGGCGGCCGTGAGCATCGGCGACGGGCGG
This sequence comes from Citricoccus sp. GCM10030269, assembly GCF_042665635.1. NCBI lineage: Bacteria > Bacillati > Actinomycetota > Actinomycetes > Micrococcales > Micrococcaceae > Citricoccus > Citricoccus sp. GCM10030269. The sequence goes on along the minus strand of NZ_JBHTCV010000005.1, from coordinate 1,127,490 downwards.
GCCATCACGGGCGATACCCGGGCCGGCCGGCCAGGGACTCGCGGAGTCGATCGCCTTTGCCGCTGGCCACTTCTCGCAGTTCGCCGGCGAAATCGACCAAGCGCTCGCGGAGGGAGGTGGCCTCCGGACCGGAACCGGCCGCGAGGATCCGCGCGGCGAGCAGGCCCGCGTTCCGGGCGCCACCGATGGACACCGTCGCCACGGGGACGCCGGCGGGCATCTGGACGATGGACAGCAGGGAGTCCAGCCCGTCCAAGGTCTTCAGGGGGACCGGTACACCGATGACCGGCAGGGGAGTGGTCGCGGCGATCATGCCCGGCAGGTGAGCCGCCCCGCCCGCGCCGGCGATGATGACCTGGATGCCGCGCTCGTGCGCTTCAGCACCGAAGGAAACCATCTCATGCGGCATGCGGTGGGCGGACACGACGTCGGCCTCATACGGAATGCCGAATTCCTCTAGTGCCGTGGCCGCGGCCTCCATCACCGGCCAGTCGGAGTCGGAGCCCATGACCACGGATACCCGAGCCGTCGTTGCGGGACGCGCTGCGCCGTCGTCGGAATCGGTGGTGGTCATTCGTGTTCCTGTCCTTCGGTGATGATCGCGGCTGCGGCGGTGGCCGCCGCACGGGCCTCGTCGAGTTCGTTCTCAGCGGCCGCGATGACGTTGACGTGCCCGATCTTCCGGCCGGGGCGCACGGATTTGCCATAGGTGTGGATCTTGGCCTGCGGGTACGCGGCCATGGCGCCGGGGTAGGACGAATAGAGGTCCTGGTTCGCGCCGCCGAGGCAATTCTTCATGATGGTGTAGGCGCCGACGGGTTCCGTCGAACCGAGGGGCAGGTCCAGGACCGCACGCAGATGTTGCTCGAACTGTCCCGTGACGGCGCCGTCCATGGACCAGTGGCCGGAGTTGTGCGGGCGCATCGCCAACTCGTTGACCATGAAGCCGGGGCCGATGCCCGGAGTCTCGAACAGCTCGACGGCGAGCATCCCCGTGACGTCGAGGCCTTCCGCCAAGGCCACGGCGGCCTCTTGGGCAGCACCACCGATGCGCGGATCGAGACCGGGGGCCGGAGCCGTTACCAGATCGCAGACGCCGTCGGTCTGAACGGACTCCACGACGGGATAGGTCGCCGTCCTGCCGGAGGGAGTGCGGGCGACCTGTGCGGAGAGCTCGCGGGAGAACGGCACCAGGTCCTCGACCAGCAGGGCCTCGAAGTCCAGCTCGAACCAGTCGCGGCAGTCCTGTGCCTCTTCCGGGGACCGCAGGACCCGAACGCCCTTGCCGTCGTAGCCGCCGCGCGGGGTTTTGAGTACCACGGGCCAGCCGTTGCGGTCGCCGAACTCCAGCAGTTCGGTCACTGAGGACACGGCCGCCCACGGTGGGTTGGGCAGGCCCAGGCGGTCGCACTGTTGCCGCATGAGCAATTTGTCCTGGGCATATTGCAGGGCTTGTGGGCCCGGCTGCAGGTTCACTCCGGCCGATTCGAGGGCGCGCAGATGGTCGGCGGGGACATGTTCGTGGTCGAAAGTCACCACATCGACCTCGGCCGCGAAGGCCCGGAGGGTCTCCAGGTCGAGATAGTCGCCCACGGTGTACTGCGCAGCGGTGGTGGCAGAGACGTCATCGCCTTCCGCCAACACCGTTAATCGCAGGCCGAGGTTCGTTGCCGCCGGGGCCATCATGCGCGCCAATTGGCCGCCGCCCACTACTCCGATCGTTGGAAAACTCACGGACCAAGGGTAACCAGCCGATCATCGGCAGCTCGGCAGGAACCGCCCGCCGGGTATGAGTTGTCAGGAAACGGGCAGGAAGCGGGTCTACAGTGTTCCAAGACGTTTTGCGCGTGGATCCGTTCGGCGTGCTCTGAACCGCCGTGCCGGGCCCGAGATGCGGGAGCCCGAGGCGCCGTGGATCCCCGCCGCCTATTTGTGAGGAGACCGCCCACCCCCATGTTCAGCAACCTGTGGCAACGCTTCGTGGCCCTGGTCGCCATGCTGTGGCGCGAGGTCGCCAAGTTCGGCGCGGTGGGAGCGGCTGCTTTCGTCGTCGACTCTGCCGTGTTCCTGTGGCTGATGTCCGGCCCCATGGAGGGCAGCAATGTCAAGTCGAAGGTGGTCGCCAGCACCGTTGCGACGATCGTTTCCTGGGCCGCAAACCGGTTCTGGACCTTCCGTCACCGGCGGCAGAGCAATGTCATGCGCGAGCTCCTGCTTTTCGCTGTGATGAATGTCATTGGTATGGGCATCGCTGCCGGCTGCGTCTTCATTGCTCAGTATGGGATGGGCATCACCTCCACCACGGGCATCTTCATCGCCGGCAACGTGGTGGGGCTCTTCTTCGGGACGGTGTTCCGGTTCTTCGCCTACCGGTTCTGGGTCTTCACCGAGGAGATGGACGCCGATCCGAGTTTCGCCCAGGATCGCGAACGACTCACCGGAGAGCTGCCGGTCATCCGGACGTCGGAGACCCCGCGACGCCACCGCCGGTCGAGTCGCTCCACTGCAGACCGCTCTGAATCGGGTCCGGCGGCACCACGTCGAGCTTCGGATGAACAGGCTCCCTCGGCGCGCACCCCCGCCGAGCCTCGCTCCGCCGACTAAGAATGGCCAGCGGAGAATCACTCGGGGGCGTTCCTCAGATTCCGTCGACCTCCTGAACTGTCATCGCGGTCACCTGACCGGTCGGTGACAATTCCAGTGTGTAGGGAACGACTTCCTCCCAGTCCTCACGGGCGGAAAGCTCCGCCACATCGCGACTGAAGTGGACGTCGTAGATTACCGCCGTGGTGCTCGGCGCAGACGAACCCGCAGACGAACCCGCAGCCGAAGAGGCCGAAGAAATCACAGCGCTGTTCGCGATGGACACCTCAACACCGGCCACGTGGACAAGTCCCCGGCTATCAAGGGCACGGGCCCGCAGGTTCGCCTGGATGGTGTCCCACTGCCGTGTGGCGGCCCTGGAGAAATTCATCCTCATCGTGGACGCGGTGGCGGGAACTCTCCAGTTCTGTTTCTCACTCGATTCGAGCGCCGCCGCCAGATCCAGGCCGACGTGGTCGACGGCTGCTGCCGGAGTGGTGGCAGCAGTGCCGGGAGCGCCCAGAGCCGGAGGGGAAAGGACAGCTCCGGTGAGCAATCCGGCGCAGACCACCGTGACCATGCTTTTGGTGCGATGTGTTGCCGCCATCCGCGGTACCCCTGTCGGGCATGGGGGCGTTCCGTTGAGCCCCGGATGGGCTCATGGTACAGCTGTTCTCTCGGGACCCAGCCGCTCGGCTGCAACGATTCTGGCGACCTCCGCGTCGCCCAGTTCTGACGAGACCAGGACCACCGGCAACCCTGCCTGCCACGTCTGCGCGGCACCGCCGGCCACGGCCTGATTGAGGGCGCCGCCGGCGGTGGAGATCACCAGCCCTCGTTCGTGGCGAGACGACCGCGAATCTGGCGTGCCGCCGTCGGGCTCTGGTTCTCGGCTTTCCGCCCCATTGCTCTCCGCATCGCGCCATGCGGCGACCAGCTCACGCAGGTCCGTTCCGGGCAGCGGCAAGGGGCACTGATCGGCCTGCATCTGCACCTCGGCGGCATAGTCCAGCGCATGCGAGGGCAGTTCCGCGTTCTGGTCGCTGCTCTCAGTGGCCAGCTCACTGGTGGAGACAGCCCACAGCTCCGCCGGATGGGCCGACCAGTCGTGTGGGGATGCGGACACCACGAGATCGGCGGCCACCTCCATCGCGCCCTCCGGGAGGGTATCCCGGCCACTGCCATCCGCTGCTGTTGCCCGGCCAGCGAAGACCACCCCGACGCCGGCCCGTGCGGCTCCCAGCATCAGCGCCAGTGACTTCCATTCCAGCGGGAGATTGAGGACGACGGTCGACCCGGGGCCGTGGCCCTCGAGATCGAAGAGGTTGGCGGTCTTGGCGCCCCAGTTCGCCAGGACTCGTCCTGAGAGCTCCACCCGGCTCGCATCGGCGGCGTAGTCCACCACCGCCGGTCGAGGTGAGGCGGCGATGGCGTCGAACCACTGACCGGGCCTCCCGCCGCCGGGAGGTACATTCGTGCCGAGGGAAACCATGGGGTGTCCTTTCACCGTGGGTCACTGCGGATGGCCGGGGGTGACAACACGCCCACCGCCGCGTGTCGCTGCGGCGGCGTGTCGGCTCATCCCTGGCTGTTCACCGCCTCCCAGTGTGCCGTCTCCGCTTGACGAACGGCGAGTTACACGGCTGTAATTCACTTGAGGAACGGTCATGGTGACCACGGCGCTTCCCACCGCCCACCACAGTTCCCCGCTGCCGTCACGGTTGTTTCGACCAGACGGATTCGTGCTCGGGCGTGCCCGGGTATGGCGGGGGATGGTCGGAGAGGTGTCAGGAACCCCTGCCCGGTCCGCAGGCACCGGAGACGCCGGTGACGGGATGACCAGCGTGAGAACGGGGAGGATTCACATGGAGAATGCCCAGGCCATAGACGACATCCACGACACTTGGGCCGACCGGTCAGCCGGTCAGCCACGACCGGACGGTCCGTACCCGGGACAGGGTGTGCCCGCCGACTGGTTCCTGGACCCGGCGGATCCGGATGCGGCCCGCCGCCTGCAGGCGGGCACCACTCTCGAGGACCAGGCCACCGCCTTCCTCTCCGAACACGACGTCGCCGATGACGCCGACACTCCGGGTGCGGAGGCCGCTGCCGGAGCCACCGTGACCGCGCTGCATCCCGGAACCGAAACTCCCGATCTGCTGACCCCGGGCACCACGGCGCCCGAGCGTGCCTCCGAAGCCTTCGAGCCCAACGTGTGGCTGGGTCTGCCCGGTCTCGCGGCCCCCCTCGAGGTCGAGGGTGAGCTTGCCTGGCAGGTGGACGCGCTGTGCGCTCAGACCGACCCCGAGTCGTTCTTCCCGGAGAAGGGCGGCTCCACGCGTGACGCCAAGAAGGTCTGCTCGGCCTGCACCGTGCGCAGCGAGTGCCTCGAGTACGCCCTGGGCAACGACGAGCGCTTCGGTATCTGGGGTGGTCTGTCCGAGCGTGAAAGGCGCCGGCTGCGGAAACGGGCGATCTGATTACTGCTCCTGCCACCGTGCCCGGCCCCACCACCGCTCCCGATCGCACGGCTCAGCACGTCACCGCCGTCGTGGTCGTCGACCGGCGGCCCGAGCTGACGGTCGACGCCGTCCAGGCGTTGCTCGAGCAGGACCGCACCCCCGACCGCATTGTCACGGTCGTCGCCCGCCAGACTGCGTTCACCCCCGAGGACGCCGGCGAGAACGCGATCAAGGGTCCCGAGGGCCCCGTGAATCCCGAGGACACCCGCGGCGCTGACGACGCTGTCGGTCTGGACGAGGCCGATGCCGGCGAAACCTCCCGTGACGTGCCCGACCTGCCCCATGTGCTCGGCGTCGTCGCTCGTCTCGCCGACGACGCCGGCATCGCGTACGAATCCCTCCACGCACGGCTCGCCGAGGTCGCGGACCGGCTGCCCGTCTCCTCCTCCCCGGAGAGCAGCTGGCTGTGGTGGATTCATGATGACGCCCGTCCGGCCCCGGACGCCCTGCATCAGCTGATGACGGTCGTGGAGACCTCCCCCTCCGTGACCATCGCCGGCTGCAAACAGGTTGAACTGGACCGGCCCCGTCATCTGCTGGATGTGGGCCTGTCCGTCACGGAGGCCGCCGAGCCCGTCAGTCTGATCGAGCCCGGCGAGCTCGATCAGGGGCAGTACAACGCCCGTTCGGACACCTTTGCTGTGTCCGAACCCGGCATGCTCGTCCGCTCGGACGTCTGGACCGAGCTGGGAGGGTTCGATCCCTTCGGACCGGAGTCGGCCGCCGTCGTGGATCTGTGCTGGCGCAACCGACTCGCGGGGCATCGCGTGGTGGTGGTGCCGAGCGCGGTGGTGGGCCATCTGGGTCACGGAGAGGGCCTGTTCGCCGGCACTGCGGCTGTGCGGGAGTCCTCCCTGTGGTTGCGCCTGAAGCACGCCGCGTGGTGGGCGGTCCCCCTCGTGTGGGTGTGGGGACTGATCACCGGACTCGGCGGATTCGCCGCCGCACTGCTGGCCAAGGAACCGGGCCGTGGCGGCGCTTTTGTGGCCGGAACCATGCGGGCCCTCGCCAGGGTTCTTCCCCTGTCCCGCGCTCGCAGCCGGGCCCGCCGCACCCGGACGGCATCACGCTCGATCGTTGCGCCTCTCAGGGCTCCTCGACGGGATGTTCGCCACTACCGGCGCAGTGTCCTGGATCTGGAATCGGCCGACGAGGTCATCGGCGACGGCACCGGCTCCACCCGGTCCGACAGCGAGGCGACCGGCGGACACGATGACTTCGCCGCCCTGGCCACCCCGGAACGCAATTGGGTCGGCACCGGCCTGGTCCTCATTCTGCTCCTGCTCGGCGGGCTCTCCGTGGTGGGACTGCGCCATCTGCTCGGGGCACCGGCCTTGTCGGGCGGGTCACTGCTGCCGGTGTCCGCTTCCCCGGCCGAACTCTGGAACCACGCCCTCGGCAGTTGGTCCCCGTCCGGCGTCGGCGCCCCGGTGCAGCCCGGACCGTTCGGCGTGATTCTCGCGGTCCTGGGCATCACCGGCCAGGGCTCGCTGGCTCTGCTGTGGCTGAGCATCCTGGCCATGCCGTTGGCCGCCGCCGGAGCGTGGACGGCCGCCGGAGCCGTGGCCCGCAACCGCGGCGTTCGCCTCCTGGCGGCCCTGCTCTGGGGCCTGTCACCGGCACTGTTCACGGCGGTCGGCGAAGGCCGCCCCGGTGCCCTGATCGTCCATCTGACGCTGCCCTGGTTGGCCCTGGCCCTCATTCGTGCCACCGGATCGGCCGCCCTGCGTCGTCCCGACCCCGAGGGAACCACGGTGGACACCCTGGGTGCCCGGAACCGCCCGGGACATCGTGGAGTGGTCTCCTGGACGGCCTCCGGCTGGACCGCACTGCTGCTGGCCGGCCTCGGCGCCGCCGCACCGGCGCTGTTGCCTGTCCTGGTGCTCGTAGTGCTGTTGATCGCCCTGTTGATGCGCCGCCGCGGCCGTGCCCTGTGGTGGACACCGCTGCCGGCCATCGCCCTGTTCCTACCGGCACTGCTCAACCACTGGACCGATCTGCGCGCCCTGCTGGGTGATCCCGGGGTCCCGCAGGCCTATGATCCGGCACCGCTGTGGCAGCAGGTCCTCGGTTTCCCGGTCGCCTTCGCCGCCGACTCCGGTCTGCTGGCCCTGCCGTGGCTCGACACCGCCCTGCCGGGAATGGCCGGCTCTCCGTGGGCGCTCGTGGCCGCCCTGGTGATCGGCGTCCCGGTCGTGATCCTGGCCGTCATCGGCGGCATCCTGACCGGCCGGGTCGGCTGGCTGGCCCGGACGTCGTTGGGCGTCTCGGTGCTGGCGCTGGCCGGGACCGCCGTCGCGCCCATGATCGGTATCGCCCTGGATGAGAACGGCCGACTGGCCACCCTCTTCACCGGGCCTTTTACCTCGACGGCGCTGATGGGTTTGCTGATCGCCGCCGTGTGCGGACTCAACGGCCTGCTCGGACTGCGCGGGCCGCGTGGCGCCGGGCTCAGGGCCGGCCGGACTGCACGCGGCACCGAGGAGCGGCACGGTCCGGTACGGCGCATCGTCGCCGTGGTGCTGGCCGTGGCCGGCTGCTGCTCCGTGGTGCTCTCCGCGGGGCTGTGGGTCATCCCGAGAACCGTGCCGGCGGAGACGATGGACACCGCGGGCACGCAAGCCCTGGACCAGCGTGCCGCCGACGGTGAGAGCGATCCGACCCTGTCCACCCTGGGGACCGACAGCAGGGTGGAATCGAGTCCGGTGCGCTTGCTCCCGGCCACCGCGGCTGATCAGGGCACCAGCCCGCTGGGCACCCGGACCGTGCTCCTGGAACGCCAGGCCGATGAACTGCAGGTCAGTCTGGCCAGCGGAACGGGCCCCACTCTGGACCGGCTGAGCGCCGGCTGGGCGGCTCGCTCCCTGTCCGGTTCCCTGACGAGCCCGACGGCGGCCGCACCGGACCGTGCGGACGAGGCCTTGCGCAGCCTGGCCGCCCAGCTGGTCTCGGGGGCGAACTCGGACCCGCGCCCGGCCCTGGAATCGTTCGGCGCGGCGTTCGTGGTGCTGCGGGATCCCAGCGGCGGAGAACTCGGCACCGCAGCCTCCATCGACGCGGTTCCCGGTCTGGCCCCGGTCGGGCTGACCGATTCGGGCTGGCTCTGGCGGGTGGTTCCCGAGGACGACGGCGGCGTCCCGGTCGCCGGCTCCCTCGGCCTCGAGGACCGGATGGGGTTCTCCACGGCCCGCGTGCGCATCGAGGACGGGTACGGCAACCCCACCCACCTCGTCACCCGCGTTCAAGACCAGGGCACCACCGTGGACACCGATATTCCGAGCGCTGAGGACTCTGCCGGGTCCCGCCGGCTCGTGTTGGCGGAACGAGCCGACGCGGGCTGGCACGCCACTCTGGACGGCAATGACCTGGAACCCGTGTCCTCCGCCGGCAACGGAGACGCTGCGGACACCGGCGACGCCGCCTGGGCCCAAGTCTTCGAGTTGCCGGAGCACGGCGGGCACCTCAGAGTGTGGCACTCGTCGACCGGTTCCGGCTGGATCTGGTGGATTCCCGGGATTCTGCTGCTCTTGGCGGCCCTCTTGGCGATCCCCTCGCCGGCCCGCCGAACCGATACCCGGCAGCGCACCCTGACCGCGGACGGTCTCGGCGAGCCGGGCCCGCTCCACGGATCCATTGACGATCACGGCTTCCACGGCGCCCCTGACGACGACCCGGATTGGACCAGGCCATGACGAGCGATGAACCCACTTCCCGGGGCCAGCTGAAGCGTCAACGGGCGGCCGAAGCCCGGGACCGGAAACGCCAGGCGGCCCTGGACGCCCACGACCGCGGCACTCGTCGCCGGGATCACATCACCGCGGGACTGGCGGGGGCCGGCGTCGTGGTGGTCTTGGCTGTGGCCGTGACGGCCGGAACGCTCGCGGCGCCCCAGTCACCCCAGGTCGACGGCACGGCCGCCCCGGCCAGCCTGAAGGCGGCGGAGGCTCAGGGCGTCTGCCCCGGCCCCCCACGGTTGCCGGCCGGTGCGACGGAAGGGGCCGACACGGAGTTCAGTCCGGTCTCGACCTCGGCCTCGGCGAAGCTGGACTCGGTGCTGTTGTCCGATCTGGCCGGCCGTTTCCCCGGCAGCACCCTCCGTCAGCTCACCGCTGATCCGAACGGTGGGTCGGGCGCGGACGTCGAGGAATTGACCGACTCACTGCCCCAGGACGTTCAGCAGGGCGAGCCGGCGGCGGCCGGTGAGGACGGCGTCCCGGTGCGAGAGGCATTCTCGGAGACCATCGACGCTCCGGGCGGTGACGACGGTCAGGCCTCCGTGGTCGCCGTCGAACCGATCGGCGGCCAGGCAGCACCGGCAGACACCGTCTCGGTGTACTCGGCCGCGGACGGCGACTTGGCGGGCCTGGACGTGAGCTCGTGCGTGACTCCCGCCCATGAACAGTGGCTGAGCGGTATCAACACCTCCGTGGGTTCCACCGCGGTTCTGGTGCTGTCGAACCCGTCCGCGTCGGCCAGCACCGTGGACCTGTCCCTGTACGGCGCCGAAGGACCGGTCGATGCCGCCGGCACTAGTGGCATCGTCCTGGCTCCAGGGCAGACGCAGTCCTTCGTGCTGGGCGGCATGGCCCCGGACGAGGACCATCTCGCCGTGCGGGTCAGCGCTCAGGGCGGTGCCGTGGGCGCCACCGTGCAACAGCACCGGCTCTTCGGCATCACCCCGGGGGGAGTGGAGATCATCCAGCCGACGTCGGCCCCCTCCAGGACCGCGGTGATGCCCGGACTCGTGGTCCCCACGCCGGAGGGAACGGAGAAGATCGTCAGCCAGGATGGCTACGAGGAGGCCGGGCCGGCCGTCTCGATCGCCGCGCCGGGCTCGGCGCTGGGCTCGGGATCGAGTGCGGACGCTGGTTCCGGCACCGGTGCGGAAGTCACCGCCGAGGTCAGCGTGAACGGGCCGGACGGGCCGGTGGAGTTGCCCGACGGCGGCGTGGTCACCCTCAAGTCCGGCTCCACCGTGCGCTACCCGCTGGAGGGCCTTGATCGGGCGAATTACACGGTCACCGTCACCGCAGACGCCCCCGTGGTCGCCAGCGGACAGGGACTCAGCGGCCAGGCTGGTAAGTCGATCGACGTCTCGAATGTGCCCGCCGTGGGCGCCTTCGGATTGGAGCGACTGGTCGCCCGGCCCACCGGGGTGACGTCCAAGTTCGTGTTGTACTCTTCCGCCGGCGGGTCGGCCGAACTCACCCCCGTCTACGCGGACGGCAGTCTGGGGGAGAAAACCGTCCAGGAGATAGGGCCGGAACAGTCACAGACCGTGGACATGGACGGCCTCGGTGACGAAGACCACGAGGTGGTCGGCGTGCTGCTGGACACGGTGGAGGGGCAGGTCCACGCCGGTGTGGCCGTGCGGACCAGTGAGGGCATCTCCACGTATCCGGTGGTGCCCCAAACGCAGCAATCGTCGGGGCTGCCGGTGCGCGTGGGGTACTGAGGTCTACCAGTGGTAGTCGGGGTCCACGGCCTCCGGAGCCATGCCGGTCAGTGAGGCCCACTGTTCCACCACGGAGCTGTACACCAGGTCAGGCAACATCGACGGTGACGGGCACCGGGCCTCGATCGGGCGGCGGTGGATCGTGATGATCGCCGTGCCGTCCGGACCACGACGGACGGAGCCCGTCGGATCGTCGGCGAGTTCGGCTCCCCACACCCGGAACTGGTCCAGCCGGTACTCCAGGTCGTCCGGCACCATGGTGGCGCGGAAACTGGCCCGATCCACCGACGGTCCGCAGACCTCGGCCAGCCGGGACGCCGCGGCCTCCACATGCTCTGCGAACTGCTCCTGGCGGGTCCGTGCCCCGGGCAGGCCGGCCGGCAACAGCGGGCCGCGCAGTCCCCGTCCGCGGCGGTCCCGCCGGGGTGTCCTGGGGTGCGATCTGCTGTGTGACCTGCTGGTCGATGTACTGAATGAGCTGCTGGTCGACGCCATGCCGCCGTCGACTACTGGTTCAACGGCAACCGGTTCGAAGGAATGCATAGTTCGATGCTAGACCCGTGCGGACGTACTGTGTACTGGACACGCATGGGAGTGGACACGGACCGGACACGCGTCCGTGCCGGTGTGTGCGGGGAATCGCTCGGAGCGAGCGGTAGGGTGGTCTGCCGTGGGATCGATGCGACAGTGCTCCAAGACCAGCTGCCAATCTGCGGCCGTGGCAACGCTGACGTACAACTATGCCGACTCCACGGTGGTGCTCGGACCGATGTCCCAACGCGCCGAACCGCACACCTACGACCTGTGCGAGAAGCACTCCCGGAGCATGACCGCCCCGAAGGGCTGGGAGCTGTTGCGCCTCCAGGCGCCGGAGAGTGCTGAGCCGCCGGCCCCGACCGAGCCCGACGATCTGCTCGCCTTGGCGCACGCGGTCCAGGAACCGGGAGAGGGCAACGAGGCTCCGGTTGATTCGGGCGGTTCGGGTGGCTCGGGTCATCACGGTGGTCACACGGGAAGCGTCTCTGCGCCGCCGTCGCGTCCGCGGATCAGCCGGGGCACCGAGCCAAATACCGGCCCGCGCCCCGATTCGCTGGGGTCCGTCAACGGCGAATCCTCCGCACGTCCAGGCCGGCCGACACTGCGACTGCTGCGCGACTGAGAGGTCAAGGGTGTGGCCGCGCTAAGCTCCAGCCCTTGACCGTGCGCGCGAGTGGTTTGTTGTTGAGCTGGCCGGTACGTTCGTCGATGGGGAACGCTGGACCGCACCGGTACGAGAGTTCGGGCCATGGCAGAACGAGTCGTACAGCAAGTGCCGGGCCGGATGGCCCGGTTCAGGCGTCACCAGCCAATGACCTTCGCCGACGGGACTGCACAGATCGATTACCACGGCGGTGAACAACCATGAACCGATATCAACCTTGTCCATGAGGGTGGAGGCGCGCTGGATTCCCGACCGACAGCACAACGTGCAGTATGGCCAGACTGGATCCGCCGTCCTCATTGTCTATTCGAGAAGATTTCGGCATCCAAGCCCTGACATGCCGCGTGGGTCATGTTTGAATGGGCGGCACCAGAGCATCCGGCACAAACTGCGTTGACATACATGCGTAGACCCTGGTTGCAGTGTCGATTCGTTAGGAAAGTGAGAGAGTCATGTTGAAGAAAATGTCTGAGATGGGCATCAAATCGGAACACCTCTACACCGCCGGCTTCGCTTCCATCGGAATGACGTTCCTGTCTTGGGCCATCTCCCGGGGTAAACCAGATGATTCCAGGTCACAGTCCGACCGTTGGGGCCTATTCGTGGGGGAATGGACCCCGACGTTCTTTGCCCTCGGTGTGGCGATGAAACTTGAAGAGACCAAAAGGTAGCCATCAGCCGGCCTTGAACGGCCCGGCGTGACCGCGTTCAGCTAAGAACGTCCATCGATAACGCTCAGTTCGCGCGCGTATCGGCGTCTAGCCCTCGGCCGATTGTTGCCGAGGGCTAGACGAGTGTATGACGTGGTGGCCCCGAAGTGTGGGCGACCACTGAGGACGGTCCAGACGTTAGCGTGCGCGCTAGATTGTCTGCTCTTTGCGGTCCTCTCCTGGAGTTTATGAGTATGTCAACGCGTCACTCCGGCGTAAGGTCCTTTGCGGTGAACCCGTGTCTGCGTGTCAACCGCTGGCTCCAACTCGTGCCTCTGACCCGCACGCCAGAACGGTAGGTACATTGCGCCTAGGATGGACCCATGACCCAGAATTCTGCTGACAGTGCCCCCAGCCAGTCCGGTGTTCCGGCCAGCAATCCCGGCAGTCATCCCGCAAGCAGTCCTGCTTTCGCCAACCGGGTGACGGTGCCGGGCGCCGGCTTCGACTTCGCGGTCCGCGACCTGTCCCTGGCCGAGGCCGGCCGGCACCAGATCCGCTTGGCCCAGCACGAGATGCCCGGTCTGATGGCGCTGCGCGAGGAGTTCGGCGAGAGCCAGCCGCTCAAGGGGGCCCGCATCGCCGGTTCGCTGCACATGACGGTGCAGACCGCGGTGTTGATCGAGACCCTCACCGCCCTCGGCGCCGAGGTGCGTTGGGCGTCCTGCAACATCTTCTCCACCCAGGACGAGGCGGCCGCGGCCGTCGTCGTGGGTGATGGCACCCCGGAGCAGCCCAACGGGGTTCCGGTGTTCGCGTGGAAGAACGAGACGCTGACCGACTACTGGTGGACCGCCTCGCAGATCCTCATCTGGCCCGGTGCCGATGAGAATCCCGAGCTCGGCCCCAACATGATCCTCGACGACGGCGGCGACGCCACCATGCTCGTGCACAAGGGCGTGGAGTTCGAGTCCGCGGGCGCCGTCCCCAGTCCGACCGCGGACGATCCCGAGGAGTACCAGGTCGTCCTCGAGACACTCCGCGCGTCGTTGGCTCAGGATCCGCAGCGCTGGACTCGCATCGCGAAGGAGATCCGCGGGGTCACGGAAGAGACGACCACGGGGGTGCACCGGCTCTACCAGCTCGCCGAGACCGGCCAGTTGCTCTTCCCGGCCATTAACGTCAACGACTCCGTCACCAAGTCCAAGTTCGACAACAAGTACGGCATCCGCCACTCGTTGCCGGACGGCATCATGCGCGGCACCGACGTGCTCATCGGCGGCAAGACCGCGGTGGTGTGCGGCTACGGCGATGTCGGCAAGGGCGCCGCTGAGGCCTTCCGTGGTCAGGGCGCGCGGGTGGTGATCACCGAGGTGGACCCGATCAACGCCTTGCAGGCGGCCATGGACGGTTTCCAGGTGGTGCGTCTGGACGAGGTCATCGACACCGGCGACATCTTCATCACCACCACGGGCGGCAAGGACATCATCATGGCCGAGGACATGGTGAAGATGAAGGACAAGGCCATCGTCGGCAACGTCGGCCACTTCGACAACGAGCTGGACATGGCCGGACTGGCCAAGGTGCCCGGCGTGGTCAAGACGGAGATCAAGCCGCAGGTCCACGAATGGACCTTCGATGCCGGTCGGGACAACGAGCGCTCCATCATCGTGCTCTCCGAGGGACGGCTGCTGAACCTGGGCAATGCCACCGGCCACCCCTCGTTTGTCATGAGCGCCTCTTTCACCAACCAGGTGATGGCCCAGATGGAACTCTTCGCCCGCCACGGCTCCATGACGGGGCTGGAGTACGAGAACCAGGTCTACGTGCTGCCCAAGGTGCTCGACGAGAAGGTCGCGCGCCTGCACCTCGAGGCTCTGGGCGCGCACCTGACCGAGCTGTCCAAGGACCAGGCCGGATATCTCGGCCTCGACGTCGCCGGCCCCTACAAACCAGACCACTACCGCTACTAACCCCCCCCTCTCTCTGGGCGCAAAGTGACCCCACCCCCGCCGTTGTGACAGGGTTTCGTCACTTTGTGCCCGGCGGGGTGCCCCGCTGGTGGGGCGCTTCACCGCGCTCATCCTGTTGGCACTTCGCTGCGTACTGCTGGGCACAAAGTGACCAGCAGGCGTCACAACGGCGGGGGCAGAGTCGCTTTGCGCGTGGGGCGGGTGAGTGGGCAGGTCAGGTGAACGGGAGAGTGTGCAGGCGGTCGGCGGAGGCTTCGGCTATCTCGTGGTGGCGGGACAGCAGCCGGTAGTCGCGGTTCCGCCGCTCGGCCACCACGGCCAGCAGGAAATCCTCGAGCCCGACGCCGGCCGGGGGACCGGGTGCCACGAACGGCGCCACCTGCGCGGCGAGCCGCTGCAGCGTCTGCTGCCGGGTCACCGGCGGCACGGTGGACGAGTGCCGGAGGAACTGCGTCACGGAGGCGACCAGAGCATCCGGGAGACGGCCGACGTCGGCCACCTCGGCCCAGTGCTGCATCGAGGCCGGGACCCCGGGCAGCGGGGCGGGCACCTTCCGCTGGCGTTCGATGACCACGCGAGTTCCGGCGACCATGTCGGCCAGTCGCTTGCCTCGTTCATTGGCCATTGTGGCGATGAGTGCGACAGACCCAGCAGTCATCCATAGCTCGAAGACGCCCAACAGCACGCGCACGAGTCCGTGCCGGGAACGAACCGCGCCGCCGTCGTCACGGACCACGCGCAAGCCGAAGATCAACTTGCCCACCGAACGGCCGCGGCTGAGGGTCTCCACGGCGGATGGGATCCCGATCAGGCAGGCGATGCCCAGGACGAGCAGCACGGCCTGAGCGGCGGCCTCGTCGAGCTCGTTGAAAATGGTGGCGCCGAGCGCCCAGCCCGCCCCGACGAAGACCAGCACCAGGACCAGTCCGTCCAGGAGTGCGCCGGCGGCCCGGACCACGAACGACGCCGGACGCAGTTGCAGGACCACGGCCTCGCCCGTCACCACCGTTGCGCTCACGTGCCCAGCGTAACGGCCGGTAGCCTGTCCACGTGGACCTGGACGCCTACGCCTCCGTGCATCAACCCGCCTGGAAACGGTTGGATGCTTTGGCGCGCACCCGGCGGCTCGACGCGGAGCAGGCCGATGAACTGCTGGAACTCTACGGCCGGGTCTCCACGCATCTGTCCGTGGTGCAGGCACACGACCCCGACGGTCCGCAGGCCTCCGGGCTCTCCATGATCCTCTCGCGGGCGCGCAGCCGCATCACCGGAGCGCCCTCGAACGCCTCCGCGGGATTCTCCCGGTTCTTTCTGGAACAGTTGCCGGCGGCGTTCTACCGGATCCGCTGGCTGACCCTGATCATCGGTGTGGCGTTCTGCCTGGTGGCCGTCTGGTTCGGCTGGTGGGTCGCGAACGAACCGCAGGTGCTGGCCTCGCTGGGCACCGACGAACAGAGGCGCCAATTCGTCGAGGAGCAGTTCGTCGGGTACTACTCCGAGAACCCCGCGGCCTCCTTCGCCGGGCAGGTGTGGACGAACAATGCCTGGATCGCCGCCCAAGAGGTCGCATTCGGCATCACCGGCTATTTCGTGCCGCTCATTCTGTTCAGCAACGCCCAATCAGTGGGGATCTCCGGCGGCGTCATGGCCGCCCACGGCGAGCTGGACACCTTCTTCCTGTACATCCTGCCGCACGGTCTCATGGAGCTGACGGCGATCTTCATCGCCGGAGCAGCCGGACTGCGCATCTTCTGGGCCTGGGTGGCGCCCGGCCAACAGACCCGGCTCGACTCGCTGGCCACGGAAGGTCGTGCCTTGATCACGGTGGCAGGCGGACTGGTCCTGGTGCTGGCGGTCTCCGGCGTCGTGGAGGGCTTCGTGACGCCCTCGGATCTGCCCCACTGGGCACGACTGGGCATCGGCGCCCTCGTGCTGGCCGGCTACTGGACGTACACGCTCGTCCTGGGCGGGCGGGCGGTCCGTGCGGGTGCCACTGGGGACCTGGAATCCCACGACGCCGGCGCCCGCCAGCTCACTGCGTGATCCTGGCCCATGCCGGTGGAGCCCGGTGGACCGAGTGAACCCGTTGATGAGGCGAGTCGATATGCAACGATGAAAGAAGGATGCCAGATCCTTGAACTCGTATCATGAGGGGGCGCTCCACGCTATGACGACCATCCCGAAACCCGTGGTGAAAACCACTGTGAAAGCCACCGGCCTGGTGGCCGCTCTCATGCTGGTGGCCACCGGATGTGGGCAGAACGAGTCACCGGATTCCAGCGCTAGCGGATCCGGTACATCCGCATCAGTCTCGGCCCAGCCGGAAACCACCGAGACCCCTCTGAGTCCCGGATCCGGAGAGGAGTCCACCTCGAACCCCACATCCGGTTCGGGAGAGGGGGCGACTCCTGGCGAGGAGTCCAGTACAGAGAGCACAACCGGAAGCCATAGCCCAACCGGGAGCCAGACCCGTCCTGGTTCAGCGCCGCTGCCCTCGGACGAGATCAACGCGCTCCTGCCCAGTGAGCATGACGACGCCGAACACACGTTCCCGAACACGGACGAGGTCCACGTGGTCGGCGTGCCACAGGGCAGCAGCCTGAACATTCGGCTGTCACCGGGGGTGGGCCGGGAGGGCGACATCATCGACAGTGCCAGCCCCCAGGAAACCCTCACGCTCACCGGACGAGAGGGCTACTACGTCGACGAAGGCGGCAGCTGGGCAGAGATCGTCACCGAGGCCGAGAACGGCGGAGACCTCTACGGGTGGGTGAATCTCAAGTACATCGCCACGTTCGGCCCGGTGTCCGACGTCACTGATGAGTTCTCGGACCTGGGCTCCGGATCCGACCCCGAAAAACTCGTCACGCAGTTGGCAGACGTCCGTGCTCCAGCGGATGAACCGGAGCCAGAACACCGAGCCCAGGGCACCGAACGGAGCATCGTCGCCACTCCGGATGCCGGCGTGGGCGAATGGACGGTCGACCTGATCGGTGGCTACCGGGACACCGAGGAGAACCCGGAGGACAGGACCCACGGCGAGCGCCTGGCCGTCCAGGTGGAGAAGAGTGGTGGAGAGTTCACCGTGTCGTCCGTGGAGTCGACCATGCTGTGCAGTGGAGAGGTCGATGAGGACGGGACGTGCAGCTGAGCTGATCGCCTTCAGTCCCGGCTGATCTCTCTGATCTCGTTCCTCCACTCGATGTCCCGGCGGGTTCCCAGGAATGCGGTCCAGGCCCGGTGCGCCCCCGCCGCCCGTGCGAGGTCCGGCACTAGTCTCGGAGGCAGAGATGGCGAATCCGGCACAATCAGAAAGCGGGACGATGGCTGACGACAAGTCAAGCGACGGCAACCACCAGAAGCGCGACGGCGTGCCCGGTTCTTCTTCCGAGTCGGCTGAGTTCGAAAGCGGACTGGACTACGGGGCGTTCGTCGAGGATGACGACGCCGACTACGTGGACGGCTCGGAGCGACCGGCGCCCGCGCACTCCGCAGAATCCACGCCGACTCAGTCCATCTCCTCGGACCAGACGCCGGCACACTCCGCGGCGTCCGAGCCGACGCCCACCCAATCGACGCAGTCGATCGACCGCAGCGAGCTCGACGCGCTGGCGGCCGGCGACTTCACGAGCGAGGGTGGGGCTCAGCGCTCAGTGAGGGCTGATGACGCGGAGAACTCGGATGAGTCGCCCTCGGCCGCGAAGGATCGGCCGGCTGCTCGCGCCCTTGGGGAGCGGGCCGGCGTCGTGACTGCCACGTCCACGCCGGAGCCGGAAACCACCTCGGAACCGACCACGGCGTGGACAGCCGGAACCGCCGCACCAGCAGCCGGTGCCGCCGCCGGAGCCACTGCCGGACGCCGGCGGCCGGAAGACGACTACCGGGGCTTCTCTTCCGGTGCACCCGGTGAGGACCCGGAGGACCGCCGTCGTGATCTGCGCGAGGCGGAGGCCCGTGCAGCGGCCCGGGACGAGGCGCTGGAAGGTCCCTCGACGGCGCCGAAGGTGCTCCAGGTGCTGTTGGCGATCTTCTTCCCGATCGTGGTGCTGATCGCCGCGGTCCGGTTCGTGGCCTCCCCGGTCTTCCTCTGGCTGGAGTACCACCGTCCCGGCTTCCCGGCCGATCCGAACGGCTTCACCACCGAGGACCGCCTGACCTATGGTTCCGCCGGCATGGACTACCTGTTCAATGCCGCCCCACCGCGGTACCTGGCGGAGTTGCAGCACGACGGCGGCGCGCTGTTCTCCGGCAGCGAGGTCTCCCACATGGCCGACGTCAAGCTCGTCATGCTGATCACGATGGGCGTCGGAGTGCTGCTGGGACTGCTGTGCATCGTCTTCATGGTCGCTCTCGCGCGGGCGGCCAAGGGCGGGATCCGCCGGTCGCTGTTCGCGGGATCGATCTGGATGCTCGTGGTCCTGATCGTGCTGGCCGTCCTGGCCGTGCTGGGCTGGGAGCAGTTCTTCGCCGGCTTCCACAGCCTGTTCTTCGCAGACGGCACCTGGACCTTCCAGGCCACCGATTCGCTGATCCGGCTCTACCCGGGCCAGTTCTGGATGGACGCCGGAATCGTTCTCGGGGCACTCGTGCTGCTGACCCTGCTGATCACCCTGGTGTGCACCTGGCCTACCCGGCGCCGCCGCCACGACTCCAGGACCGCCCAGGCTGACCTGATCCGTCGTCGCAACGACTGGTACGAGGCCGCCTGAGGTTCCCTGAACCCGAACCCGCCTGACCGCCCGAGTGACGATCTCGCCGGATGTGGAGACACGCCGATAGGGGCCCCGAGCAGCGTGATCGTCACTCCAGGTGGTGGTGATCAGCGGCGGTAGAGGTCCTCGATGACCGCCGCGTAGTCGGCCATCACCGTGTTGCGCTGGAGCTTCAACGAGGGTGTCAGGTGACCGGAGTCCTCCGTGAGTTCGGTGTCCAGAATGACGAACTTGCGCACGGACTCGGCCTGGGACACGAACTCGTTGGCGTGGTCCACGATCGCTTGGACCTCGGCTCGGACCTCCGGATCGTCACTCGCGTCGCTCAGGGATGGCACGGGAATGCCGCGGTCGGCGGCCCACTGGGCCAGTCCGTCGGGGTCGAGGGTGACGAGGGCGCCGACGAAGGGACGCCCGTCGCCCACCACGACCACCTGCGAGACGACGCCGGAGGACCGAATGGTCTCTTCCAAAGGAGTGGGATAGACGTTCTTGCCCCCGGCGGTGACGATGATCTCCTTCTTGCGGCCGGTGACGTAGAGGAATCCGTCCGGGTCGAGGTGGCCGATGTCCCCGGTCTTGAAGAATCCCTCGTCGTCGAAACAGTCGGCCGTGGCCTCGGGCTGGCCGTGATACCCGTCGAAGACGATGGGGCCGCGGATCAGGATCTCCTGATCGTCGGCGATGCGGACCGTATTGCCGGGAACCGGGAGGCCCACCGAGCCGATGCGGGTGTGGCCGGGGATGTTCAGGGTGGCCGGGGCGGTCGTCTCGGTCAGCCCATAGCCCTCCTGCATGCCCAGCCCCGCGCCGCGGAAGAAGTGTGCCAGCTCGGGGTTCAGGGTGCTGGCACCGGAGACCGTGTACCGGGCGGACCCACCGAGAATGGTGCGGATCTTCGGATACACGAGCCGGTCGAAGACGGCATGCCGGGCGCGCAGGACCCGTCCCGGGCCGGGGCCTTCACCACGGGCGGCGGCGTCGAGGGCCTCGGAGTAGGCGATGGCGGTGGCCCGGGCGGCGGCGAAGATCCGTGCGCTGCCGCCGTCGCGCGCGGCCGCGGCAGCACCGGCGTCGAGCTTCTCGAATACGCGGGGTACGGCCAGCAGCCAGGTGGGATGGAAGGAGGCGAGATCCGGGGTCAGCGTCTTCAGGTCGGAGGAATGGGCGATCTGGATTCCACCGACCAGGCAGATGTACTGCACGGCGTGGGCCAGCACGTGGGCCAGCGGCAGGAACATCAGCGTGCGCTGTTCTCCGCCGCCGACGATCCCTTCGGCGAACGGCAGGATATTCACCGCGCCGATGGCGAAATTGCCGTGGGTGATCCGGGCGCCCTTGGGCTTTCCAGTGGTGCCGGAGGTGTAGACCATGGAGGCGACGTCGGCCATGGTGTTCGTGGACCGGGCCGCCTCGAGCGCCTCGTCCGTCACATCCTGTCCGGCGCGGGTCAGCTCGGCCATTCCGGCGTGGTCGAGGGGCAGCAGGGAGACCTCGAAGCCGCCCCGTTCCGCGGCCTGCTGCACCACGTTCCCGTGCCGGTCGGCTGCGGTGAAGCACAGCCGGGTGCCGGAGTCAGCGAGTATGTGCTGGACCTGCAGTGGCGACGACGTCTCGTAGACGGGGACGGACACGGCCCCGGCGAACCAGATGGCCTGATCGATCACGGCCCACTCGTAGGAGGTGGGGGCCATGATGCCGACCATGGATTTCGGCTCCACGCCCAGAGCGATCAGTCCCTTGGCCGCGTCTCTTACCTGGCCCAGGAAGGACGCGTAGGAGACGTCCACCCACCCGCCGGCCCCGTTGCGCACCGCGTAGGCAGGGGCGTGCGGTTGGGCGGCGGCCACCGCCAGGAACCGGTCGGTCAGGTTGGTCTCGGCGGGGAGGTCGGCGACCTGGTCCGTGTGGGCTTCCTGCATGATTCGCCTTCCACATCGCCGGGGCGCGTGGCCGCGAGGATGCTTGCTTGGGGGCTGGCTGGGGTACTTGCTGGGCGCTGGTGGTACCGGTGTCGGTGCCTCCGATGCTAGCCGTATCAGATCCAGCTGCTCATCCACATGCGCAGCCGCCACTGGTCATACGGCACCATCTCCGCGGTCCACACGGGCATGAAGAAGGCACTGGCCAGCACGGCGAGCAGCACGAAGGCCAGCACCAGGACCGTGTTCCGTTGCCGGCGGGCCGGGCCGCCGAAGCGCATCAGCGCCCCGAGGCAGAGGACGATCGCCAGGATGAGAAAGGGCGTGTAGGCGATCGTGTAGAAGAAGAACATGGTGCGGTGCGGCCAGAGGAACCAGACGAGCTGTCCGGCGGTGTAGACGGCGAGGATCGCCCCGGCCCGCCAGTCGCGGCGGCCCAGCCAGATGAAGACGAGCGCGATGACGGCCAGCGTGCCGGCCCACCAGATGATCGGGTTGGCCAGGTCGGTGATCGCCGCGGAACAGGTGTCCACCGGGCAGCCGTTCGCGCCGTCGTCGTAGCCCTCGTAGTAGAACGACGTCGGCCGGCCCATGAACGGCCAGGTCCACGGGTTCGAGGCGTAGTCGTGCCCCGACGACAGCCCGCTGTGGAACTGCGTCGACTGGTGGTGGTAATCCGCCAGGGAGCGCAGAGGTCCGGGCACCAGGTGTTCCCACCAGGCTTGTGGGGGATGAGTGGTGTGCCACTGCCGGTTGTAGCCCCCGCTGGTGAGGAGCCAACCCGTCCAGGTGGCCAGGTACGTCACGGCCCCGACGCCGACGACGGCCACGAACGCATAGAGCCCGTCGCGGGTGATGCCGGCCCGCAGCCAGTGTCGGATGCCGGCCACACGGCGGGCGTTGACGTCCCAGAGCACCGTCATCAGCCCGAAGACCGCCACGAAGGCCAGCCCGGAGAGTTTCACGCCGCAGGCCGCGCCCAGCAGGATGCCGGCCACCAGCCGCCAGGGTCGCCATCCCAACCACGGGCCGTAGTCCAACAACGACGACGGCGGCACCCCGCCATGCTGGTGGGCGGCGGCCGAAAGCCGCGCGGCCAACCAGCGTCGTCCATCGGTGCGGTCCAGGACCAGGGCGCCGAAGGCGGCCAGCACGAAGAACGAGAGGAAGATGTCCAGCAGGCCCGTGCGAGACATGACCAGGTGGTGGCCTTCGACGGCCAGGAGCAGTCCGGCGATGCCGCCGAGGAAGACGGAGCGGAACAGCCGTTGGGCGATCAGCGCCGTCAGCAGCACCGACAGCGTGCCCGCCACTGCGGAGGAGAATCGCCAACCGGTCCCGTTGTCCGCGCCGAAGACGGCCATGCCGAGGGCGATGAGCCATTTACCCAGCGGGGGATGCACCACGTACTCGGCGGTGCCCTCGGGCTGGGGGTTGCCGGCGACGAACTCGTCGTTGTGGTCGTCCGGCCAGTTCAGCTCGAAGCCGGACTGCAGCAGGGTGAAGGCGTCCTTGACGTAGTACGTCTCGTCGAAGATTAGCTGGTGTGGCTGGTCGAGCCGGGTGAAGCGGAGGATTCCGGCCAGCACCGTGATGACCAGCGGGACGATCCATCCCCAGCGGCCCGGGTCGAAGTGCTCACCGAGCAGGCGCAGACGCAGGACGGCGTCTGTATAAAAGGTTTGCGGGGTCTCCAGCCAGCGGTGTTGCTTTGCTGCGGGCGCTGGCTGCACCGGCTGCGCCGTGGGCGGGGACTCGAGCACCCTGCCATGTTACGTGGAGAGGACCTGGAGGTCCTTGCTGGCTGCCGGACACAGCGGGCACGGCGATCTAGAGAGCCCGTCAGAGTGCGGATGGCTCTCCCGGCGGGTGGGTGGTATTCCGCGAAGAATGCCCGCGCTGTACGATGCACTCATTTCAATTTCATCGAGCCACGGAGTATGTGAATCCCCGCATGAGCCGCTCTCTGCCTAGCACCGGGTCGTCTGATGACCCGGGCGACAGTTGTTGCCACTCGTTCCTTTCTTCTCTTAGTTCTCCTCTGGCCTCGGCCAGCAAAGTGCTCGGCGTTGTCGCCGGCGGTGCTGGTGTGGTGGGGAGGAGTCGATGATCGAGGCCGTTCTGCTCTTGGTGGCCGGGATGGTGGTCGTCGGATTGATCATCGCGGCGAATGGCTACTTTGTGGCTCAGGAGTTCGCCTACATGTCCGTGGACCGATCCCGGTTGCAGGCCCTGGCCAAGGCGGGGGACTCCGCCGCCGAGCGCGCACTGGCCGTCACCCGGCGGACCTCGTTCATGCTCTCGGGCGCCCAGTTGGGCATCACGGTCACGGGTCTGCTGGTCGGCTATGTCGCCGAACCCATGATCGGCCAAGCCTTGGGAGCCCTCCTCGGGGACGTCGGGGTGCCCGCAGCGACGAGTATCACGGTGGCCACGGTGCTGGCGCTGGCGGTGGCCACGGTGGTGCAGATGGTCTTCGGCGAGTTGTACCCGAAGAACCTGGCCATCGCCAGTCCCGAACCCCTGGCGCGGGGCTTGGCCCGATCCACCCAACTGTATTTGGCCGCGTTCGGATGGCTGATCGTGGTGTTCGACAAGTCCGCCAACGGTCTGCTGCGGTTGCTACGGATCGAGCCGGTTCATGACGTGGACACCACGGCAACGGCCGAGGACCTGGACCGTATCGTGGCCGAGTCTCGCCAGAGTGGGGATCTTCCCGAAGAGCTGTCCGTCCTGATCGACCGGATCCTGGACTTTCCCGACGAGGACGTCGAGCACGCCATGATCCCGCGAACACAGGTGGACACCGTGACGGCGGACGCGACGATCGCTGAGGTCCGGGAACGGATGGCTCGGGAGCACACTCGATATCCGGTGCTCTCCGGCGAACACGAACCCATCGGTGTGGTCCACCTGACCGATGTGCTGAAGCGGCCGATCGACGACCCTGCACCGGTCAACTCGATCATGCGGCCGCCGTTGCTGATTCCCACCCTGATGCCCCTTCCGGACGCCCTGCGAGAACTCGCCCGCACGCGCAACCAGTTGGCGTGCGTGATCGACGAGTACGGCGGCTTCACGGGGGTCATCACCGTCGAGGATCTGGCCGAGGAACTGGTGGGTGAGCTGACCGACGAGCATGACGCCGATGCGGTCCAGGACATCGAGATCGAACAGGACGGTGTCTGGCGCATGGCCGGAGACGTCCACGTGGATGAGCTGGAACGAACCGTGGGCCACCACCTGCCGGACGGAGATTTCGAGACGGTCTCCGGGATGGTCATCGCCGAGCTGGGACTGTTGCCGGAAGCCGGACAGACGGTCACGATTGACCTGCCCGGCGATCCAGGGGACTTCGGCCTCGACACACCGGTGCACCGTCACTTGAGGGTCGAGATCGCCGAGGTTTCCCGGCACGTTCCCAGTCAGCTCGTGGTCCATCTCGTCGAGAGCAGTGAAGAGCCGGACGATCAGGACGCTCCTCCCGGACGTCAGGCCGAACTGAACGGTGAACCGGGGGACGACCGATGAGCAACCCACTGGTCGTCATCGCCGCGACCGTAGCCCTGATCGCGCTCAGCGCCCTGTTCGTCATCGTGGAGTTTTCCCTGCTGGGGGCACGCCGCCACCGGCTCGAGGCCGAAGCGGCGACCAGCCGCCCTGCTCGTTCCGCGCTGCGCAGCGTGAATGAGCTGACCATCATGCTCGCTGGCGCCCAATTGGGCATCACCGTCTGCACCTTCGCCCTCGGGGCCGTGACCAAACCCGCCGTCGACGCCTGGCTCGGACCGGTCTTCACCGGCTGGGGTGTTCCCGCCCCCGTGGCCGACACGGCGGCATTCGTGCTGTCCCTGTTGTTGGTCACGTTCCTCCACCTGGTCGTCGGCGAAATGGCACCGAAGTCGTGGGCGATCGCTCACCCCGAGTTCTCGGCGAAATTCACCGCGCTGCCGACCCGCGCCTACATCTGGCTGGTCCGCCCGCTGCTGGTCTGGGTCAACCACATCGCCAACCGACTCGTGTCCGCCAGCGGCATCACGCCCGTGGATCGCGCTGCGGTCGGCGGTCAGGATGTGGACACCATCCGCCAGCTCGTCGAACACTCGACGTCTGCCGGCACCTTGGACACCCGGTTCCATGACCAGCTCTCGGGGGTGTTCGACCTGCAGGAGACGACCGTGGCGGACCTGATCAAACCGGGTGCTCGTCCCACCGCCGTTCCGGCGAACGCCACCGTCAGTGACCTGCAAGCGGCGGCCATGGGATCCGGGCACCTGCGCGTCCTGGTGGAGAATCCTCAAGGTCGGGTTCCTTCGGTGGTCCATGTCCGCGACACTCTGATGGAGCCTCTGGACCGTGACGTCCAGGAATTGGCTCGGCCAGCGTTCACCCTGCCCGCGCAGACCTCGTTGGGTGAGGCCTTGGCCCACATCCGTCGTGCCGGCGAACAGCTGGTGGCGGTCATGGACCAAGACCGCTTCATTGGAGTCATCACCCTCGCGGATGTGCTGCGTAAGGTGCTGCCGGACACTGAGGCGCCTGCGCTCGGCGCCCGTGAAGCATAAGTCGGGACACTGCTGCTGTTAGTCGTCCTCTACGCCACCTCGCGGACGTTAGCGGCGCCATCCCGGCCAGAATCACCGTCCGACAAGAGACGACGGCGGCACCGCGTCATGCTGGTCAGCCGCGGCCGCGAGGCGCGGAGCTGAACAGCCGTTGGGTGATCAGTCATCCACCAGCGGGGGCGAACGATCACGTGGAGATATACGGGGGCGGCTGAGGCGGGATCACGTGCGTTTTCGATGCTCTCGCAGTCTTATCTCGACAGACGCGCGCACGGATAGTCTGCGCGCATGGAAGCTAAACAAGGTGGTGCGATCGCCGACACCAAGTACAGCGTGATGATCAGCATCGGAGTCGTTCTCACGATCGTCGGTTTCGTCTTGGGGTACATGGCCAACGGCATGGTCAACTCGATCATGGTCTTGGGCATGCTCCTCATCATCGTCGGATATCTCCGGCGCATCACACGTGCCCTCGAACGAAAGGATTAATCGGTAACGCGGCAGGCTCACAGAAACGCGACCATGCATCCCGCCTGAGCGACCGCAATAGTCAACCGCCCGTGCCCGGATCCGACTGCGCGGGTCTATCCGGCTCTGACTTTCGGTGGGCTCGTGCTCGTGCCCCTGGCCGTCATCGTGGTGATGTTGGGTCTGGCCTTCATGGGGATCCGTAGCAGCACCGGTGTGGGTCGTAGCATGTAGGCATGGCCGCCTCAGAAATCGTCGATGACCGGTCTCACGAAACAACCGGGATGGCAGGCCAGATCGTCCTGGCGGCCACGCCGATTGGCAATCTGGCCGACGCCTCCCAGCGACTCAGGGACCTATTGTCCACGGCGGACATCGTGGCAGCCGAGGACACCCGCCGAGCCCACCACTTGGCGCACGCGCTGGGCGTCAAGATCACCGGGAAGGTGGTCAGCCACCACGAGCACAACGAGCGGGAATCCACCCCGGAACTGCTGACCGCAGCACGAGACGGTGCGGTGGTGGCCGTCGTCACCGACGCCGGCATGCCACTGGTCTCGGACCCTGGCTACCGCCTGGTGTCCACCGCCGCGGCAGAGGGCGTCGCGGTGACCTGCGCTCCGGGACCGAGCGCCGTCACCACGGCACTGGCGCTGTCCGGACTGCCCACGGATCGCTTCGCGTTCGAGGGGTTCCTGCCGCGCAAGGAGGGGGAGCGGCAACGGCTGCTGACCGAACTGGCCCGGGACTCCCGCACTCTCGTGTTCTTCGAATCCCCGCACCGATTGGCGGCCTCCTTGGCCGCACTCGGTGAAGCGTTCGGGACCGACCGTCCCGCCTGCGTGGCCCGTGAACTGAGCAAGCTGCACGAAGAGGTCGTCCGGGACACCCTGGCTGGGTTGGTGGACTGGGCGCACTCCAAGGAGATCCGCGGGGAGATCGTCATCGTCACCGGCGGGATCCAGGCAGAACCGGACACGGACACGGCCGGTCAGGTCGCCGACGTCGAGGTGCTGGTGGGTTCCGGCACCCGGCTGAAGGAAGCGGTCAACACCGTGGCAGCCGCCCGCGGGGTGCCCAAGCGGGAACTCTATGAAGCGGTCTTGGCCCAGCGCGGACGATAGAGCGGACGATAGATTCGCCCGCCACCTTTCGCTCGGATACGTCAGCCGTCGGCCGACCCTCGGCAGGCGGGCGGGACCGGACTACGGTGACGATCATGGCTATCGCACGTGATCCGAGTTTCGTCATCGACTGTCCCGATCCTCAGGCCCTTGCCCGGTTCTACGGCGCCGTTCTCGACTGGAACGTCGAGGCGGCCACGGGCGAGCAGGAGCAGTGGGTCGACATCCGTCCCGCTGACGGCGGCAACTGCATCTCGTTCCAGCGAGTCGAGGAGTACCAGGCCCCGGATTGGCCTGGACAGCAGTACCCGCAACAGATGCATCTGGACGTGATGGTGGACGATCTCGATGCCGGTGAGCGGGCCGTCGTCGAGCTCGGCGCCACCAAGACCGAGACCCAACCGGGAGAGTCCTTCCGGGTCTTCCTGGACCCGGCCGGTCACCCCTTCTGCCTCTGCCAGGCCTGATTCCCACCAACGACCCGCTTTGCGGCCAGAACGAACCGGTTCGTTCTGCCCGCAAAGTGCAGTGCTCGGGGCGCGAGTGTCGCATTGCGACCTGCTGGACTCACGCCTCGCCCCGGCCAGTAGGCTGTCCCCGACGGTATCCAGCCGTGCGTATTCCACCGACGCTGGCCCGACCGAGCCGGCCGACCGGAAAGAGGTTCCCCATGACTGTCACCACTGTCACCGCTGAACGTGAGCAGGAACTGCTGCAGTCCGTGCCTACCGGCCTGTTGATCAACGGAGAGTGGCGCGATGCCAGCTCCGGCAAGACTCTGGATGTCCATGACCCGGCCACCGGCAAGGTTCTGTTGTCCATCCAGGACGGCAACTCCGACGACGCCATGGCGGCCCTGGACGCCGCCTCGGCCGCTCAGCGGGATTGGGCGCTGACGGCTCCGCGCGAGCGGGCCGAGATCCTGCGCCGGGCCTTCGACAAGGTGATCGAGCGCAGCGAGGACTTCGCCCTGCTGATGACCCTGGAGATGGGCAAGCCGCTCGCCGAGGCCCGCGGTGAGGTCACCTACGGTGCGGAGTTCCTGCGCTGGTTCTCCGAGGAGACGGTGCGCCACTACGGTCGCTACTTCACCTCTCCCGAGGGGAAGAACAAGATGATCGTCACCCACAAGCCCGTGGGCCCCTCTCTGTTGATCACCCCGTGGAACTTCCCGTTGGCGATGGCCACCCGCAAGGTCGCCCCGGCCATTGCCGCCGGCTGCACCATGGTGCTCAAGCCGGCCAAGCTGACCCCGTTGACCTCCCTGCTGTTCGCACAGGTGGTGCAGGAGGCCGGGCTGCCGGCCGGGGTGCTCAACGTGGTGGCCGGCTCCTCCGCCTCGGCCATTTCCGGACCGCTGATGAAGGACTCCCGGTTGCGCAAGATCTCCTTCACCGGGTCCACCGCGGTGGGCGTGAAGCTGATGCAGGACGCGGCCAACAACGTGTTGCGCACCTCGATGGAGCTCGGCGGCAACGCCCCGTTCCTGGTGTTTGAGGATGCTGATCTGGACGCTGCCGTTGAGGGGGCCATGGCCGCCAAGATGCGCAACATGGGTGAGGCCTGCACCGCCGCCAACCGCTTCCTGGTCCACCAGGACGTGGCCACCGAGTTCAAGGCCAAGTTCGCCGCTGCGCTGCAGAAGCTGAACCCGGCTCGCGGCACGGACCCGGACGCCACGGTCGGGCCGATCATCGACGGCGGTGCCCGCGACGACATCCACACCCTGGTGCAGGACTCCGTCTCCGCTGGCGGCACGGTCGTCACCGGTGGCAAGCCCGGAGACGGCGACGGATTCTTCTACATCCCGACGCTGTTGGAGGTCGGCAATGACAACCCGATCCTGTCGGAAGAGATCTTCGGCCCGGTGGCCCCGGTGACCACCTTCGCCACCGAGGAGGAGGCCATCGAGCTGGCCAACGCCTCGCAGTACGGGCTGGCCTCCTACCTCTACACGCGGGACGTCAACCGGATGTTCCGGGTCTCGGAGCAGATCGAGTTCGGTCTGATCGGCTTCAACGCCGGGGTGATCTCCAATGCCTCGGCCCCGTTCGGCGGCGTGAAGCAGTCCGGGATGGGCCGCGAGGGCGGTGCCGAGGGCATCGAGGAGTACACCACGGTGCAGTACATCGGCATGGCCGACCCGTACGCCGCCCAGAAGTAACCCGGTCAGCGGCGGAGGAAACCCGGCAGCACGGAGCGCGGGAACCACCGGGCCCGACGCCGGACGGCCGGTTCGGCGCCCGCGAACAGATCCGCGGTGATCGCCCGGACCGACTCTGCCGCTGCGTCGGCGTGTGGCGGGGCCGGCGTTCCCTCGGGAGCGTAACGAGCCCACGCCACGGCCTCGGCTACGGCGCCGGCGTCGGCCACGGCGCTGGCGTCGCCCGCCGCCGTCCGGCTGTCGAGCCTTGCGGCGAACGCGGACTCCGATTCATGCGGCTGCCGGCCGAGCTCGAGGTCGACGGCGCTGTCCTCCAGCTCGGCCCAGGCCTGTTCCACGGTTCCGGAGGCGAGCCGTGAGTGCCGTCGCCGCCGTCGCCACCACTGCGGCAGCAAGAGCACCAAGGCGGCCAGGAGCACCAGCAGACCACCCAGGATGGCGACGACCGGTGAGAACACCGGGCCGGCCGTTGCGGAGCTGTCCCGGCCGGCGTCGGGGCTGGCTCCGGCGTCGTCCGGTTGTTCTTCCGTCTCCTCCGGTTCTGCCGCATCCGAGGGCTCTGAGTCACCCACCGTGGGATCGTCCGAGGCGACGGGGGTGGTGCTGCTGAACTCGCGGGAATACTCGGGAGTTCGACCCACACCCTGGGTCGGTTCGAACGGCACCCAACCGACGGCGTCGATGTACAGTTCCGGCCAGGCGTGGGCACGGTCCGACGTGACCCGGTGAACGCCGCCCACGGCAGCGACCGGAGCGTAGCCGACCACCACGCGCGCGGGGATGTCCACCGCCTGCGCCATCATCACCATGGCCGAGGCGAAGTGGATGCAGTACCCGGCTCCGGCCTCGAGGAACTGCTCGGTCATCTCGATGCCTGAGCCGTCGAACCCCTGCTCCTGGGGTGCGGTCTCCGAGTACACGAACGCGTCGGAGAGCAGGTAGTCCTGGATGGCCACCGCCTGTTCCACCGGGTCGTCGGCGTCCTCGGTGACCTCTTCTGCGCGTTCCTGAATGGTCGAGTCCGCTAGGGCCGGGTCGGCACCCCAGCGCTCGGAGACGCTCTGCGGGGCCTCATCACCGGCCACCCGGCTCATCTCTTCCAGGGTCAGATCAAGTGGGATCATGGTGGCCCGGAAGCTGAGGTCGACGGCGGGAGCCTCCGGGCGGAAGGCGGTCGAGGTGGCCGGATCCACCTGCCAGCCCACGTCGCCCACCGATTCGGCCACCTCCAACACCTGGTCCGGCAGGGGAGCCCATTTTCCCGTCCAGCCGTCGAGCGTGACGGACACGACGTCGGATTCGAGCTCATTCTCGAGCTCGCTGCGCAGTCTCGCAGCTGCGGGGACGAAACCGACGCGCCCCGGTTCGGCGGTATTCCGCGGCGGACTGGAATCCCAGGGTGATGCCGTCACATCGTCCACCACGGCCGTGCGCAGATAAACGCCCCGGCCGTCGTCGGTGTCATAGGTGATCCCGGCAAAGCCCGAATTGCTCCGCAGCACCTGGCCCAGATCCGCCGCAGGATCCACCGGTCCCGAGCCCTGTCCGAGGAGGAAGCGCTGCCCGTCCGGGGCGAATCCGGAGGAGAGGTATGGCAAGGAGGTCAGGGACACCACCAGTGCCAGCACGGCGACGACTCCGGTCGCCAGGGTGCCCAGTCTGGCCGCCGGACGGCCGAAGATGTCCGACGCTGTGTCGACGGGGGAGTGTTCCGGTTCGGGCCCGAGAGCGAGCAGACCCAGCCACGCCGCCGCTGCCACGGCTACGGCCGGCCACGGGCCCGGAGCGGCGATGATGGCCGCTGCCACGCTCACGAGGGCCAGCGGGGGGATCCCCGCGATGGCCGGTGAGCGCAGGCCCACGGCGATGGCATCGGTGACCAAAGCGGTCAGTGCCACTGCGGCCCCGACGCCGGCCAACACGGGTGCAGAGGCCGTGACCGGAATGACGTCGGTCCAGATGATCTCGCGGAGCGAGGCCGTGCTGTCGTTGATGGCCTCAACCGTGGCCGGCTGCGGAATCAGGCCGACCATCAGCGTCTCGGGCCACCATTGCCAGCACCAGGTGAGCAGGGCGGCCACCAGCCCCGCGGCCAACGGCCGGAGCATCCGCGCACCCAGAGTTCGCACCAGGGCGGCGGCCACCAAACCTACGACCGCGGGGACGGACGCCGGGGGCACCCACACGTCCATCGGCACGGCAAACGCATCGTTCAGGGACACCGCGGCGGCGATCGCCAGGACCGCGACCAGCGCCGTCGACAACCACAGTCGGCCCAGCTGGTGATCGTGCCGGCGCGTCGGTGTCATGATCCCGCCCGAGCCACGAGCCAGCCATCGGCTTCGAGCCGTCGAGCCGCTTCGCCGACCGCTCCCGTCCCCTCGGAGCTGCCCGGCTGTGAGTCGCCCCCGGCCAGCCCGGCCCCGGCCAGCCCGGCCCCGAAGAGGACCGCGATCCGCTGCAGTCCGTGCGGCACGGAGTCGAGAACCGGGAGGTCCCGCTCCACGGCGGAGCCGAGCAGAGCGATCACCGCCGTCGCGTCTGCCGGCAACGACTGTGGCCACGCCGCTTCACGCTGTGAGGACCCGAGCACGGGTGACGCCAAAGCCGTATCCAGCGAGTGTCCGTCCTGGTCCATGAGCAGCACACGGTGTCCGGCACCGTGCAGTCGTTCGATCATGGCCGCCGCGGTCTGGACGGCCCGCTCGAATCCGGGGGAGGTGGTCCAGTTCCGGCCACCGCCGCCGTCCACGCGGAACCGTCCGGCGGAGAAGGAGACCGCCCGGATATCCAGCACCACCACGGCGCACGGTTCGTGGGCCCATTCCTCTTGACGCACCATCAACTGGCCGGTGCGGGCCGTGGCACCCCAGTGCACTCGGGTGATGGCCTCGCCCTCCCGGTGCTCGCGCACCAGCAGGTCGTCCGGGGAACCGGTGGCGAAGGTGATGCTGTCGAGCAGGTCGGCGGCATCGCGTTCACTCGTGCCCGCACGCAACACGCGGTCCAGATCGTCGTCGCTCAGCGGCTCCGGGAACACCTCGATCCGCGAGGTGCCGGCCACCTCTGCGCGGCCGGACCACAGCCCGAAGGGACCGATCATCCGGGCCAGGGCCGGGCCGACGTCGTACACACCCCGCCGGGCCGCCGCCCACTGGTAACCGGCCGGCCCCACCGATATCGGTTCCCGGCCGGGGAGGGCGTCCCGCAGGCCGGGCACCACGGTGGTGAAATCCACCTGCACGGCCCCACCGGTCACCACAGCACTGGGGGAGACCTGCCGCTCCAGCCGGGTGCCGCGCGCCAGGAACAGTCGGACGGCGAGCGCGGCACCGGACGCCACCGCGACGGCGGCCAGGAACAGTCCGAGCGCGATCGCCTCGCGGCGGCCCAGCAGCAGCCCTGCGATGACGAGCACGACGGCGGCCGCGCCGAGGCCGATCCCGCGCGGTGTCGGTCGAAGCCGGTTTTGGGTCAGGAGTGCCATGGGGTGCCCGATTCCCGTGTCTGGATTCAGGACCCGGCCGGAACCGGAACGGTCCGCAGGATCCGCGCGGTGATGGCCTCCGCTTGCGCGGACTCCTCCATGGAACGGCGCCGGAGCATGAGACGGTGCGGCATGACCACGGGGGCCACCTCGGCGACGTCCTGGGGTGTGACGTAGGAGCGTCCACTGACCGCCGCCTCCGCCTTGGCGGCTCGCAGCAGCTGGAGCAATGATCGCGGGCTCGCGCCGACCAGGACGTCCGGGTGCTCACGGCTGGCCCGGCCGAGGTCCACCACGTAGCGGGCCACCGGCTCCGCGACGTGGACTCGGGAGACGGCGTCGATCATGGCCAGCACCTCGCGGGTGGAGGTCACCGGGGCGAGTCGGTGTACCGGGGCGGACGAGGGCAGAGAACTCTGGTGGGTGCGCAACATCTGCATCTCGGCCTCCACGTCCGGATAGCCCAGGGCGATCCGGGCCATGAAGCGGTCACGCTGAGCCTCGGGCAGTGGGTAGGTTCCCTCTGATTCCACGGGGTTCTGGGTGGCCACCACCAGAAAGGGCTCCTCCAGGGGGTGGGTGGTCCCGTCCACGGTGACCTGGTGCTCCTCCATGCATTCCAGCAGGGCCGACTGGGTCTTGGCCGAGGCCCGGTTGATCTCGTCTCCGATGACCACATTCGCGAAGACGGGTCCGGGCCGGAATTCGAAGGTGTGGCGGTCCTGATTGAACACGGAGACGCCGGTGACATCGCCCGGCAACAGGTCCGGGGTGAACTGAATGCGGTTCACCACACCGCCCACGGTTTTGGCCAGGGCCCTGGCGAGCAGGGTCTTGCCGACGCCGGGAACGTCCTCGACCAGCAGATGACCGCCGGCCAACAACACCAACAGAGAGGTCCTGACGGCCTGGTGCTTCCCGTCGATCACGGAGTCCATGGCTGTGAGCATGGCCTGGGTCGTGGCCGTCAGCCGCTCGCCTCCGGCCGACCAACTCTCGTCCGACCAACTCTCTTCCGGGCCAATGGGCTCGTTCGGCTGGTCCACGAATCCTCCTGGTGCGATGGCCGGTGCGATGATGGTGCTGTACTCCCCGTGATAGTCAGCCTACTGGTAGGATGGTCGGCGTTGCCCAGGCGAGGGAGCTCTCAGCTCCGTGATCGACGAGGCCGCCGCAAGTTCGGCGAATTCCTGCCTGGAAGGCCCATGGTCACCAACGGTGGCCACGGAAGATGAAGTACAGGAGGAATACCCATGAGCGATACCAAGATCCCCGTCACCCTGCGCGAAGACTTCGGCAAGGGCGCCTCGCGGCAGGCCCGCCGCGACGGTCTGATCCCCGCGGTCGTCTACGGCCACGGCGGAGACCCGGTGCACCTGCTGATGCCGGCCCAGGAGACCACGCTGGCCGTCCGTAACCCCAACGCGCTGCTGACGCTCGTGCGGGAGGGGCAGGAGTACCTGGTCCTGCCGAAGGACATTCAGCGCAATGCCCTGAAGCAGACCGTGGAGCATCTGGACCTGATCACCGTGACCCGCGGCGAGAAGGTCGTGGTGGATGTGTCCGTCCACGTCAACGGTGAGGCCGCGCCCGGCACCACGTTCAACCTCGAAGAGGCCACCGTGCCGGTGCTGGCCGAGGCCACGCACCTGCCCGAGTACGTCTCCATCGACATCGAGGGCCACGAGGCGGGCGAGCACGTCTACGCCGCCGACGTCACGCTGCCGGCCGGCACCACCCTGGAGCTGGACGACGACCACGTCATCGCCACCGTCTCCGAGCTCGCCGTCCAGGACCTGGGCGAGACGGAGGGTGACGAGGGCGAGGCCGCCGAGGAATCGGCCGACGAGTCCTCCGAGGGCTGATCTCTCACGATGACAACATCGGATGCGGAACGGAGCCCGTCTCCGTCGGCGTCCACGTGGCTCGTGGTCGGGCTCGGGAATCCCGGGCCCGACTACGCCCGCACCCGGCACAACGTCGGAGCGATGGTGGTCGACACCCTAGCCGAGCGCCTCGGTGTCCGGCTCACGGCGCACAAGGCGGGCGCCGCCGTCGGGACCGCGCGCACCGAGCCGAGTGGTCCCAAACTGGTTCTCGCGAAGCCGACCAGTTACATGAATGTCTCCGGGCGTCCCGTGGGCGCCCTGACTCGGTTCTACTCGATCACCCCTGAGCACATCGTGGTGGTCCACGATGAACTGGACATTCCCTTCGACGCCCTCCGGCTGAAACGCGGCGGCGGCGAAGGCGGCCATAACGGGCTGAAATCGATCTCCCAGGTGCTCGGCACCAAGGACTATTTTCGGGTTCGCGTCGGCATCGGCCGGCCCCCCGTACGGCAGCCGCCCGCGGACTTCGTGCTGCGGCCCTTCTCCTCCACCGAGCGCGAGGTGCTGCCCCTGCACCTGGACCGCGCGGCCGACGCCGTCGTCGAGCTGGCCGGCTCATCGCTCGAGCAGGCGCAGCAGCGCTTCCACCCGGCTCCGAGCCGCTAGGCGTCAGCTCCGCCGAGCCACGTCCACCAGCAGGTCGGTGATCCGATCGACGGCCGGCTCGAGCGCCGCGGCCATGGCCGGGTATGCGGCGTCTTCGCGCCCATAGGGATCGGGAAGGTCGATCGAATCCATTGACGACCGCACGGTCGGACGGTGACGCGAGAGATGGCGGGCCAGCGAACGCAGGTTCTCCGGCAGCGTGGAGGAGTCCGACTCGGGGCCGGGCCATGCCGGCACCGTCCCCTCGGCCACGGCCTGAGCTGCGGCTCCGAACTCCAGCATCGTGAAGGACCGGCTGAGGGCGCCGGGTGTCTCCCCGAGGACCGAGCGCAGATGGTCGGCCGTGGCGGCCAGCACCAGATCTGCCTTCTGCACCGTGCGCCCGGAGACTTGAGTGGGGGAGTGCGCGGCGAGCGACTGCAGCGTCGAGGCCCGCTGCAGCGCCGTAATCTGTGGAGGCACCACCAATCGGGGATTGATCTGCGTACCCGCCGAGGTGACCTGGTACCGGCCGGGAACGGACTGCTCCAACTGCTGGGTCAGTAGGTGATGGCCATAGGCGGAGCGGCAGATGTTTCCCGTGCAGACAAACAGCACCGTGGCGTGCGGATCAGTCATTCAGTGCGCCTTTCGCGTGGGGATGCAGGCTCAGGAGGACGCGAGTCTTGTTCCCACATGCTAATGCCGGCGCGTTTAGCATGAGGACCATGGCCCCAGACCGTGAATCCGGTCCCGACGCCGGCCGCGAGACCGGCTCCGAGGACGTCCCCACCGCGTACCGACCCGCGACAACCCCAGAGACGGCCGGTGCTGCGCATCCGGGGGAACGACGGCGAGACCCGGCCGAGGAGAACACTCGGCGCAAACGCCGCCTGGAATACCCGCCGGCGCCCGAACCGCTCCGGGTGTCCGTGGTCGACAATCACACGCACCTGGACTTCCGCGACGGTCTGGTCTCGGTCAATGTCCATCAGGCGATGGACGCGGCCGCCGCGGTAGGGGTGTCCGGGGCCGTCCAGGTCGGCTGCGACGTGGAGTCGGCACGCTTCACCATTGAGGCCATCGAGGCCGAGCCCCGCCTGCTCGGGGCCGTCGCCATCCATCCCAACGACGCCGCCCGGCTCGCCGAACGCGGACACCTCGAGGCCGCCCTGGACGAGATCGAACGACTGGCCGCACACCCTCGGGTCAGGGCCGTGGGAGAGACCGGGCTCGACTACTTCCGCACGGGTCCCGAGGGCGTGGGTGCGCAACAGGAGTCCTTCCGCTGGCACCTGGATCTGGCACATCGGCTGGGCAAGGCCGTGCAGATTCATGATCGCGACGCGCACGAGGACGTCGTTCGCATCCTGCTGGACACGCCGAACCGCCCGGAGACCGTGGTGTTCCATTGCTTCTCCGGAAACGTCGAACTGGCCCGGCTCTGCAATGAGCACGGCTGGTACATGTCCTTTGCCGGTCCGGTGACGTTCAAGGCCAACGACGGGCTGCGGGAGGCTTTGGCCGCGGCCCGCGATGACCTGATCATGGTGGAGACCGACGCGCCGTTCCTGACCCCACACCCGTGGCGAGGCCGGCCGAACGCCCCGTATCTGGTGCCGAACACCGTGCGGGGGATGGCCGAGACGAGGGGCGTCGACGCCGACGTTCTCGCGGCCTCCATCAGCGCCAATACTGAAAGGGTGTACGGCGACTTCTCCACCGTCGCCAGCTGATCAGGTCGGCCCGCGATCATCCGGGCCTCCGTAACCGATTTGATATCTTCGTTATCTGGCCGTTATCCTTGAGTCTTCAATGGCCGGATCGGGTCTCATCGGGTGCCCGCGCCAGGGCCCTCAGAGCCCGGACTCCGCGCTCGCAGCCGGAGAAGACGACGACTGGATATTCACTTTCATGGCACGAGTCAGGACACGAACAACCACGCGGCGCTTCGCCGTGGTGATCGCGCAGGTTGCCGCACTGGCCTTGGTGGTCGGCGGACTGGTGGCCTTCGTGGCCACCCAGCGCGGAGCCGAGCTCTCCGCTGCTGCAGCCGGTGGGCACAGCACGACGACAGTGAGCGACTCGAGCGTCGAGGGCGAGTCCAGCGCCGCCGCAGATCTCAGCTCGTCAGTGTTGAACCTCGATCGTGCCTCGGAGGTGACTGCTGTTGAGCTGCCCAAGGTCGTCACCGTGACCTCCGGGGGCTACGAGCGGTCTTTCGCCACGGTGGCCGGCACGATCGGCGAGGCCCTGAGCGACGGCCAGGTCGACGTCGACGACAACGACAAGGTCAGCCCCTCCCGGGACACCAAGATCACCGAGGACGTGGACGTGACCGTCCAGCGGGTGGAGACCTCCACCACCACGACGACCGAGGACGTCCCCTTCGAGACCATTGAGGTCGAGGACGACGACCTCGCAGAGGGTCGCACCACCGTTCTGGACGAGGGCCGCGCGGGTCAGAAGAACACCACGTGGACCATCACCACTGTGGACGGTCAGGAGACTGACCGCGAGGTGGCCTCCACCGAGATCGTCCGCGAACCGGTCGACCGCCGCATCGCCGTCGGGACCCAGGAGCCCACGCCGGCCGAAGAGCCCGCCGCGGAACCGGAGCAGGCCGAGAGCTCCAGCGAGCCGTCTGAGTCCTCCTCCCAGTCCTCCACACAATCCTCGACGCCGTCCGGCTCCGGTGTCTGGCAGTCCCTCGCTCAGTGCGAGTCCGGTGGCAACTGGTCGATCAACACCGGAAACGGCTACTACGGCGGTCTGCAGTTCTCCGCCTCCTCGTGGGCCGGCGCCGGTGGTACGCAGTACGCCCCGCTGCCGCACCAGGCCACGCCCGCCGAGCAGGTCGCCACCGCCGAGGTGCTGCGCGCCAACGGCGGCTGGGGTCACTGGCCGGCATGCTCGGCGAGCCTCGGCTTGCGCTGATCGCACTGGCTGCGCCGGTCGCACCGGCTGTGTTTTCCCCAAGGGCCCGCCACGGCGGGCTCTTGGTGTCCGCTCTCACCGTAGGATGGACTGCGTGACTGTTCCCGATGCCCCCCTGCTCTCCGCCGCTGATATTCGGCGGCTGGCCTCGGAACTGGACCTGCGACCCACGAAGACTCTGGGCCAGAACTTCGTCATCGACCCGAACACCATTCGGCGGATCACCGCGGCGTCGAACACGGGCACCGGCGAACACGTGCTGGAGGTCGGGCCCGGTCTCGGCTCGCTGACGCTGGGTCTGCTGGACGCCGCCGCAGCGGTGACCGCCGTGGAGATCGATCCCGTTCCCGCCGGTCGGCTCCCCGCGACGGTCGAGGAGTTCCGTCCGGGGGCCGGAGCTCGGCTGGCGGTACTGACCGCCGACGCGATGCAGGTGAGCGCCGCGGAGCTCGATGCGGTGCGGCCCGCCCAAGCCGCCGGGGCCCCGACCGCGCTCGTGGCGAACCTGCCCTACAACGTGGCCGTCCCCGTCTTCCTGCACCTGTTGGCGGAACTGCCCACGCTGGAGCACGGCCTCATCATGGTGCAGGAGGAGGTCGCGGACCGGCTGGCAGCGCCTCCGGGGTCGAAGACCTACGGAGTCCCTTCGGCCAAGGCCGCCTGGTATGCCGAGGTCCGCAAGGCCGGAACCATCGGCAAGAACGTCTTCTGGCCGGCCCCGAGCATCCAGTCCGGGCTGGTGTCCTTCACCCGACGCACCCCTCCCGAGACCGCGGCCGACCGCCGGGACGTGTTCGCCGTCGTGGACGCCGCCTTCGCCCAACGTCGCAAGACTCTGCGCGCCGCCCTGACGACGTGGGCGGGCAGTCCGGCCGCCGCGGAAGCCGCGTTGCGGGCCGCCGATGTGGATCCCCGAGCCCGCGGTGAAGTCCTGGGCATCGAGGACTTCGCCCGCATCGCCGCGCACCGATCCGACAGCACGTCCAACAGCACCTCCAACAGCACCTCCGAAGGAGTCGCCCCGTGAGCCAGCCCGCGACGACCGGCCGGCTCTTCCGCCATGCCACGGCCCAAGCCCCGGGCAAAGTGAATCTGTCCTTGCGCGTCGGGGCTCCGCGAGCAGACGGCTACCACCCGGTGGCCAGCGTGTATCTCGCGGTGTCCATGATTGAAGAGGTGACAGCCACCCCGCGCTCGGAGGGGGAGATCACGGTCGCCCTGAGCGAGTCCTCCAGCGCGTTCGTGGACCCGGACGCCTTCCCGGTCGACTCCTCCAACCTCGCCGTGAAGGCGGCGGTCCGGCTCCGTGAACACCTGGAACTGGATCCTGCCGAGCACGGAGTACACCTGGAGATCACCAAGCAGGTCCCGGTCGCGGGCGGAATGGGAGGCGGTTCCGCCGATGCCGCGGCCGCCCTCGTCGCCTGCGCCGCTCTGTGGGATGCCGGACTCTCCCGTCAGGCCCTGGCCGAGATCAGCGCGCCCCTGGGCGCGGACGTGCCCTTCGCGGTGATGGGTGGGGCCGCCGTCGGGCTGGGGGTGGGCGATGAGCTCACGCCCCTGCTGGCCCGCCATCCCCTCCACTTCGTCCTGGTGCCGGCCACCACCGGTCTGGCCACGCCACAGGTGTATGGGCTGTTGGACCGGCTGCGCGAGGAGGAGGCGCTGCCGGTGCCGGAATCCGATCCGGAGGTCGACCGTGAACTCGTTCAAGCACTGACCACGGGCAATGCGGAGGAACTCGCGCTGCTGATCGCCAACGACCTGCAGGTGCCCGCCGCCACCATGGTGCCCGAGCTGTCCGGGATGCTGGACATCGGTCTGGAAGAGGGCGCTTTGGCCGGGCAGGTCTCCGGTTCCGGACCGACCCTCATGTTCCTGGCTCGCAATGCCGAGGAGTCGTTCCAGCTGGCCACCCGCATCGAGGACCGCACCGGGGTCGCGGCCGTGGCGGTTCACGGTCCCGTTCACGGGGCTAGGGTGCTGTAGATGGCTCATCTGCTCGGCGCCGAGAACATCGGCATGTCCTTTGGCACCCGCACCGTGCTGGACTCCGTGTCCCTGGGGATCGACGAGGGAGACCGGATCGGCCTGGTCGGTCGCAACGGAGACGGTAAGTCCACCCTGATGCGCATCCTGGCCGGCCAGCTCGATCCCGACGGCGGCCGCGTCACTCGCCGCGGTGGCACCACCCTGGGAGTGTTGGACCAGCGCGACGACCTCGACTCGGACGCCACGGTGCGCCGCGCCGTCGTCGGCGATGTGGCCGACCATGTGTGGGCCTCGGACCCGAAGATCCGCGACGTCATGGAGGGCCTGCTCGGCGGCCTGGACTGGAATCGCACCGTCGGCACCCTCTCGGGCGGTCAGCGACGCCGCACCGCGCTGGCGAGGCTGCTGGCCGGCGACGATGACCTGATCTTCCTCGACGAGCCCACCAACCACCTGGACGTGGAAGGCGTGGCCTGGCTGGCCCAGCATCTGAAGAGGCGCTGGCGGGCCAGTGACGGCGGACTGCTGGTGGTCACCCACGACCGCTGGTTCCTGGACGAGGTCTGCACCCGCACCTGGGAGGTCCACGACGCCACGGTCGAGCCCTTCGACGGCGGCTACGCGGCCTGGATGCTCGCCCGTGCCGAGCGCGACCGGGCGGCCGCCGTGATCGAGAACAAGCGGCAGCAACTGGTCAAGAAGGAGCTGGCCTGGCTGCGCCGTGGTGCTCCGGCCCGCACGTCCAAGCCCAAGTTCCGCATCGAGTCCGCCAACGCGGTGATCGCCGATGTGCCGGAGCCACGCGACTCGGTCTCGCTGGCGAAGATGGCCACCGCCCGGCTGGGCAAGGACGTCCTGGACTTGGAGGACGTCACCTATTCCGTGCCCGTCCCGGACTCCGAGCCCGACGGCGATGCCCGGCGCACCTTGTTCAACCGCGTCACGCTGCGGCTGGCTCCGGGAGAGCGAGTCGGCATCGTGGGGGTCAACGGAGCGGGCAAGTCCACCCTGATGCGACTGTTGGACGGACAGATCGCGCCGGAGGCCGGGCGCGTGCGGCGCGGGAAGACCGTGCAGACGGCGATCCTCACTCAGGACGTGGCCG
This sequence comes from Citricoccus sp. GCM10030269, assembly GCF_042665635.1. NCBI lineage: Bacteria > Bacillati > Actinomycetota > Actinomycetes > Micrococcales > Micrococcaceae > Citricoccus > Citricoccus sp. GCM10030269. The sequence goes on along the minus strand of NZ_JBHTCV010000005.1, from coordinate 1,086,153 downwards.
AGCTGGACGAGGTCTCGCACCTGCGCGTGGCCGAGGTGATGGCCCGCGAGGGCAACACGTTCCAGGTCGGGGGCAAGGAACAGAGCCCGGGCCAACTCCTGGAGCAACTCGGGTTCGGCACCAACCGGCAATGGACGCCGGTGGCCGACCTTTCGGGCGGTGAACGCCGGCGGCTGCAGCTGCTGCGGCTGATGGTGGGATCTCCAAATGTGCTCATGCTGGACGAGCCGACCAACGACCTCGACACAGACACCCTGGCCGCGGTCGAGGATATGCTCGACGGATGGCCCGGAACCCTGGTGGTCGTCAGCCACGACCGCTATCTGCTCGAACGCGTCACCGACCATCAGCTGGCGCTGCTCGGGGACGGACAGGTCCGCGATCTGCCCGGGGGAGTGGAACAGTATCTCCAGCTGCGCTCCGCCCAAGACTCCGTCCAGGACTCTTCCCGGGACTCGCCCGCGAACTCGGCCACGAAGACTGCTGGGTCCGCGGGTGCGAGCACCCACGGACCCAGCGAGGCGGACAAACGGGCCGCTCGCAAGGAAGCGGCCAAACTCGAACGGCAATTGGCGAAGTTGGCCGCAGAAGAGGCCGCACTGCACGAGCGCATGGCCACCCTGTCCGAGTCGGGCGACTTCGAGGCCCTCGCGGCAGCCAATGCGGAGCTGCAGAGACTCCACGAACGCCAGGAGGAGACGGAAACGGCCTGGCTCGAAGCGGGGGAGACCGCCGAGAGCTAGGCCGCTTCCGGCTCGTCCGCTACCTCACTCCGCCAAAGTCATGGTGGTCCAGGGCATGCGGTTGGTCATGGGCCCGGGCTCATCCTGGCCCTGCCACCGCGAGGTGTTGACGGTGGGGAAGGCCCCGTTGAACCACGCCACCGGCGCGTAGTACATTAGCTCTTCGGCACGGTCCTGCAACCTGATGAACGCTTCGCCGCGTTCCTCCTGATCGGTGGTCGCCAGGGCGTCCGCCGCCGCCTCGTCGATCTCCGGGTCGCACAGCCCGGACGGGTTCGCAGCGGCCGCCTTCCGATCGTTGCACTCATACCAGCGGACAATGCCGATGCTGGGATCGGCGCCGACGGTGGAGCGCAGGAAGGCCACGTCGAACTCGCTCTCCGTGTACACCTTCTCGGTGAACACGGCGCCGGAGGTGCCCTGCATCTCAATGTCGATGCCGACTTCCTCCAACATGGACTGAGCCATCTCCACGGTGGCGGCCACATCAGAGAGCTCGTTGATGTACCGCACGTTCAAGGTGAAACGGGTTCCGTCCGAGCCACGCTCGAAACCAGCCTCGTCCAGGGTCTCGTTGATCGCCTCGACGTCCCGAGGGAAGTCCTCCGAGAAATCGACGTTGGGGCTCAGGGCCCAGTCCATGTTCTCCGGGAAGAAGCCGTTGGCCGGAGTGCCGATACCGCCCAGGGCGGTGTCCACGATGGCCTGACGGTCCAGGGCGGAGAACACCGCCGCACGTACCTCCGGGTCCTCCAGGTACTCGCTCTGAGCGTTGAACATGACCGTGACGTCCTGCGGGAAATTACTGTCCTCCAGCAACATGGTGTTCGGGTCATCCGTCACGCGATCCTGTTGGGAGACGTCGAGAGATGCCTGGTCCACCTCGCCGGCGAAGAGGGCCTCAGCACGGCTGTTCGGGTCCGTCATGATGGGATAGACGGCCCGGTCGACCTGGACCTCACCGCCCCAGTAATCCTCGTTGCCCTCGAGCGTGATCTGCTCGCCCGAGTCATAGGAGGCGAACTTCATCGGGCCGGTGCCGATCGGCTCCATGTTGGCCTGATTCGTCACGTAGTCGGTGCCCTCGTAGACATGCTTGGGCACCATGAACTGGGCCGCCACCGTCTCGAGCAAGGGACCGTAGGGTTCGCTCAACTTCACGATGACGGTGTGGTCGTCGACGACTTCCGCCCCCTCCAGGCGTTCACCGATCTGCGCGCCGAAGGACTGCAGCGGCACAATCTCCTCGAAGTTGAAGGCGACGTCCTCCGCGGTGAAGGGCTCGCCGTCGTGCCACTTCACCCCCTCGCGCAGGTGCAGGGTCAGCTCGAGTTCGTCCTCGCTGAGCTCCCAGCTCTCGGCCAGGCCGGGGGAGAGCTCGAAATCCTTGGAGATGAAGATCAGCGGATCCAGGATCTGTGCGCTGAACATCGAGGGGGTGGCCCCGCTGACCAACTGGGCGTTCAGTCCCATCGGGTCATCCGCGATCGCCTGGACGTACACGCGGTCGCCATCGCCGCCGCCTCCGGCGGATCCTCCGCCGCACGCGCTCAGGGCCAGGGCCCCGGCGGCGAGCATGGCCGTCAGGCCGAACCGTCTCTGGTGTGCTGTCTGCATGGTGCTGCCTCTCTGCAGTGTCGTGCATGGGGGTCGTGCTGGTTTGAGCTGGAGGTTGTGCTGGTTGGAGCGATGGGTCGTGCTGGTGGATAGCCGCGTCAGGGCAGAGCGGGGGCCGCAGCCAGAAGCTCTTGCGTGTAGGGATGGGAGGGATCGGCAAAGATGGCGTCCTTGGGGCCGTGTTCCACGATCCGTCCGTGACGCATGACGTACACGTGGTCGGCTACCTTCCGCACCACGGGCAGGTCGTGGGTGATGAACACATAGCCCACACCGAGTCGCTCCTTCAGGTCGGCCATGATGGCCAGTACGCCGGCCTTCACGGAGGCGTCCAGCGCGGAGACGGCTTCGTCGGCCACGATGATCTTCGGATCGAGCGCGATGGCCCGGGCGATCAGCACGCGCTGTCGCTGGCCGCCGGAGAGCTCATGGGGAAACCGGTCCATGAAGTCCCGGCCCGGCGTCATGCCCACCAGGTCCAGGACCTCGGCCACTCGACGGCCGACGTCGGCGCTGGAGCGGGCCATGCCGTGCAGGCGGATCACCTCTCCGATCGCCTGGACCACACGCTTGCGGGGATTGAGGGAGCCGGCCGGGTCCTGCAGGACGGCCTGGACATTCCGCCGGTAGGCCTGGTGCTCGGCCCGGTCCATGCTGCTGATCTCCTGCCCGTCCCACTGCACGGACCCGGAGGTGGGCTCGATCAGATCGAGCAGGATCCGGGCGAGGGTCGACTTGCCCGAACCGGACTCACCGACGATCGCGATGAACTCGCCCGGCCGCGCCTGCAGGGACGCGTTCTGGACGGCATGGACCGGAGCCGCGGTCCGGCGCGACCGGAAGGTCTTGGAGACTTCAACCGCCTCAAGTAGCACTGGGCACCTCTTCGGAGAATTGCCGGCGCAGGGCCAGCGGGATGGAATACAGCTCGGTGTCGTCGTCGGTGAGGCTGCGCACGCTGCGCAGCAGTGCCTGGGTGTAGGCGTGCTGCGGTTCGGCCAGCACTCGTTCGGTGGGCCCTTCCTCCACGATCCGGCCTCCGTACATGACGTAGACGCGATCGGTCATCCCGGCCACCACGGCCAAGTCGTGGGAGATGAGCATCAGAGACGTGCCCAGTTCGGCGACGGACTCGTCCAGGGTGCGCAACACGTGCTGTTGCACCGTGGCGTCCAGGGCGGTCGTGGGCTCATCGGCGAGCACGAGCGAGGGGAGCTTGGCGATGGCGATGGCGATCAACACCCGCTGCCGCATACCGCCGGAGAGCTCGTGGGGGAAGGAAGCGGCCACGTGCTCCGCATCCGGCAGCCCTGCCTGGCTCAGGAATCGGTGGACCGCCTGTTCGCGTGCGCTGCGGTCCTTGTGGTGGCGGCTCGGCGGGATGGACTCGGCCACCTGCCGCCCGATCCGCATCGTCGGGTTCAGGAAGGTGAGCGGATCCTGGAAGATCATCCCGACCGTCCGCCGTCGGACCTCTTCCCAATCACGCGCGGGGGCGCCGACCATCTCTTTGCCGCGGATCCGGATGGAACCGGTCACCCGGACGTTCGGGGAGGTGGGCAGCAGGCCGGCGATCGAGCGGCCGGTGACGGACTTGCCGGAACCGGACTCGCCGACCAGACCCACCCGTTCGCCGTCGTGGATCACCAGGTTCACGTTGCTGACGGCTTCGACCTCGCTGCGCTCGCCGGTGGGCAGCACCACGTTCAGTCCGGTGACCTCCACGAGGGGGTGGCCGGGCGTGCCGGTGGACTCATGTGCCGAGGTGGTCATTTCACTCTCCCCACGGTCGGGTTGTAGGCGTCATTGAGGGAATCGCCGAGCATGTTGACGGCCAGGACCACCAGGAAGATGCACAGGCCGGGGGCGACGGCCAACCACCAACCGTCGCGCATGTAGGCCTGCGCGGAGTTCAGCAGTGCGCCCCACGAGGGTCGGCCTGGATCGCCGATGCCCAGGTAGGCCAGTCCGGATTCGATGAGGATGGCCCGTCCCACGGTCATGCTGGTGGCCACCAGCACGGGAGGCATGGCGTTGGGGATCACGTCCGACCAGATGATGCGCACGCTACGGAAACCCGCGGCCTTGGAGGATTCCACGTACCCCAGTTGAGAGATCCGCATGGCTTCGGCGCGCACGATCCTCGCCACGGCTGGCCACATGGTCACCGAGAGGATGGCCACGATGATGAAGACGTTCGCCCCAAGAAGGGCCGCGGCGACCAGGGCCAGCACGATGCCGGGCAGCACCTGGAAGAACTCGGCGAGCTTGACCATGACCGTGTCCATCCACCCGCCGTGAAAGCCGGCCAGACCGCCCACCACCAGACCAATGGTCATGCAGAGCACGGCCACGCTGAAGCCGACCAACAGGGAGATCTGGCCACCGTGGACCACGCGGGCCAGATAGTCACGACCGAGATGATCGGTGCCGAGGAGATGTTCCGCAGTGGGCGGCAGCAGCTTCTCGAACCCGGTCGCAGCGGGATCTCCGACCAGTAAGGGGCCGACGACGGCGATGAGCACGAAGACGGCCAGCAGAGGGACGAAAACCATGGTGCTGGGCTTGCGGAGGAATACTCGCCAGGGCGATCGCTCCTGGGCGCCGGTACGACGTCGGCCCGCAGCCGCCGGCGGTGACGGCGGCTGGACCGCTGTGCTCGCCGCGTCTGCCGAATAGAGTCCCGGACTCACTGGATCCACGGGATTCGTTGGGTCGGCTGCGACTGCGCTCGCGCCCGCCCGGGGCTCGGGGACCGCTCGGGTTTCCTGCTGGGTCATGCCGTCACCTCATCGCTGTTCTGGTCTGCGGGGTCTCTGGTGTCTTTGCCGTCCCGGTCCTGCCTCTCCTGCCTCGGCTTGGCTCGTGAGGGCGCGAACTGGGCTCGCAACCGTGGGTCCACGAGGCCGTAGACGACGTCCGTGAGGATGTTCACCACGATGATCACCACCGTCAGCAGGATCACCACGCCCAGAATCACCATGTTGTTCTGGCGGTTGATGGCGTCGATGAACAGCAGGCCCATGCCGGGCCAGCCGAAGACCCGCTCGACCAGGACCGAACCGGCCAGGATGAATCCGAGGCTGTAACCGGACACCGTGACCATGGGCAGCAGAGCGTTGGGCAGCGCATGGCGCCAGAGCACCTGCGAGGAGGACAGCCCCTTGGAGCGGGCGGTGTCCACGAAGTCCTGGCCGAGGGACTCGATCATCGAGGAGCGCATGATGCGGGTCTTGTACGCCAGCTCGGTGGTGGCCATGGTGATCACCGGAAGCACCAGATACTCCAGCTCGATGCCGGGCATCCCGTACGAGCTCTTGCCCTGAGTGGGGAACCAGTCGAGCCAGATGGAGAAGACCAGGATCAGCAGCATGCCGAACCAGAAGTTGGGTACCGAGAACAGGCCGACGGAGCCGCCGGAGATGCCGCCGTCCAGCCACCGCTTGCGGGTCCGAGCCGCGATCGAGCCGAGCACGATGCCGCCCACGGTGGAGATCAGGAAGGAGGGGACCGCCAGGGCCAGGGTGTTCCCGGCCCGATCCAGGATCAGACCCAGCACCGGTTCGTTGTTGGTTCCGAAGGAGTACCCCAGGTTTCCACTGAGCACATTGCCCAGGTACCGGAAGTACCGCTCCCACACCGGCCGGTCGAGGCCATAGGCCGCCGTGATCTGCTCCCGGAATGCCTCGGAGAGCGGAACGTCTCCGACGAGAGTCTGGATCGGATCACCCGGTGCCATCTCCAACAAGAAGAACAGCACGGTGATCACGGCTATGAACAAAATGAATGACGACAGCAATAATCTGCCGTAGTGGATCAGTCGAGCCTTCATCGGCATCTCCTCGGCGGTGGTCCTCGGCCGGTCCTGGACAGGCGCGTTTCTGCACAGCTCTGCGCAGTGCTACATAGCAGCAGGCCGCCCCAGCCTGTCGACTGAGGTGGACCTGAGCCGTCCGGACCGGGTGTCCTCACAGTCTGGGGGAGGTGTGACGCGGGCCACTCAAGCCCTTCCATGCGTTGGAAAAGCTGGACTGGCCGCGGCGGTCGACCGGGCAGTTCACTGTGCTGTATCACGACGCCTCAGTGCGGCTGGCCGTGCGTCTGGCCGCGTCCGGATACGCCAATTCGTGCCGATCCTGACCGCTCGCACGTATTATCCGCGCGAGGGGCCAGGATGGGCACGAATAACGCGGCCGCCGCACCGCCGCGGGGCAATGGCCGTGGAGGGGAGAGAGGTAGCCGGGGCTAGGCCAGTCCGGCCTGGACTCGGTTGAACCTGATGGTGCGCTGGTCCAGAGTGGGGCGCTCGATGCGGGCCCGGGAGATCCGATGTGCCGTCGCCCGGACCAGGTCGGCCAGGCAATGGGGCTCGGGATTCTTCAGGGAGTAGATGGCTCCCACGGCCACGTCCACCGTCCCGGTCGCATCCGGCACCGGTGCCCCGAGTGAGCCGGCTCCTGGGGCCAGGGCGCCGTCGGTTCGGATGAAGCCGTCGCGCCGGCCCCGTTCGAAGGTGGCGCGTAGATCCTCGGGCCGAGCACAGGTCCTCTCGGTGTACCGCTTCAGGGGCTTGGTCAGGTACTCGTCTTGCTCCTCGGCGTCGGCGTAGGCCAAGAGCACCAGACCCGTCGCGGTGGCGTGCAGGGGCAGCCGCCCGCCGATTCTGTTCTGTCCCGTGTAGTTCGGGTGTGCCCGCAGCGCCTCAAGGTACATCACGTCGTCCGCCTCGCGGACGGAGAGGTTCACGGTGAGGCCGGTGCGCTGATGCAGCTCCACCAAGTGGGGCAGGGCCAGCTCTCGGATGCGCAGGTCCTCCGTGGAGGCGCTGGCCAGCGCCAGGATCTTCCGGCTGAGCCGGTATCGGCCGTCTTCGTCGACGTCCAGACCGCCCCACTCCAGGACCTCGTGGGCCAGGCGATGAGTGGTGGTCAGGCTCAGGTCGGCACGCCGGGCGATGTCGGACAGGGTCATCGGCTCGCCACGATCGCCGAAAGCATCGAGCAGTGACAGGACGCGAGAAGCGGCCGTCCGCTTCGGAGCCCCGGTCGGTGCGGCCTGGAGTCTGCTGCGTACGCTGTTGATATCGACGGGACGGTGCTTCATGGTGCCGAAAGATTACCGCCCGATGCCGGGGATGTCAGCGAACTTCCATCACCCGAAACCTCATTTCAGGGCAGATGATCAGGACGACGAGCCGGCCTGCCCGGCATTCGGCGCCACGGTGCCGCCGCCGTCCACGGGAAGCACTTGACCGGTGATCCAGCGGGCCGCCGGCGTGCAGAGGAAGTGGGCCGCCGAGGCGATGTCCCAGACGTTCCCCTCCTTCTGCATGGCCACGCTCCGAGCACGGAGTTCGCGCCGCTCCTGGGTGAGACCTCGGGCGGCGAACGCTCCCCAGATCATGCCCACCCGGATGCAGTTGACGCGGATGCCCCGGGGCGCCAGGGTCGCGGCCGCCCCCACGCAGAGCTTCTCCAACGCCGTCTTGGCCAGCGTGTACGGCAATCCGGGGCCGCGACCCTCGACGGCGCCCGAGGAGACGTGGATGATGGCGCCGCCGTCGTTCATATGGGGTTGCACGGCGCGCATCAGCAGCAGGGCGGTGCCCAGATTCACGTCAAAGGCGCGCTGGTAGTCCTCCATAGTGGTCTCGAAAATGCCGGTGATACCGCCACCGCCCACGGAATTCCCGACGACGTCGATCCCGCCGAACGCGTCAAGCACCCGGTCCGCTGTGGCCAGGACGTCGGCCTCGTCCGTGAGGTCGACCGCGAAGGCCTGGGCTTGTCCACCGGCGTCTTCGATGGCCTCGACCGTCCGCTGGGCGGCGTCGGTATCGCGGTCTAGCACCGCGATCCGGGCGCCGGCACGGGCGAACAGCCACGCCATGGCGAAACCGACCCCGCCCTCCGGTCCGCTCAATCCGCCGCCGGCGACCACCGCGGTCTTGTCCTTCAACCAGGGAGTGAGTTCGGCTTGGGCGATCTCATCCTGAACGGGGGCGGGCCAGGTCTCAGTGGTGCTCACAGTGGGGTACTCCTCGGGGCGGGTGTGTGGGTGCACAGGGGCATAGGTGCGGTGACGACGGGTGATGGAACGTGCTGAGGGAATGTCAGTGGATCGGGAAGGCCCGGCCCGACCACGTGCTGAAGACCCGGACGACCATGGAGATCGCCGCATTGGGCGAGCCGGCGACCAGAATCGGCAGGTTGGTGGCGGTCGGCTCGGCGAGCACCGGGTGGAAGTGATCCGGATCGAAGGGGCCGAAGGGGCGGTCACTCAGGCCCTTGCCCACGCGGGACAGCTCGGCCTCCGTCCGTCCGGATCGACGAGCCAGCCAGGTGCGAACGTCGTCGCGGGACATCCCCGCGTCCGCCAGTGCTTGGGCGTGGGCGGGGTTCATCACGATCACCGCGGAGCTGTTCCGGAAAATCCACGGGCCCATCCGCTGCAGAGTGTCGGCGAAGTCCTCCAAGAGTTCGTCGACGGTGCGGAAGGACCGGTTGTCGATGAACTCGCTGGTGCGGACCAGCATCACGCTGACCGCGTCCTGCCCCGAGGCGACGCCGGCCTCAGTGCTGTGCGGTTCCCAAGGACTCGACTCCTCATCCTCTCCAAGACACATCGTCCACCGTCCGGGGACGCCCTGGGTCGCCTGCTCGAGTTCCTGGGGCACGACCCCGAAGCCATTGCGGACGGTCAGGCCGAGGGCCCGGGGGATGGTCATATTGGCGCGAAAGCCCGGACCGAACACTCCGCCGGTGGAGTTGATGCCGAGCCGGTGGCGAATGGGTCCGTTGACCATCACCAAGGGAGCGGGGCCACTGGTGGACTGCCACCCGCCGCCGCGCGCGGAGCGCTCGTGGGACAAGGCTTCCCACGCGCTCAGGACGACGGGCAGATAGTCGGGGCGGCATCCCGCCATGGCCGCATGCAGGGCGATGTCCCGCACGGTGGCCACCCGGTCCAGCTGCGGCAGGCCGGCCAGGATCTCCTCCGGGTCACGATCGGTGTGTTTGAGGAACTCGTCGACCACGGCCTCGGTGGCCGGCAACACCGGCAAGCCATCCGACCAGCCACGCTCGAACAAGTACTCGGCCACAGCACGAGCGACCTCCGGATTCAACAGAGCCTCGGGTACGGAGGTGCCGTCCGCTCCGGACGTGGAGGCATCGCGTGCACGGAGCCCCGCGAGTTCATCGGCCGAGACAGGGGCGTGCGATGCGCTCATGCGGCCGCGCCGACGACGCCGACGAGCTTGCCACGCACCTCAGAGGCCAAGACTCGGCCGCGGTCGGTGATGTCCTGAGCCGTGAGATTCGCGATGGGGTGCGGCATCAGGAGGAAGTCGTAATCCTCGTGACCCTTGATCCTGGCCATGGCCCGGGAGGTGACCTCGAAGGCCTCGGTGCACACCACGGCCGCAGGAATGCCGCGAGCCTCCAGAGCGATCCCATCGGCGACGGCGGCCGCACTGCAGGAGCCGCAATCGCCGATGCCGATCACCACGGCGTCGCACTCCTCGGTGAGCCGAGCCATCATGTCCTCGGACAATGGCATGGCGAAGTCCTTCTTGGTGAAGCGGGTCAACTCGGCGTGGTCCTCGGTGGCGAACACCGCACCGACCGCGTCGAGCAGTTGCGCAGCGTTGCGCTTGGTGTTCTCCAACAGACCGATCCGCAGTCCATCGAGACTGTCGATGCGCCTCGGCTGGATCGCCGCCGGGGCGTGCCGGCTGGCGGACGTGGTGTGGTCTGGGGTGCCGGCGTTGGCGTCGGCGCTGCTGAGGGTCGGGTCAAGGATTCCAGCGGTCATGGCGCTCCTCCGTCCTCGCGGCCTCTGCCGCGGTCTCGTTCGGCCACTATGTCCCCGCGAGCAGCCATCCTGCGTCGGTGATTCCACGCGACGGAAAGTGGACCCGGCAGCACCCCCGCGGCCCGAAGCTGAGCAGGGGCGGACTCTGTGGAAGAATAGGGGGCTGGTCCCCCGTTGACCGATCCGCCCTGGTGTAACGGCAGCACGCCGGCCTTTGGAGCCGTGCAGTATAGGTTCGAATCCTATGGGCGGAACTGTTGCGCCGTTGTCCAGCGACTGCCGTCCACGGCTCATGGCCTAGCCGTCGCCGAGGTTCGACCTCGCCGGCAAATATGACTCTCGGTGAGGACACCCTTCCCCTTTGCCGGGGTGATCCATAAGATCTGACGCTAGGGTGTATTCCCCCTTTTTCGGCCGTATCCCCCTGCGGCCAGTCCGGATCCCCCTCCGGTTTGTGCTCCCTTTTGTCTCTGTCTGGCATCTTTTCGATCCCCTCACCATCCCCTCAATCGATCTATCTCGAGGCCCCGGCATGCACTCGTCTCATACTCAAACCGCACTCGCTCGCACCGATCTCACCCGCTCATCGACCGCTACATCGACGACCACAGCACCCGCCCCCGCATCGACGACCACAGCACCCGCCCCCGCATCGACGACCACAGCACCCACCACCGCAGGAACCACAACGCCGACCACGTCAGCCATCTCTGCGCCCGCTCCAAAGACCTCACCCCTGGATCTGACGTGGTTGGACCCGGGCAGCGACGGTCGCTGGATGGAGACGCCTCATGAAGCGACCCGCGCACTGGGGACGATCCTCAGTGGACGTGGCCCGGGCGGGGCCATTCTGACCGGAGAGGTCGGCGACCGCCGCGAGACGATCGAAGCTGCCCTGGCCGACGTCTCACCGGAGCGCTCCATCTACCGACTCCACGGCAGCCCCTTCGCCGCCGCGACCGACTACGGGGCGCTGTCGATTTTGCTCTCCGGGCTGGCGGAGCCGCCGGCGCCCACTCTGCACGGCATGGTCCGGTCCCTTGCGGAGTTCTTGCGTCCGGCTCATGAACCACCGGCCATCGTCATCGTCTCTCACCCAGACCAGATCGATGCGGGCACCATCACGGTGCTGACCCAGTTGGCTCAGATCAATCGCCTCACCCTGGTGGTGCACTGTGACCGGCCGACGGACCTTCCGGTGGATCTGGCGGCGCTGATGCGTTCTGGAATACTCGCGGGCATCACGGTCCGGCCCCTGACCCCCACTGCGGCTCAGAGCCTGTTGGACGAGATCGTCGGTGGCTCCGTGTCCCGGTTCGCCGCGACCATTCTGTGGCGGCACAGTGAGGGGTCCGTCAGTCGGCTGCGTCAGCTGGCTCTTGACTGCATGAGTTCGGGCAAACTCCGCCGCACGGACGCCTGCTGGGTCATGGCTCCGGGTCCGCTGCCACGGCCGGTATCCGGTGGGCTGGCTTCCATGCTGCTCAAGGACGTTCCACCCCGGCAGCGAGCTCTACTGGAGATGCTGTCGGTGTGCGGACCGATGCGCATCAGCGACCTCATCCACACGGGTTACGCCACGGAGATCGACGAACTGCACCGCGACGGCGCCCTTGAGCTTCGCAACGACCACAGCGGTCGGTTCGCCCAGGTCTCCGCGGCGCAAGCGGCCGAAGTGCTGGCGGCCATCGAGCCGGACCGTCGCCGAGAGTTCGATTCCACCCTCGAAGCGCTCGACCCCGGCTATCTCGGAGTACTGCGCCGAGCCGACGAACTGGTGGCCAACGGGAACGTCCATGAGGCGGTGTCCTTGTTCACGGAAGCCCGCTGGACCACGAAATCACGCTCGGACGCGAGCAGCCTGACGGCTAACCGGCCCGCTCTGCGCCATCTGGCCTGGGCAGAGGCCCGTGCTCGGATCGCCGTGGGCGATCTCGAGGGGGCCGAATCGGTGGTGCAGAACTCTCCAATGGTCGGCTCGGCCTCTCTGCACGTCCTGGGAGCCTGCGTCGCGCTGGCTCGTGGGGACCTGCGTCAGGCCCAAGCGCGCCTGGACCTGGTCCCGTCCGAACATCATCCAGAGCTCCTTGGAACCCATGGCCCCGGCTTCACCAGCGAGGCCATCCGCTGCCGCGCTCAGCTCACCCGCGCAGAGGTCTTGGCCATGTCCGACGACCAGAGCGGCGCTCTGGAGATCATCGGGTGGCTGGACCGGGAACTCAGCGGCTTCCGGACCCGAGGCATTGTCAATGATGTGGTCAGCAGCTTCGAGCGGGCTTTGTTCGCCGAGTCCATGATGGCCATCCTGCTCGTCAGCGGACACCTCAAGCCCTGTTGGGATGTCGCCGAAGCCGTGATCGACGGGCGGCACGGCAATGCCCACGCGGTCCAGTTCGCCGACCTCGTTCTGGCCACCATCGAGGCCTTGACGGGTCGGCTCGACCGAGCGGAGGAACGGGCCCGCCGGTTGGTCGCCCAGCTCGAAGTGGTCGGCGATCCGCACGACCTGCAGTTGGCCCGTGCCGTCACCGTGTTCTGCAGGGCCCGTCGGCACGACGGCGGCGCTGTGGAGTCCTCCCAGATGCTGGACGCCCAGCTCGGTGGCCACCTGGGCCAGTCGGCGGATCAGTCACTGGGTCGGTTGGGCTGGCTGGCTGAACTGCTGTTGGCCTATTCCGCAGGTGACATTCATTCGGACGAGGCCCGTACCGCACGGATGCTGGCCCTCGCCGACCGTGCCGGGACCGACGGTGTGTATGCGGTCGAGTTCGCCGCTGTGGCCAGCGCCTTCGAGTTCGGCGACCTGCGACTGGCCCCCCGGCTGGCCGACGTCGCGGCCTCGACGCAGACCGCCTACTCCGGGCCGAACCTGCTGCTGGCACGGTCCGTGCTGGAGCGGGACCAGGACCTGCTGATCCAGGGTTTGGAAGGCCTGGCCGCAGCCGGGTATCCCGGCCATCTCGTCCAACTGGACAGCGAGCTGTTGCGGGACCTCCCGCCGCAGGTCCTGCGCCGGATCGGTGATTCCGTCCCTGCAGTGCCGGGCCGGCGTCCGGACGCGCCGGACGTTGACGCCGATACTGCCGATCCGGTGTGGATGAGGGAGTTGACCCGGCGCGAACGGGAGATCTCCCGCTTGGTGGTGGAGGGCAAGACCAACGCGATGATCGCTCGCGTCAGCGGTATCTCGATTCGAACGGTCGAGGGACACCTGTACCAGATCTACGCGAAACTTCAGCTCAAGGGCCGCGTCGAGCTCACCCGGTTGGCCGCCGCCCACGCATCCAGTCGGCAGGTGCCATGACGGCGCAGAAGTCCGGTCGAATGGCCGAAGCCAGAGTTCTGCCCCGCAGCACGCCGGATGTCTCAGCACTCGTGGAGGTTCTTGAAGGCGACCACTATGCCGGCGCGGTGGTCCTCGGGGGACCTGGGATGGGCAAATCGTCCCTGGTGCAGACGGCACTGGCCCTCACTGACCGAACCTCGGACGTGCTCTCAGTGCAGTGCAGTCTGAACCTGCGAGAGGTGTCCTACGGGGCGCTGTCACCACTGCTGACGGCCCTGCCCGAGCTCTCAGCGCCGGTCGAGGTGCTGCGTGCCCTCCAGCAGTTGGGTGCCCAACCGGTCATCGTCGTCATCGATGCCCAGTTCCTGGACGCGGCCAGCGCCTTCGTCCTGGCCCAGTTGGTGCAGAACCGTGCTGCGAAGCTGGTGGCCATCGGCAGCGGATCTCTCGGGCGGGAATCAGGGATCGCCGCTCTGGCGGACACCGGAGTGCTCAGAACCATTCACCTGGAGCCGGCCGACCCACAGCGCGTGCGCCGCCAATGTGAACAGATACTGGAAGGTCCCCTCACGGAGGGGACCGTGAAGACGATCCACGGGATGACCGGAGGCAACCCCAGACTGATCAATGCCTACCTCGCCTCGGCTCGGGAGCAGGGCATTCTGGTACGTGCGCCCGGGGGAGCGGTGCTGCCAGGCCGGCCGGCGCCGTGGATCCTGCTGGAGCCCGCCCCCGACCCGGATGCCCGCTTGATCGACACGGTGGAATCGATGCATGCCACCTTGTTACCGGGAGAACGGGAGACGCTGGACATCGTGGCACTGGCCGGTCAGCTCACCCGGGGCGTGGTGCGCGCGGTGACCGGGGAGCACGTCCAGGGACTGTTGGCGGCGGGATTCCTCCGGGAGACTGGCCATGACTCCGTGGGGCTGGCTGCGGCCATCCACGCCGAAGTCCTGCGGGCGTGCATTCCTCCGGGACGGAGTGTGGCTCTGTTCAATCGATGGCGAGCCGTGGGCGGAAACGCGCCGGAGTACCGCACTGCGCGCAGCGTGCTCTGGGCTCTGGAATGCGGACACGTCCTTCCGGTCGAGACGATCATCGATGCGGGCTACCGTGCCTTGCAGCTCAAGGATTGGCCCACGGCTCGTGCTCTGGCCCCGGCCCTGGCAGAGGATCGCAGCCCTCGGGCCGCACTGTTGATGGCAGAACTGATGTTGATGGGCGGACGCACGTGGGCGGGCCGGACGGAGCTCGAGAATCTGGCCGTCCGATCGGTGGACGCAGACTTCACCGTTGAAGTGCTTTCTCTTCTGGCAGTGGAACACGTGCGTAGCGGGGAAGTCGCGGAACCCGGGAAGGCACTGCCGATGCTGATCTCCCGCATGCTGGCGAAGCATCCAGAGCCGACGGTGATGGACGGCCCTGTGGCGGGCGTCGTCGAACTCCTCGTGGACGATGGCACAGTCGAACAGAGGGACTCCCTGCTCGACGCCTGCAAGCGGGCTATGGACGATCCGGCCACGTCGGACGGCATGCGAGTCATCATGCTGCTCTTGCAGTCTGACGTTCTGGCGATGAAGGGACGGGCGACGTCGGCGATGCCGGCAGCTATGGAGGCCTATGACCGGGCCTCGGCCGCCCCCAAGCTCTCGGCACGATTCGGCCTTCACGCGCTGGTGCAGTTGGTCATCGGCTATTTGGTGAGCGGACACCTGGAGGAGGCGACTCGTGTTCTCGAAACTCAAGACGACCTGGAACCACGTCAATGGCACCACCGCTCCGGCACTGTCCTGGCGCTGCGGGACCTGGTGGAGTCCGCAACTGGACAGCCGGCCCACGGGCCTCGTCGTCGCGAGGACGCCGTCATCGAATTGCGTGCCTCCGACCCGTGCCAGCTACTGCCGTTCGTAGAGGCGCTGCTGGCCCCGGACCTGGCAGCATTGACGGTTGGCGCGCCGAATCCCACCGTGGAGGAACGTGCTCGCCAGCCGCAGTACGGTGCCCGGAGCCGGTGGTTGCTGGCGTTGGCCCGCTTCAGCATTGTGGAGGAGCTCAACGCGGACGCGGCGGGAGAGGATATCCCGATGTGGCGTCGCATCCTCGACGATCCGGCCTTAGAGATCTTTCCCGTCATCCGCCAGGAGATCCTGTACTCGGCAATCCTGCTCCGGGATCCATTGGCGGTGGACCGAACGCTGCTCGAGGAACTGCATGCGGTAGCCGCGGTCACCGAAGGGCCACGGGCCACCGCCATCGCCCGGGTTATGGATCCCGCATTGGGGCAGGACCCTCGGGCCTTGGCAGCGGCGGCCGAAACGACGACGGCGGAGGGCCAACTCCTGCCCGCAGCGTTGTGCTGGGCTCGCCTGGTGTTGGTGCACCATCAGGCAGGCGACCTCCGTCGTCGCGGCGAGGTACTGCGCCGGCTGAAACGCTTGCAGAACCAGGCCGGCGTGGTGTTTCCGCCGTTCGTGGCCGGAGCCATGGCCTTGGGTGAGCTGACCGCCCGGGAACAGGAGATCGTCGACCTGGCTGCCCGCGGTATGAGCAACGCCGCCGTGGCCGATCAGCTGTTCGTCTCCCAGCGGACCGTGGAGGGTCACCTGTACCGGGTGTTCACGAAGCTCGGCATCACGGACCGGTCCGAACTGCGCGACCTGCAGTACTGACGGGCACAGACCAGTACTGACAGGCACTGACCAGTACTGACGGGTACCGGTCAGTACCGGTACTTCGCGGGTAGGGCGGTTTCGGTGCGGCACACGGGTAACCGTAGGGAGCCGACAGGTACCTCGCACGTGCTTCCCGGGAGCGAATCGAGTACGCCGATACGGGTGTGGAACGAGCGGTGGCGAACCTACGCTCGAGGTGTCCGAACGGGTTGTCCATCCCCGGCAACCCACCTCGGGGACCAGTCGCCACGCTCATGGGCGGGTCCCCCACCAACCCCCGGTGGGAGTTCTCCATGCACGATGATTCTTTTGCCGCGCGCCGGCACGGGTCCGGGATCTGACCATGTCCCAGGCCCTCGAGCGCGTAACCGTCCCCCCGCACGACAGCGAACCGCCGTTCCGTGCACCGTCTCCGTCCACCGTCTCCGCAGCTGGTGCAGTGTCTTCAGCTGGCCCAGCCTCTTCCGCACCTGCGGTCGCGTCAGCATCGCGCACCGCCACGTACTGGCGTGACCGCTACCGCCGCGGCGTCCTGCTGACGGACGTCACGGTGGTGGTTCTCGCCAGCGCCCTGGCGGGATACGTCTCCATGCAGGCGTTCACCGACCCGGACCGGCCGGCCGTCGTCGTCGCTGGAGTCGTGGTGGTCCTCTGGACCATCCTGCTTCAGCTGTTCCGTACTCGCTCACCACGCGGTATGGCCGTCGGCTCTGCAGAGTACAAACGCGTGATCGATGCCACGGCCGCCACCGCCGGCGTGTACGCCATCCTGGCTCTGCTGATCGATGGCATCGGTGGCCGGTATTACCTGTTGATCGCTTTCCCCGCCGGATTGGCCGGGCTCCTGGTGAACCGGTGGCTCTGGCGGACGTGGCTGCACCGGGGCCGCATCCACGGCCGGGCGCTGTCCGACGTCGTGGTGGTGGGCCAGTCGGCCGACGTCCGCTATGTGCTGCATCAGATCGAGCGGAAATCCGGGGCTGCCTACAGGGTTGTCGGCGTTGTCCTGGATGGCCCCGCCCCTACCGGAGATGCCGAAAATGCCGAAGAAGAAGCAGGCATCGACGCGCTGGCGCTCCACGCGCCGAGTTTCATGGGCACCGCGCAGGTCAATACCGCGGTGGATCGGCTGCGCGCCGACGCGGTGATCGTGGCCGGGCAGCTCTCCGGTGGCAGCCGCACGATTCGGGACCTTGCCTGGTCGCTGGAGGAATCCAAGACCGAGATCATCCTGGTGTCTTCTCTGACCAACGTGGCCGGTCCCCGGATCAGCGTGCGCCCGGTCGAAGGTCTGCCGTTGATGCATGTGGAGCAGCCGACCTTCGACGGGGGCCGACACCTGATCAAACGGACGATGGACGTCGTCGTCGCCGCGCTGGCCCTGGCGGTGCTCTCGCCTCTCTTCGCCGTCCTCGCCGTGCTCATCCACCGCGATTCGCCCGGGGGAGTGTTCTTCACGCAGACCCGCATCGGCCGGCGAGGCCGGCGATTCCGGATGTACAAGTTCCGCACCATGCGGGCCACGGCAGAGGACGAAAAGCAGGAACTGGTCACCGGCAACGACGGAGCGGGGCCGCTGTTCAAGCTCAAGGACGACCCTCGCGTCACGCGGATCGGAAAGGTCCTGCGGCGCCATTCGCTGGATGAACTTCCTCAGTTCTGGAACGTCCTGCAGGGGGACATGTCCTTGGTCGGCCCCCGGCCTCCGCTGCCGGCGGAGGTGGCCACCTATGCGGGGCACGAAGGCCGCCGTCTCTACATCAAACCCGGGCTGACCGGGCTGTGGCAGATCAACGGCCGCTCCAACCTGGGGTGGGACGAAAGTGTCCGCCTCGATCTGTACTACGTCGAAAACTGGTCCGTCACGGGCGATCTGCAGATCATGTGGCGCACCTTCAAAGTCATGATCCAACCCGAAGGAGCGTACTGATGAGTATCGCCGCCGACGCCACCGTCCATCCCGCCCTCCGCGTCGCCGTAATCGGTGCCGGCTACTGGGGGCCGAACCTCGCCCGCAACTTCGCCATGAGCACCGACTGGGAGCTGGTCGCCATCTGCGACATGGACCAGGAACGGGCCGTGGACCTGTCGCGCAAGACGGGCAACCCGGCCGTGGTCGCCTCCGTGGACGAGCTGCTGGCGAAGCACGACGTCGACGCGGTCGCCATCGCGACGCCGGCCCGCACCCACTACCCGATCGCCATGCAGGCCATCGCCGCCGGCAAGCACGTAGTGGTGGAGAAGCCTCTGGCGGACACCAGCGAGAAGGGTCTCGAGATGGTCGAGGCCGCCCGGGCGGCAGGCACCATTCTGATGGCGGACCATACGTATTGTTACACGCCGGCCGTCATCAAGATGCGTGACCTCATCGCCTCCGGCGAGCTGGGGGAGATCTTGTATGTGGACTCCGTGCGCATCAATCTGGGGCTCGTGCAGCCGGACGTGGATGTCTTCTGGGATCTCGCCCCGCATGACCTGTCCATTCTCGACTTCATTCTGCCCGGAGGTCTGGAACCGCTCTCGGTCTCGGCCCAGGGTGCAGATCCGCTGCGATCGGGGAAGGCCTGCGTCGGGTACCTCGGTTTGCCTCTGGCCAACGGCGCGTTGGCACACATCCATGTCAACTGGCTCTCACCAACGAAGATTCGCCAGATGGTGGTCGGGGGCAGCAAGAAGACGCTGGTGTGGGACGACCTGAACCCGCAGCAGCGGCTGAGCATTTTCGACCGCGGCGTGGACCTGGGACGTCAGGAACAGGTGCTCGGGGACGCGGCCTCCCGCAAGGGCGCGGCCATCTCCTACCGCCTGGGCGACACGTGGTCTCCGGCGCTGTCCGAGTTCGAACCGCTGGGACTGATGGTCTCGTCCTTTGCCGGAGCCATCCGCACCAGCCGGCCCGCCCCCACTGATGGACGCTCCGCCCTCCGCGTGCTGTCCGTCCTGGAAGCCGCCAGTTCCAGCCTGGGCGCCGGTGGAGCCAGGACCTCCGTGGGTGAGTCCGCCAGGACGGCGGTGGTGGACGCCGTGACTGCCCGACATATGACGGTCCAGGCCCAGACTTCAGCACCTGTGGAGGCAGCACTGTGAACTCTGACCTGAACGGAGCCAGAATCGTTGTGACCGGTGGTGCCGGATTCATCGGCAGTCATCTCGTGGACGCGTTGCTCCGCGATCGTGAACCGGTATCCGTGACGGTGGTCGACACGTTGATCAACGGCACGGAAGACAACCTGTCCCAGTGGGCAGACGATCCGCGGCTGACTCTCCGCGTGGCCGACATCCGCAGCCGGCGGGCGATGGATGAAGCCATGGCGGGGGCCGACGTCGTCTTCCACCTCGCTTGCCTGGGTGTGCGGCACAGTCTGCATGCGCCGGAGGAGAACCACGCGGTCAATGCCGAGGGATCCCTGACCGTCGGACTGGCCGCCCGCGATGCCGGCGTGCGACTGCTCGTGCATGTCAGCAGCAGCGAGGTCTTCGGCACCGCGCAGTACGCACCGATGGATGAACGGCACCCGACGTGGCCGGAGACGGTGTACGGCGGTGGCAAGCTTGCCGGGGAAGCGTATTCCCGGGCCATGTACCGCACCTATGGTCTGCCGGCGATCGTGGCCCGCCCCTTCAACACCTACGGACCGCGGAGTCACCACGAGGGGGACAGCGGAGAGATCATCCCGCGGACAATCGTGCGCCTGCTGAACGGCAGCGCCCCGGTGCTGTACGGCGACGGGGAACAGACGCGTGACTTCATGCACGTGCAGGACACCGCTGCCGGACTGATCTCGTTGGCCGAGTGCGCCGACGCTGTGGGCGAGACGGTCAATCTCGGCACCGGACTCGAGGTCTCCATGAGGAGGCTGTGCGAGGTCATCGCCGCTGCCGTCGGGCGTCCGGAGGTGACGCCCGTCCAGCTGCCGGATCGTCCCGGGGATGTTCGCCGACTCGTCGTGGACCACCGCCGAATGACCGAACTGACGGGCTGGAATCCTCAGGTCGACTTCTCCGAGGGCATCGCGGATCTCGTCGACTGGTTCCGCGCTTGCGGCAGGTCGCCCGAGGACCTGATGGCCGACGTCGCCGCGACGAACTGGTCTGGAACGGCGATCCCGGCATGAGCGAACGCATCAACGTGATGAAGCCCTGGCTGGGCCCGGAGGAAATCGAGGCCGTCTCCCGGGTCATCGCCTCGGGGTGGGTGGCCCAGGGACCGCGGACCACCGAATTCGAACGTGCCTTCAGCGCCGCCCATGAGGTCTCGCACGGAGTGGCCACTTCGTCCTGCACCACCGCGTTGCACCTCGCCCTGGTCGTCGCCGGAGTGAAGGCCGGTGATGACGTGATCGTTCCGTCGTTCTCCTTCATCGCCACCGCGAACGCGGTGACGTATCTGGGAGCGCGTCCGGTATTCGCCGACGTCGACCTCCTCACGGGAAATGTCACCGCCGACACTCTGGGAGCGGTGCTGACCCCTCTGACGACCGCTGTCATTGCGGTCGATCAGGGTGGGATGCCCGTGGATCTGGATCCCATCCGCGACCTGTGCGACCGCCACTCGCTGGCCCTGATCGAGGATGCGGCCTGTGGTGCCGGATCGACGTACCGGGGACGGCCCGTCGGCGCAGGGGCGGACGTCACGGCCTGGTCCTTCCATCCGCGCAAGATCCTCACCACCGGCGAAGGAGGGATGCTCACCACGGACAACCCGGAATGGGCTGCCCGCGCCCGCCGACTGCGTGAACATTCCATGGACGTTTCCGCGGCCGAACGGCATACCTCCATCCTCCCGGTCCAGGAGAGCTATCCGGAGGTCGGCTTCAACTTCCGGATGACGGATCTCCAGGCCGCGATGGGACTGGTCCAACTGGGAAAGCTGGCGGAGATGGTCCGGCGGCGGCGCGCCCTGGCGAACGATTACCGAGCGGTCCTGTCCACGATGCCCGGGCTTCGGTACATCACCGACCCGGACTACGGCACTTCCAACTTCCAGTCCTTCTGGATCGAGGTGCTGCCGGACTTCCCCCTGAACCGGGAAGAGCTGCTCGAATGGCTGGCGACCGACGGCATCTCGGCCCGTCGCGGCATCATGGCAGCCCATCGTCAAGGAGCATATGCCGGGCATTCCGGTGTGGTGACGGCTTTGCCGGTGACGGAGCGGCTGACCGACAACACCCTGATCCTGCCCGTCTTCCACGCCATGACGGAGAGCGAGCACCGACAGGTGACCGACAGTATTCGGGCGGCGTCCGAGTCTCCCCGCACTGTGAGGCATCGCTCCACGCCCATCGGGTGCCCGTGACCATGACACAAATTCTTCTGGTGGCCGCCAGCGGCTTGGCCCGGGAAACACTCGCCTCCATCAGGTCATCCCGGCGGAACTCCGGTGGGGATGACGTGGTGGGATTCCTCGACGACGACGAGGCACTGCACGGGCTGGTACTCGACGGGGTGCCGGTGCTCGGCGGCGTGGGCGTCGCCGCCCGCCGTCCGGAGCGCTTACTGCTCTGCGCCGGACAGGGCCGTGGCCGGGCCGCTCTTGAGGACCGATTGGTGAAGCTGGGTGTGGACGAGAGCCGGTACGCCGTGCACGTTCATCCCTCCGTGATGGTCGGCGGGGGATCGCGCATCGGCGCGGGCTCTATCGTGTTGGCCGGCTCAGTGCTCACCGGTGACGTCACCGTGGGGCGTCAAACCGTGCTCATGCCCAACACGGTACTGACCCATGACGATGTCCTCGGCGACCACGTGACCACCGCGGCCGGGGTCACCGTCGCCGGCCGCGTCCACATCGGCTCGCGGTCCTATCTCGGGATGCAGGCCTCCGTCCGGCAGGACGTCCGCGTGGGACGGGACGCCGTCGTCGGGATGGGATCCGTGGTGCTCCACGATGTTCCGGACGGCCAGACCTGGGCGGGCAACCCGGCCCGGCAACTGCCGCAGAACAGTCCGCTTACGGAAGGAGTGCGATCATGAGAATCCTCGTGTGCCCTCACCAGTCCGGCATGGGAGGCAGCCAGCTCAATGCCATCGAACTGGCCATGGCCATGCGTCGGTACGGTCATGACCCGGTGGTCTTCGCGGCTCCGGGCCTGCTGACCGGACTCCTGCGGAGCGTCGATCTCGAATGGGTCGAGGCCCCCGCGCCGGAGGCTCCCGCGCTGGCCTGGTCGCGAAAGATGGCGGAGACGGTGCGCCGACACGGCATTGAGCTGATCCACGCCTACGAGTGGCGACCGTGCCTGCAGGCGGCGTTCGGCAGCGGTCGGCGGATCCCGCTGTTGATGTCCGTGATGTCCATGGAGATCCCGCGTTTTCTGCCCACGCACGTGCCGATCGTCGTCGGGACCCCGGAACTGCAGCAGCGGATGAGGGATCAGGGCCGCACCTCGTATCTGGTGGAACCGCCCGTGGACATGACCCGCTACCGCAGCACGGACGTCCCTGCCGCGCGGAGACGATGGGATATCCCCGACGAGACGCTGGTGATCTCGGTGGTCTCGATGCTCACCACCGCTCTCGAGAAGGTCCAAGGCGTCTTGGAGGCGATCCGTGTGGTGGACCGCATGGCGGCCGCTCGGCCGGTACGACTGCTCATTGCCGGCGATGGCGAGGGCCGGGAGGCTGTCGAGAAGCGGGCCGCGGCCGTCAACCACCGTCACGGCCGGACGGTGGTGCACGCCCTGGGCTTCCAGCTCGACAGCTCACCGGTCTACGAGGCAGCGGACGTGGTGCTGGGCATGGGTTCCTCGGCTCTCAAAGGCCTCGCGCACGCCAAGCCACTCGTGGTGCACGGCGAGGCCGGATTCTGGCGACTGCTCACGGAGGAATCGGCACCCGAATTCCTGCACGGCGGTTGGTATGGCCGGGGCGGGGCCGGTGCCGGCGATCTGGCCCGAGCTGTCGATCAGCTCGTGGAGTCGGCTGAACTGCGGGCCCGCCTGGGTTCGTTCGGACGTGAGCTCGTGGTCGGCCGCTACGGCCTGGACACGGCGGCAGACCGCCTGGCGGCGATCTATGAGGACACGGCCCACAGCGCCGGCGATCGCAGCACCATGGTCCGATCGCTGGTCCGGTCCGCTGCGGGGAGCGCCAGATATTACACCTCCATGCGCTTCGGGTCCGTGGTGGCCCGCGAGCAATGGGCCCGAGAAGGAGCAATCGCATGAGCATTCAGACCACCACCCAGACCCGCAGCACAGCGACCGTCCCGGCGCCCGACCCTGGAACAGAACCGCCTCTTGCCTTCGTCGATCTCTCGGCCCAACAGCGGGAGATCGATGACGAGGTCCAGGAAGGACTCCGCCGGGTCTTCGAGTCGACGGCCTTCATCGGCGGTCCGGACGTGAAGGCCTTCGAATCCGAGTTCGCGTCCTTCCTCGGGGTCTCCGAATGCGTGGGGGTCGGCAATGGAACGGATGCGCTCGAGCTGTCACTGCGCGCCGCGGGAGTTCGTGCCGGGGGAGAGGTCATTCTGCCGGCCAACACCTTCATCGCCACGGCCGAGGCGGTCAGCCGGATCGGGGCCGTGCCGGTCCTGGTGGATGTGGATCCGGACCACCTGCTCATCGATCCCGCCGCGGCGATCGAGGCCATCACCGGCCGGACTCAAGCGATCATGCCGGTGCACCTCTACGGTCAGACCGCGTTCCTGGAGCAGCTCGCCGATGGGGCCGAACGGGCCGGCGTCGTCATAATTGAGGACGCGGCTCAGGCGCACGGCGCCTCGCGGCTGGGCCGGCGCGCCGGTGGGCTCGGGCTCGCGGCCGGGACGAGTTTCTATCCCGGCAAGAACCTCGGCGCGGCCGGGGACGCGGGCGCCGTGGTGACCAACGACGCCGGCCTGGCCGCCCGAGTGCGCGTGCTCGGGGAACACGGCAGCCCGGCCAAATATCAGCACACGACCGTGGGCATGAACTCGCGACTGGACACGGTTCAGGCCGTCGTGCTGCGGGCCAAGCTGATGCGACTGGAACGATGGAACGCCCAACGCAGGGCCGCCGCTGACCGGTACGCGGAATTGCTCTCCGAGCTCGCCTCCGCCGGCACCGTTCAGCTGCCGAGCGAGGCGGAGGGCAACCATCACGTGTGGCATCTGTACACGGTCCACGTCGAGAACCGTGACCGGGTGCTGGAGGTACTGCGGGCGGCCGGAATCGGTGCCGGTGTCCACTATCCGGTGCCCGTCCATCTCACGCAGGCCTATGAGCACTTGGGACTCGCCCGCGGGGCGTTTCCCGTCACGGAGGCCGCCGCCGACCGGCTGCTTTCTCTGCCGATCTCGCCGCACATCACGGCGGCACAGCAGGAACGAGTGGTCGCGGTGCTGACCGGAGCGATCCATGCGGGTTCAGCGACCTCTTTCCCGGAGAGCGGTGCGTCGGTATGAGCCGGCGGGTCAAGCCGTCTCCGGCGCCGTCGTCGCCCCGAGTCACCGTCGTCATTCCCTGTTTCAACTACGGTCACTTTCTTCCTCAGGCCGTGGCATCGGCCCTGGACCAGCCGGGCGTCGAGGTCGACGTGATCATCGTCGACGACTGTTCGACCGACGGCAGCCAGAACGTGGCCGTGGCTCTCAGCCAACTGGACCGCCGTGTCCACACCGTCCTGCACGAGGTCAATCAAGGGCATATCACGACGTACAACGACGGCTTGGCACAGGCCCGGGGCGACTACGTCGTCTTGCTCTCGGCCGACGACGTGCTCTCTCCGGGATCGCTCCGGCGATCGACCAACCTCATGGAAGCCGAGCCCTCGGTCGGCCTGGTGTACGGATACGCACCGGCGTTCGAGACGGTGCCGCCGACCATGGGCCGCCGACGGGAGACGTGGACCGTGTGGGACGGGCTCGAGTGGATCGAACGAATGTGCCGTCGCGGGCACAATCTGATCGTCAACCCTGAGGCCGTTCTGCGGACCACGGTGATGGCCGAACTGGTCGGCTACCGGGAGGACATGCCTCAGGCAGCGGACATGGAACTCTGGATTCGAGCGGCGGCGATGTCCGACGTCGGGCGGGTCAATGGGCCGGCACAGGCCTACTACCGCGTCCACGGGAACAATATGCACCGCACCGGCCTGAGCGGAGTGGTGCGGGAGACCACTGCTCGACTCGAGGTGTTCCGGAGCATCGCTGACCTGCCCACGTTGCCGAACCACGAGCGCCGGCGCCTGGTCCAGCTGGCCATGAGCAGACTGTCCCGGGAGATGTACCGCGAGGCCAAGAGATCCTGGCGACGCCGGGACGGTCATGACCCCGTCGTCCGGCAGCTCATGGAGTTGGCCGCCGACTGTGATCCCACGATCCGCCGCGCCCGTGGTTGGGCCGCCCTGGAACAGCGGGATGACTCCGAGTACGGCTGGGCGGACCGTGTTGACGAGACGCTCTACCGGCTCACCTGGAGCCTGCGCTGGAGACGGTGGAGGCGGTTCGGGATATGAGACGCCATCGTTCGCCACGCACGTCCGTGCAGGGCTCCGCGAATGTGGGGCAGGGCATTCGGAGAGGGCTGGCCTGGAGCACCGTCAGCAGCATCGTTCTGCGACTGGGAACCTTCTCCCTGGGCATTTTTCTGGCTCGGGTGTTCACCCCCGAACAGTTCGGTCTGTACGCCGTGGTGCTCACCGTCCAGGCCGTGCTCATGACCCTGGCGGACTTCGGGCTCAGCACGGACTTGATCCGGTCCGCCGACCACCGTCGCAAGGCACCGACCGTGGCAACGTTCGCACTGGTGATCTCGGCGGTCCTGACGCTGGCGATGATGAGCGTGTCACAGCCCCTGGCGGACGTCCTGGGCGCCTCGGACGCCGGTCCCGTGCTCGCGGTGATGTCTCTGACCTTGCTGATCGCCGGCGCCGGAGTGGTGCCCTACGCTACCTTGCAGTGCACCTTCCGTCAGAAGCAGGTGTTCCTGGTCGCCGTCGTCGACTTCGTCGTCGGGACCGCGGTGATCGTCGTGCTGGTGATGGACGGTTGGGGTGTCATGGCGCTGGCCGTCTCCCGAGTTGCCGCCCAGCTCGCCGCCGTCATCGTTCAGTTCGTCCTCGTGGGGGAGCGTCCGCGGTTCGGCTGGGATGGGACGATAGCCCGCGGCGCGGTGGCCTTCGGAGTACCGGTCGCCGGAGCCAACCTCTTGTCGTGGGCGTTGCTCGGCGCGGACAAAATCCTGGTCTCCGGACTCGCGGGCGCCACCGCCCTGGGGTTCTATTTCTTGGCGTTCAACGTGGCCAACTGGCCCATGAGCGTACTCGGACAAGTGGTCCGCTCGGTCTCGCTTCCGGCCTTCTCCCGGGTCGCGGGCGGTGACCGGGACCGGTCGTTGGCCATCACCTTGGCACCGGTGTGGGGTGTGGCGGCGGTGGCCGGACTGATGCTCATCGTGCTGGCCGCGCCGGCCATCGAACTGCTGTACGGCGCCCGTTGGCTGGCGGCCGCCCCTCTGCTGATGATGCTCGGCGGCTTCGGGGCGCTGAGAACGGTTCTGGACTTGGCGACGTCGTACCTGTTGGCCCGGGGTGAGTCCGGCCGGGTCTTCTGGCTACAGGTGGCCTGGATGGCCCTGCTGATACCGGCTCTGGTGGTGTCCATTCTCGGGTGGGGCATCCACGGCGCGGCCCTGGCGCAGCTGATCGTCAGTGTGGTCCTGCTCGGCCTCTACGCGCGAGCGCTGGGCCGTGTCGGTGTGGATCTCCGAGCAGGGTGGTCCTCGTTCTGGCCGCCCCTGGCTGCCTCCGTTCCGGCAGGCGCAGCCGTCTGGTTGGTGACCTCCTTCAGTGAGCTCAGTGAGCGTGCTGGGTTTGCTGATGTCGCCGGGTTCGCCGGAGCGCCGTTGATCGAACTGCTGCTGGGCGGCCTGGTCGGCACGGCCGTCTACGCCGGCTTGCTGTGGCGATGGATGGTGGCCCGCATCGCCACAGCACGGCAGCTGGGCTCCGAGGACTTGATCGAACCCCCTATCGAACCTCGCCACGAGGGCACCTCCAGCACGTCGGCAAGCTCTTCACGCGCCTTGGAAGGAACACCATGAGCATCGACACCACCCTGAGCTGCCGACGGCGGATCCCGGTCCCCGCCCTGTGGCAGGACGAGAAGACGCGGGACGTCCCGACGCAGGCCTCGGTTCCCCTGGCCACGGTGACGGTCGTCATTCCCTGTTATAACTATGGGCGCTTTCTTCCGGGTGCCGTGGGCAGCGCGCTCCAGCAACCCGGCGTGGAGGTCAGCGTGGTGGTCGTGGACGACTGCTCCACCGATGACAGCGCCGAGGTGGCTCAGCAACTCGCGTCAGCGGATCCACGCGTTCACCTGGTCCGGCACTACACGAACCGAGGCCCGGTCGAGGCCTTCAATCGGGGAATCGCCGAGGCCGACGGAGAATTCCTCGTCCGGTTGGACGCCGACGACCTCCTGACGCCCGGATCACTGGTCCGAGCCATCCGACTGGCTCGGGAGTACCCGTCCGTGGGCTTGGTGTACGGACACCCGGTCCACTTCATCGACGGCCACGCGCTGCCCCCGGCTCGAAAGCGCGCCACCTCGTGGATCCTGTGGCCGGGTGCCGAGTGGGTGCGGGATCGCTGCGCCGACGCCCGCAACGTCATCACGTCGGCTGAAGTAGTGATGCGCACGTCGGTGGTCGACCGGGTGGGTGGACAGCAGGATCTCGCTCACACCCATGACATGGAGATGTGGCTGCGGCTCGCCTCGTTCAGCGATGTCGGCTATGTCCACGGGGCCGACCAAGCATGGCACCGAGACCACCCGGCCAGCCTGTCCGCCCGAGAAGTGGATGTGGTCGTGGACCTGATCGAACGTCGGCTGGCGTTCGAGACGCTCTTCGCCGGTCTGGCCGGAGAGCTCGACTGGGCAGACGACGCACACCGCACGGTCCGGCGGACTCTGGACCGAGAGGTGCTCGACCTCCTCGAGCACGAGATCGACGTCGACGGGGGCCGTTCACCGCGATTCGACCGTCTTCGGGCGCTTCCCGTCGAACAGACCCGGGAGAACCTGGTGCGTCGAGAGCGCATCCTGGCGCGGGCAGCACGTGACCGGTCCCTGGCGGACCACGCCGCCTCCCTGGTCCGGCGTTTCCGGGCACGGGTGAAGAATGACGCCGCTTGGCGGAACTGGCATAGGAATGGAGAGTTCTGAGATGTCGATGACCACGTACGCAGCGGCAGTCCGGTCCCGGATCAAGAACGAGGGCTGGCGACGCGCGGGCCAAGCTGTGGCCAGGCGCGGACTGAAGAGCATCAACGAAGCCTGTGGCGGTGATGAACCGACCCTGCCGATGCGACCGGAAGACGTGTACTCCGGCCCAGCGCTGCCGGAGTTGCCAGCGCTGCCCGTCGAACAGGGACGAACGGCAGAACGACTGCGGATCGGGTGGGTCTGCTTTCCGCCCAGCCGCGGCTCCGGAGGCCACACCACGCTGTTCCGGATGGTCTCAGCGATGGAGGACCGAGGGCACGACTGCACGGTGGTGCTGTACGACCCCCACTCGGATGATGTGTCCCGCCATGAGTCCACGCTGCGGCAGAGCTGGCCGGGCCTGACGGCCAGCATCGCCAGCGCGGCGGATGGACTCGACCACTTCGATGCCGTTGTGGCGAGTGGCTGGCCCACGGCGCACGTGGTGGCCGGCCGGCACGGTACCGCGGTGCCGTTCTACTTCATTCAGGACTACGAGCCCTTTTTCTACCCCCGCGGGTATCTGTACGGCCTGGCCGAGGCGAGCTATTCATTCGGCCTCCAGACCATTGCACTGGGACGGATGGTGGCCACCGAGCTGGAGGTCCAGGCGAACGTGGCCCCGGATCTGGTGGTCCCTTTCGGTTGCGACATCGACACGTATCGACTGTTGCCGGACGAGGACGGCGAGCGGACACCGCGCCGAGGAGTGGTGTACTACGCCAAGCGCACCGTTGACCGCCGTGGGTATCTGCTCGCTCGCGCCGCACTCGAGCGCTTCCACGAGGTGCTGCCGGACGAGCCCATCCACATCGTGGGAGACAGCGTCCACGGCTGGACCATTCCGGTCATCCAGCATGGTTCGGTCCCTCCGGAAGAGCTCAATCGCCTGTACAACCGGACCGTGGCGAGCCTGGCGATGTCCTTCACCAACGTATCCCTGGTCCCGGGCGAGCTGTTGGCGGCCGGCAACGTCCCCGTGCTCAACGATGCCCCCGGCCCTCGACTCGATCTGGACTCTCCGCACGCCGTCTGGGCGCCGGGGACGCCAGAGGGACTTACCGCGGCACTGGCGACCACCGTGAGCGTGAGCGAGACGACGATCGCGGAGCGTGCTCGGCGTATCGCTCAGGACCGGCAGTCGTCCTGGGCCCACACCCAGGCCCGGACAGCGGAGTTCATCGAGAGCCGTGTCCGCTTCTGGACGGCGGCACGGTCATGAGCACGCTCGCCTTGATCACCCCCTCGTACCGGCCGGATCTGGAGGGCTTCCGCAGACTGCACGAATCCGTCCGCCGCTTCACCGATGACGCGGTGACTCACCATGTGATCGTTCCCGCTCTCGACGTCAAGCATTTCCGGTCCATTGGTTCCGACCGCTTGCGCGTGTGGACCTACCAGGAGGTCATTCCTCCCGGACTGGTGGCCACCGACCGGATCGCAGACCGGATGAGGAAGATCCCGGGATGGCCGTCGTCGGTGAACTGTGCGGCCCTGAGCCGGCGCCGCCCGTGGAAGCCCATTCGAGGATGGGTACTGCAGCAGATCGTCAAAATGAGCATGGCCCATGTCCTGGAGGCGGACGTCTTCGTCAATGTGGACTCCGACGTCGTGCTGGTCCGGCCCCTGAGTGTGAGCGGACTGATGCGGGACGGCGCCGTCCGGCTCTACACCCTGGAGGACGCCGTATCACCGGCCATGGAGCGCCACTATCGGTGGTGCCGGACCGCGCACGAACTCCTGGGATTGCCGTGGGAGGGTCGTGCGACCTACCCGGACCATGTGGCGGGCCTCGTCACCTGGGACAGCGAGGTGTTGCGCCGGTGCCTGA
This sequence comes from Citricoccus sp. GCM10030269, assembly GCF_042665635.1. NCBI lineage: Bacteria > Bacillati > Actinomycetota > Actinomycetes > Micrococcales > Micrococcaceae > Citricoccus > Citricoccus sp. GCM10030269. Next base: position 1,055,999 of record NZ_JBHTCV010000005.1, on the reverse strand, counting down.
CGCGCATCGAGGCCGTCACCGGAGAGCCCTGGGCGGTGGCCGTCGCGACGCACCTCCACTTCAGTGAGGACATTCTGTACGGCACCTTCGTGCGCGCTTCCGGATCCGAGGCGGACCGCAGCTTCCAGCGTGATTCGACGCTCTGCCACAGTTACTGGGCACCGACCCCCATGGGGGTGTCGGAGGCGGAGAGGTTCATCTCCGGTTTCGACGACGACCACGTCGCCGTTCACATCCAGTCGAACTCCGATACGGACGGCTCCGTGGTGGAACGCGTCCTGACGCAGCTCAGGGCGGCGGCCTCATCATGACCATCACCCATCGGGCTGTCCTGCACCGAGGATCGCTGGCCGGGAGAACGACTCACGGGGGTGGGTCGCTGCTGTTGCGTCTTCAACTGTTCTCCCTCCTGGGTCTTCCCGGTTACCTGGTGTTGGCCCCCGTCGGAGCGTCGGGGAGTGTGCCCCAACTGCTGGCGCTGGCGCTCACGGCACTGTGGCTGGTTTCCGCAGTCTTGGGTCGTTTCAACGCCTGGGACTCCCGCCACCCGGGACGGGTCGGGCTGATGTGCTGGGTCGTTGTCTCATGTCTGAGCTATGCGGTCATGTTCGCCGGGCTCAGTGGTGCCACCGATGCGGTGGGCCGGGCTTCCGCCGACCGGTGGCTTCTCCTGATCTTCGCCGGAATGGGCCTGACCCTGTCGGTGACGCAGGTGCTCACCTCCAAAGAGGATGTCCGCAGGGCGGTGGGGTGGCTCCTGACCGGATCCTCGGTGTGTTGCGTGGTCGCGGTGATCCAGTTCACCACCGTCAGCAATCCACTCGACTGGTTCGAGCCCTTCCTGGTCGGATTCGAGAACGACGGCTCGGCCACCGTGTTTCAGCCTCGTGGTGATTTCTTCAGGGTGGCCGGAACCACGATGCATCCCATCGAACTGGGCGTGGTGTGCAGCATGTTGCTGCCCCTGTCGGTGTGGTGGGGTCTGTATTCGTCGGTGATCTCACCGTGGTTGCGGTGGAGTCCGGCGGCGCTGCTGCTGGCGGGCAATGTGGTCACCGTCTCCCGCTCGGCCATTCTCGGTCTGACCGTGACCGCGATGGTGATGATCCCTCACCTGCCAACAGTGGCTAGAAGGTGGTCTCTCATCATCGCCCCGTCCGTCCTGGTTCTGTTGTTCCTGGCCGTACCCGGGATGCTGTCCACCTTGACCGGGGCCGCCACGGCGGGCAACAGCGATCCCTCCATCTCGACGCGGACCGACGACTACCCGCTCGCGTGGGAGATGTTGGTCCAACGGCCGATCCTGGGCCACGGCCCGGGGACCTGGATACCGGACAACGTCTTCGACATCTTCGACAATCAGTACCTGTTGTCGGCGGTCACCATGGGGACCGCCGGCGTCGTCGCGTTCTTGGTCTACCTGTTGGTGCCTGCTGCGACGTCGTTGCTCGCCGCCAAACACGCTCATGACCCCGAGCTGCGGCTCCTGGCCGGCAGTGTCGCGGCGGCGATGTTCGTCGCGGCGGTGTCCGCCGGCACCTTCGATGCCATGTCCTTCTCGACCTATGCCCTGCTGACTCCCTTGTTCGTGGGCCTCGGCGGAACGGCGTGGTTGCTGGTGAAGCGGCAGAACACACCACCACCCGGGCCGATTGCGGCGCGGGCCTTCTCTACACCGACTACTCAGAGGTGAATCATGGATCCGCTTTCCGTTCTGAAGACCATGTGGACGCACAAGTGGGTGACCGTGCCCATGGTGCTCCTCATCGGGCTCGCGTGTGCATACAGCATGTTGTGGGCGCCGCGCACCTACGAATCCACGGCAACGTTCGCGCTCGCGATGCCGAAGATCCCCACGGAGCAGGAACTGGAGGAAGAGCCCTCCTTGGCGAAACTGAACGCGGACAACCCCTACCTGCGGTGGCAGGACACCTCTTTGTTGGCCCAAGTGGTCATCGACCGGGTCAACTCGGCGGAAGTCCACGAGGGGCTGGTGGAACGCGGGCTGGAGGGCGAATACGAGCTCTCGCCGCCCGACGGAACGAGTTCCGGACTGATGAAGCTGACCGTCTCCGCTGACAGCAAGCAGTCAGCCAGGGACACCGTTGGTTTCCTCAGCGCGGAGTTCAGCCGCATCCTGTATGAGGTCCAGAAGGTCAACCAGGCGGACGATCTCTACGTGATCGACGCGCTGCCGGTGAGCGGCCCCACCCCGGCGGAGGAGATCTTTTCCTCCCGTCTGCGGTCCACCCTGCTCATCGGGGCGGCCGGACTCGTGGTGCTGTTCGGAGTCGTTTCTCTCGCGGAGTCCGTTCGAGCAGCACGGCAGCGGTCACGTTCTCGAGCCGAGCAGCGCGCCGCCGGGGCAACCGAGTCGACCAAGGAAACCGGCACGTGGGTCACGGCGGCTGATCCCGCGTTGCGCGGGAACGCCCCTGACCTCCCTGTACTGGGGCGCCAGACCGCTAGCGTGCCGGTGCCGGTAGCCCCGGTACCGGACGACAGGGCTCACGGACGTGAATCACCCAAGGTCCCGGCCCACGCCGCCCGCTGAGAGGGAGTCGCCGGGCACCCGTCTCTATGGCCTGGTCCGCCCTTCGATGGCGGCCGTGGTCTTGGCGATGGCGTTCGTGGCCGGTGGCTGCCACGCGCCGGAAGGCCCTGCAGAAGGAGACGGACGAGCCGGAGTGTCGGGAGACGGCTCCTCGGCTGGCAAGTCCGTGAGCGAACCGGACGGAGGTGTGGACTACTACGGCAGGTTTGAGCACGGACTGCCCACGAGTGAGGAGTACTTCCCCATCGGACTGTGGCTGAGCTCGGTCACTGATGAGGGCCAGGCGCGCCATGAACGGGAGGCCGGACTCAACCTCTATGTGGATCTCACCGAGGATTCGAACCTGGATTTCTTGGACGACGAGCGGCAACGTGCTTTGACGTCGTGGTCGTCACCGGATTCGGCCGGTGCCGTGCTCGGGGACGAGGTCGACATGTGGGCCGGCGCCGGCAGCGGGGAATGGACGGGCAATTTCCCGGGCCAGGGGCCCATCTGCCTTGATGAGAAGCGGCCTTGTGGACTGACCGTTCAACAACAACTCGCCTCAGGAGTCGAACCGGGCGTGATGACCTATGCCAACTACGGCAAGGGCGTGACGTTCTGGTTCTCGGATCACGAGGCCAGTCGATTCGTCAGCGGACCCCAGGATGTGGTCTCGGCGGACAATTACTGGTTCACGGACCCGAACATCTGCGCCGTTCACGAAGGTGGCACCACGCTGCCGGAGCCACGGGCTCTCACCGCGTCGGAATGTCGCCTTCCAGCCAACTACGGGTGGACGGTTCAACGATTGAGGAACCTCATGGAGCCCCGCGGCAGTAAGCCGGTCTGGGCGTTCATCGAGATCGGCCAACCGTTCCAGGACGGGACGGAAGCCCCTCCCAGTGTGGCTCAGATCCGCGCGGCCGTCTGGAGCAGCCTCGTTCACGGAGCACGGGGAATCGTCTACTTCGGTCACAGCTTCGGGGGGCCCTGTCCCACGTTCCATGTGCTCCGGGACTGCGGATCAGCACTCCTCGAGGGAGTGAGTGACATCAACGCGGAGGTCACGTCGATGGCTCCGGTGCTCAATGCGCCGACCATCGAGGGTGCCGTGCAGGTGGAGGGCGATGTGGACGCCACGGTCACCTGGCATCAGGGATCCCTCTACATCCTCAGCACTGCTGCCAGCCCCGAACCCGGAGGCGCGAGGTTCCGTCTTGACTGCGTGCGGGACGCGACGGTGAACGTCGTCGGTGAGAATCGGCGTCTCACCGTCCACGATGGCCAGTTCACCGACGGGTTCCCGGACGAGACGACGGTGCATCTCTACGAGATCGCCGCTGACTCCTGCGAACCCTGAGCCACCCCGGGCTGGGCCCCTCTGCTGCTCTCGTCACGTTCCCAGACCGTCTCTGCGGCCGTCCGGAGATGGCGTGAGCGGTGATGAAGGCGCGGGGCCATCGCCAGTGAGCCGTAGGACAGCGCATCCATGATGCTCACGGGACCTCTGACGGACCGCACCAGTTCCCACGCTGTCGATCGGCTGGTGCCGGTGGTCGACACCGAGGCGGAGTCCCCACGGCCGGTCACCGCCACGTCCGCCTCCTGAGCTTCTCGTTGCTCAGCGGGGCCGCGATGGTTTCGGCGCAGCACCTGCAGCAGCGACGAGACGTTCCGGGGCGTACGCACCAGGACCGGCGGAGTGGCCACGATGGCTTTCTCCTGGGCGGAGAACTGCTGGTCCACGAAGTAGTCGTCGGCCGTGACCTCCGGAAAGCGTCCGAACCTGGCGTGACCGGCCTCCGTCAGTCCGAAGACGCCGGCTCCCCACAGTGCCCGTGTGGTGCTCGGCAACCGACGCCGCGCTCGGTAATACGCTCGGACGGGCAGCGAGGCCCCGGTGTCGTCGTATCGGAAGGACGGACGGGCGGCCAGCACGGGATCCCGCAGCTGTTCCAGGAGCTTGCGCAACGCCGTCGGGCTGATCTCCGTGTCGGCGTCCAGGTACACACGCGGCCATTGGGTCGCCCGGTCGTCTCCGGTATTCATCGCCGCCGTCTTGGACGGTACGGGAGACTCGATCACCTGGACGCCCGGAACAGCGGCCGCCAACTCGGCCGTGGCGTCCGTGCACCCGTTGCAGACCACGATGACTTCGACTCGCCCCGTGCGCAGGACGGGGTCCAGAGCGGCGAGGGTTCGCGAAATCACGGCCGCCTCGTTGTGCGCGGGAATGATGACGGCGCCCCGGGGAAATCCGGTCAGCACCTTGGCGGGGTACTGGGTGGCCGTCGGGCCCGGAAGGGTGTCCCAGCGGGCTTCGTCGCAGACGGCTCGCAGCACTCCTCGTCGTTCCGGACGATGGCTGCGCAGCGTCTCGTGGAGGGTGATCGCCAGACGGTACAGCGACGGAATCGGCTCTGGGTGATACTTCGCGACGTACCGCAGGCGGTTCACGGCCATCAGAGCGGTGAGCTGGGGCGACGATCCCGAGCCGGAGCCGGCGTGCATCATGACCGCGGAGGGCTCATAGCGTGCCACTGCGCCCAGCTCCCGCGCCCGCCTGAAGAAGTCGACCTCTTCGGAGTACAAGAAGAACTGTTCATCCCAGTCGCCGATGCGCCGGGCCGTTTCGCTCGCGACCATCACGGCCGCACCCGTGGCCCAGTCCACCTCGTGACCGAACTGGTAGCTCTCCGGGGCCGCATCGATCTCGGCCAGGGCGGAAGGACGCTGAGGCCAGCACGAACCGAAAACTGCATCGCCGAGAGCCCGAGTGACGCTGGGCTCGCGGCGCAGCGAGAGTTGCGTCTCGCCGTCCGGATCGACGAGCCGAGGCACCACCACGTTCGCCTCACCGGAGCGGATCTCGGCGAGCAGTCTGGCCACCGACCCGGGCAGCACCTCGAGGTCGGGGTTGAGGATGAGCACCGCCTCGGACTCCCCGGCGGCGCGGTTCGCCGTGTTGATGCCGGCCGCATACCCGAGGTTGCCACCCGTGGGGACCACCACGACGTCGGGATGGGCGCGTAGTCGTTCAACGGTGCGGTCCGTGGAGTCGTTGTCGGCCACGATGAGTCGCAGTCGGATGCTCGAGGCCTCGCGGCGCAGACTCGCCACGAACTGATCGATGGCGGACTCGCTGTTATAGGTCACCGTCACGACGGCGACCTCCGCTCGGCGCCCCGGTGAGACGAACGACCCCATGCTTGCGGTGGTGTGGCTCTCTGCCCGCCGCTGCGGAACCAAGGCGGTCGCCGTCGTCACCGGTTCACGGGCACCGTCAGCGGTGTCGCTCGGTGAGAGCAGCCTGCTGTGCCGTCGAATCTGGACCAGACCAGGAGGATCGTCCAGAAGATAGCGCCTGGCCAACCGCCGGGGTTCACGGGCCAGCCGCCAGGCCCACTCGAGACCGTTCTCACTGGCCAGCCGAGGAGCGCGCTGGATGGCGTCGGCCAGGAAGTCGACGACGGCCCCGAAAGCGAGCAGCACCGTGGCTCCCGTCGAGGGGCCGTAGCGGGAGATCCAGAGTTCTTGCCGCGGTTTGCCGAGGCCGACGATGAGCAGTTGCACACCGGCGTCGGCGATGGACGCCGCCAACCGGAGGGACGCCCGCTCATCCGCCAGTTCACTGCGGTCCGGAGACCACATGCCGGCGATGACCAGGCCCGGGCGGGTGCGGACGAGTTGCCGCGACAACAGGCGCTGGACCAGATAGGAGCCTCCCAGGAAACCGACGGTGACGCCCTCTGCCTCCGCCGCATCCAGCAAGGGCCCGATCAGGTCGCTCCCGGCCAGTCGCGGCCAGGGGCGGCCGGTGAGTCGCTGAGCCTGGGCCACCAACGGCGCCCCGTCCAGAAGCGTGAGCCAGTCCACGCGGGCCGCCTCACCGCGGACGTCCGTCAGGGTGGGGCGCAGAGAGTCGCCCAGCGTGCGCCGCCATCGGCCGTCGTGACCGAACTGGACCACATGGTCCAGGTTCGCGGACACGACGGCCAGCGGTGGGTCACCGGCCCGCCCCGGGTCCGCCGGCCGGTCGGCCGCCGCCGGCTGGGCGGTACGGGAGAGGATCGATTCGACGGCGGCCTGCTCGTCCATGAGGTCGATCACGAGGCCCCCGAGATCGATACGGGCGTCGACGCGTGTCTCGGCATGGGTCATGGCCTGGTCCTCCAGGGCTTCCGGTGGCGAGTGGTGGTCCGGTGCCGTGGCACGGCGCGGAGTTTCACGTGGAGACTCACGCGGACTCTCACCTGGACTCTCGAGTGGCGGGTCGGTCGTCACGGTCGTTCCGCCGTCTCCGCAGTCTCCACCGGCTCCAGAGTCTCCAGCCCTGACGCGGTCTCCCGGTAGCGCTCGCCGGTGAGGGGGCAGCGCCAGTCGGTGCCGTCGGCCACGAGCGGTCGTCCGGCCTTGCCGACCCAGCCGACCTGCCGGGCCGGCACACCCAAGACGAGGGCGTGATCGGGGACGTCCTTGGTGACCACGGCGCCGGCGGCCACCGTGGCCCACGCGCCGATGGTCACCGGGGCGATGCAGACGGCGCGTGCGCCGATAGAGGCGCCGGTGCCGATGGTGACGCTGACGCGTGTCCAGTCGTCGCCGCGTTTCAGGCTGCCGTCCGGGTTGGTGGCGCGCGGGAATTCGTCGTTGGTCAGCACAGCTGCGGGACCGATGAAGACGCCGTCCGCCAACCGCGCCGGTTCGTAGACGAGGGCGTGGTTCTGAATTTTGCAGTTTCGTCCCAGTTCGACGCCCGGACCGATATAGGCGCCACGACCGATGGTGCAACCGGCGCCGATGACGCAGTTCTCGCGCACCTGGGCGAGGTGCCACACCACGGCACCCGCGCCGAGTTCGGCTCCGGGGCCGACGTCGGCCGAGGGCTCGACGCGCGCGGACAGCCACGATGGTTCGGTATGGAGGATGGTCATCAAGGTGCTCCCGGACAGTATCGGTCACCAGTCGGTCACCGGGGATGGCGATGTCTCTGCCGCGTCGGGGGTAACGGGCGGACCGTGAACCTCAACCTAGGGTCCGGATGGTTGGGCGGCAACAGAGGATCGTGTCTCGGAGACGAATCGCGCAGCAGTCGAGTAGAGGGTTGACGGGACCACGTGCTTCTCCGCGTACCGGTTCGCCCCGATCACCCGTGCGGGAGCGGGAAGGGCGTCTGGAGCAGGAGCCCATCACTCTGGGTCGGCCCCCGGGATCCCCATAATCTGGCGATGAAGCCGCTATTCGCCACGTCTGCCTTCGGGAGCTTGCATGACTGTCCGTCGCTGGGCCAGAGGTATCGCCGTCATGGTGATCGTGGCCGCCGTCGTGGGCATTCTCGTGCTGACACTTTCCCGCCCCTCACCGACGAGGGTGATGGACGACTATTCGGGACATCCGGCGTCGCCGACACCCTCGCCGTCTCCGTCTCCGTCGTCCGGGTTGAGCCAGGCACCAATCCCTGCGCCGTCCGCCGCCGCGCTGCCGGAGAGCCCCGGCGAATCACAGGATGCCGAGGGGAGGAATCGACCGACCTGGGACCCGGCCGCTCAAGCCCCGGAGGGTGCCGACGTGCAACCCAAGGTCCCCCTCGGTCTCGGTGCGAGCCCGTACCGGCTTCCTCACCCCGCGGATCGGCCACCGGTCCTCACGGAGGCCTTGGTGGCAGCGGACGCAGAGGGGAAGCTGGCCGAGGGATTTCCCGAGGACTTGATGCCGGTGACCCCCGGTGCCGAGATTCGGTCCTCCTCCGTGTCGCCACAGGGCCAGCGGGTTCTGGTCGGCGTTCGCGCCGTGACCGGTGACGACGTGCGATCCGTTGTCCGCTTCTACACCCAGCACTGCGGAGACCGTGGCTGGCCTGTCATTGACACCCCGACGACCGCCCCGACCAGCCCAGCCGCGTCGAGACTGCACTGCGGGATCGGGACGGACTCATTGACCGTGACGGCGATGCCGCTACCGACGGGGAGGGTGGACGTCACCCTCATGGGCGCGTTCGACACTGGAATTTCCGCCACAGCCGACCACTAGTCGCCGACCACAAGAGGACCGAATGTATATTTCCCTGGCCGGATTCCGCGGTCCTGACGCCGGAACCGAGACACAGGCCTCCACTAGCACCGGTGCAGTCCGGGGCCGAGTCGTGGCCTTCCGGGTGGCGCCCACCGTCGTGGCGCTGGGCATGGTCAGTCTGCTGACCGACGTCTCCTCGGAGGCTGTCGCCGCGGTGCTGCCGTTGTACGTCACGGGAACCCTGGGGCTGTCCATGGTGGCGTACGGCTTTCTGGAGGGACTGCACCAGGGGACGAGCGCCGTGGTGCGGATCGCCGCCGGCTACGCGGCAGACCGTTCCGACCGTCCGAAGGCGCTCGCGATGGCCGGCTATGGACTGTCCATGCTGACGCGCTGCGGCCTGCTCCTGGTCCAGGGCTTCGCCGGGATAGCTGTCCTCGTGGGAATCGACCGGCTCGGGAAGGGAATTCGAACGGCTCCTCGCGACGCCATGATTCAGCAGGTCTCCCAGCCGGAGCACTTAGCCCGTTCCTTCGGCGTGCACCGCATGCTGGACACGATCGGCGCCACCATCGGTCCGCTGCTCGCCTTCGTGGTGCTGCTGATCGTGCCGGAGGGATACCGGGTGGTGTTCGCCTTGTCTCTGGCCTCCGCGCTGATCGGCGTGGCCGTGCTGGCACTGTTCGTTCCGGCGGTGCGCATCGGGAGAGCGCCGCGCACGACGTCGGAGGTGCCGGTTTCCGCCGGCCTCGCGACCTGGAGCAGACCGCTGAAGAGACTGTTGCTGGCCGCGGGCGCACTCGGCCTGCTCACCGTCGGGGACGGTTTCATCTATCTGGCGCTGATGTCTCACGGGAACCTCGCCCCGTTGTGGTTCCCCCTGTTGTTCGTCGGCACGAACGCCGTCTTTCTGCTGCTGGCCGTTCCGGTGGGCCGGATCGCCGACCGGACCTCGCGGGGCGCGGTCCTGGTGATCGGCCACGTGTTCCTCGCCGCGGCCTATCTGGCCGCGGCCATGGGCTCCACCTGGATCGCTGTGGTCCTGAGCCTGGTGATGCTGGGCGGCTTCTACGCCGCCACCGACGGTGTCCTGGCGGCGCTCGCGGGCCAGTTCTCGGCTCCGGGGCGGACCGCCACCGGCATCGGGGCGGCCCAGACGGTCGTCGCGGTCACCCGGCTGCTGGCGTCAACCGGTTTCGGCGTCCTGTGGGTCCTGTTCGGTCCGGTGCCCACCATGGTGGGGGCCGCCGTCGTCCTTCTGCTGGTTCTGCCGGTGGCGTGGTGGCTGGTGACCCGACCGTGACGGTGCTCTCGGGGCGCGGTCGGTGGTTGGTCCTCGGCGCCATCGCGACCGTGTCCGTGGGCGGCGCCGGACTCTACGGCGTCCACGCCGCGCACGAGCACCAGCAACGCACCACGGGCGCCTCGACTGCCAGGGTCTCGGCGAGCCTGCCAACAGGTCCGCACATCACCTTTCGGAACACCGCCGCCGGCGAGGGCTACGGGATGGTGGCCTCGGTGGCGTTGTCCGACCCGGACGGGGCGCGCGACGTGACGAGTCAACCGTGTGACCGAGTGGACGTGGCCGGTGACTACCTCTCGTGTCTACGGACCGTGCGCGGGATCCCCACCACCTTCGAAACGCAGGTGTACGAGACCGGTGGCGGTCCTGTCACCACGTGGCCCCTCGCCGGTATTCCCAGCAGGACCCGGGTGTCTGAGGACGGTCTGATCGCGACGACGGCCTTTGTCACGGGTCACTCGTATGCCGCCGACTCGTTCTCGACCGAGACCACCGTCAAGGCTCCCGACGGCCGGGACTACGGGAATCTGCAGGATTTCGTCATCACCGTGGACGGACGGCCGTTGACGGCCATCGACAGGAACGTCTGGGGCGTGACCTTCTCCGGGGAGCACCGCTTCTATGCGACCGTGTCCGCCGGAGGGACCTCCTGGCTGGTGGAGGGAGATCTCGACGAGCGCACCATGACGTCCCTGGCGACCAATGCCGAGTGCCCCTCCGTTTCACCGGACGGCACCCGGGTGGCCTTAAAAGTTCGTCGTGGAGCTGACGGCGGAGGCGGGGTCATGGACATCGTCGGGGCCACCGGCGTGCACTGGGACGCCGCTGTGCTGGATCTGGCCACCGGCGAGCGGACCGTCATCGAACTGGAGCGGGGCATCGACGACCAACTGGAGTGGCTGGACGACGGCACGCTGCTCTACGGCGCGCCTCGTGAGGACGCCGGCTGGGACGCCGACGTCTATCGCTTGGCGCCGGAGGCCGGAGCACAGCCCGAACTGTTCATCGAGCACGCCTGGTCGCCGTCGGTCGTGCGGTGACCGGCTCAGTCCTCGGTGTACAGCAGGTCGACGAAATAGTTCGTCGCGCCCCAGGTCTGATCCGGAACTAGCCCGCCGGGGCCGTAGATGAACCGGCCGTTCTCACCCGCCAGAGACAGCGCCCCGTTGGTGACCGGCGTGCTGAACCCGCCCGAGGTATAGGTATAACCACCCTGTGGAGCATGGCGGGAGACGGTGAAGGTCGTCCCGGCGGGCAGCGATATCGGCGCGTCCAGCAGCGCGATCTGCCAGCCGGTGCCGGCCGTGTCCGCGAAGGGTGCCTGGGCCAGCCGAGTGCCGTTCTCGTCCCAGAGGGTCCCGGTGCCCGCCTCGCCCGCATCCCGGCCGCGGTAGTAGCGCAGTGCCTGAACGGTGATGTCCCGATCCGTCGTCAGCTGGACCCCCAGCTCGACGGCGGAGGAATCGCCGGAGGTCAACGCCGCCGGCTCGCTGGCGCCCAAGAAGGACTGGACGGTGCCGGCAGCGGGGTCCGCGACGCGGAACGTCCAACGCCTCTCCGGTGGTGCGCTCTCGTCGTCCCCGGCATCCGTGCCGGCGGCCGACACGCCGGTCACCGTGACGGTGATGAGTTCTCCGGCCGGAAGAGCGGCGGCCGGAGTGAAGAGCAGACCCCTCCCGTCGGCCGTCTGCGTCGTCTCGCCCGGGATGGCAGTCGTTTCCGTGGCCAGGGACATCTGCGCGTCGGCGTGAATGGGTTGATCGAAGGTGACGGTGACCGGGTCGTGGGCGTCCACGGCGAGGGACCCCGCCGCCGGTGAACGGTCGACGATCTGTGGTGCGGTCGCATCCGGCGTGAACCGGACGTCGACGAGGTAGTTCGTCGAGACCGAGTGATCCGGAAACGGATCACCGTAGCTGTATCGTCCAGAACGCTCGTCCACCCGCAGCGGGCCGCTAGACGTGGCGGCAGCCCAGTACCCCGGTGTCGCCGAATACTGGTCGGCCGTGGCAGCCACCACGTATTCCGTGCCGGGTTCCAGCCGGATCGGTTCGGCCAGCGAGGCGTACTGCCAGCCCGAGACGGATCCTGCACCGAACGTGACCTCGGACAGCAGCGTGCCGTCGCCGGTGTACAGAGCACCATCACGCTGCCCGGTGGTTCCGGCGGCTCGGTAGACCTCGATGCCGTTCACCACTCCGGGCTCGGTGGTGGTGAATCGGGTGCCCACGGTGACGGGTTGACCGTCGTCGATCAGCGACAGGGCCGGCAGGAAGGTCTCGTCCATCAGGCCGCACGGGCAATCGCCCGTGGCGGTCCTCCACGTGCGGAAGGTCCAGTGATCACCGTGCTCGAGGGAGTGCCCTGCGGCGTCTTCGGCGGCGATCGTCACGGAATAGCGCGTGCTCTCCGAGAGGGGCTCCGCCGGGGTGAAGCTCGCTGTCCGCGTCGCCGGATCATAGGACGTGGTCCCCTCGATCTCGGTCCCGACGTCGGCGCCCGTGCCGCCCAGCCCCTCCTCGCCGACGGTGACGGTGATGTCCACACTGGAGGCCGCTACATCGCGCGACAGCGTCGCACTGATGGGAGTGGTGACCGGGACGCTCACCGCCGTGTCGGCCGGTTGAGGGTTTCCGGCACTCAAGGGGATCTCGCCGCTGGGCACGAAAAGAGCGTCCACGAAGTAGTTGGCATTCTGGAAGGAGTTGGTCGGATACTCGCCCAGCCGGCCGTAGACGCCGGCATCCGGAACACCGAATCCTCCGGCCACGCGGAGAGGAGGGCCGTCCGTGCCGCGGTAGGCAAACGCGTGGGGCTCAGCGGCATAGTGGCCGGCGGGAGCGGAGTAGGAGACCACATAGTCGGCACCTGCGGTGACGGGCACGGGCTCGGAGAACTCGGCGGTGCGCCAGCCGTCAGCGGGGGCCTCGGGGTCGGACTGGGAACCGGCCTCGTCAAAGGTGACCGTCGCCAACCGCGTGCCGTCCAGATCCCACAGTGTCCCGGTATGGGGGCCGATGTTGGCGGCGCTGCCGTAGAAGCGCACGCCCGTGATGGCGCCGTCCTCGGTGGGGCTGAACCGGAGGCCGAGCTCGACGCTAGCCGTATCGCCCGTATCCGGAGTCTCGGGTTCCCGTTCGCCCAGGGCGCTGTAGGGGCCGGCGACCGTGGTGGTCACCGGGGTGCCGTCGTCCGGATAATTGCCGCTGTCGTCGATGGCCCGAACGAGGACCGTGTGCTGGGAGAGGCCGGTGGGGAAGTAGCTGAAAGACCAGTTCTCCCGGCCGTCCGCCGGCGTCCACGTGGCCCCGGCGTCCACGGAGAACTCGACACCGGCCACCTCGCCCGCCTCCGGGCCGGAACCGTCGGTGGCCGTCCCGGAGAGCGCGACCTCTGTACCGTGACGCACGGTGTCTGTGGGGGTCTCGGTGACCTGAACGGTGGGCGGCGTGGTGTCGGAGGACGCCTCCGCTCTCTGCAGCCCATCCATGAGTGTGGCGGGTTGAACACCCATATCGGCGAACAGATTGACCTGGGCCTGCTGCATCCGGGGGTCCGCGGCCGCGCCATCGCCGTCGTGCCACTCGTCCAGCCCCCACGTCCACTGGACGCTGCCGGCGGAGAAGACCAGCGCACCGGAATCGGCCTGATAGAGGGTCACATGGTGACTCGTCTGGCCCGGTGCGACGGTGTTGCCGAAGTCCTGCAGGTACTCGGGAACGTCACCGGTCGTGGTGGACAAGTGGATCAATCCCGGTGGACGGAAGCCGTTGAGCACGTCCTCGTTCGATTCGTAGCCCACCGTGTGAGGGGCCAGTTCCTCGCTGGATCCGGCCGGCTGGGCGTCGAGCCCGGTATCGCGCCACAAGCGCAGGCCACCTTCGCGATCATCCACCGTCACCGCAAGGTCGCTGAAATTGACCATGTACGCGGTTCCGGTCAAGGCGTTCTCCGGGACCCCGCCGCCGTTCTCCACGGAGGCGAACCGGGGGTCGCGGAAGGTGCCCGTCCACTCCTCGGCGGGATCGATCTTGTCATCGGACCAGGTCTCCTTGTAACTGACCAGCGTCCGGTGGTCGTCTCCGGCGGGGTCTGTGGGCGAGGGTTCGTAGCGAACGCGCCAGTACATCTCGTTGCCGGAGAGGAACTGCAGATGCACACCGGCATCTCGGGCTGCCTTGACGTTCTCGCGTTGCTGTCCGGACCAGTACTCGTCGTGACCCACGGAGAGGAACACCTTGTGATGGGTCAGCTGGTCACCGAAGCGATCGGTGTCCACCCCGGAGAAGTACGTGACGTCATAGCCGTTGCGCTCCATGAAGCGGACCAAGGGGTACTCGTTCCCGAAATAGAAGTCGCGCGCCTCGATTCCGCCGCGCGTGGCGAAGGGCCGGTTGTAACTGATCTTGTAGGCACGGCCGTGATCGGCACCCTGGTAGAAATCCGATCCGCCATAGGCGTTGTAGGCATGCCACGTGGTGTCCGAGGTCTGGAACAGCACCTCGGAGGTGGAACCGTCGTTGCGCACCACAAAGGTGATGTGGCTGGCGCCACCAGTGTCTTTGCGGGTGAGTTTGGCGAGATAGACGCCGGACACGGCGTCGGCGGGCACGGACCACGAGGCGGAGACCGCCCAGGTGCCGCAGTCCGTGAGCTCGGTGGTGGCATCAGTCAGACATTCCGGCTGTACCTGGGGCAAGGAGGCGCTGGGCTCCGTGGAACCGACCTTGCGCGCCCCCAGGCCTTGGTACCAACCGGTGCGGTAGATGTCGACGTCGTAGTCGGCAGCGTCCGTGTCGATCTTGAAATCGATGGTCTCCCCGGCGTTCACGGAGATGTCGGTGGCGAAACCTTGAATCGAGGCAGCACCGGCTCCGTTGATCTCCCACTCCGACCAGTGAGCGCCGGGTTTCGAGTTCTCACACACGATGGCGTTCTGCTCGGGCCCGCACGGATCGGCGGCGGACACCACGGGCGCCCAGCCGAAGGGGATCACCACGGCGACGACGGCGAACAGCGCCATGGTCACGATGGGCCACCAGCGTCGTGGTCCCGGCCGGTGACGACGATGCGGTCGCTGCAGCGGCTTCACGAGCATCAGCGGCACACGGTCGCGAGGGGAGGGGAATGCGGGTTTCACGGCCTTAGCGTAGAGAGCTGCTGCGGGGGCTCGACAGAGGAACGCGGCCGAACACGCGGTGAACGGGTACCAGCACCCGGCTCGATCGGCCACCGTCGGTACGAGGCGAGTACGAGTACGGCTGAGCCTCCTCGCACGGTGCCACTCGTCACCCGGTTCGGAGCCGTCGCGACCGAGCGTCTAGACTGGCCCGCGGCAGTCATCCATTTCTCGACACTCTGCCGTTCGCCACTGGAGACCCGTCCTCCAGCACTGGCGACCACTGGACGATCGAAGCAGGAGCGCAGATCCTTGACCGAATCCACCGTGGCGCCCGCACCGCCGGCAGCCGTGATTGTTCTGGCCGCAGGCGCAGGGACCCGGATGAAGTCCAAGACCCCCAAGATCCTGCACCCGCTCGGCGGCACTTCGATGATCGGTCACGCGCTCGCCGCCGCCGCCGGGCTGAACCCCCGGGAACTGGTCGCCGTCGTGCGCCATCAGCGGGACCTGGTGGCCGAGCACATCACCTCCCTGTCCGAGTCCCTGGGCACCACGCCGACCATCGCGGACCAGGACGAGGTCCCCGGGACGGGCCGCGCGGTGCAGTGCGGACTGGAGGCCCTGCCGACAGCGCAGAATGTCACCGGCACCGTCGTGGTCACCTACGGCGATGTCCCGCTGCTGACCACCGAGCTGCTCGGCGAGCTCGTCGGCCGTCACGAAGCCGAAGGCAACGCCGTCACGGTGCTGACCGCACTGCTGGACGACCCCACCGGCTACGGACGGATCCTGCGGGACGAGGCCGGCTCGGTGGCCGGCATCGTGGAGCACAAGGACGCCACCGACGAGCAGAGGCTCATCAACGAGGTCAACTCCGGGATTTACGCCTTCGACGGCGCCGTCCTGACCAGCGCCCTGGCCCAGGTGACCACGGACAACGCCCAGGGCGAGATGTACTTGACCGACGTCCTCTCCATCGCCCGAGCTGCTGGGGGCCGGGTCGCGACCGTGGCCACGCAGGACCGCTGGCAGGTCGAGGGCGCCAACGACCGGGTGCAGCTCGCAGCCCTGGGCGCGGAGATGAACCGCCGCACCGTCATCGCACACATGCGGGCCGGGACCACGGTCCAGGATCCGGCCACCACCTGGATCGACGCGACCGTGACCCTGGAGCCGGACACCACCATCCTGCCCAACACGCATCTGCAGGGTGCCACACACATCGCCGAGGACGCCGTCGTCGGTCCGGACACCACGCTGGTGGACACCACGGTGGGGACCGGTGCGAGGGTGACCCGCACCCAGGCGGCCGGTGCCGTGATCGGTGCCGGGGCCGCCGTCGGGCCCTTCACCTACATCCGTCCCGGGACGGTGCTGGGCGAGGAGGGCAAGATCGGCGCCTTCTACGAGACCAAGAACGTCACCGTCGGTCGGGGTTCCAAGCTCTCCCACCTGGGCTATGCCGGGGATGCGGAGATCGGCGAGCACACCAACATCGGCTGCGGGAACATCACCGCCAATTACGACGGCGTCAACAAGCACCGGACCGTCATCGGCGACCACGTCCGCACCAGTTCCAACACGGTCTTCATCGCCCCGGTGACCATCGGCGACGGCGCCTACACCGGTGCCGGCGCGGTGGTCCGCAAGGACGTCCCCGCCGGCGCGCTGGCCCTCACCGTGGCGCCGCAGCGCAACTCCGAGGGCTGGACCGAGGAGCGCCGTCCGGGCTCACCGGCGGCTGAGGCGGCCGCCCGCGCCCGCTCCGAGAAGCCCGACGCCGGCGCCTGAGCCGGCCGATACACTCACCTCACGCACCCCATCCCCGCACCTCACGCCGGCCACCCCATCGACGAATCAGGAAGTACACCCCTATGAACGAGATCACTCTGCACGGCGAGAAGAAGCTGGTCCTGGCTGCTGGGCGTGCGCACCCGGTGCTGGCCGGGGAGGTCGCCGAGGAACTCGGCACCGAACTGTTGCCGATGAGCGCCTACGACTTCGCCAACGGAGAGATCTATGTGCGTTCGGGCGAATCCGTGCGGGGCAAGGACGTCTTCGTGCTCCAGTCCCACCCGGCTCCCTTGAACAACCACCTCATGGAACAGCTGCTGATGCTGGACTCGTTCAAGCGCGCCTCGGCCAAGCGGGTCACGGTGGTCTCGCCGTTCTATCCCTATGCCCGTCAGGACAAGAAGGGCCGCGGCCGCGAGCCGATCTCCGCGCGACTGGTGGCGGATATGTACAAGACCGCCGGCGCTGACCGCATCATGAGCGTGGACCTGCACACCGCCCAGATCCAGGGCTTCTTCGACGGCCCCGTGGATCACCTGTTCGCGGTGCCGCTGTTGAGCGACTACATCCGCGACAAGACCGAGGGCGACGAACTCACGGTGGTCTCCCCGGACACCGGCCGCGTGCGAGTGGCGGAACAGTGGGCCGAACGCCTCGGCGGCGCCCCCTTGGCCTTCGTGCACAAGTCCCGCGACCTCACCGTCCCGAACCAGGCCGTGTCCAAGCAGGTCGTCGGTCAGGTCGAGGGCCGCACCTGCGTGCTCATCGACGACATGGTCGACACGGGCGGCACGATCTCCGGCGCGGTCCGGGTGCTCGAGGAAGCCGGCGCCAAGGACGTCATCATCGCGGCGACCCACGCGGTCTTCTCCGAGCCGGCCGCCCAGCGCCTGGCCGAGAGTGGAGCCCGGGAGGTCGTGGTGACCAACACCCTGCCGATCCCGGAGGAGAAGCGCTTCGACTCCCTGACCGTGCTGTCCATCGCGCCGCTGCTGGCCCGGGCCATCCGCGAGATCTTCGAGGACGGCTCCGTGACCAGCCTGTTCGACGGCAACTCCTGAGCCGGTGCAGGCCTACTTGGTCAACTACTTGGTCAACTACTTGTTCAACCAGGCGGTGACCTCGCGGGCCTGACGGGCGAGCACCTTGCCCACGCGCGGCTCGGCGGCCTGGGCGATCTTGCCGCCCACGAGCGGGATCTTGCATTCCGTGGTGCCGGTGACCTGCACTTCGGTGCCGGACTCGGCCGGCAGCACCAGTTGTTCGGCCGTGACACTCGCCTTGGCCGCGGACGCCGTGACCACCAACTGTCCTGTTCGGGAACCGTCGGCGCCGGGAGCGGACCAGGTCTCGTGCTGTTCCACGCTGAGCTTGTCTCCCAGGAAGCGGCCGGCGAACTTCTGCACGGCGTCGGGCAGCTTGTTGACGGGCACGGAGCGCACCATGGTCAGGGTCACCGGTCCGGACAGCTCGCCCTGGCGCTCGAAGGCGACGAGCGCGCCTCCCAGTTTCTCGGTCACCGCGCGATTGAAGTCTTCGTCCACCAACGCGGAGAACACGTCGGCCGGCGGATGAGCGATGGTCGTGGATTCCTTGAACGCCATGGGGATCCTCCTGTGAGTGCTGTGAGTGCTGTGAGTTCGAAGGGTGAGGCCTCCGCTGCGGGCGGACACCACGCCCGAGCCTATATCGAGCCAGTATGCTGGGAGGAATGACGACACCCCATCCGTTGGCAGGGCTGCTCCCCGCCCTGCTGCAGGACCAGGCCGTCGCGGCGGCCGCTCAGTCAGCCGCCCGCACCGGTGCCGACCGCACTGAAGACCTGGAGATCAGCCTTCCCGACGGCGCCCGGGCACCGCTCGTGGCCGTGCTGCAGGGCGGTTCGGGCGAGGCGGGTTCCGGAGAGAGGGCAGGACTGTCCCGGCCCGGCGTCGTGCTCCTGGTCACCGCGACCTCACGCGAGTCCGAGGACCTGGCCACATACTTGGCTGGGTGGATGGATCCCGACGCCGTCGCGCACTTCCCCTCGTGGGAGACCCTCCCGCATGAGCGGCTCTCGCCCCGCTCCGACACCGTCGGCGCTCGATTGGCGGTTCTGCGTCGGCTCGCCCACCCCGGAGAGGACGGCAGACCGCCGCTGTCCGTGGTCACCGCCCCGGTCCGCTCGGTCCTGCAGCCACTGGTCTCCGGCCTCGGCGACCTCACGCCCGTCCGGTTCTCCGTCGGCGAGGAGCACGATTTCGACGAGGTGGTCCGGGCCCTGTCCGACGCGGCCTACTCCCGCGTGGACATGGTGTCCCGTCGCGGCGAGTACGCGGTCCGCGGTGGCCTGCTGGATATCTTCCCGCCGACCGAGGCGCATCCGCTGCGCATCGAGTTCTTCGGCGACGAGGTCGAACAGATGCGGTACTTCTCGGTGGCCGATCAGCGTTCGCTCACCGACACCTCCGGTGACGACTCGGCTCATCCGACCACGCTGTACGCGCCGCCGTGCCGCGAGCTGCTGCTCACCGAGGCGGTCAGGCGCCGCGCCTCCGAGCTGATGCCGTCTCTGCCCGGCGCTACGGACATGCTCGAGCGGATCTCCCAGGGGATCGCCGTCGAGGGCATGGAGTCCCTGGCCCCGATCCTGGCGGACGGCATGGTGCCGCTGGTCGATCTGCTGCCCGAGGGGTCCCTGACCGTGCTGGTGGAGCCGGAGAAGATCCGCCACCGCGCCGATGATCTGCTCAGCACCAACGAGGAGTTCCTCAGTGCCGCCTGGGCTACTGCGTCCCAGGGCGGTGCGGCGCCGGTGGACCTCAGCAATGCCGTGACCGCCGCCCTCGGGATGCATACCGCCGAGAACGGCGGCAGTGACTCCGCAGGCCAGGCCGGAGCCGGCGGGTTCGCCACGCTCGCCGAGACCCGGACGGCGGCGTTGCGCCGATTCCAGGGCTGGTGGCAGCTCACCGCTCTGGGGGCCGACGTCGAGCTGTTGCCGGACGCCTCGGCGCTGCGGACCACGCTGGCCGAACCTCAGGGGTTCGCCGGTGATGTGGAGGCCATGAAGGACCATGTGGCCGGCCTCTGCCGCGACGGTTGGCAGGTCGTGATCGCCACCGACGGTCCCGGCCCGGCCCGGCGCCTGGCGGAACTGTTCGGTGAGGCCGAGCTTCCCGCCGTCGTGGTGGACGCCGTGCCAGAAGAACCGCAGCCGGGCTCGATCACCATCACCACCGCCGTCGCCGGCTCCGGCTTCTGGCTGCCGGGCGCCAAGCTCGCGCTGCTGACCGAGCAGGAGCTCTTCGGCCGCAATCGCGTCTCGAGTGCGCGGGGCGCGACCAAATCCCTGGCGCGCAAGCGACGCAATGCCGTCGACCCGCTGTCCCTCGCCGAGGGCGACTACGTGGTGCACCAACAGCATGGGATCGCCCGGTTCGTGGAACTGCAGCGGCGCAAGGTCGCCAGCGGTTCTGGTGCGGATTCCTACCGCGAGTACCTGGTCCTGGAGTACGCGCCCTCCAAGCGCGGTGCGCCGGGGGACCGGTTGTTCGTGCCGACGGACCAGTTGGACCAGGTCACCCGCTACGTGGGTGGGGAGTCGCCGAGCCTGTCCAAGATGGGTGGCTCGGACTGGGCATCCACCAAGTCCAAGGCCAAGAAGGCCACCAAGGAGATCGCCGGCGAGCTGATCCGCCTCTACTCGGCGCGGATGGCCTCGCGCGGGCACGCCTACGCTCCGGACACCCCGTGGCAGCGGGAACTGGAGGAGTCGTTCCCGTTCATCGAGACGCCCGACCAGCTGACCTCCATCAACGAGGTCAAGAAGGACATGGAGGCCGAGGTTCCCATGGACCGGCTGGTCTCCGGCGACGTCGGCTTCGGCAAGACCGAGGTCGCCGTCCGGGCCGCGTTCAAAGCCGTCCAGGACGGCAAGCAGGTGGCGGTGCTGGTCCCGACGACGCTGCTCACCCGCCAGCACCACGAGACCTTCACCGAGCGGTTCGCCGGGTTCCCCGTGACCGTCAAGCCCCTGTCCCGGTTCCAGAACGCGCGAGAGTCGAAGGAGACTCTCGAGGGCATGGCCGACGGCACCGTGGACGTGGTGATCGGCACCCACCGGCTGCTGTCCAAGGAGATCCGGTTCAAGGATCTCGGTCTGGTGATCGTGGACGAGGAGCAGCGCTTCGGTGTGGAGCACAAGGAGGCGCTCAAGACGATGCGCACCAACGTGGACGTCCTGTCCATGTCCGCGACCCCGATCCCGCGCACCCTGGAGATGTCCCTGACCGGCATCCGCGAGACCTCCACCCTGGCCACGGCCCCCGAAGAGCGCCATCCCGTGCTGACCTACGTGGGCCCGAAGACGGATCAGCAGGTCACCGCCGCCATCCGCCGCGAACTCATGCGTGAGGGCCAGGTCTTCTTCGTGCACAACCGGGTCTCCTCCATCGACTCCGTGGCCGGCCGGATCCGCGAGCTGGTGCCCGAGGCCCGCGTGGTGGTGGCCCACGGCAAGATGGGCGAGGCCCGTCTGGAACAGGTGATGGTGGATTTCTGGGAGCGGAAGTTCGATGTGCTGGTCTCCACCACGATCATCGAGACCGGCCTGGACATCGCGAACGCGAACACGCTGATCATCGATCGCGCCGACGCCTACGGACTGTCCCAGCTGCACCAGTTGCGCGGCCGCGTGGGCCGTGGCCGGGATCGCGCTTATGCCTACTTCCTCTACGACCCGGAGAAGTCCCTCAACGAGACCGCCCTGGAACGCCTCAAGGCCGTTGCCGCCCACAACGAGCTGGGCTCCGGGATGCAGCTGGCGATGAAGGACCTGGAGATCCGCGGCGCCGGCAATCTGCTCGGCGGCGAACAGTCCGGGCACATCGCCGGCGTCGGATTCGACCTGTACCTGCGGATGGTCGGCGAGGCGGTGGCCGACTTCAAGGGCGGTGAGGACACGGTCCCCGCCGAGGTCAAGGTCGAGCTGCCGATCAACGCTCACCTGCCGCACGACTATGTGCCGGGGGAGCGGTTGCGCCTCGAGGCCTACCGCAATCTGGCCCAGGCGAACGACGACGAGGCCGTCGACGCCGTCGTCGAGGAACTGCAGGATCGCTACGGCGAGCTGCCGGACGCGGCCCAGAACCTGGTGGCCGTGGCCCGGTTCCGCAATGCGGCCCGCGCCGCCGGGGTCACTGAGGTGATGCTCATGGGCCCGAACGTGAAGTTCGCCCCGGCCGACCTGCCGGAGTCCCGCGAGATGCGGTTGAAGCGGATGTACAAGGGCGCCTCGGTCAAGCCGGCGCTGAACGCGGTGATGATTCCCCGGCCGAAGACGGCCCCCGTGGGTGGCCAGGATCTCGTGGATCTGCCCCTGCTGGACTGGGCCGCCCAAGTGCTGAAGGCCATCTTCCTCCCGGACCAGCCGGCCTGACGCTCAGCCTGCCCCCTCCGTCACTTTGCGGGCAGAACGAACCGGTTCGTTCTGCCCGCAAAACGCGTCCACCAGGACGGTTGCGGGACGCCGGAGAGCCAGGGGGACAGTGGCGAGGCGTTGATGGCCAGCCCCACGGCCCAGCTGATCAGCACGGTGAGGACGAACTTGGCGCCGTCTTGTGTGACGCCCTCATCCACGAGGGTTGCCAGCAGCCAGCCGTGGAACAGGACCACCACGGTGCCCGTGCGCACCAGGGCGTTGACCGGCCGGGTCATGCCCTGCACCAGCCGATTCACCACCGTGCTGAAGATGAGCACGAAGCCGGCGGCGGTCACGATCCCCACCACCGGGCTGAGCAGGAACGTGCCGAAGCCGGAGAACTTGATGTTCAGTGGCTCCACCCCCAGTCGGACGGCGGTCAGCCCGAGGACCACGGCCACGGCTCCGGTCAGCGCCCGGTACCGGGGGATGCGCGGTTGGATCTCGTAGCGGAAGAACTCGCCGGCCAACACGAAGAACAGACACGGCAGGGCCAGCCCCATCCCCAACGGCGTCCGGCCGAGCATGCTGTCCGGGAGCATGGACAACACCAGACCGACGACGGCGACGCCCCAGGCCACCTGGACCGGCACCTGCTCCAGCACACGGCGCAGCACGGCCACGAAGAACAACACGGAGATGAACCAGAAGGCCCACCACGGCGGCGTCTGGCCAGAGCCGCCGTACCAACCGCTCGCCATCAACGGCCAGAAATCATCCGGCGAACCCTGAGTCCACGCCCAGGCAGCCACACTCATGATCACGGCCCACACCAGGTACGGAACGCCCAGAGTCTTCCACCGGCCCTGAATCTCGTGGCCGACGGAGCGTCCGCGAGTCCAGAAGTAGCCGGTCAGGAAGAAGAACAGCGGCATGCGCCAGATCTCGAGGTACTCGCCCCCGGGCAGGCGCGAGCCGTAAGAGTGCCCGACCACCACGGCGACGATGGAGACGACTCGCAGCACGTCCACTCCGGTGTTGCGGTGTGAACGGGCTTTCGACGCGGCCGGGGAGGGTGCGTGAAGTATACGACCCTCCGAGATCAGTGCCCCGCGTGGCGGGAGGTGGTCTCCTCCACGTGGATGACGTCGTGATCCACAGAGTCACTGCGGCCGATGAGCTGTTGCGGAAGCAGGTACGTCAGCACGGCCAGACCCAGGGCGATGAGGCCCGGAAGCCACACGAGCTCGAAGTCCCACCAGCTCATGGCGTAGAGGCTGCCGACGAACATCAGGAAGCACACCACCGTCATGAGGAAGTTGCCCCAGAAGTTGCCTTCACCGGAGTAGTTCTTCGGCTGTCCGTTAACGATCACGATGTCTCCTCAGGCGGGGCGTTCGGCGGGCGGGGTGGGCGGGTCGCCCGCGTGCCGGTGGTGCGGTATTAGTCAGTACTAGTCAGTCTTCAGGATAGCAAGGGCTGAACTCGCGCCGATCCGTGTGGCGCCGGCGTCGATCATGGCCAGCGCGTCCTCGCGGGAGCGAACACCGCCCGAGGCCTTGACTCCCACGTTCGGTCCGACCACACGGCGCATCAGGGCGACGTCCTCGACGGTCGCCCCGCCCGTGGAGAACCCGGTGGACGTCTTGACGAAGTCGGCTCCGGCCTCGACGGCGGCAGCGCAGGCCAGTTCCTTGGCCGGGTCGTCCAGCAGGCAAGTCTCGATGATCACCTTGAGCATGGCGCCGCCCTCGTGCACGGCCCGGGCCACGGCGCCGATGTCCTCGACCAGCGTGTCCCGCTCGCCGGCCAACACGGCCGCGATGTTGATGACCATGTCCACCTCTTGGGCTCCACTGGCCACGGCACCGCTGGCCTCGGCGACCTTGACGGCAGTGGTGGTGGCCCCCAGGGGAAACCCGACGACGGTGCAGGTCAGCACTCCACTGCCGGCCAGCGCCTCGTTCACGGCGGGGACCCACACCGGGTTGACGCACACGCTCTTGACCTGGGCCCCGGCGGCCTCGGCGCACACATCCAGGATGTCCTGGCGCGAGGCTTGCGGCTTGAGCAGGGTGTGGTCGATGTAGGCGGCGAGCTCCGCGGTGGACAGGGAGGACAGAGAAGAATCAGGGCCGTTCTGCATGCGCTCCAGCGTACCGTCTGGCGCTACTGACCCAGCGCTGCACTCATGGAAGCCTTCAGGGTGTCGAGCGCGACGGCGGCCTCGGCCCGGACGGCGCCCAACGCCGCTCGAAAGGCTCCCGGAGAGGCCGGCATGTCCCCGGAGGACACGGGGCGAACGACCTCGAGGTAGCACTTGAGCTTCGGCTCAGTTCCCGAGGGCCGAACGACCACACGCGAGTCATCGGCCGTGGTGTACATCAGGGCGTTGGTGCCCGGCAGCCCCCGGTATCCCTCGGTGAGATCCACCGACTCGACGACCGTCTGCCCGGCCACCGTGCTCGGCGGATCAACCCGCAGCCGAGTCATCATCGACTCCAGCCGCGACAGGTCGTCCACACGCACGGAGAGCTGCCCGGTGACGGTCACCCCGTAGTGCAGGGCGATCTCGTCCAGGGCGCCGAGCAGCGTCAAACCCTCGTCAGCCAGGGAGGCCGCCAGCTGCGCCGCGACCAGTGCCGCCGTCATGCCGTCCTTGTCCCGCACCATCTCCGGAACGGCACAGTAGCCCAGAGCCTCCTCATAACCGAAGCCCAGCCCCGGCACGCGAGCGATCCACTTGAATCCGGTGAGAGTGGTCTCGTGGGGAATCTCGCGGTCTGCCGCCACGCGAGACAGCAAGCGGGAAGACACCACAGAGTTCGCGACGACGGCCTGGCCGCGCTCCAGACGGTCCATCAGGTGACGGCCCAGCAACACCCCCACCTCATCACCGGTGAGCACCCGCCAGCCGTGCTCGCGGTCCGGGACGGCCAGGGCCAGCCGGTCGGCGTCGGGGTCATTGGCGATGACCAGGTCGGCATTTCGTTCCCGGGCGGCGGCCAGCGCGAGATCCATGGCGCCGGGCTCTTCCGGGTTCGGGAAGGCCACGGTCGGGAAGTCTGGGTCCGGCTCGGCCTGCTCGGGCACCACGAAGGGCCGGCTGAATCCGGCGTCCTCGAACAAATCCGGCAGCACCGCACCCCCGACGCCGTGCAGAGGGGTGTACACGATCTCGAGCCGGCGAGGACTGACGCGGCCAGCATCCAACGCCCGGCAGGCGGCCAGACGATAGGCGGCCACGATCCCGCGGTCTGCCACGGTCCAGCCGCTGGAGGCCAGTGGAATGGAGTCCGGCGACGCCGTGTGGTCGATGCACGCGGCGATCTCGCGGTCACTCGGCGTGGTGATCTGAGCTCCGCGGCCGGCCTCATCGGTCATCCGGCCGCCAAGGTAGACCTTGTAGCCGTTGTCGGCCGGTGGATTGTGGCTGGCCGTGACCATCACGCCGGCGTCGGCGGTCATCGAACGCACCGCGAAGGCGAGCACGGGGGTCGGCAACGCGGTGGGCAACAGGATAGTGTCGAGTCCTGCGGCGGTGAACACGGCGGCCGAATCGAGGGCGAACCGTTCGGAGCCGCGACGGGCGTCGTAGCCGACCACCACGCGCGGGGGAGTGGTGCCCTCTGTATTCCCGGGCGAGTCCAGGTTCTCCTGCGAGTCCAGCCGCTGTAGCAGGTAGGTCGCCAGCCCTGCGGCGGTACGACGGACCACCGTGCGGTTCATCCGCGCCGGACCGGGCCCCTCCTCGGCACGCAAGCCGGCGGTGCCGAACTCGAGCGGTCCGGCGAAGCGGTCGGCGAGGGAGGCGATCGCGGCGGCGTCCCCGGCCTTGGCCGCGGCGATCTCGTCCTGCAGCACCCGGCGATCGTCGTCGTCGGGATCCTGCCGGGCCCACTCGACGGCGGCCGCCAGCACCACCGGGTCGAGACCGGCGTCCTCGGCGAGGTTCCTGGGATCAGTCATGTGTGGCTCCACTCTCATCGGCTGTGCGGACGGCCGACGATCAGATGCGGTCGATGATGCCGGCCAGCAACGCGGAGATGCGCGGGCCGGCGTCCCGGCCGGCCTCCACGACCTCGCCGTGACTGAGCGGTTCACCGCTGAAGCCGGCGGCGGCGTTGGTGACCAGGGAAATGCCGAAGACCTCCAGGCCCGCATGGCGAGCGGCAATGGCGTCCAGGGCGGTCGACATCCCGACCAGATCCCCACCGATGGTCTTGGCGTACCGAACCTCGGCGGGCGTCTCATACTGCGGCCCGGGGAACTGGACGTAGACGCCCTCGGGGAGCTCGGCGTCGACCTCGCGGGCGAGGGCGCGCAGACGCGGGGAGTACAGGTCCGTCAGATCGACGAACTCCGCGCCGACCAGCGGGGTGGCCCCGGTGAGGTTGATGTGGTCGGCGATGAGCACGGGAGTGCCCGGCCCCCACTCCGGGACGAGTGAGCCGCATCCGTTGGTCAGCACCACGGTCTGCGCGCCGGCGGCTGCGGCGGTGCGCACGGTGTGGGCCACGGCGCCGGCATCGCGGTGCTCGTAGTAGTGGGTACGGGAACCGAACACCAGAGCCTGGCTCCCGTCCTTCAGGCGCACCGAGCGCACCGTCGGGTTGTGCCCGGGGACCGACGGCGCCGCGAAGCCGGGCAGCTCTGCCGTCGGCACGGTGTGCGTGGTCTCGCCGATCAGTTCGGCCGCACCTCCCCAGCCGGAGCCGAGCACGACGGCGACACGGTGCGTGCCGATCCCGGTCGCCTCCCGCAGTGCCGCAGCCGCCTGACGCGCCTCGGCGAATCCGGGATGGTCTCCCCGCAGCGGGGAATCAGAAAGTGAAGTGGGTGCGTCGGGGGAGGGGATGGCGTCAGTCACGGCCACAGCCTAGTGGGCATGACGAGCAAAGACGTCCTCGGCATTCGGCAGGAGCGGTGCCCGTGAGACAGAATGGTGCCCGTGACTACGACCCAGATCCACTCGCGTCCGTCCCTCACCATCATCGGTGGTGGCCCCGGTGGCTACGAAGCGGCCATGGTCGCTGCCAAGCTGGGGGCCGCCGTGACCATCGTCGAGTCCAAAGGCATGGGCGGTTCCGCCGTGCTGACCGACGTGGTCCCCTCCAAGACCCTCATCGCCACGGCTGATTCCATGCGACGTGCGTCCGGGGCCTCCGGCTTGGGTGTCGAGTTGGGCGACGAGCCGGCGCGAGCGGATATGCGCGTGGCCAACCGTCGGCTCCTGGCGTTGGCTTCCGAGCAGTCGAATGACATTCGCCGAGGGCTGGAACGCTCGGGGGTCCGGATCGTCATCGGTCAGGGACGGCTCGTCGGCCCGACGACCGTCGAGGCCGTGACCGAGAGCGGCACCGAGATCATCGAGTCCGAGAACGTTCTCATCGCCACCGGCGCCAGCCCGCGTGAGCTGCCCACGGCGGTGCCGGACGGCGAGCGCATCTTCAACTGGACGCAGGTCTACTCGCTGACCGAGGTGCCCGAGCACATGATCGTGGTCGGTTCGGGCGTGACCGGCGCCGAGTTCGCCTCGGCGTACAACCAGCTCGGAGCCAAGGTCTCGCTGGTCTCCTCGCGTGACCGAGTGCTGCCGGGCGAGGATCCGGACGCCGCCGTCGTGCTGGAGGAAGCCTTCGTGGAAGACGGGGTGAACCTCGTCAGCAAGACGCGGGCCGAATCCGTGGAGCGCACCGCGGACGGTGTCCGGGTCCAGTTGACCGGGGGCCGGATTCTGGAGGGCAGTCACTGCCTCGTGGCGGTCGGGGGCATCCCGAACACCGCCGGCCTCGGCCTCGAGGAGGCCGGCGTGAAGCTGAAGGACTCCGGCCACATCGCCGTCGACGGCGTCTCCCGAACCTCCGTGCCCGGGGTCTACGCGGCCGGCGACTGCACGGGCGTGTTCGCGCTGGCCTCCGTGGCCGCCATGCAGGGCCGCGTGGCCGTGGCCCACCTGTTGGGGGATGCGGTCAAGCCCTTCCAGCCGCACTTGGTCACCTCCAACATCTTCACCTCGCCGGAGATCGCCACCGTCGGGGTGACCGAGGAGCAGGTGGCCTCCGGGAAGTATCAGGCGGACATCCTCAAGCTGGACCTGAGCACGAATCCCCGGGCGAAGATGCAGAACGTCACGCGCGGTTTCGTCAAGATCTTCGCGCGTAAGGGTTCCGGCACCGTCATCGGGGGCGTGGTCGTCGCGCCACGTGCCTCCGAACTGATCTACTCGCTGGCCCTGGCGGTCAGTCAGCGGCTGCACGTGGACGATCTGGCCAACACCTACACGGTGTACCCCTCGATCTCCGGTTCGATCTCCGAGGCCGCGCGGCGGCTGCACGTGCACCTCTGACGCGTCCGACGAACCTGAATTGCCGTCATGGCCATGGCGATTTAACCCCGACTAGCGACCCTGTTCACTCCCCGGCGATGGACTGGTGCGGTCCGGTCTTCTTGGAGACCACCGTTTCGTTCAGGAGGGTTCTAGCACCATGTCCGTATCCCAGACACACCAGACGAGCACTGTCGGCCGTCGAGGATTCCTCGCCATCGGCGGCACCGCGAGTGCGGCAGCAGCGCTGTCCGGACTCATGGGCAACACCGCACACGCCGCTGAGGGTCGCCGCCGTGGCGATGACACGATGCAGGCCCCGGACAATGGCGGCTATGGCCCGCTGCAACCGGCTCCGGGCGGCGAACTGCTGCTGCCCGCCGGCTTCACCTACGTGGCGTTCGGCCATGCCGGCACCCCGCTGAGCGACGGCACGCCGACGCCGGCCATGCATGACGGCATGGCCACCTTCGAGGGCCAGAACGGGATGATCAATCTCGTGCGCAACCACGAGAACTCGCAGGGTGCGGCGTTCGGCGCGAACCCCTACGACCCGAGCGCGGCCGGCGGCACGACCAACCTCGTCTTCGATCCCCAGGCGATGGAACTGGTGAGCGCGTACCCCTCGCTGACCGGCACCATCCGCAACTGTGCCGGCGGTCCGACGCCGGCTGGGACGTGGCTCTCTTGCGAGGAGACGTTCACCGGACTGGACGTCGAGCGCCCGCATGGCTACATCTTCGAGGTCCCCGCCGACGCCACCTCGCCGGTGGATCCCGTCCCGCTGAAGGCCATGGGCCGCTTCACCCACGAGGCCATCGCCATCGACCCGCAGACCGGGATCGTCTACGAGACGGAAGACCGTGGCACTTCCGGCCTTTACCGGTTCCTGCCGAACGACCGTGACGACCTCACCGCCGGCGGAAAGCTGCAGATGCTGGCCATCAAGGCCCGCGCTCAGTACGACACCCGCTCAGGGCAGCGCGTCGGCAAGCCGTTGCCGGTCGAATGGGTGGACATCACGGATCCGGACCCGGACAGCAGCGACAGCCTGGCCGTGTTCAACCAGGGCTTCGAGCAGGGCGGCGCGGTCTTCGACCGACTCGAGGGCGCGTGGTACGGCGACGGTTCCATCTACATCAACTCCACGAGCGGCGGCGACGCCGGCCTCGGCCAGGTGTGGGAGTACCGTCCGCGCGGGAACTCCGGCGGGCAGCTCGTGCTGGTCTACGAGTCCACCGACCCGGAGGTCCTGCAGAGCCCGGACAACATCTGCGTCTCCCCGAACACCGGTGGACTGGTGCTCTGTGAGGACGGCGGCGGCAAGGACCTGCTGCGGGGTGTGACCACCGACGGGCAGATCTTCGATCTGGCCGAACTGGCCTCCGACAACACCAGCGAGCTCGCCGGGGCCACCTTCAGCCCTGACGGCCAGATCTTGTTCTTCAACGTCCAGACCCCCGGCATCACGTATGCCATCACGGGTCCCTGGAAGAACGGCGCCCTGTAAGGAGACACCCACACACCATCCAGATGAACGACGCCGGCCCGGCACCTTCTCAGCGGAAGGTGCCGGGCCGGCGTCGTGCAGGGTGGGAGACCGGTTACGGCTCGGAGGTGACTTCCGTGGAGATCAGTTCCGAGTCCAGGGACTTGGTCCGGGTCTCGGGGGCGAGCACCAGGGCGACCAGGGTGAGCACCGAGGCGAAGGCGAGGTAGTAACCGACGTGCGCCACGGAATAGTTCTGCACCAGCCACGCGGCGGCGAAGGGAGTCAGCGCCGCGCCGAGGATGGAGGAGACGTTGTAGGCGATGCCGGAGCCGGTGTAGCGGGTGTTCGTGGGGAACAGCTCGGGCAGCACGGCGGACATCGGGCCGAAGGTCAGGCCCATCAGCGCCATTCCCACGATGAGGAAGATCACCATCTGCGTGACGTTCAGCCCGGAACCCTCGCCGATCGAATCGGCGTCCAGCCACCAGCCGAAGCTGAGTCCGAAGGCCACCAGCAGAACGGTGATGACGATCAGGGTCGGCTTGCGGCCGAATCGGTCGGCGAGCCGGCCGGCGACGGGCACGAACGCGGCGAAGAACAGGATGCCGATCAGCTGGAGCACGAGGAACTCGGAGTAGGGAACGGACAGGCCGCCGGCTGCCTCGGAGCCGATCGCGTAGGAGAGGATCCAGGTGGTCATCAGGTAGAAGAGCACATACGTGGCCAGCATGATGAAGGTGCCCAGGATGAGCTCCCACCAGTTCTCCCGGAACACCTCCCCGAGCGGTGCCTTGACGCGCTCGTTGTTCTCCACGGCGCGCTTGAAGACGGGAGTCTCCTGCAGTCGCACACGAACATACAAACCGATGGCCACCATGACCAGGGACAGCAGGAACGGCAAGCGCCAGACCCAGGAGAGGAAGGAGCCGTCCATATCCGGGTTGGTGGAGTCGTGGTTGAAGGCCAGAGCCAGGATCAAGAACAGGCCGTTCGCCAGCAGGAAGCCGATGGGGGCGCCGAGTTGGGGCCACATGGCGGCCCAGGCGCGCTTGCCCTTCTGGGCGGTCTCCGTGGCCAGCAAAGCCGCACCCGACCACTCACCGCCGAGGCCGAGGCCCTGGCAGAACCGCAGGATGGTCAACAGTGCCGGGGCCCACAGACCGATCTGGAAA
The DNA here is from genome assembly GCF_042665635.1 of Citricoccus sp. GCM10030269. NCBI lineage: Bacteria > Bacillati > Actinomycetota > Actinomycetes > Micrococcales > Micrococcaceae > Citricoccus > Citricoccus sp. GCM10030269. The sequence goes on along the minus strand of NZ_JBHTCV010000005.1, from coordinate 1,024,839 downwards.
TAGGTGGGGAGCAGGCCGATCAGGAACGTGGCGATGCCCATGGTGAGCAGGGAGCCGATCAGGGTGGCCTTGCGGCCGATCCGGTCGCCGAAGTGGCCGAACAGTACCGAACCGACCGGACGGGCCACGAATGCGGCGCCGAAGGTGGCCATGGAGGCCAACAGGGCTGCTCCGTCGTCGCCACTGGGGAAGAAGATCAGCGGAAAGACCGAGACCGCCGCTGTGGCGTAGACGTAAAAGTCATAGAACTCGATCGAGGTGCCCATCAGCGACGCGATCACCACGCGGGACCGGGGCACTCCCAGCTCCCGGGTGCCGTCGTCCTTGAGGTCTGCAGGCTCGGTCCGCGGATCCGGGCGTGAGCTGCCGGTAGACATATCAGTGGTCATGGTTCTCCTCGTGCACAGCAAGTGACAGTGGCCGGAAGTGACAGGTGGCCGGCCGGCGCCGGCGCGAAAACGCGAGCCTGACTTTACGCAGATGTGCCACTATGCGGACATCGTGTCCAAATAGTGAGACGGCGCGCGGTCGAGGCTGGGCGGGGCCGCGGCTGAGTGGGGCGGCGGCTGAGCGCCCGGGTCAGTCCGCGATGACCGCGACGGCCCCTCCAGCCGGGACCGTGGCACCGGGCTCGGCGTGGAGCTCGGAGATCGTCCCGGACTTATGGGCGGTGAGGGGCTGTTCCATCTTCATGGCCTCCAGCACCACGATGAGATCGCCCTCGGCCACGGTGTCACCCACGCCGACGGCGACCTTGACGATGGTGCCCTGCATGGGCGAGGTCAGGGTGTCCCCGTCGACGGCGGTCGCGGTGGCCGTCCGGGAACCGCGGGATTTCCGCCGTCGGGAACCGGCTTTGGCCGCGGGGCTGGCGGTCGAGATGGCACCGAGAATGGCGGGCAGGGTGACCTCCACCCTCTTGCCGTTGACCTCGACCGTCACAGAGCGGCGGTTCTCCACGGAGGCGTCGGTCCCCGGGGAGGTCGGGGTGGCCCCGGACCAGGGCTGAATGTCGTTGTGGAAATCCGTCTCAATCCACCGCGTGTGCACGGTGAAGGGTGACCCGTCCTGGGGAGCGAAGGCGGGATCACTGACCACGGCGCGGTGGAAGGGCAGCACGGTGGGCATGCCGGCCACCTGCATCTCACTCAGGGCGCGGCGGGACCGCTGCAGCGCCTGCTCGCGGGTGGCTCCGGTGACGATGAGCTTGGCGACCATTGAATCGAAGTCTCCGGTGATCGTCTCGCCTTCCTCAACGCCCGTGTCCACGCGGACGCCGGGGCCGGTCGGCAGCCGGAAGCGCTGCAGCGTGCCGGGGGAGGGCATGAAGTTGCGTCCGGCGTCTTCGCCGTTGATCCGGAACTCGAAGGAATGCCCCCGCAGCTCGGGATCGGTGTAGTCCAACTGCTCACCGCGAGCGATGCGGAACTGCTCACGGACCAGATCAAGGCCGGTAACCTCCTCGGAGACCGGGTGTTCGACCTGCAGTCGGGTGTTGACCTCGAGGAAGGAGATGGTGCCGTCCGCGCCGACCAAGAACTCACACGTTCCCGCGCCCACATAGCCCGCCTCGGTCAGGATAGCCTTGGACGATACGTACAGCCGTTGTTGCTGCTGCTCGGTCAGGAACGGGGCCGGGGCCTCTTCCACCAGTTTCTGGTTGCGCCGCTGCAAGGAGCAGTCACGGGTCGAGACGACCACCACGTGACCGGCGGTGTCGGCCAGGCACTGCGTCTCCACGTGCCGGGGAGCGTCCAGGAAACGCTCGACGAAGCACTCGCCGCGACCGAACGCAGCCGTGGCCTCGCGCACGGCCGAGTCGAACAGTTCGGGGATCTCCTCGCGGGTCCGGGCCACCTTGATGCCGCGGCCGCCACCGCCGTGGGCCGCCTTGATGGCCAGTGGAAGACCGTGCTCGTCCGCGAAGGCCACGACCTCATCGGCATTCGAGACGGGGTCAGCCGTGCCCGGGACCAGCGGGGCACCGACCTGCTGGGCGAGGTGTCGGGCGGAGACTTTGTCGCCGAGCTGCTCGATCGCCGCGGCCGGCGGGCCGATCCACACCAGGCCGGCTGCCTCCACGGCCCGGGCGAAGTCGGCGTTCTCGGACAGGAACCCGTAGCCGGGATGGATGGCGTCGGCGCCGGAGGCCCGGGCGGCGTTCAGGATCTTGTCGATGACCAGGTAGGAGTCGGCGGCAGAGGTTCCGCCCAGCGCCATGGCGTCATCCGCGAGGCGCACGTGCAGCGCCTCGCGGTCGGGCTCGGCGTACACGGCCACGGCGGTGAGTCCCTCGTCGTGCGCGGCCCGAATGACCCGGACGGCGATCTCGCCGCGATTGGCCACCAGGACCCGCGAGAAGGGGCGGGGTGCGGTGGTGGCATTCTGGGTCGATTGGGACATCGAGGCGAAACTCCTTCACAAGCTGGTGCAGTTCTCGGCAGGCGCGTTCCGGCCGGCGCGCGCGAGCCCACCTGCCGAGCCTAGACGTGACGGTGGGCTTCCTACAGGATCCGGGGCGATATCCCCGCGCCGAACGGAATCAGTTGTAGGAACCCCACAACTCAACCGCGCGGCCAGAACGAGGTCAGTGACGTCCCGAACTCCGTCATCAGGCCCCGCAACGTGGAGACGGACAGCCCGATGACGGCGTTGGGATCGCCGTTAACCGCCGAGATCAGCGCGGCGCCGCGGCCGTCGATGGTGAAGGCCCCCGCGCACTCCAACGGTTCGCCCGTGGCCACGTAGTCGGCGATCTCCTCATCGGTGACCTCAGCGAAGGTGACCGAGGCAGTGGCCAGCGCCCCGGCCGCCGGCGGGGCTGTCTCGCCGGAGCGGGCGTCCACGAGCCAATGGCCGGTGTGCAGTTGCCCCGTCCGGCCGGACTGCAGCCGCCAACGTTCGCGGGCGACGTCGGGCTTCCACGGTTTGCCGTACGCGACGCCGTCCAACTCGAACACCGAATCGCAACCCAACACCAGAGCGCCGGCGGCCTCCGGACGGCGGGCCACATCCTCGCACTTGGCCCGGGCCAGCAACTGCGCCGTCTCCGCCGGCCCGGCCTCGGGGCGAGCCGCGGTCACGGCGTCCTCGTCCACGTCCGAGACGATGACCTCGAACGTGATCCCGGCGGCTGACAAGAGCCGCGCGCGTGCCGGGGACGCTGAGGCCAGAATCAGCCGGGGTGCGGGTGAGCCAACGTGATCTGCTCGGTCTGCCGCAGCTCCGCCGACGCTCATGCCATGGCCTCGCGCAAGGTGTCCAAGCCCATGGATCCCAGGCGCAGTGCGCGGGTGTGGAAAGCCTTGAGATCGAACTCGCGGCCCTCAGCGGCGGCACGGGAGGCGTGCTCGGAGCGCAGTTGTTCCCAGATGCGTTGGCCGACCTTGTAGGCCGGAGCCTGTCCGGGCCAACCGAGATAGCGGATGAACTCGAAACGGATCTGGCCGGGGGAGTCGTTGAGGTGCTTGTTGAGGAAGGCGAATCCCTGCTCGGGCGTCCATGTTCCGCCGCCCTCTGACTCCGGGGCCTCGAAACCGCAGTGCACGCCGATGTCGAAGACCACGCGCGCGGCGCGCATACGCTGGGCGTCCAGCATGCCGAGGTGGTCGCCCGGATCGGTGAGGAACCCGAATTCGTCCATCAGCTGTTCGGCATAGAGGGCCCAGCCTTCGCCGTGACCGGAGGTCCAGAGTCCGTTGCGCCGCCAGTCGTTGAGCTGGTCGCCGGCCAGCATGGCGGTGGCGATCTGCAGGTGATGCCCGGGCACACCCTCGTGATAGACCGTGGTTTTCTCCTGCCAGGTGGTGAAGGATTCCTCACCCGCCGGCACCGACCACCACATCCGTCCCGGGCGGGAGAAATCGTCGCTGGGGCCCGTGTAGTAGACGCCGCCCTCCTGCGTCGGAGCGATCATGCATTCGACACGGTCCATCGGAGCGGGGATCTCGAAGTACCGGGTCATGGACTGAAGGGCCGCGTTCGTCGTCTCCTGCATCCAGGCCTGCAGCGCTCCGGTGCCCTCGAGCCGGCGAGCCGGATCGGTGTTGAGCACCTCGCGGGCCTCGTCGATCGTGGCCCCGGGGCGGATTCGCTCGGCGTCGCGCTGTTGCGCCTCGATGATGCGTGCCAGCTCCTCCTGGCCCCAGGCGTAGGTTTCCTCCAGGTCGATCTGGGCGCCGAGGAACCGCTGTGAATACAGCGAGTAGAGCTCCCGTCCGATGGCGTCCTGCACCGGGGCTGCCGCGCGCAGTTCCTCACGCAGGAAGGTGGCCAGCTCGCGGTAGGCCTCGCCGGCGCGCAGCGCCTGGGCCTCCAGCTCGGTCAGCAGAGAAGAGGGCACGACGCCGGCCGCGGACGCCCGCTCGACCAGCCCCGGGAAGAAGCCGCCGTGGGCTGAATGCGCCTCGGACTGTTCGATGATGATGTCCACTTGGCGCCGAGCCGGGACCTGGCCGGCGTCGCGCGAGGCGCGCAGGGAGGCGACGTAGCCGGCCAAGGCCGAAGGGACGTTGGCCAGTCGTCCGGCGATCTGTGCCCACTGGTCTTCGCTGTCCGTGGGCATCAGGTCGAAGATGCTCCGGATGTCTTGCGCCGGGGAGGCGATGTTGTTCATCTCCGTGCGGCCGGTCGCGTGGATCCGGCGTTCCAGGCCGACGCGCTCGCGTAGTGCTGCGGCGGTCACCCGGTCCACGTCGTCGGCGGGGTCGAGCCGGTCCAGGTCCTCGAGCAGCTGCTGGTTCAGCTGGTCCTGGGCCGCGGTCCCGGCGGGGGAGTAGTCGGAGTACTCCGTCTCGTGACCCGGATGGCCGAGTGCGGTGGCCTCTTCGGGATGCAGAGCGAGGGTGACGGCGAAGTAGCGGTTCGCCAGCTCGTCGATCGGACTCAGCTGGCGGGCGGCGCGGGAGGAATTAGTCATGACAGAACACTACTGTTTTGCCGTTTCGCGGGCAGGAAGGCGGCGACGCACAACGTGGCGCCCATCAGTTGTCGGATCTGCCCCCAGTGTGAAGGCTCAACACTGGGTGGAATTCAACAACTGATGCCTTCGATCCCATGCCCCTTGCTGAAACGGGCGCAGTGAGATGGACTGCAGGCATGGGATGGGTGTGGGCGACAGTGGCATGAGTGGTGGGCACGGTGATGTTGACGGTCGCCTTCCACCAGTTGCGCCTGGCCAATGCCGACGAGAAGATCCCGATGCTGTGGGGCCGGCCGCGCCAGCACCCCGGGACCATCTACCTGCTGCGAGCCCTCGGCCTGGTTCCGTTGCTGCTGTCCGCGGCCTCCTGGGGGCAGAGCATCGGCTATTGGTCCGTGGGATTAGTTGCCGCGGCGTTCCTCCCGACCGTGGTGCTCAACGTGTGGCACAACCGTCAGATCGAGACGGCTCAGCCCATCGCGTGAAGACAGAAGGCCGCCAAGAAACCGAAGGTGGCGAGCAGCCCCGAGTAGAGCGCCGCTGATTCGAAGGCCTCCGGAATCATCGTGTCGGTGATCATGGCGAGGATGGCTCCGGCCGCCAACGCGTTGACAAAGGCCAGGGTGGAGGGCGGCGCTCCGTCGAGCAGCAGATATCCGGCTAGGGCGGCCAATCCGGAGGCCACGGCGATGGAGCCCCACACCGAGAAGATATAGCCCGGTCCGCGTCCGGTCCGTTTCCAGCCGGCCGCGCTGGACAGTCCCTCGGGAACATTGGAGATGAACACGGCGGCGAACATCGGCACGCTCACGCCTCCACCCGCCAGGACGCTCAGCCCCAGGACCATCGATTCGGGAATGCCGTCCAACAGAGCGCCGACGGCGATCGCTCCGCCGCTACCTGATTCCGACGACGACGGCTGGTTACCTGAGCGTTTGCGGTGACGGGCGCCGAAACGGGCCAAGGCGATGTTCAAGCCCACGTACGTCACCGAACCGACGGCGAACCCCGACACGGTGGCGGGCAACCCGCCGACGTCGAGCGGCTCCTGCACCAATTCGAAGGTGAGGGCGGAGATCAAGACGCCGGAGCCGAAGGCCATCACGGCTGCCACCACGGTCCGCGGCACGTGGACGATCCAGCCCACCGCGCTGCCCAGCAACAGTGCCGCGCCGGCGAACAAGCCGGCCCCGCCGGCCAACAACCATTCCGGCATGATCGGATCCTCCCTAGTTGCGCCCGGCGGCGTGCTTCCAGGAATCCGAGCCAGGGCGCGCCCAGAGCCCCAATCGCCGACGCCGGTCCAGCGTGCGGTCGCGATCGTGCCGGCCGGCACTCTCTCGCCGGTGGTGTTCGGCTTGAACGGCCACGGCCTGCAGGACGGCGGCCAGGGCGGCCGTCTCCTCGGCGTCGAGACTGCCCTTGATGACCAGGACCGGTTCAGTGGCAGAGTCTGTGCTCTGGGGGTCTCTGCTCATAGCGGGATGTTCCCGTGCTTCTTGGCGGGCCGGGCCTCGCGTTTGTGGAACGTCGCTCGCAGGCCGCGGGCCAATTGGGTGCGCGTTTCCGACGGGGTGATGACGGCATCGACGTACCCGCGATCGGCCGCCTGATAGGGGTTGAGCAGTTCCTTCTCGTAATCCTCGATGAGCTCCTGGCGCTTGGCCTCGACATCCCCGCCGGACTCTTCGGCGACTTTGAGGTCTCGTCGGTAGAGGATGTTGACGGCGCCCTGGGCTCCCATCACGCCGATCTGCGCCGTGGGCCACGCCAGATTGATGTCCGCGCCGAGCTTCTTGGAGCCCATCACGATGTACGCCCCGCCGTAGGCCTTGCGGGTGATGACAGTCAGCTTCGGCACCGTGGCCTCGGCATAGGCGTAGATCAGCTTGGCGCCGCGGCGGATGATGCCGGAGAACTCCTGGTCGGTGCCGGGGAGGAAGCCGGGCACATCCACCAGGGTGATGATCGGGATGTTGAAGGCGTCGCAGAATCGGACGAAGCGGGCCGCCTTCTCGGAGGCGTTGATGTCCAGGGTTCCGGCGAACTGCATCGGCTGGTTGGCGACCACACCCACGGTGCGTCCCTCGATCCGGCCCAGGCCGGTGATGACGTTCGGGGCGTACAACTCGTGGATCTGCAGGAAATGAGCGTCGTCCAACAGATGCTCGATCACCGTGATCATGTCGTAGGGCTGGTTGGCCGAGTCCGGGATGAGTGAATCCAGTTCGAGATCCTCGGTGGTGACCTCCAGCTCTTCCTCGAAGGGCTCCACCGGGCTCTCGGCCAAGTTGTTGGCGGGCAGGAACTCCAGCAACTCGCGAACGTACTCGAGGGCATCATCCTCGTTAGCCGCGAGGTAGGCCGCGGTACCGGTGGTGGTGTTGTGCTGGCGCGCGCCGCCGAGGGTCTCCATGTCCACGTCCTCGCCGGTCACCGACTTGATGACGTCCGGACCGGTGATGAACATGTGCGAGGTCTTGTCCACCATGATGATGAAGTCAGTGAGCGCGGGGGAGTACGCGGCGCCGCCGGCGGAGGGTCCCATGATGATCGAGATCTGCGGGATGACTCCCGAGGACATCACGTTGTTGCGGAAGATGTCCGCGAACATGGCCAGCGAGGCCACGCCCTCCTGGATGCGAGCCCCGCCGCCGTCGTTGATCCCGATGACGGGGCAGCCGTTGCGGGCGGCGAACTCCTGGACCTTGACGATCTTCTCGCCGTTGACCTGACTCAGAGAACCGCCGTAGACGGTGAAGTCCTGCGAGTAGACCGCGACCAGACGCCCGTCCACGGTGCCGTACCCGGAGATCAGACCGTCACCGACCGGCTTCTTCCGGTCCATGCCGAACGCGGTGGTCCGGTGCACGGCCAGGGCGTCGAACTCCACAAAGGAGTCCGGGTCCAGCAGCAATTCGACACGCTCACGCGCCGTCTGCTTGCCCCTGGCGTGTTGCTTCTCGACGGCGGCCTCACCGGACGGCATGGTGGCTTCAGCTCGGCGTCGCGCCAGGTCCTGCAGCTTGCCGGCCGTCGTGGTCAAATCCGGTTCGGTCACAGGTCCTCCGTCATTTGGAACATTCATACAAGCACGTCAGCGGGTGGCGTACCGTCCGCGCGCCAGGCTGCTGGCCAGAGCCCCAGTCTAATGAGGCCCCGCGGAGAGCAGTTTGTAGGAACCGAACAATATTGAGTCGTCGTCACACCGAATAGGTCCAGCGGCCGGCGCGCCGGGCCGGTCGGGCGGAGCCCCTCTCCGCAGCGGCTATACCTGGAGATATGACCATCACGTGGCTGGACTACACCGACTCCACCCAGGACGCCCTCTTTGACGCCACTGCCGCGGAGCCTGAACGGTGGCCTCATCTCTCGGCGCTGGCCACCCTGGACCAGCGCTCCGGACGTGGGCGCCGTGGACGCCAGTGGACCACCCCTGCCGGTACGGCACTGTCCGTCTCGGTGGTCCTGCGCCCAGAGCTCTCCCCGGAGCACTTCAGCTGGGTGACGCTGGTGGCCGCGGCCGCCACCGTCCGGGAGTTGGAACGGAGAGGCGTTCCGGCGCAGGTGAAATGGCCCAATGACATCCTCGCTGAAGACGGCAGGAAACTGTGCGGGATCCTCGCCACGGTGTTGCCTCAGAGCGACCAAGCGCCTCCGGGGCTGGTCCTGGGTCTAGGCCTGAACCTGGATTTCGGCCCCCACGGGGCGCCGGTGGACACGGCCACCTCGATCGCGGAGTGGCTGCCTGCGAGAACTCCCGTGGATCCCGCAGAACTGCTTTCGTCGCTCTTGGAGGCGATCGGCGTCGGGCTCGAGGAGTTCGCCGATTCGGTGCGCGAACATCCGGGGGCGGTGGACGGAATGCACCCTGCAGCCCGTGCCGTCGTCGGGAGACTGGGCACTCTGGGCAGCAAGGTGACCCTCCAGCTGCCCGACGGCTCCGAGCTGACGGGGCTCGCTGCCGGACTGGGGTCCGGGGGGACCCTGCTGGTCGATCCCGGCACAGAAGGCAGCCCGAGCGCAGAAGGAGAGCATGGGAAGATGGATGGGACGGTGTCCGGCGGTGTCCGGAATGGCAACCTGCGGGAGATCTCCTCCGCCGATGTGGTGCATCTGCGCCGCTGAGGAACACTGAGGAAGACTGAGGAAGACTGAGCGGACGGAGCGGATGTGGGACTGAAGCTGGCCCCGGGGGAGCAGGTGCGAGTGCGCACCAGAGCGCACCCGCGCGCGCTGGCCGGCCCGGTCATCCGCTTGCTGCTGATCGCGCTGGTCACCGGCTACGCCCAGGGTTTTTTGGCCCGTTCCTCGTTGCCCGATCTCCTCGCCGACGCTCGTCATTGGCTGGTCTGGGCTGTCGGTGTCCTGGCCGCACTGGCGGTTCTGTTCGGCTGCGTGCGTCCGGCGTGGCGTTGGTTGTTCCGCCGTACCATCCTCACCACGCGCCGCATCATCCAGCGGGCGGGACTGGGGAAGTCTCGCGAACGCACTCTGCACCTGCTGGCGATCTACGACGTCCGTCTGCGCCAGCGCCGAGGCCAGAAGATGGCCCGCGCCGGTGACGTGGTCGTCGACCACGGCTCGGGCAGCCAATGGGTCTTGGCGAACATGCCGGAGGCGGCCCGATTCCGGGAACTCATCGTGGCGGAGATGGCGGCTCTGCGCCGTGACATCGCCGCGCAGGCTCAGCCGTACCAGGGCTCCGAGTCCTCTGAGACCTATCAGCCCGCGCAGCACCATCAGCCTGCGCAGCCGGGACCGAGCATGAGGGGTGGACACCATGGCTGACGACACCGAGCTAGAAGAAGCGCTCCGGGCCCAGCGCGATATTCAGGCCAAGCAAGCCGAGCAAGCAGAGCAAGCCGAGCAAGCCGAGCCGACGTCGGATTCCGAGCGGCCCCACGAGTCCGCGGAAGACGACCAGGAAGGACTGCCGGACAACACGTCGACGGCGGCCATGGCCATCCAGCGGGCCGAGGACTCGGGCGATCAGGCGTCCTGGACACAGGCCATCTCCGCCTTGGAGGGGGAGCTGCTCGGCGGTCCACGGTCCCTGACGCGTCGCGAAATGGCCGGCGAGCTCGGCGTCTCGCTGATCTCGGCCCGCAAGCTGTGGCGCGCGCTGGGCTTCCCCAACGTGGACGACGGCGACCGGGTCTTCACCCAGCAGGACACGGACGCGATCGGCACCATGATCGACCTGGTCCGCCGCGGCATTCTCAACGAGGAGACCGCCGTCTCGTTGACCCGGTCCATCGGCCAGATGACGGACCGGATGGTCGTCTGGCAATTGGAGGCGCTGGTCGAGAACAAGATCGGCGAGCAGGGCATGACGGATCCGCAGGCTCGGCGCGAGGTGGTCCGGATGCTGCCGGAGATCATCGAACCCCTCGAGCAGGTCATGGCGTACTCCTACCGACGCCAGCTCAACTCCGCGCTGCAACGGCTCACGGTGCGTGTCCAGGCCGGACTCGCAGCCAGCGCCGCCGGCCGGGACGGCTCCGAGGACGACGCTCCGCTGCCGCTCGCCCGTGCCGTGGGCTTCGCCGACATGGTCTCCTACACCTCCCTCTCACGTCGGATGAACGAGCGCACCCTGGCCCAGACGGTGCAGCGCTTCGAGAACAAATGCGCCGAGATCATCTCCACCGGGGGTGGCCGGCTCGTTAAGACGGTCGGGGACGAGGTGCTCTTCAACGCCGAGACGCCGGAGGCCGGTGCCCAGATCTCCTTGGCCCTGGCCCAGGCCATGAGTGAGGACTCGGTGCTGCCCTCGGCGCGCGTCTCCCTGGTGTGGGGCCGGGTGCTGTCCCGCCTCGGTGACATCTACGGACCCACCGTGAACCTGGCATCCCGGCTGACCGCGCTCGCAGACCCGGGCACAGTGCTCGTGGACGCGATGACGGCCATGGCCCTGGACGAGGACGAGCGGTTCGTCCTGGTGCCCCAGCCCCCGCAGATGGTGCGTGGGTTTGGAGAGATCCGGCCGTCGATCCTCATGCCCGGCAGCGGAAACGGGCTCATCATCGACTGATCTTCCGATGCAGTCGACTGCATCGGTCCACCTGGAGTTCATTCACTGTTCTCTCCCCGTCACTACTCTGATCCCGCGCAGGACTTTGCTGAGAAGGACAAAGGGAAGGATCGCCGTGGGGAAGAACGGGGGATCACGGCGAGCACCCGGTTGGCGCCAGGGGGCCGCTCTGGCCTCGCTGGGCGGCGTGGTGGCAGCGGGAGCGCTGCTGTATCCCGGCTTCGAAACCGCTAGCCTCGACCTCCACGACGGCGGAATCTGGGTCACCAGTGCTGTCGAGGACTCGATCGGCCACCTCAACGTCGAATCCAGTCTCCTTGATGGCGGGCTGTCATCACCCTTCACCGACTACGAACTGCATCAGGATGACTCGGTGGTCCTGGCGCTGGAGCCCTCCTCGGGAGTCCTGGCTCGAATCGATCCGGCGACCATGGCCCTCAGCGAGCAGGTCATGCTCCCGGGCACGCAGAACTTCCGACTGGCCGGCGGTACTGCCTCGGCGGCGAATCCCCAAGACGGCACCGTGTTCGGTGCGCTGGCCGACCCCCTCCCCGCGTTCGACGAGTCCGAGCCGCTCTATGAGGGCGACGGCGCGGTTCTGTCCACCACCACCGAGGACGGAGAGGTGCTGGTGGTCGACGTGCAGACCGAGACCCTGCACCGATTCACCCCCTCGACCGCTGGCACGGACGCCCCGAGCGATTCCGGCCCCTTGAAGGAAACCTCCACGGCCGAGCTGCCCGGAGTCGGAGATCTCAGCGAGCCGGCCTTGTCGGCCGTCGGGAAGACCGGTGTGGTGCACGATGCCGGATCCGGCACCGTCCTGTGGGACGGCGGCCGGCTGGAGGATCCGGTCTTGGCCGGAACCCGGCTGCAGGCGCCCGGGCCCGAGGCCGACGTCGTCGTGCTGACGGGTCCGCGCAGTACGGTGACGGTGCCGTTGTCCGGCGGCACACCCCAGGTCACGGATCTGACCGCCCCGGACGAGGCGCAATCGACCGCGGGCTCCAGAGACTCGGCTGCTGAGCCGGTGGTGGTGGAGGGCTGCACGCATGCGGCGTCCGCGGCAACCGGGACGTACTTGCGGGACTGTGAGGGCACCGAACAGGACGCCTTGCTCTCCATCCCGGATCTGGCCGACGGCGCCGAACTGATCTTTCGCACCAATCGCTCGTCGGTGGTGCTCAATGACATGCGCTCCGGCGACTCGTGGGTGGCCAACGAGGATCTGCGGGTCATCTCCAACTGGGAAGACCTGAAGCCGCCGACGTCCCAGGGTGAAGACACCGAAGAGGACTCCGACCAGATCACTCGAGACGTCACCTTGCCGGACCGCGATGAGGAGAACCGTCCGCCGGTCGCTCAGGATGATACTTTCGGCGTGCGTGCCGGTCGCATGACGGCCCTGCCGGTGCTCGTCAATGACTCCGATCCGGACGGTGATGTGCTCACGGTGTCGGCCGAGAAGGACGCCGGCCTGGACAGGACGGGGCTGGGCGACGTCCAACCGATCCATGACGGCGTCGGATTCCAGGTGGCCGCGGACGCCGACGCGACCGGAACGAGCACGTTCGACTACACCGCCGACGACGGCCGCGGCGGCACGGACACGGCCTCGGTCACCCTCCGGGTGGTGCCGGAGACGGCCAATGACGCCCCGCGACAATTGCGCGTGCCGACCATCACGGTCAGAGCCGGTGAGTCGGCCACAGCACCAGTGCTCACCGACTGGCTCGATCCTGACGGGGACGATCTGCGCCTGGTGGATGCGGTGGCCGAGGAGCCAGACTCCACCCGCGTCCGCCCGGACGGTGAGCTGACGTTTCAAGACGGTACGGGAGACACCGGCACACGGACGGTGTCCATGACGGTGACGGACGGACGTGAGACGGCGACCGGAGAGGTGCAGGTCAGAGTGATCGGGGGACAGTCCGAGCCGCCGGTGACCGTCGCGGACCATGTGGTGGCCGTCGCCGGCCAGGAAACGATCATCCGCCCCCTGGACAACGACGAAGACCCGCTGGGCGGTGTTCTGCGTCTCGCCTACGCCGGCATGGCGCCGAACTCGGAAACGGCATTCAACCCCGAAGCCGGTACGGTGCAGTTCACCTCGGACACCCCGGGCACCTATTACCTGGACTATGTGGCCGCCAATGAGGCCGACTCCGCCCCGGGGCTGATCCGGGTGGACGTCCGCCCCGAAGGCGGTGGCACCGGAAGGCCGATCGCGGTGGCGGATACCGCCCTCCTGCCGGCCGGGGGCGATGTCTTGGTGGACGTCACGGCGAACGACACTGATCCCGGCGGGGGAGTCCTCGTGGTCCAGGGGATCGAGGGCCTGGAGGGAGCGGACGGTGGCGCACCACCGGTCAAGGTGGCCGTGGAGAACTACTCGGTGCTGCGCGTGGTCGATGCCGGTGGTCTGTCGTCGCCGCTGACCTTCCGCTACCAAGTCTCCAACGCGGAGGGCACCACCGACGGCGAGGTCACCGTGGTCCCGTTGCCCGAGCCGGCCACCGTTGAACCGCCGGTGGCGAATCCGGATGAAGCCGTCGTGCGCGCGGGCGACGTGGTGACCGTGGACGTTCTGGCCAACGACTCCCACCCCGACGGCTCGGAACTGGTACTGGCGCCTGAGCTCGAGGAGTCCGTGCTTGCCGACCGAGGCCTGTCCGCGGTGTCCCAGGGCAAGGTCCGGTTCCTGGCCTCTGCCGAGACCGGACGCACCTCGGCGGTCTACACCGTGAGGGGACCGGACGGCCAGCAGGCCTCGGCGCGGGTCGAATTCACCGTGATGCCGGTGGACCGCGAGACCAACGCGCCTCCGGTGCCACCGCATCTGAAGGCTCGGGTGTTGGCCGGGGAGACGGTGCGGATTCCGGTTCCCCTTGACGGCACGGATCCCGACGGCGACTCCGTCCAGTTGGTCGCGCTGGATTCGACTCCCGAGCAGGGCTCAGTGACCGTCAACGGCGGTTTCCTGGAGTACTCTGCGTCCGATGGCGCCGGCGGCACCGACACCTTCACCTACGTCGTGGAGGATCGGCTCGGGGCGCGTGCCGTGGGCTCGGTGTCTGTCGGCGTGGCCAGGCCACTGGCCACGAATCACCCACCGGTGGCCGTCGACGACAGTGTGGAGGTCCGACCGGGCCGCACCTTCACCGTCGACGTGCTGGACAATGACGCGGACCCCGACGGCGACCCGGTGGCCCTGGTGGCCGGCGGGGTGTCCACCCCGAACTCGGACGTGACCGTGCGAGAGGTGGAGGGACGGCTCTCGGTGACCGCCCCGGAGGAAGACGGTTTCACCAACATCCTGTATCGAGTGACGGATCCGTATGGAGCCACCGACACCGGTACGCTCACCGTCGCCGTGGATCAGGACGCCGTCCTGTTGCCTCCCCTGGCTCGCGACGATTGGGTCGGGGCCGAGCAGATCCGCGGACAGGACGATGTGGTGGTGGACGTGCTGGCCAACGATGAGGATCCTGACGGATCGGCGAGCGACCTTGCGGTGTCGCTGCTGGAGGGCGCGGAGGGCGCCGGAGAGGGTTCCGCGGGCGCGGCCGAGGTCCTCGATGACCAGCGCGTGAGGATCACCGTCACCGATTCCGCCCAAGTCATCCCGTACCGGGTCACCGATCAGGACGATCAGTCCGCGACGGCGTTCATCTTCGTCCCGGGCAATGCCACCACTCCGCCGTGGTTGATCGACGGCGCTCCCCGCGAGGTCCGGGCAGGCGAGCCGCTCAGCGTGGATCTCGACGAGGCGATCGGTGCCCGGGGCGGCCGCGCGGTTCGGCTCTTGCGTGAGGACTCCGCCTCGGCTGCTCCGTCCGCGGCGTCGGTGGAGGTCTCCTCGGGCACGGAGCTGGTTTTCCGGGCTCCGGAGGACTACGCCGGTGCTGCCTCGCTGAATGTCACCGTCACCGACGGCGAGAGCGCCGAGGACCCCACCGGGCTCACCTCCACCCTCACCATCCCCGTCATGGTTCTGCCCGCACCCGAGACGAACCGCCCGCCCACCGTGAGGTCCAGTGCGGTGAGGGTGGAGGCCGGCGGCGAGGCCACTGCCGACCTGTCTCTGCTCGCCAGCGATCCCGACGACGATGACCTCACCCTCCAACTCGGCGAAACCCCGGAGGAACTCGACGTCGAACTGTCCGGGGCGGTGGTGACCATCGCAGCTCCCGCCGACGCCGTGCAGGGCACCGAGAGCACCGTCGAGTTCACCGCCAGCGACGGCCAAGCCGACGCCGTCCGCGGCACCGTCTCCGTCACCGTGGTCGGTTCGGACCGTCCACTGCCGCGCGCTGTCGACGACGTCGTGGATGAGGCTCGACCGGGCGAACAGGTGCTGGTGGACGTCTTGGCCAATGATGTGAATCCTTTCGAGGGGGAGGAACCGCTGCGGATCTCCTCGGTCGGGTTGGCCACCGGCACAGCTGAGGTTCTTCAGCGCGGCGACCAGCTGGCCATCACCCCCGGCGAAGACTTCTCCGGCCGCCTCCGGGCCACGTACCAAGTGCGTGATGCCACCGGCGACCCTGCCCGCACCTCGGAGGCCACGGTGACCGTGGTCGTGGCCGGAACGCCGGGGACGCCGGGCGCGCCGAGGGCGGATGCGGTCTCTGATGGCGCCGTCGATCTGAGCTGGACCGCCCCACCGGACCAAGGCTCACCGATCACCCACTATGTGGTGACCACCGTGGGGACCGGTGAGACCACACAGTGCGCCACCACCAGTTGCCGGATCACCGGACTGACCAACGGGACGGAACACCGGTTCACCGCCACCGCCGTCAACGAGATCGGTGAATCCGACCCCTCGGCTTCCTCTGCACCGGTCACCCCGGACGTCCGCCCCGATGCCCCGGGAGCACCCGAGGCCACGCCGGGGGACGCCGTCGTGGACCTCCGTTGGGCTGCGCCGGAGAACCGCGGATCGGCCATCACGGGCTACCGGGTGCGGGTCTCTCCGGCGGCGCCGGGCGGCGGCACGGTACGCAGTACCGGTGCGGCCACCTCGCTGCGCTGGGACGGCCTGCAGAACGGTGTGCGCTACCGCTTCCAGGTGCAGGCTCTCAACGGCGCTGATGAGCCCTCCGACTGGGGACCGTACTCATCGGCGGCCGCACCCGCGGGAGCCCCCGACCGTCCGTCTGCGCCTTCGGCGACGCACGTGACGTCTGTGATCGACGGCGGTGCCGTGGACGTGTCCTGGGCGATGCCGAACACCAACGGCGCGGCCATCGACCGGTACACGGTCACCGCCCATCGGGGCGGTTCGACGTCGGGTTCACGCAGCGTCAGCGGCACCACCACCACGGCGCGCTTCACCGGGCTGGACCCCTCGGCTTCCTATACGTTTACGGTGAGGGCCACGAACCGGGTGGGTGATTCGCCGCCCTCGGCCAGTTCCCGCGCGGTGACCCCTTACGGCCGGCCCTCGGCGGTGTCCTCGGTCAGCACCTCGGCCACGGGCAAGGACCGGCAATTGAAGGTCAGCTACTCCGCGGCCTCGGGCAACGGTTCTCCGGTCACCGGGTATCAGTACTCCTTGAACGGAGGGAACTGGCAGAGTTTGGGGTCTTCCGGGTCGATCATTCCGGTGCCGGCCAACGGCACGGCCTACCGCATCAAGGTCCGCGCGCTGAATGCCTCGGGCCCCGGTCCGGCGTCGGCCGCGACCACCACGGATTCCGCCTTCGGTCCTCTGAAGAACGCCGCCCAGATCCGCAGCAGTCCTCGGGTCGGCAGTGTGGTGTTCAGCTGGAACTCCCGCGCCGCCGACTATGCCAACGGGCGGCCGATCACGTCGATGACCGTCAAAGCCGATGGTCGTACGGTGGCTAATTCCGGCTCCACGACCGTGTCCTCGTCCTCGGCGAGCACCGTCCACCGGTTGCAGATCACCGTGTGCGCCGAAGACAGTCGGTGCCGTACCTTCGCCGGCACGGCCAGCTCGACGGCCCCGCCACCGAAACCCAGCCCGACGCCGACCCGGCCGGCCCCGAGCAGCTCGCCGTCGTCGAGCGCCCCGCCCACGGCCCCGAGGGCCAAGTGGAACCTCAGTGAGAACGGCGGTGGCCCGGCGGGATGTGAGCGGCCCGAGCCCGAATGCACCACCTCCGTGTTCGTGGCGGAGGACTTCGAACCCAACACGCAGTACAGGATGGACTGCTTCTCACAAGGAGGTCAGAACTACTACACCACCAGCGGGTTCACGACCGACGCCCGCGGCAATTGGACCGGCTCGGTGTGCACTTACCGGAAGTTCGAGCCGTACACCAGCGGCAACAGCTTCCGTGTTGAAGGGAACTTCCCGGTCGGCACGTCCGTGCCGGGGGGTTACAGCACCATCCGGGCGGACGGCGCCTGGACGTACTAGACCCGCTGTCTGACAGGGGTGGATCGAGGAATGGATGGGGAGAACTACCCATCCTTGCCACCTCCGCTGAGATGCTGTAGACGGTAGACTCGCCGCGGGGCGGCCATGACGGAGTGCGCCGTGACCTCACGCGCAGTGACTATCTGGGGAGCAATGTGAGTACAGGTTTCGGTGCCCGGCACCAGGGCGCCTTGAAGGCCACGGCCTTCGTCGGCGTCTCTGCCGTGGCTGTCACCGGTGCCGTCCTCTACCCGGGTTTCGAGACCGCGGACGTGGACCTCAACGACGGCGGCGTCTGGGTGGTCAACCGGGCCGAACACAAGGTCGCCCACCTGAATTACCAGTCACAGACGCTCGACGGCGGCGTGACCACCACCATGACCGAATACGACCTGGCCCAGCACGCAGACCGAGTCTACCTCCGCGACCTCAAGGCGGGTGCCTTGACCACGGTGGACCCGGCTGCCTTCGAGCTCGGAGATGAAACCGTGCTGCCGGCCAACTCCGAATTCTCCTATGGGGAGGACGTCGTCTCCGTCGCCGACGCGGAAAAAGGGCGTGTCTACGCCGCTAGGACGAATGATCTCGGCGCCATGTCTTCAGAGTCCGCCGACCCGCTCTACGAGGCCGAGGGACGTGTGGTGACCGCCGTTGGTCGCGATGACACGGTCTGGGTCGCGGACCTGGATGCCAATCTGATCAAGGGCTTCCGGCCGCTCACGGAGGAGGAGCGCCGCGAGGCGGCCGATCAGACCGAGGCCGTCGGTGACGGTCAAGCCAACGAAGACAACAACGGCGAGAACAAGAACGAGAACAAGGACGAGGACAAGAACAACAACGCCGAGGAAGACGGCGAGGACACCGATCCGGCCGGATTCCGGGAGATCGTCTCGACGGAGGTCGACGGTCTGCAGGGCATGTCCGAGCCGCAGATCTCGGCGGTGGGGGACGTCGGTGTCCTGTTCGACCCCGCGTCCGGCACCCTGGTGACGAGTGAGGGAGACTCCTCGTCCGTCGTCGATCCGGCGGAGGGCAAACTCCAGGCTCCGGGTCCCGAGGCCAACGGTGCCGTCGTCGCACTCGCCAACAAGACGGCCACGGTGCCCCTCGGTGGCGGGGAGGCCCAATACGCCCCCGTGGAAGCGACCGGCACTCCGATTCAGCCGGTCCGCGTGGGCAACTGCACCCACGCCGCCTGGCAGGGCTCTGGCCTCTACCAGCGCGACTGTGATGACGACTCACAGGACTCCAGCGAGCGCATTCCGGAGATTCCTGCCGAAGCGGAGATGAAGTTCCGCGTCAACCGTGATGTGGTCGTCCTCAACGACATCTCCGAGGGCAACACCTGGCTGGTGTCCGAGGGCATGAAGATCGTCAACAACTGGTCCGATCTGGAGCCGCCGAAGGGCGAAGGCGAGCAGGAGGAAGAGGAATCGGACGAGATCACCGATTCCATCGAACTGCCCGACCGCCAGGAGGAGAACCAGAAGCCGGTCGCCCAGGACGACAGTTTCGGTGTCCGTGCCGGGCGCACCACCGCCCTGCCCGTGCTCTTCAACGACGTCGACCCGGATGGGGACCTCTTGACCGCGGAGCTGGTCGGCGACCAACCGAAAACGGGGACGCTCCAGGAGATCTATGACGGCACGGGGTTCCAGATGGTCGTCCCGGAGGATGCCACGGGATCTTCATCCTTCACGTATGAGGCCAATGACGGTCGCGGGGGTACCGACCAGGCCAAGGCCACCGTGCGGGTGGTGCCGGAGGAGGAGAACAGTCCGCCGGAACAGGAACGCGTTACGACGCTCCGGGTCCAAGCCGGCACCGAGGTCTCGCAGAACATTCTGACCGACTGGAAGGATCCTGACGGCGACGACCTGCAGTTGATGAGCGCCGTCTCCGAAGACGGGGACGTGGTCCGGACCCGGCCCGATGGCGTGCTGACTTTCGAGGACGTCGGCAAGACGGACGGCACCAAGGAACTCGAGGTCACGGTGTCCGACCGCCGCGAGTCCACGACCGGCCGTGTGGTGATCGAAGTGTTGCCTGAGGGTTCGGCGCCCCCGATCACGGCGACGGACCACGTGACGGTGAATGTGGGCGAGGAGGCCACCTTCTCTCCGCTGGACAATGACTTCGACCCCACCGGATCCGAGCTGCGACTGGCGCATGTGGATCCCGTTTCCGGTGTCGAGGTGGATCTGAACAGTGATACCGGCACCGTCTCCTTCCGCTCCGACCAGGAGAAGACGTTCTATCTCAAGTACGTCGCCACCAATGGGCCCTCGTCGGCGCCGGGTCTGATCCGGGTGGACGTGCGGGACCCGGACAAGAATCCCGGAGCGCCCGTGGCCGTGCGCGACGTCGCCCTGTTGCCGGCCAATGGGGAAGTCCTCGTCAATATTCTCGGCAACGACACGGATCCCGAGGGTGGAGTGCTGGTCGCCCAGCAGGTCGATGTGCCGGAGGACGCGCCGTTCAACGTGTCGGTGGAGCGCAATGCCGTGCTGCGGGTCACCGACCAGCAAGGACTGACCGAGCCGGTGACCTTCACGTACACCGTCACCAACGGCACAGCGGCCTCGAAGGGCGAGGTCACGGTTATCCCCATCCCGGCCCCGGAGACGATGGAACCGCCGCGCCCGAACCCGGACACCGCCGTCGTGCGGGCCGGTGACGTGGTGACCGTTCCGGTGCTGGAGAACGACGTTCATCCCAACGGCGCCGAGCTCACCTTGGAACCGGACCTGGCCGAGGGCGTGGATCCGGAGGACGGGCTGGTGTCCGTGGCGGATGACAAGATCCGCTTCCGTGCCGGGCAGGAGGACAAGACGGTTTCCGCCGTCTATACGGTCTCCGGCCCGGACGGACAGGAAGCCTCTTCCCGGGTCACGTTCCACATCAACGCGCTGGATCTGGAGAACAACACTCCACCCTCGCCCAAGAAGGTTGAGGGACGGGTGTTCGCGGGGGAGACGGTGGCCATGCCCATTCCCCTGGACGGGATCGACCCGGACGGGGACTCGGTCTCCCTGGTCCAGCTGGAGACGCCACCGACCAAGGGCTCGGCCAAGGTGACGGCCAACTCGATCGAGTACACCGCCACGGACGGATCGTCGGGCACCGACACCTTCACCTACGTGGTCGAGGACCGCCTGGGCGCCCGAGCCACCGGCACCGTCATGGTCGGTATCGCTCCGGTGGCCCAGGAGAATACCCCGCCCGTGGCCGTCAACGACTCGATTCGGGTCCGCCCGGACCGGCCAGTGGCCGTGGACGTGCTGGCCAATGACACCGATGCCGACGGCGATGAACTGAAATTCGTGGACAAGCTCGAGGCCTCGGAAGGCTCCGACGCGGCGCTCGTGGACGGACGGATCCAGTTGACTTCGCCCTCTGAGGCGGGCTTCGCCACCGTGCGCTACACGATCACTGACGGCCGCGGCGGCACCGATACCGGGACGCTCACCGTTGAGTCCGATCCGAACGCGCCACTGCGCGCCCCGATCGCGCGGGATGACCGTGTCTCCTTCCAGGAGACCGTGGACCAGGACGAGGTCACGGTGGACATCCTCAAGAACGATGAGGACCCGGACGGCACCCCCGATGATCTGACCGTCGACCTGCCGGACAACCCGGAGGGCGTGCGACTGACCGATGACAACCAGTTGGTCGTTCCCGTCGGAGCCAATCCACAGATCATCACCTATCGGCTGACCGATGCTGATGAGCTCTCCTCGTACGCCTTCGTGATCGTCCCCGGAGCGGGCGAGGCCCGGCCGTCCCTGCGTTCGGAGGCACCGATCGAGGTGACCGCCGGCGAGGAGCTTCCGCTGAACCTTGACGACCTCGTGGTGGTGCGGGACGGCAAGTCTCCGCGGCTGACCGAAGAGGACAAGGTCACCTCGTCGCCGCAGTCCGAGGGCGAGCTGGTCGGTTCCGCCACGGAGATGACTTTCACCGCCCCGGAGGACTTCTCCGGTGCCGCATCGGTGACTTTCGAGGTGACCGACGGCTCCGGCCCGGACGATCCGGAGGGTCTGAAGTCCGTACTGACCCAGCCGATCAAGGTGTTGCCGCGGCCGGACGAGAACAAGCCGCCGGTGTTCCAGTCCAACACCATGGAGGTCGCCGCCGGTGGCGATCCGGCGAGTCTCGATCTGGCCCAGGCGGCCTCCGATCCCGATCCCGGGGACAACGAGAACCTCACTTTCGAGGTGGGGGAGTCCTCGATCGACGGAGTCGACGTCAACCTTGAGGGCTCCGTGTTGACGGCGAAAGCCGGTGCCGACACCCCCAAGGGCACCCGCGGGACCGTCCAGGTCTCCGTCACGGACGGCAAGTCCGATCCCGTGACGGCGCAGGTCACCATCACCGTGAACGCTTCCGACCGGCCTCTGGCCGTGGCGAACCCGGACACCGTGGCCGACGCCCATCAGGGACGTTCCGAGACCGTTCCGGTGCTTGCCAATGACGTCAACCCGTTCGAGGGCGAGGGGCCGTTGAAGATCGTCGGCACCCAGGTCTCTCCGGACCAGGGCGAGGCCGTGGTCTCCGGTGACAACGTGGTCGTCACGCCCAACGAAGACCTCGTGGGCCAGATGACGGTGCAGTACACGCTCGAGGATATGACCGGGGACCCGGACCGCAACGTCCAGGGCACCATCACGCTCAACGTCAAGGGCGCCCCCGAACCACCGAGTGTTCCTCGGGTGGACTCCGTCGCGGACGAAGAAGTGGTCCTGACCTGGGACGCTCCGGCCAACAACGGGTCTCCCATCACGGGATACACGGTGTCCGCGGCCGGTGTGAACCAGGAGTGCGCCGCCACCACGTGCACCATTTCCGGATTGACGAACAATCAGGAGTACACCTTCACCGTGACGGCCACGAACGACGTCGGCGAGTCCGATCCGTCCGTGGCCTCGGCTCCGGCCCGTCCGGATGTGGAGCCGGAACAGCCGGCTCCCCCGAAGGGCACGGACGGTGACAAGACGGTGAATCTGAACTGGACGCCTCCGGCCAACCGGGGTTCACCGATCACGTCCTACACGGTCGAGATCTCCCCGGCACCGCCGAATGGCGTGACCCAGAAATCGGTCTCCGGCACCTCCACGAGCTGGGAGGGACTGACCAACGGCACCGCGTACCAGTTCCGGATCCAGGCCGTGAACGACGCCGACCGGCCCAGCGAGTTCTCCGGCTGGTCGTCCTCGATCACCCCGGCGGGCAAGCCGATGCGTCCGTTGGCCCCCGCGGCCTCCCGGGCCGAGAATAAGGTCAACGGAGGCGTGGTCAATGTGAGCTGGAAGGCACCGAACAACAACGGCGCGTCCATTTCCGGCTATGACCTGTTCGTCTACCAGGGCGGCTCCCAGGTACGGAGAATCAATGGAATCAGCGGCACCTCGCAACAGGTGACGGATCTGAAGACGACGTCCTCGTACTCGTTCGCAGTGGTGGCCCGCAACCGGGTTGGTGATTCCGAGTCCTCGCCACGATCCACCGCCGTGACGCCCTATGGCCAGCCGAAGGCTCCGTCCAGGCCGTCCATCGAGGCCACCGGACGGAACAACACGGTCAAGGTGAGCTTCAAGCCCGGTTCTGCAAATGGCTCGCCGATCACCGGGTACCAGTACTCGTTGAGTGGGGGCAACTGGCAGTCGCTCGGCGGCTCGGGCAGCACCATCAACGTGGGCAGCAACGGGAGGAACGTCACGGTCCGGGTTCGTGCGGTGAACGCGGCCGGCGCCGGTGATCCCTCGTCGGCGTCGAACCAGGAGAGCGCCTACGGACCCGTCAAGAGTGTTCCCAATCTCAAGGCCTCCGGCGGTAAGCAAAAGGTGAGCTTCAGCTGGAACTCCAATGCCAGCGCCTACGCCAACGGGCGGCCGGTCAAGATCTCGGTGAGCATCTCCGGTGTGGGCAGCACGTCCAATGACGGCTCGCAGACGGTGAGTACGGGGTACTCGGACAAGCGGACGCTGAAACTCACCGCGAACCCGAGCGAGGGTGAGACCAAGTCGTGGACGATCTCCGCGACGTCCGACCCCGCTCCGCCGCCGCCGCCGGATCCGAAGGTCACTCTGCGCCGGGGGGACCCGGTCAACGACCCGGGCAATTGCACGGTCGATTGCCACAAATTCGACGTCGCCGTGCAGGATTTCCCACAGGGCACCCATGAGGTCCAGTGCTGGACGAACAACGGAGGTGCACACCAGTTCAACAACAGCACGCATTACATCTCCGTTCCTTCCGGAGGCAGTTCCCGCAAAATGATCAATTGCTGGCACGGAGCCATGTCCAACGGGTCGCAGGTCTGGGCCAAGGTAGCCGGTCACGATTCAAACCGCGTCAATCCCTGGTAGTACCGACGCACCCTCGCACCTCAAGCCAGAGATCTGTGAGAACCACCATTGAAGCACCACGAAAGTGAGCAGCACCCATGACCATGACCACCGAACAGGCCGAGTGGTTCGCCGGGACGTTCGAAAAGATCTCGGACAACATCGGCCAGGCCATCCTGGGCAAGGAAGACGTCATCTCCCTGGTGTTGACGGCCATGCTGACCGATGGTCACGTGCTGCTCGAGGACGCTCCGGGAACCGGCAAGACCATGCTCGCCCGTTCGCTGGCGGCCACCGTGCAGGGCACTCACACCCGAATCCAGTTCACTCCAGACCTGCTGCCCTCCGACGTGACCGGTGTGACGATCTACGACCAGAAGTCTCAGGAGTTCGAGTTCCACCAGGGACCGATCTTCGCCAACATCGTGTTGGCCGATGAGATCAACCGTGCCTCGCCCAAGACCCAGTCCGCGCTGCTGGAGGTCATGGAAGAGTCCCGCGTGACCGTGGACGGCGTCACCTACACCAATGAGCGCCCGTTCATGGTCATTGCCACCCAGAACCCGATCGAGCAGGCCGGAACGTACAAGCTGCCCGAGGCGCAGCTGGACCGCTTCCTCATCATGACCTCGATCGGTTATCCGGACCGCGCCTCCACGGTGGAGTTGCTTTCCGGAGCCGCCACCAAGGACCGCTCCGGTGCTCTGACCCCGATCATCACCACGCAAGCCATCCGGGACATGACCGAGTTGGCCTCTACGGTCCATGTGGACGGTGCGGTGCTGAACTACATCGCCGAGCTCACCGAGGAGACCCGACTCGCGGACGAGACGCGTCTCGGCGTCTCGGTGCGTGGAGCCATGGCCATGGTCCGTGCCTCCAAGGTCCGGGCCGCCTCGCAGGGACGCAACTACGTGCTGCCGGACGACGTCAAGGACTTGGCACCCCACATCTGGACCCACCGTCTGGTGCTGGACCCGGAGGCCGAGTTCGCCGGCTCCACCGCGTCGGCCGTCCTCCAGCGCGTCCTGGCTCAAGTGGGTGCCCCGCAGCAGCGGGCCCAGGCCCCGACGGCGGCCAGCACGGCCATGGCGTCCTCCACCGGGGCAGCGGCGGCAACCGAGGACACCGTGGCCCGCGGCGGTTCCTCCGCCTCCGGGGCCTGACGTGGCGGCGCGAACGGCCCCTCGAACCGCCGCCCAGCTTCAAGAGCGGTTCCGGCGCCTGCGCGAGTCGACCGCCGTCACCACCGAACCGGCCCGGACCGCCGCCACGGGCTGGTGGGGACGCAACGTCCAGCCCGTCGCGGAGATCGTCTCGCCTTTGGGATGGTTGGTGCTGGCCATCACCGTGGGCGCCTGGATCGTCGGACTGGTGTTCGGCTGGGCTGAGGCGATCGTGGCCGGCCTTGTCGGGATCTTCCTGCTGCTGCTGGGCATCGGCTTCATTCTCGGCCGCTCGTCCTACCGGGTGGAACTCGATTTGGCCCGCTCCCGGGTGGCCGTGGGAGATCGCGCCGTGGGTGCCATCGAAGTGACCAACACAGCGGATCGCGCCCTGATGCCGGCGGCCATGGAGCTGCCCGTCGGCCGGGCCACCGCGGTGTTCCAGCTGCCCCGGATGCGTCCCGGGGCCGCCCACGAGGATCTCTTCACCATTCCCACCCACCGCCGCGCCGTGATCACCGTGGGGCCGGTGCGTTCCGTGCGTCAGGATCCGTTGGGGCTGCTGCGCCGCCAGTTGAAGTGGACCGAGCCCGAGGACCTGTACGTGCATCCCCGGACCGTGGCCCTGCAGGGATCGTCGGCTGGATTCATCCGTGACCTGGAAGGACTGCCCACTCGCGAGCTCTCCAGTGCGGACGTCTCCTTCCACGCCCTGCGGGACTACGTGCCCGGGGACGATCGGCGCCACATCCACTGGAAGACGGTGGCCCGGACCAACACGCTGATGGTGCGTCAGTTCGAAGAGACCCGGCGCGCGCATCTGGCGATCGCGCTGTCCACGAACACCAATGAATACAGCACCGAGAACGATTTCGAGCTGGCCATCTCGGTGGCCGCCTCCATCGGCCTGGAAGCGTTCAAAGAGCAGCGCAACCTCTCGATCCGCACTCACACCGGACCCCTGCACACCGAGACCGGACGCAACATGCTCGACGACATGACCCGCATCGAGGGCAAACCACTGCGCAAGACGAGCGTGGACGTGGCGCGGGAGACCGCGGACAACGTTCCCAACGCCTCCGTGTTCTTCCTGGTCACCGGCGAACAGCCCAGTGCCGGCGATCTGCGCCGAGCGACCAACAACGTGCCTCCGGGCGTGCGCGCCTTCGCTTTACGCTGCGCCCACGGCTTGGAGACCCAGCGCGCCAATATCGGCGACCTCACCGTGGTCTCGATCGGTGACCTGCAGGATCTGGGCCTCGCGCTCCGGAAGGCGGCCGCCTGATGGCCGGAGGCAAACGGGCTAACCGCCAGAGCCGCCAGACCCGTTCGGAACAGCACCTGCCGAAGGCCTCGCGTCCCAGGGGTCTGCGCCTGCGCTACTCATGGGCCCAAGTCGGGGTCGACGCCGCCGTCCTGCTCGTCCTGCTGGGCCTGGGCATGCTCGGCTTCCAGGACACCTTCGCGGGGGACTGGCACTACCTGCTGGCCGGGTTCGGGGGGATCGTCCTCGGACTGGGGATCGCTCTGGCCAGCGCCTACTACCGGTGGGGCATCTGGATCACGACGGGCGTGTTCGTGCTGGTGTACCTGGTCTTCGGTTTCCTGCTGGCCACGCCTGCGGAGTCCGCCGCCGGGTTCCTGCCCAGCCTCGACTCGCTGTTGGTGCTGATCACCGCGCCGGTCACGGCGTGGAAGGACATCCTGACCGTCGCGGCGCCGGTGGGCGTCAATGGCGGCATGCTGGTGGCCCCCTATCTGTCCGGCCTGCTGACCGCCGTAGTCGCCGGGTTGCTGGCCTGGCGCGTGCGGATGCCGTACTGGACGGTCATCCCGGTACTGGTGATGACCGCCGTCGGGATTCTGTTCGGCACCAAGGACGCGCCCATGGCCCTGGTGCGGGGCATGATCCTGATCATGGCCACGGTGGCGTGGTTGGCCTGGCGACGCCACCGGATGCGCGTGCGCGGCACGGAGGCCTCCGCGGAGACGACCACGGTCGGCAGCCCGGAGACGGCCCGCAAGATGCTGTTCCGCCGGCTCGGTCTGGGGGCGGCCGTGTTGGTGGTCGCCGGGCTGCTGACCGCTGCCGCCTCACCGTTGCTGCTGCAGGGACAGGATCGCAAGGTGCTGCGCGACGTGGTCGATCCGCCCATCAAGTTGTTCGACTATCCCAGCCCGTTGATGAAGTTCCGTCAGTACGTGAAGGACCAGCACGAAGAGGTGCTGTTCACCGTGGACGGACTCCCGGAGGGCCAACGCGTGCGCTTGGCCGCCCTCGACGCCTATGACGGCATGGTCTACAACGTGAATCCCCGGGCCGGCGGCAACTTCTCGCCCGTCGGGGACGCCTCCAGACTCTCCGACACCGCCGAGACGACGATCCCGAACCGGGCTCACGGCACCCTGGACATCACCATCGAGGAGTACAACGGCGTCTGGCTGCCCGGTGGCGGCAAGCTCAACGGCGCCGTACTGGGCGGACCGCGAGCCGATCAGCTCTCCAGGAGCCTGTACTACAACGACGCCAACGAGACCGCCCTGTCCACCATCCCCCTGCAGTCCGGAGACAAGTACACCGCCGATGTCATCTTCCCCGTCCAAGTGGACGGGAAGGAACTCGAGGGCCACAACTTCGGCGAGGTGGTGATGCCCGAGCTCACCGGCGTCCCGCAGATCGTCCCCGAGAAGGTGGCCGAACTCACCGGCAATGAGGACCAGCCCTTCGAGATCGCGAGCGGACTGGCGTCCACGCTGCACGAGTCCGGGGCGTTCTCCAACGGTCGTGAAGGCGAGGTCACCTCACTGTCCGGCCACTACTCCGGCCGCATCACCCAGTTGCTGGACGCGGAACAGTGGATCGGTGACGACGAGCAGTATGCCGTGGCGATGGCCCTGATGTCGCGCTCGCTGGACGTTCCGGCACGTGTGGTGATGGGTTTCTACCCGGAGAACTATCCCGCGGACGGCGGCCCGATCCAGATCAAGGGCAAAGACGTCCACGCGTGGGTCGAGGTGAATTTCGAGAACGTCGGCTGGGTTCCCCTGGACCCGACGCCGGACAAGGACAATGTGCCGACGCCGCCGCAGCAGGAGCCGAAGTCGACCCCGAAGCCGCAAGTCCTGCAGCCGCCACCACCGCCCCAGGAACAGGCTGATCTGCCCCCGGACACGGCGCCGGAACCCCAGGACGCCGAGCAGGAGGAGCGCAGCTGGTGGGACCAGTGGGGCGCGCTCGTGATGATCGGGGTCTACTCCGTGATTCCGTTGATCATCCTGATGATCCCGTTGTTGATCATCGCCGCGCTCAAAGCCCGGCGCCGCAAACGCCGGCGAGCGGCGGAGACGCCGTCCGGTCAGGTCTCGGGCGGCTGGTCCGAGGTGCTCAGCCTGGCCACCGACCTGGGCGCCGAACCCCAACGTTCGGGCACGCGTCGCGAACACGCCTATGAACTGGCGGGCACGTTCCCGTCCGTCGCCAGTGGCACGACGCTGTTGGCGCGGCGTGCGGACCAGGCCGTCTTCGGGCCGGGAGAGCCCACCGAGGCGCAGGTCGCCGACTATTGGTCGCGTGTCGACGAGAACATCTCCGGCATTCGGGGCTCCGTCAGCGGGTGGAAACGCTTCCGGGCGAAATACTCGCCGCGCTCTCTCGTGCTCGAGGCCAGGGCTCGTTACCGTCAGCGCCGTCAGCTCAACCGTCAACGGCGGGCTGCCGATCGGGCCGCCAGGGCCGAGCAACGCGCCGCCGAGCGTGGCGGTGGTCAGGGTGCAGTCCGTACAGTGGACCAGCAAGTAAACCGGAACAGGAACTAGGAAATCGTGCAGAAAACCCTCAACCTGGTCAACGCACCGGCTGGCAAGCGATTGGCGGCCTGGCTGATCGACCAGATCATTCCGGTGGCAGTGGTCGCCATCGCCAGCGGTGTCACGCTGCCGCCCGTGCTGGAGTCCACCGGCAGCGCGCAGCAAGAAGCGCTGGCCAGCTACTCGATGGCCATGCTGGTGGCCGGCGTCGTCTGCCTGGCCTACACCGTGTGGCTCTGGGGATGGCAGGCATCCGCGGGCAAGACGCCTGGCAACCTGGTGCTCGGATTGCGGGTGACCTCCGAGGAGGGCACACCAGCCGGCTGGGGAACGATTTTCTTGCGCTGGGTGATCATTGCCGTCAGTGGCCTGGTTCCGGTCATCGGTCCGGTGTTGATGCTGCTCTCCAACATCTGGGACACCAACCATCAGCGCCAGGGCTGGCATGACAAGGTGGCTCGCACCTTGGTGGTGGACGTCAACGCCGGCCGCAACCCCCTGACCACCGGCGGGTTGTACGGCCCGTCCACGTTTGCTCCGGGGGCGCTGGAGCCGGGCGATCCCGGTCACCCGGAGACGGGGGTCTCGGTGCCGCCCGCCTCGCGGTGGCCCGCCTTCAATCCCGCCGTCGCCGCCGGTCCGATCACCGCTGTTCCCGGCACCGAGGGTGGCGCCCGTCAGGACCAGCCCGCTCAGCCGTCGTCGGGAGCCGTTCCCTCCGCACCGGCAGCACCGCCCGCCGTCGCTCCGGCCACCCCACCGGCACCGGCCGCGCCGCCGGTCGTCGGTGAGCCCTCGACCTCGGGTGCCGGACACTCGTCGTCGGGATACAGCGAGAATCAGGTCGTCCTCGTCGGCGGGGCCGCGGAGGCGGCCGACCCCGATCAGGAGATGGGCTCGACGCAGTTGCGCAGCCAGGTCGCCGAACCGGCAGCCATCAAGCACGTCAAGCTGAAGTTCGACGACGGCCAGAGCCACGAGCTGACCGGTTCGGCCCTGGTGGGCCGTAACCCCGCGCCGACCGCCGGAGAGAGCGTTGACCTGCTGATCCCGTTCGCGGACATGGGACGGTCCGTGTCCAAGACCCATCTGCACCTGACCGTTGACGCGGCGGGCGTGTGGGTCACCGACCGCAATTCGACCAACGGCTCGGGCGTGACCCCGCGCGGGGGAGAGCGCCAGCGCCTCGAACCCGGCCAACCAGTGCTGGCGCCAGCGGGGGCGACAGTACATTTCGGCGATCGTTCCTTCACGGTGTCGGCTGCATGACGTTGAGAGCCACCGTGGACACGCCCCAGAAGCCCTTTCGCCTGAACTACGGATTCGGGTCTCATCGGGGTCTGCGACGGCAATTGAACGAGGATTCGCTGGTGGTGACGGGCAACCTCTTCGCCGTTGCCGACGGCATGGGCGGTCACGAGGCCGGGGAAGTGGCCAGCAGGATCTGCGTGGAGACACTGGCCGCCGGCGTCAAAGAGGTCCGCAACGACCTCACGGCCGACGAACTGCAACAACTCATGGTGACCGCGGATGACGCCATTCGGCAGGTCGGCGGCTCTCGGGCCGGCACCACCCTGGCCGGGGCGGCGATCGTGCGTGAACTGCAGGGTCTCTACTGGATGGTCTTCAACGTGGGGGACTCCCGGACCTATCGGCTGTCCGAGGGCGACTTCACCCAGGTCAGCGTGGACCACTCCGAGGTCCAGGAAATGGTCGACCAGGGCTATCTCACGAGTGAGGAGGCTCGGCACCATCCTCGCCGGCACGTCATCACGCGGGCGCTGGGCACCGGCGAGGCGTCCGAAGCCGACTTCTGGATGCTCTCCGTCCATGACGGCGATCGGCTCATGGTCTGCTCCGATGGACTGACGTCGGAGGTCACGGATCAGGAGATCCGCAAAGAACTGGCGGAGAACCACTCTCCGCAGGATGCCGTGGACGTCTTGATCCGCCGGGCGCTGGACGGCGGGGGCCGGGATAACATCACGGTGATCGTGGTTGACGTGGAGGATACTGAGGCGGAAGACGAGCGGGTGATCACCTCGCCCCGGTCCACCGAGAAGGACGAGGGTGACGAGCACCAGACCACGCGTCCTCGTTTCAACGGCGACAGCGGCGGACGGATGGTGGGTGGGAAGAGAGTCTTCGACACCGATGAGGAATCCACTGCAGAAGAAGGGGAAGGACGATGAGCGCGACGGCGAGGGTGCGATACAGCGCGGGACCGTGGCTGGGCCTGGTGCGCGGCCGCTGCCTGGTCGCCCTGCCGGCGGATGCCAGTGAGGAGACGGCCTCCGTAGCCTGGGACCTGTTGGCGGGAACTCCCGGAGTGGAGAAGGTGCTCGCCACCGTGCTCTCGGGTCGGTTGGATCTGACCGGACTGCCGTCCTTCGCCATCGTCTCCTTCCGCGAGGGCGGTACAGTGCACGCCATCCTGCGGGGGGAGGTCTCCCTCCGGATGACGGGTGCAGAGCGGCAGGAGACCGAACTCAACGGCACGGGCGTTGCGACCTGGAACGAGCGGATCGTCCAGGACGTGACGTCGTTCGAACTGCTCGCCGAAGGCGCCCTGTCCGACTCGGAGAACCTCCCTCTGGAGGCCGGGGTCGTCCGGTTGTCCTCGCTGAACGCGGATCTGGCGGACACCGATTCCGCCGCCGAAGCCGATGACGCCGTGGCCGCTACCGAGGCTGTTGCCGCTGGCGAGGCCGCGCCTGAAGCGCAGCCTGACGCCGAGGCTGAGGCAGCGCCCGCGCACACTGATGCTGATGACGAACAGCCGGCGGCCGAGCCCGTCTCCGACCCGACGACCATGGTTCAACCGGTCGGCGATGGCGATGACAATGGCGATGGCAACGGCGACGATGACGGTGGCGAGGAAGCCGACACCGAAGGCGATGTCGCCGAGGATGCCGTCGACGAAAGCTCTGTCAAAGTAGCCGGCGACGAGCCGGAGACCGGCGACACCGAGGAACCGGCAGCCGATCGTCCTGAGGAACGGGATGAGGCCGACCAGGACAGCGCCGACGAGGACAGCCCCGACCACGACGACGTGGAGCAGGACATCGACGCGACCATCGCGCCCGGTGACACGAATCTCGGCGCTGAGCCGTCTGAGCCCACACCTTCCGACCAGCACGAAGAAACCACCGACGACGCCGACGATCGCACGATCGCCAGCGCACCCTCGGTCCCACCGGCCCCCGCTCCATCACCCGTTCCGGAGCAGGGACAGGCACCGGAACCGTCCTCACCTCGAGCGGCCGGTCCGGTACCGCGTCCTCAAGAGCTGATCGACTCCGTGCCGTGGCTGGCTGCGGCCCGCAAGACTGTCCCGCAGCAGTCCGCTGAACCGGCCCCGTCCGACCTGAACGTGACCGTCTCCCCAGACGAGCATCAGGATGCCGAACAGGCGGACGACGCGGACACCGTGCTCTCGCCCGGCGTCCATGCCGCGGGAGCTGCACCGCCGACCGGGCCCTCGGCAATCCATCCTGCGGCGCCGACGTCGGGACCCCAGGGGCTGGAAACGGACGCCGATCACGACGGGCAGACCGTCATGAAATCGGATCTTGATCTGGCCGGCCAGGAGGCGGCGCCCGCGCAGGTCCCGCCCCCGCCACCGGCCACGGGGCCGGTCGTGCTGGCGCGGCTCTGTTCCGACGGACATGCCAATCCGCCCACGAATTCGAAGTGCGGTGTCTGCGGTCAGTCTCTGAGTGGCGAGGCGCAGCAGACTCGCCGGCCCTCGTTGGGACGGATCCGCATGTCCACGGGCGAGGTGCTGGAACTGGACCGCCCGGCCGTCATCGGTCGCCAGCCACAGGCACATCGCGTCGGCTCCGGGACCATGCCCCGGATGATCCAGGTCCGCAGCCCGAACGGTGACGTCTCTCGCTCCCATGTGGAGGTCGTCCTGGAAGGATGGCACGTCCAGCTGCGTGACCTCAAGGCCACCAACGGCACCGTGCTCATCCGCGAGGGTCAGGCTCCCCGGCGTTTGGGGCAGAGCGAATCGGTCATGGTCTTGGACGGGGACATCGCTGACCTGGGCGATGGAGTCTCGTTGCGCTTCGAGGGTCTTCTGTGAGCGCTAAGCGTCCCCCGGCCCCGCCGCCGCACATCGACGGGTTCCGCTATGTGAGCCTGCTCGGCTCCGGCGGGTTCTCGGACGTCTACCTCTATGAGCAGGACCGGCCGCGCCGCAAGGTGGCCGTCAAAGTGCTGCTCTCCGGCTTGAGGACGGAACGAGCGCGCAAGTCCTTCGAGTCCGAGGCCAACCTGATGGCGCAGCTGTCCTCGCACCCGTACATCGTGACGATCTACGAGGCGGACATCACCGAGGACGGCCACTCGTACCTCGCCATGGAGTACTGCTCCAGGCCTTCGCTGGACGTGCGGTACCGCCGGTCCCGGTTGGGGGTGGACGAGGTGCTGGCGATCGGCATCCAGGTGTCCTCGGCCGTGGAGACCGCCCACCGTGCGGGGATCGTCCACCGTGACATCAAACCGGCCAACGTTCTGACCACCGACTACAACCGTCCGGCACTCACGGACTTCGGCATCTCCGGAACCACGGACATGCTGGACGACGACGCCGGCATGTCCATCCCGTGGTCGGCCCCGGAGGCCTTCACCGGCGGCAGTCCCGACGGGTTCGCGATGGATGTCTGGTCCCTCGGCGCCACGCTGTACACGTTGCTGGCCGGGCGGTCCCCGTTCGTGCGCCCGGGGGCGGACAATTCGCAGAAGGAACTGATCTCCCGGATCTCCAAGGCACCGCTGCCGCCACTGAACCGGGCGGACATGCCGGCGTCGCTGGAGCTGGTGCTGTCCACGGCGATGGCCAAGAACCCTGCCTCCCGGTTCCCTTCGGCCCACGCCTTCGCCTTGGCCCTGCAGCGTGTCCAGACGGAACTGGGACTGTCCGTGACGCCCTTCGAGGTCATGGACGAGTCCGGTTCTCTGGAAGCCGAGGAGGACAGCGAGGACGAGGGCGGTGACGCCACCCGCGTCCGTCAGATCGTCTCGATCGACCCGGAGCGCGGTTCCACCAACACCTCTCGCCACTTCCCGCCGATGCCGCCGCCCGCCACACCGGGGCGGGCGGCGGACGAGGTCGACGGCGCCACCGTCATGCGTCCGGCCCCGGGTACTCGGTCCTTCCAACCGGACACCGGACGGCCAGGTGCCGCCGTCGGGCCGTCACCGGACGACGATCCGACGATGATGGGCGGCCGCGTCGGAGGCGGCCTGGCTGGTTCCCGGGCGCCCTCACGCCCGGCGAGGACCTTTCCCGACGCCGGCGGAGAGTGGGAGCCCGAGGGCGCCACAGCGCATCGCGTCGAGGAGAAGACCGGCTCCTCACCGGCGATGGCCTGGCTGGCGGAGAACCGGGTCGGCGTCATCGCGTCCCTTCTGGTGCTCATCCTGGGCACGGTCGGGGCGGTCTGGATGGCCAACAGCATCACGGCCCAGCCGGTCGAGGAGCCGGATCCCACCTTCATCAGTGAGTCGCCGGGCCTGCCCGTGCCCGAACCGGAGGAATCCGTGGAGGCGGCACAGAACCTCAAGGCGAAGAAGCAGAGCGGTAAGGCCGTCTTCACGTGGGACAACCCCGATCCGAGATCGGGGGACACGTACTTGTGGCGGACCACCGCTGCCACGGGCAAGGGCCGAATCACCACCGTCGAGAAGGAACGGGCTGCCACGCCGGTGTTGAAGGACGATCGGACCTGTATCGAGGTCGTGGTCGTACGTTCCAACGGGAAGCAATCCGATCCAGCAGTGGGATGTCTGGAGTGAAGGGAATGATCAGGGGATGGGTCGATGAACGAGACGGCAGACCAGCAGAGCGAGCCTTCGGCCAAGGGTAACGAGGCCAACGCGCCCAGCGCCTTGACGATCGATTTCGTCGGCGAGTGGTACGAGGTGTCCCCGGACCGGGTCTTCACCATCGGCCGGGAGGGCGATCTGGAGATTGACGACAATCCGTACCTGCATCGCCGATTCATGGAGATCCAGTACATCGACGGCTTGTGGTGGCTGTCCAACGTGGGATCGATGATCTCTGCCACCGTGGCCGATTCTTCCGGTGGAATGCAGGCCTGGGTCTCGCCGGGCTCTCGGATTCCGCTGGTATTCGGCCAGCTCAACGTGGTGTTCACTGCCGGGCCCACCACGTATGAGTTCTCGGCGCATCTGAAGAGCCCCTCTTTCATGCAGCAGTCCAACGGTCAGGACGCCGTGGGGGAGACCACGATCGGCCCCGTGGTGTTCACCCCGTCCCAGAAGGCGCTCATCGTGGCCTTGGCCGAACCGATCCTGCGCCGTGGCGGTACGGGATTCTCCACGGTGCCGTCCTCCTCCAATGCCGCTAAGCGCCTGGGCTGGCCGCTGACGCGTTTCAACCGCAAGTTGGACAACGTCTGCGACAAACTGGACCGGGTCGGCGTGGCCGGTCTGCGCGGCGTCGGCGGGAAACTCGCGACCAACCGGCGGGCGCGCCTGGTGGAACATGCGGTGACCTCTCACCTCGTGACCCCGGACGACCTGCCGTTGCTGGACCAGGCGCTGGGCGAAGATGATTGAGGACCCGAGTACGTAGGATGACGAGGATGGACATGGCGACAACAGATATGACGAACCGGCCACGAACGGTCCGCCGAGTGCTGGCCGGAAGCATCACGGGAGCCCTGGTGGTCGCCGTCTCGGCGTGTTCCGTGGCCGGCGATGAACAGGACGAGGGCAAGAAGCCGATTCCGCATCAGAGCTTCGTCTCCCGTCCGGACCTGTTGCCGCCCGAGGTGAAGATCACCGAAGGTGAGGCGTGGAGCCCCGAATACGCCGAGACCGACGAACTCACCTTCTTGGCTCCGAACTACGGCTCGAAGACCCCTTCCGACGGCGCCATGATTCTGGACGCGCAGGGCGAACTGGTCTGGATGAGCCCGGCGAGCGACGAGGACAAGACAGACGACTACTTCGACCTCCGAGTCCAGGAGTACGAAGGGGAACCGGTGCTCACGGTCTACCAGGGCAGCAGCGAAGGCGGCCGGGGCGACGGCGAGATCATCATCCTCGATCAGTCCTATGAGGAGATCGCGCGGGTCACCACGGGCGGTTCTCTGGAGCCAGGTCACGCGGACTTCCATGATTCGACCATCACGGAGGATGGCACCATGCTCATCTCCGCCTATGAGCCCACGCCGGCGGACCTCTCTGAGGTGGGCGGCCCCGAGGACGGGTACGCCGAGAACGCGATCATCCAGGAGATCGACATCGCCACGGGGGAGGTGGTCTTCGAGTGGAGCGCGCTGGACCATGTCCCCGTGACGGACACCAAGGATGACTTCGGTGATCAGGAGAAGGACCTGAAGGAGAGGCTCGAGAAGGACGAAGGAGCGGACGAGGTCAAGCTCGGCACTGAGGAGCACCCCTTCGATTACTTCCACCTCAACTCGATCACCGAGGACGACGACGGCTCACTGCTGGTCTCGGCCCGCCACACCAGCGCGGTGTACCGGCTGGACCGCACCACCGGAGAGGTGGACTGGACCCTCGGCGGGAAGGCCAGCGATTTCGAGATGGGTGGGGGTGCCGAATTCGCGTGGCAGCACGACGCTCACCGGGCGCCGGACGGCACCCTGACCCTGTTCGACAACCACGCCCACGGTGGTCTCGACGACAAGTCGTCCCGCGGGCTGCGTCTGAGTCTGGACGAGGAGGCGATGACGGCCGAGGTGGCTACGGAGTACCTTCCGCCGGAGGAGCGGAAGTCCGGAAGCATGGCCAACGCCCAGGAGCTGGACAACGGCAACATGGTCATCGGTTGGGGCGCGCGGCCGCACTACTCCGAATACACCCCGGACGGCAAGCTGATCTACGACGTCTGCCACGGTGACGAATGCTATGGCGATGAGTACGAGGGCGGCGGCGGCAGTTACCGCGCCTACAAGGCGGCATGGGAAGGCCGGCCGTCCGCTTCGCCGGACGTGACCGTGCAAAACGAGGACGGCGAGCAGACCGCCTACGTCTCCTGGAACGGGGCCACGGAGGTCGCTCAGTGGCGGCTCGTTACCGGCGAGGACGAAGAGAGCGCCACGGCGGCAGAGCCCGTGGACCGGGAGTCCTTCGAGACCTCGATCCCCGTTCCCGAGGACGCTGCGTACATCGCCGTGGAGGCACTGGACGCCGAGGGCAACGTGCTCGGCACAGGCACCCCCGAGTAGCACCACTAGGCCGGACTCACGCGCTGTTGGCGGTTTCGCGAGTCAGTGGTCGGGTTCGATAGCGGTAGTGGTGTCCGGTGGGGGTGGTGACGTCGAGTTGTTCGGGTGTGGCCTCGTGTTTCCATCCGGGCCGCTCTTTGGCGAGGTTACATCGGGTGCAGAGTCCGGAGGCGTTCTCCCAGTTGGTGGGTCCGCCGTGCTGGTGGGGTGTGGCATGGTCGATCTGCCGGATGGGCGCATCACAGTAAGGGGTTCGGCCGACGTCGTCCCGGAGGAGCACCATCTTCCGTAGTAGTCCGGAGAAGCCTCGGCGCTGAGAGTCCATGGCGACCAGCTGGCTGTTGTCCGGGTGGGTGTAGAGGCGGCGGAGGAATGCCTCGGCCTCTGGGTTCGAGACCAGTTGGCGTGAGGTGTCTGCTGGTACGGGTCCGTGGCCGGGAAACCAGCCAGGGGTGGTGTCGTCCCGGAACAGGGTGGCGTCGGTCATCACCAGTTGCACCTCGATGGCGACATCGGAGGCCTGTGTCTGGCCGGTGAGTCGCTCGACGAATACATCGGCGCCGACCTGGTTGGGGGTGCGGCCCTCGGCCTGTCCGGCGGCGATCTGGCTGGCGGTCTCGGCCACCAGGGCGGAGTGGCAGGCCACGGCCTGGTTCATGGGCAGCAGGGCGCTGAGGTGGGCCATGCCGTCAGCGGTGGGCCGGAGGGTGATCCGGCGGGTCTGGGTGGCGCGGGTGAAGTGTTCTGCTGCGGCGTCCGGGTCGGCGTGCATGGCTTCGGCGCGGGCCTCGCGTACCAGTTGGCGTTCACCGATGATGCCGAGGCGATCGGTGAGGTGTTCATCGACGTGGCGGCGGGCCGCGGCTGGTAGCCAGAAGGTCTCTCGTTCGATGATGGCTGCTTTGGCCTCGCAGATCCGGCCGGTGCGTAGGGCGTCGAGGGTGTGGGGCAGGTCGTTGACGAGGTGGCGGGCTAGTCGCAGGTGCGTGGTGCCGCGGCTGGGGGATTCGGAGCGGGCGAGGGCGATTTCTCCGCCGAGTCCGCGTCCGCGGTGCTCGGGCTCGATCCCGCGGGCGGCTTCGGTATGGCAGCGGTGGGAGAGCAGGGCTGCTGATTCCTCGGCTTGGGCGGCGGCGCAGGCGGCTTTGATGTGTTCGAGGAAGTGGATGCGGTTGATGGCTTCGGCTTCGACGTCTCCGTCGATGTCTCCGATTCCGTTCGTGGCCGCCGGGGCCATGGTCGCCAGAGCGTTCCGCAGCCTGACGAGGTCCAGGGCGGAGGCTGGTGGGGCAGGCTCGGGGGCTTTCTGGTCGGCGTCCTGCGGGGCTTCCTGGTTGGCTTCCACGTCTGGCTCGAACATGTGTACT
The DNA here is from genome assembly GCF_042665635.1 of Citricoccus sp. GCM10030269. Classification (NCBI taxonomy): domain Bacteria; kingdom Bacillati; phylum Actinomycetota; class Actinomycetes; order Micrococcales; family Micrococcaceae; genus Citricoccus; species Citricoccus sp. GCM10030269. Next base: position 986,572 of record NZ_JBHTCV010000005.1, on the reverse strand, counting down.
ACTCTAGGGAGGATCCCGGACACCGTAAGGTCTCTGGCGGGGTGTGGGGAGAACTTCCGCACCCAAGGAGCCTGTGGAGTACGCGCTGTGGGCCTCAGGGGTTGAGAGAAGGGCTTTCTCCCGACTCCCGGAAATCAGCGAATGCGCTCTAGGCTGGGGCGGTGAGCACCCAGAAGACGGATCGTGACCAGGGGATGGACGCCGCCGTGCAACCTGAGGCTGAGGACGTCCCCACGGAGTCCCTTCGGCAGCAGTACGAGGACCTCATGGACGAGGTCCGGAAGCACCGCACGGCGTACTACCAGAACGATGCGCCACTGGTCTCGGATGTCGAGTACGACGCCCTGTACCGTCGCCTCGAGGATCTCGAATCCCTGCATCCGGAGATCGTTTCGAACGATTCCCCGACGCAGGAGGTCGGCGGCGAGGTCTCGGCGGCCTTCGCTCCGGTCACGCACTTGGCGCGCATGTACTCGCTCGACGATCTGTTCTCGATCGAGGAACTGCGCACCTGGTATGAGCGGACCACCGCTGCGTTGCAGGAGATCGCGCCGGGTGTCACTCCTCGGTGGCTCGTCGAGGTCAAGATCGACGGACTGGCCGTGAACCTGCTCTACCGGGACGGTCGGCTCGTCCGGGCGGCCACTCGCGGGGACGGCACCACGGGCGAGGACGTCACGCACAATGTGATGACCATCCAAGACATCCCGCAGCGGTTGTCCGGCTCCGGCTGGCCAGAAGAACTGGAGGTTCGCGGAGAGATCTTCATGCCCAGCGCCGATTTCCGGGTCTTCAATGAACAGCGCGTCGAGTCAGGTCTGGCCCCGTTCGCGAATCCACGGAACTCGGCGGCCGGGTCTCTGCGGCAGAAAGATCCCGCCGAAACGGCCAAGCGCCCCCTACGCATGTTCGTGCACGGAGTCGGTGCCCACACCGGTTTCGACGCCGAATCGCAGCACGCCGCCTATCAACGCCTCGCCGAGTGGGGCCTGCCGGTCAGCCCGTACACGGAGATTGTCGACAGCCTCGAAAGTGACAGCGGAATTCTCAGCTTCATCGAGAACTTCGGTAACCGGCGTCATGACCTGGTCCACGAGATCGACGGCATCGTCATCAAAGTCGACTCCTTCGCCCTGCAACGCGCCCTCGGCCACACCTCCCGGGTGCCTCGCTGGTCCGCCGCCTACAAGTACCCGCCCGAAGAGGTTCACACCAGGCTGCTGGACATTCCAGTCAACGTGGGCCGCACCGGCCGCGTCACCCCGTATGCGGTCATGGAGCCGGTGGTGGTAGCCGGCTCCACCGTCTCAATGGCCACACTGCACAATCAGGACGTGGTCCGCGCCAAGAATGTGCTGATCGGCGACACCGTGGTGCTGCGCAAGGCCGGTGACGTGATCCCGGAGATCGTTGGTCCCGTGCTGCCGCTCCGCGAGGGCAAGAAGAAGGTGGAGGGGTCCGGACCGGTCGGAGCGGATGAGCTGCGCGAGTTCGTGATGCCCAGCGCCTGCCCGTCCTGCGGCACCGCCCTGGCTCCGGCCAAGGAGGGCGACGTGGACCTGCGCTGTCCCAACGCCCGGTCCTGCCCGGCCCAGCTGACCGGCCGCATCGAGCACGCCGGATCCCGTGGCGCCTTCGACATCGAGGCGCTGGGGGAGGAGGCCGCTCTCTGGCTGACCAATGGCCCTGGGCCGAATCCTGCCGAGAACAACCAGCGGGTACATCCGGAGGGGCCCGGGATCATCACCGATGACGCCCAGCTGTTCGACCTGGCCAACAATCTGCCGGCAGACCATCCGCAGGCCGAGGTCGGTGACGACGGTTTGACGTCCATCCAGCGTGAACTGGCCTCCGTGCAGGTCTGGCGGGAGAAGCGCACCCGCGTGGAGGGCAAGAGCGTCCCCTCGGGACAATGGGAACTGGTGCCGTACTTCTGGACGCGGGGCACCGCCAAGAAACCCGCGGAACCGACCGCCAACACCCGCAAACTCTTCGATGAGCTCGACAAGGCCAAGTCCCAGCCGCTGTGGCGCGCCTTGGTCGCCTTGTCCATCCGGCACGTCGGCCCGACGGCGGCGCGAGCGCTGGCCACCGCGTTCGGCTCCGTGGAAGCACTGCAGGAGGTGGCCACCGACGTCTCCTCGGAGGAACGCCGCGCGGCCGCCCAACAGCGACTGGCCGACGTCGACGGAGTGGGACCCATCATCGCCGAAGCCGTCATCGACTGGTTCGATGACCCGTGGCACCGGGAGATCATCGCGCGGTGGCGCGCGGCCGGCGTCGTGATGGAGGACGAGCGGGATGAGAACACGCCGCGCACGCTTGAGGGGGTGACCGTGGTGGTCACCGGCGCCCTGGAGGAGTACAGCCGGGACTCCGCCAAGGAGGCCATCATCACCCGGGGTGGTAAAGCCTCCGGATCGGTGTCAAAGAAAACGGACTTCGTGGTCGCCGGTGAGAACGCGGGGACCAAGCTCGACAAGGCCGAATCCCTGGGAGTTCACGTCCTGGACGAGGAGGGATTCCGACGATTGCTGGCCGAGGGCCCCGGTGCGGTGGCCACCGGGGGCGAGTCAGGCGGTGAGGCATGAGCCAGGGATTGCTGGCCGTCGCCCGGGCAGCCGCCCGCGCCGGTGCCGCGGTCTTGGCCGAACGGACCATGACCCCGACGCCGGCCACGCAGGCCGAACTGGGAGCGGACACCAAATCCTCAGGGTCGGACTGGGTCACCGACTATGATCGCCGCGCCGAACAGGCTGTGCGGGACATCATCACCGCCTACCGCCCCGATGATGCGATCTCCGGGGAGGAGTTCGGCCACACGCAACCGAAGAATTCCTCGGACTACCGGTGGTCCATCGACCCACTGGACGGGACCACGAACTTCATCCGGTCGATCCCGCAGTTCTGCACCTCCGTCGCGGTGCAGGGACCGGACGGCTGGCTGGCCGGAGCCGTCGTCGCGCCCGCGTTGGGCCGGACCTGGTATGCCTCTGCGGGAGGCGGTGCCTACTCGACGGTCGAGGGAGCCGAACCGGTCCGGCTGAACGGCCCGGTGCTGGGACGCTCTGGGCGACTGTTGGCCACGGGCTTCGCCTATGCGGGGGACCGTCGGGATTTTCAGCTCGCAGTGCTCGCCGAGCTGATGCCTCACTTCGGTGATGTCCGGCGGATTGGCTCGGCCGCGCTGGATCTGTGCATGGTGGCCGACGGCACGCTGGACGCCTATGCCGAGTTCGGCACCCAGGAGCACGACTGGGCCGCCGGAGCACTGATCGCCGAGGAAGCGGGGGTACCGGTTCGCCGGCCGTTCTCCGGTGACGGCACGAACCACCCCGATTGGACGGTGGCCGGAGTCCTGGATCCCGAGCAGGCCGGTGGCACAGAACTTCGTCGGCCGACCTCTGTGCGTGGCGAATCCGTGGAAGACTGAGGCCATGCGTCGGCTGTTCTCCAAACCGTGGCTCCTGCCAGCCCTGATGGCCCTCGTCGGCCTGCTGTTCCTGTACTGGGGTGTGATCGGCCGGGGTGTGATGAACTATGTGGCCGCCGCCATTCTGCTGTTCTTCGCGGTGCGCTTCGTCTCCAGCACCAGCATCACCTCTCATCCCGTCTCCGGCATCGACGAGCACGTGGCCTCCGGCGGCGTCGTCGTGTTCTGGCGCCCCGGCTGCCAGTTCTGCGCCCGACTGATCCGTGAGCTCGGGGCCGAAGACCGCAGGCGACCGTATTGGGTCAACATCTGGGACGACCCCGAAGCGGCCGCCCGGCTCCGCCCCTACAACGAGGGCAATGAGACGGTGCCCAACGTACTCACGGCGGACGAGCACTTCGTGGCCAAAGATCCCGAGAGCTATGACCGCGCCAAGTCCGTCATCAAGAGCGCCCGAGCGGTGGGCTGACCTGGTGTCCCCGTGGAGCAGATCCGGCGCGGCGTTCGCCGCCATCGGTCTCGCTGTGGCCACGGCCTCCTGCGGGGCGGATTCTCAGCCGGTCCCGGCAGCCACGGCTTCGACGAGTGGGGCTCCGCACCAGAGCGCGACGGTCGTGGCCGATCAGCCGTGGCGTACCGCTGAGGGGGACGTGCTGGTCAGCTGTCTGTCCACGCCGGCCTTCCCGGTGTCCACGGTCGCCGAAGGAGGGCTCGACGTCGGCCCGGACACCTCCCAGGAGATCACGCTGGCCTTGGCGGACCTCCAGGAGAAGGCCGGCGCTGAGACGCCGGAGCCGCTGCAGAAGGCGTCCGCCGATGAGGTCGAGTGGGCCGTACTCTGGCAGGACGACGCTGCTGCTCCGACACGGGTGGAACTGCTTCTGGCCAGTCCGGGCTCTGACGAGTTTTCCCTGGCATCGGACTGGATCCTCACGTTGAGTCGTCACGACGGTCGGCTGCAGGCCACGGGATGGGCGGACAGCTGCCAGCCTCGGCCGGCCTTGGCGCCCGACCGGTCCTGGGTTCGGGTCGGTGTGCCGGAGCAGGCTCCGGATCCGGAGTCGACGACCGTGGAGGTGGTGGTCTCAGAGCAGCAATGCGCCAGTGCTCGAGATCCCGATCCGCACCTGGCCGCCGAACCGGTGGTCGTCGAGACCGACGACGACGTCACGGTGTATTGGACTTCTGAAAGCGTCACCGGTGGCGCGGCCTGCCCCGGCAATCCCTGGGTGAAACGTACCCTCACCCTTGATGAACCGCTCGGTACTCGCACTCTCTTGGACGGTTCGGCCTGGCCGGCCCGGCCGATGGAGTCCCCGGCGGGCGTATCCGGATAGACCGTCCCGGTGCCGGCGCTGGCCAGGTGTCTCAGGTCAGTTCTTCAACAGCCACGGTGGCGGCCTCGGCCACGAACTCGTCCTGGAACGTCCCTTCCGGGTCATCGAGGTTGGTGTAGACGGCCACCACCAAGGGCGCTCCCTCCGCACGCTCGATGACGGCGAGGTCATTGCGGGTGCCGTGGCCCAGCCCGGCCCCGCTCTTGTTCGCCACCGTCCAGGAGGCGCCCTCCGGGACAGCGGCCCGGATCAGTCCCTCGCTGTTCTCCGAGGCCCGCATGGCCGTCAGCAGCTTGTCCTGCTCCCACGGCTCCAGGGCGTCACCCAGGGCATATCCGCGCAGGTTCTCGGCGGCCTGGCGCGGCGTCGTGGTGTCCCGGGTCTCCCCGGGGGCCCATTCGTTCAGCTCTGGCTCCTCCCGGTCGACCGAGGTGATCTCGTCCCCGCTGCCGGCCAAGGCGGCCTGCAGGCCTTCCGGGCCGTCGAGCGCATCGAAGAGCAGGTTGCCGGCGGTGTTGTCACTGTGGCTGATGGCGGCCCCGATGATCTGCTCCAGGGTCATTCCCGTCTCCACGTGCTGTTCGGCGATCGGAGAGTTCGCCACCAGATCCTCGGGGGAGTAGTGGATCCGCTGTTCCAGGTCCGCCGGCTCGCTCTGGGCGAGGACAGCGGCGGCGGAGAACACTTTGTGCGTCGAGGCGTAACCGAAACGTTCGTCCGCGCGGTACTGGACCTCCTCACCCGTCCCCGTGTCCACGGCATAGACGCCCACCCGCCCGGAGAACCGCTCCTCCAGGTCGGCCAGGGCGCCGTCTGTGGACGGAACAGTGGAGGCTGTGGGCGAAGCGCTGGAGGCCGCGGGCTCAGCCTCCGCAGTAGGGCTGCAGCCCGTGAGGAGCAGCGGGGCCAGAAGGACCGGAAGAAGGAAGGAAGTGCGCATTGGTTCAGGCCTAGCACGCCTCTGCGCAACCGTGCTAACCGGACAAGCCGTCCTGATCCCGGCGCTTGTCGGCTGCGCGAATGCCATCGCGTACGCCCGAGCGAATCACGAAGTACAGCACGTACAGGAAGATCGCCAAGAAGACGACGTAGAGCCCCAGCCCGTTCAGTTGTCCCATGCCCCGACTCTAACGTCGCCCGGGCTCGCGTTCTGAGAGGATCGGGCCATGAACGACGCGGATGCAGTGCCCCTTCCGACGGGTTCGATGGGTCTGCAAACAGGTTTGGCGTCCCTGCTTGATCGGCGGAGGAGTAGGCGAGCTTTCGGCCGGAAGGGCATCGCTCTCCAGGATCTCGCCAGGGTGTTGTGGTCTGGGTCTGGCCGTCGATCAGGCGCTGGCCGCGTGGTTCCGTCCGCGCACGGACTGCATCAATTGTCCATCACCGTCCTCGCGGGAAACGTGAGTGACCTCTCCGCGGGCGCCTATCTTTATGGGCCTGAAGACCACCAGCTTCAGGTGGGAACACACGGCGATCACCGTGATGCCATCGCCGCGACCACGCTGGTGGACCGGGAATGGAGTGCAACGGCAGCCGCGCTTTTGGTGGTGACGGCCGACCTTGATGTGCTCAACACTCACTTCGCGGACCAGCCGCCACACGGTCTTCGCGGCGAACGCTACGCGTGGCTCGAGGCCGGTCATATCAGCCAATCCATCTACCTGGCAGCAACTGATCTCGATCTCGCTGTGGTGCTGATCGCGGGCTTCGACGACGACCGGCTCTCGGCCGTCACCACGTCCCTGGTGCCCACCCTTCCGCGGGGCAGCCGCGCCGTTGCCATCATCGCGTTGGGTGAACCGGAGGAGGAGGCAGGAGAACGAGGACGGTAGTCCTCTCCACCCCGAGTCCTCTCAACCCCGCCGGCCGCGTCCACGTTCCGGCGTAGAATCCTGCCGTGCTTCACGACCAACTCTCCCTGGACCAGTCCGTCAGCGTGCGCGATGCGCGCGAAGAGGACCACGCGGACATCGCCCATCTGACCGTCACCTCATATGTTGATGGTGGGCACATTCATCCGGAGGACGAGTACCTCGATGAACTGAGGGACGTCGCCGGACGCGCCCGCAACGCCCGGGTACTCGTGGGCGAAGTCGAGGTCAGTGACGGAGACTCGGTCAGGACCGTCGTCGCCGGTTCGGTGGTCCTCACGCTGCCGGGGATGCCGATGTCCGAGACCTCTCGCGAGGGTGAGCTGGAGTTCAGAATGCTGGCGGTGGATCCACAGGTCCAGCGCCGCGGTGTGGCCAGGGCGCTCGTCCGGGCGACGATCGCCCGAGCGGAGCTGCTCGACGGTATCCACGCCATTGTGCTGACCACCATGAAGACCATGACCGGTGCCCACCGGCTCTATGAGTCCGAGGGTTTCGTCCGGGTTCCCGAGCGCGACTGGCGCCTCTCCGACATCGGCCAGGTGCCGGCGTCGGGCGAGGACCAACTGTTCTGGGTCTACCGGCGCCCCGTGTGAGCCCCGTCTGAGCCGCACTAGACTGGATGATCGAACCGCCTTCCCGCTTCAACCGCAGGAGATTCATGTCCGCCATCACCCGTGAGGAAGTCGCCCACCTGGCGCGGCTGGCCCACATCCGGATGGACGAGAACGAACTGGACAAGATGTCCGGGGAACTCGCCGTCATCATGGACGCCGTCGCCTCCGTCAGCGAAGTCGCTGGTGAGGACGTGCCGCCCACCTCCCACCCGATTCCGCTGCGCAACGTCTTCCGAGAGGATGTGCCCTCCGGGTTGCTGACTCAGGAGCAGGCGCTGGCGATGGCACCGGACGCCGAGGACGGTCAGTTCAAGGTTCCCGCGATCTTGGAAGGGGAGTGATCGGGATGAGCGAGACCACCGCGACCACTGACGTGGCTCCCACAGAACTGATCAAGCTCACCGCGCTGCAGATGGCCGAACGGCTGCGCTCCGGTGAGATCACCTCGGTGGAGTTGACCCAGGCCCACCTGGACCGCATCGCCGCCGTGGACGGCAGCGGTGTTGATGCTGACGGTGCGGGCCGTGGAGTGCACGCCTTCCTGCACGTCAACACCGAGGAGGCGCTCGCCGTCGCCGCTGAGGTCGATGCCATCCGTGCCGCCGGTGGTCCCGAGGCCGATCAGCTGCACCCGCTGGCCGGGGTACCGATCGCCGTCAAGGATCTCATCGTCACCGTCGGTCAGCCCACCACCGCCGGCTCGAAGATGCTCGAGGGCTGGATGAGCCCCTACGACGCCACCGTGGTGACGAAGATCCGGGCGGCGAAGCTGCCGATCCTGGGCAAGACCAACCTGGACGAGTTCGCCATGGGCTCCTCCACCGAGCACTCCGCGTTCGGGGACACTCGCAACCCCTGGGACCTGGACCGCATCCCCGGCGGGTCCGGCGGCGGTTCGGCCGCGGCCGTGGCCGCGTTCATGGCCCCGCTGGCCCTGGGCACGGACACCGGTGGCTCGATCCGTCAGCCCGGTGCCGTCACGGGAACGGTCGGCGCCAAGCCGACCTACGGCGCCGTCTCCCGGTACGGGGTCATCGCGATGGCCTCCTCCCTGGACCAGGTCGGTCCTGTGACCCGCACCATCCAGGACGCGGCCGCCCTCCAAGAACTGATCGGCGGCCACGACCCCCGCGACTCCACCTCCCTGCCCGAGCCGATGGAGGGCCTGCTCGAGGCCGCCCGCACCGGGGACATCTCCGGATTGCGTATCGGCATCGTCTCCGAGCTGGAGGGCGAGGGCTTCCAGCCCGGCGTGCTGGCCCGCTTCACCGAAGCCGTCGCGGCGCTGGAACAGGCCGGAGCCGACGTCGTGACGGTGTCCTGTCCGAATCTCGGCTACGCCCTGGGCGCCTACTACCTGATCATGCCCTCGGAGGTCTCCTCCAACCTGGCGAAGTTCGATGGTGTGCGGTACGGCAACCGCGTGGTTCCCGACGGCGGCGGCACCATCGAGCACGTCATGGCCGCCACCCGGGCGGCCGGCTTCGGCGACGAGGTCAAGCGCCGCATCATCCTGGGCACCTACGCCCTGTCGGCCGGCTACTACGACGCCTACTACGGCTCGGCGCAGAAGATCCGCACGCTGATCCAGCGCGACTTCGAGGCAGCGTTCGCGGACGTGGACGTGCTGATCTCACCCACCTCGCCGGTCACCGCCTTCCCCTTGGGCGAGAAGCTGGATGACCCGGTGGCGATGTACAACAACGACGTGGCCACCATTCCCGCCAACCTGGCCGGCATCCCCGGCATCTCGGTGCCGGCCGGACTGGCCGAGGGGCTGCCCGTGGGAATCCAGTTCCTGGCGCCGGCCCGCGCCGACGCGGTCATGTACCGGGCTGCCGCCGCCCTGGAGCGCCGACTGGAGGAGTCCTGGGGCGCACCGCTCTGGTCCCAGGCGCCCGAACTCGAACCGACTGCTGGAGGAGTGAACTGATGGCTGCCGTCACGGAGGAAGTGCTCACGTTCGACGAGGCGATGGCCCAGTTCGACCCGGTCCTCGGCTTCGAGGTCCACGTAGAGCTCAACACGAAGACCAAGATGTTCTCCTCGGCGCCGAACGGCTTCGGGGATGAGCCGAACACCAACATCACCGAAGTGGACCTCGGCTTGCCCGGCGTGCTGCCGGTGGTCAACGGCACCGCGGTGGAGTACTCCATCAAGCTCGGCCTGGCCCTGAACTGCCAGATCGCGGAGGTCTGCGGCTTCGCCCGGAAGAACTACTTCTACCCGGACACCCCGAAGAACTTCCAGACCTCTCAGTACGACGACCCGATCGCCCACGACGGCTGGCTGGACGTCGAGCTTGAGGATGGCACGGTCTTCCGTGTGGAGATCGAGCGGGCGCACATGGAAGAGGACGCCGGCAAGCTGACTCACCAGGGCGGGGCCTCCGGGCGCATCCAGGACGCGGCCTCCTCGCTGGTGGATTACAACCGGGCCGGCGTGCCGCTGGTGGAGATCGTCACCAAGCCGATCACCGGTGCCGGGGAACGGGCCCCCGAGCTGGCCAAGGCCTATGTCACCCAGATCCGTGACATCGTGAAGAACCTCGGCATCTCCGACGCCCGGATGGAACGCGGCAACGTCCGCTGTGACGCCAACCTGTCCCTGATGCCCAAGGGCTCCACGGTGTTCGGCACACGGACCGAGACGAAGAACGTGAACTCCACGCGCGCCGTGGCGCAGGCCGTGACCTATGAGATCCGGCGCCAGGCCGCCGTGTTGACGGCCGGTGGCTCCATCACCCAGGAGACCCGGCACTGGCACGAGGACACCCGGACCACCACCTCGGGCCGGCCGAAGTCGGACGCTGATGACTACCGCTACTTCCCCGAGCCGGACCTGGTGCCAATCCACACGACGGCGGACTGGATCGAACGCTTGCGCGCCGAGCTGCCGGAGCCGCCCTCGGAGCGCCGCAAGCGCCTGAAGGCCGAGTGGGGCTATTCGGACGAGGAGTTCCGTGACGTGGTCAACGCCGGCGTCATGGACGAGATCGCCGCAACCATCGAGGCCGGCGCCACCGCGTCGGCCGCCCGCAAGTGGTGGATGGGCGAGATCGCCCGTCTGGCCAACCTTGCGGACAAGGACATCGCCGAACTGGGCGTGTCCCCGGCCGACGTCGTGGAGATCGAGGCGCTGATCGCCGAGAAGACCATCAATGACAAGATCGCCAAGCAGGTCCTCGGCTTCGTCGCCGAGGGCGAGGGCAGGCCGCGTGCCATCGTCGAGTCCCGCTCGCTGGCCGTAGTGTCCGACGACGGCGCCCTCACCGCGGCCGTCGAGGCCGCCATCGCCGAGAATCCGGGCGTGGTCGAGAAGATTCGCGGCGGCAAGGTGCAGGCCGTCGGGGCCCTGATTGGTCCGGTCATGAAGGCCACTCGTGGCCAGGCCGACGCCGCTCGGGTCCGTGAGATCGTGATGGAGCAGCTGGGCGTCAGCGAATAGCCCCACCCCCTTTGCATCTGGAGGTCGAAAGTGCCCCAACACGCCCGGGAATTCGGGCCAGTTTGGGGCACTTTCGACCTTTAGTTTGCAGGCACGTGGGAAAGGGGCGTGGGGAAGGGAGAGCCGCATGCCATGGGAGCTGCGTGACGGGGAGCCGGTCATCACCACCGACCTGGTGCGTGCGTTGCTGACCGAGCAGCACCCGGACTTGGCGACGCTGCCCATCGGGACGAGTGTCCGCGGCTGGGACAACACCATGGTGCGGCTCGGGGATGACCTGGCCCTCCGCCTGCCCCGGCATCAACAGGCCGAAGAGCTTCTGGACCGCGAGGTCACCTGGCTACCGGTCCTCGCGGCGCAACTGGCCTCGCTGCCCGTCGGCGCGCGAGCCAGTCGTCCGGACATCCCGACGCCGGTCCGGTCCGGGGCTCCGGGCGCCGGCTATCCCTTCCGCTGGGCGATCGTCCCGTGGCTCGAGGGCGCCCCGGCGGCGCTCGCCAGTGCGGAGGCCCGGGACGAATACGCGGAGTTGCTCGCCAAAACCTTGCGCCGTTTGCACCAGCCGGCTCCCGCAGAAGCCCCTGCCAGCGCCTTCCGCGGCATCGATATCCGCACGGTTGCTGACCGATTCGAGCAACGCTGGGTCACCGTCGCCCCCGACCTCTCCAGCCAGCGACAAGCAGAGCTCAGGACCATCTGGTCCGACGCCCTCGCCGCGCACCGGTACTCGGGTCCGCGCGTCTGGCTACACGGGGATCCGCACCCGAACAACACGGTTATAGCCGCGCCATCCGGCCCATCCGGCCCATTCGGGCTATCCGGCGTCGGGACTGGCACGGGACAACCGATGCTGGTGGACTTCGGCGACCTGTGTGCTGGCGACCCGGCCTCCGATCTCGGGTCGGCGCTGTTGCATTTCTCACCCGCAGGCACGAGCACGTTCATGAACGCCTACGACGACGGCCGTGGCCCGGACGCAGCGTTGTGGGCTCGTGCGCGGGGCTGGGCCGTGTACTACGCCGTGATCTACGCCGGTCAGTCCGCCGACGAGCCCTTGCGTCCGCTCGGGAGGAAAGCGTTGGCCTGAGCTCCGGGTGGCGAGGGCCTAGCCGCGCCCGGCAAGCCCTTACGTTGTGATTGGCAGGCGACCATGCATACGGTGTCCGCAGGCTCGCCCGGAGCTGTTCGACGACGATAGGTGCATTCGATGACTCAGGCCAATGTTCACGTACTCGGCATGACCGAGGTTCAGCGGCAAGAACTCGAGACCGTTTCGGATGCCGAGAACCTGGCGTTCCACAACGTCCTGGACTACGAAAGCGTGGCGGAGACCACCGAGGTCGACTTCGGCGGACTCTTGACAGCGGCCCGGCAGGAGTTGGACGCCTTTGACGGATCGGTGGACGCGATCATCGCCCACTGGGACTTTCCCGTCAGTGTCATAACCCCCATCCTCGCCGCAGAGCGTGGGCTGCCGGCACCGTCATTGGAGAGCGTACTGAAGTGTGAACACAAGTACTGGAGCCGTCTGGAGCAACGGGCGAGCATCCCCGAGTGTGTGCCGGGCTTCGCCGCCTTTGATCCGTTCGACGACAATGCGCTGGCGACGATCGACTTGGACTTTCCGTTCTGGGTCAAGCCGGTCAAGGCTCATTCCTCCAACCTGGGGTTCAAGATTGAGGACGAGCAGGGGTTCAATGAGGCCCTGGCGGAGATCCGTGAGCACATCGGGGAGATCGGCGACGCCTTTGACGTGGCGTTGTCCATGGTGGACATGCCGCCCGAGCTCAAGCAATGGGGCGGTAACACGTGTCTGGCTGAGCAGTTCGTCCAGGGCACTCAGGCCGCTCCGGAGGGCACGGTGTTCCGAGGGCGGTTCCAGGTCCACGGCGTGCTGGACATGCACAAGGATGCGTACGGAACCAGTTTCGACCGCTTGGATTATCCGGCCAGCAGTGTCCCGGAGCATGTGCAGCAGCGGATGATCGATCTCACCGAGCGCTACATGCACCACATCGGATTCGACAACGGCTGCTTCAATGCGGAATTCATGTGGGACGAAGACCAGGATCAGATTTGGATCATCGAGGTCAACACCCGGATCTCCCAATCTCACAGCGATCTGTTCGCGAAGGTTGACGGTGCCTCGAATCACGAGGTGGCCATCGATATTGCTCTGGGGCGCGAACCGCGGATGCCCCACCGCGAAGGTGTGTTCGCGGTGGCCGGGCAGTGCATGGTGTTCCACGACGAGGACGCCGTGGTTACCCGGGTGCCCACCGAAGATGACAAGGAGGCGCTCGCGGAGCGGTACCCCGGGTTGGTCCTGACATCGCAAGTGCATGAGGGCGACCGACTGTCCGAACTGCCGGGGCAGGACAGCTATCGGTACGTTGTCGCCAAGTTCTATCTGGGGGCTGGCAGTCACGAGGAACTGGGCCGGCTGCACGCGGAGATCGCCGGAGAGATTCCATTCGAGTTTGCTGACGTAGACGCTGACGTAGATACAGAGGGGAGCCGCCGGTGAAGACCATCACCGAATTTCCGCACGACGTACAGGTCATAGAGAACGTTTTCATCCCCATGAGGGATGGCGCTCGACTGGCCGCACGGATCTGGTTGCCGGTCAACGCCGAAAGCCAACCGGTCCCGGCAGTGCTGGAGTACATCCCGTACCGCAAACGGGACAGCAGCCGTGGCCGGGATGAGCTGAACCATCCGTACATCGCCGGCCACGGGTATATCTGCGCACGCGTGGATCTGAGGGGCAGTGGTGACTCCGACGGTGTGTTGGTGGACGAGTACCGGCCACAAGAACACGAGGACGCCGAGGATGTCATCGCGTGGCTGGCAGGCCAACCATGGTGTGACGGCAACGTCGGGATGATGGGCATCTCGTGGGGCGGGTTCAACAGCCTCCAGCTGGCCGCCCGTCGCCCACCGGAGCTCAAGGCGATCATCAGCGCCTCAGCCACCGACGACCTCTACGTGGACAACATGCATTACATGGGCGGGTGTCTGTTGGCGGACAACCTCTCCGAAGCCACCGTGATGTTCGCATTCAACAGTCTGCCGCCGGATCCGCAGATCGTGGGTGAACGCTGGCGGGACATGTGGCAGGAGCGGTTGTCCGGAAGTGGCCTCTGGCTGGAAACCTGGCTCGAGCACCAGCGCCGGGATGACTACTGGAAACCGGCCTCCGTCTGCGAGGACTACAGTCAGGTGCAGTGTCCCGTCATGGCCGTCGGCGGCTGGGCCGATGGTTACACCAACGCTGTGTTCCGGCTGATGGAGCACCTCGACGTGCCACGTAAAGGACTCATCGGTCCCTGGGGTCACAAGTATCCGCATCTGGGTGTGCCCGGGCCGGCGATCGGCTTCCTCCAGGAGGCGGTTCGGTGGTGGGACCACTGGCTCAAGGGTCTGGACACGGGGATCATGGATGAGCCGATGCTGCGGGTGTGGATGCAGGACAGCGTCACGCCCGCCTCTTCCTACGAGGACCGGCCCGGTCGCTGGGTGGCGGAGGACCAGTGGCCCGACCCCGACTTGGAGAATCGGGAGTTCGTGCTGCGGGGGCACCATCTGGTGCCGCCGGAAGCCGAAGAGGCGACCCAGCGTGACGTGGCCGGTTCCGTAGAGGGGACCGTGGTGGACCGGCATGACGAGCCGCACGCCGAGATCGCCGTCAAGTCGCCGTTGAGCGTCGGCATGTTCGCGGGTAAGTGGGCGTCCTATGCGGCCGTGCCGGACCTTCCGTTCGACCAGCGCGAAGAAGACGGCGGTGCCATCTTCTTCGAGTCCTGGCCGCTGACGGAGGACCTGGAGATTCTCGGCCAGCCGCAGTGTCATTTCGAAGTGTCCGCAGACAAGCCGGTGGCCATGCTGGCCGTGCGCCTCTCAGACGTGAATCTGGACGGCGAGGCCACACGGGTGACCTACGGCCTGCTCAATCTCACGCATCGAGACGGCAGTGAAGATCCCCGACCGCTGGAGCCAGGGAAGAAGTATCGGGTCTCGGTCCCCTTGAACGGCATCGCGCAGTCCTTCCCGGCCGGCCACCGGCTGCGGCTGTCCATCTCGACGTCGTACTGGCCGCTGGCGTGGCCGTCTCCGGAGTCGCCGACCGTCTCGCTGACCGCCGGCGTCAGCCGCTTCACCGTTCCGGTGCGACAGCCGCGCGATGAGGACGCCCGGCTCCGTCCGTTCGGGGAGCCCGAGTCCGCCGCGCCCCTGCAAACGACCCAGACTCAGCCGGGACAGCACCACTGGCGCGTCACCCGTGACCTGGCCACGAACGTCTCCACCCTGGAAGTCGCGAATGACCAGGGGAGTTTCCGTATCGAGGACACGGACACCCATATCCGCAGGGGGACGGAGGAGTGGTACAGCTTCCGCTGGAATGACGTGAACTCCGTGCGCGGCGAGACCCGCACGGTCCGCCGGGTGGAGCGTGCGGACTGGGGAGCTATGGTCACCACCAACACGGTGCTGACCTCCACTCCCACCGAGTTCATCGTCGACGCCGAGCTCGATGCCTACGAGCTGGACGCCCAACGCGGTGATCCTCGTGTCTATGCGCAGAGCTGGCACCGTCGGATTCCGCGGGACTTGGTGTAGCGGCAAGGGTGCAGCGGAACAACGGGGTAACGGACCGGTGTCGGGTCCGTCGTCGGAGGTCGGCGTAAGCCGGTTCACCTCGCCGGCTCATTCCGAGCCGGTCACGGTTCCGTTCCGGTTCCATATCTCCCGGTGACTTTCGAGATCGGCGGGTTAGGTTCGCTGTGTCCGTCGGCAGTAGGGGGACTCGCCTGATGGCGATGTCGCGGGACCACCGTCGTGTGAACGGTGGTCCTGTTTCTGCCGCATCACTCGCCCTCTTCGAAAGGATTCGATCCATGAATCGGACCTCACCGGCCGCGCCTGGGCGCGCCGTCACCCGCAAGAAACCGACGACGGCGGTCACGGTCGCTGCCGTGGGCCTCGCCCTCATGGGCTCCTCACTGGCCGCCGCACCGGCTACGGCGGCCACCGACGCCGAGACCATTGCTCCATACGGCGGTTACGTCGAAGACGTTTCCATCGTAGAAGATGTGCTCCCCGCCGATGCCGACACCATGACGGTGGCCGTCGATTTCTGTCTGGCTCCGGGATCGACCGGCCGCCGCGGCGTCGAAGACATCAGCCTGGGCACCGCCACACCCATTGCCTCGTGGGAAGGGCCCGTCAACGGCTACTTGTACAGGGCCGAGACGACCGTCAAGGACTCCACGGGCCAGAACACGTTCCAGGTCGAGATGGTGGCCGCGCCGCTGGAGACTGAGGTGCCCTTGGCCCGATCTGTGATTTCCATCTATCCGGTGGCCGGCCCGGCAACGTCAAAAGGCGGTTGCGGCACGGTGGAGTTGCCCGCGCAGATTCCTCCCTCGTACTGGGGTGCAAGGTCGCTCACCAAGTCCTTCGAGGCCGGTGACGGGGTCGGAAACACGTTCTCCGACACGTTCACCGTGAACGGTGGCGACGAAAGTGGCCCTGGGCCGGACGAGCCGCATCTGGAAGCCGATCTCATCTGGTACGGGGAGGTCGAGTGGTACTCCACCACCGCCGAGGGCCCAGCCGAGTCGGTGTCGCTTACCCTGGACCTTCCGGGCCAGTGCAGCGATGTGGCAGGGATGAGCTCCAGCGCAGGGGCGAACACTGAGAACTGGCGACAAGGCTGGGTGTCATGTGCCCAGGGCATGGTGTACGCCCGGCTGGACGGTGGATTGTTTGAGGACGAGCGGTTCACCGTTGAGGCCCGGGATTCCTCGGGTATCGAACCCGGGGAGTCGGTGACGGGCCGGACCACCATCAATCTCGACGGGGAGTACCACCGACTGGAGCTCACCGTCGAGCTCGGCGAGGCCACCGCCTCCTTCGATCGTCCGTGGGCCCCGGTGGCTTTCGGGGACCTGTGCCCCGTCAGTTTCTCTGACACACGCCCCGGAGGGGCGTTCTTCAGCTCCATCCATTGGTTGGGCTGCGAAGGCGTTTCCGCCGGTCAGGCCAACGGCGCCTTCGGCGTGAACCGTGAGATCACTCGTGGCGAGCTGGCCACCTTCCTGATGTGGGCCTATGAAGAGAAGCACTCGGATCCCATATACGGTCTGTACTGGTTCGCCCCAAAGACGAGCCCGTACGAGGACATGAAGCCCGGATCGGCCTACTACGACGCCGCCACGTGGTTGCGGTCCATGGGCATCGCCGGCTATGCCGACGGCACCTTCAAGCCGAGCCGCCCCGTGAGCCGGGTGGAGGCGGCACAGTTCATCTATCTGGCTGATATGGCAGATGAGAGCTGGACGCCTCCGACGACAAGCCCGTTCGCGGACATCTCGGCCGAATACAGCCGCTTCGAGGCGATCAGCTATCTGTACGGCACCGGTGCGACTCGCGGTTACACGGACGGTACCTTCCGTCCGAGTCGGGAGATCACGCGCGGTGAGATGGCCAAGTTCGTCGAAACGGTGTTCAACGACTAACCACGCTGCAGGCTGAGGCGGCTCAGGAACCGGTCAGCTCTTCGAGGGCGGCATCCGCGCGATCAAGGCGTGGCAAGACCTTGCGCAACAGCTTGGTCCAGTTCGCCGGATGATGGGTGCCTTCGCGCAGCGAGGCGTCGTAGAGCAATTCCAAGGCCATCGCACCGAGCCACACGCGGGCCCGCTGCGCCTCGAAACGGTCCCGGGCGACGTCGTCCACCAGGTCTTCGCCGTGCCAGAGACATAGGTAGGCCGGATTCAGGGCCGGATCCCAGACGGTGGCCAAGTCCCAGTCAAGGATCCCGGTCAACTGCCACCCCGTGCTGCCCGCCATGGCAGGCGAACGTCTCCCAACGGCAGCGAGATCGACCGGCTCCCACCGCATGTTGTGTCCCGCCAGGTCCCCATGGACCAACGACGGCGGCACCACCGGATCCTCCGTCCACCGGACTACCGCTTCGGTCAGTCGCCGGACCGTCTCGGCGAAGTCAGCGTCGGGCCAGACATCCTCTCCGTGGACGCTGCGCAACCGGTCGGGGAGTGTCTGCACGGCCGAGACCTTGTCCGGCGTCCACGGCCCCCGGAACGCGAACGGCGGCGCCAGATAGGGTTCAAGCGGTGCGGTCTCGATGTTCCGCAGCACCTCGCACACCCGGCACAGCACGGCCGGGTCGCCCTGGTGCGGCGGGTGCGCTTGGCCGGGAAGATACTCTTGCACGACGGCGGCCCTCCCGTCCGGCCCGACAGTCACCTCAGTCAGGGGTACCGGAAGCGCGAACGGCAGCTCCGCCGTCGCGGCCAGCGCCTGCACCAGAGCTGTGCGCACCGGCAGACGGTCCGCCGCCTCGGCGGTGCGGGCCATCCGCACCGCACCGATGCCCGGCAACACGAGGACGCGGTGAAACTGACCGCCTTCCTCGACGACCCCGGTGGACCAGTCCGCCGTGGCCAGGCGTCGGAACAAGTCTGGATCGGTGGCCACAGCATCCTCGAGCGGCAGCGCGGCAGCAGCACGAGCGAGGGTCACATCCTCGCAGCTCGGAGCGGAGGCCATGCCACCACGGTAGCGCGACCCGCCACGTCCGCACCGTTCCACTCCTACACTGGAGCGGTGACGTTGACCGCTGCTCCCGTGCCATCTGCCAAGACGGTTCGTTGGGAGATCGTGATCGTGCTGGCGCTGTCCTTGGGCAAGTCGGCGGTGTACGCGGTCGTCAACCTCCTGGACAAGATGAGCCAGGCACCACTGTCCGGACAGACCACCACCCTGAATCCCGCCCTCGATGACCGGCAGTACTTCGACCTGACGTATCAGGTGCTGGACATTGGTTTCGCTCTGGTCCCCGTGCTGCTCGTGATGCACTTGGTATGGATTCGCGGCCGCAATCCCTTCCGCACCTTCGGACTGGATTTTCGCCGGCCGGGCCGGGATCTCGCGTGGGGGATCGGACTGTTCGTGGCGATGGGCCTGGGCACGCTCGCCGTCTACGCCGCCGGCCGTGCCGCCGGAGTCACGACGGCCATCGTCGGCAGCGATCTGAACGAGTACTGGTGGACCACCCCGGTGCTGCTGTTCTCCGCGCTGCGGCACGGTCTGCTGGAAGAGATCATCGTGGTGGCCTGGCTGTTCGACCGGCTCGGGTACCTGCAGCAGCTGCGGGCGGGATTCGGTGAGCTGCGCACGTGGGCCAGCGGCGCCGTCGTGCCTGGTCATCCGGTAACCGTGCTGGTGGGGTGTGCGATCCTGCGGGGCACCTACCACCTCTACCAGGGGGCGGGGCCAGGGATCGGCAATCTGATCATGGGGCTGATCTTCGGCGCGGTGTATCTGCGGTACCGACGCGTGATGCCACTGGTCGTGGCGCATTTCCTCTTGGACGCGACCGGCTTCGTGGCCTACCCCCTGTTGGCCGAGCTGGGCCTGTTCGGCACTTAACTACCCCAACGTCAGATGGTGACGTTGCCCTTCGGGGTGTCGAAGGTGACGGAGAGGATGCCCGGGGTGCCGGAGGGTGCCTCGTACTCCACGTTGAGGTCCTGGACCCGCTCCTGAGGATCGTCCAGCCCCAGCCAGTCGCGGACGCGCTCGCGAGATCCGGCGATGGTGATGCAGGACAATTCCGCCTGCGGCTCGGCGGCCAGCGAGGGATGCAGGTCCTCCGTGCCGTCGTCCCAGCGGAGCAGATAGGGCACCTGGGGGTCCGCGATGAGACCCTTGATGCCGATCTGGCGCCAGGTCAGTTCGCGGCCATCCGGGAACTTGCGGTTACCGGGCACAGACTGACGGCCCAGGCGCTCTTCGAACGGTCCGAGGTCGTCGACGGTGACGCACCAGCCCATCCAGCCGCCGCCCATTTCAGAGCGAGCACGGACAGCCTGGCCGAACGGGGCCTTCTCCGAGGAGGGGTGGTCCAGAACTTCAACCACCTCGAGGTACTGCCGGTTGCGCAGCGGGAAAATCGCGTTGCGCGTCCCGAAACGGGGGTGAACTCCGCCCTTGACCCGTTCGATGCCCAGGGCATCGGCCAGGCGGGCCACCGTGGCGGTGAGCCCTTCATCGGGTCCAACGGCGTACGAGACGTGATCCAGGCGCATCATGTGCATATCGTCGCACTTTCTCGCGGGGTGAATTGGTTAGGTTAACCTCACTCGACATGACGGGCGGAATGACAGCCGGATGACCGGCGATGACGGCGGGGATGAAACGGTGCGGAGGATCTGGCAAACTGGGCCCAGGTCATGAGCGCCAGCATTGAGCCCCGGCTTGCTGGCCGGCAACCCTCCAGCTCGCGGTGGGGTGCCCCGGGTGAAGACCAGGCAGGTGCCAACCGGCACCGGCAAGCGCGGGCCACCATGCCGGCATGGACTGCACCACGTCAGTCGGCACCAGTGGGTGGCCCTGGATAGACAGGAGCCGTCAGATGACTGAGACCCCGAACACGCCAGACAACACCCCCGACGCCGACCCCCAGAGCGAGTGGGGCTTCGAGACCCGTCAACTCCACGCGGGGATCCCGGAGGAGAATGCCTTCGGGGCCACCGTGCTGCCGATCATTCAGTCGAACTCCTTCGACTTCCCAAGCGCCGACGTCGCCGCGGATCGCTTCGCGCTGAAGGACCTCGGTCCCATCTACTCGCGCATCGGCAACCCGACCCAGGAAGCCGTCGAGGGCAAGATCGCCGCACTCGAGGGTGGCGTTGGTGCCCTGCTGCTCGCCTCGGGGCAGGCCGCCACCACCTTCTCGGTGCTCAACCTGGCCGGTGCCGGAGACCACATCGTGGTCTCGGCCTCCCTCTACGGCGGCACTCAGAACCTGTTCAAGCACACGTTGGCCAAGATCGGCATCACCACCACCTTCGTTCAGGATCCGGACGATCAAGACGAGTGGAAAAATGCCATCCAGGACAACACCAAGGCTCTCTTCGGGGAGACCCTGGGCAACCCCCGCGGTGACGTGATGGACGTCCGCGCCATCGCCGACCTGGCCCACGACGCCGGTCTGCCGCTGATCGTGGACAACACCCTGGCCACGCCGTACCTGCTGCGCCCGATCGAGCACGGAGCGGACATCGTGGTGCACTCGGCCACCAAGTACCTCGGCGGCCACGCGGCGGCCATGGGCGGGGCGATCGTGGACGCGGGCACCTTCGACTTCGCCTCACAGCCGGAGCGCTACCCCGGATTCAACACCCCGGATGAGAGCTACAACGGAATCGTGTTCGCCCGTGACCTCGGCGTCAACGGCATCCTCGGCGCCAATCTGGCGTTCGTGCTCAAGGCCCGGGTGCAGCTGCTGCGTGACTACGGCAGTGCCATCAGTCCCTTCAACGCCTTCCTCATCAACCTGGGTCTGGAGACACTGTCTCTGCGGATGGAGCGCCAGGTCTCCAACGCGCGGCGCGTGGCGGAGTACCTCGACGGGCACGCCCTGGTCGAGACCGTGATCTATCCGGGCCTGGAGTCCAGCCCCTGGCACGACCTCGCGAAGCGATACCTCCCGGACGGTCCCGCCGGTTTCGTCTCGTTCGAGATCGCCGGCGGACGTGAGGCCGGGGCGCGGTTCGTGGATGCGCTGCGTCTGCACCACCACGTGGCCAACATCGGAGATGTGCGTTCACTGGTCATTCATCCCGCCTCGACCACGCACTCGCAGCTCTCCGAGGACGAACAGCGTGCCGCCGGCGTCACCCCCGGACTGATCCGGTTGTCCGTGGGCATCGAGAGCATCGATGACATCCTCGCCGATCTGGACAACGGCTTCGCCGCTGCAGACGTGAGCGCCTAGGGCCGGAGCCATCCGCATGACTACCATCACCCCTCAGCGATCCGGCACAGGTTTGGCCGACGGCGGCCTGCACTCCTTGCGGACCGGTGCCTTCGACTTCGAGTCCGGGGGTCACCTGCCCGCCGTGGACATCGCCTACGAGACGTGGGGCACGCTCAACGCTCAGAAGTCGAACGCCGTACTGCTGCTGCATGCCCTCACGGGTTCGACCCATGTGGCCTCGTCCTCCGAGATTCCGGAGGACGGCTGGTGGGAAGGCATGGTCGGTCCGGGCCGCCCGATCGACACGGACACCTGGTTCGTGGTGGCGCCGAACATCCTCGGTGGCTGCTACGGGACGACCGGGCCGTCGTCGTTGGATCCGGACGGGACCCCCTGGGGGTCGCGGTTCCCGTTCACGACCATCCGGGACTCCGTGCGCGCCGAGGTCCGGCTCGCGGACGCCCTGGGCATCGAGCGGTGGCAGGCCGTCATCGGTGGCTCCATGGGCGGCGCTCGAGCCCTGGAGTGGGCTGCCACCTACCCCGAACGGGTCGCGGGGATGGGCGTCATCGCCTGCGGCGCCCACTCCACCGCCGAGCAGATCGCCTTCGCGCAAGCGCAGATCCAAGCCATCACCCTGGATCCGAACTTCCGCGGCGGGGACTACTACGGAGGCCCGACGCCGGACGGCGGCCTGGGCATCGCCCGCAAGATCGCCCACATCACCTACCGGTCCGAACCGGACATCGGGGAGCGGTTCGGCCGTAAACCGCAACTGGACGAAGACCCTTTCGGGGATCCGGTCTGTCGCCATGGCCGCTACCAGATTGAGTCGTATCTGGACTATCAGGCGGCCAAACTGGCCAAGCGGTTCGACGCCAACAGCTATCGGGTGCTGACCGAGGCCCTGATGAGTCACGACGTCTCTCGCGGCCGCGGTGCGGAGTCATCCGTGCTGGCGGAGATCGAGGCGGCGCCGTTCATCGCCGCCGTCGAGTCCGACCGGCTGTATTTTCCGGTGCAGTCGGAGAACCTCGCCCGTCAATTGCCGGGCGAGGTGACGGTGCACATGATCGACTCGGCCGTAGGCCATGACGGCTTTCTGACCGACATGGAGCAGCTCGGTGAAGCGCTGCGGCGAGATCTCGGGCTGTAGAGCTCGAACTGCAGGACTCGAGCTAGTCCTCCGGGCCGACCCGCCGGACCGCGGTCTCGTCGGCGGAGGTGGAGCCGGGCGGCATCGGATGCCCGAACATGGGCTCGGCCAAAGGCCGTTTCGGTCCGAGGCCGTCGCCCGAGGATTGGCGGCGCAGGTGCCGTAGCACCCAGGGCATCAGGTGTTCACGGGCCCATAGCGCGTCCTCAGCCCGGACCCGCCGCCAGGTGCGAGGCACGGTGGCTTTGGGCTGCAGCGGTACCAGATCGTGGGGGACGTTGAGGGTCTCCAGTACCATCGCGGCGATGGTGTGGTGGCCCGTGGGGGAGAAGTGCAGCCGGTCCGGCGCCCACATCTCCGGACGGGTGAGGTCGCGCAGCGCCCAGAGGTCAGCTACCAGCGCATCATGCCGCAGGGCCACCGCGTGGACGTTCTCGTTGTAGATGGCGACCTTGCCCCGGATGCGGCCCATCACGGGGGTGTCCCGGATGTCCGGACCGGTGAACAGCACCACGGTGGCTCCCGTGGTGGACAGGTGAGAGATCAGCTCATCCAGCCGGAGGGCAATGGCGTCCGGGTCGCCGCCGGGACGGATGACGTCGTTCCCGCCGGCGCAGACGGTGATCAGGTCCGGAGTCAGCTCCAATGCCGCCTCGGTCTGCTCGGCGATGATCTGATTGATCAGGCGCCCGCGAACGGCCAGGTTGGCGTAGGAGAAGTCCTCCTCGTCCGGGACCCGGTGTGCCAGTTCCTCGGCCACTCGATCGGCCCAACCGCGGTGGTAGCCCGGCCGGTCGGGGTCCGGGTCTCCGATGCCCTCCGTGAAGGAATCGCCGAGTGCCACATACCGGCGCCAGGGATGGACCGGGTGCAGTGGAGCCGAGCCCTCAGCGGAAGATTCGGATGCATCAGTGGTGACGGATGTGGCCGTGGTGACAGCAGAGTCCGGGGAGAAAGACACCATTCCTTGATCCTAGAGGCACCGGTTGTCCGCCGGAGGGACAGGACCTCTACCCTGTGACTATGACTGACACCGCAGCCCAGCCCCTTGCCCCGTACGTCCGCTGGTCCCGGCCCGAAGCCGAGCGCGACGGCACTCATCTGTTGGTGCTGCTGCACGGCTACGGAGCCGATGAGAACGATCTGTTCGGTTTGGTTCCCGAGCTGCCGGACAAGTTCACCATCGCCTCCGTGCGGGCCCCCCTGGCCATGGAGCCCAGTGGCTACACGTGGTTCCCGGTGTCCTCCACCATGCAGGCCTCCCCACTGGCGGTCCGCGCGGCCATCGAGGACCTCCAGGAATGGGTCGCGACTCAGCGGCCGAACTTCGCCAGTACCTCCCTGCTGGGATTCTCGATGGGCATGGCCATGGCCACCTCATTGCTGCGCCGGGAACCCGAGGCCTATGCGTGCCTGGTCGGCCTGTCCGGATTCGTCGTGGACCCGGCGGCCGACCCGGAGACGTCCCCGGAATCAGCCGCAGAATCCACCACCGGCCCGCTCGCCGGCTTCTTCCAGGACGAGCAGGTCAAGGCGCTCAAGCCGAAGGTGTTCTGGGGGCGTGATCAAGAGGACCCGATCATCTCGGCGGACAAGGTCGAATACACCCATGCCTGGATGAACGAGCATGTGAACCTGACCAAGGTGCTCTACGCCGGCATCGGACACAGCATCGGACCCCAGGAGCTGCGCCACGTGGGGGAGTTCCTCGACTACATCGTCACGTAGCAGTCACTCAGCTGTCACGTCGCCGGGACCACGGTCATGGTCTCACCGGAGAACTCGATGACATCTCCGTGGTGCAGTTGGCGTCCCCGCCGGGTCTCGGGTTCGCCGTTGACCTGGACCAGTCCGGCGTCGATGACCTCGCGCGCATCAGCGCCGTCCTCCACGAGGTTGGCCAGCTTCAGAGCCTGACCGAGGCGGATCATCTCATCGCGGATCTCCAGGGGCATGGTGGGGTGGCCAGGGTCTTCGGAAGCCGGCTGTTCTGACATGGTCCTAGACTAGGCCGGTAACCCTCACCAGTACGCATAACCGAAGTGCGCTGACCGCTGCCAGCGGCCCAGTATCAGACACGGATATCAGACGGATGTGATGCCTCCATGGCCCCCAAGACCACCCTCGAGACGGTCATCTCCCTGGCGAAGCGACGTGGCTTCGTCTTCCAGGCCGGAGAGATCTACGGCGGCTCACGCTCGGCGTGGGATTACGGGCCGTTGGGCGTGGAGCTCAAGGACAACATCAAGACCCAGTGGTGGAACACCTTCGTGCGCGGCCGCGAAGACATGGTCGGACTGGACTCGGCCATCATCCTGCCCTCGGCGGTGTGGCAGGCCTCCGGGCACGTGGACACCTTCACGGACCCGCTGGTCGAGTGCACCTCCTGCCACAAACGCCAGCGCCAGGACCACTTGATCGAGGGATTCGTGGCCAAGAAGGGCCGTCCGCCGAGCGGCGGAGTCGGCGGCATGGACGAGATCGTCTGCCCGGACTGCGGAACCCGCGGGGCCTGGACCGAACCGCAGATGTTCTCCGGGCTGATGAAGACCTACCTGGGGCCCGTGGACAACGAGGAAGGCCTGCACTACCTCCGGCCGGAGACCGCGCAGGGCATCTTCGTGAACTTCCTCAACGTGGTCAACGCCTCCCGCCGCAAGCCTCCGTTCGGCATCGGCCAGATCGGCAAGGCGTTCCGCAACGAGATCACCCCGGGCAACTTCATCTTCCGCACCCGCGAGTTCGAGCAGATGGAGATCGAGTACTTCTCTCATCCCGACGCGGTCACCGAGCACTTCGACGACTGGGTCGAGGCGTGTTGGAACTGGTTCACGGACCTCGGCATCAATCCCGACCACATGCGCCGCTTCGATGTGCCGGACGGTGAACGCGCCCACTATTCCGATGCCACGATCGACATCGAGTACAAGTTCGGCTTCGCCGGCTCCGAATGGGGCGAGCTGATGGGCATCGCCAACCGCACCGACTTCGACCTGAACTCGCACACTTCAGCCTCCGGCACCAAGATGCAGTACTTCGATCAGGCCACCGGCGAGCGCTATACCCCGTACGTGATTGAGCCGAGCTTCGGGCTGACCCGCTCCATGATGGCCTTCCTGGTCGACTCCTACCGCGAAGAGGAGGCGCCCAACACCAAGGGCGGCACCGACGTGCGGACCGTTCTCGGGCTGGATCCGCGGTTGGCTCCGGTCAAGGCCGCCGTGCTGCCGCTGTCCCGCAAGGAGGAGCTCGTCCCCACGGCCAAACGGCTGGCCGACGAGCTGCGCAGGGTGTGGAACATCGACTATGACGACGCCGGCGCCATCGGTCGACGCTACCGCCGCCAGGACGAGATCGGCACCCCGTACTGCATCACCGTGGACTTCGACTCATTGGATGACCAGGCCGTCACCATCCGCGAACGCGACTCCATGACGCAGGAGCGGGTGGCCCTGGACCAGGTCCGCGGCTGGCTCATCGAGCGGCTGGCGAAGTAGGGCGGCGAACACCATGAGCATTCCCGACGCCGGCCCCCACCTTCCCGAGGGCGTCACCCTGCGCCCCTGGATGGAGAGCGACGACCTGCGCCTGCTTGAGGTCTGGGGCGATCCCGCCGATGCCCAGCAACACCAGGACCGGGCCATGCTCCGGCCCTCCAGCACCGGCAGCACCGGCTCATCAGAGCCCTGGGCGCGGTGCCTGGTGGCCGAAGACGAGGGTATTCCGGTGGCCGCTGCCGTCGTGTACGCCTCCTCGGTGCATCCGCAGCGCCTTTGGTTCTACGCGGAGACCGCCCGCGAGCAGCGTGGCCGGGGCATCGCCACGGCCCTGTTGGCGGCGTTGCGCGCCGAAGCCGAGGCGGCCCGGGCTGAGGGCGCCATCGTGACCACCGAGCTCAAGACCCGCTTCGCGGCGGCCGAACCGACCGAGAGCGCCACCGCCTCGTTCCTGAGGGGGCAGGGATTCGCGCCGGTACAGCGGTCCCGGCGCATCGCCGTCGGGCCTGGGGTGATCAAGGCTCCGGAGCTGGACGGGACCGGATTGTCCGTGGAGGATCTGGCCACCGGTTCGGTCGAGCTGACGCAGGCGGTGGCCGCCTTCTACGAGGCCACACACGACTGGGACCCGGCGGTCATCTCGGTGGGCCAGGTCCAGCAGCTGCTGCTCGGTCCCGCCACCGGGGCCTCCGGCGCCGTGGTGCTGCGGCCCCGCCCCCAGGACCAGGGTGGAACGATCGCGGCCTTCGCCATCTCCTACACTCCCGAGCGCACCGAGGATCCGACCGATGTGTTGCTGGGGTGGAACCCGGAACTCGCTCCGGCCGATGCTCAGGCCGCCGCGGCCGCGCTGCTGGCCCTGCTGACCACGCAGTACCCGGTGCAGCTGGAGGTCGACGATTCGATGGAGGTCCTGACCCCCATCCTCGATCAGATGGTCGCCACCGGCCACGCCCAGGTGCTGCTGGACACCCGGATCTGGGCCACCGACGCGCCCGATGCCGCACAGCGCTGACGGCCACGGTGACGGTCACGGCGACGGCCACGGCCACGGACTTTCCGCGGGCCCAGCCGCCGACCAGGCGCTGACCGGCCGGGACGGGTCCGGCCGTCCTCGGGTCGTCCTGGCGCTGGCGGCGATCCTGGTGCCGCTGGCCGCGGTGCTGATCGTCGCCATGATCGTGCTGTGGCCCAGCGGCGAGCACCGCGAACTCTCCCTCGCCGATCCTTACGGCACCAGTCAGGGCGTGGAGATGATCTCGGGGACGGTCACCGGGGTGCAGCCCCGGGAATGTAATCCGGAGGCCGGGACCCTGGAGACCCCGAATGGCGGGGTCGTGGGTGACCCGTCGGCTGCCCAGGTGCAGTGCGTGGACGCCGTCGTGGATCCCGACGGCGGCGGGACCGACAGCGCGCTCGTCCCCATCCCGACGTCGGTCAGCGCCTCGGTGGAAGTCGCGGCCGGAGACCGGATCAAGGCCCTCGATCTCTCCGGGCTGCCCGGAGGAACGGGCGGTGAGGGTGCCGGCGCGGGAGCGGACTACGTGTTCGTCGACTTCGAGCGCACCGTCCCGGTCGTGCTGCTGGCGCTGCTGTACGCGCTCGTGGTGGTGGCCGTCGCCCGGTGGCGTGGACTGCGGGCGATCGTGGGCCTGGGGCTGGCCTTCGCGGTGCTGTTCGTCTTCATGATCCCGGCGCTGCTCGAGGGCGGACCGCCGCTCTGGGTCGGTCTGGTCGGCTGCTGTCTGATCATGCTCGTGGTGCTGTATTTCGCCCACGGATTCTCCCTACGGACCACCACGGCGCTGCTGGGCACACTGATCGGCCTGGCCCTCACCGCCGTGCTGGCACTGTGGGGCACCGACGCCGCCTACCTCACCGGGCTCGGTGATGAGTATTCCTACGTGCTGGCCACTGTGGCTCCCGAGGTGCGATTGTCCGGAATCGTGCTGTGCGGGTTGCTGGTGGCCGGTCTGGGTGTGCTCAACGACGTGACCATCACGCAGGCCTCCGCCGTCTGGGAGCTGCACGGCGCGAACCCGCGAGCCACCAAGCGAGAGCTCTTCGCCTCCGGGATGCGCATCGGCCGCGACCACATCGCCTCCACCGTCTACACCATCGCCTTCGCCTATGCCGGTGCGGCTCTACCGGTGCTGATGGTGGTGTCCCTCTACGACCGCAGTCTGTGGGACACCCTGATGTCCGGGGAACTGGTGGAGGAGATCGTGCGCATCCTCGTCGGTTCCATCGGACTGGTGCTGGCCATCCCGGTCACCACCGGGATCGCCGTGGCGGTGGCCAAGGCGGTCAGCGAGCGGGAGAGTCGGCCGGCGACCTACTGAACTGCCGGCTGGTAGGAGCCGACCATGGCCCGGAGTACCCGGTGCAACTCGGAGTCGGCCGCATCTGGAGCGTCCTTGGCCGAGTCGAGCGGGATCGTTCCATAGATCACGACGCGCTCCGTGCCGTCGTGGATCGCGAGGTCCCACACCGTCAGGGATTCCGGGTCGGCGCCCTCCGGTGCTGAGACGAGATCCACCATGACCTGGGCGCCCGAATTCGCCTCGACGACGAGGGACCGCAAGTACACCGTCTCATCACCGGCGCCGGTGAAGTCCGGCTGCTCGGTGACCTCCAGCACCTCGACCACCTCGGCACCCTCAGGAGGGCCGCCGGGAACGTCAGCGCGGAACCCGCCGACCTGCTCACCGGTGGCGTCGGCGATGGACAGCCCCGTGATGGACCCGTTCTCGCCGTCCGGAGTGACCTCGAAGGAGGCGGGAACCGCCAGCCCGCCCTGTGTCTCGGTGGGGCAGTACTTCCATCCCTCGGTCAGGGCCTCGTTGGCCAGGATGGACCAGGGAGTCAGCTCAAGATCGCCGTCCTCGTTCTCACCCGTGCCCTCGGTCGGCGGCACCTCGTCATCTCCGGCGAGCGCCTCGAGGCACGGGAGGTGGTAGATCTCCTCCGTGGGGCGCGGCTCGCCGTCATAAGCCGTCCGCTGCAGGTCAGGGGAGGGAAGGTCCTGTGCGGCTGAAGGGCTCTCCGGTGACCGCTCCGATGAGGCGGATGAGGTGGATGAAGCAGAGGTCGGCCCCGACCCTATCGGCAGAGTCGAGGAGTTCTCCGGGCTCGAGGTACCGCAACCGGCCAAGGCAATCACCCCAGCCATGGCAGCGGCACCCAGGGCCCAGCGGCCGGCTGACGCACTGGCGGGAGGGCGGGTCAAGCGCACAGGGCTTCCTTCGCAGGTCGGCGGCGTGTGCTCACCACGCTACCCACGCTGGCGATCGGCTGCCGCACCACTCGCCGTCAGTACCGGTACGTGCTGGGCCAGTCGACCCGCAATCGGCGGATCAGGCCATCGGGCTGGCGTTGCAGTCGGCCGGTGATCAGCCCTTCCTGCAGTCCCTCCACCAGCAGCTGGTCGACACGGAGCTTCGGGGACGGCAGGTAGCTGCGGTGAGGAACGGCGTCGTTGACGGTGCGCCGGACGGCGTCGGGCAGCGAGTCCACGGCGCGGGCGATGCGTTCATTCAGGTTCTGCGCCAGTCCGGCGCCCCACGGGGTGTTGAGATCCAGATGATCGACGGCGGCCGTCAGCAACTCCTCGTCGCGCATCCCGCCGTCGGCCGGCAACAACGCCCACAGGGCATTGGCGAACTCCACGGGTGGCACGTCCTGCGGCTTCAGATGGGCGGTGCGACCGAAGGTCCGATACGTTCCCCAGTGCTCCACCACGGTGGAGGCGGGCCACAGGAATCCCTGGCGATCCATGGTGTACCGCCCGGACTTGATGAGGTGCTCTAGCGCCTGCTGAGCCAGATACGCGCTGTGTCCGCTACCGGCACGTTCCTTGAGCGCCTTGAGCGCGGCATCTTTGCGCAGCGGGAACGCGCAATCCAGGAACTCCTTGACGCTGCGGCGAGCCCCCTTCGGATCCACCGTGCCCAGGCGGGGCAGCACTGCCGGATGTCCCCAGCGGGGATCGAGCAGGAACTGCGGATGGGGCACCTGCAACGAGTCTGGAGTACTCCAGCCGGCCAGTCGCACGGCCCGGTCGGCATCCCGGTAGGCGTCCTCCAGCCGTTCGACCAGCAACTCGAATCGTTGCAGATCCTCGGCGCTGGGATTCAGCCGCGACGCCGCATCCCGGTTCTCGCTGCCACGGGGGCGCACCGCTCGACCGGGAGCCGGCTCGATCGAGCGCTCCAGTTCGCCGCGCTCGCGGTGGGCGCGCTTGAGCGTCCCGGAGAAGCCGCGAATCACCGGACTCGACCGGTCCAGCCAGCCGGGGGCGGCCAGGGCGTCTCCCGGGCTGTGCTCGTACCGTTCCACGTCCAGGGTGACCCGGTTGAAGCGAGATTCGAGCTCACGCCAGCGCTGCTGCCGGCTGGCCAGCATCCGCCGCTGAAGACCCACGACGCCGGCCCAGCCGCCGGCACCGACGACCACGGCCAGCACGAGGAGCACGATCAGCCAGATCTCCATGCGGCAGTGCTCCTCCCGGGTGTCCCTCTAGAGCCGTGATGAGGGCCGTCAGGCCCGCCGACTCAGGTTATCAAGGCAGGCGAGCGCGATGTCCGGCCGGGGCCGGCGTCGGGCCGTTACTGCTCTTTCCACCCCAGGACCCGCGCCACCTCGACCCACTGCTGGAACAAGTGGGCGTTGTACTCCACCCCCAACTGGTTCGGGTTGGCCATCAGCACGTAGTCGGCGGCCTGAACGGCCTCATCCCGGCGCAACAGCTCGGCGACCTCGTCGATCGATCCCGAGTACGTGGGGCCGCTGCGGGCCTTGCCTCCCTCGAGGTGTCCCGAGGAATCAGAGCGTTCCTGGTGGCCACCGAAGTACCTCTGGTCCTGAGCGGAGACGATGGGGAACACCGAGCGCGTCACCGCGGTCAAACCGCCGGTGGTGTGGCCGGATGCGGCATAGGCCTGGCGGTACTGGGCGATCTGGTCGGCCTGCTGGACGTGGAAGGGCCGGCCGTCGTCCTGCAGCAACAGCGTGGAGGAGACCAGGTTGTAGCCCTGCTCGCCGGCCCGGATTCCGGACGCCGTATTGCCCGACCCCCACCAGATGCGGTTGATCAGGCCAGGCGACTGCGGCTGGATCGCCAGCTTCTCCTGACCGGGCTGGGCCCAGCCGGACGTCGGATCCGCATGGGCCACCATCGCCCCGGAGATCGCCTCTCGGAACCGCTGGCCGCGTTCTTGGGCGAGCTCGGACCACGTCTGTCCCGGTTCCAGGTCATAGCCGAACTGATGTTGGCCGTCCCGGGCCGCCTCGGGGGAGCCACGCGAAATGCCCAGTTGCAGTCGGCCATCGGAGATCAGGTCGGCGATCGCGGCCTCTTCGGCCATGTAGAGCGGATTCTCATACCGCAGATCGATGACACCGGTGCCCAGATCGATGGTCTTCGTTCGGGCCGCCATAGCCGCCAGCAGGGGGAAGGGCGCGGAGAGCATGTTCTGGAAGTGGTGTGAACGGACCCAGGCTCCGTCCAGTCCGGCCTCCTCGGCGGCCACCGCCATCTCGATGGTCTGGGTCAGGGCACCGGCCGCGTCGGGCGTGCGGGTTCCGGGCACGGCACTCCAGTGCCCGAAATTCAGGAATCCAATCTTCTTCATATTTTGAACAACGCCGGGAACGCCCGAGTTCTTCCGTGCCCTCTGCCACACGACTAAGGCCCCGCCTGCAGGAGTGACGGCGTTCTGGGATAATGGGTGAAATGACTGCCGTGACTGACGCTTCCCAGCGCACCGAATCCGCGGCCCAGACCCCAGAGCGCCTCAACCTGCCCGCCCTGCAGCTGGGCCCTTTGACCATCGACGTCCCGGTGGTCCTGGCTCCCATGGCCGGGATCACCAACACCGCGTTCCGGCGACTGTGCCGGGAATACGGCGGTGGACTCTACGTCTCCGAGATGGTGACCGCCCGCGCCCTCGTGGAGCGCCGGCCGGAGTCACTGCGCATCATCCATCACGATCCGGACGAGATCCCGCGCTCGGTCCAGGTGTACTCCGTGGACCCGGTCACCACCGGACAGGCCGTGCGCATGCTGGTCGAGGAAGACCACGCGGACCACATTGATCTGAACTTCGGCTGCCCCGTGCCCAAGGTCACCAAGCGCGGCGGCGGATCGGCGCTGCCCTGGAAGTCGGACCTGTTCGCCTCGATCGTCGCGGCGGCCGTGCGCGAGGCCTCGAAGAAGAACATCCCGGTCACCGTCAAGATGCGCCGCGGCATCGACGAGGACCACCTGACCTACCTCGACGCCGGCCGAACCGCCCGGGACTTGGGAGTCGCCGCCGTCGCCCTGCACGGGCGCACCATGGAACAGCACTACTCCGGCAAGGCCGACTGGGATTCGATCGCCCGGCTGCGCGAGGCCCTGCCGGACATCCCCGTGCTGGGCAACGGGGACATCTGGAGTGCCGAGGACGCCATCGCGATGGTGCGGCGCACCGGGATCGACGGCGTCGTCGTCGGCCGTGGTTGTCAGGGTCGGCCGTGGCTGTTCGGGGACCTGCAGAACGCCTTCGAGGGCTCCGACCAGCGGTTCCGTCCGGGACTGGCCACGGTGGCCGACACCTTCTACCGTCACGCCGAGCTGCTCGTGGACACCTTCGGCGGCGATGAGGGCAAGGCCCTGCGGGACATCCGCAAACATGTGGCCTGGTACTTCAAGGGCTACCAGGTCGGCGGCGAGCTGCGGGCTCGGCTGGCGCAGGTGCCCGATCTGGCCACGCTGCGCGAATTGCTGGACGAGCTCGACCCCACCGCCCCGTACCCCGGGCCCGACGCCGAAGGCCCGCGCGGGCGCGCCGGTTCACCCAAGCGTCCCCACCTGCCCGAGGGGTGGCTGAACTCCCGCGAACTCGACGCGGACCAGAAGGCGATGATCCGAGCGGCCGAGTTGGACGTCTCCGGTGGCTGAACCGGCGTCGCTCCCGCGGCGCGTACGGCACCACCAAGCCGTGCTCTTCGGGCCCGAGGGGCGTCCGCCCTATGCCGGCCGTGCGGCCGAACTGCCCGGCTACA
This sequence comes from Citricoccus sp. GCM10030269, assembly GCF_042665635.1. Lineage (NCBI taxonomy): Bacteria > Bacillati > Actinomycetota > Actinomycetes > Micrococcales > Micrococcaceae > Citricoccus > Citricoccus sp. GCM10030269. The sequence continues at coordinate 953,378 of NZ_JBHTCV010000005.1, read as the reverse complement.
CACCGGCCGACCGCGAACGGTGGCTGCCCGAGCCGAGCAAGAGTTCCTACCGCTCCGACTTCGAACGCGACCGGGCCCGCATCCTGCACTCCTCGGCCCTGCGACGGCTCGGGGCCAAGACGCAGGTGGTCGCCCCGGACGAGGACGACTTTGCCCGTACCCGCCTGACCCACTCCCTCGAGGTGGCCCAGGTCGGCCGGGAACTCGGGCGATCACTGGGGTGTGACCCGGATGTGGTGGACGCGGCGTGCCTCTCGCACGACCTCGGCCACCCGCCCTTCGGCCACAACGGAGAGCGCGCCCTGAACGCCCTGAGCCAGGACATCGGCGGATTCGAGGGCAACGCCCAAACGCTGCGGCTGCTCGCCCGGCTGGAAACCAAGAAGTTCTTCGAGGACGGCACCTCGGCCGGACTGAACCTCACCCGGGCCTCCCTCGACGCGGCCTGCAAATACCCCTGGACCCGCGACGACGCCCCCGTGGACTCCCACGGTCGGCCCACCGGGAAATTCGGCGTCTACACCGACGACTTAGACGTCTTCGCCTGGTTCCGCCGGGGCATCACCGGCACCCGCAAATCCATGGAAGCCCAGGTCATGGACCTGGCCGATGACATCTCATACTCGGTGCATGACGTGGAGGACGGGATCGTCAACGGTCAGTTCCAGTTGCGCTGGCTCACCGATCCGGAACAGCGGGCCCTCGTGATCGACCGGACCCGCCAGTGGTATCTGCCGGACACGGAACCCGACGCCGTAGACGCCGCTCTGGCGCGGCTGGAAGCCACAGACGTCTGGGTCGCCGAGGCTGACGGCACCCGCCGATCCCGAGCGGCCCTGAAAGACATGACGAGCCAGCTCATCGGCCGGTTCTCCAACGCCGCCTTCGATGCCACCCGTGAGGTCTACGGCAACGATCCCCTGACCCGCCACACCGCCGACGTGGTGGTCCCGCTGGAGACCGAGATCGAGATCGCCACAATGAAGGGCATCGCCGCGGCCTACGTGATGAGCTCCGAGGCCCGCCAGCCACTCTATGCGCGTCAGCGCGAGCTGCTCACCGAGCTCGTCGAGTTCTTGTGGGCCACCGGCGAGCAGTTTCTTGACCCGATGTTCGCCGGGGACTGGCGCGAGGCCACTGATGACCGTGCCCGCCGCCGGGCCGTCATTGACCAGGTGGCCTCGCTGACCGACTCCACGGCGCTGGAGTGGTACGCCACGTTGGTCCGTGGCGAACCGTTCCGCCGGGCCTGGTACTAGAGGTCTCCGGGGCCCAACGACGGCACGGCAGCCGAATCCTCGGCCAGCTCTTCGACCACGGGCGTGCCGTAGACGTGGAACTCCGGAGGAATCGGCGCGCCCCATCCCGGCTTCAGGCTCCATTCCTCGGGGGTCCACACGTACGTTTCCGCATCCGGGGCGAACCGGAAGTATCCGCCGTTGGCCACCTCGATGCGGTTGCCGCCCGGCTCGTGGGTGTAGAGATAGAAGCCCTGGATGGCGGTGTGCTTCGACGGTCCGGCTTCGATGTAAATCCGGGCGTCGGCCATGATGTCCGCAGCCCGCAGGACCTCCTCGCGGGATTCCACGGCGTAGGCAAAATGGTGCAGTCGTCCCGAGCCAACAGTCTTCTCGGCCGTGTAGATCAGCTCGTGGCCCTGCAGACTCGAACTCATCCAGGCTCCGGCCTCGCCACGGTCCTCGGGCATGAGGATCACCTCGTAGGTGCGGAGGCCGAAGCCCTCCTCCCAGAACCGGCGGCAGCGGCGGACGTCCTGGGCCAGCAGGTTCACATGGTCCAGGTGTTTCACGTTGGCGCCGCGGCCGGCGTAGGCCTGGAAGTTGGTGGGGATGACCGGCGCCTTGTCCGCCGGAGCGCGATAGTGCGTGGTTTCCCAGTAGATCCGAAAGGCGTCCATCCGGGTCCTTGAAGGCGTAGAACGGGCCGATGCCGTTTTCCGGCTCGAGCCACTCACCGGCGTGCCCGTGCTCTTCCAGCCACTGGACACCACGCTCCAGCGCCTGCGGACTGGACATCCGCCAGGACAGGTACTCCAGCCCGGCATGCTCCGCGGCGGTGACCTTGACGGTCCACTCCTCGTAGGTGTTGAAGGACCGCAGATACGTGCTGGCGCCGTGCGTGCCCACCACGTCCATCCCCAGCAGGTCGTGACAGTAGGCGACCGTCTCCTCAGGACTGGGAGAGTACACCGCGTGCACGCCCAGGTGGGCGAGTTCGTGGCGGGATTCAGTATGAGCCATGTCGGTATGAGCCATGTCGGTGTCAGCCACGAAGATCGCCACCGTTCATCATCGGGCCCGGGACAGCGTCCGGGGCTAATCGAGGGTCGCGGAAGACCCCGCGGATCACGCGTTCGCCCAGGCGCCAGCCGCTCTCCAGCCGCACGTAGGTGTCGGCGAAGTCCGCGATCAGGTACACCTGCGGAACGCCGGGCGAGGGGTCATTGCTCGCAAAATTGTGCCAGGTGCTGATGCCGCGGACGGTGGTCTCGTCCACCTGGCCCAGGACCTGGTTGCCCAGGCCATGGCGGGTGGTCCGGGTGCCGGTGCGGGCACGATAGGAGGCGATCACCGTTTCCGCGCCACGGAGCTCGCCGTGGTGTCCGGAGTACGTGACGTCAGGGGCCAGGATCTCTCGCAGGGCCTCGTACTGATGGCGGTCCACGGCCCAGGCCCAGCGGGAATCCAGGTCGGCGATGGCCGCGCGGGTCTCGGCGGACACCGGGGCGGGAGGGGGAACTGGGAGGTCCTCGGCCGTCATCGGGCCTCCACCGGATTCCACAACGTGCCGATCCCGTCGATGGAGACGTCGATCCGGCCGCGGAGCCGGTTCAGGTCCACGTTCTGTACGGCGCCGCCCCGAGCCGACTTCTTCAGGGCCGTGCCCATCGCGATCACGTCCCCTGGTTCAAGGCTCATGTAGGAGGAAGCGTAGGACACCACCTCGGCCACGCTGAAGCGGAGATTCATCGTGTTGTCGTCCGTGACGAGCCGGTCATCGTGCGTGCACGTGATGCGCAGATCATGGGGATCCGGCACCTCACCGGCGTCCACCACCCAGGGGCCCATCGGTCCGAACGTGTCTGAGCCCTTGTACCGGGCCGGGTAGCTCACCCAACTCTCCACGTAGCGAATCCCGTCGGCGGCGTCCGGATCGGGGTGAATGGCGCGGTAGTGGAAGGTGTCCTCGCCGCGCATGGTGGGGGAGGTGAGGTCATTGAAGACGGTGTAGCCGAAGACGTGCTCCAGCGCCGAGGACGCGGGAATGTCGGCACCTTCACGGCCGACGACGACGGCTAGCTCCGGTTCGGGGTGGACCCGCCCCATCTCCGGGCGCAGTCGGATGGGCTGGCCGCACCCCACCAGCGAGGAGGACGGCTTGACGAACATCGCCGGGGATTCGGGGCCACTGATGATCCGGTCCGGATTGGCGCTGTTGTTGAGCGCCACGCCCAGGATCTTCCGAGGCCGTCGCACGGGAGGCAACCAGGAGACCTCGTGCAGTGACACTCGCTGCCCGTCGTGCAGGGCGGACTCGGCCTCACCCCTCCACGACGACCCGTTGACATGGCGCTCCAGCAGGTCGTCAAGATCCCGGTAGCCGGGGATCACGGCCGCCTCGGACTCGCTGGAGCGCACCACCACGGCCGTCGTGCCGTCGTCGAGCTGGATGGTGCCTAAATGCATCGCATGATTCCTTACTGCCCTGTGACTCTTCTGACTCTTCTGACCCTTCCGGCTCTTCCGGTCGACCGCCGGTCACACGGTGACCACCTTGGGGCTGGCCACCGCCTTGAGCCCGTGCAGACCGAATTCCAGGCCGTAGCCGGAGGCCTTGGTGCCACCGAACGGCACCTCGGGGTTGAGTGTGCCGTGCTGGTTGATCCAGACCGTGCCGGAGCGGATTCGCCCGGCCACCTCCAGCGCCTCCTCGCGCTCGCCCCAGACCGAGGCGCCGAGCCCGGCATCCAGGCGGTTGGCCATGTCCACGGCCTCGTCCACGGTGCGGTAGGGCACCACCGGCAGCACCGGTCCGAACTGCTCCTCGGTGACCAGCGGGGCGTCGTCGTCGATATCGGCGACGATCGTGGCCTGGAAGAATCGCGGTCCGAGTGCGGGCTCCGGCGAGCCACCCGTGACGATGCGCGCCCCGCGCTGGCGGGCATCGTCCACGAGATCGCTGACGATGCGGAACTGGCCGTCCGTGGACAGCGGGCCCAGCGCCGTGGACTCCTCGACGCCGGCGCCCATCGGCAAGGACGAGGCGACGGTGGCCAAGGCCTGGACGGCCTCCTCGTACTGGGACTCGTGGACGTACAGGCGTTTCATCGCCGCGCAGGTCTGTCCGGTGTTGATGAACGCGCCCCAGAACAAGCCCTCGGCCAGCGGCTCGATGTCCGTGCCCGGCAGGATGATGCCCGGGTCGTTTCCGCCGAGTTCCAAGGTCAACCGGGCGAGGTTGTGCGCCGAGCTCTCGATGATCTTCCGGCCGGTGGCCGTCGAGCCCGTGAACATCACCTTGTCCACATCGGGGTGCGCCGCGAGGGCCGCACCGACCTCACGATCACCGGAGGACACGGCCGTGAGAACATCCTGGGGCAGATGCCGATTCATCAGCTCCACCACGGCGAGCACACTCAACGGGGTGTACTCGCTGGGCTTGGCCACCACGGTGTTGCCCATCCGCAGGGAGGGCGCGATCTGCCAAATGGCGATCAGCGCCGGCCAGTTCCACGGGCTGATCGCACCCACCACGCCCAAGGGGTCGTAGTAGATCTCGCTGCGCTGGCCCTCCGGACCTTCGAACACCACCTCAGGCTCGACGACGGCATCGGCCGCGCTGCGAAGCCAGACGGCGCAACCCGCGGCCTCGAACCGGGAGCCGGCCCCATTGAGCGGTTTGCCCTGTTCGCGGGAGATGATGTTCGCCAGTTCACCGGCGTGCGCGTCGACCTCGTCGGCGGCCAGGCGCAATAGCCGGGAGCGCTCCTGGTGGCCCAAGCTGGCCCACCCGGGCTGGGCGGACCGAGCCGCCTCCACCGCAGCGTTGAGATCGTCGACGCTGTGCTGGGGCGCATAACCGATGATCTCGTCGGTGGCCGCATCCGGCACAGGCCGTGCGGTGGGCTGTGATGCGGCCGGGGCCAAAACAGCGTCCAGCAGGGCGTTGGTCGTCTCGAGTGACATGGTCGTCTCCATCGTGGGAATCATTGGTTCTCGTAGGTGGCGACGCAGGCCGCCGTGGCGTCTTCGAAGTCCGACTTGTTGGCCTCGAGGCCGGCTTGGTAGTCCTCCAGCACGCCCTCGGCGTTCTCCAGGCCCTGGCTGGTGGACAATTCGACCCATCCGTCCAGCAGGGAGGATTCCTGCTCCTCACGCCATTCGGCGGTGACGGACTCGTCCCAGGAATCCAGCTTCTCGACCGTGGGTGAGTCCAGCATCTCGGGACACTGAGCCTCGGCCTGTTCCTTGAACACCGTGGCCCCCTCGCCGTCGGAGATCTCGGCAGCGGCCTCGTCGACGACCGCCTTCAGGTCGTCCGGCATCTGGTCGTACACGTCTTTGTTGAGCCACATCCCGAAGGACGAGTACTCGCCCAGCCCGGGATCCGTCCAGTACGGCAGGATCTCACTCAGCCCGTAATTGACCGGGAAGTCCATACCGGCGGCGACGCCGTCGACCACGCCGCGTTCCACGCTCTCGTAGGCCTCATTGGCCGGCAGGGCGACGATATTCGTCCCGGCCCCCTCGAAGAGCTGCTGGCCCAGGGGGCCGGACACGCGCAGGGACAGACCCTTGAGGTCTTCCGGCCCGTCCACTTCCTCCGGGCTGCCGATGAGCAGCTTGCCAACGGGCCAGGTGGCGATGTGGTGCAGGCCGTTGCGATCCATGATGGCCTTGGCATCGGGATTCTCCACGTGCAGGTCGTGGAGTGTCTTGGTGATGGCCTGCCAGTCGTTGCCGATGAAGGGAATGCTGACCAAGCTCGTGGTGGGGAAGTACTGCGGAGTGTAGTCCGGGATGGTCACGCCGATGTCTGCGCGTCCGTCTCGCACGCAGTCGGCGATCTCCTGGGCGTTGCAGAGCGAGTACGCCTCGGTCCGCTCGACAGCGATCCGGCCATCGCTCTTCTCCTCGATCATGTCGAGGTACCGGTTCTGAAACGCCTGGTTCGGAGTCCCCTCGATGGCCGAGGTGACCAGTGTCAGCGTCACCTCCGGTTCTGCGTCCGCCGAACTGTTACCGCCGCCGTCGTCCTGGACCACTCCATCGGAACATCCGGACAACAGGGCGAGAGACGCGGCGCCGGCCAGGGCGACGGCCGCCAGCCAACGGGAAGGTGCGATGTTCATGATGGGTGTCCTCTCCAGGGGGATGGGGGGCCATTCGGTGTGTGTCTGGATGCGTCTGGGTGTGTCTGAGTGTCGTGTCTCCACTGTGCGCCGCCTGGGACGGGCACGTTAGTCGCTCGGTGAACGCTTCTTGTCCGGATGTGCACCGGCGGTTGAGCAGCCGGCTATGAGACCACCAGCGAGGGCAGGAACAAGGTGATCGCTGGGAACAGGAAGAGAATGGTCGAGGTGATCAGATCGATCCCCACGAGGGGGGTGACTCCGCGGAAAACCTGCTCCGGTTTCACACCGGTGGCGCCGGAGACCACGAAGGCGAGGATTCCCACAGGCGGGGTGACCATGCCCATCTCGATGAACTTCACGATCATGATGCCGAGCCAGACACCGCTGAAACCGAAATCCGTGGCGATGGGATACAGCAGGGGCACGGTGATGATCAGGATGGACATCGACTCCAGGAACATGCCCAGCGGGATGAGACAGATCAGCAGGATTCCCAGGACGACCATCGGTGGGAGCGGAAGATTGCCGGCCCACTCGGCGATGGCCTGGGTGACGCCCGCAGCCACGAAGAAGGTTGAGAGGACCGCTGATCCCACCACCACGAAGAACACCATGGACGTGGACTCCGCCGTGTCCAGCAGGGACTGCCGGAAGTGTTTCCAGATCCCCGCCCAGCCGAGTCTGCGGTTCTCGACCATCAGAATGACCAGGGCGGCCAGTGCACCGATGGCGGCGGATTCGGTGGAGGTGAACAGCCCGGAGTACATGCCCCCGAGCACGACGGTGAAGAGGATGCCGATGTGCAGTATCCCGCGCCACGGCAGTGAGCGGACCGTGCTGCTGGTTCTCTTCGCGGCCAGTTCCGTGCGGGCTCCATCGATGCTGGCCGAGAGGTCGGTCGGTTGGCCTCGAGGGACCTGTCGGTGGGCGACGACCATGATGTAGGTGATGTATCCGGCCGCAGAGAGCAGTCCGGGCACGATCCCGGCGGCGAGCATCTGGGCCACCGACTCCTCGGCCAGTACCGCGTAGAGCACCAGGAACGTGCTCGGCGGGATCATCACGCCGAGGGTGCCCGCCACCGCGACGATGCCGGCTGCGAGATGTGCCGGATAACCGTTGCCGCGCATCTGGTTGACGGAGAGCTTGGCCATGGTGGCAGCCGTGCCGATGCTGGAGCCGGAGACAGCGGCGAATCCGGCACAGGCCATGACTGTGGCGACTCCGAGACCGCCGGGAGCCCGGCGGACGAAGTGGTTGGCCACGGTGAAGACGTTGTCCGCGATGTTGGCCCTGACGGCGAGCATGCCCATGAGGATGAACATCGGGATGATCGTCAGGGTGAACGTCGCCGTATTGGCGAACGGGACTGAGCCGAGGGTGTTGCTCGCATAGTCGGTGCCCTGCAGCAGGACCAGCCCGATTCCGCCGGAGAGCCCGAGACTGAATCCCACGGGCACCCGGATCGCGAGCAGGGCGATCATCAGGGCAAGCGTGAGGACAACGACGTGCCAGATCTGCATGATGTCCGTTCTCAGATTCCGGGCGCCGGTAGCGGCGCCCCACGGTTGTCGTCGCCGTTGTCGTCGCCGTTGTCGTCATCAGTGACGTCACCGTCCGCGCCGAAGGGCCGGCGACCGGTGTTGATGCGCAGGAGATTGACCACACACGCCAAGGTGAGGACCAGGAAGCCCACGGCGATGACCCAGCGCAACGGCCACAGGGGCCACTGGACTAGTCCCATGCGGACCTCATTGAGTCCGGTGGAGGCCAGGGCTCGGCTGCAGGTTGTCCAGGTGAACCACGCGGCTGTCAGGGAGCACAGCGTCCACGCGATGGTCGCCACCACTCGGCCGGCACGCTGACCCAATCGGTCCGTCAGCAGCGAGACGGAGACATGCGCGCCGGTCACGGCGGCCCAGGGCAGTCCCAGGAAGATGGAGACGACCAGCGCGGACTCCGAGATCTCCACCATCGACGGCAGACTGGCACCGGTGATCCACCGGGTCACCACGTCGAGCGCGATGGCCAACATGACCACGACGACGGCCAGGGAGGCCAGAATGCCGAAGACGCGGCTCACCGCGATCACGGCGGTCTCGATCATGATCCCTTCGCCTCCCAGTAGGTATAAGCCTGAGAATGGTCGACATTGCCCAGTGACTCGAGCGCCTGGCTCAGGGCTGAGGCGGTGGCCTCACAGACGATGGCGTCGACGCCGGTGGAGGCTTCGAGGCCTTGGGCGATCAACACGTCTTTGGTCAGGAGGGGGAGGGCGAATCCGCTGGCGAACTGCCCTTCGACCACGTGCGGTCCGAGCACGTGAGAGCTGGAGAAGGTCTGGCCCGTGGAGTCGTTCAGGATGTCGACCATGAGCTGACGGTCCAGCCCGAACCGTTCACCCGCCAGCAGAGCCTCACACGAGGCCACGAAGGCTGCGCCCGCCACGAAATTGTTCAACGCCTTCATGGCGTCACCGGTGCCGAGTTTGCCCGTGCGGTAGACCTGCCGGCTCATCGTCTCCAGCACCGGCATCGCTCGGCTGGCCGCCTCGTCGTCGTCGGCGCCCAGCATGATGGACAGCGTGCCCTGCACCGCTCGTTCCCTCGCGCCGGAGACGGGCGCGTCCACGAGAGTGACCCCGTGCTCGGAGAGCAGCGCCCCCGTCTCCACGGTCTCGCGGGGATCCGATGAGCTCATGTCGATCACCACGGAACCGGCGCGCAGCGGAATCGCCAACGCGCCGTCCGGGTGGAGCAGCACCGACCGGACGATCGCACTGGTGGGCAGCATCGTCACCACAACGGTGCACTCGGCCAGACCGTCCAGCGTTTCGGCGGCGTGACCGTTGATCTCGGCGGCCACCTCCGCCGCCCGGCCGGGGGCGGCGTCGTAGACCACCGGGTCGTATCCGTGGCGGGCGATGTTCGTGACCATGGGATGGCCCATGGTGCCCAATCCGATGAACCCGACGACGTCGTGCATGGAGATCCTCCAGGATGACTACATGATGTGGTGCGCCACGTGGCGCCTGATAAGCCGCCGGCCGGGATTACAGCCGGGGCGTCCGTTGTGCTTCCCCGTCCATCTCGAACGGGAGGCCTTTCTCCTCCAGAACCTCCGCGAGGGCGCGGAGTCCTTCATTCGAGGCCGGGATGCCGCAGTAGAGCACGGCATGCACGGCGATCTCGCGCAGCTGTAGAGGAGTCAGGCCGTTGGCCAACGCGCCGCGCAGATGCACTCGTAGCTCCTGCTCGTTGCCCTGGGCGATGAGCATGGCGATCGTGATCTTGCTGCGGTCGGGGATGGACAGCCCCTCGCGCTGCCAAATGTCCCCGAAGCAGTATCGGGTCACGAAGTCCTGCAGCTTGTCATTGAGGTCCGTGGTGTGGTGCACCTGGTCTTCCGCGCCTTCGATGCCGAACATCTTTCGCCGCTGCTCCAGACCCACGTCGTGTTGCGCGTCTCGAATGACCATGCTGTCTCCGTCCTGACCGGAACTGTTCGTGCTGACGCTTTGAAGCTACCGCCGCGAAAGCGCTCAGTTCTTGTCAGTCGGCGCACCTCGATGGACCTGGCGTGCACGTCAGGTCAACTGGCGCACCGATGAGCTTTGACGCTCTCGGAAGGACCGGGGAGACACTCCGAATTCCGCCTTGAACACTTTGCTGAAGTGGCTGGCGTCCAGAAAGCCCCAGCGCTGTCCGATGTGAGAGACCGACAACGTCGACTGAGCCGGATCCAGCAAGTCGCGGCGGCAGTGCGCCAACCGCCGGCTCCGGATGAACGAGCTCACCGTGGTGCCTTCGTTGTGGAACATGTACTGCAGGTAGCGCACCGAGACGTGATGCTCGTGGGCGACCTTCCGGGCCCCGAGCTCGGGGTCGTCCAAGTGATCCTCGATGTACAGCTTCACCGCGTGGAGTTCCTCGAGCCGCATCTGCTCGGCGGAACGTTCCGTACTGACGATCTCCGAGTACGCCAGTGTGGTCAACAGGTCCAGAGCGGAGCGGAGAATGCGTTCGCCGTTCACCCCTTGGAGCAGATCGAGGTTGGCGGCCATGTGCTGGATGAACGGGGAGATGATGCTGCCGATGCCGTCGTCGCCGGGGAGTCGCCGGGCGGTGATGCGCTGGATCAGTCGTGAGGGGACTTCGAAGACGTGCTGAGGGAAGGCGAGGACGAGGCAGCTCACGGCACCGGTGAAGTCGAGCGTGTACGGCCGAGCAGTGTCATGCAGCACGATGTCGCCGGCGTGGAACTGCGTCGATCTGCCATCTTGAGAGACTTCGCCCTTACCCTCGACGAGCAGAGTCAATTTGACGTGGTTGGCATCCGCCGGCGAGATCAGGCGCGGTTCGCGATGCACGCTGTGGGCATCGGCCACGATCTCACTGATGGTGATCCCCTCGATGACGCGACACCGCATGGTGGCTTTGAAGGTCGAAGCGTTGGGGGCGGTGACGTGGAGCGGCACGAATCTGTTGCCGGCGATCTGCCGCCATTCGTCGAGCGACTGTGCCTGGTTGGCGGTCAGATCTTCATTGTGGAGTACTGCTTCCACGACCATGGATCCTCCCCTCAAGGGACATGCTGCGAACTGCAGCATCCGTCCGTGTGATCTAGGTCATACTACAGAGGATCTACGGGAGGTCGCTGGCGCTGTCCACTTCTGTGCCTCGTGGAAGCTGAACCAGGTAGTCAACGAGTGCGTCGAACTTCGCCGTCCGCGGTGAGCCGGTGGTCCGCGTCAGACAGACGGTGGTGTCCGGCACGTCATCGGCGATCTCCAGTTCGACGAGCTCCCGGCCGTCATAGCTCCGCGTGGTCCTGGGGCGCTGGAACATCACGGCCCATCCCAGTCCGCGACCGACCAGGCACCGGGCCAACTCATAACTGCCGACGGTGTGGGCCACGGTGGGGGAGAGGTGCAACCGATCGAAGAGGTGGTTGGTGTTCTGCTTCGTCGGCTGAACGTCCAGGACGATGAGTGGTTCCTCGATGAGTTCGGACAGGCTGACCCGTCTGGCGGCGGCCAGTCGATGGTCGGCGCTGATGATGATGTGCGGTCTGATGTGTCCCACCGGTGCCGAGGTCAACTGTGGCGAGACGTCCACCTCGTACATCAGCGCCGCCTCGAGGCGCCCGTGGAGTAAGAGGTCGGTGAGCTCCGGAGCGCTCGACTCGTGGACGCTCAGATCCAGTCCGGGGTGCATGGTGCTGAAGTTCTCCAGCACCGCCGGCAGGAAGAACGGTCCGAGGGTGGAGAAGCAGCCGATGCCGAAAGACCCGGTGAGTGAACCCTTGGTGGAGACCGCGTCTCCGGCCAGGCTCTCCGCCTCGGCCAGCACCCGGCGGGCGACGGACAGCAGTCGCAAGCCGGCCGAGGTCAGGGTCACGCCTCGTCCCTTACGGCGAATGAACAGCTGGAGTTGCAGGTTCCGTTCGAGCTCGTCGACGGCCAGGGCCAGAGCCGAAGCGCTGACATGCGATCGGTGCGATGCCGCGCTCAAGGAGCCCTCGGTGGCGATGGCGTCGAAGTACTCGAGCTGTCGCAGTGTGAACGGAACCGGGGCCATCCTCAGTTCTCCTTGCCTGCATCGTCGTGAAAATATGTTTTACATCACAGTCGCCTGCGGCCAAGCTCGACCATATCGAATCCAAGAGAACGAGGAGAATCATGGCCAAGAACTTGGAAGAAGCCATCGCCGAAGCCGGGAACCCGGTGGAGTTGCTGTGGGAGTCACAGACTCCGCCCGCCGTCGTGCCCCGGGTGGTGCAGGAGTTCTCCAACTGGCGTGACGAGCAGCTGGCGTGGCGCCGCACCGCCGTGTTGTTCGACCAGTCCCACCACATGGCCGATCTCAATATCAAAGGCCCCGACGCCCTGAAGCTGATCCGGGACACCGCCGTGAACTCGGTCGAGAACTTTCCCGTGGACGTGGCCAAACAGTACGTGGCCGTCGGTCCGTCCGGTCACGTGATCGGGGACAACATCCTGTTCCACCTCGAGGAGGACGAGTACCAGGCCGTCGGCATCCCGCCGTCGATCAACTGGCTGCACTACCACGTCGAAACCGGCGGCTACGACGTGGAGATCTGGCGCGATGATAACTCCCTCTACCGCCAGGGCGATCCGGTGTTGTACCGCTACCAGATCCAGGGCCCCGGAGCCATGGACGTCATCACCGCAGCGTCCGGCCAGGAGCCGCCCAAGCTAAAGTTCTTCCATATGACCCGCCTGACGATCGCGGGCAAGGAGGTGCGAGCCCTGCGGCACGGCATGGCCGGGGAGCCGGGGTTGGAGATGTGGGGACCCTGGGAAGACCAGGAAGCAGTGCACTCCGCACTGTTGGAGGCCGGCCAGCAGTTCGGCCTGACTCAGGTCGGTGGCCGGGCCTACCACACCAATGCCCTGGAGTCCGGTTGGCTTCCCCGGCCCCTGCCGGCCATCTACTCCGGCGAGGAGCTCCGCGGGTACCGCGAGTGGCTCACCGACCGGGCGTACGAGACGACGGCGCCGCTGGGCGGCTCGTTCCACTCCGAGAACATCGAGGACTACTACGTCACGCCGTACGAGCTCGACTACGGGCGGATCGTGAAGTTCGACCATGACTTCATCGGCAAGGACGCGTTGCAGAAGATGGAGCAGAACGGCGAGACGGGTCGGCGCAAGAAGGTGACCCTCGTCTGGAACGGCGACGACACCGCTGAGGCCTTCGGGTCGATCTTCAAGCCCGGCCCGAAGGCGAAGTTCATCAACCTGCCGATGTCGCTCTACGACACGTTCCACTTCGACCGGGTCGAGCAGGACGGGCGCACCGTCGGGGTGTCAACATGGACCGGCTATTCGGCCAATGAGCAGTCCATGCTCTCGCTGGCCGTCATCGACGCCGACCTGGCCGAGCCCGGAACTGAGTTGACGGTGGTCTGGGGTGAGGACACGCCCTCGTCCAAAGTCCAGGTGGAGGACCACGAGCAGGTTTCCATCCGCGTGACGGTGCAGCCGGCTCCGCTGACCGAACAGGCCAGGACCGCCTACCGCCAGGACTGATTGACGGCTGACAGGACCATGGTGACCGAACGGTTCATTCCGCAGCTGCCCGCCGAGTTGGACTCCGACTCACGTGCGGTCTACGAGTCGATCACCGGCGGCAGCCGGGCCAGTGCGGCGGCGGTGACGCCGATCGTCGATCATGACGGACGCCTGATCGGCCCGTTCGGTCCCATGGTGCTGAGCCCTGGCGTGGGCGATGCGGTGCAGCGTCTGGGGGAGGCGCTGCGGTTCCGCGGGACACTGGACCCGCGGACCCGCGAGTTCGCGATCCTGGTGGTGGCTGCCGAGCAGCGCAGCGGTTTCGAATGGATCGCGCATGTCCGCGCCGGGCGGCAGCACGGTCTCTCGCCCGGGGATGTCGAGTCCTTGCTGGCAGGGAGGCGGTCCGGAGACCCGCACCTGGGCCGTGTCGAACGCCTGCTCCAGTCGCTGGCGCGCACGGGGACTCTGGCTGACGAGACCTTTGCCGACGCGGTGTCCCAGCTGGGCCAGTCCGCCGTGGCCGAGCTGGTTTGGCTGCACGGCTACTACACCATGCTGGCCACAGCGCTGCGCGTGTTCGATCCGCCGGTCCCGGAGTCCGCCACCGCGGTCTTCTCCGACCAGACCGACTTTCCCGACTAGACCGACTCCCCGACTAGACCGACGAAGACCGGTTCGGCGCGTCCACCAGAGCAGGCAGCACCGTTCCGGCGTTCCCGGCGACGTGGACGGTCGCGGCAGTGGAGAACTCGGTCACCTCTGGATTGACCTCGACGACGGCGGCGCCGGCGCCCAGCGCGACATACGGCAGGGTGGCGGCCGGCTGGACGAGGGCGGAGGTCCCGACCACGACGGCGAGATCGCAGTGCTCCAGTGCCGCGGAGGTCTGCGCGAAGGCCTCCTCCGGCAACATCTCGCCGAACAAGACCACGCCCGGTCGTATCCGTCCGGTCCCACAGACGGTGCACAGCGGCGGGCCGTCCGCCGGCTCTTGCTCGTGCGGGTCATCCTCGCTGGGGTCGTGCTCAGCCGGTGTTCCGCACTCCGCGCAGTGATAGTCGAACAGGGAACCGTGCAGGTGGGCCTTCACCTCGGCGCCAGCACGTTCATGCAGGTCGTCCACGTTCTGGGTGGCGATGACGAGCGAGCCGGCCGCGCCGCCGTCGGGCTGCTGGGCCAAGCGCCGTTGCCACGTGGCGATGGCGCGGTGGCCGGCATTCGGTGAGCAGCCGCGCACTAGGCGGGCACGCCACTGATACCAGGACCAGACGAGCGCGGGGTTCTCGAGCCAGGCCTCCTCGGTGGCCAACTCCTCGGAACTGAATCGCTCCCACAAACCTGTCTGAGCCTCGCGGAAGGTCGGCACACCGGACTCGGCGCTCATGCCGGCGCCGGACAGCACCACCACCCGCCGGGCGCGGCGGGCCAATTCGGCGGCTTCCGCCAGGCCGGGTACGTCGTCGTCCGTCATGGCGTCCACTGTAGGCAATGCAGTGGACCGGCGCCGCTGTGGACCAGCGCCGCGGTGATCAGCCCCGCCGCCTAGACTGTCGGTATGGCGGGTCTGATCAAGCGCGAGGACATCGATCTTGTCCGTGAACGCTCGGACCTCAAAGAGATCGTGGACAGCTTCGTCACGCTGCGCAGCGCCGGCGTCGGCTCCTACAAGGGACTCTGCCCCTTCCATGATGAACGCAGCCCGTCCTTCCACGTCCGTCCGTCCGTCGGCAGCTACCACTGCTTCGGGTGTGGCGAGTCCGGGGACGTCATCGCCTTCCTGATGAAGATGGAGCACACCACCTTCGCCGAGACGGTCGAGCGACTCGCCGCCAAGGCCAACATCGAGCTGCACTATGAGGACGGCGGCACCGGCCCGGACCAGGAGCAGGTCGGCCGCCGCCAGCGACTGCTCGAGGCGAACAAGATCGCCGATGAGTACTTCCGCGAACAGCTCGGCACCCGAGGTGCCGCCACGGGTCAGCAGTTCCTCTCCGGTCGCGGCTTCACCGCCGAGCATGCCCGCCAGTTCGGTGTCGGTTACGCCCCCCAGGGCTGGGACAACCTGCTCAAGCACCTGCAGCGCAAGGGCTTCCGCGAGGACGAGCTCAAGCTCACCGGTCTGTTCTCCGAGGGGCAGCGGGGCATCTACGATCGCTTCCGGGGCCGGCTGGTCTGGCCGATCCGGGACATGACCGGGGCCACCATTGGTTTCGGCGCCCGCAAGCTCTTTGAGGACGATCCCGGACCGAAGTACCTCAACACCCCGGAGACGCAGCTCTACAAGAAGTCCCAGGTGCTCTACGGCATCGACGTCGCCAAGAGGAACATCGCCAAAAAGCGCCAACTGGTGGTGGTGGAGGGGTACACGGACGTGATGGCGGCGCACCTCTCCGGCGTGGACACGGCGGTGGCGACCTGCGGCACCGCTTTCGGCTCCGACCACGTGAAGATCGCCCGCCGGCTGATCTCCGACGACGGCACGGGCGGGGAGATCATCTTCACCTTCGACGGTGACGAGGCCGGTCAGAGGGCCGCCCTGCGCGCCTTCGAAGAGGACAGCAAGTTCCTGGCCAAGACGTACGTCTCCGTGGAACCCAGCGGCATGGACCCCTGTGACCTGCGCCAGGAGCGGGGCCCGGAAGCCGTGATGGCGCTGATCGACGCGCGGCGGCCACTGTTCGAGTTCGCCATCAAGGTGGGCCTGAAGAACTACAACCTGGACACGGTCGAGGGCCGTACCGGAGCCCTGCGTCACGCCGCCCCGATTGTGGCCGGCATCAAGGACCCGGTCGTCCGCCCGGGCTATGAACGGGAGCTGTCCGGCTGGCTCGGCATGGATCCCGGCACCGTGCACCGAGCGGTGCAGGAGGCGCAGCGCGCGGGAGCCTCGCCGTCGTCGCGCCCGGGGAATACCACCCGCCAAGCTCGTCCCGACGGCGGCCGCGGCACAGACGCCGCCGAGTCCGGCTACCAGCGCCCGGACGCGAGGGATCCGGCCGCCCGCATGGAGAAGGAGGCCCTCGAGGTGGTGCTGCAGCAGCCCACCCTGCTCTCCGCCGAGCAATGGCAGGCCTTCTATGCGGCTGAGTTCAAGGTTCCGGCGTATTCCGTGGTGCACTCCGGAATCCGTGCGGCGGGGATGGCCGGTGCGACCCCCTCTCAGTGGGTGGAGCAGGTGCGCCAGGAGGTTCCCGCGGAGCTCGGATCACTGGTCAGCGAACTGGCGGTGACGCCGTTGCCCGCCCGCACGGAAGAAGATCTGATCCGCTACAGCCGGGACATCATGAACCGCCTGTTCGAACTGCAGATCACTCACCAGAAAGCCGACCTGATGGGACGCCTGCAGCGCCTGGGCCCCGAGGGTGATCCCGCACAGTTCGAATCCCTGAACCGGCAGCTGCTGGAACTCGAGAAGAGGCGGCGGGCGCTCCGGGCGCGGGACTGAACGACGTCTGACCACCACGAGCATTCCCCGCTATGAGAGGAACATGCATGAGCGAGCTCCATACGTCAGCGGTCATCGTGGGCGGAGGTATCGCCGGTCTGACCGCTGCGGCCTCCTTACTCCATCGAGGCTGGACCGTGACCGTGGTGGAACAGGCAGCAGAGTTCGGGGAAGTAGGAGCAGGCCTGGCTATCACCGCCAATGGTCTGTCTGCGCTGGCCTCGCTCGGTCTCGAGAGCGTCGTGCGAGATGCCGGTTATCGGATACACGTGGCCGGAACCATGGACGAGAGTGGGAACTGGCTCATGCGCATCCCGCGCAGCACCGAACCGGATTCCTCGCAGGAAGTTGTCGGGATCCACCGGCAGGAGCTTCATCGCATACTTCTCGAGGCTGCCGGCGACGCGCGCCTTGTTTCGGGAGCGCGCGTGGTTTCCGTTGACCCGGGGACCACGGACGGTCGCCCAGCAGTGGTGCAGAGCATGTCGAGGCGCGGCACTGAGGAGTTCCGAGCAGACCTTCTCGTGGCTGCTGACGGATTGCGCAGTGGCGTGCGTACCCAGCTGGCACCGGCCTCATCACCTCGATACACCGGCAAGTCGTCCTGGCGGGGCATCGTCAACGATGATTCGCTGATTTCGGAGGACTTCATCGTCCGATGGGGACGAGGCGCAGAGTTCGGTGCCGTGCGGATCAGCGACAGCCAGGTGTATTGGTACGGCTACATCCACTCGCCGGCGGATATGCGGTGGCGCGATGAGAAGGCGGCGGCGGTCGAACACTTCTGCACCTGGGCAGAACCGGTGCCCTCTCTCATCAGGCGCACCCCGGCCGAACGCCTGATGCGGCACGACGTGCACGCTCTGGCGCCGCCGTTGAAGGCGTATGTCTACGGCCGCACGGTCCTGATCGGCGATGCGGCGCACGCCATGGTTCCCACGATGGGGCAGGGCGCGAACTCATCCCTTGAGGATGGCGTCTGCATCGGTGAGATGGCCCGATCGGTGAATGCCGGCACGCCTGTGGCTGCCGCGCTGGAGCATTTTGACGCTACTCGTCGCCCGCGTACCCAACAGATCGCGCGCCGTTCAGAACTGACCGGACGGCTGGGAGCGGATCTCCGCGGAAGGTGGGCGGTTGCGGTTCGCAACCTCGCCATGAAGAGCGTCCCCGCCGGCCCGGCCGCCGCGGCCGGCGCGTCGACCCTCTCCTGGAAGGCACCGGCCTAAGAGACTGCAGAACGATGCGGAGGCCTCAGGGGACTTCGCACCTCACCCGCCGTGGGGCGCGTCCGGGTGTTCCGGGGACTTGCGCCGCCAGTGCATCACCAGTTCCTTGGTCCGCACGATCCGCAGCGCCGTCACCAGGAGAATCCCGCCCACCATGTTGAACACCAGGGTGTAGGCGAACCAGCCCAACCACTGCTGCACGGGGATATCCGCACCGGACAACATCGCGCCGAAGACCAGCAGCGAGTCCAGGATCGAGTGGAAGAGCTGGAGGCCTGCCAGCAGGAACCCGCCGCCGACGGCCGCGACCACCTGGACGATCTCCGACGTCGTGCCCTTCTGCATCCGGGTCATCAACGTCATGGTGCTGCCGCCGAGGATGGCCAGGCAGACTGTCTGCAGAGAGAACGGGGCGTCGACGAAATGCCGTGCCGACTCCTCGAGGAGGGCATGCCATTCGGGGAAGGCCTGGGTCACCAGCCACATGAAGATCCACGCGCCGACCAGGTTGCTGACGAGGGTTCCAGCCCAGAGCTTGCCCAGTTGCCAGATGCTGGCCTGCCGGGTGACCAGCCCCATCAGCGGCATGTGGAAGTCCTCGGTGAACAGCTCGCTGTGGGCCAGCAGCACGGCGATCAGGCCGATGCTGAAGGCCAGTCCAGCCAGCAGATGACTGTCCGTCTCGTGGAGTACACCGAGGTAGGCCATCACGCCGAGGCCGATCTCCATGCCACCGAACAGTCCGGTGATCACCACGGCACGGAACGTCCGCTGGAGCCGTTCGGCCCCCTCCTCCATGGTGCTCTCGAACGCTTCCTGCAGGTGCTGTTCGATGGGGAAGTCGTTGTCGCCGAGTTCCCGCCGTCGTTCCTCGCTCATGGCCGCCCCTCCCGCGCCGGTTCCGTTGGTGGCTCAGTGTAGAGGAGAGCACAGAAAGGGTGCGCCGGGTGAGCTGTCGCTGCACCCGGCGCACCCCGTGTCCGGTGTGGCCGTTCTGGGTGATTACTCGCCCAGGCTGACCCACACCCCCTTGGTCTCCGTGTAGGAGTCCAGCGCCTCGCCGGTCATCTCACGGCCCCAGCCGCTCGACTTGAAACCGCCCCACGGTGCGGCTGGGTCCAGCAGTGGCGGAGCGTTGACGTAGACCTCACCGGCGCGGATGGCGTGGGCCAGCCGGTGTCCGGCTGCCACATCCTTCGTCCAGACACAGGCGACCAGGCCGTAATCGGTGTCATTGGCCAGCGCCACGAGTTCATCCGGATCGTCATAGGTGATCACCGGAAGCACCGGCCCGAAGATCTCCTCACGGGCGATCCGCATATCGTGCTTGACTCCGGTGAACAGTGTTGGCGGAACGTAGAAGCCGGACGCGTATTCGCCACCGGGGCGCTCGCCGCCCAGCACCACCTCCGCCCCTTCTTCGCGGCCGGAGCTGATGTAGTCCTCCACGTGCTTCTGGTGCTCCGCTGAGACGAGGGGTGTCAGCTGGCTGTCCGGGTCACTGCCGGGGCCCATCTTCACCTCGGACATGGCGGCGGCCAGCTTCTCGGTGAACTCGGCCTCACGGCTGCTGTGGACGTAGAACCGGCTGTACGCCGCGCAGGCCTGGCCACTGTTGAACAGCCCACCGAACATGCTGCCGGCCACGGCCGAATCGAGATCGGCCTCCTGGGTGATGATGCTCGGCGCCTTGCCGCCCAGTTCGAGGGAGACGCGCTTCAGGTTGCTCGCCGAGCCCCGGACGATCTCCCGGCCGACCTCGGTGGAACCGGTGAAGGAGACCTTGTCCACACCGCGGTGATTCACCAGTGCCTTGCCCACCTCTGGACCGCCCGTCAGCACGTTGACCACACCGGCCGGGACACCGGCCTCCGTGCAGAGCTCGGCGAAGCGCAGCGTAGTGAGCGGAGTCTGCTCGGCGGGCTTGATGATGACGGTGTTGCCGGTGGCCAACGCCGGGGCGAGTTTCCACACGGCGATGGTCAGCGGGAAGTTCCACGGCGTGATCAACGCGCACACACCGACCGGCTCACGGCGGGTGTAGTGCAGCATCCCCGGAATGGACACCGGGCTCACCGTGCCGGTGATCTTCGTGGTCCAGCCCGCGAAGTAGCGCAACTGATCCGCCGCACCGGCCATGCTGCCGGTGGCGAAGCCGACACCCTGGCCCTGGTCGCGGCTCTCGAGCTCGCCGAGCTCACTGGCGTTCGCCTCCAGCAGGTCCGCCAGGCGCCACAGCAGCTTGCCGCGGTCCGAGGCAGACATGCCCCGCCAGGCGTCATCGTGGAAAGCTCGCTGAGCGGCCTCCACGGCGGCGTCGACGTCGGCCGAGGTCGCCTCGATCGCGGTGCCGATGACGGAGCCATTCGAGGGGTCCACGGTGTCGAAGGTCTCGGAGCCGGAACCGTTGGTCCACTCGCCGCCGATGAAGAGTTGTCCCTGTGTCGTCATGCGTTCTCCTTGAACAGTGTGGTCTTGTGGTCTGTCGGGTCTGGTGGGTCTGTGGTTCAGTCGAAGAGAATCATGCCGCGCACATTGCGGTGCTCGCGCATGTCGTCATAGCCCTGGTTGATCTGATCCAGGGAGTAGGTGCGGGTGATCAGTTCGTCGATCAACAGCTCACCGCGCGAGTAGAACTCGAGCAGTTTGGGGATGTCGGACCGTGGGTTCGCGTTGCCGAACAAGGTGCCGATGATGGTCTTGCGATAGGCGGTGACCTCGAACATGGACATCTTCACGTCGTCCTCGGTGTCGGAACCGAGGGAGGTCAGAGCGACCCGGCCCAGCTTTCCGACGAGCGAGAGGGCTTCGCCGATCATCTCGCCGTGCACCACGCCGACGGTGATGAGGGCCGCGTCGGCCATCTTGCCGCGCGTGAGGTCGGTGAGTGCTTCGCGCGCCTCGTCAACGCTCGCGTAGGTGTGGGTGGCTCCGAAGCGCCGAGCCTGGTCACGATTGAACTCGGAGGGATCGATCGCGACGACGCGGCTCGCACCGGCCATCTTGGCTCCCTGCACGGCGTTGGCGCCGACGCCGCCCACGCCCATCACCGCGACCGTCTCTCCGGCACTGACCTTCGCCGCGTTGATGGCGGTGCCCCAGCCGGTGGTAACGGCGCAGCCCACCAACGCGGCCTTGTCCAGCGGGATGTCCTGGTCGATCGTGACCACGGAGGATTCTCGGACGACGGTGTACGGCGAAAAGGTGCCGAGCATGCACATCAGCCGCGCGTCCCGTCCGCCGACGTGGTGGCGCGACGTACCGTCCCCCTGCAGCCCGACGGCGATCCCGGCGCCTTGGTCGCATAGGCTCTGGTATCCCTTGGCGCAGTATTCGCAGCGCCCGCACGCCGGGACGAAGCTCAGGACGACGTGGTCGCCCTCTTTGACATCGGTCACCAGCGGACCGACCTTCTCCACGACGCCGGCGCCCTCATGGCCGCCGATCACCGGTAGGGCGTCAAAGGGCATGTCGCCGACGCGCACATGCTCGTCCGAGTGGCACAGCCCCGACGCCGCGAGGCGAACGAGCACTTCATCGTTGCGTGGATCGTCGAGTTCGAGTTCCTCGATCTTCCAGTCCTGGCCGTAATCCCACAGCACTGCTGCTTGCGTCTTCACGGAGCCTCCCTGCCACGGCCGAACCACGTCGACCGATCGAAGTGATCTTCATCGAACGGCCGCGGGTCCGTCGTCTACGCTTCACCATCACCGGATCTGCAACCGTGATCGCGACGGTATGGGACGGCGGGCACTGAGAGGTGAGTCACTTCCGTGGCACGAAAGGAGGCTCGGTCAACGCACAGGGATTTCCGCCTCTACCGGTTCCGCACCTCGAGCGCTCGGAGCAGGTCTTCTTCGGCGTGCAGCCCTCCGCGCACTCCTCGCGGGATGCGGAACAGGAAGAACATTCCGAGCAGCCACCATGCTCCGAAGAGCATGTAGGAGACCGGGTGGATCGACGCCGGCATGCCGGGGATGTACAGCGAGATCAGGGCGAGGGTCAGGACGACCCCGGCGATGCCGACGGCCATGCCCATCCGGCCCTTGCCGGCCACGAAGGGCCGCTCCATATCCGGCTCGCGACGACGCAGGAGGAGAAACACGACGCAGACCAGGAAGTAGGAGATGACGATGCTCGGTGATCCCGAGTCGACCAGCCAGCCGATGGCTCCCTCGCCGAGGAAGGGGGCGGCGGCTGACAACACACCGATGAACAGGATCGCGTTGGACGGGGTGTGGAAGCGGGGATGGATCTTGCCGAACCACCGGGGCAGCATGCCTGACTGACCCATGGCCTGCATGAGTCTGGAGGCACCGACCAGCATCGCGATCCACGAGGTGAGGATGCCTGCGACACCGCCTGCGATGAGGACGTTGGCCATCAGTTGGCTGTCGAAGAGCGCGCCCATGGCGTCCGCCGTCGCGAGATCGGAGTTCAGGAGTGCGTCCACCGGCATGGAAGAGGCGGTGGTCACAGCGGTGACGACGTACCAGGCGGTGGCGATGAGCACGGAGATCACGATGAGCCGGCCGATTCGATTCGGGCTCATGCGCAGTTCCTCGGCCGTCTGGGGGACCACGTCGAAGCCCACGAATAGGAAGGGGACGACGATCAACACGGTGAAGATGCCGGCCGCATCGGTGAAGAACGGCTCCATGTTGGAGACCGTGCCGCTCGTGGAGGAGCCGAAGATCAGGAGTACGCCGACGACCAGCAAGAAGAGAACGACGAACGTCTGGACGATGCCCGCGGTCTTGATGCCGATGTAGTTGACGACAGTGATGATGATGGCGCCGATGGTGCCGATCAGGGCCCAGGTCAGGGTGACCTCGGACTCGAAGATGCTCCAGAGGTGAACCTGTCCGATGTCCGGCCAGATGTACTCCAAGGTCCGCGGCAGGGCCACCGCCTCGAAAGCGATGATGGTGATGTACCCGCCGGTGATGCCCCATGAGCCGACAAAGGACCATCGGGCTCCCATGCCTCGCATGAGGTAGTGATGTTCGCCCCCGGAGCGGGGCATGGCGGCCGTCATCTCGCCGTAGACCAGCCCGACGACGGCCATGATGAATCCGCCGATGACGAGGGCCACCACGGCCCCCAGGGTGCCGGCGCCCTCGAGCCACGAACCGGTCAGCACCACCCAGCCGAAGCCGATCATGGCGCCGAATCCCATGGCGTAGGCGTCGACAGAGCTGAGCGCCTTCTTCAGGCGCGGGGCCTCAAGCGTCGGACTGGGGGTCTGTGTCATGGCTCCGGGCCATCCAATCTTCGGGAAGGAGTACGTCGGTCATGTGGTCAGAGTCACGATAGAACGGCCACCGCCATAGAACAACCCGACATCAACGCGTGAAATTGATAGGGTTACCCTATGACGCTGACACAGCTACGTGCTTTCCTCGCGGCCTTGGATAAGGGGACGTTCACGGCAGCTGCCGATGAACTGGACGTGTCGCAGGCCTCGATCTCGGAACTCATCGTTCGGCTTGAGTCGGAGATCGGTGCGCCGCTGTTTGTCCGCGCTTCTCGGCGACTGGTGCCGACGTCGGCGGCTGACGAACTGGCCGTCCACGCCCGCCGTACCCTCCGTGCTGCTGAAGACGCCGTCTCCGCCATGCGGTCCATCACGTCCCTGGAGACGGGAGTGGCCACCTTCGGTGTCTCGCGAAATGCGAACTTCTACGGGCTCGCGAATCTCGTCCAGGAGTTTCATGCCCTGCATCCCGGGGTGCGGATCCGGATGGTCGGCCTCAACTCGTACGCCGTGGCCCAGTCCGTCAACGAGGGGGAGGCCGAAGCCGGGCTCGTCATTCTGCCGGTGCCGTTCGAAGGGTTGCGGTACGAGCCGCTGCTCACCGACGAGGTGTTCTTCGCCACCGCCGGTCCCCGGCCGTCCCAGGGGCGAGCCGAATTGGAGGACCTGGTGGAGGCCGGCATGGTGCTGTACGACGCGCACAGCGGGTGGAACGACCCGACCCGTAGGCAGTTGTTGGACCGTGCCCAGGGGGAGGGCATGCGTTTGGAACCGATCATCGAGGTGGAGCAGGCCGACTCCGCCCTCACCCTCGTCTCCGCGGGGACCGGTGCCACGATCGTGAGTGGTTCCTTGGTTCGGGCGGGTCGGATCCCGGAGAACGTCCAGGTCTTCCCGTTCCGGGAGCCGCTGACGGAGACCTTGGCTCTGATCAGTCGTGATGACGCCCCGGTCTCCTTGGCAACGAGGGAGATCATGGATCTGACCCGTCGTCTCGTGGCCGGTTCGCAAACCGCATAGGAGTTCGCCGCTCGACGGTCAGCCGCGGAAACGGTCCAACCGGTAGGTCGCGGTCCGACTGTGAGCCTCCATGCCCTCGGAGTCCGAAATGACCTGCACGGCTTCGGCGGCCTGCACCGTTGCATCCCGTTCGACCTTCTGGAAGGTCAGCGGCTTCAGGAAACGAGACGCTGAGAGTCCGGCGGAATGCTTGGCGCCGCCAGCCGTCGGCAGAGTGTGATTGGTGCCGGCCATGCCCTTGTCCGAGTAGGCGACCGTGCTCCAGGGGCCGAGGAAGATGGACCCGTAGTTGCGCAACCGGTCGTGGTACCAGGCGTCGTCCGCGGTGATGATTTCCAGGTGTTCGGGCGCCAGGTCATCCATCAGTGTCGCAGCGACCTCCGGGGTGTCGGCCACAGTGATGGAACCGTAGTTCCGCCACGCCGGCCCGGCGATCTCCGCGGTCGACAAGGTCTCGAGTTGAACCTCGACGGCGGCGGCCACGGCGCGGCCCAAAGCCTCGGAGGTCGTGATGAGAGCGGCCGGTGAGGTGGGGCCATGTTCGGCCTGACCCAGGAGATCGGCGGCCACGATCTCGGGATCGGCGGTCTCGTCGGCGATGATGGCGACCTCGGAGGGACCTGCCGGCAGGTCAATCGCAACCCGGCCGAAGAGCTGGCGCTTGGCCTCAGCGACGAAGGCGTTGCCAGCGCCGACGATCATGTCCGCCGGCAGCTCGTCGAGCAGTCCGAAGGCCATGGTGGCCAGGGCCTGCACCCCGCCGAGGAGGAAGATCCGGTCGGCGCCGGACAGGTGTGCGGCGTAGAGCACCGCATCGTTGGCGCGGCCGTTGGGCTGCGGCGGCGTTGCTGCCGTGACCAGATCGACGCCGGCCTCCTTGGCGACGCCGACCGACATGAAGGCGCTGGCGGTGAGCGGGAATCGCCCGGCGGGCAGATACGCGCCCACCTGCCTCAAGGGCACGTATCGAACGCCGCACGTGATGCCGGGGGCGGTCTCGACCTCGAAGTCCTGGAGGTGGCGCCGTGTTTCGGCCGCGAACGCCCGGGTTCGCTCCGAGCCCAGTTCAATGGCTTGCGCCAGCTCGGCGGGAAGGCGTGAACCGCTGCGCGCGATGTCTTCCGGGTCCAGAACGAACTCCCCGTCAAAACCATCCAGATCCCGGGAGTACTGACGCACAGCGTCCAACCCGCGTCGTTCGATGTCGCTGAGCATGCGACTGACCGTCTCAGCTACCCGGGGGTCATGCTGAGCGGCGGGGGAGTCGCTAGGTGCCTTGAGGAAGCGGAACTGGCCGTCGTGTTGGGTGAGGACCCGAGGTGTGAATCGCATGGTGCTGACAGTAATGAGGGCTGTACTACAGGACAACCCGGTACATACCTCTCAAGCACATAGGCGTAGCCTATGGATTGGTGCGCGGTCGGTTGCGAAGACCCATGAGATGAGCGTTGCAATAGCGAGAAAGAAATGCCCCCGCCCCGCGATGCGGGACGAGGGGTCAAAGAAGCTCCCCCGACTGGACTCGAACCAGTAACCCTTCGATTAACAGTCGAATGCTCTGCCATTGAGCTACGGGGGACTGCGTAACAGCGGCTTCTACTCTACCGAAGTTCCCAGGCACAGTGAAATCGGCTGAAATCGGGTGATGTCAGCGTGGACGGCCGAGAAACGGCGACCAGCGCCGGAACGGTCAGCCGCTAGAGTTCCCGCGTGAGTGAGTCCGCCGCGCCATTGTCATCAGCGCCGTCAACCGGGTTGTCCCCGCTCCGCCGATGGCTGCTGCTGGTCACGGTCAGCGCCGGCGTCCTGCTGATCACGCTGGACAACACCATCCTGTACACGGCTCTGCCGACTCTCTCGACCGAACTCGGCGCCACCGCCGCGGAATCCCTGTGGATTCTCAATGCCTATCCGCTGGTGATGTGCGGCTTGCTGCTCGGCGCCGGAACGCTGGGGGACCGCTACGGCCATCGCCGGCTCTTCGTCGTCGGCCTGGCGCTGTTCGGCGCGGCGTCCCTGCTGGCCGCTTTCGCTCCCGACGTCGGCATCCTCATCACCTCCCGTGCTCTGCTGGCCGTCGGCGCGGCCTGCATGATGCCCGCCACCCTGGCGCTGATCCGCATCGGTTTCGATGACGTCCGCGAGCGGAATGTCGCCGTCGGGGTGTGGGGGAGCATCTCCCTGGTCGGCGCAGCACTCGGGCCGATCATCGGGGGAGTGCTGCTCGAGTCATTCTGGTGGGGCTCGATCTTCCTGATCAACGTGCCGGTCGTCCTCGCAGCCCTGGCCGTGGCCCCGTGGGTGACTCCCCGCGCCAACCCTGACCGGTCGAAAGCATGGGACGCTCCCTCCTCTCTCTTTGCACTGGCCACGCTGACCGGAGCCGTGTTCGCCATCAAGGAGGCCACCGGGCCACAGCCCTCGTGGCCCTGGTTCGCACTCGCTGCCGTCGTCTCCGTGTTCGGTGGCTGCCTGTTCACTCGTCGGCAGCGCCGCCTCCGGGATCCGGTGCTGGACTTCGCCGTCTTCAGGAACCATGCCTTCTCGGCCGGTGTCCTGGCGGCGGCCTGCGCCATGCTCGTCCTGGGCGGTGTTCAGTTGGTCGCCACGCAACGGTTCCAACTCGTGGAGGGTTACACGCCGCTGCAGTCCGGACTGTTGGTGTCCGTGCTGGCCATGGGATCGCTGTCGGCCTCCCTCGCCGCCGGTGCCACTCTTCACCGCCTCGGACTGCGGACGCTGATCGCCGGTGGCTTCACCCTCGCTGCCCTCGGCATGGTTGTCTCCGCTCTCGCCGCCACCACCCACGTGCCTCTGCTCGTCGTCGGGCTGGGGCTGACGGGAGTCGGCCTCGGCGCCACGATGTCCGTGGCGTCGACGGCCATCATCGGTAACGTGCCCGCACGCCAGGCCGGGATGGCGTCCTCCGTGGAAGAGGTCTCCTATGAGTTCGGGAACCTGTTGGCCGTCGCGATCCTCGGCAGTCTGGCAACCCTGATGTATACCGTGACCGTCGAGCTACCGGCGGGCGCACCCTCCGGAGCGTCGGACAGCATGTCGCAAGCGGTCGAGCTGGCCGGGGGAGACCCGGCCGTGTTGGAAGCGGCCGGAGTCGCCTATGACGTCGCCTTCGTCACGGTCCTGGCGATCGTGGCGGCCGTCATCGCGGCGGTGGCCATTCTCACCGGGTGGCTCTTGCGCCACTACGGGCCCGGAACGGCGGCCAGCGCGCACGAGGAGAATCATTAAAGCTCCAGTCGCGGCCACCCGTTGAGGTCGCGGAGCATCTGCCGATCGTGGCTCGCCACGACGACGGCCGCCCGGGTGCTCAACAGAGCCTTAGTCAGCTCGTCCACTAGTGGCGCGGCGAGATGGTTGGTCGGCTCGTCCAGCAGCAGCAGGTCCGGCCGTTCGGCCAAGCGCAGGGCCAAGTGCAGACGACTGCGCTGTCCGGCGGACATGCTCCCCACCGGGGTGCGACGGGCTTCCCGGTCCAACAGGCCGGTCGAACTCAACGGCACCAGGTCCTCCGCCCTGTGCATCCCCGCGGCCACCAATCGGTGGACGCGGTCGCGATAAAGGTCTTCTGCCAGCATCTTCGCCGGCCACCATGGTGGCTCCTGGCCGACGAGGACGATGCGCGCTCCGGACAATTGACGGACGTCGCCCGCATCGGGAGCGATGTCTCCGGCCAGTACGCCGAGCAAGGTGGACTTGCCCGCCCCGTTGCGCCCCGTCACCAATAACCGGTCGCCACCATCGATCCACAGGTCGACCGGCCGGGTTAGACGCGCGGCCACAGTAACGTCGCGGCACCGCAATAGAGGTCTCCCCGGACGGACATCCAGGCAGGGAAAGGTGAGCTCGGTGGGCGGCTCAGGTACCGAGATCCGGTGCGCCTCCAGGTCCGCCTGGCGGCGTTTCACGGCTTGCACGACGCCGGGCGCGCGGGTTTGGCGTTGGTGCTTGCCATGGCCCTTCTCCGGCCGCCAGCCGGATTCCAATTGATCCCGGGCTTCGTCTGCGGCTGCCGCCAAGCGTTCATGCTCGGATTGTTGGTTCGCATAGTTTTGCAGCCAGCGTTCGCGGGCAGTCTGGCGTCCCGTTTGCCAGCCTTCATAGCCTCCGGAGTAGCGAACCGGGCGCCCGTCCTCACTGGGATCCAGGTCCAGGTACTCCTCGGCGACGTCCCGCAGCAGGCCGCGATCGTGGGTGACAAGGGCCAGCCCGCCGGAGTGCGCTCGCAGTCGGGCCGTCAAGAACTCCAGTGCATCGGCATCGAGGTGGTTGGTCGGTTCGTCCAGCAGTAACAGGTCGTACCGGGCACCGAGGAGACAGGCGAGTCGAACGCGGTACCGCTGGCCCACGGACAGCTCGCTGAGTAATCGTGAACGGTCCGTGACCGCATCCAGCCCCTCCAGAGCCACGTCGACTCGGCGCTCTGCGTCCCAGGCATCCAGCAAGGTGGCTCGTTCCAGCGCCGAAGAGTAGGCGCTATCAGCTCCGGCGTCTCCGCTCGCCAGTGCAGTGGAGGCAACATCGAGGTCGGCCAGGGCTGTCTTGGCGGCACTGATGGCTTCATCCACGAGCGCGCCCACCGTCTGGCCCGGTCCGGTCTCAAGGGTCTGTTCGGCGAGGCCGACGGTGCCCGCGCGCGTGACCACGCCGTCGTCCGGAATCAAGGTTCCGGCCAGGACATGCAGGAGGGTGCTCTTGCCGCGGCCGTTTTCCCCGACGATCGCCAGACGTGAGTTGGACGAAACGGTCACACTGACGTCTCGGAGGATTTCTCGGCCTCCGCGGACAATGCGGATATTCAGGGCACGCAGCTGTGCAGCGCTGCCGACGGGTAGAGGGGAGTGTTCAGGAAGATGAGGGTGATTCACGGTGCTCTTTCGGCTCGTCAGGAAGCCGGGCGCGCCAAGGGGACCGCCCGGCAGGTACCGGGACGGCGAGCGGGTGTGGATCACGCGGATCTTCGGGGGATCGAGAAGATCCCGACAGATTGCTGAAATTCACCGGCCGCCGTCAGCGGCCGGGACGCAACCTCATCGAAGCAATGCCTTGGGTGAACATGATGCCCATCATACGCGTGCGAGACGCGGAGTGTACCGGCCACCGTCTGGCGGCCCGCCCGACGGCTATCCTCGGGGAATGACGCGCACGCTCCCGGGGACGCCCCGCCCCCAGGCGTCTTCGCGAAGCAGGTGGCCCATCGCGCTCATCTCCGTGGCCGCCGTCGTCCTGGTCGGTTTGAATCTCCGCGCGGGCATCGCCTCCGCCGGCCCACTGTTTCATGACCTGCAAATTCAACTGGGCTACGGGCCGCTCGTCGGTTCGCTGTTGCCCACTATCCCCGTCCTGTGCTTCGCCGTGGCAGGAGCCGCCACGGCCATGGTGGTCCGCCGAATCGGAATGGAAACGTCGATCGCCGTGGCGCTGCTCATGCTCACGGCGGGGCTGGCCGTCCGCGCCGCGGAGTCCACAGTGCTGCTCTTGGTCGGCACCGTGCTGGGCATGAGCGGCTTGGCCGTGTGCAACGTCGCGATGCCGACCTACATCCGTCAGCACCATCCGGGCCGGGCCGCCAGCATGACCGGGATGTACACGGTCACCATGACCATCGGCGCCACCACCGCTGCGGCGATCACCGTTCCCGTGGCCCAGGGCCTGGGTTCCCCCACGCTCGGGCTGGCCGCGTGGGCGCTGCCGGCCGCCGTCGGGTTCCTGGTGTTTCTGCCGCTGGCCCTGCACAGCCGACAACCACGCGGTGAACCGGCGCGGACGCCGATTCCGTACGTCTCGCCCTGGCGGATGATCACCACGCGCAAGGGCCTGCTCTTCACCGGACTGTTCGCCGCTCAATCGTTCCTGGTGTACGGGCTCATCGGCTGGTATCCCTACATGCTCATCTCACAAGGCCTGGATCCCACCACCGCCGGTCTCATGCTGGGACTGCTGCAACTGGTGGGCGTGCCGACCATGATGGTGCTGCTGACCATGGCAGGCCGACCCTGGCTGCTGCGGCCGGCGTTCATGATCACCTGCACGGCATCGGTCACCGGCTATCTCTGTCTGCTCTTCGCCCCGGTTGAGTGGGCGCCGGTGACCTCGGTGATCATGGGCGTCGGGTTCTGTGTCTTCCCCTTGCTGATGCTGTTGATCAGCAAGAGCGGGGAGACCGCGGAGGAGACCACGGCGCTGTCCACGCTCGCGCAGTCCTTGGGGTACCTGGTCGCCGCCGTCGGCCCGTTCGGATTGGGCCTGATGAACGGGGTGCTGGGCGATTGGACCGCCGCCATCGTGGTGATGCTGTTGGTCTCGGTCGCTCAGCTCGTGCTGAGCCATCGCGTGAGTGCGCCCACAGCGTCTTAGCCGAGCCTTGCCTTCGATGACAGGGCGACTAGGCGGTTCTACAGTGAAGCCATGAAGCTTTCAGACGATCTTGTGAAGAAGTTCAACGAGCAAATCACCCTCGAACTCGAGGCGTCCATGGTCTACCGGCAGTTGGCCATCGAAGCAGACGAACAGGACCTCACCGGTATGGCCGCTTGGCTTCGTCACCAGGCGGATGAGGAGATCGTCCACGCGAACAAATTCATCGATCACGTCGTCGACCGGGACAACCACGCGGAGATCGGTGCCATCAACGCCCCGGAGGTGGAGCGGGGCCTGTCTCCGCTGAGCATCTTCGAGGCCTCCCTGGCGCACGAGACCAAGGTCTCCAACGCCATCCGCGATCTGTATCGCGAGACCGATGCCGCCGGTGACCTGGATTCCCGCCCGCTGCTGAACTGGTTCCTGGACGAGCAGATCGAGGAGGAGGCCACCGTCAGTGAGATCGTCGGCCGGATCAAACTGATCGGCGACGACGGCGCGGGCCTGTTGCGTTTGGACGCCGAGTTGGGCTCGCGATCCGTGGGGACCACAGAAAACCGGGACTGACCGGTAAGGAGAAGGCCGGCGCCGTCATGGAGGGGGGATATGGCGGCGCCGGCCTGGTGGACTCTACTCGTGGCAGTTGAACTGTCAATTGAGCCCTCACGTGGGTCGGCTCGACGGTGGTAGGTTTGACCTGCCCGCACCGCTCCGGGCACGCTCCACCACCGGCAACTGCAGACCACCGCAATCCCACCGCACACCACAGGGAAGGCACGCTCACATGGCGAACCAGGGTTCTCCCCGCGTATCGGACCAGACCCGTTCCAGTTCACTGACCGATCTGGTGTCCACGGGTGCTCGCTTGCTTCCTCTGCAGCTCAAGGACGAGCTGTCCATGGTCAAGAGTCAGATGACCAAGAAGGGGATCACCGTCGGCATCGGTGCCGGGCTGGCCGTCGTCGGTCTGGTGTTCCTGTTCATCATGGTCGTCTCGCTGATCGTGGCCATGATCGGTGGTTTCGCCCAGGACCGGCCGGTCTGGTTCTCCGCGCTGATGGTCGCAGCCGGCGCCCTGGTGGTCGCTCTGATCCTCATACTCATCGGCGTCTTCCGCATCAAGGCGGCCATGCCTCTGGTGCCGGCGGAAACGGTCAAGGGCATCAAATACGACCTGGGCTACCTGAAGGAAGGCAACGCCTTCGACCCGGCCGAGTTCGACCGCCTCGAGGCCCAGAAGGCCGAGGACAAGAAGGTCGCCGCCGAACGCGAGGAAGAGCGTCGCAAGGCCGTCGCCGCCGAGGACAAGGCCGCCAAGAAGCGCGGCGAAGCCCCCTCGCATGCCACGGTGCAGAGCCCCTCGTACGCCGAACTGGCTCGGCGCGCGCAGCTGCGCCGGCAGCACTTGGGCGACATCCGCTCCGGCCTTGAAGAGAAGACGGACGTCAAGTCGCAGTTCTCCGCCTTCACCTCGCAGTTCAAGGGCGGACAGCCTCACTCGTCCGGGGGCACGGAGTCCACCTCGCCGACCGCCCCGTACCACACGGGCGCGCGCGCCGGACAGAAGGCCAACGACGCTAGCGGGTACGTCAAGGAGAAGTGGCAGCCGCTCGCTCTGCTCGGCGCCGCCTCCACCGCCATCACCGTTTTTGCCCGCCAGCTCAAGAAGTAACAGCGCGCAGCGCGCGCGGGAACCGGGACCATGCGGCTCATAGGTGCAGGAACCCGTGATGACCTTGTCTACGTTGTCACGGACCGGTTCTGGACCATCCCCAACGTCATCACGGTCCTGCGTTTCTGCCTGGTTCCGGTCTTCGTCTGGCTGGTCCTCTCGGAGCGGTATCTGGCCGCATTCATCGTGCTCGCCGTCCTCTCCAGCACGGACTGGATCGACGGCTACGTGGCCCGTCGGTTCAACCAGATCTCCACGGTGGGTCAGTGGCTGGACCCGGTCGCCGACCGCCTCTCGCTGGTCGTCGTGGCCATGACCCTGGTGGTCACCGGCATCGCACCGTGGTGGCTCCTGGTCAGCCTGCTGGTGCCGGATCTCATCCTGGCCATGGCCGCCGTCGCGCTGTTCCGGGGCAGCCCCGAGCTTGAGGTGACCGTGCTGGGCAAGGTCCGTACGGCCCTGCTGCTGTTGGGCACTCCCGTGCTCCTGCTGGGGCGCATCCCCGGACTGGCCGAGGAGACCTTGACGATGGTCGCCCACGCGCTGTTGGCGCTGGGGTGCGCCGGCCATGTCTGGGCGGCGGGCGATTATCTGCGCGGCTGTCTGCGCAAGCACCGCGCCCTGACGGACCAGGGCATCGACCCGCGCGACCGTGCGAGCTGGTCGCAGGCATGAAGTGGTTGTCCATTCTGGCCGCCCTGGCCGCGGCCTGTTGTCTCGCCTTGGGCAGCGAACGGCAGTCGGTCGGGGTCCGTGGCCGAGAGGCGCATCTGCGTCTGCACCCGCGGTCGGGTTTCCTGGCGTTGTTCTCGTCTCCGGTCTGGCTCGCCGGGGGCGCGCTGATGGTCCTGGGCATCGTCCTGAACGTGTACGCCCTGGCGACCGCGCCCCTCACCGTCGTGCAGCCGATCGGTGCCATCGCCGTCGTCATCACCACGGTGCTCAACGCCCGCATCCAACGCTTCCGGCTCAACCCCCTCACCATCTGGGCCATCCTGGCGTGCGTGCTCGGGTCGGCCGGCTTCGTCCTGACGGCGATCGTCGCGACGGAGGAGAACCCGGCGCCCACGCCCGACCAGGAACGACTCACCGCCATCCTGGCCATGTCGGCAGCGGTGCTCTTCGCCGTCATCGGCCTGATCGTCCGACGCCGGCCCAGCGCCTTCGTCTTCATCCTCGGGGCCGGCGTGATGTTCGGCTTCGTCGCCGTGTTCGTCCGGATGGCGTCCATTCACTTCCTCCGCGGCGATCCGGGCGGTCTGTTCGGTATCCCGTGGTATCACCTGGGCATCATGGCGGCGGTGGGACTGCTCGGTGTCTACTTCGTCCAGAGTGCTTACCGGCACGGGCCGCCGGATCTGGTGGTCGCCGGGCTGACCGTGATCGATCCCATGGTCGGAGTGCTCACCGGGATCATCGTGCTCCACGAGCTTCAACCCCATCTGCCCTGGTGGGTGGGTTTGTGCATGGGAGCGGCGGCCGCCGTTGCTACGCTCGGTGTCATCGCCTTGTCACGTCACCACCCGGACGTGATCCAGCGCCGCGAAGTGGCCCAGCGCAAGGCGAGTGCATCGGCCGCCGAGGACTGATCCGGTCCTGCTGCGGCTCCGGGACGACCACCAGACAGGAGCCCATTCCCCGTGACGGCACCCTCCGACCGCAAGCTCAAGGTCCTGATCGCCGCGGACACCTATCCGCCGGACGTCAACGGGGCCTCAGTGTTCTGCTACCGGCTGGCCCGGGCCCTGCACGAACGTGGACACGAGGTGCACGTGATCGCGGCCCGGAATGAGGCCGGGCCGGACTCGGTGCAGTACACGGACGAGGCCACGGTCCACCGGCTGCAGTCGGTCGCCGCGCCGACGCACGAGTACTACCGCATTGTCTTTCCCTGGCATGCCAGGAAGTCGATCGGTGCGCTGCTCGATGAACTGCGTCCAGATGTGGTGCACGTGCAGTGCCACTACATGATCGGTGAGGCGGCCATCAATGAGGCCGATCAGCGCCGCATCCGCACCATCGCCACCAATCACTTCATGCCGGAGAATCTCGAGCCGTTCTTGCCCTTCCCGCAATGGTTCAGGGACATCGTCTCGAAGAACTCGTGGCGTGACATGGGCCGGCTGATGAGCAAAACCGCGGCGGTCACCACGCCCACGGCTCTGGCCGCCAAGACCATGATGGAGCACGCCGGTCTGGACGACGTCCTGCCGATCTCCAACGGCATCGATTCCGCCGCCTACGAACGTGCGCCGGGGGAGGTGGTGGAGAGAGCTGAGTATCCCGTGGTGCTCTTCGTGGGGCGGCTCGCCGTGGAGAAGAACGTCGACGTGCTCATCCGCGCCCTGCAGCTGCTGGATCCTGCGCTCAACGTGCACCTCGAGATCGTGGGCGACGGCGAACAGCGCACACCGTTGCGCGAGTTGGTCGACGAGCTCGGCCTGCAGGATCGGGTCCACTTCCTGGGCCACGTCAGCGAGGCCGACCTGCACCGGGCCTACCTGCGCGCCGAGGTGTTCTGCCAGCCGGGCACCGCAGAGTTGCAGTCCCTGGTCTCGCTCGAGGCCATGAGCGCCTCGCGGCCCGTGGTGCTGGCCGATGCCCTGGCCCTGCCCCACCTGGTGACCGACGGGGACAACGGCTATCTCTTCACCCCGAACGACCCGCAGGACCTGGCGGATAAGCTCACCGCGGTGCTGACGGCCAGTGACGAGGAGCGCGCTCGGATGGGGCGGGCCTCGCATGACCGCGCTGTGCAGCACTCGCAGGACAAGACGATCGGGCTCTTCGAGAAGCTCTATCGCGGAGCCACCCCGGCTGAGGTGCGCGAACTGCTCTGAGCTCGTCGCGGGTGCCGTCGTCTGGCCTCGCCGCCTAAGATCGGCCCCGTGGAGTGGCTGACTGACTGGGTGACGCAAGCCCCCTCGACGTGGCTCGTCGCGCCCGACGCCGAGTGGGCGCGGCAGATCCTGCAGCGCGGCGTGGCCGCGCTGTACTTCGTCGCGTTCCTGTCCACCCTGAATCAGTTCCGGGTCCTGCTCGGCGAAAGGGGACTGCAACCCGCCCCGGCGCTGCTGGAGGCCGGACGCCAGCGCGGCCCGACGGTCTTCGCTCGCTGGGGTTACTCCGACCGCAAGCTGGTGGGCGTGGCCGTCGTCGGGATGGTGGTCTCGGCCCTGCTGGTGGCCGGGGTGCCTCAGTATGGGCCGCCGTGGTTGCCGCTGGCACTGTTCCTCGCGCTGTACGGGCTGTACATGTCTGTGGTGAGCATCGGGCAGACGTTCTACGGTTTCGGCTGGGAGATGCTGCTGTTGGAGGCCGGGTTCACGGTCGGGCTGCTCGGCTCGAACCAGGTTCCGCCGCCCACGCCGGTGCTGGTGCTCATCGCCTGGTTGGTGTTCCGGCTGGAGTTCGGGGCCGGCATGATCAAGATCAGAGGCGGGTCGGAATGGCGCGACCTGACAGCCATGGACTATCACCATCAGACGCAGCCGATGCCGAATCCCCTCAGCCGGCAAGCACACCTGAAGCCGCGGTGGTGGCATCGCTGCGAGGTCTTCGGCAACCATGTGGCCCAGTTGGCGGTGCCGTTCCTGTTGTTCCTGCCGCAGCCGGTGGCCTCGGTGGGAGCCGGCATCATCATCGTGACCCAGCTGTGGCTCGTGCTCACCGGCAACTACGCCTGGCTGAACTGGGCGACGATCGTCCTCGCCTGCTGTGGTCTGGGAGATTCTGTGCTGCACACCCTCTTCCCGGCCGTGCCGGCGGATCTGGGCGCGGTCCAAGCCGTTGATGCCGGAGTGCCGCTGTACTGGACGCTGATCGTGGTGATCGCCTCGCTCGGGCTGGTCGTCGCGGGGATCCCCGCGCTGCGCAACCTGTTCTCCTCTCGGCAACTGATGAACGCCTCCTTCAACCAGTGGCAGCTGGGCAATGCCTACGGGGCCTTCGGCTCGGTGACCAAGCGGCGGATCGAGATCATCATCGAGGGCACCGAAGAGGCGGCCGAGGACGTTCCGGAGTCCAGCTGGCACCCCTATGAGTTCAAGGGCAAACCCGGAGACGTCCGACGCCGGCCCCGCCAGTACGCGCCGTACCACCTGCGCCTGGATTGGATGATGTGGTTCCTGCCGCTCAGCGGCATCCACCAGCGCTGGTTCCACGTCTTGCTGAGCCGGCTCTTGATGGCCGACCCGGCCGTGCTGAGGCTGCTGCGCTCTGACCCCTTTGATGGCCGCCGTCCGGCGCAGATTCGGGTGCGGACCTTCGAGTACCGGTTCGCCACGGGCGCGGAGCGCCGCGAGACGGGGCAGTACTGGATGCGCGACGGCGGCCAGACGGTCATCGGGCCGGTGGCCGCCCGAGAGGTGCCCGCCCGCTAAGATGGTGACTTGCGCGCACGGCCGGGCCAGTTTGGTACGGCACCGTCCGAGTATGCGTCGCGGGGCGTTAGCTCAGTTGGTCAGAGCACAAGACTCATAATCTTTTGGTCGCGGGTTCAAGTCCCGCACGCCCCACCGAAAACCAGTGCTTGACTAGGTGCGATGCCATAGTGCGAGGCCGTCGCATTAGGGTGTCCAATGCTTCATCCACCGTTTACCCACCGGAAACGGCCCAAGTCGCCCAAACTCCCAGACCTGCAATGGCAGCAGCAAGTCCACCCGCTGCAACACTCCACCATGTAGCCGTTCGTGCCTTCTTCTGAGCGATGCCATCCAGGCGGGCTTGGGCTTTGTGCCGAGCATTCTGTTGCCTAGTGAGTTTGGCGAGCTCGATCGTGGCTTCAAGCATCATCTGATCGCGATTGCGTTCGTCGGCCGCAGCTTGCTCCCGTTCCCTCTGGCTTTCTTCCATGGATTCCGAGAGGCTTGCGTAGTCCGGCTGTGGGATCCTGGGAGCCGTGTACTTAGGCGTGAGAGGCATTTTCTCAGCTTCACCGGGCGGCTCTATTTTTGGGATTTGTAGGTTGTCCAGAATGGTCTTTCCGAGCTTCTCAACGGGGTCATCCCAGAGAGTCTTGTCAAGGCCGGCGATAGTTTTCCGCAGTCGCTGGCCGTCGTCTTCCCTCATTCTTTCGAAAGCGGCAAGCGTTTCTGCCGGAACGTCGGGGCGCTCACCTGCATCTTGGGCACTTTTGATCTTTCCGACGTCCTCGCTTGTCAACCCGTAACTTTTCATGCGCTCATCGACTTGCTTTTGGATGTCCTCTAGTCGAACCCGGCGACGGTTGTTCGCCCCATTCCGGCCTGGTACCTGGCCTGCATCTTCGTCACTCAATGTGCCCCTCCAAATGCTTCGAGCGCCGCAGACATGTCAGGCGCCTCGAGGGTGCGCTGTACGTAGTGCCGGCTGGTGATCTGTTCCGATGAGTGACCGAGCTGACGTGATGCCGCAGCGAGTCCTTGGGTGTTGGCCAGGACGGTGCCGACGGACTTGCGGAAGGTGTGCGGGGTGACCCAGTCGAAGCCGAGTTCCTGGCGGGCGGTCCGCCATTGTTTGCGGAAGTTGCTCGGATCCCTGAGTGTCCCCGTGGAGGACGGGAAAACGACGTCGTAGGGGTTGCCCTCGAGCTGTTGCACCTGGCGACGCAGCAGCATGTTCACAGCGAACTGGGGGAGTCGGTACGTCTGCCGTGACCCCGACGACTTCGGATGGTCCTGCAGGATGAGCCCGGTGCCCGGATCATAGATGACCGCGCCGCCGATCGTGACTGTCGGATTGTCGCCAAGGTCGACGTCTTTCCAGCGCACGGCCAGGGCTTCGCTGATCCGTCCACCGGTGGCCAGCATCATGTCGACAACGTCCAGCAGGTCCGTCGGCCTCCGGTGACGCCCGTTCTTTGGCTCCGCCTTCTGCCACTGATCCAGCCCGGCGCGCAGCGCGACAACCTCAGTCACGGTCAGAGCGCGCACGGTGGTCTTCTTCGAGGGGATGGCCGCGACGTCGCGAACCGGGTTGGAGTCCAGTGCCCCATGCCTCACGGCGAGGCTCAGCACGGCCGACAGGACCGTCTTGGCGACTTTCGCGGACGCGTCCCCAGCCGAGGCGCGCAAGGCTTTTAGGAACCGATCTACACGGCTCACCGTGCATTCCCGGATCCGCAGGTTCCCCAACGCCGGGAGGATGTGCAGGTCCAGCGTTTCCCGATAGCGCTTCCGGGTGTTGATCGCCCTATCCCGGTCCTCGAACTCGGCCCACCACAACGGCACCAGCGCGGATACCTTCATGCTGGAAGCAATGTCCTGGCCGGCCGGCGCGGAACGGTCCTGCAGCTTCGTGATCAACTCACGCTCAGCCTTCGCCCCGGTCGTGGAACGGGCCTCCACCTTCCGGGTGACGCCGTCGAAGTCGCGGAACCGGCACATCGCACGGTGCACACCCGGCGCTGGCTGGTCCCTGCTGATCTTGCCCCATGAGCCGAGGGGGAGTGGTGGCCTAGGCATCCCTCTCTCCATTCTCTTTGCCGGCCGCACTTCTAGCGGCCTCCAGGGCGGCAATCCACTCCTGATCTATACCGCTGAGCGGAACGCCTTTGTCCAATAATTCTTCGTAGAGAGACAGGGACTGCCGAGCCATCTTGGTGGCTTCCTTCTTACTGAGCTCCCTATACTCCTCTGGCGCACGTGAATCTTTGGAGGTGCCGCCGGCGATCCTCCATCCGGTCCCTGCCATTTCCAGGGAGACGATGGTGGAAATGATGGACGTGGCCACAGAGTCGTCTTTCCAGTAGATGGGTGGGCCGGCGGTCAGGATTTCGGGTAAGGGCGCGGCGAACTGTTGCCATGCCTCCCACTGAGAAAGAGACCATCCCGGCAGGTACTCAATTGTCTCCGAGCTTTCGGGGGGAAACATTAAGACCATCGGAGAAACGTCTAGAGCGGCTGCCAGAGCAACTACTTCACCCAGCGTGACATTCTTGCGAGCACCAGATTCAAGGTTGGCCAGCGTCGTCCGAAGCAGTTTGAAGCCGAGTTCGTTTGTGCAGTGGTCGGCTACGTCCTGAGCAGACTTCCCTTGCGCGTTCCGTAGGGCTTTGACCCTGGAGCCCACATGGGCGGCAAGCCGTTCCTGCCAGCCGTCTTTGGTGTTGTCCATGAATCAGGACAATACACGTCCAGACTCGACAAAATCCAGTTGCCAAGCAACGAAAGCATTGCTAGCGTGATGCCATGCCGTCTAGAACGGACAACCAATTCCTAAACATGTCATGAAAGCGGACAATATGACCAGTAGTCTGGCAGATTCAGAATCGTCACCCGTATACACACCACAGCAGTTCGCGAGTAGAGAGCACATTCCGCTGGCGACCGTCTACAAGTGGCGCACCGAAGGCAAGGGGCCTCGTGGGTACCGCGTGGGCAAACATTTGCGCTTCTTGCTGGCCGATATTCAGGCCTGGGAGCAGGAACAGCTAGCCAAGGAGTCTGCGTGATGGGCGACCTCGGCATCTATCAGGACACCAACCAACTCGACCACGACGTCGAGGACCTGTTGTGGGAAAACGTCGCCCACAAACTCTCCGGCCGCGGAGTCGACCATGACATCGCCGTCGAAGCAATCCGCCGAGTCGCCGCAACCGACGACTGGCACTGAACCCCGCCACCAGGAGCACCTGATGAACCTCACCCTGCACCAAGGCAACGCCCTCGCCCATGCCGCCGCCGCACTCCGACCCGAATGGACCCCCGAAGGCTGCGGCACCGTGCTGGCACGGGGCAACACCGGCGACGGCCTCCCGGCTACTGACTTTCCCCACGCCATGCAGGCATTGGTCCAGTACGCCGCAGACCCAGCCAACGAGACCTTCGGACAATTCACCGCCACCGGCGCCCACTGGGACACCACAACACGATCACCCAAGGAGAACACCATGACCACCACCGCCAGCAAGACCACTCGCCTCTACGTCCTCGACCAGGCCACCGAGCTGGGCCTCGTGCAACAGGTTCTTCCCGGGATGTATGCCGCTGACATGCGAGTGAGCACAAAGCTGACCATCACCGGCACCCCCCAAGAGGACCTTCACGGCTGGGCAGACCTGACGGTCTACGACGATGACCACGTGGAGCAAGCCAAGGTCGGCATGGACGCAGCGCAGGCCCGCGCACTCGCTGCCTACCTGCTGCAAATCGCCGACGAACTCGACGCACGCACTGAGGACGATCGCGAACTGAAAACAGCAGCTTGATGGTGACGAAGCTCTACACCGTTGCCGAGACCGCCGTGATACTGCGCGAATCCCAGTACACCACCCGTGAGCGTCTGCGCCGCGGTGACATCAAGGGCACCAAGTTCGGTGGCTCGAGATCGAAGTGGCTCATAACTGAAAGCGCGTTGGAGCACTTCATCAAGAAGAACACCCGGTAGGAGGCCGCCTTGGCCCAACTCAACCGCCGTGCCCGCTACAAGCGGAAGCAACGCTGGGTTCAGGGAATCGTCGATGACCCGCGCTTCTCCCTGGACGAGAAGAAAGCGCTGCTGTGGCTCTCCCAGTACGCCGACGAGAACGGCAACATCACCGACCCCCGGGTCAACGCCATGATCCATGAAGCTGTCAGCGGAGAGGAGGGCCATGGGATCGCAGAACGTCGCTAAGGCCTTCATTCACTGGCGGCCCCACCTCTCGCATCGGGAAATGTGCGCGCTGCTGTTCATGTCGAACACCGCCCTGGACGCGGACTGCCCGCCCGTCTATTTCGCAGGCTGGGAGGACGTGGCAAGGTCCATGGATCTCGGAGGTAAGCCCACCACGGCCAAGCGGGCCACGCTGCAAGTCCTCTCCAAGCTCTCTGACGCCGGCGCGATCACTTCGAGCGGCAGCGCCCACTCCGGCGTGCGAGCCGAATATGCGTTGAACCTTGATCCCGATCATCTCTATGAACCGATCGGCCGTGGTCGGAACGTGCAGTGGAAAGAGATCAAAAGGGTGTCTCTCACGCACACCCAATCTAAGGACTCTGAGCTGGCGAAGGGTGTGCAAGACGCACACCCAGAGGATGTGCCTCAGACACACCCACCTGTGTGCACCACGCACACCCAAAAGGGTGTGCCTCACGCACCAAAAAGGGTGTCTCTCACGCACACCCCAAGGAGTACT
This sequence comes from Citricoccus sp. GCM10030269, assembly GCF_042665635.1. Taxonomy (NCBI): domain Bacteria; kingdom Bacillati; phylum Actinomycetota; class Actinomycetes; order Micrococcales; family Micrococcaceae; genus Citricoccus; species Citricoccus sp. GCM10030269. The sequence goes on along the minus strand of NZ_JBHTCV010000005.1, from coordinate 911,865 downwards.
CAGGAACCACAGGGAGGAATACACGAGGAACCACAAGAGGAATACGGCATCAGTTCCAGCACCACCTCACCTGCACCCGCGGCTGATTTCGCTGCAGATGACGACGAGAGCCTAGAGGACCGGAAGAACAAACAGGCCGCCGCGCTTCGCGCTTGGCAGGCCAACAACCCGGGCCCGTGGGGAACAGACGAATCAGCCGACACCGATCCGTGGACAGCAACCGGAACCGACTCACCGTTCTAGGAGACACCACCATGAGCCCCAAGAAATCCCCTCTCGAAATGGCCGAGTTCTGGACCCGCCAAGCACGAACCGGACCCCGATACCCCGAGGCCCTTCCATGGAGCCCACACGAAGCCCGAGGCCTCACCGCTGCCGACGGTGCCGAAGAGGAACCCCTGCCCAACGACTTGCCGACTGACGACCCCGTACACGAGGCCCTGGAGGACTGACCCCATGCATACGACCTGCAAGGCTCACACCCGTTCAGGCGCCCGGTGTAAGAACCGCCCCATCATCGGCGCCACCGTATGCCGCATGCACGGAGGATCGTCGCCAAGGGTTCGGGCTGCAGCGGAGCGCCGTGTCGCAGAAGACAGTGCCCGGGAGATCCTCGGCACCATCGACCCGGATGCCCCCGACGAGCATCCCGTGGAGACGCTGCTGATACTGATCCGCCAGAAGCGGGCCGAGGTTATGTGGCTCCAATCCGTGGTCCGTGGATTCAGTGAGGACCAGTTGATCTGGGGATTGGCCGAGCACCGCACCGGCATCGGCCCGGAGGGACCTGTGGATGTGGAGACCCGGAAGACAGAGCAGAACGTCTGGTGGAGGCTTCTCCGTGAAGCTGAGAACCAGCTCGCATCCTGGACGATCGCCGCAGCCAAGGCTGGCGTGGACGAGCGCCGTCTGCAGATAGCGGAAGCCGAAGCGGCGATGATTGTCCGCATCCTCGAGACGTTCATCAACCGGTTGCAGCTAACCCCGGAGCGCCATTCGGAAGCCCGCGACATCATGGCCGGCGTTCTCCGCGAACTCGACCAGGCCGAGCAGGGTAGCGCAGCATGAGCTATAACGTGTTCCGCCCAGACCTGTTGACGGCCATCGTGCACCCTGTCGGATGCCAGGCGATCACCACGCTATTTCCGAGGGAGGCTCTGGTCGTCAAGCTCGACAGCCGTGGGATTCAAGGGGAGTTGCGCCGCAGGATCCTCGAAACCTGGGATGCCCTGCACACCACCGGCCGTGTGCCTGAGGCGCTAGGTGCCGCCGTCCCGGCGCCGGTGGAAGCCTTGCCAACAGACGAGACCACTGAGGTGCCCATCGACGCGAATGAGGCCGGCCGCCGCCTCGGTGTGACTGGCGCCAGGTTCCGCCAGATCCGCAAGGACGAGGGGATTGAACCGGTCGGCAGGAGAAGCGGCGCGGACCTATACGACCCCGCCGAAGTTGCTGAACTGGCAGCCTCACGTGCACTCGATAAGAGCCGGGTCGCGGGTCCCAATGAGTCAGAGAGCGACACCAAGGCGGCCTGACATGGCTTGATGTCCTGTCAACGGTCCAGTGTCAACGGTACCGAGGTCTTGAATCCACCGCTTACCCGGCGCAAACACCTTGGATTTCCGTCGTTTCCACCATTTACGGAAGGTCGCCGGCCGAGCGCCCCAAACGGAGGAATGTGGGTGGTGCAAGACCGTCGGAGGTTCTGTTCTCCTTCTTCCTTCCGTCGGTCCGGCCGGATCCACGGGAACCGGGGCAAAGAGTCCCGGTTCCCGATGGCCGACACAGACCAGCACAAGCGAGGTGGGAACCATGACCAGTAGGACCCTTGCGGACGTCTACGCCGCACAGGAAGCCCGTAAGCGGGAACAGGCAGACGCCGACCGCCAGATCCGTGAAGCATTCTCAGGCCGTCCCGCGAAGGGAACACCCGCAGCCGAAGCCGCCCGCAAGGTACACGAATCGTTCACTGGCCCTAACGTGCCGGAAGAGCAAGCCGCCGCGAACAAGCAGGTACATGACGCGTTCAACGGCCGCTCGACCTCCGAACTCACTGCACGAGCGGTCAATGCCACCGTGAGCCGAGCCTGGAACGGGGTCAAGGACCCTGCCGCCGACGCGAAAGACGCCAAGCTGATTCACGGCCGGACCGCTGGGTCTGTTCGGGAGTCCGGCGGTACCGTGACTCGCCGAGTCACCGAATCCGCCACCGCCACAGCCACCGTCGCCACGGCCAAGGACGGCCCTGGTGAGGTACTCGTCCGCATCATTGACGAGGGTGTCGGCAGCTCCGGAACCTACACCCGCGCCATCCTCGAGCAGGCCGCTAAGGACAAGGTGTTTCCGAAGAACACGGCCATGCACCTCAACCACGACACCGAGACCGAGCTCATGGAACGCCCCGGGGGAAGCCTGCGGAACATGGTTGGCGCCCTCCTAGAGGACGCCCGGTATCAGAACGGTGCCCTGTTCGCCCGGGCCCGCATCGGCTCCAAATGGCGTCACCTGATCGAAGAGTTCCACGACGTGATCGGGGTGTCCATCAATGCCGCCGCCGAAGTAGACCACACCGGCACCATCGCCCGCCTGGTCCCCGACCCGTTCAACCGGGTCGACCTCGTTACCGTCGCTGGACGTGGCGGACGCGTGGAAGCCCTGCTCGAAGCAGCCCGCAACAACTGACCGACCGACGAGAGGACTCACCCATGGGAATCACCAAGCGCACATCCGCCGAGGCCGTGAAGGATGCCAGAGGGCACGAGGCCAAAGCCGCGGAGCTCGAGGTCAAGGCCACTGACTCGGCCACGACGATCGAGCGCATGGAGGCTGAATCCGTGGACGCCATCGTGGCCGACCCCCGGCAGGCCGAGAAGATCGACGCCGAGATCACCGCGCAGTGGCGCATGGCCCGCGCCTTCACCGCCAAGGCAGACCAACACCGCAGCAAAGCCACGGAGTTCTACCGAGAAGCCTTGGACCTTGAGGCCACAGAACTGCACCGTGAAGCGGACAAGCTGGACAAGCAAGCCGAACAGCACACCGCACGGGTGGACGACCTGCTGACCAAGCTCCGCGAACTGGACGGCCTGGAATACGGGCCCCGAGACCGAGTCAAGACTGACGGCGGCGATTGGGTAGCTCAGAATCTGGGCGCTTCCGTGGCCACCAAGCTCCGCAACGATGCCGAGACGATCCGAATCAAGGCGGACAATAATCGCTTCTTCTTGGCGACCGGGAAACGCGCCTTCGGCAAGCAAGACCTGAACGCCGAACTGGGGAGTAAGTACAGCGTGACGGTTATGCCCATGCACCTGCAGGCCCATCACGTTAGCGAGCTCCTAGGCCGAGTGACCGCCGGAACCACCCCGCGGTTCGATGACACGGGCGGCGTGAGCGCATGGGACGGAGAGATGGAAGGCACTACTCCCGACCCGGAACCGGAAAGCTCCACTCATGGCCGACTCTGATGGCGAGTTCGCCAGGATCATGAATCAGGCCGCAGACATCTTCGAGCGCACGTGGCAACCGGCGCCGTACCCGGACCCACGGGACCACCCAGCGGTTCTCGCTCAGGAGGCCGGATCCGCCATCGGGCAGATCGTCTACCTGAACTTGCAGGGAAACCTGGGCGCCGAGCTCAAGGATTACCAGTCCTCCACGCTGATGGACGCCCAGGACATCCTCAGCGAGCTTGCCGATCGCATCGCGGGCGACAGCCTCCCGGGTCTTCTACCGCCATGGCAGTGACCGATGAAGTCCTGCAGATCCTCGCGGCCTCCCGTGGTGCCATTGGCGAGCTTGCCGACCAGCAGGTCATCGCTTTGGTGGGTGCCTGGGTGGACAGCTGGGACAGCCTCGCCACCGAAATGCGGGACGCCCTCAACGAACTCATGGCCGCGGCCGACGACGGCCGGGTGACCGCCTGGCAGGTGTCCCGTGCTCAACGCCTGCAAGCCGCCCTCGCTGCCGCTGAGGCCGAAGCTGAACGCCTCCGGCAGTACGCGGCCGACAACATCGCCGCCGACGTGCTCACGGCCGTCCAGTACGGTGCCGGTGCCGCCCGCGATCTCACCACCGCGCAACTCCCGCCGGAGGCGTCACGGTACCCGGTATGGGCGCCCCTGAACGAGGACGCCCTCACCGCCATCGTCGCCCGCACCACCCAGCAGATCCACGCCTCGAGCATTCCTCTCTCGACAGCGATGGTCGCGGGCATGAGAGCCGAACTTTCCAACGGGATCAGTACCGGTGACAACCCCAATACGGTGGCCCGCAAGATCATGCGGCGGCTCGAACATCACTTCAACGGCGGCCTCTCCCGAGCCACCCGCATCGCCCGCACCGAACTCTTGGACGCCATGAGGACCGCACACCTCGAGGCGGACAAGAACAACCGGCACATCGTGACCGGATGGATTTGGTACGCCACCCTGGACTCCAGGGTTTGTACCAGCTGCCTCGGAATGCACGGCACGTTCCACGACGTGGACGAGTTCGGGCCAGCCGACCACCAGAACGGACGCTGCGCCCGGCTGCCAAAGACGAAAAGCTGGGCCGAGCTCGGCTTCACTGGAATCGAAGACGAGGACCCGGACTACCAGGGCGAGCGCGACGACTGGTTCTCAAACCTCACGGACGACACCCAACGCGACATCATGGGCCCCGCCCGCCTCGAACTGTTCAACGCGGGGCAGGTTGGCTGGGACGACTTCACCACTCGCAAGGAGAACCCAGATTGGCGGCCGGCCCACTACGAGACCCCCGTCAAGAATTTGACCGCCCGCTAACTCGTCTCGTCGCTCCACTATCGTGACGGCATCACCGCACCGTTCAGAGGAAAACCATCATGAAGCGCACCCCCATCGCCGCCCTGACCCTGGCCACTGCCGCCCTCGTACTCACTGGATGCGCCCAAGGCGAACCGCAAGCCGCTGAGACGGTCACTGTGACGGCAACGGCCACAGTTACTGCCACCCCATCGCCGACGCCCTCGGAAACTGCCGAGCCGGAGGACATGGACACCAGCGCTCGCGGCGCCCGGGTGATGAAAGCCGGTGACAGTGACGGTCTAATCGATGCTGACGGGACCGAACTGCTGAACTTCACCGTCAACTCCATCGAGGTGGATCCGGGGTGCACGGGCAATGGCAGCGGCGTGGCGGAGAACGGGCACTTTGTCGTCTTTGACGTGGACTTCGCAATCACCGAGGCAGCCGCAGGGGTGCTTTCCACGCCGAGCAACATGTTCAACACGGCGGCCTACCGGGTCATCGATGCGGATGGCAACACGATGGGGGAGAGCCCGAACACCAATGACGCGCACACGTGCCTCCCGGACGAGGAGAAGCTCAGGTACGACATCGGACCGGGGGAGAAGTCCAGCGGCAAGGTTGTCTTTGATGTGCCCGTCGAGTCCGGCGTCCTGCTCACCGAGTCAGACGCAGCCCCTGACCTCAAGTGGGAATGGGCATTCTGACCTCCATTCCGGTGGGTAAACGGTGGATCAGACCCATCTCAGGGCCTATTCGGGCGTCACTGCCCGCATGAAAGCGGGGGAGTGGGCGTCACTGGACTGAGAACGAACTGTTCTCAACCAGTAGATTTCCACCGTTTCCGCTATTTCCGGAAGCGTCGTCGATGTCTCAGTGTGGACCGGAGTATGGAGACATGGATGCTCTCATCAACCTGATGTTGTACTGCCCTCTCGGTACACCAGACCAAGAACAGCGGCTCGCATGTCACGAATAGCCCTCGAGGTTGCGGGCGAGTTTTCACGCACGCGGATCGATGAGCAGCTACGGAAGTACATCGATCGACCGGACTTGTGGACCTACGACGAGCTCTATAGATCGACAGCGATAATCGGCCGTCTCGGTGCCCCGACATTCATTGCGGAACTGGACGAGCAGGTGGGCCTGCCGACGCATGTGCTGCGCTCGTTGTTGGGAGAACTCTGGAACCGGAGTTGGTCGCCTGAACTCGCGTTGGAACGTGATCGATGGGTGACGCTGTTCAACCGGGCGGGCGGTTACACCCTGGATGGTCACGACAACACACCTCCGGCCGGACCGGTGAGACTGTGGCGCGGGTCGTCTCTGGAGTATCGGGACAACATGACGTGGACTGACAGCCGAGACTTGGCCGCGAGCTTTGCGTTCGAAGTCAACCCTCTGTACGAGGACGGCAGGCAAGGAGCACTTTGGACGGCTGTCGTTGACCCAGACCGAATCTGGGCCGGGACCAGCCTGCTCTACCCTCCCACTTCTGAGCTAGTCACTGAGTACGTGACGGACACGTGGGGACTGGAAATCGTGGAGGACAATGACGGTCGGGGCCTGAACCGTGGTTGACCGGCCGCATGACGAGCGAAACGCCGCTGCCCTCGCCGCGTTACTGGCAGCCTCGTCCAATTTCTCACAGGAGAGGGCGGACGCCTTCGCGGGCTTCTACTCCCGCCACCCGAGACTATGGACCACAGCACACCTGGTGACCGCCATTCAAGAGGTAGGCCCCAACGGAGCTCCCGTATTCATATCTGAACTAGACGAAGCGGTAGGCGGCCTCCCGGCGGATGAGCTTCGGCCGATCATGGGCAAGCTCTACGCCCGCTGCCGCAATCCCATGCTCACACTGCCGCGGAATCGGTGGGTGGAGTTATTCGAGCATGTGGGCTACACGGTTGATGGAAAGCCGGCCACTCGTCCATCCGCTCCACTCCAGCTTTGGCGAGGTGCACCCGCTGAGTACCGTGACAGCTGGTCATGGACAGATGACCGCGAGTTGGCCCACGGCTTCGCCGCAGTAGGAGCGAACCGATGGGGTGACAGCGCTGTATGGACGGCGGTAGTGGAACCGTGGCGGTTGCTTGCCCTTTTGCCAGGAGCGCACGCAGTAGGCAACTGGGTCGGCAACGGCTTGGAGTACGTCGTAAACACTGATGGCCTGTCCATTAGCGAAGCCTCGGTACACGAGTAACGGGACGTCCCGCCTCGGCGACGAGTTGGACGGCAGTCAACCAAATAATTCTGGGATACGCGGGAACCGCAGGGCCTATGCATTCCGGACTACGGTGAGCACAGCCGGACAGTCCGGCGACACAAACGAGAGGATTCCCAATGGCACTCGATGATCGGACACATACCGACTATGGGAAGGCGAAAGAGTCCGCCGCGACAGCTCTACTGAAGAAGATCATGGAGCAGCTGGAAGATTACGACACCCCGAGCGATGTTCGGGATCTGGCAGAATCCTATGCACTTGTTGCAGGAAGCTACACAGGCGGCACCAAAGTACACGTGAAGTCCTGACTGCACTGTGCCCCGGCCGGCAAGCGCGGTCGGGGCACAGCCGTTGCCCGGATCAGATCCGATGGATGGTGTACCGGGTGATCCCACGTATGCCTATGCCGGCGGATAGTTCCCGCTAGTTATATCGAGCGGTTGAGCGACGAGACGAGAGGTGCCGCAGACGTTGGCGAGGATCAGTCTGGAAGCCGGGCGATGACGCTACTGCCCATCATCGACTCCACGGACCCGAGCAACAGGGATCCACTGGGGCTATTCCACGACCAGAGCCGGCTCTAGTCTGTCGGCATGGCCAATACACCAACCGAAGAAATCACCGAGTACTGCCCCAAGTGCGCAAGGAACACGAAGCAGCGTGTCACCTACTCCCAAACGACCCGGGCAGACGGAACGCGAATTCCGATCTCCCAAGAGTGCCTTGAGTGCTCCACGGACGAATGAACAGGGACCAACCATGGATCTCGAACCTCAGTTCCAAAGCCTTGTAGCAAACTTGGCAGCTCTGGCTGCCAAGAACAGTGCCGCATATGTTGCAGACAGAGTCTCGCGTCTTCGTGCATCCAAGAGAGATGAAGCGACGTTCAATGCTCTAGCGGAACTCGTTGATGAACTAGCCGCCGACAAGGCGGAAGCAATGAGGATTGCGTCGGCCTTCGAACAGGAGCTCGTTGCGCAGCGGATCTCCGATGACGACATCACCTTCATGACCGAAACAGTTGTTCCCTTGATTGAGAAGTTTGCGTTGAGCACAACGGGAGAAGGCGAAGCTCAAGCAACTCAAGACAACTTGGATGCCCTCAAGGCGCTTCTCTCTGCGGACGCGGTAAACGTCCTTCAACTAGTCGGCTTTAACTTCAAAGAAGCCGTCGGCGCGCCGCTGACCGATCTGCTGGCGAGCGTCATTCGCTCAAAGGCGCAGACTTCTGAATCTCCAGAGATGGAGACGCAGCGGGCGTACATTGAATTTCAGACGGAGATGGCGAAGCTTTCGCAGGATGAAGCGGCTTTTCAGAGGTACCTGGCGCTCACGGGCAATCAGTAGTTCTTGCTCAACAAAGAGTCCGTCCTGGCCCACCGCTTACCCACCGGAAACAACGAAAACCAACGGCTATCAGCGAGTAGAACCGCCCGCGTCGAAGAGCCCGCGTCCCTGCAATGGCGGGGCCAACGAGGGACAAGGGAAGTCAGCGCAAACAACGCCCTACTAATCTTTTGGTCGCGGGTTCAAGTCCCGCACGCCCCACTTCCTGAGCACCCGTGTGCCGTCAGTCGAAGCGGCCCGCCATGCCGAGCATGTTGTAGGGGCTGTAGTCGATGTCCGTGAGGGTCACGCCACTGGAGGGATTGCGGGCATGGGCGATAGTGCCCTCGTCGACCACGATCGCCACGTGGTAGACCCCGGAGGAACTACCGTTGTTGGACCAGTACACCAGGTCTCCCACTTGCGCCTGAGACACGGGAACATGCTGGTCGGCCGCCCCGTACTGGCTGGAGGAGGTTCGAGGCAGTGACTTGCCGCCGGCCTGAAAGGCGCCGCTCGTGAACCCGGAGCAGTCGAAGCCGTTCGGTCCGGTGCCGCCGTACTGGTAGTACGTGCTCGAGCTGGTGGCCTTGGTCTTGGCCCATTGGGCTGCCTTGGTCTTCCAGGCGGTGACCGGCGAAGTGCCGGAGTCAGCGGGAAGCGGCTTGGCCACCGGCGTGGTGACATTGCCGCGTCCGGCGATGCTGCCATTCGCCTTGTACAGGAATGCGGCCGTCTCCGCGCGCGAGATATTGGCCCGTGGTTTGAACGTGCCATCGCCGTAGCCGCTGGTGATCCCCGCGCTCAACAGCCACGACGCGGCAGAGTAGTAGTCCGTTCCGGATCCCATGTCGGCGAAGGAGCCTGCCGCGGCCTGTGGATTCCCCGCCAGCCGGTGCAGGAACGCCGCCAACTCACCGCGGGTGACGGCCTGACCGGGGCGGAAAGAGTGGTCGCTGTAACCCACCGAGATGCCCTTCTGGGCGAACCACGTGATGGCGTCGTAGTAGGCCCCGCCGGGATTCACATCCGTGAAGTAGCGCTGACCGTTGCTCGGGTGGGAAGGCCGGACCTGCCGGTAGAGGAAGGCGGCGATCTCGCCCCTCGTCACCTGCCGGTTCTTCCGAAAAGTGTTGTCTGGATAGCCGACGGAGATCTCTCGGCAGTTCATCCACGTGATCGGCGCGTAATGACCGCTTCCGGTAGGGTTGTCGACGAAATCCGCCTTGCCGCAGGAGTCCGCGGCGACCGCCGATGTGGCGGTGACCAGGGACGTGCTCAGCCCTCCGAGCGAGCCCAGGGTGGCCACGGCGAGCGTGGTCGCCACCATGACGCCGGCGGTCAGGCGGCGCGAAGAGCGGGCCGGGAAAGCCCGGCGAGGAATCGTCGACATGATGGACACAGACGATACCCGACCGTTATTGAACCGTCACCTTTTGGTGATGGGACCGTGATCCGAATCGCGGTGCCCGCGGTCGGCCGGTAGCGTGGCAGCGTGCCCCAGTCGTCACTCGAAGCCACCGTGGACCGGCCCCTGCGCCTGTTCATGGATGCCCGCTACACGCGCGTCGGATTCCACGACGGCATCTCGCGGTACGGGGCCAGCCTCATCGCCGCCGTCGCGCCGCTGGCCGAGGTCACCATGATCATCTCGGACGAGGCTCAGTTGACCATGCTTCCGGAGGGCGTGGACTGGGTGAAGGTCTCGGACCCGACATCCCCGGCGGAGCCGTTCATCGCCCGCCAGCTCAACCGGTACCGGCCCGACGTCGTCTTCTCGCCCATGCAGACCATGGGTTCGGTGGGCCGGGAGTACGGCCTGATCTTGACGCTGCACGATCTGATCTATTACCAGTACCGCACACCGCCGGCGGACATGCCCGCACCGGTCAAGCTGTTGTGGCGTGGATTCCACCTGGCCTACTGGCCACAGAGACTCGTCCTGGACCGGGCCGACGCCGTGGCCACCGTTTCCGCCACCACCCGCACCCTGATGCGCCGGCACCGGCTCACCAGTCGGGAGATCCGGATCATCGGCAACGCGCCGCAGCCGGTGGCGCAGCCCCGTGATCCCGAGGTGGCGCCAGAGAAGTCCCTCGTCTACATGGGCTCCTTCATGGACTACAAGAACGTCCAGACGCTCGTGCGGGCCATGGCCCACTTGCCGGGGTATCAGCTCCACCTGTTGTCCCGGATCTCGGCCGACCGTGAGAGCCAGCTGACGGCGGTGGCCCGAGCCGCCGGTGTCCCGGACGGGTTGGTGATCTTCCATCACGGCACCACGGATGAGGACTACCAGCAGCTGGTGCGCACGGCCACCGCGCTGGTGACCATGTCCCGCGCCGAGGGCTACGGGCTGCCATTGGCTGAAGCCATGGCCCACGGCACCCCCGTGGTTGTCTCGGACCTGGAGATCTTCCGCGAGATCGGAGGGCCCGACGGCGGCGCCGCCCGGTTCGTGCCCCTCGGTCAGGATGATCGCTCTGCGGCAGTCGTCGCCCAACGGGTGCGGGAACTGGAGGACTCGGCCGTCTTCGCAGCTGCTTCCCGTGCGGCCGTGGCCCGCAGCGAGGCCTTCAGCTGGGAGGCTTCCGCCCGCGCTCTGGTCTCCTTGGCCGAGGACATCGCCGTGCGTCGCTCACGTCGCCGGAGGATCTCCCTCGAGGGGCCACAACACTGACGGTCCCGTCCATCCCAGCAGCATCAGCGGATCCACATACCGGTCCCAGGCCGTGCCCTCCACGATCCAGCCGTCCGGAATGCGCACGCCCCAGTGGACGCATCTGGTCTCACAGTGGTGGACGTCGGCGTCCACCGTGCCGAGCTGATCGCCGGTGTCCACCCGGTCGCCGACCGCCAGGCCTTCGGCGGCGACCACCGGTTCCAGGCTGGAGAGCATCCCGTTCGTGTGGGCCACGGTGATGACCGGCCGACCGGCGACGTCGCCGACGAAGCGGACCGTGCCGGCTGCCGGTGCCAGCACCCGGCCGTCCTGAAGGGCCCAATCGACACCCCGGTGACCGGCGGCCCACGGCTCTGGCGGTGGTTCGAAGTCGCGTAGCACTGACGACCGGTCCACCGATCCACCCGACCCGGACGGCGGGGCCCACAGAACATGCTCGGTGAGCAGAGGCGCCAGGAGAAGGGTGGACATGAGGGCAAGCCGCGGCGCCCAGGGGCGGAGGCGTCCGGGGGAGGAGAACCACAGTGACATGCACACCAGACTGCCGCGCCGCCGTCGTGCGTGCCGGTGGTGTCCGGGCCGGAGGTGGACGACGCGGCCGCGTTGGGGCTCTGTGGAGGAGGAATCCCTGTGGAGGAACCGGTTCAGAGCACTGGGGCGGCTGAGGTAAGATTGGCCCAGCAGTTGTGTGCCTGGCCATCTGGCCGGAGACGCACCGCTGACTACGCGTATGACTGATGCCGGCCCAGCGGAACCCTTGATGGTTCCGCCTCGGGTACGGCAGGTCCCCACCATCGGTCCCGATCGCACTCACGGGTGCGGCCGGGTCAGCGTCGGGGATGCCGGGTCCGCCCGCAGCCCATGCCAGGGACCGAACCACACCGGGACGGTCGACAACCGACAACCTCACCAAGGAGCGACATGCCTGTCGTCACCATGCGCCAGCTGCTGGACTCCGGCGTCCACTTCGGACACCAGACCCGCCGTTGGAACCCCAAGATGAAGCGCTTCATTTTCACCGAGCGCAACGGCATCTACATCATCGACCTGCAGCAGTCCCTGTCCTACATCGACCGGGCCTTCGAATTCGTCAAGGAGACGGTGGCCCACGGTGGCACCATTCTCTTCGTCGGCACCAAGAAGCAGGGCCAGGAAGCGATCGCCGAGCAGGCGACCCGCGTGGGGATGCCCTATGTCAACCACCGCTGGCTCGGCGGAATGCTGACCAACTTCGCGACCGTCTCCAAGCGCGTGCAGCGCATGAAGGAGCTCGAGGAGATCGACTTCGAGGACGTCGCCGGTTCCGGCCACACCAAGAAGGAGTTGCTGCTGCTGCAGCGCGAGCTCACCAAGCTCGAGGCCAACCTCGGTGGTATCCGCAACATGACCAAGACGCCGTCGGCGGTCTGGATCGTGGACACCAAGAAGGAACACCTCGCCGTGGACGAGGCCCAGAAGCTGGGCATCCCGGTCGTCGCCATCCTCGACACCAACTGCGATCCGGACGAGGTCACCTACCCGATCCCGGGCAACGACGACGCGATCCGCTCCGTCAACCTGTTGACCCGGGTGGTCGCCGACGCCGTGGCCGAGGGCCTCATCGCCCGCAACCAGGGCAAGTCCGGTTCCGAGGCGGCTGAAGAGCCGATGGCCGAGTGGGAGCGCGAGCTGCTCGAGCAGCACCAGGCCGAGCAGGCCGAGGCTGGTTCGGCCACGGGCGGAATGTCCTCGCCGCAGGGCGAGCAGGCTTCTCGGGCAGACGTCGAGGCCGCCGAGTCCGTGCCGGAGTCGGCCGACGCCGCTGACGTCGCCGCAGCCGCTGAGGACCCGGAGGCCCCGGCCACCCAGAGCCCCGAGGCCGCCGAGAACCCGGCAGCCGAGACTCCGGCAGCGGACGCCACCGAGGCCACCGAGGCCAAGTGACCCGAACGCCGGCCGGCCCCTCCGTGGGGCCGGCCGGCGTTTGCCCGGGCCGCCCGGGCCCAGAACCACTGACCGCCACAACACCACTGAGGGACAACCCCGCTACAGGTAAGGATGGGTACCACGCATGGCGAACTACACCGCCGCTGACATCAAGGCCCTGCGCGAGCGCACCGGCGCCGGAATGATGGACGTCAAGAAGGCACTGGACGAGGCCAACGGCGATGCCGACAAGGCCACCGAGATCATCCGCGTCAAGGGCCTCAAGGGCGTCACCAAGCGTGAAGGCCGCGCCGCGGTCGAGGGCCTGGTCACTGCTGCCGTCAACAACGGCGTCGGCGTCATGATCGAGATCAACTGCGAGACCGACTTCGTGGCCAAGAACGAGAAGTTCATCGAACTCGGCAACACGGTCCTCGACGTGGCCGTGTCCTCCGGCGCTGCCGACCTCGAGGCGCTGCTCGCCGCCGAGTACAACGGCCGCACCCTGGCCGACCACGTCACCGACGAGGGCGCCATTCTCGGCGAGAAGGTCGTCGTGCGCCGGATCGCCCGTGTGGAAGGCGCCTTCGTGGACGCCTACCTGCACCGCACCTCCAAGGACCTGCCGGCTCAGGTGGGAGTCCTGCTGGCCGTGGACGCCGATTCCGAGGCCGCTCAGACCGCTGCGCACGACGTGGCCGTTCACACCGCCGCGTTCGCCCCGCGCTACCTCTCTCGCGGGGACGTGCCGGCGGAGACCGTGGAGAATGAGCGCCGCATCGCCGACGAGACCGCTCGCGCCGAGGGCAAGCCGGAGCAGGCACTGCCGAAGATCGTCGAAGGGCGCCTGACGGGCTTCTACAAGGAGTCCGTGCTGGTGGACCAGCCCTTCGCCAAGGATCCCAAGCAGAGCGTCGGCAAGGTGCTGTCCGAGGCCGGCACCTCCGTGGCCGGTTTCGCGCGGTTCCGCGTCGGCAACTGATCACGCGGCACTCCGCCTTGTCGCCACGCTGTAGGATCGCATAGACCGCAGCGCGGAACGACCTGAGAGGGGGTGGCCATCCACTATGGGTGACCACCCCCTTTTCTCTGCCCATTTCCCTGACCAGATCCCGGTGCCCTTCGGGCCGATCTGCCACATCCGCCTCATCGATGAGCCCAGGAGGCCAGCCCATGGAGAGCCCAGAATCCCGCACGACGCCGGACATCCGCGAAGCCCAGTCCTTCAACGAGTCACGCGATCTGCAACAGGCCCAGGCGGGTGACACGCACGGCAACACGGGCCGCACCGGCAAGCGGCGGGTGCTGCTGAAGCTCTCCGGGGAGGTCTTCGGCGGCGGCAAAGTCGGCGTGGATCCCTCCACCGTCCGCAACACGGCCCAGCAGATCGCCGACGCGCGCGGTGAAGTCGAGATCGCCATCGTGGTGGGCGGCGGCAACTTCTTCCGCGGCGCCGAGCTGTCCGAGAACGGCATGGACCGTCGTCGGGCGGACTACATGGGCATGCTCGGCACGGTGATGAACTGCCTGGCTCTGCAAGACCTCTTGGAACAGGCCGGTGTCTCAACCCGCGTCCAGTCGGCCATCCATATGGAACAGGTCGCCGAGCCCTACATCCCCCTGCGCGCCGTGCGGCACATGCAGAAGGGCCGTGTGGTGATCTTCGGCGCCGGTACCGGTCTGCCGTATTTCTCCACGGACACCGTGGCCGCCCAGCGGGCGCTGGAGATCGGCGCGGACGAGGTCCTGATGGCCAAATCCGGCGTCGACGGGGTCTACACAGCAGACCCGAAGAAGGACCCCTCCGCAGAGAAGTACGCCCACCTGACCTACGACGAGGCGTTGCTGAACAACATTCGCGTGATGGATCAGACCGCCATGACCATGTGCAAGGACAACGGACTCTCCATGATGGTGTTCGGCATGGAAGGCCACGGCAACGTCACTCGGGCACTGCTCGGCGAGCGTATCGGCACCACCGTCACCGTCTGAGACGTGCGCGGCCGCGACGAGCGGCGCCCGCTGGCCCCGGCGCAACCGCCGGTGTCCTAGGATTGACACCAACCCGTTCAGACCTCAGGAGACAACGTGACGCAGGAAACCCTTCAGGCTGCCGCCGAGCAGATGGAGAAGACCATCGAGGCCACTCGCGAGGACTTCGCCTCGGTCCGCACCGGCCGGGCGAATCCCGGGCTCTACTCCAAGGTGATGGTGGACTACTACGGTTCGTACACCCCGCTGCAGCAGCTCGCCTCCTTCACGACGACGGACGCCCGCACCCTGCTCATCACCCCCTTCGACTCCTCGGCGCTGCGCAACATCGAGAAGGCCCTGTCCGATTCGGAGGTCGGAGCGAACCCGTCCAATGACGGCAAGGTCATCCGGATCGTCATGCCGGAGCTCACCGAGGAGCGCCGCAAGGAGTACGTCAAGCTCGTCAAGACCAAGGCCGAAGACCACAAGGTCTCCTTGCGCAATTCGCGCCGGAAGGCCAAGGAAGCCCTGGACAAGATGGTCAAGGACGGCGAGATCGGCGAGGACGAGGGCGCCCGCGCCGAGAAGGAACTCGACGCCATGACCCGGAAGCACACCGACGAGATCGACGAGATGGCCAAGCGCAAGGAAGCCGAACTCCTCGAGGTCTGAGTGACGCCGAAGAACCTGCCATGACCGATCCCTCCGCACTCGTCGATCCGCGGGCGGTTCCGGATTCGGAACCGCCGTTGACGCGGCGACAGCGGCGGGAACAGGAAGCCGCCCAGGCTCGTCAGGCCAAGGCCGGGCGCAACCTCCCGGCCGCGATCGTCGTCGGGCTGTTGCTCTTGGGCGGGGCGCTGGTGGGCCTGATCTGGCTTCCGGTCGTGCTGGCGATCCTGGTGATCGCCCTGTTGCTGCTCGGGGTGACGGAAGCCGCCGGAGCGATCTCCCGCCGAGGCCTGGACATCCCCATGGTGCCGTTGTGGGCGGGCGCCATCGCGATGCCCCTCGGAGCCTTCAGCGGAGGAGCCGAGGCACTGGTCCTGGCGTTGCTGGGGACGGTGCTGCTGATCCTCGTCTGGGCGGTGGTCGAGGACCTGCCGGCGCGCGGAGAATCGGTGATGGCCTCGGCGTTCATCGTGATGTGGGTGCCGTTCCTGCTGTCCTTCGCCGTCGCACTGCTCGGCCAGGACCAGGGCAATCTGATGGTCGCCTGCATGCTGCTCATGGTGGTCTCGAACGACACCTTCGGCTACATCCTCGGTGCCTCGTTCGGCCGGCACCCCATGGCCCCCAAAATCAGTCCCAAGAAGTCCTGGGAGGGCTTCGCCGGCTCGGTGGTCGGTTCCGTCGTCGTCGGGACCGTGGCCGTCCAACTGATGTTGGAACACCCCTGGTGGGTCGGCAGTCTGCTCGGGCTGCTGACGGTGGCCTCGGCCACCGCCGGCGATTTCGCCGAGTCCATGGTCAAGCGCGAACTCAATATCAAGGACATGGGTTCGATGCTGCCCGGGCACGGCGGGGCGATGGACCGCCTGGACTCACTCGTCTTCTCCGCTCCGGTGGCGTACATGGTCTTCGCCCTGCCGTTCGTCTGAGCCTGCCGTTCGTCTGAGGCAGACACTCCCGCCGCCTCACCGATCCTGATCGGCCGGCTGGCTACGATGAGAATGCACACGGATTCGGCGCGAAGGAGCCTCCCCGATGGACCACGGCACACGGCAGGAGACCGACGGCCTGCAGCAGCAGGTGATGGACTCCGCCGACCGGCAGCCCTTCGAGCTCGCCGATCGCGGCACCTTCGGCTATCACCGCAAGCAGGTCGACGACTTTATGGCCCGGGCCCGCCTGGCCTATGAGGGCGGCGGGGGACTGCGGTCGTCGGACATTCGCCACGTCTCCTTCGACGCGGTCAAGGGTGGCTACCGTGCCGACCAGGTCGACGACGTCTTGGACCGGTTAGAGGACGCGCTGGCCAAGGCGGAGCGCGCCGAGCGGATCGAGGCCGAGGGCGAGGACGCGTGGAACGCCCGCGTCAACGCGTCGATCGACGTTCTGCGTGGCCGCCTGGACCGTCCCGACGGCGAGCGGTTCCGTCGTCCGTCGACGTCCGGTCACGGTCGGCGGGGCAAAACAGGCTCCTCCACGGGCGCCAGTTACGACATAGCCGAAGTGGATGCGCTGTGCCACCGGCTCTCGGCCCGGTTCATGGGACGCGATGACGTGCGCGCCGACGACCTTCGCCGAGCCGTCTTCTCTGCCGGTGAGGGCGCGAACGGCTACGACGAGGCCCAGGTGGACGCCTTCCTGGACGCCGCCATCGATGTTCTGGCGGTCCTGGAGGACTAACCGGTCAGCCGAGCTGCATGATGAGCTCGGTGACCACCTCTGACCGGGCGTTGGAGAAGTTCTTGTCCTCGCCGACCACGGCGAACCCACGCCGGGTGAGGATCTTCTGAGAGCCGATGTTGTCGGCGGGCACGTGGGCCTGCAGCGGGCGGTCCGTGAACGTCTCCAAGAGGGCGTCGACGGCCGAGGTGGTGATGCCCTGGCCCCAGAACTCCCGGGCCGTCCAGAAGGAGAGCTCGGGCGAGCTGCCGATGCCGGACACGATGATCGCCCCGGCCACCTGGCCGTCCTGCTCGATGGTCCGGACTGTCGTGGACGGGTCGTCGAGCAGTCGTGACCAGTGGTAATCGAAGACGCCGCGATCCTGTGGATTGCGCGGGGCGAAAGCGGCCATCTGGTTGGCCTCGGGATCCTGCTGGTGCTCAAAGAAGCGGTCCAGGTCCTCGGATCGGACTTCACGAAGTTGCACGGAAACGGTGACCTCCTCGTCACGGTACGGAGCCGGAATCACCAGGGCCCTCGAAGACACTGTACGCGGAATGCGGGCCGTACCCGATCACGCCGTCCTGAGGGCCGGTGACGAGGCCGCCACGAAGAAAGATCGCGCGTGGGGCTGTGATCCTTGTCACTCTGCCCATAGGATGACCGAGTCATACTCTTCGGTAACCGCAACGTACCCACCTGACAGGGGGATTCGTGTCTTCTGCACCACATCCTGACCTGGCCGACAACGGTCACGTCGATTTCCGGGCCGTTCAGGCCACTCCACAGTTCCAGGGATTGCGCCGTTCGCACCGAAGCTTCGTCTTCCCGTGGACTGTCGTCTTCATCGTCTGGTACTTCCTCTATGTCATCCTCGCGGCCTACGCCCCCGAGTTCATGTCGATCCGCGTCGTGGGCAACATCAACCTGGGGCTGCTCATCGGCCTCCTGCAGTTCGTCTCCACCTTCGTGATCACCGGGCTCTACGTCGGCTTCGCCAACCGGAAGCTCGATCCCCAGGCCACGGCCATTCGCGAGGAGATCGAGGCCCTCGACCCCTCCATCGCCAACCAGAGCCTGGCGCGGGAAACCGATCCGAGCGTTCCGACCGATCCGGATGCTCCGGTCACCCCCGCCACCCCGGCCGACCCGGCTGATCCGACCGATCCAGCTCACCGAGCCCGAGGAGGCCAGCTGTGAATTCCCTTCCCGTCCTGACAACAGCGGCTTCGACCAACGTCGGCGAGCCGTGGTTGAACATTTCGATCTTCGGACTGTTCGTGGCCATCACCCTGGTGATCGTGCTGCGGGCCTCGAAGAACACCAAGACCGCTGCGGACTACTACGCCGGCGGCCGCTCCTTCTCCGGCACCCAGAACGGCACGGCCATCGCCGGGGACTACCTCTCCGCGGCCTCGTTCCTCGGAATCGTGGGAGCCATTGCCATCAACGGATATGACGGCTTCCTGTACTCGATCGGGTTCCTGGTCGCGTGGCTGGTCGCCCTGCTGCTGGTGGCCGAACTGTTGCGCAACACCGGCAAATACACCATGGCGGACGTGCTCTCCTTCCGGTTGCGGCAACGTCCCGTCCGGATCGCGGCGGCCCTGGCCACACTGATGGTCTGCCTCTTCTACCTGTTGGCGCAGATGGCCGGCGCCGGCGCGCTGGTCTCGCTGTTGCTGGGCATCGATTCCCGGCTCGGTCAGTCCGTGGTCATCGCCGTGGTCGGCGCGCTGATGATCGTCTACGTGCTGATCGGTGGCATGAAGGGCACCACGTGGGTCCAGATCATCAAGGCCTGCCTGCTGATCGCCGGCGCCTTCGTCATGACCATCTGGGTCCTGGCCATGTACGGCTTCAACCTCTCGGAACTGCTGGGGGCCGCCGTGGAGACCGGCGGAAACGAAGCCTTGCTCAACCCGGGGCTGCAGTACGGCATCAGTGAGGTCACGAAGCTCGACTTCCTCTCGCTCGGACTGGCCCTGGTGCTCGGCACCGCGGGTCTGCCGCACGTGCTGATGCGGTTCTACACGGTGCCCACGGCCAAGGAAGCGCGCAAGTCCGTGGTCTGGGCCATCGTGCTCATCGGCGCCTTCTACCTGTTCACCCTCGTGTTGGGCTACGGCGCCGGCGCGCTCATCGGTCCGGACCGGGTGAACGCAGCACCGGGCGGAGTGAACTCGGCGGCACCGCTGCTGGCGTTCGAGCTCGGTGGTCCGCTGCTGCTGGGTCTCATCTCGGCCGTGGCCTTCGCCACCATCCTCGCGGTGGTGGCGGGCCTGACCATCACCGCGGCCGCCTCCTTCGCGCACGACATCTACGCCAACGTCCTGGCGAAGGATCAGACCACCCCGGAGAAGGAGGTCAAGATCGCCCGCCGCACCGTGGTGGTCATCGGCATCCTGGCGATCGTGGGCGGCATCGGCGCTCAGGGCCAGAACGTCGCCTTCCTGGTGGCGCTGGCCTTCGCGGTGGCGGCCTCGGCCAACCTGCCGACCATCCTCTACTCGCTGTTCTGGAAGGGCTTCACCACCCGCGGAGCACTGTGGTCGATGTACGGCGGTCTGGCGGCGGCGATCATTCTGATCGCTTTCTCGCCGGTGGTCTCCGGCTCGGAGACGTCGATGATCCCGACGGCGGACTTCGCCTGGTTCCCGCTGAAGAACCCGGGGCTCATCTCGATCCCGCTGGCGTTCTTCCTCGGCTGGCTCGGTTCCACGCTGGACCGTCGCACGGAGGACCCGGTCAAGCAGGCGGAGATGGAAGTCCGCTCGCTCACCGGCGTCGGCGCCGAAAAGGCAGTGGACCACTAGAGTCCCGACGCCGGCCCCGGAACGCTCCCAGCTGGGAGTGTTCCGGGGTTTTCGGCTGTCCGCCTCGGGGTGGAGCCGGCTCTCAGCGCGAGCGGCCATAATGGAGCGGTGACGCCCTTCCCCTCAGCCACTGTCGCTGCCGCAGAGCATCCCGCCGCAGACCCCGGTGCCCGACGCCGGGTCACCCTGATCGGCTCGACCGGATCGATCGGCACCCAGGGCCTGGAGGTCATCGCCGGCGCGCCGGATCGCTTCGAGGTCGTCGCGCTGTCCGGAGGGTCCAACACCGATCTGCTGGCCCGGCAGGCCGTGGCGACCGGTGCGCAGGTTCTCGGCAGTGCCACCGCCAGCCGTGACGACCTCGCCGCCGCCCTGGCGGCCGCGGCCAGCCGGGCCGGGGTGCCCACGCCCGAGCCGATGCTGTTCTGTGGCCCCAGCGCGGCGGCGGACGTGGCCGCGTGGGAGGGGGCCGACGTCGTGCTCAACGGCATCACGGGTTCCATCGGACTGGCACCGACGCTCGCCGCTCTGCGTGCGGGGCATCTGCTGGCCCTGGCGAACAAGGAATCCCTGATCGTCGGAGGATCCCTGGTCAAACAGGCCGCCGCTCCCGGCCAGCTCATCCCGGTGGACTCCGAGCATTCCGCCCTGGCACAGGCTCTGCGTTCCGGGACGGCGGGTGAGGTGCGGCGGCTCGTGCTGACGGCCTCGGGAGGCCCGTTCCGAGGACGCAGCCGGGACGAGCTGCAGCGCGTCACCCCGGCCGAGGCCCTGGCCCACCCGACGTGGACGATGGGCTCGGTGGTCACGACCAACTCGGCATCGATGGTCAACAAGGCCCTCGAGGTCATCGAGGCGCACCTGTTGTTCGACGTCCCGCTGGAGGCGATCGACGTCGTCGTCCACCCGCAGTCCGTGGTTCACTCGATGGTCGAGTTCACCGACGGTTCCACGATCGCCCAGGCCTCCCCGCCGGACATGAGACTGCCCATCGCCCTGGGCCTCGGGTGGCCGCAGCGCGTCCCGGGGGCGGCCCCGGCCTGTGACTGGACGACGGCGGCCACCTGGACTTTCGAGCCCCTGGACGAGATCGCTTTTCCCGCGGTGCGCCTGGCCAAGGAGGCGGCCCGTGCCTCCGCGACCCATATGGCCGTCTACAACGCGGCCAACGAAGAGGCCGTCCAGGCGTTCCATGACGGTCTGATCCCATTCCCCGGCATCGTGGACACGGTCCGGGCCGTCGTCGAGGACTATGACCCCCGTGCCGTGCTGGGCGATGAGGAACTGTCGGTCGACTCGCTGGCCGCCGCGGAGCAGTGGGCCCGGTCGACCGCGCAGGCCCGCTGGCCGTCAGGACAGAAAGGACGCATCTGACCATGGAGATCCTCTGGTTCGTGCTCGGTGTCCTCGCTGTGGCGATCGGGATCGCGCTGTCGATCGCCCTGCACGAGGTCGGGCACTTGGTGCCGGCCAAACTCTTCGGCGTCCGCGTCACCCAGTACATGGTCGGTTTCGGCCCGACGGTGTTCTCGCGTCGCCGCGGTGAGACCGAGTACGGGATCAAGGCGATTCCCCTGGGCGGTTACGTCTCCATGGTGGGGATGTATCCGCCCGAGCATCCCGAGCAGGGGGAGAAGCCGCGCAGCGCCAGCACCGGTCTGTTCCAGCAGATGGCCTCGGACGCGCGGCAGATGTCCGCCGAAGAGCTGCGGCCCGGCGACGAGAAGCGAATGTTCATCTCCCTGCCGGTGTGGAAGCGGATCGTCATCATGCTCGGCGGCCCGTTCATGAACCTCCTCATCGCCTTCGTGCTGACGGCCGTGCTCGTGACGACCACCGGCGTGGCCACCGGCACCACCACGGTGTCCGAGGTCTTCAAGTGCGTGGTCCCAGCCGCCGCTCAGCAGCAGCGGGCCGCCGCGGGGCAGCAGGACTGCCAGTCCGACGATCCGCCCGCTCCGGCCTTCGAGGCCGGGTTGCAACCCGGGGACACCATCACCGCCTTCAACGGGCAGCCGGTCGAGAGTTGGGACGAGTTGTCCTCGGCCATCCGCGAGCGTGCCGGCCAGCCCACGGAGATCACCTGGCAGCGCGACGGTACCGAACACCACGGCACCATCACCCCGAAGCTCACCGAGCGGCCGGTCACGGATTCGATGGGCCGCGTGGAGACCGCACCGGACGGCAGCACGGTCACGGAGAAGGTCGGCTTCGTGGGCATGGGCTCACAGATGGCGAACGTTCCGCAACCGGTCACCGAGACCTTCCCCGTGATGGGCCAACAGCTCCAGGCCACCGCGGAAGTCGTCGTGGTGCTGCCCGTGAAGCTGTGGGACACCGCCGTCGCCGTCTTCGGTCCGGAGGAACGCGATCCCAACGGACCGATGTCCGTGGTCGGCGTGGGTCGGATCGCCGGAGAGGCCGCAGCGCTGGAGGACGTGCCGCTGCAGGACAAGTCCTCGATGCTGCTGTCCCTGGTGGCAGGCGTGAACGTCGCCCTCATGGTGTTCAACCTCATCCCACTGCTGCCGCTGGACGGCGGGCACGTGGCCGGGGCGCTGTGGGAAGCCATCCGCCGGAGCTGGGCCAAGCTGACCAAGCGCAAGGACCCTGGGGTCTTCGACATCGCCCGGCTGTTGCCGTTGACCTATGTGGTCGGCATCGCCCTGCTGGGCATGGGCGTCCTGCTGATCATCGCGGACATTGTGGATCCGATCCGCGTGTTCTGAATCGATCCGGCGCTTCGGGCTTAGGGTGGAGTCATGGCCGAATCCCAGAAGATCTATGCCGTTCAGTACTTCTACCTCGCCGGAATGGGGGACGAGCGCGACGCTCATCGTCCGGCCCATCGCGATTTCCTGGTCGGCTTGGGCTCGACCCTGGTCGCCGCCGGCGCCTACGTCGACGATCCGGCTGCGGCCCTGTTGCTCCTCAAGGTCGACTCGCCGGAAACCGTCCGCGATCTGCTCGAGGCCGATCCTTTCAACAAGCAGGGGCTGATCTCCTCGGTCGAGGTCCACGAGTGGTCCTGCGCCGTCGGCGACCAGGCTGCGACCATCCGCGGGGAAGGCGCCTGACACCGCTGTGGTGCTGTATAGCTCTGACGCCACCGGTCTGTCCCGAC
This sequence comes from Citricoccus sp. GCM10030269, assembly GCF_042665635.1. Lineage (NCBI taxonomy): Bacteria > Bacillati > Actinomycetota > Actinomycetes > Micrococcales > Micrococcaceae > Citricoccus > Citricoccus sp. GCM10030269. The sequence continues at coordinate 888,704 of NZ_JBHTCV010000005.1, read as the reverse complement.
GCCGGCTGCTGACCGGGCTCGGGGGATTGGGCGCCGCCACGGTCTTGGCCGGATGCACACCGACCGTCGAACCGAGCCCGAGCGACGGCGGCTCGTCCGCCTCCGGTGCCACGCCGCCGTCGGGCTCCACTCCCAGCACCACGCCGACTCCCACTCCGCCCCCGGTGCCCGAGCTCCCGGGCGGCGGCACCACGCTGTTTCCGGACCGCCGCATGGTGGCCCTGTACGGCACTCCGGGGACGGGTTCACTCGGCGTGCTGGGGGAGCAGGACGTGGACGAGGCCCTGACGCGCGTCGCCGACCTGGCCAAGGAATACCAGCAGTACAGCGAGGAACCGGTGATTCCGGCCTTCGAGGTCATCGCCACCGTCGCCTCCTCTGCGGGAGGGCCCACGGGCGACTACACCACCCCGGTCGACCCGGATCGCTTGGCCGTCTGGGTCGAGGCCGCCGGCAAGGCCGACACCTACGTGGTGTTGGACCTGCAACCGGGCACCCAGGATTTCCCCACGCAGGCCGCATCGTTCGAGTCCCTGTTGCGGCAGCCTCACGTGGGCCTGGCACTGGACCCGGAGTGGCGACTGCAGCCCGGGCAGCGGCATATGGAGCAGATCGGTCAGGTCTCCGCCGCGGAGATCAATGAGACCACCGCCTGGCTCGCTGAGCTGGTCGCCGAGCACCGACTGCCCGAGAAGCTGGTGATCCTGCACCAATTCCGGACGCAGATGATCCCGGATCGAGCAGCGGTGAAGCCCCGTGAGGGGCTGGCGCTGATGGTCCACGCGGACGGCAATGGGTCCGCGGAACAGAAACTGGAAACCTGGCGTTCACTCAAGAAGGACCTGCCGTCCGGGACGCACTTGGGATGGAAGAACTTCATCGATGAGGACGCCCCGACGTTCACCCCGGAACGCACCATGACGGAGGTCACCCCCCAGCCGTGGTTCGTCTCGTACCAGTAGACTGGGGAGAAGGAAGCCCCGAACCTCACAGGAGTCATCCGTGCCCGTCAGCTTAGGCCTGCCCGCCGCACCACCGCCGGTCCTGGCACCGCGCCGTACCACCCGGCAGTTGTCGGTGGGGCGCGTCGGCGTCGGTTCCGACCACCCGGTGTCCGTGCAGTCGATGACCACCACCAAGACGCACGACATCGGCGCCACTCTGCAGCAGATCGCCGAACTCACTGCCGCCGGCTGTGACATCGTGCGCGTGGCCTGTCCCACGGACAAGGACGCCGAAGCCCTCAAGGTCATCGCCCAGCAGTCCACGATCCCGGTGATCGCGGACATCCACTTCCAGCCCAAGTACGTCTTCGCGGCGATCGAGGCCGGCTGCGGCGCCGTGCGGGTGAACCCGGGCAACATCAAGAAATTCGACGACCAGGTCAAGGAGATCGCGCAAGCCGCCTCCGAGCACGGCACCTCGCTGCGGATCGGCGTCAACGCCGGCTCCCTGGACAAGAGGCTGCTCGAGAAGTACGGCAAGGCCACTCCGGAGGCGCTCGTCGAATCCGCCGTCTGGGAGGCGTCCCTGTTCGAGGAGCACGGCTTCCGCGACTTCAAGATCTCGGTCAAGCACAACGACCCCGTGGTGATGGCCCGCGCGTACGAGCTGCTGGCCCAAGAGGGGGACTGGCCACTGCACCTCGGTGTGACCGAGGCCGGACCCGCGTTCCAGGGCACCATCAAGTCCGCGACCGCCTTCGGCTATCTGCTCGGCAAGGGCATCGGTGACACGATCCGGGTCTCGCTGTCCGCCCCTCCGGTGGAGGAGGTCAAGGTCGGACTGCAGATCCTGCAGTCCCTGAACCTGCGCGAACGCAAGCTGGACATCGTCTCCTGCCCCTCCTGTGGACGCGCCCAGGTGGACGTGTACGCCCTGGCCGACGAGGTCACCGAGGGCCTGAAGGACCTCACCGTGCCGCTGCGCGTGGCCGTGATGGGCTGCGTGGTGAACGGCCCCGGAGAGGCACGCGAGGCAGACCTCGGCGTGGCCTCCGGCAACGGAAAGGGCCAGATCTTCATCAAGGGCGAGGTCGTCAAGACGGTCCCCGAGGACCAGATCGTGGAGACCCTGCTCGAGGAAGCCCGGCGCATCGCCGCGGAGTCCGGACTGGAGGGCGGCGAGGAGGGCACCGATGGCCAGAATCCTGTCCAGGGCTCGCCCATGGTCACCGTCTCCTGACGAGGCCGTCCGCCGGGCCTCCGGAGGGGCCGTTCGGGTCCTGAGCCAGGACGACACCCCGGCCCTGTCCGCGCTGGTGGCGCAAGATCCCGTGGCGAACTGCTTCGTCCAGTCGACCCTCGAGAAGGGGCGGCACGCCGGGCCCATCCGTGCCGGCGGCTCGCTCTTCCTCGGCATCTTCGGGCCTGATCGAGCCACTGACGCGCCGGTGCTGGAAGCGGCCTGCTGGGTCGGAGCCAACGTGGTCCCGGTCGCTGCCGACGCCGAGGCCGGTCGACTCTTCGGTCTGGCCCTGACCGCCCTGCGCCGTCGATTCGCCTCCGTCTACGGTCCGCGCGAGGCGGTCTTGGCGCTCTGGTCAGAACTCTCCCGCGGCGCGCAGCGAGCGCGCCAAGTGCGGGATGACCAGCCGCTGATGGTGCTCGACGGACCGCCCGCCGTCGAACCTTCCCCGCGAGTGCGGCCGGCCGTCCCCGAGGAATTCTCCGCCGTGCTGCCCGCGTGCGTGGCCATGTTCGAGGAGGAGCTGGGGTTCTCTCCGCTGCAGAACGGCGCCGCCCAGTACCGGCTGCGCGTGGAGGAGCTGATCCGGAACCGCTGGTCCCTCGTGGACTGTGACGACGCCGGTCGCGTCCGGTTCAAGGCCGACCTCGGGGTGGTGTCCTCGGACTGCACCCAGATCCAGGGAGTCTGGGTCGACCCCTCAGAGCGCGGCCAGGGGTTGGCCGCCCCGTCCGTGGCCGCCGTCGTGCAGTATGCCCAATCGATCGCCCCGCACGTGAGCCTGTACGTGAACCGCTACAACACCGCCGCGCTGCGGACGTACCGTACCGTCGGGTTCGATCAGGTGGGCACCTTCGCCACGGTGTTGCTATAGCTGCGTTGCTATAACCGCGTTGTTGTCGCCGTTGTCGCCACGTGCGCTGCCCGGCGCCGGAAGGCCGGGGCGGTGACCTATGCTTTTCACATGAACCGCCAGCACGCCCGTACCCGGCGCGGAACCCTGTCAGCCGTCCTGGGGACCGGACTGCTCACGGGTCTGCTCACCCTGAGCCTCGCCGGATGCGGCGGCTCGGAGAATGATCCCGACGGCTCCTCCGGGAGCCCCGAGACCACCGCCCAGACCGCCACTCCGCCCGCCACCCCGGCCACCACTCCGGCCAGCAGCGAGAGCGCGTCTGGATCACCGTCCGCATCTGACTCCAACGACACCGGCCGGGTCAAGGACGCCCTGCGAGAGGTGCTCGGCGATCAGACCCAGATCGTCACCGGAGCTCAACTCGAAGAGTTGCAGCGATCCAGCCAGGGGCTGAGCGACTCGGTCACCATCACCCCGGAGGAGTGCGGCCCCGAAGGCCGATTCGCCGCCTCCGGAGAACTGCCGGAGGGCACCGAACTGACCGGCGGGGTCGTGGTGGACACCACCGAGACCTCGGCGGCCTCGGATCTGCTCAGCGTGGCCCTCTACCCGGACGCCGCGGCCGCCGGTGAGGCCATCGCCGGGTACGAGGAGTACGCCGATGCGTGCCCGAGCTATTCGGTCGAGATGGCCGAGGGCATCGAAGCGGACGCCACGATGGAGGTCGCCGACGTCCAGGCAGACGGTGACGCGGTGCTCGGCCTGACCATCAACACGACGGTCTCCGTCGACGGCGGCTCACTGCCGCCCGGCCAGGGCGACAGCACCTCCACCACGGTCTACGTTCAGGACGGAGAGCGGCTGATCACCTGCGCCGGGACTGCAGCGGGCGGGGAGACGAAGACCACCGACGACGGCGTGGAGCTCATCAACGCTCTGCGCACCGAACTCGACGGCTGAGCTCACTCCTCGCCGCAGAACATCCCAGATTCTCATCCCCACCGATCGGAGCCCGAAGTGCCCTTGCGCATGTCCACCCTGTTCCTGCGTACTCTGCGCGACGACCCGGCCGACGCCGAGGTGGCCAGCCACCGGCTGCTCGTCCGTGCCGGATACATTCGCCGTTCCGGCCCCGGCGCCTACACGTGGCTGCCGCTGGGCCTGCGGGTGAAGAACAAGGTCGAGCGCATCGTCCGCGAGGAGATGGACGCGATCGGCGGCCAGGAGGTCGAATTCCCGGCGCTGTTGCCCCGCGAACCCTACGAGGCCACCGGGCGCTGGGCGGACTACGGTGATGCCCTGTTCCGTCTCCAGGACCGCAAGGGCGCCGATTTCCTGCTCGCGCCGACTCACGAGGAGATGTTCACCCTGCTGGTCAAGGACCACTACTCCTCCTACAAGGACTTGCCGGCGTATCTGTACCAGATCCAGGCCAAGTACCGTGACGAGGCACGTCCGCGGGCGGGGCTGCTGCGTGTGCGCGAGTTCATCATGAAGGACTCGTACTCCTTCACCGTGGACGACGCCGGCCTGGACCAGGCCTATGCCGACCACCGGGCCGCGTACCAGAAGATCTTCGCCCGCTTGGGCCTTCAGGTCGTCCCCGTCCGGGCCCAGGCCGGGGCCATGGGCGGTTCGCGGTCGGAAGAGTTCCTGCATCCCTCGCCGATCGGCGAGGACACCTTCGTGGAGTCCGACGGCGGCTACCGCGCCAACGTGGAGGCCGTCACCACGGTGCCCCCGGCGGAGAGCGACTACACCGACGCACCGCCGGCCGAGGTCCGTCAGACCCCGGACTCGACCACGATCGCCACCCTGGTGGACGTCTCCAATCAGCTGGTGCCGCGAGATGACCGACCGTGGAATGCCGCCGACACCCTCAAGTGCGTCGTCCTGACCGCCGTGCTGGACGGAGGCGAGCGCCGTCAGTTCATCGTGGCAGTCCCGGGCGACCGCGAGGTCGACCTCAAGCGCCTTGAGGCCGGCATCGGCGCGCTGCTGGAGGTCACCGGAGAGCCCGGCGTCGAACAAGCCTCTGATGATGACCTGCGCCAGCACCCCGGTCTGGTCAAGGGCTACATCGGACCCAACAACACCTCCGGTCTGCCCTTCTTCGTCGACCCGCGCATCGTCTCGGGCAGCACGTGGATCACGGGAGCCAATGCCTCCCAGCAACACGTCTTCGGACTCGTGGCCGGCCGTGACTTCACGTGGGACGGGGTCATCGAGGCCACCGAGGTCCGCGACGGCGATCCCGCTCCGGACGGTTCCGGCTCCCTGCACACCCGTCGCGGCATCGAGATGGGCCACATCTTCCAGCTCGGCCGGAAGTATGCCGAGGCGCTCGATCTCAAGGTTCTGGACGAGAACGGCAAGCAGGTCGTGGTCACCATGGGCTCTTACGGCATCGGCGTCACCCGGGCCGTGGCCGCGCTGGCCGAATCGCACCACGATGAGAAGGGTCTCGCCTGGCCCCGCGCCGTGGCTCCCGCGGACGTGCACGTGGTGGCCACGGGCAAGGGCGAGGAGATTTTCGCGGCTGCCGAGCAGCTCGTCACCGAGTTGGAGTCCAACGGGCTGACCGTGCTGTACGACGACCGCAAGAAGGTCTCCGCCGGCGTGAAGTTCTCCGACGTGGAGTTGATCGGCATTCCGACCTCTGTGGTGGTCGGCCGTGGGCTCGCCGACGGTGTCGTCGAGGTCAAGGACCGGGCCACCGGCGAGACGCAGAACCTGGACGTAACCTCCGCAGCGGAGTCCATCACGGACATCGTCCGTGCCGGCTGATCTGGTGTTCGGTCCGGTCTTCGGTGCGGTGTTCAGCCGGGCGGACGGGCCGTGCTGACCGGACTGGAGGACATCACCACCGCCACCGTGGTGATGGTCGTGCTGGCCGGCCTGGCCGCGGGGTGGATCGACGCCGTCGTCGGCGGCGGAGGGCTGCTCCAGCTCCCGGTCATTCTGATGGTTCCGGGCATCACTCCCGTCCAGGCGTTGGCGACCAACAAGATGGGCTCCATTTTCGGCACCACCACGAGCGCAGTCACCTACGCCCGTCGGGTGCACCCTGATCTGAAGACGGCCCTGCCCATGGCGGTGGTGGCCCTCGGCGGCAGTTTCGGCGGTGCCGTGGTCGCCACGCTGTTGCCGGCCGAAGTCATCAAGCCCGTCATCGTGCTGGCCCTCATCGGCGTGGCCATCTTCACGGCGGCCAAACCGCAATTGGGCCGCGACGCCGGTCTGCGCTACGAAGGCCGGCAGCACGTGGCCGTGGCCATGCTCATCGGGCTGGTCATCGGCTTCTACGACGGGCTGCTGGGCCCAGGCACCGGCACCTTCCTGGTGATCTCACTCGTGGCCATCCTCGGCTACAACTTCCTTCAGGGCTCGGCCAAGGCGAAGATCGTCAACCTCGCCACGAACCTGGGAGCCATCGCCTTCTTCTGGCCGTCCGGCCACATCCTGCTCGGTCTGGGGCTGCTCCTGGGCGTCGCCAACATGATCGGCGGCTATGTCGGAGCGCGGATGGCCGTCCGCCGCGGCTCGGGATTCATTCGCATCGTGTTCCTCGTCGTCGTCTTCGTGCTCATCGCCAAGCTCGGCTACGACCTCATCATCGAATGGTCCTGAGTCTGTACCCTGGAAATCATGCCCGCAGAGCAACATCCCCACTCCACCACCGGTTCAGCCGGCTCCGCCGGTCTGGCCGGCCTGGTCGCCCCCGCCGTCGAATCCACCGGACTCTACTGTGAGGCCGTCACCGTCGGCGGCGAGCCCGGCGAGCGAGTCCTCACCGTCATTGTCGACCGCACCGAAGGCACTGAGGGGCTGGACCTGGACGAGATCGCGGCCGTGACCCAGGCGGTCTCCACCGCGCTGGATGCCGCGGACGACGACCTTCCCGAGCTCGGCACCGAGCCCTATCAGCTCGAGGTGTCCTCCCCGGGGGTCTCCCGGCCCTTGACGGAACCCCGGCACTGGCGCCGCAACGTCGGCCGCCTGGTCACCGTGGAGGTCGAGCCCGGGACGGAATCCGCCGCCGTCGTCACCGGGCGAATCGAGTCCGTGGATGAGGACGGCGTCGTCCTGGTTCCGGTGAGGCCGGGGGCCAAGAAGGGGATGCCCGCGAAGGTCGGAGCGCCTGAACGCCATGCCTATGACCGCTTGGGTCCGGCTCAGGTGCAGGTAGAGTTGACCCGCGGTGGCATCGTTGCCTCCGGTGAAGAACTGAACTCGGAGGTCTGAGTGGACATCGACATGAGCGCCCTGCGGATGCTGGAAACCGAGCGTGAGATCCCGCTGGACCGGCTCGTGCCCACCATCGAACAGGCTCTGGTGATGGCGTATCACAAGTCACCGGGAGCCTTGCCCCAGGCTCGGGCCGAGATCGACCGCAAGACCGGCCACGTGACCGTCTGGGCCACTGAAGTCGACGAGAACGGTCAGGCCGTCGGCGAGTTCGACGACACCCCTCAGGGCTTCGGCCGCATCGCCGCCTCCACCGCCCGTCAGATCATCCTGCAGCGGCTGCGCGACGCGGAGGACGACCATGTGCTCGGTCAGTTCAAGGGGCGCGAAGGCGAATTGATCTCCGGACTCATCCAGCAGGGCACCAATCCGCACATGATCCAAGTGAACCTCGGCTCCGTCGAGGCCGTCCTGCCGCCCCCGGAGCAGGTTCCGGGGGAGGACTACTCGCACGGGCATCGCCTGCGTGCCTACGTGGTGGACGTCCACCGCGGACTGAAGGGCCCCTCGATCACCCTGTCCCGGTCCCACCCCGGGCTGGTCCGGAAACTCTTCGAACTGGAGGTGCCGGAGATCGCCGACGGCACTGTCGAGATCCTGGCGCTCGCCCGCGAGGCCGGACACCGCACCAAGATGGCGGTCCGGGCGACTCAGCCCGGCATCAACGCCAAGGGGGCCTGCATCGGCGAGATGGGTTCTCGCGTCCGGGCGGTGATGAGCGAGCTGAACGACGAGAAGATCGACATCGTCGACTTCAGCGAGGATCCGGCCAAGTTCATCTCCAGCTCGCTCTCTCCGGCCCGAGTCAGCTCCGTGGAGATCATCGACGAGGCGGCCCGTTCCGCTCGCGTCGTCGTTCCTCGTGACGTGCTGTCCCTGGCGATCGGCAAGGAGGGGCAGAATGCCCGCCTGGCCGCCAAGCTGACGGGTTGGCGCATCGACATTTCCGCTGACACCGGCTCCTGAGCCGACTGAGGTAGACTAGGTCTGGTCCATTTCCATTCCCTGGCTGAATAGGCACCCCATGCAGGCACACACCCCGGTGCGCACCTGCGTCGGATGCCGGCGGAAAGAGGACGACACCAAGCTGGTGCGACTGGCGTTGGTTGGAGAGGCGGATTCCCGATCCGTGGTTCCCGACTGGCGCCGCCGCATGCCGGGCCGAGGGGCCTGGCTCCACCCGGAGACCGCTTGCCTGCAGACCGCCCTGAAGAAGGGCGCATTCAACCGGGCCTTTCGTGGCCGGGTCGATGTGACTTCCCTAGCGGGACTGCTGGCTGGGCGCCTGGATGCACCAGCGCTGAACACCGACGACGAAAGCGGGTCAGAGATCTGATGGAAACCCGATGAGCACTACGCAATGAGTGCCCAACGATGAACACCACCCGTCATTACGGTCCGCTGGTGGCGGCCCAGGGGGACTGAGAGTCCCCTCACGGCCACGACGCGGACCAGAACAGGAGAACCGTGGCCAAGGTCCGCGTCCACGAGCTCGCCAAAGAGCTCGGAATTTCATCCAAGGAGGCCCTGAACAAGCTTCAGGACATGGGCGAATTCGTCCGTTCAGCCTCCTCTACCATCGAACCCCCCGTGGTCAAGAAGCTGCGCTCCGCCTACGCGGATGCCGCGCCCAAGACCGCCCCGAAGACTTCTGCACCGGCGTCTTCGAAGACGGCCTCGAAGACGCCCTCGAAGACGGCAAATGCCGAAACCACGCCGGCCGAGAAGCCGGCCGAGAAGCCGTCTGCCCCGGCCACCGACGCCCCGTCGCCGGCCGCCGTCGGGAAGACTCCGACCCCCGGACCGGCCGCCCCTGCTCCGAAGGCAGAGACTCCGCAGGCGAAGACTCCGCAGACCGAGGCGCCACAGTCCGACGCTCCGAGGACTGAAGCCCCGAAGACTGACGCCCCGACGACGGAGACCCCGCAGTCCGGTGCCCCCAAGCCCGGATCCGCCGCGCCACGGCCGGCGTCCCCGGCCCGCAGTGGAGCACCGAAGCCCGGCGGTCCCCGTCCGGGCAACAACCCGTACACCTCCAAGCAGTCCGCTCCGCGCTCCGATGAGCGCGGCTCGGACCGCGGTGGCGAGCGCTCCGGCGCGCCGCGTCCCGGGGGCCCCCGTCCGGGCGGTCCTCGTCCGGGTGGCCCGCGTCCGGGCAACAACCCGTTCGCGCCCAAGCAGGGCATGCGCTCGGGACGTCCCGACGCCGGTGAGCGCTCCGGCGGTCCTCGTCCGGGTGGCCCGCGTCCGGCCGGTGCCGGTGCTGGCGCCGGTGCGGGCACGGGTGCTCCGAAGCCCGGTGGCGCCCGTCCCAGCCCGAACATGATGCCGGGCCACATCAACAAGCCGCAGCCTGCCTCCGCTCGTCCGGGCGGTGGCGGTCGTGGCCGTCCCGGTGGCGGAGGCCCCGGCGGCGGTCCCGGTGGAGGCGGCGGTGGCCCCCGTGGCGGCCGTGGCGGTCGCGGTGGCACCCAGGGTGCCTTCGGTCGCGGCGGTCCGGGAGGCCGCAAGCAGCGCAAGTCGAAGCGCGCGAAGCGTCAGGAGCTGGAGCAGCAGTCGGCGCCCTCGGTCGGTGGCGTCAGCGTCCCGCGTGGCGACGGCAGCACCGCGGTGCGTCTGCGCCGTGGCTCCTCGCTCTCCGATTTCGCGGACAAGATCCAGGCGAACCCCGCCTCACTCGTGACCGTGCTCTTCCACTTGGGCGAGATGGCGAACGCCAATCAGTCCCTGGACGAGGAGACGTTCGCGTTGCTCGGCGAGGAGCTCGGCTACAAGATCGAGATCGTCTCCCCGGAGGACGAGGACAAGGCACTGCTCGAGACCTTCGACATCGACCTCGAGGCCGAGGCCGAGGCGGAGACCGAGGAGGACCTCGAGAAGCGGCCGGCCGTCGTGACCGTCATGGGTCACGTCGACCACGGCAAGACCCGCCTGTTGGACGCCATCCGCTCCACCAAGGTCACCGAGGGCGAGGCCGGCGGTATCACCCAGCACATCGGTGCCTACCAGGTGGACGTCGAGCATGACGGTGACGAGCGCAGCCTGACCTTCATCGACACCCCCGGTCACGAGGCGTTCACCGCCATGCGTGCCCGTGGTGCCAAGGCCACGGACATCGCCGTGCTCGTGGTGGCGGCCGATGACGGTGTCATGCCGCAGACCATCGAGGCGCTGAACCACGCCAAGGCGGCCGAGGTGCCGATCGTGGTCGCGGTCAACAAGATCGACAAGCCCGAGGCCTCTCCGGAGAAGATCCGCGGCCAGCTGGCCGAGTACGGACTGGTGCCGGAGGAGTACGGCGGCGACACGATGTTCGTGGACGTCTCCGCGAAGAACAACCTCAACATCGAGGACCTGCTCTCGGCGGTCCTGCTGACCGCCGACGCCGCCCTGGAACTCACCGCCAACCCCAACAAGGGCGCGCGCGGTGTGGCCATCGAGGCGAACCTCGACAAGGGTCGCGGCGCTGTGGTCACGGTGCTGGTCCAGTCCGGCACCCTGCGCGTCGGCGACACGATGGTGGTGGGCAACGCCCACGGCCGTGTCAGGGCGATGTTCGACGACGACGGCACCACGGTCGACGAGGCCCCGCCGTCGCGTCCGGTCCAGGTGCTGGGCCTGTCCTCGGTGCCGCGCGCCGGTGACACCTTCCTGGTCACCCAGGACGATCGCACCGCTCGCCAGATCGCTGAGAAGCGTGAGGCGGCCGAGCGCAACGCCATGCTGGCCAAGCGCCGTAAGCGGATCAGCCTGGAGAACTTCGACCAGGCCGTGGCCGAAGGCAAGATCGACACGCTCAACCTCATCATCAAGGGCGACGCGTCCGGTGCCGTCGAGGCGCTGGAGGACTCGCTGTTGGAGATCGAGGTCGGTGACGAGGTGCAGTTGCGCGTCATCCACCGCGGTGTCGGTGCCATCACCCAGAACGACGTCAACCTGGCGACGGTGGACAACGCCATCATCATCGGCTTCAACGTCCGCCCGGCTGAGCGCGTCAACGATCTGGCCGACAAGGAGGGCGTGGACATGCGCTTCTACTCGGTCATCTACGACGCGATCGATGACATCGAGAGCGCGCTGAAGGGCATGCTCAAGCCGGAGTACGAAGAGGTCCAGTTGGGCACCGCGGAGGTCCGCGAGGTCTTCCGGTCCTCCAAGTGGGGCAGCATCGCCGGCTCCATCGTCCGGTCCGGGCTCATCCGCCGCAACGCCTCCGCCCGCCTGGTGCGCGACGGTACAGTGGCGGCGGACCGGCTCAAGATCGAGTCCCTGCGTCGGTTCAAGGACGATGCCACCGAGGTTCGCGAGGGCTTCGAGTGCGGTATCGGCCTGGGTGGCTTCAATGACATCAAGGAAGGCGACGTCATCGAGACCTTCGAGATGCGGGAGAAGCCGCGCGACTGACCGTCGTGTCACCGTCGTCAACATGTGAGAAAGGACGGAGTCCCATGGTGGATCAGGCACGCGCGGCCCGGTTGGCCCAGCGCATCAAGGTCCTGGTCGCCGAGGCCCTGCGCAAGCGGGTCAAGGATGACCGGACGGAGGCCATCACCCTCACCGAGGTGCGGGTGACCAATGACCTCCAGCACGCCACCGTGTACTACACGGTCCTCGGTGACGCCACGGCGGCCGAGGACGCCCGAGAGGTGCTCGAAGCCCACCACGGTGCCATCCGGCACGAGGTGGGCCGGCAGCTGACCATTCGGCTGGTGCCGACGCTGGAGTTCGTGGCGGATGAGGTGCCCGAGGCCGCGGCACATCTCGAAGAGGTGCTCGCCCAGGCCAGGGAGCGGGATGCCGAGCTGGCCCGGCTGCGGGAGAACGCCTCGTTCGCCGGTGAGTCGGACCCGTACCGGAAGGACGACGACGGCGGCGCCGGAGACGAGGACACCTCGCGTTGAGCAGTTCCTCCAGGCAGTCCCGGGGGCGCGAGTTGCCCCCGGGCGCTCCCGGTTCCCAGACGTCCGGTCTGGTGCTCGTGGACAAGCCGGCCGGCTGGACCTCTCATGACGTCGTCGGGAGGGTCCGCCGGCTGGCCGGTACCCGCAAGGTCGGTCACGCCGGAACCCTGGATCCGATGGCCACCGGTCTGCTCGTCATCGGGTTCAACAAGGCGACGCGGTTGCTGACCGCGATCACCGGCACGGGCAAGACCTATCTGGCGACCATTCGTCTCGGTGTCAGCACGGTGACGGACGACGCCGAGGGCGAGGTCGTCCAGACTCGGTTGGCCAACGCGGTCACCCCCGAGCGGGTGGCCGCGGCCATCGCCGAGCTCACCGGCGAGATCGAGCAGGTCCCCTCGGCGGTGTCCGCCATCAAGGTGAACGGACAGCGCGCCTACCACCGGGTCCGCGCCGGTGAGGACGTGCGACTGCAGGCCAGGACCGTGATCGTCCATCGCTTCGAGGTCACCGACTACCGCCGTGGGGACGGCGGCCGGACCGTCGACCTCGACGTCGAAGTGGACTGCTCCTCGGGAACCTACATCCGGGCTCTGGCCCGGGATCTGGGGGAGGCCCTGGAGACCGGCGGCCATCTGACCGCCTTGCGGCGCACCGCCGTCGGTCCCTTCTCCGTGGACGACGCGGTGACCCTGGAGCAGCTGGCCGAGCGATTCACCGCCACCGAGCTCTCCGAGGCGGCCTCCGGGCTCTTCCCGGTCCGCCGGCTGACGGCCGAGGAAGCCGAGGAGTTGTCCTTCGGCCGGCGGATCGATCCCACCGGTCGTGAGGGTACCGTGGCCGGTCAGGCCCCGGACGGCACCGTCGTGGCACTGATCAGCGATCAGGACTCGGCGGCCAAGCCCGAGATCGTCTTCGCCCCCGCTGTGGGAGGCGGCCGGACATGATCCTCGACGCCTGGTTCTGGACGGGCGCCGTGATCTGCGCGGTGTCCCTCGTGGTCTGTGTGGTCATGACCATCGTGCGGACCTTTCCCGACGACCTCTCGATCCTCTCGATCGCCGCCGTGGAGCTGTTCCTGCTCGTGTACGGAGCAGGCTCGATCGTCCGAGGCGGTGGCGAGCCGATCCGCGGGGAACTGTGGGAGTTCTGGGGCTACGTGATCACCGCCCTGGTGGTGCCCGTGGTGGCGTTCGTCTGGGCCGTCACGGACAAGACCCGCTGGTCGAATCTGGTGATGGCGGCCGTGGGGCCGACCATCTTCGTGATGTTGCACAGAATGCAGGTGATCTGGTTTGGCTGAGCACCAGCCCTCGAACAACCCCCGCCAGCGCAACCAGGGGCTCGGGCGCATCCTGGTCATGGTCTACGCGATCTTTGCCCTGTCCTCCTTCGCGCGCTCGGTGTATCAGATCGCGGCCCATTTCGATCAGGCGCCGCTGGCCTACCTGCTGTCAGCCTTCGCTGCGGCGGTCTACATCGTCGCCACCCTGTCCCTCGCCCGCTCCGGCGCGACCGCCTGGCGAGTGGCCGTCATCGCCGTCGGCATCGAGCTGGTGGGGGTGATCGGCGTCGGACTGTGGACGGTCCTGGACCCGCAGCTCTTCGCCGATGACACGGTCTGGAGCCACTTCGGCTCCGGCTACGGCTATGTTCCCCTCGTCTTGCCGGTGATCGGCCTGATCTGGCTGCTGATGCACCCGATGTGGCGACCCGCCGCTGAGCAGATGGATAATGAGTGACCGGGGCCAGAGACCGTAGCGGAGGGAGCACCATGCACTATTGGGACGGGCTCGCCGCCGTGCCGGAGGAGCCCGAGCCGTCCGTGGTGACCATCGGGAACTTCGACGGCGTCCATCGCGGTCACGCCCAGGTGCTGGACCAGGTGGTGACGGCGGCGCGCGAGGCCTCGCTGACCTCCGTGGCCATCACCTTCGACCCGCATCCTCGACTGGTCCACCGCCCCAACGATCTGCAAGAGGCGATCACCGGCTACGCCGAGAAGGCCCGGCTGATCGAGCAGACCGGGATCGACGCGCTGCTCGTCATCCATTACACCCTCGAGTTCGCCCGGCAGAGCCCGGAGGAATTCGTCAAGAACGTCATCGTCGACGCCGTCAACGCCAAGGCCGTGGTGGTCGGCCGGGACGTGCGTTTCGGGCACCGCAACGCCGGTGATTTCGACACCATGGTCGCCCTGGGGGAGAAGTACGGCTTCTCCGTGATCTCCGTCGCCGACGTCGGAGAGGACCGCCGTTGGTCTTCGACCTGGATCCGCGAGGCCCTGCGCGACGGTGACGTCCGGGAGGCCGCGAGCGTGCTCGGCCGGAACCACCGCGTCCACGGCGAAGTGGTGCACGGACTGGCCCGCGGCCGTGAGTTGGGCTTTCCCACGGCCAATCTCTCGGACGAGGTCCAGGGCATGATCCCCGCCGACGGGGTCTACGCGGGCTGGCTCCACGATGAGCCGGGCCGTCGCTGGCCGGTGGCCATCTCCGTCGGGTCCAATCCGACGTTCGAGGGCGTTTCTCGAGTGGTCGAGGCCCACGTCATCGACCGGCCTCAAGAGCAGGTCGAGGACTTCGATCTCTACGGCCAGCCGGTCACGGTCGAATTCGTGGAGCGGCTGCGCGGCATGGTCGCCTTCGAGGGGATCCCCAAACTGATCGACCAGATGACCCACGATGTGGAGCAGACGCGCGAGATCCTGGCCTCCGTCCCGGCGGAGACCGCTGCCGACGTGTCGTGAACACGCAGCCCTCTCGACCATCCGGCGAGCCCCGGCTCTCCGGTGACACCCGCCGACTTCTCGGTTCCGCCTTCACCGCCGGCGGAGAGCACTATCACGCCGTTCGGCCGTCGTATCCCGAGGCCATCGTTGATTTCATGGTGCCGGACGGCGCGCGGACCGCCGTGGACCTGGGCGCCGGAACGGGGCTGTTCACGCGCCAACTGGCCGCGCGAGGCCTGGAGGTCGCCGCCGTCGATCCTTCGGCCTCCATGCTGGAACCGTTGCGGCGCGCGGTGACGGGCAGCGGTGAGCCCGTGACCGTGCGCCAGGCGACCGCCGAGAACACCGGTCTGCCGAGCTGCAGTGCTGATCTGGTCACCTGTGCGCAGGCCTGGCACTGGATCGATCCCGACGCCGGCTCGGCAGAGGCCGCTCGGTTGCTGCGGCCCGGCGGGACCTTGGCCCTCGTCTGGAACCAGCTGGACACGACCGTGGCGTGGGTGCACCGGCTGACCCGGATCATGCACGCCGGCGACGTCCATGCCGCGAACCCCGGGCGCCGCCGCACGCGGGCGCCGTTCGGCGCCGAGGAGCACCACGAGGTGAGGTGGAACGACACCACGACGCCGGCCGGACTCCATGCGCTGATGGCCTCCCGGTCCTATTGGCTGCGGTCGGGGGAGCGGATCCGGTCCACCATGACGGCGAACCTCGACTGGTATCTGCACGAGCACCTGGGCTACGCCGCGGACGAGACCATCGACCTGCCCTACCTGACCTTCGCGATCCGTACTGTGCGGGCGTGACCGACTGTTGGGGCGTGACTGACCGTGCGGGCGTGACTGTTAGACTTGATCGCTGGTGCCCGCTGTAGTCCGCGGTGGCGGGATCACCGATCATGATCGCGGTACAACTCATAAGGAGTTCGCGTGGCACTCGACCCCGCCGTCAAGCAGGACATCATCAAGGACTTCGCCACCCATGAGGGCGACACCGGGTCACCGGAAGTACAGATCGCTGTGCTGACCCGTCGCATCACGGACCTGACGGAACACCTGAAATCCCACCAGCACGACCACCACACCCGCCGTGGCCTGATGGCCCTGGTCGGTCGCCGTCGTCGTATGCTCAGCTACCTCTCCCGGACCGACATCGAGCGCTACCGCGCTTTGATCGAGCGTCTCGGCCTGCGACGCTGATGCTTTAGGGGCGGCGTACCGCGTGTGGGTTTTCCCCACCCGGGCGCCGCCCTTAGTCTTATCGGGGGACGGACGTCTACTGTTCCGTCTCCGCGCAGTACCAAATCACCATCAATGCCCGACCGCCACTCCATTCGCGGTCCTCGACAGTGGCTTCCGGAACGTGTGTCCGGAGGCTTCGATCGAAGACCGGGTGGAAACGTCACGGGCCATCTGAAAGGACACCCGCCCATGGAGGGTCCCGAAATCAAATCCGCCGAAGCCGTCATCGACAACGGCGCCTACGGCCAGCGCGTCGTGCGCTTCGAAACCGGCCGACTGGCCCAGCAGGCCGCCGGTGCGGCCATGGTCTACATCGACGAGGACACCTCGCTGCTGTCGGCCACGACCGTCGGCAAGTCCCCGCGTGAGGGCTTCGACTTCTTCCCGCTGACCGTGGATGTGGAAGAGCGGATGTACGCCGCCGGCCGCATCCCCGGCTCCTTCTTCCGCCGTGAGGGCCGTCCGTCCACGGACGCCATCCTCACCTGCCGCCTGATCGACCGCCCGCTGCGCCCCGCCTTCACCAAGGGCATCCGCAACGAGGTCCAGGTCGTCATCACCGTCACCTCGATCGCTCCCGACGAGGTGTACGACACGGTGGCCATCAACGCCGCCTCGATGTCCACCCAGCTCTCCGGTCTGCCGTTCTCCGGCCCGATCGGCGGCGTCCGCATCGCCCTTGTGGACGACGGCGCCGGCCAGCGCCAGTGGGTCGCCTTCCCGAAGCACTCCCAGCTGGAGAACGCCGTGTTCAACATGGCCGTGGCCGGCCGCGTCTCCGGTGACGACATCGCCGTCATGATGGTCGAGGCCGAGGCCACCCCGAACTCCTGGAGCCTCATCAAGGAGCAGGGCGCCACCGCCCCCACCGAGGAGATCGTGGCCGAGGGCCTCGAGGCCGCCAAGCCGTTCATCAAGGCTCTCTGCGACGCTCAGGCCGACCTGGCCGAGCGTGCCGCCAAGGCCCCGGTCGACGTGCCGGTCTTCAAGGACTACGAAGAGGACGCCTACGAGGCCGTCGAGCAGTTCGCCGTCGCCCGCCTGAAGGAGATCTACTCGATCGCTGACAAGCAGGAGCGCCAGAACGCCTCCGACGCCTACCACGCCGAGGTCATCGAGGCCCTGGCCGGGGAGGGCACTCAGTTCGAGAACCGTCGCCAGGAGATCGCCAAGGCCTTCGGCGCCGTGACCAAGAAGGCCGTGCGCCAGCAGATCCTGACCGATCAGCTGCGCATCGACGGCCGTGGTCTGACGGACATCCGCAAGCTCACCGCCGAGGTCGAGGTCCTGCCGCGAGTCCACGGTTCGGCCATCTTCGAGCGTGGCGAGACCCAGATCATGGGCGTCACCACGCTGAACATGCTGAAGATGGAGCAGCAGATCGACTCGCTGGCTCCGGAGAGTCACAAGCGGTACCTGCACCACTACAACTTCCCGCCGTACTCGACCGGTGAGACCGGCCGTGTGGGCTCCCCGAAGCGTCGCGAAATCGGTCACGGTGCCCTCGCCGAGCGCGCACTGGTGCCCGTGCTGCCGTCCCGCGAGGAGTTCCCCTACGCGATCCGCCAGGTCTCCGAGGCGCTGAGCTCCAACGGCTCGACGTCGATGGGCTCGGTCTGCGCCTCGACGCTGTCGCTGCTGAACGCCGGTGTGCCGCTGAAGGCTCCGGTCGCCGGCATCGCCATGGGTCTGGTCTCGGACACCGTGGACGGCCAGACGCGCTACGCCGCCCTGACTGACATCCTCGGCGCCGAGGACGCCTTCGGCGACATGGACTTCAAGGTCGCCGGTACCTCCGAGTTCGTCACCGCCATCCAGCTGGACACCAAGCTCGACGGCATCCCGGCCTCTGTGTTGGCGGCCGCCCTCACCCAGGCGCGTGAGGCTCGACTGCACATCCTGGGTGTCCTGGCCGCGGCCATCGACGCTCCGGACGAGATGAGCCAGTACGCGCCGCGGATCATCTCCGTGAAGATCCCAGTGGACAAGATCGGCGAGGTCATCGGCCCGAAGGGCAAGATGATCAACCAGATCCAGGAGGACACCGGCGCGGACATCTCCATCGAGGACGACGGCACGGTGCTGATCGGCGCGACCGAGGGCACGGCCGCCGAAGCCGCGCGGTCGGCCATCAACGCCATCGCCAACCCGCAGGTTCCCGAGGTCGGCGAACGCTACCTCGGCACCGTCGTCAAGCTGACCACCTTCGGTGCGTTCATCTCGCTGACGCCGGGCAAGGACGGGCTCCTGCACATCTCCGAGCTCCGCAAGATCAACGACGGCAAGCGCGTCGAGGACGTCGAGGACGTCGTCGAGGTGGGCCAGAAGATCCAGGTCGAGATCACCAAGGTCGATGACCGGGGCAAGCTGTCCCTGGCCCCCGTGGTCGAGGAGAGCCCAGACGAGACTGCTGCCGATAACGGTGAGTCTGTGGCCTCCGAGGACGAGGCCATCGGCACCGAGGCCACTGTCCAGGACTAATCTCCGCAGTGGTAGATCGGGCCGGGTACCGGTTCTGAGTCCACGGCCGTTGGCCCGCACTTCGGTGCGGGCCACCGGTTGTTTAAGGGGTCGTTTAAGGGGGCGCCTGCGGTTCAATAGTCGATTTGCGGTTCAATGGTCGATCTGCGGTTCAATGGGCACCGTGACCGTTCCGGATGACATGATGACATGAGGACGACATGAGCGAGCTGGATGCCACAGGCAGTCCCAGCGCCCGCGGTGCGAAGAGCGTCCGTCTGGCCATCGGCGTGGTCGCCCTGACGACCGTTGCTCTGGGACTCGGCGTCCGGTGGTTCGGTGACGGCGCCTGGACGGGTCCTGTGGGTGACGCGCTCTACGCAGTGCTCATCTACCTGCTGGTGTCCCTGGCGATTCCCCGCCGATCGCCGATGCTCGTCGCCGGAATCGCCGTGGTCATCTGTGCACTCGTCGAGCTCTTCCAGCTCAGTGGCCTTCCCCTCCAGTGGGCGGAGACGTGGCCGCCGATTCGACTGGTCCTGGGAACGACGTTCGGTTGGTCGGACCTCCTGGCGTATGTTCTCGGGTGTGTGGTGGCCGGTGTGGTCGCCGGGGTGGTCAGTAGCGTTGCCGTTGGTGCTGCCCGGCGAGCTACCGTTGGTGTTGCCGTTGGTAGTGCCCGGCGAACTACCGACAGGCGCGTCGACGCCGGCCTCAAGCGAACTGCGGACTCAGGCTGAGCGCGTCAAGGCACGCTCCGGATTCCTCCACACTCTGAGTGGCGCGGCCAGCCGTCCACAGATCTGCGGCAGGGACTTATCGTGTCCGACCGTCTCCGTAGAGTAGTACACATGTTCGAAAGACCCAGCGAATCAAGTGGACCAGGCGAACCGCGCGGACCAAGCGGACCAAACGGACCAAGCCGTCGACGTGCCGACGTACCGCTGCCCGATGGTCTGGGCCCGCCGATGGCCTCAACCTCACCCTCACCCACACCCACACCCGCACCCGCACCCGACTCAGGCCGATGCGCTGATCACGAGATCGATCTGGCCCGGTACATCGACCTGCTGGCCGAGATGCCGGTGGCTGGGACGGAAGAGGCCGCGATTGACCGGGTGCGGATACTCGAAGGACTCAAGGCAGCCTGCGCCGCGGCCCAAGCCCGCGAGACCGAGCAGTTTCGTTCCCTGCGGTGTCAGGCAGAGAGCGACGCCGGGATGCCGGCCCGTGAGCGTGGCCGTGGTGTGGCAGCGGAGATCGCCCTGGCGCGAGGAGAATCGCCGAACTCGGGCTCACGCGACGTCGGCCTGGCACGGGCACTCGTCGGCGAGATGCCGCACACCATGACCGCGCTGACCCGGGGTGCCATCTCGGAGTGGAAAGCCATCATCATGTGCAAAGAAACCGCCTGGCTTCCCGTGGAGGCTCGGCAGCAGGTGGACGCTGCCCTCGCCGAACGCCTGGAGACCTGGGGCGTGAAACGCCTCGGCGGTGAGGCGCGACGACTGGCACAACAACTCGATCCAGCGTCAGCGGTGGCGCAGTCCGAGCGGCATGAGCGTGAGCGTCGCGTCTCCGTACGGCCCGCACCGGGTGGCATGGCCTATCTGACGGCGCTGCTGCCGATGCGGCAAGCCGTGGGGTGCCTCGGTGCACTGAAAAAGACGGCAGCCACCACGGTCGGTACGGGGAGCGCCGCAGAGCGCACCCAGGACCAGGTCGTGGCCGACCTCTTGGTTGAACGCGTCACCGGGCAGGCTGAGGCGGACGCGGTTCCGGTCGAGGTCCATCTGATCATTACCGATCAAGCACTCCTGGGCACGTCAGCCGCAACGGCGCAGACGGGTTGGACGGACCAGCAGGGCCAGCAGACGGGTTGGACGGACCGGAGGAACCAGGCGAACCAGACTGGCGCGTCGGCTGATCCGGCGGAAACACCGGCCTGGTGCGTCGGCCACGGACCGATCCCGGCAGAGAGTGCGCGACGTTGGCTGTCCGAATCGACGGCCGATGTCTTCCTGCGCCGGCTGTACACCGCACCGGAGACGGGTCAACTCGTCCAGATGGATTCCCAGCGACGCGAATTCTCGGGATTGCTGCGGCGCATGGTGATTCTCCGCGAGGACACCTGCCGGACACCGTGGTGTGACGCACAGATCAAGCACATCGATCACGTGGTCCCGTATCGCGAGGGTGGCAAGACGACGTTGAGCAACGGTTCGGGGCTGTGCGAACGCTGCAACTACACCAAGGAGAACCCAGGATGGCAGCACGAGGCCACCGAAGGCGGACTGGTGGTGAAGACGCCGACGGGGCACCGGTATCGTCAACCGACTGATCCATTGACTCCATTGGCGCCGCCAAGACCTGCCATGCCCGGCATGACGGTGGTGCCGGAAACACCGGTGATACGGGCCGTGGCCGCCAGGGGAGCCGCGTCGTCGCTGGTAGTTTCGAGGACATGACTCCCGCTGTGCCGATCCCTGCTGACTTCTCCGGAACCATCCATGACGCCGGGAACGGATCCGTGGTCAAGCGCTCGGTTCTGCCCGGTGGTGTGCGCGTGCTGACCGAGTCCATGCCCGAACAGCGTTCGGTCACGATCGGTTTCTGGATTGCTGTCGGTTCACGAGATGAGGCCGAGGGCGGTTATGGGTCGACCCACTTTTTGGAGCACCTGCTCTTCAAGGGCACCCCCAGCCGAACCGCCATGGACATTGCCACTGAGTTCGACCGTGTCGGCGGCGAGTCGAACGCGTCCACGGCGAAGGAGTCGACGTGCTATCACGCCAGGGTGCTGGACACCGACCTGCCGATGGCCATCGACGTCATCACGGACATGGTGACCTCCGCCTTGATCGATCCTGCGGAACTCGAAACAGAGCGCGGCGTCATCCTCGAAGAACTGGCCATGGACGCGGATGACCCGATCGATACCGCGCACGAGGCCCTGGCTGCCAAGCTCCTGGATGACCATCCATTGGGCCGCCCTATCGGCGGCACTCCCGAGGCCATCCGAGAGGTCAGCCGCGAACGGGTGCTGGAGTATTACCGGCAGTGGTATCGCCCGGACGAGCTCGTGGTCACGGCAGCCGGTGGACTGAACCACGAGGAGGTCAGTCGCCTGGTGCTGGAGGCGTTGGAACGTTCCGGGTGGGACCTGTCGGACGGGGAGGATCCGGCTCCCCGCCGCAGTCACGCCTCCGACGGGGCGCAGATCGTGGAGGGGGAGCACCGGATCGTGCGGCCGGTGGAGCAATCATCGGTTCTGGTCGGTGGCCGCTCGATCCACACCCTCGATCCGGACCGGTTCGCGTTGGCGCTGATGAACTCTGCACTGGGTGGGGGCATGAGTTCCCGGCTCTTCCAAGAGATCCGGGAAAAACGCGGCCTAGCCTACAACACCTACTCGTTCTCCGCGGCATATTCAGATGTGGGCTATTTCGGGCTCTACGCCGGTTGTTCCCCGCACAGGGCGACGGATGTCGCAGAACTCATGGTCGCTGAATTGGAACGCCTGGCTGAGTGCGGCCTCACGGACGAGGAACTTGACCGCGCCTGCGGCCAGCTCTCCGGCGGCACCGTGTTGGGCCTGGAGGACACCGGATCGCGGATGTCCCGGCTCGGCCGCGCGGAACTGGTGACCGGCGAATTCGTGGACCTCAATGGGGCCCTGAACCGGCTCCGCTCGGTGACGGCCGATCACGTCCAAGCGGTGGCTCAACGACTGGCCCAGTCTCCGCGCGCCACGGTCATGGTGGGACCGGACGCAGACTCGGCTTGACTCTCCGTGGCCGGTGCAACACTCTTGACGTCATCAATTGTTGATACGCGCTGACAAGCAAGGACGGGTGCGCCATGGAACAGCTGGAAACCACTCTCGGAGACATCGGCTCCTTCGTTTGGGGGCCCTTCTTCCTCATTCCGCTCCTGCTGGGCACCGGTCTGTACCTCACCATCCGCTTGGGATTCGTCCAGTTCCGCATGCTGGGCTCCGCTCTCAAGCTGGGTCTCCTGCGGCGCAAGGACGACACCCGTGAGGGTGACATCTCCCAATTCCAGGCACTGACGACGGCGCTGGCGGCCACGGTCGGCACCGGGAACATCGTCGGCGTCGCCACGGCCATTGCCATCGGCGGCCCCGGCGCCCTGTTCTGGATGTGGGTGACGGGTCTGCTCGGCATGGCCGCCAAGTACTCCGAGGCTTTCCTGGGCGTCCGGTTCCGCACCACGGACGAGGCCGGCGACAAGTCCGGCGGACCGCAGTACTACCTGCAGAAAGCCATCAAGGGCCCCTTCGGCAAGATCCTCGCCCTGGCCTTCGCCGTCTTCGCCTTCCTGGCTTCCTTTGGCATCGGCAACATGACGCAGGGCAACTCGATCGCCGCGAACGTGGAGAGCTCCTTCAACGTCGCCCCGTGGATCACCGGACTCGTCCTGACGGTACTGACCATGCTGGTGCTGCTCGGCGGCATTAAGGCCATCGGCCGCGTGACCGCCGGTCTGGTGCCGTTCATGATCGTCTTCTACGTGGTGGCGGCCCTCTACATCCTCATCGTCAACATCGACGGGATCCCGGCCGCCTTTGCCCTGATCTTCACGGACGCCTTCACCGGCACGGCCGCCGTCGGTGGTTTCGCCGGATCGATCCTGATCATCGCCATCCAGTACGGCGTGGCCCGCGGCATGTTCTCCAACGAGTCCGGTCTGGGCTCAGCGGCCATCGCCGCCGCGGCCGCGCGGACCACCCACCCGGTGCGCCAGGGGCTGGTGTCCATGACCCAGACCTTCATCGACACGATCATCGTCGTCTCCTTCACCGGTCTGGTGATCATCACCACCGGGGTCTGGGACCTGGGTGAGGACGCCGCCGGCACCATGACCGGCGCTGCCTTCGCCAACGGTCTCCCCGGAGAGTGGGGTCACTGGATCGTCACTGCCGGCCTGGTGCTGTTCGCCTTCTCCACCATCCTCGGCTGGTCCTACTACGGCGAGCGGAACGTGGAGCGTCTCTTCGGGCAGCGACTGGTGATGCCGTACCGCGTGCTGTTCTCGCTGATCGTGTTCGTCGGCTGCACCATCCCGCTGGCGGTGGTGTGGAACTTCTCCGACATCATGAACGGCCTGATGGCGCTGCCGAACCTCATCGGCCTGCTCGTCCTCTCCGGTCTGATCGCCCGCGAGACGCGCCACTACCTCAAGCACGACCCGTCCTTGACGGCCTCGGCTGACGACATCGAGACCTTCATGGCCGCGGAACCGGGCTGGGCCGACTGGAAGTCCGGCAATGTCGTGGGCTCGTCGCGCACCCACACGGGCCGCGTGCCGGTCCACGTGCGCAGCGAGGACTCCTCGGGCACCCACAACGCCTAAACTGGAGCGATGACCGAGACACCCGCCGCCACTCCCATCCGTGTAGCCGTTCTCGGTGCCTCCGGAAAGATGGGTCGCCACGCCGTCCAAGCGATCACTACGGCCCCGGACATGGAGTTGGTGGCCGAACTCGGCTCGCGAGACCCCCAGGAGTCGATTCTCGACGCCGGCGCCAGCCACGTTCTGGACCTCACCGTCCCCGAGGTCTCGCCCTCCAATGTGGCGTTCGCGGTCGAGCACGGCCTGCACACCGTCGTCGGGACCTCTGGTTGGTCCCAGGAGCGCCGGTCAACGCTGCAGGACCAGTTGACCGGGCAGCCGCAGGTGGGGGTTCTCATCGCCCCGAACTTCTCCGTCGGCTCCGTGCTGGCCAGTGCCTTCGCCGCGAAGGTGGCCCAGCACTTCCCCTCGGTCGAGATCGTGGAGATGCACCATCCGGACAAGGTGGACGCACCCTCCGGCACCGCGGTGCGCACCGCGGGACTGATCGCCGACGCGCGCGCTGAGGCCGGCGTCGGGCCCTCGCCGGACGCCACCACCCGCGATCCAGACGGCGCTCGGGGAGCCGTGGTGGACGGAATTCACGTGCATGCCGTGCGTCTGCGCGGACTCGAGGCACATCAAGAGGTCCTGATGGGCGGCCCGGGCGAACAGCTCGTCGTGCGGCACGACGCCTTCGATCGCGGCGCGTACATGCCCGGCGTGCTGCTCGGGCTGCGCACGGTCGCCTCCAGACCGGGGCTGACCTACGGCCTCGACGGCTACCTGGATTTGGACTGATCGGCCCGATGAGAACCAAACTCAGCGTCGTCGCCATCGCCGCCCTCATGGTGGTGTTCGCCATCCTTGCCATCTGGTCGGCCATCGGCTTCCTCCAGGCGCCTCAACTCGTGGCCAAGGTTCTCGGGGTCGCGGTGCTGGGCATCGTCGCCGTCGGGCTGTGGACGCTGTGGCGCGAGGTGCGGTTCGGCCTCGCCATGGAGAAGCTGGGCCGCACCCTCGAATCCGAAGGGGGCCTGCCAGAGGATGACTTGCCGCGCACTCCGGCCGGACGCATCGACCGGACCGCGGCCGACGCCCAGTTCCAGGTCTTCCGGGCCGAAGCGGAGGCCGCCCCGGATGACTGGCGCTCCTGGTACCGCCTGTCCCTGGGGTATGACGCCTCAGGGGACCGCAGTCGTGCTCGCCGGGCCATGCGGGACGCGATCCGCCTCCACGCTGATAGCACCCGCTAGGGCCGCGGTCCCGCCACCGTCGTCGAGACCTGGGACAGTAGCCACTCGAGCGGGCCCTTCCACCCGAAGCCGCGCCAGACCGTTCCCGCCACGAGGCAGCCCACCCAGTAAGCGATGAGCAGCCCGAGCCCAGGCCAATCGGCGGTCGCAGATTCGGTAACGTCCAAGGCCACCAGATGACCCACATACAGGGTCAGCGGCATGGCACCGGCCCCGATGAGCGGCATCAGGGGCATGAACTGCCGGGCGAGCAGGCCTCGCCCGAGCTGGCACAGCATCAGGCACACCCCCAGCACCATCGCCGAGGTCCCACAGGTGAGCAGTAGGTCCAGGGGTGCACCGGAGTGGGGCGTGGCCAGCGTGAACCACACGGGCAGGTGCTGGATCGACTCGGTGCTGATCGAGTCACCGGTCAGCAGTTCCGCCTCCAGCGCGCTCGAAGCGGTGCCCGTCCCGGAGGCGATGGTGGTCAGCACGCCGGGCATGGACTGCAGGCCGCGGGAAACGAAGAACGCGACGGCGGCCAATGCGGCGCCGCCAACGGCCAGGAGACCGGCCACGGAGGACCTGTTCAGCCGGAGCCGTCCCAGAAACAGGCCGAACAGCAGATACCCGAGCCACTGCAGCACGGGGTAATAGCCGGTGAACAGCAGGTCCCAGGCCAGCAGGCCCGGTTTGGTGAGCAGGTCCAGGACGTTCGGGTTGGACCACAGTCGCCAGTCGTTCACATAGGTGCTCGCGCCGACGGCGGACTGCATCCTTCCGGACAGCAGGCTCGCCACCACGGGGGAGAGGGCGATCCAGCCGACGGCCCACACGCCCAGGGAACGCGCTCCGAGTCGCAGGAACGGCAGCGCGAACAGAAAGAGCAGGGCGTACTGAGCCAGGATCACGGCCACATTCATGTCCAAAAACCCGCACCCGAGCCCGACGACGAACAACAGCACCGCTCGAACGGCCACCTGGCGCCGGTCCCACCCGAGCGCGGGACCCTGATGCGGTGCCCGGCGAGACCCCGCCCCGCCAGTCAGCAACGCCAGTCCGACGCCGGCCAGGGTGGCGAAGAGAGCGGAGGACTTGCCGGCGAACACCAGTCCGACGACGGTCGGTTCCGTCCCGTTGTCGGCGACCAGGGCGAGGATGTGGGTGGCGATCATCCCCAGCAGGGCGATCCCGCGAGCGGCGTCGACTCCGGCGATACGGCGCTGAGTGTTCACCGGTCCGGCCATGGATCACTCCCCGCGTTGATTGCCGCCTGTCAGTACGTCCGCAGCTCATTGTCGCAGGTAGGCTGGACGCCATGATCGAGACCTCTGCTCCGCGCTCCGACGTCACTTTCGGCACCGTCGTCCCGGCCATGGTGACGCCGTTCACGGAAGACGGCAGCCTGGACTTGGACGCCGCCCAGAAGCTCGCCACTCACCTCGTCGACGAGGGGGCTGACGGACTGGTCGTCACGGGCACCACCGGAGAGACCTCCACGCTCCTGGACGAGGAGAACGTGGCCATGTTCGAGGCCGTCGTCGAGGCCGTCGGTGACCGAGCGAAGGTCATCGCCGGCACGGGAATGAATGACACCGGGCACTCGGTGCACCTGTCCCAGATGGCGGCGAAGACCGGCGTCGACGGTCTGCTGCTGGTCACGCCGTACTACAACAAGCCGAACCAGGCCGGGATCAAGGCGCACTTCGAGACCATCGCCTCGTCCACCGACCTGCCGGTGATGCTGTACGACATCCCGGGCCGCTCGGCCATGCCGATCCATCCGGAGACCATCATCGCTCTGGCGGAGCATCCGAACATCGTGGCGCTCAAGGATGCCAAGTCGGATTTCCAGTCCACCACGCTCGTGGCCGCCCGGACCGATCTGGACATCTACTCGGGTGAGGACGGGCTGACCATGCCGCTGATGTCTCTCGGGGCCGTCGGCGTCGTCTCCGTGACCGCCCACGTGGCGCCCGGACTCTACCGGCGCCTGGTCGATGCCATGCACGCCGGGGACCTGGCCACGGCGCGGGCCCTGCACTTCGAGCTGGATCCCTACCAGCGGGCGGTGATGACCCATATCCAGGGCGCGGTCTCCGTCAAGACGATTCTCCAGTGGCAGGGCATCCTGCCGACCTCGGTGGTCCGGCTGCCGCTGGTGCAAGCCACCGAGGACGAACAGACCATCATCCGTGCCGACCTCGCGGAGGCCGGACTCTCCTGGTAGAAGGGACCCCGAACCATGGCCTCAGGCGTTCGCCTGTCCACCCCGCCCGAACTCCGGCCCGGCACCTGCCGGGTCGTGCCGCTCGGCGGCATCGGCGAGGTCGGCCGCAATATGACCGTCTTCGAGTTGGACGGCAAGATCCTCATCGTCGATTGCGGAGTGCTGTTCCCGGAGGAGTACCAACCCGGTGTGGACCTGATCCTGCCGGACTTCAGCTACCTTGAGGACCGACTCGACGACGTCGTCGGGCTGGTCCTCACCCACGGTCACGAGGACCACATCGGCGCCGTTCCGTATCTGCTGCGGATGAAGCCGGACATCCCGCTAATCGGTTCCACCCTCACCCTGGCGCTGATCGAGGCCAAGCTCGAAGAACACCGCATCCGCCCGCTGACCCTGGCCGTCACCGAGGGGGATACCGAGCAGCTCGGGCCTTTCGAGTGCGAGTTCGTGGCGGTCAACCACTCCATCCCGGATGCGCTCGCGGTCGCCATCAAGACCGAGGCCGGCACCATCCTGCACACCGGCGACTTCAAGATGGACCAGTTGCCGCTCGATGGCCGCATCACGGACCTGCGGGCGTTCGCTCGACTGGGTGAGGAAGGGGTGGACCTCTTCCTCACCGACTCCACCAACGCCGAGGTCCCCGGTTTCACCACCACGGAGAAGGAGATCGGGCCGGTCCTGGAGGGGCTGTTCGCCCGGGCGAAGAAGCGGGTCATCGTGGCCTCCTTCGCCTCGCATGTGCACCGCATCCAGCAGGTGTTGGACGCCGCGGCACTGCACGGACGCAAGGTCTGCTTCGTGGGCCGCTCCATGGTGCGCAACATGGGGATCGCCGCCAAGCTGGGGTACTTGGACGTTCCGGAGGGCATTCTCGTGGACCTCAAGCAGGTCGACCAGTTGCCGGATCATCAGGTGGTCCTGATGTGTACCGGTTCCCAGGGGGAGCCGATGGCGGCCCTGTCCCGGATGGCCAACGGGGACCACCGGATTCAGCTCGATTCCGGCGACCTCGTCGTCCTGGCGTCCTCGCTCATCCCCGGCAATGAGACCTCGGTGTTCCGAGTGGTCAACGGACTCATGAAGCTCGGCACCGAGGTGGTGCACAAGGGGATGGCCAAGGTGCACGTCTCCGGTCACGCCTCCGAGGGAGAGCTGCTCTACTGCTACAACATCGTCAAACCGACGCACGTCATGCCGGTCCACGGCGAGACCCGTCACCTCATCGCCAACGGCAGGATCGCGGAGTCCACCGGGGTGCCCAGCAGCAATGTCCTGCTCACCGAGGACGGCTCCGTGGTGGATCTCCAGGACGGCGTCGCGCGGGTGAGCGGCCAGATCGAGTGCGGCTACGTCTACGTGGACGGATCCTCGATCGGTGAGATCACCGACGCCGACCTCAAGGACCGCCGCACGCTCGGCGAGGAGGGCTTCATCTCCATCATCTCCGTGGTCAACCGGCAGACGGGGACCATCGTCTCCGGGCCCGACATCCATGCCCGGGGCGTGGCCGAGGACGATGCGGTGTTCGACGAGGTCAAACCGCGGATCGCCCGCGCCCTGGAGGAAGCCGTGCAGTCCAACGCCGACCACACCACGCACCAGTTGCAGCAGGTCGTCCGCCGCGTGATCGGCACGTGGGTCAACCGCAAACTGCGCCGCCGCCCGATGATCGTTCCGGTGGTCCTGGAGGCGTGAGCGCAGCAGCCGACTGAGCGGTTCCCTGTGTTGGTCCGGGCCAGCGGGACCCGCGGACGGTACCGTACGTAGCATGGCGACCCGTACTTCCCCGACGCGTTCGCAGTCCACCAGGTCCTCGACCTCCACGGCCCGCAAGGGCACGGGATCCAAAGCCGATACCTCGACTGCGCGCAAACGAACCGCGCCCGAGCCTCCCCCGGAGCCGCAGGGCAACCTGCTCGTGCGCGCCCTGCGCGGCTTCTGGATGGCCATGGCCATTCCGGTCGGGGCCGGTGTGCGCAAGATCGGCCGGGACGCCAAGATCGATCCGGAAGACCGCCGTGACGGCACCGGATTCTTCCTCGTGGTCCTGGCGATGGTCATCGGATCGGTGGAATGGTGGGGCCTGCGCGGCACGCCGGGCTACGGTACGGTGGTCCACCACGTGGCCGCCGGCACGCTCGGCTGGGCCGCCCTGCTGTTCCCGGTCGTGCTGCTGGTCATGGCCGTCCGCTACTTCCGAACTCCACAGGAACACCGGGACAACGGCCGCATCTCCATCGGTCTGCTGGTGATGACGGTGGGAGTGACCGGCATCGCCCACCTGGTCGCCGGAGTGCCCACCGTCGCTGACTCCTTCGAGAACCTGCTCTCCGGCGGTGGCATGGTCGGTTACCTGACCACCAGCCCGTTGGCTTCGCTGCTGACCCCGTGGCCGGTGTGGGCGCTGATGATCGTCCTGGTGATCTTCGGCCTGCTGATCGTCACCGCCACGCCGGTGGGGCAGATCCCGCAGCGCACCAAGGACGCCTATGCCTGGCTCACCGGCCAGCCCGACGGCGACGCCCGCACCGCTGAGTCGCGCGCCGCCGACTCCCGGGCCACCGATTCCCGCCGTACCGATTCCCGCGCCGACCGCGACGGTGAATCGGCGCACGATCAGTCCTACCTCACGGAGCACGAGCGCGCTCACAAGAAGCGCAAGGGCATCCGGCTGTTCGGTCGCGATGACAAGCCACAGCGTGACGGCGAGCGAGACGGCGAGCGTGACGGCGGTAAGGACGCCACCGCAGCGGCGTATGACACGGCCGTCATCGACGACGTCGACACCGACTCGGCAGGCTCCACCGAGACGGCCGAGACGGAGGCTGCCGACCCCGCCGTCCCGCCGGGCGTGAAGCGCCCGACTGCCGGGGAACTGGCCATCGCCCGCGCCAAGGAGGCGGCCGGCGTCGGGAAGGACGATGCTTCCTCCGCTGCCGGACCGGCCACCGAGCCGATCGGCACGGTGCCTCCGCCGGTGCAGTCCAATCCCGTCGCCAAACCGGCCGACCTTCCGCCGATGCCGGCGCGGTCGGAGCAGTTGCACCTGGGTGGGGACATCACCTACACGCTGCCCGACTCGAGTCTGCTGCCGGCCGGTCCGCCGCCGAAGGAACGCACCGAGGCCAATGACGCCGTCGTCGCGGCCCTGACCTCGACCCTGCAGCAGTTCAAGGTGGACGCCGAGGTCACCGGATTCTCGCGTGGCCCGACCGTCACGCGCTATGAGATCGAGCTTGCGCCGGGCACCAAGGTGGAGAAGGTCACGGCGCTGTCCAAGAACATCTCCTACGCGGTGGCGTCCTCGGATGTGCGCATCCTCTCGCCGATCCCCGGCAAGTCCGCCATCGGCATCGAGATCCCGAACGCGGACAAGGAGGTCGTGGCGCTCGGTGACGTGCTGCGGTCCAACGCCGCCCGCAAGACCGACCACCCGATGGTGATGGGCGTCGGTAAGGACGTCGAGGGCGGCTACGTTATGGCCAACCTCGCGAAGATGCCGCACATGCTTGTGGCCGGTGCCACCGGCGCCGGTAAGTCCTCCTTCGTGAACTCGATGATCACCTCGATCCTGATGCGCGCCACCCCGGACGAGGTGCGCATGGTCATGGTGGACCCGAAGCGCGTGGAGCTGACAGCCTACGAGGGGGTTCCGCACCTCGTCACGCCGATCATCACCAGCCCGAAAAAGGCCGCCGAGGCGCTCCAGTGGGTCGTGCGCGAGATGGACACCCGCTATGACGATCTCGCCGCCTTCGGGTACAAACACGTGGACGATTTCAACAAGGCCATCCGGGCCGGCAAGGTCAATCTGCCGCCGGATTCCAGGCGGGTGCTCAAGCCGTACCCGTACCTGCTGGTGATCGTGGACGAGCTCGCCGACCTGATGCTCGTCGCACCGCGCGACGTGGAGGACGCGATCGTCCGGATCACCCAGCTCGCCCGCGCCGCCGGCATCCACCTGGTGCTGGCCACCCAGCGTCCCTCGGTGGACGTCGTCACGGGTCTGATCAAGGCCAATGTGCCCTCGCGCATGGCCTTCTCGACGTCCTCCGTCACCGACTCCCGCGTGGTCCTCGACCAGCCCGGAGCCGAGAAGCTGCTCGGCCAGGGTGACGCTCTCTTCCTGCCGATGGGCAAGTCGAAGCCGATGCGTGTGCAGGGCACCTGGGTCAACGAGTCCGAGATCCACGCGGTCGTCGAACACGTCAAGAGCCAGATGACCGCCCAGTATCGCGACGACGTGGTGCCGGAGAAGACCGAGAAGGTCATCGATGAGGACATCGGCGACGATATGGACCTGCTGTTGCAGGCCACCGAACTCGTGGTCACCACCCAGTTCGGCTCGACGTCGATGCTGCAGCGCAAGCTGCGCGTGGGTTTCGCCAAGGCCGGACGGCTCATGGACCTGATGGAATCCCGTGGCGTGGTCGGTCCCTCCGAAGGATCGAAGGCCCGCGATGTGCTGGTCCGGCCGGACGACCTGGCTGCGCTGCTCAGCACGATCCGTGGGGATACCCCCGCACCGGCGGCACCGAGTGACAACGCCCCCGAAGCCTATGCCGAAGAGGTCGTGCATTCCGACGCCGACGTCACGGACACCATGGGCACGATCCCGCCGCGGACCGGTCAGGCGCCCTCCGATCAGGAACTCGTCCGGGGCTCGCTGCCGGAGGAGGACGATCGCGGGGAGTACGGCCGCGACCTGGTCGCCGATGACCTGGGCTCGAGAGACGCTGCCGAACAGTGGCACGACGGTCTCGAGGAGGCCGAAGATGATGACGGCTCCGAGGACGCCTGGAAGCTCACCGGCCGTTAAGCTCCGTAGACTGACGAAATGACCACGGAACCCGGCTCCGAGAGCCTCGGCCACCAGGCCTCGAACTGGAACCTGCCGAACGTTCTGACGACCGTCAGGATCCTGTTGGTCCCGTTCTTCATCTGGGCTCTCGTGGCCGGCGGCCTGTGGGGATCGGACGCCGTCGGGCTCCGGTGGACGGCCTTCGCGCTGTTCGCCGTGGCGATGTACACGGACAAGCTCGACGGCGACATCGCCCGTTCCCGGGGACTGGTCACCAGCTTCGGCAAGATCGCCGACCCCATTGCGGACAAGTTCCTGACGGGCGCGGCATTCATCGTGCTCTCCGTCCTCGGTGAGCTCTGGTGGTGGGTGACCGTCCTGATCCTGGTCCGCGAGTGGGGGATCACCCTGCTGCGTCTGGTGGTGCTGCGGTACGGCGTGATGCCGGCCTCCCGCGGCGGAAAGCTCAAGACCGTCCTGCAGGCCGCGGCCTTGCTCTGGCTGCTGGCGCCGTTGAATACGGTGTTCGCGGCCGCGTACGGGCAGCTCTTCGGTCAGGCCTGGCTGTGGGCCGGGTGGGCGCTGATGGCCGCGGCCTTGGTGGTCACCCTGGTCACCGGTGTGGACTATGTGGTCAAGGCCGTCCGCTTGCGGCGTGACGGGCAGGTTCAGTCCGGCGAGAGGGGTCAGTCGTGAGCGACGAGGACCTGCCGGCCGCCGTCGTCCGGGCCCTCCTGGAACGGCGACTGACGATCGCCACCGCCGAATCGCTGACGGCGGGGCTGCTGGCCGCCACGATCGCCGATGTCCCGGGAGCCTCCGGAACGCTCCAGGGCGGGATCGTGGCGTACCAGAACCACCTCAAGCAAGACCTGCTGGCGGTTGATCCAGCGCGGCTGTCCAGCCATGGGGCCGTGGATCCGGAGGTGGCGGGCCAGATGGCCGTGGGCGCCCGGCAGGCCACGGGGGCGGACGTGGGGATCTCCACCACCGGCGTCGCCGGACCGCAGCCTCACCAGGGTCACCCGGTCGGGACGGTCTACGTGGGACTGGCCGGACTGGACTCGGCCGCATCGGAGGCCGGTTCGGTGCTGCGGCTGCACCTCAGCGGTGACCGGAAGGCGATCCGGCGGGACACCGTGCGGGCCGCCCTGGCGGAGGTTCTGAAACGCCTTCGATAAGGGTGGGAAGGAATCTTGCCATCGGGTCCGGGGAAGTCGGTAGGCTAGAAGCACGTCGCGCCGATAGCTGGGAATCGGCTGGCAATCCGGTCCATTCGCGGGCGTCCCGGGAACAAAAATCCTCCCGAGGACCGTTGTACCGGACAGCTGGCCAATCGGTCAGATGAGCTTTTCCCGGACTCACACAGGAGAGACCAGTAGACATGATGAAGCATCCGGTGACCATCAACGGCATCACCCGTTGGATGGAGGCCGGTGAACACGTCCCTACCGACACCATCGAGACCAAGGAGCACGCCGTGCCAGTCCTTCGCCAGGAAATCGGAGACGTCCTGCGTGATGTTCGGCAGCGCCAGCGCCGGACGCTCCGTGAAGTGTCCCACCATGCGCGCGTCTCCCTGGGCTACCTGTCCGAGGTCGAGCGCGGACAGAAGGAAGCATCCTCCGAACTGCTGTCCTCGATCTGCAGCGCCCTGAACGTCCCGATGTCCCTCATGCTTCGCGAGGTGTCGGACCGCGTTGCCCTCCAGGAGGGTGTGCACATCCCGGACACGGTGCCGGTCGATTTGGAGAACTCCTACTCGCACGACCCGCACGAGGGTCTGGGCTCGTCGATTCCGGACGAGGTCCCGGACGACTTCGGCCAGCTGGCCGGAAGCCACTGACCTCACCTCGTTCATCGATGCGCCCAGGGCCGCAGACCGAAAGGTCTGTGGCCCTGGGCCGATCTTGGAGTGACACATGAAGATCAGCGATTTCCGACGGCTGATGAATGAGGAGTTCGGTGCGGCCAACGCCGGTGTGATCGCCTCCTCGCTGGTCCTGCCGACCCTCCTCACCACCGCCGACCAGGCCATCGACGCCGGCGTGGATCCCAAGCGCGTGTGGCTGGACGTCTGCGACCTCCAGGACGTTCCCGAGGAGCGCAGGCTGGGCCGGGACATCCCACCGGCAAGACACGCCGATCATGATGTCTTCGAAAACATCTTCGAATAGCGATAAGCTCCTACACAGGACGTCGCCCGGGCCTGTCTCGGGCGTGTCATCCACAATAGAAGCGGCGTGCCGCTATCTCGTCCGGACCACCCAGTAGGTTCGTCAGCAGTACAAGGGAACGGCCCGCAAGCCGCCCACCACCAGCACACGTAGGGGTGAATCATGGCGCCAGCCACTGACCGCGAGAAGGCACTGGAAGCCGCAATGGCCCAGATCGACAAGCAGTACGGCAAGGGATCGGTGATGCGGCTGGGGGATGAGGTCCGCGCTCCCACGCAGGTGATCCCCACCGGGTCTGTGGGCCTGGACGTGGCCCTGGGAACCGGCGGTCTGCCGCGCGGCCGCGTCGTGGAGATCTATGGCCCCGAGTCCTCCGGCAAGACCACCGTGGCCTTGCACGCCGTCGCCAATGCCCAGCGTGAAGGCGGCATCGCGGCCTTCATCGACGCCGAGCACGCGCTGGATCCGGACTACGCCAAGAAGCTCGGTGTGGACACGGACGCGCTGTTGGTGTCCCAGCCGGACACCGGTGAGCAGGCCCTGGAGATCATGGACATGCTCGTCGGTTCGGGCTCGCTGGACATCGTGGTCATCGACTCCGTCGCGGCATTGGTGCCGCGGGCCGAGATCGAAGGCGAAATGGGAGACAGTCACGTCGGCCTGCAGGCTCGACTGATGTCCCAGGCGCTGCGCAAAATCACGGGACGGCTGTCCCAGTCCAAGACCACGGCCATCTTCATCAACCAGCTGCGCGAGAAGATCGGTGTGTTCTTCGGCAGCCCGGAGACCACCAGCGGTGGCAAGGCGCTCAAGTTCTACGCCTCCGTCCGGATCGACGTGCGCCGGATCGAGACGCTGAAGGAAGGCGGCAATCCGGTCGGCAACCGGACCCGCGCTAAGATCGTGAAGAACAAGATGGCTCCGCCGTTCAAACAGGCCGAGTTCGACATCATCTACGGCGAGGGGATCTCCCGTCAGGGCAGCCTCATCGACATGGGTGTGGAAGAGGGCATCGTCAAGAAGTCCGGCGCCTGGTTCACCTATGACGGCGACCAGCTGGGTCAGGGCAAGGAGAACGCCCGCCGGTTCCTCAAGGACAACCCGGATCTGGCCGACGAGATCGAAACCCGCATTCTGGAGAAACTGGGCATCGGCGTGGTGCCTGAGGATGAGGCCGAGACCGGCGAACCACAACTGCGGGCGGTCTCAGGCAACTCCCCGGCGTGATGGCCGCCCGCCATCTCCGCGCGGTACCGGATGTTCCCGGGCACCTCGCGGAGGACCCCGAGCCGGCTGCTGTGGAAGTGGCGCGGACGATCGTGCTGCGCCAGCTCGCTGCCTCGCCGAAGTCGCGCAAGCAACTCGAGGACACCCTGCGCGAACGGGATGTGCCCGAGGACGTCGCGACGGCGGTGCTGGACCGTCTCGAGGACGTCAACCTGGTGAATGACGCCGCGTACGCCGAGACCTTCGTCCGGACTCGCCACCGCACCAAGGGCCTGGCTCGTGGTGCCCTGCGCCGCGAACTGCAGCAGAAGGGCGTCAGTGGCGAGGCCGCTGAACAGGCGTTGGCCGAGATCAGTGAAGACAGCGAACGTGCGGCCGCTGCTGAGCTGGTCGAGCGGAAGATCCGCGGCCGCGCTGTTCCGTCCGGCAGCTCTCCTGAGGACCGCGCCGAACGCGAGAAGCATGTGCGGCGGCTGGCCGGCATGCTGGCGCGCAAGGGTTATCCTCCGGGGATGGCCATTGGCGTGGTGAAAGAGGTCATCGGTGCCGTCGAGGAGGCCGACGGTCCGGCGGATGATATCGAGGACGTCGACGACTAGAATGCTTCGGTGACTGCGACCGCTCAGACCCCCGGCGAACGGACCTACCACGTCCGCACGTACGGCTGCCAGATGAACGTGCACGACTCCGAGCGCATCTCCGGCCTGCTGGAGTCGTCCGGATACGTCCCCGCCGAGCCGAGTGCCGAGCCCGACCTGGTGGTGTTCAACACCTGTGCCGTCCGCGAGAACGCAGACAATCGGCTCTACGGCAATCTGGGCAACCTGCGCGCCGTCAAGGATCGCCATCCCGGAATGCAGATCGCCGTCG
Source organism: Citricoccus sp. GCM10030269 (assembly GCF_042665635.1). Lineage (NCBI taxonomy): Bacteria > Bacillati > Actinomycetota > Actinomycetes > Micrococcales > Micrococcaceae > Citricoccus > Citricoccus sp. GCM10030269. Next base: position 852,173 of record NZ_JBHTCV010000005.1, on the reverse strand, counting down.
GCGGCTGTCTGGCGCAGAAGGACCAGGCGACGATCGTGGAGAAGGCCCCCTGGGTCGACGTCGTGTTCGGAACCCACAACATCGGTTCACTGCCGGTGCTGTTGGAGCGCTCTCGCCACAATCAACAGGCCGAGCTGGAGATCCTGGAGTCCCTGGAGACCTTCCCGTCCACCCTCCCGACCAAGCGGGACTCGCCGTACTCGGGCTGGGTCTCCATCTCGGTGGGCTGCAACAACACATGCACTTTCTGCATCGTGCCGTCACTGCGCGGCAAGGAGAAGGACCGTCGGCCCGGAGACATCCTGGCCGAGATTCAGGCCCTGGTGGACACCGGAGTCGTGGAAGTCACGCTGCTGGGACAGAACGTGAACACCTACGGTGTCGAGTTCGGCGACCGCGGCGCCTTCGCCAAGCTGCTGCGTGCATGCGGATCCATCGAGGGCCTGGAGCGGGTGCGGTTCACCAGCCCCCACCCGGCGTCCTTCACCGACGACGTCATCGACGCGATGGCCGAGACGCCCAACGTGATGCCGCAACTGCACATGCCCTTGCAGTCCGGGTCGGACACCATTCTCAAGAGCATGCGCCGGTCCTACCGTTCGAAGAAGTTCCTGGGCATCCTGGAGCGCGTCCGGGAGCGTATGCAGCACGCGGCTGTCACCACGGACATCATTGTCGGCTTCCCGGGAGAGACCGAGCAGGATTTCCAGGACACCCTGGATGTGGTGGAGGCCTCCCGATTCGCCTCGGCATACACCTTCCAGTATTCGATTCGTCCCGGCACCCCCGCCGGTGAGATGGAGAACCAGATTCCGAAGACCGTCGTGCAAGAGCGCTTCGAGCGTCTGACCGCGCTGCAGGACCGGATCAGTGCCGAGGAGAGCACTCGCTTGAAGGGCACCAGGCAGGAGCTGTTGGTCACCGAGCAGTCCGGCAGCAAGGGCGCGGAAACGGGTCGGTTAGCGGGACGCGCGCCGGATCATCGGCTCGTGCACTTCAGCGTCCCCGCCGGTCAGGAGCAACCGCGGCCCGGAGACTTCGTCACCGTGACCGTCACCGAGACACATCCCTATCACCTGGTGGCCGATCCGGCGCCCGAGGACTATCGACTGCGGCGCTCTCGTGCCGGGGACGCCTGGGACCTCGCCCAGGCTGAATCCTGTGGCACCTCCGCCGGCTCCGGGGTCAGTCTCGGCATGCCGTCCCTGCGGGCTACGTGACCGAGGCCGACCAGCGGCCGGTCATCGCCGTCGTCGGGCCCACAGGGACGGGAAAGTCGGACCTGGCCGTCGAACTCGCCGAGCGCCTGGACGGGGAGATCGTCAACACCGATGCCCTGCAGTTCTACCGTGGGATGGACATCGGCACCGCCAAGCTGCCGGTCGATCAGCGGCGCGGGATCCCACACCACCTGCTCGACATCCTCGAGGTGACCGAGGAGGCCTCCGTGGCGCGGTTCCAGGCCGAGGCCCACGCCACGATCGCCGATCTTCAGTCCCGCGGGAAGCTTCCGGTGCTCGTGGGCGGCTCGGGACTGTACGTCCGGGCGGCCGTGGACGAGCTCGAGTTCCCGCCCACGGACCCGGCCGTCCGGCGCCGCTTTGAAACCCTGGCCGACGAGCTGGGCGTCGAGGGCCTGCGCGAGCGGCTCCGGGCGGTCGACCCTGCCAGCGCCGAGCGTCTGGGGGACACTCGCCGTCTGGTCCGGGCGCTGGAGGTCTACGAGCTCACCGGCCGGACCTTCGCCTCCTACCTTCCGCAGCGGAGCTATCTGCGGCCCACGGTCCAGATCGGGCTCGACCTGGACCGGGCACAACTCCACGAGCGGCTTCGCACGCGGGTCGAGACCATGGAGCGCGCCGGTCTGCTCCAGGAGGTCCGCGCGTTGGACGCGGTCGGACTGCGCCGCGGCAAGACCGCTTCCCGGGCCATCGGCTACGCCCAGTTCCTCCGGGTCCTGGACGGGGAGGTGGACGTGGAGCGGGCCAGGGAGAACACCGTCACGGCCACCCGCCGTTTCGCCCGGCGTCAGCTCACCTGGTTCCGTGCCGACCCGCGGGTCACCTGGTTTGACCCCACGAAGCCCGGTGTGACCGAGGATGTGCTGGCTCACCTGGAGAGATCTTCTCCGCCTAGACTGTCACCATGACCGCGCCGATCGCCCAGGACCCCGACCGCCTGCGGACCGCCTTCGACCAGCTGTCCGGACTCACCTTGACCAAAGGTCACGGCACCGGCAATGATTTCGTGCTCGTCCACGATCCCGACGGTTCCACGGAGCTCTCCCCGGACCACGTTGAGGCGCTCTGCGATCGGCACTTCGGTCTCGGTGCCGATGGACTGATCCGGGTCGTGGAGTCCACGCACCTCATCGAAGGCCGAGATCTGCTCGCCGATCACCCCGAGGCCACCTGGTTCATGGACTACCGCAACGCCGATGGTTCCGTCGCCGAGATGTGTGGCAATGGGGTCCGTGTCTTCGTGCACTACCTCGTCCAGCGCGGACTCGTCTCGCTGGCCGAGGGAGAATCCCTCACCATCGGGACCCGGGCCGGCCTCCGGACGGTCACCCGCTTCGACGGCGGCTACGCGACGGACATGGGCCCGTGGAGCTACATCGATCCCGAACTCGCTCTCGAGCGGGCCTCGGACTCCCTCGTGCTGACCGCCGGGCTGACGGACCCGCGGCCGGGGCTGAGCCTGTCGATGGGCAATCCCCACACCGTGGTCGCTCTCTCCGAGGCCGCGGACCTGGAGAACCTGGACCTGACCAGACAGCCCAATGTGGACCCCGTCCCGCCGAACGGCACCAACGTGGAATTCGTGGTGGCCGCCGACCCGCTGTTCCTGGACGGAGTCGGCCGCCTGGACATGCGCGTGCACGAACGCGGAGTGGGGGAGACGATGGCCTGTGGTACCGGCGCCTGTGCCGCGGCCACTGCCGTGCGCATCTGGTCCGGCCAGGATCAGGCGCTGACGTGGCAGGTCGGTCTGCCCGGGGGGACCGTCGGCGTGGACTTCGTCCCTCAGCCGGACGGATCGGAGCGCGTGGTCCTGTCCGGGCCGGCCGAGCTGGTCGCCGACGTCACGGTGTTGTGAGGTTCTCTGCGATCGTCAGAGGGTTCGCTGAACCCGCAGGATCCGAAACCCCTTCTCGGTGCCGAATCGCGATGCCGTGAACGCGCCGGGATGACGCTCCTCGAGGGCCTTCTCGATCCAGGGAAGCAGGGAGTCGGCCCCCAGGTTCTTCTGCACCACCAGGTAGGCCTCTCCACCCGGAACCAACCGCGGCAGCCAGGTGAGCAACAGGGCATGCAGCGCCTCCTTGCCCACGCGGATCGGCGGGTTGGACCAGATCAGATCGAAGGTGCGCTCCGGCGGCACCTCCTCCGGACGCTGCACGGAGATATGGCGGAGCTCCAGCCGAGCGGCGTTGTCCCGGCACAGCCGGGCGGCACGGTCGTTGACCTCAACGGCCGTGATCTCCGCTTCTGGAGACAACAGTCCCAAGGTCAGGGCCAATGGCCCCCAGCCGCAACCGATGTCCAGAAACGCGCCCGACGACGGCGGCTCCGGGACCGTGCGCAACATGGCCGCGGTGCCCTTGTCCACCCCGTCGGGAGAGAAGATGCTCGGAGCGGTCTCGACGGTCACCGAGCGCCCGGCCAACGTGACCTCGAGCCGGCGTCGTTGTTCGGGACCGGCCGGTTCGGCCGAGAAGTAGTGCGGGGAATCGCGTGCAGAGTCCATCACCGCTCGATGCTACCGGGATTCGGTGCCCACTCGACTTGACACGAGCCCTATACTGGTTTGCATGTGGATTTTCCTGCGCTGATTCGCGCTATGGACTGCGCTTCCCCGCTAGCGGGTTGATGGCGCGTCTGTCTCATTTCATCCTTTTCCGGGCCACCGCCCGACTCCAGTCTCTTGTCAGCCTGTGGGCCGCTTCGTCGGCCGTCGTCGGCGTTCCCGACCACCGACTACCCTAGAGAACACGCCTCTTCCAAGGAGACCATGACCGAGAACTCCCACGAAAACGCCGCCGGACCGGACGAGAATCAGATCCAGGACGTCATCGACCGGATCCTGGCTGCCGATGCGGCCAGCCCTCGTACCACCGGCACCACCGCCACCTCCGGCCGAGCACTGGCGCTCGCAAACGGCGGCGACGGACACACGGACGCCGACGGCGACCAATTCGAACTGGCCGAACGCCAGGCCCTGCGACGCATCAACGGTCTGTCCACCGAGCTGGAGGACATGTCCGAGGTCGAGTACCGGCAGCTGCGCCTCGAACGCGTCGTGCTGGCGGGCATCTGGACCGAGGGCACTGTCGAGGATGCCGAGAACTCCCTGCGCGAACTCGCGGCGCTCGCCGAGACCGCGGGTTCCGAGGTGCTCGACGGTGTCATCCAGCGTCGCCAGAATCCCGACCCCGCCACGTTCCTCGGCAAGGGCAAAGCCGAGGAACTGCGGGACATCGTCGCCGTGACGGGCGCGGACACCGTGATCGTCGACTCCGAGTTGGCTCCCTCCCAGCGTCGTTCCCTGGAGGACGTCGTCCGGGTCAAGGTCATCGACCGGACCGCCCTGATCCTGGACATCTTCGCGCAGCACGCCACCTCACGTGAGGGCCGGGCCCAAGTGGAGCTCGCCCAGCTCGAGTACCTGTTGCCACGTCTGCGTGGTTGGGGTGACTCGATGTCCCGTCAGGCCGGCGGTCGCGCCGCCGGAGGTGAGGGCATCGGCTCGCGCGGTCCCGGTGAGACCAAGATCGAGCTGGACCGGCGCCGCATCCGGACCCGGATGGCCAAACTGCGGCGGGAAATCGCCGCGATGAAGCCGGCCCGCGAGACCAAGCGGGCGAACCGCCGTCGTCACCGGGTGCCGTCCGTGGCCATCGCCGGGTACACCAACGCGGGGAAGTCCTCGCTGCTCAACCGGCTCGTGCACGCTGGAGTCCTTGTGGAGAACGCCCTGTTCGCCACCTTGGACCCGACCGTGCGCAAGTCCGCCACTCCGGACGGTATCGGCTACACCCTCTCCGACACCGTGGGCTTCGTGCGGTCGCTGCCGACGCACTTGGTGGAGGCCTTCCGCTCCACCCTCGAAGAGGTGGCCGATGCCGATGTGATCCTGCACGTCGTCGACGCCGCCCACCCGGATCCCGAGGGGCAGCTGGCCGCGGTGCGGACCGTGCTGGCGGACGTCGATGCTCGTCAGATCCCCGAGATCGTGGTGCTGAACAAGGCCGACGCCGCCGACCCCGTGGTCTTGGCCCGGCTGCGCCAACGCGAACCGCGTTCCGTGGTGGTCTCGGCCCGGACCGGCGAGGGCATCGAGGAACTGCAGCAAGCCATCGCGGACGCCATTCCTCGACCGAATGTGGCCCTGGATCTGCTGATCCCGTTCACTCACGGTGAGGTGGTCTCGAGGCTGCATTCACCCGACGCGGACATCATCTCCGAAAGCTATGAAGCCGAGGGAACGCGTCTGCGAGTGCTGGTGCGGGAGGACATCGCCGACGACCTGCGCCGGTTCGCCGTCCGTGAGTCCGCTGGCGGACAGGAGCGCGCCGAAGCATGACGGAGACGGTCCAGGACGTCGCCGTCGCCGAGCCCCGCACCGACGGCGAACGGGAGGCCCTGCGCCTGCTGGACGCCGCCGTCGAGGCCACCGGCGGTCAGCACCGCGAAGGTCAGCGGCGCATGGTCGTCGAGGTGATGCGCTCCCTCGAAACGGGCCACCACCTGCTCGTCCAGGCCGGCACCGGCACCGGCAAGTCGTTGGCCTACCTGATCCCGGCGCTGCAGCACGCCCTCGAGGCCGACCAGCCCGTGGTCGTGGCCACCGCGACGCTCGCCCTGCAGGCGCAGATCATGCGGCGGGACGCGCCGAAACTGTTGACGGCCTTGGAGAACGAGCTGCCCCGAGAGATGTCCGTCGCGCTGGTCAAGGGGCGCTCGAACTATCTGTGCAAGCACAAGATCGAGGGCGGCTTCCCGGAGGAGGACGGTCAGACGCTGTTCGGTCTGGCCGACGACGGCGACGTCCTGTCCGCCGGTGACAGCGGCCCGAGCAGTCCGCTGGGCCGCGAAGTCCTGCGTCTGCGCAGCTGGGCGGAGGAGACCGACACCGGAGACCGGGACGACTTGGACCCGGGTGTCACCGACCGCGCCTGGCGCCAGGTCTCGGTCTCCGCCGTCGACTGTCTGGGCGCCCAGAAGTGCCCGATGGCCGCAGAGTGCTTCTCGGAGAAGGCTCGTAGCCAGGCCGGTGAGGCCGACGTGGTGGTGACCAATCACGCCATGCTGGCCATCAGCGCCTTCGAGGGACTGGCCGTGCTGCCCGAGTATGACGCCGTGGTGGTGGACGAGGCCCATGAGCTCCAAGACCGGGTGACCGGAGCCGTGACCGGACAACTGTCCGGTGGCATCGTCCAGGCAGCGGCGGCCTCGGCCCGGAAACACACGGCCATCGCCGTTGAGCCGTTGATGCAGGCCGGTGTGGCCCTGGACGCCGCGTTCACCGCCACACCGACCGGGCTGGTACCGCGAGGCCCGGACGAGGTGCAGCAGAACGCTCTGCGTGCCGTGCGGGACGCGGCCCGGCAGGGACTGAGTGATTCCAAACCCAGCGGGGGCTCCTCGGACTCCGGCGCCGACGGCGGCCGCCAGATGGCGCGTTCCCGCATGCAGGAGGTCCTCGACGTCGCCGAGCGGATGCTGGACGCCGTGCCGGAGACCTCACACCCGGAGGTGCTGTGGGCCTCTCGTCCCGGCCATTTCGAGCCCGGGACCGGATGGGTGCCCGGGGACGAGTCGGCTGCCCCGGTGCTCTATGTGGCTCCCTTGTCCGTGGCGGGGAAGCTCCGCGAAGGACTCTTCGGTCAGGCGACCGCCGTCTTGACCTCCGCAACCCTCGCGATCGGCGAATCATTCAACCCGGTGGCTGGGTCCCTCGGTCTGCTCGGTGACGGCGCGCCACGGTGGACCGCCATCGACGTCGGCAGCCCCTTCGACTATCCGCGGCAAGGAGTCCTCTACGTGGCCCGCCACTTGCCGAAGCCGGGGCGCTTCGCCGCGCCGGAGAGCTACGACGAACTCGAGGCCCTCTTGAGCGCCTCCGGTGGCGGCGCGCTGTGCCTGTTCTCCTCCAAACGTGCCGCCGAGGATGCGGCGGCCGAGATGCGCACGCGTCTGGGCCCGAAGCCGACCATCCTGTGTCAGGGGGACACCACCCTCAGCGCCTTGGTGCGGCAGTTCGCCGAGGAGAGGGACACCTGCCTGTTCGGGACGATGAGCCTGTGGCAGGGAGTCGACGTGCCGGGCGACGCGTGTCGCCTGGTGGTCATCGACCGGATTCCGTTTCCGCGGCCCGACGATCCGCTGGCCACGGCGCGGTCCCGTGACATCAGCCGTCACGGTGGAAACGGATTCATGGCCGTCTCGGCCACTCACGCCGCCGTCCGCCTGGCCCAGGGAGCCGGCCGGCTCATTCGGACCGGAACCGACCGCGGTGTGGTTGCCGTGCTGGACTCCCGGCTGGCGAGTGAACGGTACGGTTCGTTCCTGCGTTCGACCCTGCCCGAGTTCTGGCCGACCACCGATCCCGCCGTGGTGCGCGGGGTGCTGTCACGACTCCACAAGGCCGGCGACTGACGCCGTCAGGAGTGATCAGGACTGCAGCACCTCGAGGGCCTCGACGGTGCGGATGGCCCGCCATTCGAGACCCTGAGCCGGGCTCCACGCGGGCCAATCCACGGTCCAGCCCCCGTCGGGCCGCTGGCCGGACGCCAGTCGGTAACGATCAGCCACGAGGGCATCGCGGGGCAGCAGTCTCTCGGGCAGATCTGAGGGATAGGGAACCTGCCAGGGGTTGTGCAGCAGGTCCAGTGGCAGGATCTTCTCGTCCGCAGCTCCGCCCTCGACGGGAAGGGCTCCGTCCGTCTCCAGCCGTGCACGGAGTGAATCCAGCACGGGGCGGGACAGCGACGGATCCGCCGCGAGATAGCGCAATGCGTACTTGGACTCGTACGCCGGCAGACTCCCGCTCGTGGAGAGACGATGACGGCACCAGTCCGCCGCTGCGGCTGACCAGCCGCCCGTGAAACCGGTCAAGAGCGCGGCCGCGGCAAAACCGAAGGTCAGGTGGGAGCCTCCGGGGGCAGCGGTCACCCACGGTGCGTGTGGCCATTCCAAGGACGGGGTCGTCACGAAGGGGATGGACCCGTCCTGTTCGGCGATGGAGGCCGCCCACTCGAGGCCGGCTCTGACCCACGGATGATCGACGAGCCCCCATCCCGCCATCAGGTCCAGTGCCGCCAGCGTCGAGAGGGGTTCACTGCGCGGAGAGCGCACGTCCGGCTCCAGCGCATGGCCGAACCCGCCGTCGGGATTCCGATGGGCCCCCAAGGCGGCCAGGACGCCCTCGTGACCGCCGCCGTGCAAGAGGAGTTCGATCCGACGCCGCTCCAGGAGCCGGCCGTGGGTGAACACGAACTCCTCGGCGTCCGCGACGCGGATTCCCGACGGAAAAGGACGGAGATTCACTGGCGTCAGAGGGCTCGCAGGACGGTGACGACCTTGCCCATCACGGTGGCGTCATCTCCGAGGATCGGCTCATACGCAGAGTTCTGCGGGAGCAGCCACGTGTGACCGTCACGCTGGCGGAAGGTCTTCACGGTCGCCTCGTCGTCCAGAAGTGCGGCCACGATGTCCCCGTTCTGTGCGTTCTTCTGCTGCCGCACCACGACCCAGTCGCCGTCGCAGATCGCCGCGTCCACCATGGAATCGCCCGAGACCTTCAGCATGAACAGTTCGCCCTCACCGGTGAGCTGGCGGGGGAGCGACATGACGTCCTCCACCTGCTGGTCGGCCAGGATCGGTCCACCGGCGGCGATCCGGCCCACGAGCGGAACGGGCACGGCATCGCCCTCGGAGGCGCCGGTGTGCAGGGTGGCCACGGTCGCGGTGTGGTCAGCAGCAGGTGACTCCAACGGCTGAAGGTCCGCGTTCAGCGCCACACCGTTCTCGTCAAGCAGCACCTCCATGGCGCGCGGGCGTCCCGGATCTTTGCGCAGGTATCCCATCCGCTCCAACTGACCGAGCTGGTGGGTGACCGAGGACAGTGAGGCCAAGCCGGCGGCATCGCCGATCTCTCGCATGGACGGCGGATAGCCGTGTTCGGAGATGGCTGTGCGGATGGAGGCGAGAATCGTCCGCTGGCGTGCCGTCAGGGGGCGGACGCTCGGCTCGTGCGGGGATGCCGGTTCGGGAGAGGCGTTCCGGGGGGCCATACGACCATCCGTTCTTATCGTGTCCGTCGGGCTTGGTGGAGTGCTTCTGACGGTACCGGAGTCGGATCGTCGATTCAAAGATATGTTCGAATTTTTCTTGGCGTGTTTCGAACAGGCGTGCTAGACATGAACACAGAGCACTCGAACACACGTTCTAGGTGGCCCGATCGCCGGGCGGAAAGGCAGAAGAGCATGAGCACTGCAGCATCAGCATCGACCAGCACCGCCGGCTTCACCGGATTCCACCTGAATCGCCGTGGCCGCCTTCTCTTCCTCGGCATCCCCGTGCTCCTCGTGGCCGCACTTGCAGCAGCTGCGGCCGTCTTCTTCGGCGCCAACAGCATGGCGCCCGCGGCGGCCTCGGACGGCGCGGGCGGTACCGCGGTCGAGTCGGTGACCGTGAACTACGGGGACACGTTGTGGACGATCGCCGGGCGAACGGCACCGGAGGCACCCCGGAACGAGACCATTCTGCGCATCGGTGAGTTGAACGACCTCAACGGATCCGAGCTCCAGCCCGGACAGGTGCTGTTCGTGCCGGTGTCGTCTGCGGCCAACTAGAATGGGTCGGTGAGTTATTCGGACGCCCCCTCCACGCCAGATGCCCTGGCCGCACTACCGTTGCGAGAGAACCTGCGCGGACTGAGTCCCTACGGTGCTCCGCAGTTGGATGTGCCCGTCACGTTGAACACCAACGAGAACACCCATCCGGTGCCGGACGAGGTCGTGGCGGCCATCCGTGATTCCGTCACCCAAGCTGCATCCAGCCTCAATCGCTATCCGGACCGAGAGTTCACCGGACTGCGCCAGCGGTTGGCCGAATATCTGGGGTACGGGCTGACCGAGAACCACGTCTGGGCAGCCAATGGTTCCAACGAGATCCTCCAGCAGTTGCTGCAGGCGTTCGGCGGCCCGGGGCGCACGGTGATGAGCTTTCCCCCCACCTACTCGATGTATCCCTTGCTCGCCGCGGGGACGGACACCTCGTATCTGTCTGGGCTGCGCGGACCGGGATTCTCGCTGACGGCCGAATCGGCTGCGGCTCAGGTGGCGGAGCGTGAGCCGAATCTTGTCTTGCTGTGTTCGCCCAACAACCCGACCGGCACAGCCTTGGGCCTGGACGTCGTCGAGGCGGTCTACGCCGCCACCGAGTCATTCAAAGGCATGGTCATCGTGGACGAGGCCTACGCGGAATTCGCCCTGGCTGGAACCGAATCAGCGCTGTCACTGCTGCCGGGACGGCCGCGCTTGGTGGTCACCCGCACCATGTCCAAGGCATTCGCCCTGGCTGGAGCCCGCTTGGGTTACCTCGCCGCCGCCCCCGAGGTCTCCGACGCGTTGCGGCTGGTCCGACTGCCGTATCACCTCTCCGCTGTCACGCAGGCGACCGCCATCGCCGCCCTGGAGCACTACGGGGTGCTGCTGGAGAACGTGGAGGACATCAAGCGCCAGCGCGACCGGATCGTCGAGGGGCTCAAGGGTATCGGCCTCGAGCCAGCGGTCTCGGATTCGAACTTCGTCTTCTTCGGTGGACTGGATGACGCCCACGCCACCTGGCAGGCATTGCTGGATCGCGGAGTCCTGGTGCGCGACGTCGGCATCCCGCACCACTTGCGCGTCACGGCCGGGACCGAGGCGGAGACCACGGCCTTTCTCGACGCCATGGCCGACGTGATCGGTAGACTGGACCACCGGTCCCCACAACCGTTCCCCACCACTGATCGACCAGCGAGGAGCTGAGCCGCCATGGGCGCAGAGCTGATCTCCGGACGCACAGCCCGGATGCAGCGCACCACCAGTGAATCCGATGTCTACGTCGAGATGAATCTGGACGGAACCGGCACCTCGGAGATCTCGACCTCCGTGCCGTTCTATGACCACATGCTCACGGCGTTGTCCCGGCACTCGCAGATCGACCTCTCCGTCCGGGCCACCGGGGACGTGGAGATCGACGTGCACCACACCGTCGAGGACGTCGCCATCACGCTCGGTGAGGTACTCAAGACGGCGTTGGGCGACAAGCGGGGCATCCGCCGCTTCGGCGAGGCCTCGGTGCCGCTGGACGAGGCCCTGGCGCGCGCCGTCGTCGACGTCTCCGGCCGGCCGTACCTCGTCCACCAGGGCGAGCCCGAAGGACAGCAGTATCACCTCATTGGCGGGCACTTTACCGGGTCCATGACGCGCCACATCTTCGAGGCGATCACGTACCATGCCTCGATCTGCCTGCACATGGACCTCGTCCGCGGCCGGGATCCCCACCACATCGTGGAGGCTCAGTTCAAGGCATTCGCCCGAGCGCTCCGCGCTGCCGTGGAAGATGATCCGCGGGTGACCGGGGTGCCGTCCACGAAGGGAGCCCTGTGATGGCTGTTTCTCGACCGGTCGTGGCCGTCCTCGACTACGGCTCCGGCAACACGCACTCGGCCCTGCGCGCCGTGCAACGCGCCGGGGCTGATGCAGAGCTCACCGCCGACCCGGATGCGGTGATGAACGCCGACGGTCTCGTGGTGCCCGGCGTCGGGGCCTTCCAGTCCGTGATGGAATCCCTCCAGGCCTTGGGTGCGCCCCGCTGGATCGGCCGCCGCGTGGCCGGTGGGCGTCCAGTGCTCGGCATCTGTGTGGGCCACCAGATCCTATTCGAGGCCGGTGTGGAGCACGGCGTGCGTACCGAGGGCATGGGGGAGTGGCCCGGCGTCGTGGAGGCGCTGCCGGCGGACATCGTCCCGCACATGGGGTGGAACACGGTCCGTCCGGCCGAGGGCTCTGAGCTGTTCCGCGGCCTCGAGGACGAGCGGTTCTACTTCGTGCACTCGTACGGGGTGCTGGGGTGGGATTTCGATCAGACCCACAGCAGCATGGTTCCGCCGAAGGTGACGTGGGCCAACCACGGCGCCGATTTCGTGGCCGCCGTGGAGAACGGTCCGTTGGCCGCCACCCAATTCCACCCGGAGAAGTCCGGCGACGCCGGAATGCAGTTGCTCACCAATTGGCTGGGCACTCTCTGATGCCCTATTGGACCACCCTGCTGATTGCGCTGGGCGGACTGCTGCTCGGCGGCGCCTGGTCGCTGCGGAAGCAAGAGTTTCCGCTGTGGACCCAGATCGGCTTCGTCCTCTGCGCTGTGCTGGCCGTGGTGGCCGGCATCGTGCTGGCTCTTTAGCCCCCACTTGCCCTTACACCCCTGTCTGCTGAGAGAACCTGATGACTGAGAACCCGTCCGAGAAGAAGCTCGAGTTGCTGCCCGCCGTCGACGTTCAGGACGGGCAGGCCGTGCGCCTGGTCCAGGGCGAGGCCGGTTCCGCCACCTCCTATGGCGACCCGCTGGAGGCGGCGATGGCCTGGCAGAGTGCTGGTGCTGAATGGATCCACCTGGTGGATCTGGACGCCGCCTTCGGTCGGGGCAACAACCGCGAGGTCATGTCCCGGGTGGTCGAGGAGCTCGGCGTGAAGATCGAGCTCTCCGGCGGCATCCGGGACGACGCCTCTCTCGAGAACGCACTGGCCATGGGGGCCACACGCGTGAACCTCGGTACTGCGGCCCTGGAGGATCCGGAGTGGACCGAGCGGGTCATCGGGCGCTTCGGCGAGCAGATCGCCGTCGGGCTGGACGTCCGCGGAACCACGCTGGCCGCCCGCGGCTGGACGCAGGAGGGCGGTGACCTGTGGGAGGTGCTGGCTCGGCTCGAGGACGCCGGCTGCGCTCGCTACGTGGTCACCGACGTCACCAAGGACGGCACCCTGCGCGGCCCGAACACCGACCTGCTGACCGAGGTCTGCACCAGGACAGCCAAGCCCGTGGTCGCCTCCGGCGGCATCTCCTCGCTGGAGGACATCGCCGCGTTGTACGAGATGGTCGGGGTGGGTGACGGCGTCGGGGTCGAGGGCGCCATCATGGGCAAGGCCCTCTACGCCGGCCGTTTCACCCTGGAGCAGGCCCTCGCCGTGGCCGGCGGGGCCAGCGTGGAATGACGAAGCACCTCCCGGGCCATATCCAGGCCGCCATTCAGCGGAACCTCGAGAGCCACCAGCGGGACGACGCTGGCCGTCCCGCGGATTCCGCAGGCATCGCCTGGGAGGGTCGGGACCTCAGCGGTGAGGGAATCGACGGCTCGGCGAATCCTTTGCACGCCTTCGACGCGGATGACGGTACGGCCGATCCCGCGTGGAATTCTATTCTGGATCGACTGGCGGCCGGTGACGCCGGTGAGGCTGAGGTCGTGGACACGCTCTCCCGGATGCGAGTGTTCGCAGCGGTGCTGCCGACGGAAGCCGACGTGGCGATCGTGACCCTCAAGGCCCCCGATGGCCGCACTGCCATGCCCGTCTTCACGCACGTTCCGGCCCTGACGGCGTGGCATCCGCAAGCCCGGCCCGTGGCCACCTGGATGCCGCGAGCGTGCCTGTCCGCCGTGGACGAGGGAGCCGAACTCGTGGTGGTGGACCCGGGTGTCGAGCGCACCTTCGTGGTGCGCCGTCCGGCGGTGTGGGCGCTGGGCCAGCAACAGGACTGGACCCCCTCTTACGCGGACGAGGCGCTGGCGGGGGAACTGGCGGGCGTCGTGGATCTGGTTCCCGGCCTGGACCGTCTCGGGTTGGCGCCGGGCCAGGGCGTGGCCTCCCGGACGGCCTCCGGCGCGGTGCTGCCCGGCGGCGGTTCCGGGCCGGAACTGCAACTGGTGGCCTACCCGGATGCTGCCTTGTCTGCCACCCAGGACGAGCCCGGGCTGCGGTTGATGGTGGCTACCCTCCGGCAGATGCTGACCGAAGTGCCCACGCTGGCCGAGAAGGCCGACTCGGTGGAGATCACCGTCGGCCGGACCTAGCTGGCACGTTAGTTGGCGCCTTCGGCCCGTTCGTCCTCCAGATCGCACCCCAACCGGGAGAACACCCGGAGCACGGTTTCGGCTTCGCCGTCCTGGAGCCGGTCCAGGAACAGGTTTCTGACCTGGCGCGAATGTAACGCCGCAGCCCGGCGGAAGAGGCTCCGGCCGTCGTCGGTCAGCACCGCTTCGGCGCCGCGGCGGTCCCGCTCGGCGGCGCACCGTTCCACCAGTCCGCGGTGCTGCAGCGTCTTGACCTGATAGGTGACCCGTGACGGGGAGAACACCATGAGCCGGGCGAGTTCGCCCATGCGCAAGCGGTTCTCGGGAGCCTCGGAGAGCAGCAAGAGCAGGTTGTAATCGGCCAGGTGCAATCCGGTCTGCTCGCGCAGTGTTCGGTCCAGCCGGTCCTGGAGCAGAGCGGTGGCCTCGAAGTAGGCACGCCAGGCCTGACGCGGGACGTCGGTCTCGCGCCGGTGTGTCGCGGCCGTCCGGGACCAGCCGTCAGTGTCCCCGGAGAAGCTGGTCAAAGGGGATCACCTCCAGGGGTTTCGCCTCGCCGGACTCGCGTCGCGGCCGGGCGGGCAGCCGGCCGACCACGGAGGCCAGGTCGGCGCCGGCGGCCTCGATGCGGGTCTGCAGGGGAGTGGTCCGGGCCGACTCCTGTCCACCGGTGACCTCGCCCCAGTCGTCCGAGGCGGCATACACCGCCGACGAGAGCACCTTGGTGCGCAGGTAGCTGAACAGCGGACGCATCGCGGTGTCGATCTTCAGCGAATGCCGCGGCGTACCACCGGTGGCGCCGAGCAACACCGGGACGTTGCGCAGGGCATCGTCGTCGACGAGGTCCCAGAACGCCTTGAACAGACCCGAATAGCTGGCCTTGAACGTGGGGGAGACTGCGACGATGCCGTCGGCTTGTTCCACCTCCGCCAGGGCAGCGGTCAGGGCCTCGGAACGGGCCGGATTGACCATGGCCTCGGCGATGTCGGTGGCCAAGAGCCGGAGCTCTACCACGTGGACCTCCGGGACGAGTCCCTCGGCGGAGAGCGCGTCTGCAGTGGCCGAGGCCATCCTGTTGGCCAACATCAAGGACGACGACGGCTCGCCCAGTCCGCCGGAGACCACCACCAGGTGGCGGGCCTGGGCAGTGTTGGGATCGGTCGCCTCAAATGCGGTGGTCACTGTGCCTCCTGAGTCTTGTTCTGAGCGTCCTTCCATGCCGGTGAGCCTTCGCGCCCGCCGGGCACGGGTGCCTCGCCGCGACGGGCCCGCTCCACGAGGAACTCGTGCGTCGGCGCCTCCGGGATGTCGGCCGGCTTCAGCGCCGCGAACTCCTGACGCAGCACGGGCAGGACTTCTTCGCCCATGATGTCGAGCTGTTCCAGAACCACGTCGGTCGGCAGGCCGGCATGGTCCATGAGGAACATCTGGCGCTGATAGTCGCCCACCCACTCCCGGAACTCCAGGGTGCGTTCGATGACCTGCTGCGGGGACCCGACCGTCAGCGGGGTCATCCTGGTGAACTGCTCCAAGGATGGTCCATGGCCGTAGACCGGGGCGTTGTCGAAGTACGGGCGGAACTCGCGGACGGCGTCCTGGGAGTTCTTGCGCATGAAGGCCTGACCGCCCAGGGCCACGTAGGCCTGGTGGGCCTGCCCGTGGCCGTAGTACTCATAGCGCTGACGGTAGAGCTGCACCATCTGAATGATGTGCTCCTTGTTCCAGAAGATGTTGTTGTGGAAGAAACCGTCCCCGTAGTAGGCGGCCTGCTCGGCGATCTCGGCGGAGCGAATCGAGCCGTGCCACACGAACGGCGGGACGCCGTCGAGGGGCTGGGGCGTGAGCGTGAAGTCCTGCAGCGGTGTGCGGAATCGTCCCTGCCAGTCGATGTTCTGCTCATGCCACAGTCGGTACAACAGGTGGTAGTTCTCCACGGCCAGCGGAATGCCCTGGCGGATGTCTTTGCCGAACCAGGGGTAGACCGGTCCGGTGTTGCCGCGGCCCATCGTCAGGTCCACGCGGCCGTTGGCCAGGTGCTGCAGATAGGAGTAGTCCTCGGCCAGGCGCACTGGATCCATGGTGGTGATCAGCGTGGTGGCGGTGGAGAGGGTCAGCTTCTCCGTCTGGGCGGCGAGGTAGGCCAACAGCGTCGGCGGATTGCCCGGGGCCACGAACGGCGGATTGTGGTGCTGGCCCGTGGCGAACACCTCGAAGCCGGCCTGTTCGGCGCGCTGGGCGATCTTCACAGTGTCTTTGATCCGCTGGTGCTCCGTGGGCGTGGTGCCGTTGGTGGGGTCGGTGGTGACGTCTCCGATGGTGAAGATGCCGAACTGCATGCTCGCTCCTGGGGTGGTGATCGGTGCTGTGACGCCTTGCCACAGTATTTCAAAATTGAACTAGCTCGTTCAACCGGAGCAGTTGGCCCGTTATTCCCGAGGGCTTCGGCATGAGTACGACATGAGGAAGACTGGGCGCATGACTATGGATTCCGCCGCCCAGGGGCCGACCGGTGGCCGCGTGCTCGTCCTGCAGCAGATCACCGGCCTGCTGTCCAACGACTTCACCATCGAGGACCAGCACGGCGAGCCCGTGGCGCAGGTACACACGCGCGGCTCGGGTCTCTCTCGCTTCTTCCTGGGCAGCCGACGCTTCGAGATCACCGACCTGCAGGACCGGCTGCTGTTCCAGGTGCAGGACACCGTCACCTTCGGCCGTGACCGTTTTCAGATCACCGACGCGGACGGTCAGAGCCTCGCCCAGATCGTCCAGCGCATCACCTTCTTCCGCAAGGAGGTGGACGTCTCCGTCGTGGACGGAACCACGTTGCGGCTGCGCGGGGACCTGTTCGGCTTCGATTTCGAGATCCTGGCGGAAGAGCGCCGCGTGGCGACGGTCAGTCGGAAGTGGTCGGGGCTGGGGCGCGCCCTGCTCGGACGGAGCACCTACGCACTGGAACTGGATCCGGAGATGCCGGAAACCATCCGGTACGCCACCCTCGGCAGCGTGATCGCCCTGGATCTGATCCGTGCCAAGGCGAACCGCCGGCGCAGCGACTGAACGATCGCCTCCCCTTCCCGGCAGGTTTCCGGCATGGTCGGCGGCCCCGCGGAACGCCGATAGCCTAGTGAGGTGAACTTCGCGGCCTACGGACACCTGCTGCGCGAGCGGCCGATCCGTCGGGTCCTGGGCGTGGGATTCATCGCCCGATTCCCCAATGCGGCCACCGGCATCATCCTGACGCTGCACGTGGCGGTGACCATGGGGGAGGGCTACGGTGCCGCCGGCCTCGCCGTGGCAGCGATGACCCTGGGCATGGCCGTCGGCTCCCCGTGGCGCGGACGATTGGTGGACCGGGTCGGTCTGCGCCGGGCACTGGTGCCGTCCGTGGCGACGCTCGGGATCGTCTGGACGGCGGTGCCGTATCTGCCGTTCCCCTGGTTGCTGATCGGCACGTTCCTCGGTGGCCTGTTCTCCCTGCCCGTCTTCTCCGTGGTGCGCCAGTCCATCGGCGTGCTGACGCACGGCTCCCGGCGAGAGACCGCGTTCGCGCTGGACTCGATCATCACCGAGACGATTTTCATGACCGGTCCCGCGCTGGGCGCCGTGATCGCTACCGGGTGGTCCAGTGCGTGGGGGCTGGCCATCGTCGGCTGGTCGGCGACCGCCGCGGGCTTCTACCTGATGTGGTTCAACCCGCCGACGCGGTCGTCCCAACTGGCCCGTCCCGGCTCGCCGCGGGAGTACACCGCCGAGGAAGACGTCCAGCGCGCCGTAGACGGTGCCGTGCACGGCGCTCCCGCGCACCTGGATCTGACTGCCACGGAGGTGTCCACCGGCGCCATTCCGGTGGTGCGCCAAGAGAAACCCCACGACGACGGCGGCTCCACTCCGGCACGCTCGGCACCCCCGGCGACCCTGGGCGCCCGGTTGCGGGCGTCGTTCGGCTGGCTCAGCGGCTCGGCGCTCGCGGTGCTGGCGGTGTCCCTGGGTTCCGGGATGCTGATGGCCGGCACCGAGGTGGCGATCGTCGCCGAACTGGAGCAGTCCGGGGTGGCTGCTGAGGCCGGCATCGTCATCGCCTTCTGGTGTGGTGCCTCGGCGGTGGGCGGCATCCTCTACGGGGCGATGGGCCGGAGCCTGTCTCCGCTGTTGCTGCTGTCCGTCTTCGCCGTGGGCACCCTGCCGATGGCGCTCGTGGACGGCACCTGGCCACTGGCGGTGGTCTCGGTGATCGGGGGATTGTTCACGGCTCCCACGCTGGCCTCGGCCTCCGCCGTGATGGCGCGCGTGGTCTCCGAGGACCGACGCGGGGAGGCCATGGGCTACTACGGTTCGGCGATGACCGCCGGCGCCGCTCTCGGAGCTCCGGTCTCGGGTGCGTTCATCGACGGCATCGCCCCCGAAGCCGGTTACGTCTTCGCCGCCCTGATCTCCCTGGCCATGGTCGCGGTGGCCGTGATGGCCCGGTCCGTCATGCGGCGGCGTCGAGCCGTGCGCTAGCACTGTGCGGCCGGCGTGGACCGCAGATCAGGCGGAGACGCGCTCCAGGGTGGCCAGGGTGCGGGCAATCACCAGCTCGGTGGCGGCCGCATCGAAGTCCGGGTGCCCGTACTCGGTGAACAGATGCTGGCCGCCCGGGTACTCGTAGAGCTCGGCCACCTCACCTGCCTCCTCACCAGCCAGCTGTCTGGCCACCGGGAGGTCTTCCTCACCCCACGGGTCCTCCGTCATCAGGTGCAGGTCCAGCTCGACGCCGGCCGGCCATTGGGGTGCGAAATAGTCCACGGGCAATGCCGCCGAGATGGCGATGCACGCGCGGGCCCTCGGCCGGGTCTGCGAGAGCCGGTAGGCCGGCATGGCACCCAGCGAGATGCCGAGAAAACTTGTGGCCTCCGGATGGGCGGTGGCAGCTTCTTCCCCGCGCTGCAGAATGCTCTCCACTCCCACGTCCTGCTCGGCGTGAGTGACTCCCTCCTGGATCGAGGCGAAAGTCCGACCGGCGAAGAGATCCGGGGTGTGCACGGTATGGCCGTCTGCGGCGAGGCGTCCGGCCAGCCAACGGACGCCGTCGGTCAGTCCCAGGGCGTGGTGGAACAACACGATCTCCGTCATGGTGAGGATTATTCGCCCGTGGCCAGCTGGATGGCCACCCCTGGGGCCGGGTGTTCGGGCGAAACCATGACAGCTCGTCCCGGAACCTCGGTGATCCGCTGGAGGGTCGGCCAGACCATCCGGTGCTCCGGAGTGGAACCGGCCGGGACATAGAACCGCACCGGAACCTGCCCGAGAACCCGTCCGCCGGCCAGCTCGCGGCCCCCGAACAGGGCCACGCTCAGCACGGTGGGGCTGTGGTCGCGGATCAGGGTGCCCAGCTGTTCCTCGACGGTCTCGTAGCCCGTACCCACCCGCTGGGTCGACCAACGCCCCCAACCGGTCACCACCACGCGGACCGCCTCTTTCGCCGTCAGGGCCGTGCGGATCTGGTCGAAGGCTCGCCCGAGGTCCTCCGATGAACTGTGCTGTGCCGCCAGCACCCACCAGTCCGCGGCTTCGTGTGGAGGGACATCGTCCATCACGCCGGAACCGTCCAGCACGATCGACACCGTGGGATTGTCTGGCGCCCGTCGGTCCGGCTGGACCTGCGTCCATTGCCTGATGACGCACCGGGCCGCATCGCTCAGTCCGCCGGCCTCCGTGCCGATCCACGCCGCCGGGGCGTCGCGCCCCGGGAACCACCGCATCGGTTCCTGGGCGCGCTGGCGCGGCAGGTCGGCCAGCCCCACGACGACGGCGCCTGGTACCGCCGACCGTTCGGCCGGCGTCGGGCTCCACCGTTCCGGCAATCCGGGGGTGACCACGGGTTCGGGGACGGCCAACCCACGCCGACCCGACGCTTCGCGCACGCGCTGCACCAGGGCCGGCCACGATGCTGTGGGGCCACTGCGGGATTCGTCGCCGGTCCAGGGACGCAGTGCCGGCGGACCGTCCTGGACCGTGAACTGCCCCGTCTGGAAGGCGCGCGGGGGTTGTCCACCGTGCTTGATGAACGCCCGCCCGGGAGTGTCTGCGGGAATGGCGAAGGCATCGGAGGAACCCAACAGGTCCCACGACTCCTGTTCGGTCGCCGTGCGGAGGCAGATCACCGTTCCCAGGTTGGACCGGACGTCCGGGCCCACGGCTCCCTGGGCGCGCTGGGTGGCCAAGACGAGATGAAACCCGAGCGACCGTCCGGTGGCGGCCAGCCGCGCCAGCAACGCGGCCGACTGAGGATGATCGTCGATGAGGACCCGCAGCTCATCGATGGCCACCACCAGCCGGGGCAGCTCGTGGTCCGGGTGCGCTCGCCGATAGGACCGGAAATCAGCCTGGCCCGCCGTGAGGAACATTTCCTCCCGGCGGCGCAGTTCGGCCGCCAGAGCATCGAAGGTCCGCAGAGATTCAGCCACCGCGAGGTTAGTCTCGACGGACATGGTGTGAGGCAGTCCGGCTAGCGAGGCGAACGACGACCCGCCCTTGAAATCCATCAGCACGAACGATGCCTCGGTGGGCGGATAGGTGGCGGCCACTGCCGTCAGCAGGGTCAGCAACAGTTCGGATTTGCCTGATCCCGTGGTTCCGGCGATCAAGAGGTGCGGGCCCTGCGCGACCAGGTCGACGGCGACAGGGTCCGCCTCGGCCGACAGCTCAACCCGGACGGAGTCGATGGCCTGTCCGGACATCATGGCGCGGGGCAGGGCCAGTCGGTTAGCCGTGGAGGTGAGCGATGGTCTCGATGAAGCCCCCAACTCGTCCAGGAGCAACTGTGCAGTAGGACCTGATATGCCGTGCCACTTCAGGTCGGTGTACTCCTGGCCGCCCACACGGGCCGTTCCCTCGTCCGGGACCAACCGGTCGGCGACGTCCCGACGATCACCGGGTTCACGGGATGCTCCGGCTTCCACGAGGAGGACTCGGTGCCAGGACTGAGGGACGTGTCCCACCGGGGTACCGGCAGTGCAGACCACGGTGCCCGTGGCCGCCGTCGAGCCTCCGCCCCACCAGCTCTCGCCGGCGGGCGAGCACACCTTGACTCCGCGTCCCGTCTTCATGGCATCGCGGCACAGTTGGACCACGAGCCAGTGAGCCATGCTGTCCAGGGTGGCGCGTTGGGCCGTGACCAGGGTGGTGTCGGCCGGTTCCAGAGTCGAGGTCACGGGCAGGTCCACCTCGGTCCAGCGTTGCCACTTTGAGTGATGCTGTTCTTCCTGACCGGAAGCGAGTCGGACGCGGGTGGTTCCGGTGCCCCAGCGAACCGTTGGTCCATTGCTCTGGACGCCGCTCTGGACGCCGCTCTGGACGCCGCTCAAGCCGAAGCGATCGCGGACGCCGGATCGCACGGCCAGCGCCATTCGACCCGGAGTGGGAGCCGCAGCGTCGATCGTGTCCCGCAAGGCGAGCGCAAGGCGGCGGATCGCCTGTCCGTGGCGCCGAGTGGCGGAACGGTGCTGGCCCCACATCACGCCGGCCACGCCCACGGAGACCAGACTGAACAACAGGAAGTACCACAGCCCGGTGACCACGGCCATGACGATGCCGATGACCAGGGGCCCGGCGGCCATGATGATCTGCAACAGAGGGTTGGGCCTCGCCGGCTCCGGCCCCGAATTCACGGCCGGGGCCGGAATCGGCGAGGAGGGAGGCAAGGGCTTCGGCCGCCCCCGGAACAGCCGAAACGTGGAACTGCCCGCTGCGTACGGTCGGTCGGCGGTCCAGTACATACTGTGTCGGACTGGTTCCGGAACCGTCGGGGTGATGCGGACGCCTTCGGGCTCCACACCGAGCCGAAAATGCGGCGCTGACAGAAAGGGATCGGCGAGGCGCCAATCGGCTCGGTTGCGGCCGACCGTGAGCCCGGAGCGGGGCAACGGCGCCAGGCGGCCGGCGTCGGGCCCGTCATCGGTGACGACCGTGACCTCTGGTCCGAGCCGCCGGGACGCGGGCGCGGTACTGTCGCCCGGACGAGCCAGCACCGTCAGGGGTTCGCCCGGCGAGGATGGCCACCATTGCTCGCTCAAGGCACGGCCGTCGACGAAGAATTGGTAGCCGGGAAACTGCTGACGCAGCAGGTCCGTCAGCTGGCGACCCGAGCCGCCGTCCCGTTCATGGTCGAGATTCTCGGCGAACCACCACTGGCCCGCTGCCTCCGGCAATCCCAGGATTTGCAACCACACTCCGGAAGACCCTCCCGATCGTTTTCCACGCACCGTCTGAGGGTCACGATGCCCCATATCGGTGATGCGGGGAGGCGAAGCATCAACGGGTGTGGATAACTCGTGTTGGGGGCGCAACGGCGGGGGCTCTCGGGTGCCGTTATCCACAGCTGAGGCCGAGGGCAGTGTGCGCCGGACGAATATATCGGTACTCTCAATCGCAGGGATGAGGCCCTTCCGGGGCAGTCGTTGGGGGGAAACCATGGATGCGGTCCGCATTCTTGAGGACGAAGTACGCGAGCTGATCCGCCAGCGCGGCATGGATCCGCAGCGAGAGGCCGACGATGTTCGCCGATTGGTGCGGGATGCCACGGCGGACTACGACGCGCGCTCGCTCATCGGCTCCCTTCCGTTGTTGTCTGATCGGGACGACGCCGTTCGCACTGTGTTCGACTCCGTGGCCGGCTTCGGGGTCCTGCAACCGTTGCTGGACGACGACTCGGTCGAGGAGATCTGGATCAACTCGCCGACCGCTGTCTTTTGTGCCCGCGGTGGTGTCTCTGAGCTCACCAACATCACGCTGACCGAAGAGGGAGTTCGGGACCTCGTCGAGCGGATGCTGAAATCCTCCGGACGTCGTCTGGATTTGTCCTCTCCGTTCGTGGATGCCGCCCTACCGGACGGCTCGCGCTTGCATGTGGTCATACCGGACATCACTCGTCGGCACTGGTCCGTCAACATCCGCAAATTCGTGGTGCGAGCGCACCGCGTCGAGGATCTCGTCCGCTCCGGCTCCCTGACTCCAGACGCCGCCCGTTATCTGGATGCCAGCGTGGACGCCGGCCTCAACATTCTCGTCTCCGGCGCCACCCAGGCCGGCAAGACCACCCTGCTGAATTGCCTCTCCGCCTCGATCGGGAGCCGAGAGCGCGTGGTCACGGTGGAGGAGATTTTCGAGCTCAAGCTCCCGCTGCGGGACGTCGTGCAGATGCAGTGCCGTCAGCCCAACCTGGAGGGGCACGGCGAGATTCCCTTGCGACGGCTGGTCAAGGAGGCGCTGCGGATGCGCCCGGACCGGCTGATCGTCGGAGAGGTACGTGAGGCCGAGAGCCTGGACATGCTCGTCGCGCTGAACTCGGGGATGCCCGGCATGTGCACCTTGCACGCCAACAGTGCCTCCGATGCCTTGACCAAGATCTGCACCCTGCCGCTGATGGCCGGGGAGAACATCTCACGGAACTTCGTCGTCCCCACGGTCGCCTCCTGTTTCGACCTTGTGGTCCACTGCGCCCGGGACCGGCACGGCCGCCGCTACGTCGAGGAGATCCTGTCCGTCGGTACCCGGGTCGAGGACGGGATCATCGAGTCGTCAACGGTGTTCCGTCGCGTCGACGGGCAACTGGTGCTGAGTCCGTCCGCGCCCCTGGAGAATCAGAAACTCGAAGCCTCCGGGTATGACGTGCGCTCTGTGGTGGGAGTAGTCTGATGGCTTTGCTGCTCGGGCTGGCCTTGGGCGCCGGACTGTTTCTCGTGTGGTGGTCCTTCTGGCCGCGCGAGCCCAAGCCGGCCTCCTCCCGGCGGGACAGCCGGTTGCGGCAACTGCTGGCCCAGGCCGGCATCGAACGGGTGGGACCGGCGGGAGTGGTCGCTGCCATGATCGGCTGCGGCGTCATCGTCCTCCTGCTGGTGTTCATCCTGACCCGGGCCGTGCCCATCGCCTTGTGTTTCGGACTCTTCGGCTCCTTGGTGCCGTGGGTGGTGTTGACCTGGCAGGCCAAGAAACGGCGCACCCTGTTGCGCGATGTCTGGCCCGACGCCGTCGATCATTTGCGTTCGGCCATCCGTGCCGGGCTCACGCTGCCCGAGGCCCTCATCCAGTTGGGGGAGAAGGGCCCGGAAGAGCTGCAACCGGCCTTCCGCGAATTCGCCCGCGACTACCGCTCCGGCCAACGGTTCACCGACGCCCTGGATCAACTCAAATTCCGTCTGGCCGATCCGGTGTCAGATCGCCTCATCGCGGCGCTGCGGATGACTCGAGAGGTCGGCGGCGCCGATATCGGCAACCTGTTGTCCACGCTCTCGGAGTTCCTGCGGGAAGATGCGCGCACGCGCAGTGAGCTGGAGTCGCGCCAGTCCTGGACGGTTAACGCCGCGCGACTAGCGGTCGCGGCGCCCTGGGTGGTGTTGCTGTTGTTGGGCACGCAACCCGAGGCCGTGCGCGTCTACCAGTCGTTCACGGGACTGTTCGTCTTGGCCGGCGGCTTGGTCGTCTCCGTCGTGTGTTATCAACTGATGCTGCGTATCGGCTCCCTGCCCGAGGAACGGCGGGTGTTGTGATGACGAACATGACCATGGCCCTGATCCTGGGGCTGGCGCTGGGGACCGGACTCGCCCTGGTGGTGATCGCGATGCCGTGGGGATGGAGGCCCTCGCTGATGCGCCGAGTGGAACCCCAGCTCCGGCACCATGCCCCCGCGTCGTCCCTGCTGGCGGACGAACAGGTGGTCTCACCGTGGGGCGCCCTGGGCCGGATCATGCAACCGGTGCTGGCCGAAGGGGTGCGCCAATTGGATCGGTTCAATCTGGGCAATGAGGCTCTCGAGCGCAAACTGCAGGCCGCGGGATCTCGACTGACGGTCCAGGACTACCGTGCGCAGCAACTCATCTCTGCTGCGGTGGGCGCTGCGGCGGGAATGGTGGCCTGCGTCGCGCTCGCCGTCAACGGCGGACTCAATGCGTTCCTCGGCGTCGTCCTGGTGGCGGTGCTGGCCGTCGTGGGGTTCTTCGTGCGAGACAACTTCCTGACCAGCAGGATCACGCGTCGCCGGTCGGCGATCCTCAGCGAGTTCCCCACGGTCGCCGAGCTGTTCGCCCTTTCCGTCAGCGCGGGGGATAGTGCCGCGGGGGCTCTGGAGCGAGTGGCGACGTCGGCCAGAGGTGAGCTGGCCGGTGAGTTCGCCGTCGTCCTGGGGGACATGCGGGCCGGTTCCTCCATCCACACCGCTCTGAAGTCGTGTGCCCGCCGGATCCAATTGGCGCCCGTCGAACGGTTCATCGAAGGCGTCCTGGTCGCATTGGAGCGCGGAACTCCCTTGGCGGACGTGCTCCGTGCGCAGGCCAAAGACGTCCGCGAACTCGCCAAACGCGACCTGCTTGAGTCCGCCGGCCGCAAAGAGATCGGCATGATGGCCCCGTTGGTCTTCGGCATTCTTCCGCTCACCGTCATCTTCGCTGTGTATCCCGGGATCTCCATCATGAATCTCGGGTTCTGACCCGTTCCTCCAAGCGATCACCGACCGACAGCATCATTCGAATCCGAGAAGGGGAAACCATGAACCACGAGAAGGCATCACTGTTGTACCGAGCCCGGCTGGCCCTGCAGGCATTTCTGTCCGACGCCGGCGATGACGACCGGGGAGATGTGCCTGGCTGGGTGATGATCACCTTGATGTCCGCGTTGCTGGTGGCCGGCTTGCTGGCTGTTGCCGGTCCGGCCTTGACCGACCTCTTCAACGAGGCCATCAGCCAGGTTTCCACGAACTGATCGTGCGTGCAGGCGAACGCGGATCGGCGGTGGCTGAATCCGTCATGGTGATGGCGCTGTTGTCCATTCTCTTCGCCGCGATCCTGCAGTTCTGCATCATCATCCATGTCCGCAACACGCTGATTGACGCGGCCAGCGCCGGTGCCCGGTACGGCGCGCTGGGGGACCAAGTGCCCGACGACGGTGCGGCCCGGACCCGAGACCTGTTGGCTGGTTCGATTCCCGGAGGCGAGGAGGCGGAGGTCTCGGCTCAGCTCGTGGGCGGAGACGGCACCACCCTGGTCCGGGTCACTGTTCATACGCAGATGCCGATGATCGGGTTCTTGGGTGGGCCGGTGGGGCTGGAGGCCGACGGTCATGCGTATCGATACTGAGAACGAGGATGGATCCGCGACGGTCGAGTTCGTGCTGTTGGCGACGCTCTTGCTCATCCCGGTGATCTACTTCCTCATGCTGACCAGCCAGATCCAGGCCGCCGCCTATGCCGCGGTGGCTGCCGCCGACCAAGCTGCCAAAGCGATGGTGACCGCGCCCCACGAAGCGTCGGCCGCGCAGCGCGCAGACGGGGTCGTAGCGCTCACCGTGGAGGACTACGGCCTGGATCCCGCCGTCGCTGAGTCCACGGTGAACTGCTCGGCGTCACCATGCCTCGAGCCGGGATCGTCGGTGACCGTCGAGGTGGCCATCCGCGTTCCGGTACCCCTGCTCCCCCAAGGACTGGGCTGGGACGCTGCGGCAGCGACGGTGACCAGCGCTTCCCAGCAACCGGTGCCGCGGTTTGGGTGAGGGTTCGGATGAGGGAGCTCGAATGAGGGACTCGGTGAACAACGATGAGGGCCAGACGACGGTGCTGGTTATCGGCCTGACGGTGGTCTGTCTGCTGATGGCCACCGTGATTCTGGCCGTGACCACAGTGAACATCGAAGCCCGCCAGCTGTTGTCTGCGGCTGACGGTGCCACGATGGCCGCGGCGGACAGCTTCACGGTGTCCAGCGAGGAGTCCTCCGGCGACGCCAACGCCCTCATCCTCGCCGACGAGCAAGCCGCAGAGGCTGCGTCGGGCTACCTAGCGGCTGCGGGTGCCGAGGGACGGTTCGATGACCTCAGGGTCGAATCGGTCGCCGTGACCGACGGCGGCCAGACGGTCGAGGTGGTCCTGACGGCCAGCGCCCATCCGCCGGTCGTCAACTGGATTGTCCCCGAGGGTGTCAGGGTCGTCGCCACCAGCTCCTCACGCACGGCTTTGACGCGTTAAGGTGCTCCGCATGAATGCCAGCGACTGCGCCTGCCGAGACGACCTGCAACGACTGCTCCGGTGGGAGGAGTCCGGGGGCACCTGGCGGGTGAAACACGTGCGCAGGAGCTCTCTCTCCGTGGCCTTGTTGACGTGCGACGGCGGAGAAGAGATGGACGTGATCACCTCCTCTGACCCGCGGCTCTTGGCCCATTGTCAGGAGCGTGACTGAGGAACGGTAGACGGATGGTCCACGCCTGAGCTGTTGACGATGACCAGGCTGAGGACAGTAATCTACGGGGAAATCCGCAAGAAGAAGGAACGAATCTAGGAACAACGCTGGTCGCTCACAGGGATCGCACCTCCCTGGGGCAGAGGGGACCGGACGATGGCCGAAGAGCGCAATCGCACCTTTTTGGGAGCCACTATCTCCCGCCGATCCATGCTGTCGACGCCGATGGTTCTCGGCGGGCTGGCCCTGGCCGGATGCTCACCGGACGAGCAGGGCGTGGTCCCCGAGGAAGGGTCCATCCTCGATCCCGAACGGACACCCGTACCACCGGCCAGTCTGCAGGACGACGAGGAGCTGCTGTTCTTCAGCGAGGATGAGTCCAGCACCCTGCGGGCGATGGTGGCCCGGATCATTCCCGGCGATGACGATGACCCGGGGGCCTTACAGGCCGGGGTGCCGACCTACATCGACCGAAAGCTGGACGGTTTCGAGACCTTCGCCGAGCCGACGTATACCGAGGGGCCGTTCGCGAGCGAATACGAGAACGGTCAGGAACCGGTCTCACAGGACGAGTCCTCCGTCGCGGTGCCGGCGGCAGAGATGTACCGGTACGGTTTCCAGTCGCAGATGCGTCCGCAGGAGCTGTACCGCTCCGGCCTGGCCGGTCTGGACCGTCTCGCCCAGACCCGATACGGCCGTCGCTTCGCCGAGCTGAGCGAACAACGCCAGGACGAA
This sequence comes from Citricoccus sp. GCM10030269, assembly GCF_042665635.1. NCBI lineage: Bacteria > Bacillati > Actinomycetota > Actinomycetes > Micrococcales > Micrococcaceae > Citricoccus > Citricoccus sp. GCM10030269. Next base: position 824,118 of record NZ_JBHTCV010000005.1, on the reverse strand, counting down.
CTGCTCATGGTTCTCGACGGAGTGCAGCAACGTGCCGAGGGCGGCGGCGGCGATACCAGCGGCGGCGGCACTGGTGGCGGCGGCGAGAGCGGTGGCGGATCCGGCCCGACGGACGCCGAGATGGACCAAGCGGAGGAGCTGTTCCGGGAAGCGGATCCGGGCGGGTTCTTCAGTACGGTACGGACGGACACGATCGAGGGAATGTTCGCCGACCCTGAGTACGGCGGCAACCGCAATCTCGTCGGTTGGGCCCTGATCGGCTGGCCTGGCGCGCAACGGTCCTACTCGCCACAGGAAATGCTGCACGGCACGGACAAACAACCGACCTCGATGAAGGGGTTGACACCCATGAATCCCGATCGAGCCGGACTGGGCGAGGACGCGATCGAACAACCGCAGCACGGCGTGCACAACCACTGAGGGAGGCTCATGAAGACGCACGATCCGGTCGACATCGTCACGATCGGCGGTGGAATGACGGCCTCCATCCTGGCCGCGCGCATCCTGCCCGACACCAGCCACCGGATGGTGTCCATCGAACAGGGCCCAGCACAGTGGACGTATCCGGACTTCGCGCACAATCACGACACACTGCGGTTCAGCAACCGGTACGCGATGATGCAGGATCTCTCCAAGGTCTCCTGGACGTGGCGGCCCAACAACACGGCGGCCAGTCTGCCCATGCGGCAGTACGGATCCTTCCACCCGGGGCAGGGCATCGGCGGCGCCATGGTGCATTGGACGGCGGTGCTGTGGCGGTTCAAGGACAGCGATTTCAACTACCGAACCCACCACGAGGAGCGGTACGGGGCGGACCGCATCCCCGAGGAGATGACGGTTCAGGACTGGCCGATCAACTATGCCGACCTGGAGCCGTTCTACGACGATTTTGAGTATGACATCGGTGCCTCAGGGCGGGCCGGAAACCTCAACGGGCGGATTCTGCCAGGCGGGAATCCTTTCGAGAATCCGCGCAGCCGGACCTACCCGAATCCGCCCCTGGAGTACACGGCCTTTGGTGAGCTGTTCGGTGAAGCGTCGGAGAGCATCGGACTGCATCCCTTCCCGACGCCGTCGGGCATCCTCTCCCGGGGGTACACCGACCCCTATGGCCATACTCGTGCCGGCTGCCTGTACTGCGGTTTCTGCACCCGTCACGGCTGCGAGGTCGGAGCCAAATCCAGCCCCATCACCACCTGGCTGCCTCCGGCTTTGGACACCGGCCGCTACGAGTTGCGGACCGAATCCGTGGTGCAGAGCATCGAAACCGCCGACGACGGCCGCGCCACTGGCGTGACCTACCTTGATTCCCGCGGTCAGGAACATTTCCAGCCGGCAGAGATCGTGGTGTGCTCAGCCTTCACCTTGGAGAATGTGCGGAACCTGTTGCTGGCGCGCAGCGATGCCCACCCCGACGGTATCGGCAACGATCGCGGTCAGGTGGGGCGCAATTACAGCTATCAGGTCCTGCATACGCCGGCGCAAGGTCTCTGGGAGAACCGAAAATTCCAGCTCTATATGGGCAACGGCTGCACCGCGCCTCGCCTGCACGACTTCTACGGAGACGATTTCGACCACACGGATCTGGACTTCATCGGCGGCGGCGACTTGTCCTGCGACGCCGGCCAGCGGGAGCCGGTGGGATCCATCCCCACCCTGTTGGAGCCTTTCGCAGATCGCCAGTGGGGAGCTGAGTGGAAAGCCATGCTGGGCCGCTCGTGGGACGGCATCGGCACCTTGGGATTCCAAGGCGAAAGTCCCGCCTACGCCGGGAACTTCTTGGATCTTGATCCGACGTTCAAGGACGCCTGGGGGCGCCCGCTGCTGCGACTCACCTTCGACTGGCGGGACAACGAACGCAACATGGTCCGGTACATCTCCGAGCAGGCGGGAAGGATCATGCGGGCGATGAATCCGGACCGGATGAATGTTGACACCGAGCTGGGTGATTACCGCATTGATGAATATCAGAGCACGCATCCGACCGGTGGAGCGATCATGGGCAGCAATCCGGGCAACAGCGTCACGAACAGCTACGGGCAAGTCTGGGACACCCCGAACGTCTTCGTCACGGGTGCTGCGCTGTTCCCGCAGAATCCGGGAGCCAATCCGACCGACACTGCCGGGGCCCTGGCCATCCGCACGGCCCAGGCCATCCGAGACCGGTACTTCACCGCGCCAGGAGAACTACTCGCCTAAGTATCCACCGTAGCGCTCACCGCAGAGAGGAAGGAGGGACCGGCCGTGCATGGACCTGCAACCCATGGGCCCGTACCCGGCGCCGCTGTGTCGATCGGTCGCCTCGTGGTGGTCGCTGGGCTGAGCGGACTGGTTTTGGGAAGCTGCGCGATGCCTGGATCGACGGAGGTCGCCGTCGTGGAGGTCACGGAGACCGGTTTCTCTCCGGCCACGCTCGTCGTCGCACCCGGTACCGAAGTGCGCTGGACCAACAGCGATTCCCGCGCGCACACCGTCACCAGTGGGGGACCGATGTTGCCCGAACAACAGCCCGTGCCACAGGGTGCCGAGACGTTCGATTCGGGACGCCTGCTGGAAGGCGAGACCTTCGCTCACGTCGTCGAGGTGGAGGGGGAGTACTACTACTGGTGCGAATACCACGGCGAGGAACAGATGGTGGGGACGATCCGGGTGGAGGATCCGTGAGCCGATTCAGAGAAGGACGCGCGGTGCTGGCACGGCTGGCCGCCGTGGCCGCTGTGGTCTCATTGGCGGCGCTCAGTGGTTGCGCCGTCGCCAACGAGGAACAGTCGGCCGTCAACCCCGCCGGCCCCAGCGCTCAGGCCATCGACGTGCACTGGCAGACCATGTTGTGGGTGGGCGGCGCCGTCTGGGTGATCGTGGTCGCCATGACCCTGGCCACCCTCATCCGGCGACGTCGGCGCGAGGGCAGCGGCGGTCGGGTCACCTTGTTCGTGGCCCTGGCCGGTGCGGTGATTCCGGGGGCGATCGTCGTCGGCATCATGGCGCAGTCCGTGTGGGTGTTGCAGGACATCAATCCCGACCAGGCCGCCGAGGACGGTCAGGACCAGGCCGCGACGACCGTCTCGGTCCGCGGGCACCAGTTCTGGTGGGAAGTGGAGTATCCAGAGCACGGGGTGATCACCGCGAACGAGATCCACATCCCCACGGACGAACCCGTGCAGGTGGAGCTGACCTCGGACGACGTCGTGCACAGCCTGTGGGTCCCCGAGCTCAGTGGCAAGACGGATCTGATCCCCGGCCGTACGAACACCATGACGCTGGAGGCGTCCCATCCGGGCACATACTGGGGGCAGTGCGCGGAGTACTGCGGCGCGCAGCACGCGCTGATGCGGTTCGTCGTCGTGGCCCATGAGCCGGCCGAATTCGAAGGATGGCTGGCCGCCCAGGCCGAACCCGCGAAGGAACCCCAGCAGCCCCCGGACCAGCCGACTGACCAGCCGACTGATCAGCCGACTGATCAGCCGACTGATCAGCAAGAGGATGAGCTCGTGGCCCAGGGGCGGGAGGTGTTCATGTCCTCGTCCTGCGTGTACTGCCACACCATCGCCGGCACGGAGGCCCAAGGCCGTGCCGCACCGGACCTGACGCACGTGGCCAGCCGTGAAACCCTGGCGGCCGGAACGCTGCCCAACACCCGAGGCGACCTGGCGGCGTGGATCGTGGACCCACAGGCGATCAAGCCTGGAAACGAGATGCCCGGTACCGATCTGGAAGGTCAGGAGCTGCAGGCCCTGCTGGCCTACCTGGAGAGCTTGGAGTAGTTCATGGCCCAGGACACGGCACTCAGCACGGCCGACTTCGACCGGATCTATGACAAGCCCCCGGGGTTGCGTGGGCTGTTCAGCAGTGTCCAGCACAAGGTCGTGGGCACGCGGTACATGGTGACGGCGTTCGCCTTCTTCCTCATCGGCGGCATCGAGGCCATGTTCATCCGCATGCAGTTGGCGAAGCCGAACAACGATTTCCTCAGTGCTGAGAGCTACAACGAGCTGTTCACCATGCACGGCACCACGATGATGTTCCTCTTCGCGGTGCCGTTCCTCGAAGGGCTCGCCACGTACCTGCTGCCCCTGCAGCTCGGTGCCCGGGAGATGCCGTTCCCCCGGTTCAACGTCTTCAACTACTGGTGCTACGTATTCGGCGGTCTGCTGCTCTACAGCAGCTTCCTGGTCGGCATGGTGCCGGACGCCGGTTGGTTCGCCTACGTGCCGCTCAGCGGACCGGAGTTCGCCGACAAGTCGATGGACATCTGGCTCTACGGCCTGACGATGGCCGAGATCGCCGGTGTCGGCGCCGCCATCGAGATCATCGTCTCCGTGCTCAAGACCCGCGCGCCAGGGATGTCTCTGGAGAAGATGCCGATCCTGGCCTGGACGATGCTCTCCGTGGCGGTGCTGATCCTGGTGGCGTTCATTCCGTTGATCGTGGCCTCGGTGCTGCTGGAGCTCGACCGCTCGGTGGGCACGGTGTTCTTCGACCAGACCGCCGGCGGGGATCCGTTGTTGTGGCAGCACCTGTTCTGGATCTTCGGGCATCCGGAGGTCTATGTCATGTTCCTGCCCGGAGCGGCCATCATCAGCCACGTCATCCCCGTGCATTCCAATCACCGGCTGGCCGCCTACCCCTTCGTGGTGGTGGCCGTCATCACCACCGCGATCATGAGCCTAGGTCTGTGGGTGCACCACATGTACGTCACCGGCCTGCCGCCGCTGACCCTCTCCTTCTTCACGGCCGCCAGTATGTCCATCACCATCGCCAGCGGCGTCCAGGTGTTCGCCTGGATCGCGACACTGTGGCAGGGCCGGCCGCGCTTCACCGTGCCAATGCTCTTCGCCATCGGCTTCATCATCACCTTCGTGGCCGGCGGCATCACCGGCGTCATGGTGGCCTCGGCGGCTTTCGACTCGCAGGTGCACGACACCTACTTCGTGGTGGCGCACTTCCACTACGTCCTCATCGGCGGACTGCTCTTCCCCGTCTTCGCCGCCCTGTATCACTGGTGGCCGAAGTTCACCGGACGCCTGGTCAACCGGACCGCCGGACTCACGGCGTTCTGGCTGATCTTCGGCGGCTTTCACATCACCTTCTTCCCCATGCACCTGACCGGTCTGTGGGGGATGCCGCGCCGTGTCTACACCTACGACCGGTATCTCGGGGTCGACGTGGTGAATCTGCTCTCGACCGTCGGCGCCTTCATTCTGGCCTCCGGTGTGCTGATCTCGACGCTGGCCCTGTTGTACGCCTGGCGTCGCGGGCCCAGGGCTCCGGCGGACCCCTGGGGAGCAGACACCCTGGAATGGGGCATCGACTCCCCGCCGCCGTCGTCGAACTGGCCCACGATCCCCATCGTCACCGACCGCCATCCGCTGTGGGATCTGGGAGGCCGTCCCACTCCCGCCCAGCATCAGATGGTCGCCGCCTTCGACCATCAGCCGGCCACGGCCCGTGTCACACCGCTGACCAGCGTTCTGACGGCCGCCCCCCAAGGCGCGATGCGGCTGGCCGAGCCGACGTTCTGGCCGATCCTGCCAGCTGCGGGGTTCGTGCTGATCGCCGTCGGGCTGTTGATCAGCGTCTATGCGGTCAGCATCATCGGCATTCTCGTGGTGATCGCCGGGCTCGTGGGCTGGTCCGGCGCGGTGGACCGGGACAACAACGAGGCTGACACCGCACCGATCGGCGGTCGCTACCCCTTCGAAGCTCGAGGCTCCCAGGCAATCGGCTGGTGGGGAGCCTGGGCCGCCACGGCAGCACTGGTGGTGGGGATCTCCACCATGGCCCTGAGCGCCTTCTTCCTCCAGGTCAACGCCGGCAGCTGGACCGACCAGACCCTGGGAGCGCCACTGCTCATGGCCGCCGTCGGGGTGGTGTCCGGGGTGGGATTCTTCGCTTGCCGCTGGGGTGCACGCCACTATCCGGATCAGGACCGGATTGCCACCGTCGCTCGCCGGCAACACCTGATGGCAGGGGGCCTGTCGGTTCTGGCCGCTGCGATCGTGCTCGTCCTTCTCCTGGCGATCTGGGCGAGCGCCGGCGTGGACCCCACCGCCCACGCCTACGGATCCTCGATCATGCTGCTGCTGGCGGCATTGGGATTAGCCGTGCTGTTCGCCGCCGGGGCCACGGTGGCGGCGCTGTTGTCCCGGGTGAGACACGCCAGAGATTCCCGGCCGGCCCTGTTGCTGCAGAACTCCTCTATTCTCTGGATCGCCGTGCTGCTCGGGTGGATCATCACCTGGGTGACCACCGACCTGCTGCCCGTGGTGGTGAGGTGAGATGACGACGACGACGCAGCAGGCCCCGACGCGGCTGGCGATTCTTGGATTGTTCGTTCCCCCGCTCGCCTGGCTGATCTCCCTCGGAATGTCCTGGATGGTCCAGGACTTCACCTGCACCGCGTCGATGACGGCCGGTGCACCTCCGCCGGAGACGGGACTGTGGATCACGCTGCTGGTCATGAACGCGGTGCTGTTGGCCCTCACCGTGTCCAGCGGGTTCGTCAGTGGACGGACGCTGCGCACCGGACGGAGCACGGGCGTGACACTGACGACCTTTCTCGGCACGACGGGGATCATCCTCGCCGTCGTGTTCGCCTTCGGCATCCTGCTCATCGGGATGACGCCGCTCGCCCTGGAGGTCTGCTGATGAACCGTCACGTTCTGCCCGGAAAGTCCCTGTGCCGACGCGCTGCGGCCGGAGTCGTCGCCGCCATGGCGCTCGTGGTGCTGTCCGCCTGCGGGGACAGCACAGAGACGGCGCCCGACGCCGGCCCGGTTCCGGAGGGTGACGCCGAGGCCGGACGCGCGGCGATCCTTCAACACGGCTGCGCCTCGTGCCACACCATTCCCGGCGTGGAGAGCGCGTCCGAGTCGATCGGCCCCGACCTGACCGGCTTCGACGAGAAGACCTACATCGCCGGCCAACTGCCCAACCGCCCCGAGGAGCTCATCCGATGGATACAGAACCCACAAGAGATCTCACCCGGCACGGCGATGCCGAACCTCGGCGTGACCGAGCAGGACGCCCGGGACATCGCCGCGTTCCTCTACGACCAATGAACCACCGGAACCACCGGCACCGGAACACCCTGGCAGCCGGCGTGATCGTCGCCGTGATCGCCGTTCCGCTGGCGCTGGTCATCGCCCCACCCGATGCCGTCCAAGGACAGGCCCAGCGGCTGATGTACCTGCACGTTCCCTCGGCCTGGAGCGCCTATCTGTGTTTCACCCTGGTGCTGCTGGCGAGTCTGTGGCACCTGATCCGCCGGACGGGCGCCTCCCGCCGGGTCGCGCGGGCCGCTGCCGAGATCGGGGTGGGGCTGACCGCGCTCACGCTGGCCACCGGCAGCCTGTGGGGCGCGCTGACGTGGGGAACCTGGTGGGCCTGGGATGCGCGGGTCATCAGCACGGTCGCGATGGGGCTGGTCTATGTGGTGTACCTGAGCGTGGAGGGCCTGACCCCGGGAGAGCAGGGGTCCAGGGTGCCCGCGGCGATCGGGGTGGCCGGGTTCCTCACCGTGCCGGTGGTGCACTTCTCCGTGCTGTGGTTCCGGACTCTGCACCAGCCGCCGACGATCCTGGCTCCCAGTGTGGACCCACCGATCGATCCGCTCATGCTGTTGGCGCTGGCGACGACGACGCTGGCCTTCACGCTGTTGACGGTCTGGGCCGTGGACACCCGGGCCACCGCGCTGGCACCTGAGCCCGACCGAGCTCCCGAACGCGAGCCGGCAGTCCGCGCAGAGGCGCTGCGATGAGCCAGGAGTTCTCCGCGCGCCGTGCCCGTCTGCTCCGCGTGGGCGTGCTCGCTGCGGCCTGTCTCGGACTGGTCGGCCTGGGGGTCGCAGCCGCCGACGACGGCATCTCCTACTACCGCACGCCCAGCGAGCTCGTGGGGACCGTGGAGCCGGGTGACGGGGTGCGCCTGGGCGGGATGGTGGTCCAGGGCTCCGTCGAGGAGGCGCGCACCGGTTCCTCGCTGGTGATGACCGACGGGGCGCTCGACGTCTCGGTGCGGTATCCGGGCCGGTTCCCGGACGTGGTCCGCGAGGGCCAGGGCGCCGTCGTCGATGGGACGGTCGGTCCCGACGGCACCATCAATGCCGAGTCCATCGTGCTGCGCCACTCCAATGAGTACCGAGCCCCATGAGCATGCTGGGCACCGTGCTGTTGTCCTGTGTGCTGGCCGCATCGCTGGCCGGCACACTGGCCTGGGGCGGGGCGGCCCGGGCATCGACCGGTCGTCAGCGCGCGCTTGAACGAATCGGCCGCTCGGGAGCCACTGCCGCCCTGGCCGGCACCGTACTGGCGGTCGCCATGGTCGTGACGGCCCTGGCGATCCATGACACCACGCTGAACTACGTCGCCAAGGTCGGTGGGGACCAAATGCCGGTCTACTACCGCATCACAGCCCTGTGGTCCGCTCTGGAGGGGTCGCTGCTGTTGTGGCTGCTGATCCTGACCGCCGTGACGGTGCTGGCGCTGCGGGGCCACTCGGCAGCGTCTCCTCAGGCCCGCGCCGTGGTGGGAGCCGTGCTCTGCGCGGCCGTGGCGTGCTTCGCCGTCGTGGCGTTGATGGCCTCACCGTTCACGGTGCCGGACGCCGAGATCGCCGCACGCCCCAGCCCGCTGCTGCAGGACCACGTGGCGATGGGGATCCATCCGCCGCTGCTCTATGGCGGCTTCCTCGGACTGGCCGTGCCCTATGCGCTGTCCATCAGTGGTCTGCTCACCGGAGGCCTGGACGCCGCGTGGGCCGACCGCGTCCGGCGCTGGACGCTGATGTCCTGGATTCTGTTGACCATCGGGATCGTCCTGGGCGCCTGGTGGTCCTACGCCGTGCTGGGGTGGGGTGGCTACTGGGCCTGGGATCCGGTGGAGAACGCCTCATTCCTGCCGTGGCTGACGGCCACCGCCCTGCTGCACACGGTGGCGCCGCGGGCCCGCGTGGGACGGTGGCGTGTGTGGGCCACCGGATTGGCCGGTGCGGGGTTCATCGTGGTGCTGCTGGCCACCTTCATCACCCGATCCGGCGTGGTCGAGAGCATTCACGCGTTCACCACCTCCACCCTGGGGCCAGCATTGTTGGTCATCCTGCTGACCGCCCTGGCGTGCTGGGCCGTGTGCATGCGCATCGGGCACGCTCGTCCGGGGCCGGCACCGACGCCAGAGCCTCCTGGTATCTCGCGGGCGGCTCTATTGCGCTTGAACCGCGTGTTGCTGGTACTCGTGATGCTCGTGGTGATCGTCGGCTCCCTGTTGCCCTCGGTCCTGGAGGCCGTCACGGGGGAGCGTCTCTCGGTCGGCCCACCGTGGTACCACCGCACCCTGGCGCCGATGGCCGTGGTCCTGCTGGTGGCCATGGCCCTCGGCCCGTGGATTCCGCTGCAGGGCCTCGACTGGAGCACTCTGGCGCGGCGCGTCCGGATCCCGGCGGTGGTCGGAGCCCTCGTGTTGGGTGGCGTGGCACTAGCCCTCGCCGACATCTGGCTGGCCGTGGCCTCGGGGATCGCCGCCTTCGCGCTGACCAGCCTGATCCTGGTCAGCCTGGGCCGTGGTCAGGGCACTGGTCAGGGCCGTGGTCAGCGCCGTGATCGCCTGGCCATCGGATCCTGGATCTCCCATACCGGCATGGCCGTGGCGGCCGTGGCGGTGCTGGGCGGCGGTCTGGGTTCGGTCAGCGAGGACAGCGTTCCGGTCGGCGGCACGGTGACCACCGGCACCACGACAGCGACCGTCCTCGGACTGGATGGCAGCGACGAGGGGCGCCGGACGGTGGCCACCGCGAGGGTGGCTCTCGGAGAGGGGGAGCGGTTCTTGGCCGTGGCCGAACCTCAACTGCGGTGGTATGAGGCCGAACGCACGATGCTGGCCGGTCCCGAGATCCTCACCGGCCCTCTCCGCGACGTCTACCTGACGCTGCTGGATGTGGACGAGGAGAACGGGGTGGCCACTCTCCGGCTGGCCGTCACGCCGCTGGTCGGGTGGATCTGGGCCTCTGCGGGGTTGATCGTCCTCGGTGCCGTCGTCGCCGGGTGGCCGCGGGGTGCGCGGAGGACTCCTGGGTCGATCGTCCGGTCGAGTGAATCCGAGACGGTGCCTGCCGAGGGGGTGCGCTGATGGAGCCACGGAGGCGTGCGCGTCTGAGGGCGTGTTTGGCGGTGTGCCTGGTGGTCTGTTTCGGATCGCTCGTCAGCGGCTGCCACGTCGAGACGGACGGGCCGCGGCCGGCCCCCGAACTGTCTGGAGAGGATCTGCAGGGTCACCAGCGGAGCTTGGCCGAGCTGACCGGGAACGTGGTCATCGTCAACGCCTGGGCCTCGTGGTGCGGGCCGTGCCGGGACGAGATGCCGGTGCTCGCCCAGGCCCGTCAACGGCTGGGCGATGAGGGACTGCACGTGCTCGGCCTCAACGTCCGAGACCGCCCGGACGCGGCCGCCGCGTTGGTGGAGGAGACCGGAGTGCAGTTCCCGAGCATTGTGGACGCGCAAGGCCGGATGGCCGTCGACTGGGGTGTGAGCGGGATGCCGCAGACGTTCGTCGTCGACCGGAGCGGCACCATCGTGGCCCATCGGTTCGGCGCGGTGGACGCCGCATGGATCGAGACGACGGTCGAACCGGTCGTTCGCGGGGACACCTCATGAAGCGGGCGCTGCGCTGGCTGGTGCCGGTCGTCGTCGGGCTGTTCGCCGTCATCGCGGTGATCTCGGCCCTGTCCCGGCCGCAGACCACCACGCCCGAGGAGGCTGCCCGCCAGATCTCGCAGAGTCTGCGGTGCCCGACCTGCGCGGGCGAGAGCATCGCTGATTCCTCGGCGCTGCTGTCGGACGCGATGCGGGACATCGTCCTGGAGCAGGTGCAACAGGGACGATCGGCGGATGAAGTGCGGTCCTGGTTCGCCGAGCGCTACGGCGACGAGGTGCTGCTCGAACCCCCGGGGAACGGGTACGGGTGGCTGCTGTGGGGGATCCCGCTGATCCTGGTGGCGCTCGCCGTGGTGTTCCTGGTCCATGATCGCCGGCCCCGCCACCGCCGATGGCTCGGACCGGCACTGGCTGTTGCCGTGGTGGGTGCCACCGCCGGTGTCTGGGTGCTGACCGTGCAGAACGAGCCGGCCGTCTCGGCCTCGGGCGTCGCTCGGGAACAGCCACGGCACGACGCCGGAGCAGCCGACACGATTGACACCATCGCTGTGCTGCGGGACGCGGTCGATCAGGCGCCAGGAGATCTGCAGCGCCGCCTCGCCCTCGCCGCGGCCCTGGAGGAATCGGGTGATCCGGCCGCAGCGGCGGACGAGTACGAGGCCGCGGTCCGTCTACAGCCGCTCAACCCGGACGTACGCTACCGCTACGCCTTCGCTTTGGTGCGCAGTGCTCAAGTCGACCGGGCCATCGACGTTCTGGAGGAGACCGTCTCCGTCGAGGACCGTCATGCGGCCAGCGTCCTGCTGCTCGGCGCCCTGCTCCGGGAGGACGAGCCTGAGCGTGCCGCCGAACTGCTGCAGCGCTACGAGGAGCTGAGACCCCACGATGCCGACGTTGAGCTTCCGGAGGTCGGCTCGTGAGAAAGCTGTGCCTGAGCATTGGTCTGTGCGTTGGCCTGATGGCCGGTCTGGTCGGCCTGACGGCCTGCAGTGCCACCGAACCGATCGACGCCGGCCAGCACGCCGGCCAGCACACCGGCCAGGCCGTCAGTGAGCTGCGGCTCGGCCTGACCGAGTGGAGTATCGAGACCGGCGGAGTCCGGCTCAGCCCGGGGACCGTCACCGTGCAGGTGACGAACACCGGCGGCACGCGCCACGACGTCGTGATTCAGGGTGAGGAGGGGACGTGGGCATCACCGGTGTTGGGTCCCGGACAACGGCATGACATGACGATCACGGCAGTGGCGGGAGAAGAACTGGAACTGGTGTGCACGCTCACCGGCCATGACGAGCAGGGGATGCACACCTGGATCGCCGTGGTGGAGGACTGATGAGCACCGCGGCGGTGGGGCGACGGCGGGCGGTTTCCGGTGCCGTGCTGGTGACGACCGTCGTCGCGGTGGCGATCGCGACGGCCGTGACCGGAGTCTTGCTGAACGGATCGGCCTCGCCCGGAGCCATGCTCGACCCTGGGGTGATGGTGCGCTGGGGCCTGCCGGTGACCTCCGTCCTCGTTCACCTCTCCGGGATGCTGACCCTGGGTGGCTTGATGCTGTGCGCGGTGGTCCTGCCCGGTGGCACCCCGGCCTGGCACCGCGCTTCGTCCTTCAGTGCGATGTCCGCCATCGCCTGGGCACTGTTCCAGGCGCTGCACCTGCCGCTGTCCCACGGCTCGATGATGGGGTCGCCCCTCGGCGGTCCCGGGTATCCCGGGCTGCTGGTGGAGTTCGTCAGCGGAATCGAACTGGGCACCCTGCTGGCCTGGGCAGTCGTGCTGACGGGGGTGACGGCCGTGCTGGCCGTGCTGGCGACGACGCCGGTGCGCGCCCGATGGGCCACGATCGCGGCCGGGGTGGCCATGATCCCCAGCGCCGGACTGGGTCACGCCGGCAGCGCCAGCAACCACGAGCTGGCCGTCTCCGCGATGTGGCTGCACCTGTTGAGCATCGGCTGGTGGGCCGGGGGTCTGATCGTGTTCGCCGTGGCCCTGGCCGGCACCACGGACGGTCTCTCGGTGGCGGCCGGCCGCTATTCGACGGTCGCCGGCTGGGCGGTCGCCATGGTCGTCTTCTCCGGAGCGGTCAACGCCTGGATCCGCGTCGCCAGCCCCCAAGAGCTGTTCTCCTCTCTCTGGGGACAACTGCTGGTGCTCAAAGTCCTGGCTTTCGCTCTCCTCGCAGTGGCCGGCTGGTGTCACCGGCGCGCCACAGTGCCGTTGCTGGGCCGCAGCTCAGGACGGCACCGCGGTCCGTTCTTCCGGCTGATCGTCGTCGAGACCCTCATCATGGCCGCGGTCGTGGGCGTCTCGGTGGCCCTGGGCTCCTCGGTTCCGCCGGTGCCGCAGGCCAGAGCCGTGGAGAACGCCGAACTGCTCAGTCTGCCGCCACCGTGGTTCAGCGGGATCATCACGCAATGGAGCGTGGATCCGCTCTTTCTGTTCCTGACCGGGGCCGGCGCCTGGGTCTACCTGTGCTGGGTGCTGCGACTCCGGCGGCGCGGAGATGACTGGCCCACCTCCAGGATCATCAGCTGGCTGGTGGGCATGCTGCTGATGGTCTGGGTCCTCAACGGCGGTCCCGGAGCGTACGGGATTGCGCAGTTCAGTGTGCACATGCTCCAGCACATGCTGTTGATCTCCGTGTTGCCGATCTTTCTCGTCATGGGCGCTCCCGTCTCGCTCGCCCTGCGGGCCCTGCCGCGGCGTCAGGACGGAACCGCCGGTCCGCGAGAACTGCTGCTGACGGTGCTGCACTCGCGGTGGGCCATGTTCCTGGCCCATCCCGCGGTGGCGGCGCTGAACGTCGTGTTCTCGATGGCGGTGGTGTACTTCACGCCGCTGTTCGGGCTGGCCCTGGACAACCACGTCGTGCACACGGCAATGATCGTGCACTTCACCATCGTCGGGTACCTGTTCGTCAACGCGGTCATCGGTACCGACCCGGGCCCCCGGCGTCCGCCCTATCCGGTGCGATTGGTGCTCCTACTGCCGTCAATGGTGTTCCACACGTTCTTCGGACTGTTCCTGATCAGCGCCACGACCCTGCTGGCGGCTGACTACTTCACCAGCACGGGACTGCCGTGGGTGGACCCGCTGGCGGACCAGCAGCTGGCCGGGGCGGTCGCCTGGGCGATCGGCGAGATTCCGGCCGTCAGCCTGGCCATGATCGTGGCCGCCCGCTGGGCCGGCCAGGAAGAGCGGGCCCAGCGCAGGCACCAGCAGCGTTCCGAATCCGGGGAACAACTCAGTCCGCTGTAGGCTGGACTGCACCATGGCTGAGACTGACTACACCGCTGAAATCAAGGAGCTCCGCTCCACCCTGTCCAACATCGAACAGGTGTCGGACATGGACAAGGTCAGGGCGGACATCGCCGAACTGAGTGAACAGGCGGGTGCGCCGGACCTCTGGGACGATCCGGTAGCGGCCCAGAAGGTCACCTCGAAGCTCTCCCACCGCCAGACCGAGCTGGAACGCATCAACCGGCTCGAAGAGCGGATCGATGACATGGAGGTGATGGTCCAGCTCGCCGCCGAGGAGGATGACGACGCCGCCCGCGAGGACGTCGCCCACGAACTCGAGGCCCTCCGCAAGGCGATGTCCGAGCTCGAAGTCGTCACCCTGCTCTCCGGTGAGTATGACGAGCGCGACGCCGTGATCACCATCCGCGCCGGCGCGGGCGGAGTGGACGCCGCCGACTTCGCCGAGATCCTGATGCGGATGTACCTGCGCTGGGCCGAGCAGCGCGGCTGGGAGACCAAGGTCATGGACACCGCCTACGCCGAAGAGGCCGGGCTGAAGTCCGCGACCTTCGAGGTCAAGGCCCCCTACGCCTTCGGCACGCTCTCCGTGGAGGCCGGCACGCACCGGCTGGTGCGCATCAGCCCCTTCGACAACCAGGGCCGTCGGCAGACCTCCTTCGCCGCCGTCGAGGTCATTCCGCTGATCGAGTCCGACGACTCGATCGAGATCCCGGAGTCCGAACTGAAGGTGGACGTCTTCCGCTCCTCGGGGCCCGGTGGCCAGTCGGTCAACACCACCGACTCCGCCGTGCGCATGACCCACCTTCCCACGGGGATCGTGGTCTCGATGCAGAACGAGAAGTCCCAGATCCAGAACCGGGCCGCCGCGCTGCGGGTGATGCAGTCCCGGCTGTTGCTGGTGCGCAAGGCCGAAGAGGACGCGAAGAAGAAGGAGATGGCCGGGGACGTCAAGGCCTCGTGGGGCGATCAGATGCGCTCCTACGTGTTGAATCCGTACCAGATGGTCAAGGATCTGCGGACCAACCACGAGGAAGGCAACCCCGCCGCCGTGTTCGACGGACACATCGACGGTTTCATCGACGCCGGCATCCGCTGGCGTGCCGGCGCCCGCGAGTGAAGGAACTCCATGGACGACACCCTGCCCCCGGTCACTGAGCGGATCGTCACCGCAGAACGCGTCATCAACGCACCGGCTGACGTCCTCTTCGAGCTGATCGCCGACCCCGCCCGGCAACCGGAATGGGACGGCAATGACAACCTGGCCGAGGCAGCCCCCGGACAGCGGGTCACCGCCGTCGGGGACGTGTTCACCATGGCCCTGACCAAGGACGGCGCCGTGCGCGAGAACCACGTGGTGGAGTTCGAGGAGGGTCGGCGCATCGCCTGGCAGCCCGCCACCGCAGGCGAAGAGCCCGCCGGCCACCGCTGGCGCTGGGAACTCGAGCCCACCGGGGAGGGCCGCACCCTGGTGCGCCAGACCTATGACTGGACGAAACTGACCGATGAGGCTCGCTTTCGCCGTGCACTGGTCACGACCGAAGAGAAGCTGATGGCCTCGATGGATCAGCTGGCGTTCTTGGCCGAGTCCGGACAGTAGATCACCGTGCCCCGTGACCCAGAGCGGCGCCTGCGTGACCTGCTGGCGGAATTGGAGTCGGACGACGCCATCCTGGACGAGACGGTCGCTGAGTTGCGCGCCACCATCCCGGGATACGAGGACATCCCCGCTGACTCGGTGCGCGCCTCTGCCCGCCGGAATCGGTCACTGAGCGTCCGCACCATCCTCAACGGCTGGGCACCGGGTCCCGAGGAGATCGATGAGCCGCGTGCGCTGATGGAAGAGCGGATGCGTCAGGGAATCTCCATCGCCAGCGTGTTGGCCGGCTTCCGCCTGTCCATGTCCGTCATTCTGCGCCGCCTGCTGGACCTCGCCCCACGCCATGACATCCCGCCGGAACGGGCGTTGGACTTCAGCAACCTGCTCTGGGCCCTCGGGGACGCCTTCACTACTCGGGCCGTCGTCGTGCACCGGGACCACTCCATCGCTCAGGCCGTGGCCGATTCCGCTCGGCGCACTCACTGGATCCGGGACGCCGTCATCGGCGGTCTCGACCGCACGGCTCTGCTGGCCGGAGCCGGTACCTATGACCTTCCGCTGGATCGTCCCGTCCGGGTGGTGCGCGCGAGTGTCTCCGGCGCGGCCTCCGACCCGGTCGCTCTGCTGGAGAGCTGGGCGCTGGGCACCGGCGCGCGGGTGCTGGCCGCGCCGCGTGGTGAGGGAGCCGTCGGAATCCTGATGGACGACGTCGGCCCCGCCAGCCCGGTGGCCGGGCTCACCATCGCCGTGGGACCGTTGCGCCCGCTGACCGAGATCTCCGAGTCCTTCGCGGGGGCCAATCGCGTGCTGGAAGCCGCCCACCGGGTGGGTTGGGACGGGGTGGTCGATGCCGAGCGATTGTCCTGGCGGATGGGCGTCTACGCCAGCGACGAGACCACGCAGTTGCTCATGGACCGGCACGTGGCTCCCGTGCTGGCCGAGGGCCCGTTCGGCGAGCTGGTCCTGGAAGCCCTCGGTGCCTACTTGGACCACGGTCTGAATATGCCGCAGGCGGCCGCCTCGATCCCCGTGCACGTTAACACTCTGCGGTACCGCCTCAAACGCTACGCCGAATTGACCGGTGGCAACGTGCATGCTCTGGAGACGCTGATCGAGGCTTCGTGGGCCTTGGCCGCCCACCGGGGTTCGTCGCCAGCTACAAAACCTGCGTCCGGAACTTGAACCTGCGAACGTAGCCGGGATCACCTCCCAGCGGTCATTCTGGTGGATGTCGCTCCGTCGGCAACGTGATGCAGATCACTCTCCGGCGGGCTGTTGCCACCACTCTGAGGGGTACCTCCCATGCTTCTGGGGATCGCCGGGATCATCCTGTCCCTGGCCCTGCTCATCACGCTGGCGTATCGCGGGATGCCCGTGGTGATCGCGGCGCCGATCGCCTCCGCCGTCGCGCTGCTGTTCTCCGGTGCCCCGCTCCTGGCCTCGTACACCGAGATCTTCATGCCCGCCCTGGCCGGCTTCGTCGGAAGCTACTTTCCCGTGTTCCTGCTGGGGGCGATCTTCGGCCTGCTGATGACCACCACCGGCTATGCCGAATCCATCGCCCGCACGGTGACCCGGTGGATCGGAGCACGCAATGCCTTGGCCGCCACCGTGCTGACCTCGGCTCTGATGACCTACGGCGGCATCAGTCTGTTCGTGGTTGCCTTCGTGATGTTCCCGCTCGCCCGCGAACTCTTCCGTGCCGCCGACATCCCCCAGAGGCTGATTCCGGGCACCATCGCGCTGGGCATCTTCACCTTCACCATGACCGCCCTGCCGGGCACGCCCCAGGTGCAGAACATCATTCCTGGCCAGTTTTTCGGGACCGGCACGTTCGCCGCCCCGGGGCTTGGCCTGCTCGGTGGTCTGATGATCCTCGGCGGTGGGCTGGTCTGGCTCGAGTACCGCCGCAAGTCCCTGATGGGTCAGGGAGAGCACTTCGGCGATACTCCGGATACTGCGGATACTGCGGATACCTCGGGTGCCCCGGACACTCGTCGACGCGGCGAGGGACCCGGCGCCGCGCCTGCCACCACGGAGAGCCCCGCCGTTGCGCTGAGGCAGCTCCATCCCGTGGTCCCCTTCCTGCCGTTGCTGGCCGTGGTGCTGGTCAACTTCACCTGCACCCTGTTCGTGTTTCCGGCACTGGACTGGGGGTACCTGCAGGAGGAGAAGTACGGTGGAGTGGAGTTGTCCACCCGGGCCGGCATCTGGGCCGTGATCGTGGCCCTCGTGGTGGCCATCCTGCTCATCATGGCCCTGAACGCGCGCCGCTTCGGCGATCTCAAGAACGGCTTCACCGAGGGGGTGAAAGGCTCCATGCTCCCCATCTTCTCGACGGCCTCCGAGGTCGGCTATGGGGCCGTGGTGGCGTCGGTGGCCGCCTTCGCCGTGGTGCGCGACGCCGTCTTCACCATGGGTGGCAATGCACTCGTCACCTCGGTGGTGTCCACCTCGATCACCGCCGCCATCACCGGTTCCTCCTCCGGCGGCATGACCATCGCGCTCAACGCCTTCGGCAGCGACCTCAACGTCATGGCGGTGGAGCAGGGTGTCAGCGCCGAGGCCATGCACCGGCTGACGGCCATGGCGGCCGGAGGCCTGGACACCCTGCCGCACTCCGGCGCCGTCGTGACCCTGCTGTTGGTCTGCGGCATGAGCCACCGGCAGTCGTACAAGGACATCGCCATGGTGACCCTCGCCATCCCGGTGGTGACCGTGGCGCTGTTGCTCGGCGTCGTGGCCCTGTTCGGCGCCTTCTGACCGATTCTCACCCGCCTGACACCTACTTGAGGAGAGCACTCCATGAGCACCACATCTTCCGGCCGGGACGCCGTCATCGTCGGTGGGGCGCGGACGCCGTTCACCCGCTTGCTGTCCCAGCAATCGTCCCTGTCCGCCGTGGAGCTGGGCGCCCACGCCATCCGGCACGCGCTGCAGCGGTCCTCCGTGGAGTCGGGGACCGTCGAGGCCGTCATCATGGGGCAGGTGATCCAGGCCGGTCAGGGCCAGAACCCGGCGCGGCAGTCCGCTTTGGCCGCCGGCATCGGCTGGGACGTTCCGGCGACCACGGTCAACAAGGTCTGTCTCTCCGGGCTCACCGCCGTCATCGACGCCTCCCGACTCATCCGACTGGGGGAGGCCGACGTGGTGGTGGCCGGAGGTCAGGAGTCCATGACCAACGCTCCGCACCTGCTGATCGGCGCTCGCCAAGGCTACAAATACGGCCCGACGACGGTGCAGGACTCGGTTGCCCACGATGGGCTGACCGACGCCCTCAGTCACGAGTCGATGGGCGAGCTGACCGAGGCCGGCAACACCGAACGTCACTTGTCCCGCGTGGAGCAGGACGAGCCGGCGGCCGCCTCCCACCAACGCGCCGCCCGGGCGCAGTCCAGCGGCGTGTTCGATCAGGAGATCGCGCCAATCGAGATCCCTCAGCGCAAGGGGGACCCCATCATGGTCTCCTCCGACGAGGGAATCCGTCCGGAGACCACCGTGGATTCCCTGGCCGCACTGCGGCCGGCCTTCGCCCACGACGGCACCATCACCGCCGGTAACTCCTCACCCATCACGGACGGCGCCGCCGCCCTCGTGGTCACCTCTCGGGACTACGCCGATGCCCGGGGCCTCACCGTCCTGGCCACGGTCGGCTCCGCGGGGCAGGTCGCGGGTCCCGGGGATTCCTCACTGCACTCCCAGCCCTCTCGGGCGATCCAAGCCGCCGCCGCCCGAGCCGGATGGTCGGTGGCCGAGCTCGACTTCATCGAGATCAATGAGGCCTTCGGTGCGGTCGTGGCGCAGTCCCTGAAGGATCTGGAGTATCCGTTGGAGAAGACGAACATCCACGGTGGCGCCATCGCCCTGGGCCACCCCATCGGGGCGTCGGGAGCTCGGTTGGCCCTGACCGCAGCGCTGGAACTGTCGCGGCGCGAAAGCGGTCGCGCCGCCGTCGGGCTCTGCGGTGGTGGCGGACAGGGCGAAGCCTTGTTGTTGAGCCGGTAATTCACCTGAGATGCAGGAAAGGGAGCGCAACTGATGACCGCAGACGTGACTGAGGACCCGAAACCCGCCGGGGGAGCCGCCGTCTTCCGTGACGGCATCCTCGCCGGCCGCCGAGCGGTGGTGACGGGCGGGGCCTCCGGTATCGGCGCGGCCTGCGTCCGCGCACTGGCTGAGGCCGGAGCCGAGGTGACCGTGGCCGACCTCGATGCCGATGCGGCCGAGTCACTGGCCGCGGAGGTGGGCGGCCAGGCTTGGGTGGCGGACCTGTCAGACACCGAATCCCTGGATGGACTGACGCTGGACACCGACATTCTGGTCAACAACGCCGGCATCCAACGAGTCGTCCCGATCCACGAGTTCGATCCGGCCGCCTGGCGATTCATTCACCGGCTGATGTTGGAGTCCCCCTTCCTGCTGATCCGTGCCGCGCTGCCGGGCATGTATGAGCGGGGCTTCGGGCGGATCATCAATCTTTCCTCCGCGCACGGCGTGCGGGCCTCGGCCTTCAAGAGCGCCTATGTGGCCGCCAAGCACGGGCTGGAGGGGCTGTCCAAGGTGACCGCTCTGGAAGGCGCCGAGCACGGCGTGACCTCGAACTGCGTTGACCCCTCGTACGTGCGCACCCCGCTCGTGGAGAAACAGATCGCCGATCAGGCCGCGACCCACGGGATCTCCGAAGACGAGGTCGTGGAGAAGATCATGCTGACCGAGTCCGCCGTCAAACGCCTCGTCGAGCCGGAAGAGGTCGCCTCACTGGTCCTCTGGCTGGCCTCGGACGCCTCCGGCATGGCCACGGGAGCCGCCTATGCGTTGGACGGCGGCTGGACGGCCAGCTAGCACGCACACTCTCACCACCATTCAGAAGGACGAACCATGAGTTTCGACAAGACACGAGCGACGGCGGCTGAGGCCGTGGCCGACATTCCAGACGGGGCCTCACTGGCCGTCGGGGGTTTCGGGCTCTCCGGAAACCCGATGCAGCTGATTCAGGCGCTGAAGGACCAGGGGGCGGCCGAGCTGTCCATCGTCTCGAACAATTGCGGGGTGGACGGCTGGGGTCTGGGCGTGCTGTTGAGCGCCGGGCGGATCGCCAAGATGACCTCCTCCTACGTCGGCGAGAACAAGGAGTTCGCCCGGCAGTACCTCGAGGGCGAGCTGGAGGTCGAACTCGTTCCGCAGGGCACGTTGGCCGAGAAGCTGCGTGCCGGGGGAGCCGGCATTCCCGCGTTCTACACGCGTTCCGGCGTCGGGACCCAGGTGGCCGACGGTGGGCTGCCGATGAAGTACCACGCCGACGGCACCGTGGCCAAGGTGTCCCGGCCCAAGGACGTGAGAACGTTCACGATGGGCCGGACGGGTGAGAAGCGCTACGCGCTGGAGGAGTCCATCGTCACCGACTTCGCCCTGGTGCACGCGGCGCTGGGGGACCGTCACGGCAACCTGGTCTTCACCAAGGCGACGCGTCAATTCGCCCCGCCGGCGGCCATGTCCGCCACCGTGTGCATCGCTCAAGTCGAACGGTTGGTGGAGCCGGGGGAGATCGATCCGGATCACGTCCACCTGCCGGGGGTCTATGTGCACCGGATCGTCGAGGTCGGGCCGGATATCGAGAAGCCGATAGAGAAGCGCACGGTACGGGAGGAGACCCGATGAGCTGGGCCCGAGACGAGATGGCCGCCCGCGCCGCTGACGAGTTGCCGGACGGGGCCTACGTCAACCTCGGCATCGGCATGCCGACCATGATCCCGAACCACATCCCCGAGGGGCGCACCGTGGTGCTGCAGTCGGAGAACGGGATCCTCGGCGTCGGGCCCTATCCACTGGAGCAGGACGTCGATCCGGACCTGATCAACGCCGGAAAAGAGACCGTGACGGTCCGCCCCGGAGCCTCCTTCTTCGATTCAGCGGTGTCTTTCGGGATGATCCGCGGAGGCAAGATCGACGTGGCCGTCCTCGGGGGGATGCAGGTGGCCGAGAACGGGGACCTGGCCAATTGGATGGTGCCGGGCAAGATGGTCAAGGGCATGGGCGGCGGTATGGACCTGGTCCACGGCGCCGGCCGGGTCATCGTGTTGATGGACCACACCGCCAAGGACGGATCCCCGAAGATCGTTTCCCGGTGCGAGCTGCCCCTGACCGGCCAGGAGGTCGTGGACCGGATCATCACGGACCTGGCCGTCATCGACGTGGACCGGCACACGGACCCCGCCGTCCCTCGACTGGTGCTCGTGGAGACCGCCCCGGACGTCAGCGAGGATGAGGTGCGCGCCACCACGGGCGTCGCACTGCACTAGCACGACCGGTCCGCGAGACACACCGCCGACTACGGCCCCGCCTCCCACCGCTGTTATCACTTCGTGACTACCGTGGAGAAGTCGGCACCGAGTCTTCCCCTATCTCGCCCCGGGTGCCGTGGGACAGCCGTGTCCAGGGGCACGGGTGAAACATGATTCGGTTCGAACAGGTCACCAAGATCTATGACCGCCGTTCTCGTCCTGCCTTGCAGGAGGTGACGGTGGAGTTTGAGCGCGGCGAATTCGTCTTCTTGGTGGGCGCCTCCGGCTCGGGAAAGTCGACGTTCATCCGGTTGATGCTGCGTGAGGAGCGCGCCAGCAGCGGAGCGGTGTACGTCGTCGGCCGGAACGTGGCGCGCCTGCCCTCGTGGCGCGTGCCTCGACTGCGCCGGGGGATCGGTGTGGTCTTCCAGGACTTCCGGTTACTGCCGAACAAGACCGTCCACGCCAACGTGGCCTTCGCCATGCAGGTGCTCGGCAAGGGCCGTGCGCAGATTCGCCAGACCGTGCCCGAGGTTCTCGAGACCGTCGGGCTGGAGGGCAAGGAGCGGCGCATGCCCCATGAGCTGTCCGGCGGTGAGCAACAGCGCGTGGCCATTGCCCGCGCGATCGTGAACAAGCCGGAGATCCTGCTCGCCGACGAGCCCACCGGCAACCTCGACCCCGAGACCTCCCTGGGCATCATGGCCGTCTTGGACAAGATCAACCAGAACGGCACCACCGTGGTGATGGCCACGCACGACGACGACATCGTCAACCAGATGCGCCGGCGCGTGGTGGAACTCAGTGAGGGCGAGATTGTCCGTGACGAGGCCGGCGGCGGTTACCGCACCGAGCTGGTCGACGCCGAGCTGGAACCAGAGGAGGAAACGCGATGAGATTCGCCTTCGTCCTCGGGGAGACGTTCTCCGGCATTCGCCGCAACCTCTCCATGGTGGTCTCGGTGGTGCTGGTCACCTTCATCTCGTTGACCTTCGTGGGTGCTGCTGGTTTGCTGCAGCTGCAGATCAACCAGATGAAGGGCTATTGGTACGACCGGGTCGAGGTCGCCATCTTCTTGTGCACCGACACCTCGACCACGGCCTCCTGCGCCTCCGGACCGGTCACGGATGAGCAGCGCCAAGAGGTTCAGGACCTGCTCGAATCGCCGACGGCCGCTCCCTACGTCAAGAGCTACGAGCACGAGTCCCAGGAACAGGCGCTGGAGATCTTCCAGGAGCAGTTCAAGAACTCCTCGATGGCCGAGACCGTCACCGCCGACCAATTGCCCGAGTCCTTCCGGGTGGCGTTGGTGGATCCCGAGCAATACGAAGTCGTCAACGAACTGTTCTCCTCCATGCCCGGCGTGGAAGTGGTGTCCGACCAGCGGGACCTGCTGGAGCAGATCTTCTCGCTGATGAACATGGCCTCGGCCATCGCGGTCTCGGTGGCGGTGGTGATGCTGGCCTGTGCGGTGCTGCTGATCGCCACGACCATCCGGCTCTCGGCGTTCTCCCGACGACGGGAAACGGGCATCATGCGCTTGGTCGGCGCCTCCAAGACCATGATCCAGTTGCCCTTCCTGCTTGAGGGGGTCATCGCCGCGCTCGCGGGAGCGGTGCTGGCCAGCGTGACCACGTGGGCGATCGCCGAGTTCTTCATCGGGGACTGGTTGACCACCCAGTACCCCGGGACGGGTTTCATCGCCGGCGGGGACACCCTCATTCTGATCCCGATCCTGCTGGGCGTGGCCGTGATCCTGGCGGCGCTGTCGTCGATTCTGACGCTCAGGCGATACCTTAGAGTGTGAGACGCCTGTGACTGATGTTACTGACGTGACCAAAAAACGGAGGACACTGTGAAGCGACGCCGGCTATCCCAAGCCATCATGGCCGCGGGACTGGTGAGTCTGTTGACGCTGACCATGAGCGGCACCGCAACAGCACAGGACTCCATCGACGATCTGGAACAGCAGATCGAGCAGGCCGAACGCGAGCAGTCCCGGCTCGATGATGAACTGGGCAACCTGGGCGGCGAGCAGTCCGAGCTGAAGAGCAAGGAGGGCCACCTCGATTCCTCGCTCGAGGGCCTCAACTCGGACATCGCCGCCAAGATCCAGAAGTTGAACGACCTCCAAAGTCAGCTGCCCGGCGCTCAGGATGCCCTGGCCGCCGCGGAGAGCCGGGTCTCCGCGGCCACCGCCGAAGTGCAGTCCCTGACGCAGCGAGTGCAGAAGGCCGAATCCAGCCGTTCCGAGATCGTCGCGGAGATCTCCGCCAGCGAGAAGGAACTGGACACGGCCTCCGCGGAGATGGGACAGATCGCCAACCAGGCTTACAAGCAGGGCGGTGTCTCCTCCGATCTGGCCTTCATCCTGGGGCTGAAAGAG
Source organism: Citricoccus sp. GCM10030269 (assembly GCF_042665635.1). NCBI lineage: Bacteria > Bacillati > Actinomycetota > Actinomycetes > Micrococcales > Micrococcaceae > Citricoccus > Citricoccus sp. GCM10030269. The sequence continues at coordinate 799,951 of NZ_JBHTCV010000005.1, read as the reverse complement.
TCTTCGCTGCCGGATGCCATGGGGCTGGCGAACCAGGCCATGCGCATCCAGAACAGTCGGATCTCCTCGGTCTCGCAGGACAAGTCCACGGACGTCAATGCCGAGGTGCGTCTGGCCGCCGTCGAGGCCGAGATCCGCGACTTGAAGGCTCAGGCCGAAGAGGCGCTGCACCGCGAGGAGAATGCCCGAGACGAGGCCGCCGCCGCCAAGCGCGAACTCGATGAGATGGTCTCCACCACCTCTCGCCTGACGGACGAGCTGAAGGCTCAGCGCCCGATCATCCAGGCGCAGATCGATGCCAATCGCGAGGAACAGGAGAAGGTCAATCAAGAGATCGCCGAGCGACAGCGGGCGCTGACGGAGACGAGCGACCGTCAGAGTGAGCTGCAGCGGAAGCACCAGGAAGCCGTCGCCGAGGCCGAGCGCAAGCGCCGCGCAGCGGAAGAAGCGGCGCGCAAAGCCCGCGAAGCGGCCGCGCGGGAGGACCGCGAAGCCGCTCGGCGAGCTCAAGAGGCCTCCGACCGGGCGAACCGTGAGGCGAACGAGGCCGAGGACCGCGCCGACCAGGCACAGAAAGAGGCCAGCATCAGCTCCAGCGGCTGGGGTCTGCAGTGGCCCTTGGCCACCTACATCACCTCTGGTTTCGGGTGGCGCCCGACGCCGGCCGGCACCTTCGACTACGGCGGAGCCGGCGGCTACGTGCACACGGGCATCGACTTCGGCGGTGGCTGCGGTCTTCCGGTCAAGGCCGCTGCCGACGGCGAGGTGTGGAACGCCGACTGGGCCGTGTGGACCTCCGGCAATCGCGTGGTCATCTCTCATGGAGCGGTCAACGGGCGGGCCCTGGCCACCAAGTATCACCACCTGACCCGGTCCATCGTCTCCCCGGGCCAGCATGTGGAGCAGGGCCAGGTCATCGGCTACACCGGCACCACCGGCAACTCCACCGGTTGTCACCTGCACTTCGAGACCATCCTGGACGGTCAGGCTGTCAATCCGGCCGGACTCCTGTAGTATTGATCAGCCGTGTTTCCAGCAACGGCAACGGCGCATATCGAGTAGCCAGGGAGGAGTGTGCCAGCCATGGCCAAGAAGTCTGCAGGCAAGTCGGCCAAGCCGACGGCGGACGGCCGGCAGGTCATCGCGACCAACCGCAAGGCCCGGTACAACTACCTCATCCGGGACACCTACGAGGCCGGGATCTCCCTCATGGGCACCGAGGTCAAATCGCTCCGTGAGGGCAACGCCTCGCTGGTGGACGGTTTCGCCGTGTTCTACGGTGACGAGTTGTACCTGGAACAGGTCTACATTCCCGAGTATCTGAACGGTTCGTGGACCAACCACGCGGCCCGGCGTCGTCGCAAGCTGCTGCTGCACCGCCAGGAACTGACGAAGATCGCCCGCCAGATCCAGGAGGCCGGGCACACCATCGTGCCGCTGCAGCTGTACTTCAGGGACGGCCGGGTCAAGGTGGAGATCGGCGTTGCTCAGGGCAAGAAGGACTACGACAAGCGCCATGCCCTGAGGGAGAAGCAGGACAACCGCGAGGCCCAGCGAGCCATGCGGATCCGCAACCGCCGCGCGGCGTGATCTGTTCCCTCTGCTGGAAGTGCCCGAGCAGGAATACCCCGGGGAGGCCATGCGTTACACTGGACAGTCCGGACCAGGCGGGGAATCAGTGAAGCCTCGCAGGGAACGGTTGATTGATAACAGAACATGGGGATGATCGGTTTCGACGATGTGAGTCGCGACAGGGGAAGCGGGCCGAGAAGGCAGAGTCATCTCGTAAACGTCCTCTGCAAAACAATAAGTGCCAATTCTAAGCGCACTGACTTCGCTCTCGCTGCCTGATCAGTGAACGAGTCCGTCAACCTGAGGTTGCTATCGCCCCAGGACCTGGCGTCGTTTAGATAGCCAATGTCCACCACCCTCGCCGGGGGTCGTGGTGGAGACCTTAATCCGGCTGGGCCCGGGTTGGCTGCCTGTCTGCGGGACAGCCAGGGCCGAGTAACACCCACAGCAGACTGCGCCCGGAGAAGACCTGGCAACACTGCATCGGACGCGGGTTCAATTCCCGCCATCTCCACTCCCCATGAAGGCCCCGGGACACCGCCAGTCGGTGTCCCGGGGCCTTTTCTGTGGTCGCTTAGACTGGATGTATGGAAGACCCCCGCGACCCCGTCCGTGCGCTCGGCGCCGGTGCCACGGTCCAGGCGGTCCTCATGTTCTTGCTGGAGCTGGGCCTGCTCGGCTCCGCCGGGTTCTGGGCCCTGACGGTCCTGGACAGCGCCGTGGCCGCGATCGTGGCCGTCGTCGTGGTAGCTGTGATCTGGGGCCTGCTGCTCTCACCGAAAGCGCCGGGGCGTCCGCCCTGGCCTTGGCACGTCATCGCCGGGCATGTGTTGTTCGTCATCGGCGCCGTGGTGCTGTTCCTGGCGGGCTGGCCCGTATTGGGCTGGATCTACCTCGGTCTGATTCTCGTCTCGATCGTCCTGGCGGTCCTGTACCGCGGCCGGCTGGCCGCCGAGTCACAGCGTGCCCGCGACGAGCGGGGCAGTGCCACGGGGCGACGCAGGTCGGGCCGCCGGGCCGCCACCCGCTGAACGGGCCCAGACCTCACCCCAGACCTCATCCCAGAACTGTCAACGCGCCCCCGGCCGCGAGTCCGAGGACGACGGCGGCCAGACCGCACGTCACGTGGACGGCCCACGTCAGGGCGGCGGCGCGGAATCGGCCGGACAGGACGTCGCGCGCCGTGGAGACGGACACCGTGGAGAACGTGGTCAGCGCCCCGGCGAGACCGGCCACCCAGACCAATTCGAGCGGGCCCTCAGCCCAGCTCGTGGCGAGTCCGGCGATGAAGGATCCGACCACGTTGGCCACCAGAATGCCGCGCGGATACAGATAGTGGTCCGCCAACAGGCGCAGGACCGCCCCGATCGCGCCCGCCAGCGCGATGCCGACCATCAGGCCCGCCCCCATCAGGCCCGCCTCCAGCCAGCGGCCCACAAACCCGCCGCCGCGGCGGCCGTGCCCAGGGCCGCGCCGACCACCAATGCCAGCAACGCCAGCACCGCGCCAGCGATGGAACCGTCCACGCCCGGGGCCATCGCCACGGACGCCGCCAGGACCACGGCGGACAGCGAGGTGTAGGAGCCCAGCACGCCCACGCCAAGCCCTGACACCAACCAGCGCGGTGCGGACCGCCGTGAGGACCATCCGCCCAGGGCTCCCAGCAGGAACGACCCGGAGAGGTTGACGAGGCCCAGGACCAGCCAGCCGAGGAGGGGAGATGCATCAGAAGCCATTGGCCCCGGCATGCCGGTCAGCCACCAGCGCGCCAGCGACCCCACGGCGCCGCCGGCCGCCACGGCCAGCACGACGGGCCATCCCGGCGCTTCAGCGGGAGAGGTGCGCGGTCGAGCCATCATCGGCTACCGCGCCTGGTGCTGTCCGACCAGGTCTGGGTTGAGCGACTCGATGGCCTCGGGGTGCAACAGGTCGTTAGTCGCCAGGGCGTTACCGCCGAAAGGTCCGTCCTCGCCCTCCAGGGAGGTGAAGCGTCCGCCGGCCTCCGTGACGATGGGGACCAGCGCCGCCATGTCGTAGAGCTCCAGATCCGGCTCGCACGCGATGTCCACGGCGCCCTCGGCGACCATCATGTAGGACCAGAAGTCGCCGTAGGCGCGGGTGCGCCACACGGTGGAGGTCAGCTCCAGGAACTCGCGGATATTGCCCCGCTCGCGCCAGCCCTCCAGGGACGAGTAGGACAAGGAGGCGTCCTCGATCCGGGACACGTCGGAGACCTGGATGCGGGTGGCCGACGCCAGCGATTTCCCCGTGTAGGCCCCGGTGCCCTTGGCTGCCCACCACCGCCGGTGCAATGCGGGGGCGGAGACCACGCCGACGACCGGGACGCCGTCGTCGATCAGGGCGATGAGCGTGGCCCAGACGGGCACGCCCCGGACGAAGTTCTTCGTGCCGTCGATGGGGTCGATGACCCAGCGTCGCGGCCCATGCCCCGCCTCACCGAACTCCTCGCCGAGAATGGCGTCGCGCGGGCGCGCGCGGGCGAGGTTGCCGCGGATGAGTTCCTCGGCATGACGGTCGGCATCGGTCACGGGGGTCAGGTCCGGTTTGGTGCTGACCGTCAAGTCCTGCGCCTTGAAGCGGGACATGGTCTGAGAATCCACTGAATCGGCCATGATGTGGGCCAATCTCAGGTCATCCGTGTAGTTTTTCGGCGCATCGGTCATGGTGGCCACGCTACCGGTCCTCGGGCAGCAGCCGGCGCAGGGAGGCGAGCCTTTCCGGGCCGGAGGGTCCGGCGTGGCCGCTGGCGACCCAGGCGTCGAGGGCGCATCCCGGCTCGTCCGCGGCATGAGTGCATCCCTTGGGACAGTCGGCCAGGGCCGGAGCCAAGTCGTCGAAGGCCTCCACCACGCGGTCCGGGTCTACCAGCCCCAACCCGAACGAGCGGATGCCGGGGGTGTCGACGAGCCAGGACGTCGCCGTCTTGTCGCCTGCCGCGTCTGCTTTATCATCCGGGCCCGGCAATGGAATCGCCACCGTGGACGAGGAGGTGTGCCGTCCCCGCCCGGTCACGGTGTTGACGTGGCCGGTGGCCCGCTCGGTGCCGGTCAGGGCGTTGAGCAGCGTCGATTTCCCGACGCCGGAGGGCCCCACGAGCACGGAGAGGTGGCCTTGCAGGCGAGTCCGCAAGGCCGAGAGCAGACCCGGATCGAGCCGGCCGTCTTCGGCCGCAGCCGAGGTCAGCACCTCGAGATCGAGGTGTCGATAGTGGTCCAGCAGTCCACCTGGATCACGCAGGTCGGTCTTGGTGATGCACAGGACCGGGTGGATCCCGGCGTCATAGGCCGCGACGAGCGCACGGTCGATGAAGCCGGTCCGTGGCTCCGGATTGGCGGCCGCGACCATGATGACCAGCGTGTCCACGTTCGCCACCACCACGCGTTCGAAGGCGTCCGAATCGTCCGCGGAGCGGCGGAGCACGGTGGAACGGTCTTCGACGCGCACGATCCTGGCCAGGGTGCCGTCCCGGCCGGAGAGATCCCCGACGAGGCCCACGAGGTCTCCGGTGACCACGGGGCTGCGTCGCAATTCCTTGGCTCGCATGGCCGTGACGGTGTGAAAGCCCTCGCCGGCCTCCGGCACATAGACCGTGTACCGGCCCCGATCGACCGTGATGACCCGCCCGGTGACGGCTCCCTCGTGTTTCGGCCGGAGCTTGGTCCGGGGACGGGACCCCTTCTTGGAGGGCCGGGAGCGGACGTCGGATTCGTCCCAGCGGCTCGGGTCGAAGCCCCGCCCGGGCCGGCTCATGCGAGCGCGCCGCCGACCAGCCGGGTCCAGAGATCCGGGAAGTCGGGCATGGTCTTGGCGGTGGTGGCGATGTTGCGGATGTTCACTCCCGGCACGGCCAGACCCACGACGGCGGCGAAGGTCGCCATCCGATGGTCCTCGTAGGTGTCCATCGTGGTGCCGTGCAGTGAGGTGGCAGGCCGGTCGAAGGCGAGGAAGTCCTCGCCCTCCTCCACGGCGCCGCCCACCCGTCGCGACTCCGTGGCCAGAGCGCTCAGCCGGTCCGTCTCGTGCCCCCGGAGGTGACCGATGCGGGTGAGCCGGCCCGGACCGTCGGCCAGGAGACACAGCGCAGCCACGGTGGGGGCGAGCTCACCGGTGTCCGGAATCTCGCCGGGGGCGGCGATGAGCGGTTGGCCGGCTTCATCCAGTGAACCGGTGACGGTGAGGGTGCCCGCGGTGAACTCGACGGACGCCCCGAAGGCCGGCAGGATGGTCCGCCAGCGGTCGCCGATCTGCGTGGTGCTGGACGGCCAGTCGGGGATGGAGACCTGCCCACCGGTGGCGACGGCGGCGGCGAGAAACGGGCCGGCATTGGACAGATCCGGCTCCACCGCGGTGTCGAGGGCATGGATCGGGCCCGCGGCGACCTTCCATTCTCCGGGGACGGAGTCGTCCACGTCCACACCGCACCGGCGCAGCACCGCCACCGTCATGCCGACGTGCTCCGGGCTCGGCACTGAGCCCCCGGTGTGCACCAGGTGCAGACCGTCCCGGAAGCGCGGGGCCGCCAGCAAGAGCGCGGAGAGGAACTGGCTCGAGCCGGAGGCGTCCACCTCGATCCGGCCACCGCCGACCGAGCCCTGTCCATGCACCGTGAACGGCAGGTGACCTCGGTCCGCACCGGGGCCGCTGATCTCGACGCCGAGGGCCCGCAGGCCCTGGATCACTGGGCCCATGGGCCTGCCCAGAGCGGCATCATCACCGGTGAAGTGCACGGTTCCGGATCCCAGCGCGGCCACGGCCGGCAGGAACCGCATGACCGTGCCGGCCAGTCCGCAGTCGATCGTGAGTTCTCGTGAACCGCCAGCGTCAGCACCGGTGGGAAGGGGAGTGGCCTGGAGTATGCCGGGGGAGAGGTCGTCGATCTCGGCGCCCAGGGAGATCAGGGCGCGGATCATCAGCCGGGAATCGCGGCTGTCCAGCACTCCGCGCAGGCGGCTGGGTCCGTCGGCAAGAGCGGCCAGGACGAGGTACCGATTCGTGAGGGACTTCGAGCCGGGCACGCGCACGGTGCCGCGCACCGGTCCCGAAGGTTCCGGTGCGGGCCACGGATCGGGGAGGGCCGGCGTCGTGCTGGGTGCCTCTGCTGTGTTCACCCGCCCCAGATTACCGGGCCGGGTGTCCGGCTGCGGAATAACCGTGTCCCGTGGATTGCTGTACGGGTGACGCGACAACGGAAGGACGGCTCCATGGCTCCAGCTGCTCAGGCCCTCGCCGAACGCAACGCGACCGCAGTGTCCGCGGCCGTAGACTGGTCCGCAATGGAACCTCATGACACTGCCCAGCTGTCTGCGGCACGCGACAACCCGGACGTGGATCTTGCCACGGAATCGGATGGCGCCCGGCGCCAGCGTTTCGAACGGGACGCCCTGGAGTACGTGGACCAGTTGTACTCGGCGGCCATGCGGATGACCCGTAATCCACAGGATGCCGAGGACCTCGTGCAGGAGGCCTACACCAAGGCCTATTCCTCGTTCCATCAGTACCGACCGGGCACCAACCTCAAGGCGTGGCTGTACCGGATCCTGACGAACACCTACATCAATCTGTACCGCAAGCGGCAGCGGCAGCCCCAGCAGGCCACCACGGACACGGTGGAGGACTGGCAGATGGCCCAAGCGGCCGAGCACACGTCCTCGGGACTGCGTTCGGCGGAGACCGAGGCCCTGGACCACTTGCCAGACTCAGACGTGAAGAACGCCCTGCAGTCGATTCCGGAGGAGTTCCGGCTGGCCGTGTACTTCGCCGATGTGGAGGGTTTCGCTTACAAGGAGATCGCCGAGATTCTCGAGATCCCCATCGGAACGGTGATGAGCCGTCTGCACCGCGGGCGCAAGCTGTTGCGTGGGCTGCTGACCGACTACGCCCACGACCGGGGCATCAAGGTCCCGGACCGGAAGAAGAACACCACCACGACGGCAGACAAGGAGGCGGGCAGATGAGCGAGGACTGCCAGAAGATCGGCGACTGTGAGGACGCCCGCATCCAGCGGCTCTACGAGTACCTCGACGGTGCTTTGACACATCGGGACCTGGTGGAGGTCAAGGACCACCTGGACGAGTGCACCGAATGCGCGCACGAGTACGACCTGGAGTGCATCATCCGCTCGGTCGTCCGGCGTAGCTGCCACGAGAAGGCCCCGACCACTCTCAAGGTCAACATCATGGCTCGCATCAGCGAGATCAAGGTCGAAGCGGACCACTAACCGACTTAACGCAACAGACCCCGCCGGATCGGCGGGGTCTGTTGCTGTCTCAGGAGTGCTGGCCTCAGGAGTTGGGCCGCTTGCCGTGGTTGGCGCTGTTCTTACGGCGGTCCTTGCGCTTGCGTCCACGCTTGCTCATCGCGGTTCCTTCCGGTGATGGATGCGGACGAATGCCGCAGTGACGTCAAGTTTCGCACAGACCGGTAGCGCCGGCCAAAGCGGTCTGGCCGGTCTAGGCAGTGGGCTCCGGCAGATTCAGCCACTGATACCAGCCGCGGTGCAGCACCAGCCAGGCGATGAGCCCGTAGCCGGCCTGACCGGGCAGCCCCTGGCCGGCCGCCAGATCGTTCCGCCACTGTTCGTGATTGACCAAGGGCGTGAAGGTGTCCACGTAGTAGTGGTGGCGGCGGTCGGCCACGTCCATGTACGCCGTGTTCAGTTCCTGCAGGCGGGCATTGCGTTCGCCGTCCAGGGACGGCACGGGACCGACCACGAGAGTGGCGATCTCCAGCTGGGCCGCCCGGTCCAGGATGTTGGCCAGGTTGAGCCGGGCGCGGGCCGTGGAGGACTCGCGGTCCAGATCGACGTCGGACAGGCCGATCACCAGCCGGTTCTCGGTCTCCGGGCTGTAGCGCAGCGCCGTCTCCGACTGCCAGCGCTGTGACAGGGTCTCGGTGCCCTCGCCCGGAGCGGCGAGAACATAGCTTTCGAGCTGAACCCCGGGTGCCGAGGTCTTGGCCAGGACTCTGCCCAGCCACCCCAGCGCCCGAGGATCGCCCACGCCAGCCAGCAATTCATTGCCGAGCGAGGCGATGCGGATCCGACGAATCTCCACTGTTAACCTTTCGATTGCGGTGCCGGCCACTCTAGCAAGGCCCCCGGGGTGGGACCTGACCGAGGGTCTCGAGCGCGCTCAGCGGCCGAAGGCCTGATCCAGCAGGACGTCCGCCTCCTGATCGTGACGGCCCTTGGAACCGGCAGAGGTGGACGCCGACGCCGGCCGGGCGACCACGGTGACCTGACGGTCCAGCTCGGGCAGCAGGTTCAGGGCCATGAAAGGCCACGGTCCCTGGTTGGCCGGCTCGTCCTGGACCCAAGACACCTTGGCGTTCGGGTACTTGGCCAGCTCGGCCCGGATCTCCTCGGTGGGCAGCGGGTAGAGCTGCTCCACCCGGACGATCGCCGTCTTGGAGTCGCCCTCCTTCTCGCGCCGCGCCAGCAGGTCGTAGTACAGGCGTCCCGAGACCAGCAGCACATTGTCCACCGAGGACGTGGCCTTCTCATCCGGGATGACCGCCTGGAAGCGACCCTGCGTGAAGTCCTCCACGGGAGAGGCCGCCGCCTTCAGGCGCAACAGCTGCTTCGGCGTGAAGACGATCATCGGACGCCGTGGGCGGGCGTAGGCCTGCTCGCGCAACAGGTGGAAGTAGTTGGCCCCGTTGGACGGGTTGGCCACTCGCATGTTGCCCTGGGCGCACATCTGCAGGAAGCGCTCCATGCGAGCGGAGGAGTGGTCCGGCCCCTGCCCCTCGTAGCCGTGCGGCAGCAGCAGCACCAGCGAGGAGTTCTGTCCCCACTTCTGTTCGGACGAGGAGATGAACTCGTCGATCATGATCTGGGCGCCGTTGACGAAATCGCCGAACTGAGCCTCCCAGAGCACCAGGGCGTCCGAGCGCTCCACCGAGTAGCCGTACTCGAAGCCCATCGCGGCGTACTCGCTCAGCAGCGAGTCGTAGACCCAGAACTTGGCCTGGTCGCTGGACAGGTTCCGAATGGGAGTCCACTCGTCGTCGGTGATCCGGTCATGGAAGACCGCATGGCGCTGCACGAAGGTGCCCCGGCGCGAATCCTGACCGGCGAGGCGTACGGGCACGCCCTCCATGAGCAGCGACCCGAACGCGGCCAACTCGGCGAAGCCCCAGTCGATGTCCCCGTCGACAGCCATCTTGGCACGCTTCTCCAGCAGGGACTTGAGCTTGGGGTGGACGGTGAAGTCCTCCGGGATCTCCAGGTGGGCCTGACCGATCTTGCGCAGCGTGTCTTCGGAGATCTTGGTGCCGTCGGGAGCCTGAGGAGTGCGATCCGCTGCCTCCTCGGTCTTCTCCAGGCCCGAGCCCACCACCGGGATCGGCGAGGTCTGCGCCTCGTGCGTCTCGGCGAACACCCGCTCCAGGCGCTGCTGGTAGTCCTTCAGGGCCGAATCGGCCTCGTCCTGGGTGATGTCACCGCGCCCGACCAGGTTCTCCACGTACAGCTTGCGCACCGAGCGCTTGTGTTCGATGAGGTTGTACATGCGTGGCTGGGTCATCGAGGGATCGTCGCCCTCGTTGTGGCCGCGGCGGCGGTAGCAGACCAGGTCGATGACCACATCCTTGTTGAACCGCTGCCGGTACTGATAGGCCAGCTGGGCCACCCGGACCACGGACTCGGGATCGTCACCGTTGACGTGGAACACGGGCGCCTGGATGGTCTTGGCCACGTCCGTGGCGTACACCGAGGAACGCGCCGAGGACGGAGGGGTGGTGAACCCGACCTGGTTGTTGACCACCACGTGAATCGTGCCGCCCGTGCGGTAGCCGCGCAGCTGAGAGAGGTTCAGCGTCTCCGCCACCACTCCCTGTCCGGCGAAGGCCGCGTCGCCGTGCACCAGGATGGGCAGCACGGAGTAGGAGTTCACGGATTCCCCGCCGCGATCCAGCCGGTCCTGCTTGGCGCGAACCACACCTTCGAGAACCGGGTCGACGGCCTCGAGGTGGGAGGGATTGGCGGCCAGGTAGACCTTGGTGCGGTTTCCACGGTCCGAGGTGAACGTGCCCTCGGTCCCCAGGTGGTACTTCACGTCACCGGAGCCCTCGACGGCGCCCGGAACAGCAGTTCCCTCGAACTCACGGAACACCTGGGCGTAGGTCTTGCCGGCGATGTTCGTCAGCACGTTCAGTCGGCCACGGTGGGCCATGCCGATCGCGACCTCGTCCAGGCCGTCGTCCGCGGCGCCGGACATCACCCCATCCAGCAGGGGGATGAGCGACTCTCCGCCCTCGAGGGAGAAGCGCTTCTGGCCCACGAACTTGGTCTGCAGGAACGTCTCGAAGGCCTCCGCGGCGTTGAGCCGGCCGAGAATGCGCAGCTGCTCCTCACGAGTCGGCTTGGCGTAGGGGTGCTCCAGTTCGTCCTGGAACCACTTGCGCTCCTCCGGGTCCTGGAGGTGCATGTACTCCACGCCGGTGTTGCGGCAGTAGGCATCCCTCAGCACGCCGAGGATGTTGCGCAGCGGCAGCATGGGCTGGCCGCCGAAGCCACCGGTGGGCCATTCGCGGTCCAGGTCCCACAGGGTGAGCCCGTGCTCCAGGATGTCCAGGTCCGGGTGCTTGCGCATGGTGTACTGCAGCGGATCGACATCCGCGATCAGGTGACCGCGCACCCGGTAGGCGTGGATCATCTGCTGGATGCGGGCCACCTTGTTGATCTGGTCTTCCGGGTTGACCTGCACGTCCGGCTTCCAGCGGACCGGCTCGTACGGAATGCGCAGTGACTCGAAGATCTCGTCGTAGAAGTCCTGCTCGCCGAGCAGCAGTCCGTGGATGATCTTGAGGAACTCACCGGAGGCGGCGCCCTGAATGACTCGGTGGTCGTACGTGGAGGTCAGGGTGATCGTCTTGGAGACGGCCAGCTTGTTCAGGGTCTTCTCGGAGGCTCCCTGGAATTCGGCCGGGTAGTTCAAGGCGCCCACGCCGATGATGGCCGCCTGGCCCTCGGAGAGCCGCGGCACGGAGTGCACCGTGCCGATGCCGCCCGGGTTCGTCAGCGAGACGGTGGTGCCAGCGTAGTCTTCCAGCCCCAGCTTGTTGTCCCGAGCGCGCTTGACCACGTCCTCGTAGGCGCGCCAGAACTCGATGAAGTTCATCGACTCGGCGCCCTTGATGTTCGGGACCACGAGGGTGCGCGAACCGTCCTTCTGGGGCAGGTCGATGGCCAGGCCGAAGTTGATGTGGGCTGGCTGGACGATGGACGGCTTGCCGTCGACTTCCCGGTAGATCACGTTCATGTCCGGGTACTGCGCCAGGGCCCGGATCAGGGCGTAGCCGATCAGGTGCGTGAAAGAGACCTTGCCGCCACGTCCACGCTGCAGGTGGTTGTTGATGACCACGCGGTTGTCGATCATCAGCTTGGCGGGGACGTCGCGCACGGTGGTCGCCGTCGGCATGGACAGGGAGGCGTCCATGTTCTTCGCCACGGCGCGGGACATGCCGCGCAACGGGGTGACCTTGTCTTCCGCCGCTTCTGAGCCCTTGCCCTGCTTCTTCGACTTCTCCGGCTCTGAGGGCACCGGTGCGGTGGCCGGGGCGCCGGACTTCTTCACCGCGGGGGAGGCGGTGCCTGACTGGGCCGCCGGCTTGGAAGGAGTCTCGGCCGTTTCAGTGCTCTTCGCGTGAGCCTGCTGGGCTTGAGCGGACTTCTCTGACTTATCCGGCTGCTGAGCCGATGCGTTCTGCGACTGTCCCGGAGCCGCCGAGGTGCGCTTGCCGGCATCCTCTGGGGTGTTCTTCACGGCCGGCTTGGCCGGGCTGGCTGACTGAGAAGACTGAGCTGGCTGTGCTGAGGGACCACCGGCTTCCAGACGCTCGAAGATCTGGACCCACTTGGAATCCACTGAGGACTTGTCCGCCTTGTACTTGTCGTAGATTTCCGCGACGAGCCATTCGTTTCCGGGAAATTCCTCGGAAAGCCGGTCGGACGTGAGTTCTGGCACGGTGGTAACGCCTCTTCCGTAGTTATCTCTGATTCACCGGCGGATGCAACTCTTCAGCACGCGCCCCGCCCCGGTCCGGTGGGCGCCGGACGATCTGGTCCGGCCCGTTGGCGCGCCTCGTCCAAGCATAGTGATACTTCAGCACCAGGTTCCAACAGGACGCGGATTTTCTCGGCACCCAGAGGGTGGGACGATGGACACATGGAATTCCTCACCACGCCGACCACCGATCTGACCTACTCTGACGTCTTCCTGGTTCCCTCGAAGTCTGAGGTCACGAGCCGGATGGACGTCGACATCTCCGCCGGAGACGGCACGGGGGCCACGATTCCGCTGGTCGCCGCCAACATGACCGCTGTGACCGGACGACGGATGGTCGAGACCATGGCCCGGCGTGGCGGCCTGGGCATCCTGCCCCAGGATGTGCCGCTGGACGTCATCGAGCGCGTGGCCAGTTGGGTCAAGGACCGGCATCCCGTGTTCGAGACGCCGCTGAAGGTCCGCCCCTCGGACACGGTGCTGGACGTTTTGCACCTGCTGGGCAAGCGCAATCATCCGGCGGCCTCGGTCCTTCACGACGACGGGACCTTCGCCGGCATCGTCCGCCAGGAGGACTGCGAGGGCGTGGATCGGTTCTCCTCAGTGGAGTCGGTGATGCGTCAGCCGGGGGTCACCTTCCAGGTGGAGAGTTTCCCCAGCCTCGTCGAGGCCTTCGGTCAGATGGACGCCGCCGGTGCTCTCTATGCCCCGGTGCTCGACGGAACGGGACTGGCGGGGATCCTCACTCCGCGCGGTGCCTTGCGCTCGGGCATGTTCACGCCCGCCGTGGACGAGGCCGGGAAGCTGCGGGTCGGGGCCGCCGTCGGGATCAACGGGGACGTGGCCGGACGCGCCGCCGCCCTGGTGGAGTACGGCGTCGATGTGCTCGTGGTGGACACGGCGCACGGCCACCAGCAGAAGATGCTCGACGCCCTCGCCGCAGTCAAGTCCCTGGACCTGCCGGTGCCCGTGGTGGCCGGGAACGTGGTCTCGGCCAGTGGCGTGCGCGAACTGGCGGCGGCCGGAGCGGACATCATCAAAGTGGGTGTGGGACCTGGCGCCATGTGCACCACGAGGATGATGACGGCCGTGGGCCGGCCCCAATTTTCCTCCGTCCTGGATTGCGCCGCGGCAGCCCGGGATCTGGGCAAGCACGTCTGGGCCGACGGCGGCGTCCGCTACCCGCGGGACGTCGCCCTGGCGCTGGCCGCCGGGGCCAGCCAGGTGATGATCGGCTCCTGGTTCGCCGGCACGGTCGAGTCCCCGGGCGATTTGGTGGTCGATGCCGACGGGCGCAAGTACAAGGAGAGCTTCGGCATGGCCTCGGCACGGGCCGTGCAGAACCGCACCAAGAGCGAGGACGCCTACTCGCGGGCCCGCAAGGCGATGTTCGAAGAGGGCATCTCCACCTCCCGGATGTACCTGGATCCGGAGCGGCCGTCCGTGGAGGACCTGCTGGACATGATCACCTCCGGCGTGCGGTCCTCGATGACCTATGCGGGGGCCACGGATCTGGACCGGTTCCGCGAGCGAGCCGTGGTCGGCGTGCAGTCCGCCGCCGGATACGAGGAGGGACGGCCGGTTCAGCAGTCGTGGTGAGGCGGATTCTTTCCGTATACTGAAGACACCATGGACAGACACCGATCCGGTGCCACCGTCCGCCGCAGGGAATCCGCACAGGGTTCTGCCTCGGCCGGAACGGAGCCCTCTAGTACGTGCCCCTCCTCTCTTCGGCCGTTTTCTCGGTCTGACAGCAGCGGGAGTGGGTGCTGAGCGTGGAATGGATACTCCTGGCACTGGGTCTGCTGCTGGTCCTCGGCACCGGATTCTTCGTGGCCGTCGAGTTCGCGCTCATCGCCCTCGACGTCCCCACGGTCCAGCGACTCGTCGACGGCGGTGACAAGGGCGCCGAGCCGCTGCTGAAGTGTCTGAAGTCGCTGTCCACGCAGCTCTCGGCGTGTCAGCTCGGCATCACTCTCACCACGCTGCTCACCGGTTACCTGATGGAGCCGTCCCTCGGGGCACTGCTCGCCGGACCGGTGCAGTCTCTCGGACTGGACGAGACGGCCGCCTCGGCGGTGTCCGTCGTCGTCGCCATGACCCTGGCCACCCTGGCGTCGATGCTCATCGGCGAGCTGGTCCCCAAGAACCTCTCCATCGCGCGGTCCATGGAGATCGGCCGCGCCCTGGCTCGTCCGCAGCTGATCTTCACCGCCATCTTCCGGCCGGTCATTTTTCTGCTCAACGGCTTCTCCAACCAGGTGCTGCACCTGTTCGGCATGGAGGCCAAAGAGGAGATCTCCGGTTCCCGCACGCCGGAGGAACTCTCCTCGCTCGTCCGCCGCTCGGCGGAGATGGGCACTCTGGACGAGAAGACCGCGGTCTTCGTGGACCGTACCCTGCGTTTCTCGGACCGCACAGCCGCCGATGTCATGACTCCCCGCATCCGGATGGAGTCCATCGAGGTCGATGAGCCGCTCGACGCCGTCATCGAGACGGCACGGCGGACCGGCTACTCCCGGTTCCCGGTGATCGGGGACTCTCCGGACGACGTGCGCGGAGTGCTGCACGTCAAGAAGGCGGTTGCTGTGCCCCGCGCCAAGCGGTCGGAACTGGTGGCGGCAACGATCATGACCGACGTCGGCCGCGTCCCGGAGACCGTCCACCTCGACCAGCTGCTCACCGAGTTGCGCTCGGCCAGCCTGCAGGTCGCGATGGTCGTGGACGAGTACGGCGGCACCGCCGGCATGGTCACGCTCGAGGACCTGGTCGAGGAGATCGTCGGCGAGGTCTCCGACGAACACGACCGGGTCACTCCCGGCGTCCTGCAGACGGCCTCCGGCAAGTGGTTCTTCCCGGGCTTGATGCGCCCGGACGAGGTCGGCGCCCAGATCCCGGCCCTGAAGGTTCCCGAAGACGGCGCCTATGACACCGTGGGCGGCTACATCATGGCCATGCTCGGCCGGGTGGCCGAGACCGGTGACCTCGTCGATGCCGACGGCGGCACGCTCGTCGTCGAACGCATGGACGGCCGCCGAGTGGATCGCGTGAAATTCGTCCCCGAATCGCGAGGTGCCCCACGATGAATCCCGACGTCATGGGCATGCTGTGGCTCGTCGTCCTGCTGATCGCCAACGCCTTCTTCGTGGCCGGCGAGTTCGCGGTGATGGGCGCGCGGCGCAGTCAGATCGAGCCGAAGGCCGAGGCCGGCTCCGGTCCTGCCAAGACGGCTCTGTTCGCCATGGAGCACGTGAGTCAGATGCTCGCCGTGTGCCAGCTGGGCATCACGGTCTGTTCGCTATTGATCCTCAACGTCTCCGAGCCGGCCATCCACCACCTGTTGGTGGGCCCCTTGGAGACCGTGGGGATCCCCGCGGCGCTCGCGGGGGTCGTGGCCTTCGCCCTCGCCCTGTTCGTGGTCACGTTCCTGCACGTCACCTTCGGCGAGATGGTGCCGAAGAACGCCGCGGTTTCGATGGCCGACCGGGCGGTGCTGTTGCTGGCCACCCCGCTGGTCTGGCTCAACAAGATCCTGCATCCGGTGATCGTGCTGCTCAACTGGACGGCCAACCTGGTGTTGCGGGCGCTGAAGGTCGAACCTCAGGACGAAGTCAACTCCTCCTACACGCTGGAGGAAGTCCAGTCGATCGTCGCCGAGTCCACCCGGACCGGTCTGGTGGAGGACGGCTCGGGGCTGCTCTCCGGGGCGCTCGGATTCTCCGACTACACCGCCGAGAAAGTCATGGTGCCGGCGGAGGATGTGGTGACCCTGGCCGCCGACGTGACGCCCAAGGCATTCGAGAAGGCGGTCGGACGGACCGGGTTCTCGCGTTTCGTTCTCGAGGACGCGGACGGCTCCTATACCGGTTACCTGCACCTCAAGGACGTCATGACGGTGCCGGGGGAGCGGTACGCCGAACCCGTTCCGGTGACCAAGGTGCGGTCGATGGCCAACGTCAGCGTGTCCGATGAGATCGAGGACGCACTGACGCTGATGCAGCGCACCGGCTCCCACGTCGCCCGCGTCATCTCGGCGGCGGGAGAGACTGTCGGAGTGCTGTTCCTCGAGGACGTGCTCGAGGTTCTCGTCGGGGAGATCCACGACGCGACCCAGTCGAACAACCCCGTTCGGATGCGGTCTCCGGAGGCCTGAGGCCCGAGCCGTTATTTGTAACGGTTCTCAACATGGTATGTTGCTAGTCATTCGCAATTACCGGCCACTCCGAACTTCGTGAAGGGACCTCTCTTGGTCATTTCCCGCTCATCCCAGCCTCCCCGTTTTCTCACTGCCGGCCTGACCGCGGTCGCGCTGATCGCGCTCACGGCCTGCTCCGCCGGCAACTCGGGCGGCGGTGACGGTGGCGGGGGCTCGGCCGGCGGTGGGGATCCAGTGGCCGTGGCCACCACCACGCAATTGGGCAGCATCGTCGAGGAGATCACCCGTTGTGCCGGCGCCGAGTCGGCGACGGTGATGGGTCCCGGAGACGATCCGCACGATTTCTCGCCGTCCTCGCAGCAGATCGCCGAGATGACCCGGGCGGACCTCGTGGTGACCAACGGCTTGGGCCTGGAGTCCGGGATGCAGACGGCGTTGGACAATGCCACCGCGGACGGTGCAGAGATCATGGAGGTCGCCCCCGAGGTCGACCCGTTGCCGTTCACGGCCGTGGATCACCACGCCGAAGAACACGAGCACGAGCACGAGCACGAAGGCCACGAGCATTCCGACGGCGACCCCCATTTCTGGATGGACGTGTCCCGGATGGCGAAGGCCGCTGAGCTGATCGGCGCGAAGCTGGAGCAGGTCACCGGTGATGAGCAGTACGCCACGTGCGGGACCGAGACCGCGGACGAATTGTCCTCCGTGGACGAGGAGATCACGGCGATCCTGGACGAGATTCCCGAGGATCGCCGGACCCTCGTCACGGACCACGCCGCCTACAACTACTTCGCCGACGCCTATGGTTTCGAGATCGCCGGCGTGGTGATTCCCGGCGGTTCGACGGATGCTGAGCCGTCGTCCGAAGAGATGGCGAGCCTCGTGGACCAGATGGAACAGGAGGGCGCCGATGCCCTCGTCACGGGCGCCGGTTCGGACAACAAGCTCGTCGACGCGCTCTCTGCCGAGACCGGCGGGGAGGTCCCGGTGGTGAAGCTCTATGAGGGTGCGCTCGGGGCAGAGGGCTCCGGCGCCGAGACCTACGCCGAGGCCATGAAGGTCAGCGCCGAGACGCTGGCCGATGCCCTGCCGCGCTAGGGTGTACGCCGTGGAATGGTTGACCGAGCCTTTTGCCCTGGGCTTTCAGCAGAGGGCACTGATCGGCGGCCTCGTGGCGGCGCTGATGTGTTCCGTCGTCGGCGTCTGGTTGGTGCTGCGTGGCATGAGCTTCTTCGGCGACGCCTTCGTCCACGGGGTGATTCCGGGGATCGCGGCGTCCGTGCTGTTCGGCTTCTCGCCCTATCTTGGCGCCGCCATCGCCGCGGCGGCCATGGTGGGCGGTATGCAGCTGATCTACCGGACCACCACGTTGAAGGAAGACACCTCGATCGGCCTGCTCTTCGTCGGCATGATGGCCCTCGGCGTGGTGCTCATCTCCAAGTCCGAGTCCTATACCGGCTCACTGACCGCGATTCTGTTCGGTGATGCTCTGGGCGTCGGGTGGGCGGACATCCGCATGCAACTGATCATGGCCGTCGTCGTGGTGATCTTCGCGGGCGTGCTGTACCGCCCGCTGATGGCCTTGTCGTTCTCCCCGGCCAAGGCGCAGTCGCTGGGCATGAATCCCCGGCTGACGCACGGCCTGCTGCTGGTGCTCATCGCGACGTCGGTCATCGGCAGTTTCCATGCCGTGGGCACCCTGTTGGTGTTCGGCCTGCTCGTCGGCCCGCCGGCCACCGCGGCGCTGATCTCCCGGACCGTGCCGGTCATGTTCGCCTGGTCCATCGCGATCTCCGTGGTCTCGGTGTGGTGCGGGCTCACGCTCAGCTTCCACTGGGGCACCGCCGGCTCCGCGACCATGGCCCTGGTCCCGATCGTGCTGTTCTTCGTGGTCCTCGCCGTCCGGGAGATCGTCCGCCGTCTCCGGGCACAGGACACCCAGACCGAGAAAGTCGAGGTGGCTCGATGACGGGGGCACTGGTCGAGGCCCAGGATCTGGTGCTGGCGCACGGTCATCACGTGGCGCTGGATGCCTCGTCCTTTCGGGTCCCGCTCGGGGGCGTGACCGCGGTGATCGGACCCAACGGGTCCGGCAAGTCCACGTTGCTGCAGGCCATCGCGGGGGTGCTCGAGCCGACGTCGGGAACGCTGCGGGTCCTGGGCGGCTCCGCGCGGCAGAGCCGGCAGCGCATCTCCTACGTCATGCAGTCCGTCGTGTTCCCGGTGGGGACACCCATGACGGTGCGGGACGTGGTGCGGATGGGCCGGTATCCGGCGGCGGGCTGGCTGCGCCCCCTGACCCGGACGGACCGCGAAGCGGTGGACGAGGCGCTGCGCAAGATGAAGGTGGAGGACCTCGCGGGGCGGCACCTCGACGAGCTCTCCGGAGGTCAGCGTCAGCGCGTGTACGTCGCCCAGGGGCTGGCTCAGGGGCATGAGGTGCTGATGCTGGACGAGCCCATGACGGGGCTGGACCTCAACTCGGCCCGGACCATCGACCGCATCATCCACGCAGAGACGGACCATGGCCACTCGGTCGTCCTGACCACCCACGACCTCGACGAGGCGCGGGCCGCCGACCACGTCATCCTGGTCCACGGCACCGTGGTGGCCTCGGGGCCGCCCGAAAGGGTGATGACCAGGGCGAATCTGGAAGCTGTCTACGGTCTGGGCTCACTGCACAGCTCGGCCGAACGGGACGAACCGGTGTTGGTCGATCCGGACTGTACGCCGGACGAGCTTCAGCCTCGCGAGCAGTCGGGGCAGATGCCGTAGATCTCCACCGTGTGTTCAGCCGCCGTGAACCCGTGTTCCGCGGCCGTTGTGGCCGCCCACTGTTCCACGTCCGGGGCCTCGATCTCCACGGCCCGGCCACACTGACGGCAGAGCAGATGATGGTGGTGGGTCTGGGCCTGGCAGCGGCGGAAGAGCGACTCGCCGTCGTCCGGGTTGAGCACATCGACCTGACCGTCCTGCTGCTGTTGCTGCAGGATCCGGTACACGGTGGCCAAGGACACCTGCTCGCCTCGGTCCTTCAGGATCGAGAACAGGTCCTGGGCGCTGACGAAGTCCTCCCGCTCATTCAGGGCCCGATTGACGGCGGTCTTCTGCCGCGTCGAGCGTCCCTTGACCGGGCGGGCTGGATCGGTATTCATCGAGCAACAGGTTATCAGCCGGCTTATCAGTCGGCTGTACTCAAGATAGGCTGACGGGGTGGATACCCAGATTGCACTGACCAAGTTCGGCCATGCCTGCGTGCGGCTGGAGAAGGCCGGTCGCCGTCTCGTCATCGACCCCGGGAGCTTCACCGATGTTCCGGCGGCTCTGGAGGGCGCTGAGCACATTCTCATCACCCACGAGCACGCCGATCACCTGGATGACGGCCCTGTTCTGGAGTTTCTGGCTGCCCACCCGTCCGTGACTCTTCGTGCTCCCGCCGGAGCGGCCGCGAGACTCACCGAGGCCTCTGCCGAGACCGAGCAGCAGATCATCGTCACCGGGCCCGGTGAGGAGTTCGACGGCGCGGGATTCTCCGTACGCACCCTCGGCGGCCAGCACGCCGTGATACACCCGCAGATTCCCGTGGTGGCCAATGTGGGCTACATCCTCGACGGGTTGATCTACCACCCCGGCGACAGTTACATCGTGCCCACCGGGCCGGCCCCGGACACCGTTCTCGTGGCTCTGAACGCCCCGTGGAGCAAACTCTCGGAAACCCTGGACTTCATCACGGCGCTGCGGGCTCGCCAGGTCATCCCGGTCCACGACGGCCTGCTCAACGATCAGGGCTTGCCCACGTACCGCAAGCACGCGACCACGTTCGCCGATCGTTACGGATCCGAGCTCACGGTACTCCAGGAGGGACAGACCGCGTGGATCGGTTGAGGCAGAGCGAGCTCCCGGTCCTGGTCGACGTCGAGGTGCTCGCCTCCTGGCAGCGCGGCGAGCGCGGACAGGACACAGAGCGGCCCGGATTCGTCCCGCGCGACCCTGCTCCGGAGGACGGCGCACTGAAGATCCTGGATGTGCGCTGGACCGTCTTCGGCTCCGGCGACGGCCACGATGAGTACCTCCGCGGGCACATTCCCGGTGCCGTCTACGTGAGCATGGCCAGTCAACTGGCCGGGCATGACGGTCCCCGCGAGGGCCGGCACCCGCTGCCGGACCCCGGACGGTTCGGGGACACGGTGCGCATGCTCGGCATCAACGACGGTGACACGATCGTGGTCTACGACGACGCACAGGCCACCTCCGCCGCACGGGCGTGGTGGCTGCTGCGGCACGCCGGATTCGAGAAGACCTATCTGCTCGACGGCGGGCTGACGGCCTGGCGCAACGCCAACCTGCCCCTGCAGCCCGGAGATGTGATCCCCGTGCCGGGCCGGGCCCGCACCACGTGGGGTCAGATGCCGGTGCTGGACATGGACGACGCCGCGGCACTGCCGGAGCGGGGGGTCCTTCTGGATGCCCGTGCCTGCGAACGCTATCGCGGTGACAGCGAGCCGTTGGACCCGCAGGCCGGACACATCCCCGGCGCTCTCAGCGCTCCCACCGCCGAGAACCTGGACGCGACAGGGCATTTCCGGCCTGCCGACGAGCTCGAGGAGCGCTTCCGGAAACTCGGCGTGGACGGTGCCGCTTCGGTCGGGGTGTACTGCGGATCCGGAGTGAGCGCTGCTCACGAGGTCGCGGCCCTGCATCTCGCGGGCCTGGACGCCGCTCTGTATCCGGGGTCATGGTCGGCCTGGTCCAACACCCCCGGCCGTCCGGTGGCGACCGGAGACCGGCCATGATGCCCGCCCCGCGTGGACCGTTGCCGGTCCCACGGGGGAAGATGGAGTTAGCCCTAGCCGATCGAGGAGACCACACCATGAGCACTGTCTTCACCCGCATCATCAACGGGGAACTGCCCGGTCGTTTCGTCTGGACGGATGAGACCTGCGCCGCATTTCTCTCGATCGGCCCCCTGACGCAAGGCCACACCCTGGTGGTGCCGCGCGCCGAGGTGGACCGGTGGACCGAGGCCGATCCCGAACTGCTCTCCCACCTGGTGGCCGTGGCCCAGGCCATCGGCAAGGTGCAGGTGGAGGCCTTCAACGCCCACCGCGCCGGCCTGATGATCGCCGGCTACGAGATCCCGCACCTGCACGTCCACGTCTGGCCGTCGTACTCCCTGGAGGATTTCGACCTAGACCAGGTGGACAACAACCCCGAGCCGGAAGACCTGGACGAGGCCGCCGAGAAGATCCGCGCCGGACTGCGGGTCGCCGGGCACGGAGACTCCGTCCCAGCCTCCTCAACCTAGACTGCTTTCAGGGCTTGGCGGACACGCTTCTCGGATACCGTCACCGCGGTGCCCAGATCCTGGGCGAAGTAACTGACCCGCAGTTCCTCGATCAGCCACCGCACGGCCTCCAGCGCCGGCGGAACGGGTCGGCCGGCGGGCACCTTCTGCACGGCATCGTCGAAAGCGTCTTCCAGCTCATGGATCACGCTCAGGTCCCGGGCATCGCGCTGGACGTTCCCGCCTGCCTTGAGCTTCTCGATCCGCCGGAGCATGCCCTGCAGATACCGCGGCAAGTGTTGCAGATGCGCCCATCCGGTGCTGGCGACGAAGCCGGGGAAGACCAACTGCTCGAGTTGAGCCTTGATGTCGTTCAGGGCCGGGGCCATGGCCAGGGAGACCGAGCCCTTGAGCTCCTTGCGGACCTGAGTGGCCCGGGACAGGATCTTCTCGACGACGGCCGTGACGGCGAACACCGTGTCGATCAGTTCGGCGCGCACCGTGGTGAACAACTGGCGGAACTCGGCCTCGGTGAACGGCAGCTCCTCGGGCACCAGCCGATCCACCGCGGCGCGAGTGCTATCGGAGATCAACCGGTCCACCGATCCGTGCGGATTCTGGGTGAAGGTCAGCTTCTCCCGGTTGTCCAGGTGGTCCAGGACGTAGCGTTGCGGGCTGGGCACCTGGGCCAAGAGCAGATTCACGACGCCGGCCCGGTGCGCCGCGAGCTGATCAGTCTCGGTGCGAAAGACCGTCGTGCCGGCGGCCGGGCCGCCGTCGGGCGTGGATTCTGCCACCAGCGCCGGATAACCGGTGATCCTCTGCTGGCCGCCGCCGGCCGCGACCGTGGTGTCGAGCTTGCGGGGAAGGTCCCCGATCTCCCAGTCCGTCATGCCGTGGCGCTCGGTGAGGGGACTTCCGGTGGGAGCCGCGCCGGGCGTCGGGCCGGGGGTTGCGGAAGCGGCCTTCGGGGCGGCGCCTGAGCTGAGCGAGGCGGCGATGGCCGATCGGTTCTCGGTGGCCAGACGGTCCTGCAACGCACCCAGGTCCTGGCCGGTCCCGATGACGGCGCCGCGACCGTCGACCACTCGATAGTCGGGAACCAAATGGGCGGGAATCGCGGACAGATCCCACGAGTCCGGCGGGATCACCACGCCTTTGAGCCGCCGCAGGGTGCGTTCCAGCGTGGGCAGCAGGTCATCGGTGGCCGGGTCAGCGTCCTGTTCCATCTGCTCGACGGCGGCTCGGGCCACGTCCGGGGCCGGCACGAAATTCTTGCGCACCGCCTTGGGCAGGGACCGGATCAAGGCGGTCACCAACTCGACGCGCAGACCGGGCACCAGCCAGCGGAACCGCTCGGGATCCATCTGGTTCAGCAGCAGCACGGGGATGATGACGGTGATGCCGTCGGACGACTGTTCGGCTGCGGGGTTGGCTGCGGGGTTGGCTGCGGGATTGAAGTCGTAGGACAACTCCAGCTCGATGCTGCCCCCGGCCGTGGGGTGATGGAACACCGTGGGGAATTGGTCAGTGTCCAGTTCCTCCTCGTCCACCGCCAGCAGTGACTGTGGGTCGAAGTCCAGCAGCTCGGGCGACGTCTGCCGCGCCTTCTTCCACCACGAGTCGAAATGCCGCTCGGACACGACAGACTCGGGGATGCGAGCGTCATAGAACGCGAAGAGGTCCTCGTCGGAGACCCGCAGGTCGCGCCGGCGCAGCCTGGTCTCCAACTCTTCGACGTCGGCCAGGGCTTGGCGGTTGCGGGCGAAGAAGTGGTGCCGGGTCTTCCAGTCACCCTCCACGAGGGCGTGACGGATGAACAGCTCACGCGCGAGCGCGGGGTCGATCTTCCAGAACTGGACCTGCCGGTCCGCCACCAGCGTGACACCGAACAGGGTGACCTTCTCCCGGGCCACGACCGAGCCGGACCGCTTGGACCAGTGCGGCTCGCTGTACGTGTGCTTGGCCAGCGGTCCGGCGGCGTCCACGGCCCAGTTGGGGTCGATCTTGGCGACCATGCGGGCCCAGAGCCGGGAGGTCTCCACGAGCTCTGCGGCCATCACGAAGGCGTGCCGTTTCTTGAACAGGGCCGAACCGGGGAAGATCGCGAAGCGGGTGTTGCGGGCGCCCTGGTAATCCCGCTTCCGCTCATCCCAGGCGCCGATGTGGGACAGCAGACCGGTCAGCAGGGAACGGTGAACGGGCTCGTGCTGGCTCACGGGATGGACGGGACCGGGCGAGACGGAGATGCCCAGCGGCTTGGCCAGCTGACGCAACTGCTGGACGAGGTCCTGCCACTCGCGCACCCGCAGGTAGTTGATGAACTCCGTGCGGCACATCTTGCGGAACTGGTTCCCGGACAGTTCCTTCTGACGGCTTTGCAGGTATGCCCAGAGGTTGAGCAGTGACGAGAAGTCGGAGTTCTCGTCCGCGAACCGAGCGTGCTGCTCGTCGGCCTGGGCTCGCTGTTCGGTGGGTCGTTCGCGGGGGTCCTGGATGGTCAGGGCGGCGGCGAGCACCATCACTTCGCGCACGCAGTCGCGGTTGCCCGCCTCGACGATCATCCGGCCCAGCCGCGGATCCACGGGCAAGCGGGCGAGCTTGCGACCGATCGGGGTGATGGTGCCCTTGGGGTAGGTCCGTCCCTTGGCGTCCGGCCGACCGCTGTTCAGCGCTCCCAGTTCCGTCAGCGCGGTGGCGCCGTCCGTCACCTGACGGGAGTCCGGCGGCTGCAGGAAGGGGAAATCGCCGACGTCGGCGGGGGTGCGGGCCACGCCCATGGAGCACATCTGCAGGATGACGGCGGCCAGGTTGGTGCGCAGGATCTCCGGGTCGGTGAACTCGGGGCGGGACTCGAAGTCCACTTCGGAGTAGAGCCGGATGGCGATGCCGTCCGAGGTGCGTCCGCAGCGGCCCGAGCGCTGATTGGCGCTGGCCTGGCTGATGCGTTCGATCGGCAGGCGCTGAACCTTGGTGCGGTGGGAGTATCGCGAGATGCGTGCCGTGCCGGTGTCGATGACGTACTTGATGCCCGGCACGGTCAGGGAGGTCTCGGCCACGTTCGTCGCGAGCACGATGCGGCGTTGGGCGCCGGGGGAGAAGACGCGGTGCTGCTCCGACATGGACAGGCGGCCGTAGAGGGGCAGGACCTCGGTGGGTCCCAGACGTCTATTGGCAGCGACTCTCGGGGTCAGTGCCTCGGCGGCGTCGCGGATCTCGCGCTCGCCGGAGAAGAAGACGAGGATGTCGCCGGGGGCTTCCCGGGACAGTTCGTCGACGGCGTCACAGACGGCGTCCACCGGGTCGCGTGATTCTTCTGCCTCTTCGGAGTCGGCGTCTGCGTCGGTGTCTGTGGTGGAGCCGACCGCGGGGGAGTCCAGCGGACGGTAGCGGATCTCCACGGGGAAGGTGCGGCCCGAGACCTCGATGATGGGAGCCGGTTCGCCGTCGGATTCGGCGAAGTGCGCCGCGAAGGAGTCCGGGTCGATGGTGGCCGAGGTGATGACGACCTTCAGCTCCGGCCGCTTGGCGAGGATGCGTTTGAGGTACCCCAGCAGGAAATCGATGTTGAGGCTGCGTTCGTGGGCCTCGTCGATGATGATCGCGGAGTACTTCGCCAGGGTCGGGTCATGCTGGATCTCGGCGAGAAGAATGCCGTCGGTCATGACTTTGACGCGGGTGTCCGCTGAGGTCTGCGCCGTGAAGCGGACTTGATAGCCGACGTCGGTGCCGAGCGGGGTGTTCAGCTCCTCGGCGATGCGCTCGGCCACCGAACGAGCGGCCAGGCGGCGCGGCTGCGTGTGGCCGACCATGCGATCCGGGTCGAGCACACCCTCGCCGGCCAGTTCGAGGAGCATCTTCGGCAACTGGGTGGTCTTGCCCGACCCCGTCTCCCCGGCCACGACGACGACCTGGTGGGCCCGAATGGCCTCCATGATGGTGTCCCGCTCGCCCGAGACGGGAAGGTGCGGCGGGTATTCCAAGCGGAAGGTGGTCTGGGTGTCGGTGGGGGTGTTGGTCGGGGTGTCGGTTTCAGCCGCGGGAGAGTCGGACATGGCACCGGCCAGTCTAGATGTTGTGGATGACCAGGACGGCGTCGATGAGGTTCTGCTTACACTGTGGTGCAGTGTCCGGCTGGCGGGAAGTCTGCGGCACATGTCGATGGCTTGATGCCGTGATGGAGGGGCCCAGGTTCAATGCAGGTGCCATCGAGGATTGTGTCGGACTCCGGGGTTTCGGACTGATCCCTTCGAATGCGAACTTCGACTAAACGCGAAGCCAGAAGACTTGGCCCAAGGAAGTCCTACGCAATGGTCATCTTTTCGCTACTGAGCCCAGCCGGGAGCAGCTTGTCGCGATCCGCGTACCATGGTCAGTAACTATAGGAAGGGGCCTGGCTTGAACGACACAATCGGGATCATCGGGTTGGTCGTGACGACCGTGGGCTTTTCCTTAACGGTGTGGCAGATCTGGCGCACGGCCAATGCGAGTGAAAAGGCGACCGAAGCACTAAAGGCGGCTACCCGCCGGATGCACTTGAACCACCTCCTCGTACTGTTGCCTCAACTGAAGATTTACGAGTCCGAACTTGATGCGGCCCAAGCCGACGACGACAAGAAGCAAGCGATTCGTGCGCTTGTGTCGTATAGCCATGCAGCTCAACAGGTTGCGGCTCTGCTTGAATCCTCAAGCGAAGGTAGGGAAGAGGCCGAGTTGGTAGATCAACTTCGCTCCAGTGCGTCAGCCGCGAGTTCAGCGAAGGCGACCCTTGTATCTGGTGCCACAAAGCCTGTTCGTCTAGTGGTAAAAAGTGCTGCGGAGCAGATTGGCTCCATGAGCACGTTCGCTGCTGGACTAGCAACTAGGTATCAAACGAAAGTGGGATAAGCGTGCAGGTTTTCACTGAAGAACAAAAGGCTGACCTCATTCGTCGCCTTGCAATGCTCGAGAGGCGAGGGCAAATCCAGTGGGCACCAGTTGATGACAATTTCGAGTTTCGTACGCAAATAGGCAGATTTGCTTACCAAATATCCTCGCGTGACAAAGATGACTTTGCGCCTTATGAGCTCGCTGTAATTGATACTCATACTCCGTCTTTGCGTGTGCCAGTTGAAGTGATAGACACTTCGGAATACGCTAATTATAATGAGCATCTTCAGGCTCTATATAAAACGGTCAAGCGGCGCGCGTTGGGACTAACTCGTATTGTTGATGACGTATTCAGAGAGTTCGATCAGTTCGACGATTTCTGATTTTTCAGATTACCGCGAGCTCTTGGCCTAACTAGGCCGCATAACGTCTACTGAAGTTCCGTAGTGATGAGCGGGCTTAGCACGTGGAGCGATGGTTGGGACATGGACGTTGCCTTGGGGCACCTTTGAATACAACGCATCGCTATCCGTGGCTCTATGCGAAGCCACATTCTCGTCTGGCTTGTCGACTTCGATGGCGGCAGGGGGACCGGCGGTGTCAGCCATGGCGCGTCATTCAAATGAAAAACCGAACTGGAAACGTAGTGCGAACTGCGTGTTCCGGCGATGACTCTAGCTTGTACGCGAGTGCTTTTTGAGTACGAACTTTTTTGCCACTGAGGAGCCGCAGACGTTGAACACGACGATGTTGGGTCAGCAGGTGGCGATTCAGGCGGTGCCGGTGCGGTGGACCTGGGAGTACGGGGATGGGTCGGAGCCGGTGTCGAATCCGTTCCCGGGTGGCCCGCAGAGGGAGTTCAACCAAGAAACCACGACCAGTCATGTGTATGAGGAGACCGGGACGTTTCCGGTGTCGTTGTCCACGGCGTATCGGGGTCAGTTCTCGGTCAATGATGGTCCGTGGATTGCCATTCCGGGCATGGCGACGGTGGCCAGTGAGCCGGCTTCGGCCGATATTTGGCGTTCGAAGTCCAAGAACGTGGCCGAGGACTGTGACGCCAACCCGGAGGGGTGGGCGTGCGGGGACCCCTTCGAAGAGAACTGACTCACGCGCTGTTGGCGGTCTCGCGTGTCAGTGGTCGGGTTCGATAACGGTAGTGGTGTCCGGTGGGGGTCGTGACGTCGAGTTGTTCGGGTGTGGCGTGGTGTTTCCATCCGGGCCGCTCTTTGGCGAGGTTGCACCGGGTGCAGAGTCCGGAGGCGTTCTCCCAGTTGGTGGGTCCGCCGTGCTGGTGGGGTGTGGCATGGTCGATCTGCCGGATGGGCGCATCACAGTAAGGGGTTCGGCAGACGTCGTCCCGCAGGAGCACCATGCGTCGTAGGAGTCCGGAGAAGCCTCGGCGCTGAGAGTCCATGGCGACCAGCTGACCGTCGTGCGGGTGGGTGTAGAGGCGGCGGAGGAACGCCTCGGCCTCGGGGTTGGAGACCAGGTGGCGTGCGGTGTCTGCTGGTACGGGTCCGTGCCCGGGAAACCAGCCAGGGGCGGCATCGTCCCGGAACAGGGTGGCATCGGTCATCACCAGTTGCACCTCGATGGCCACCTTGGAGGCCTGTGTTTGGCCGGTGAGTCGCTCGACGAATACATCGGCGCCGACCTGGTTGGGGGTGCGGCCCTCGGCCTGTCCGGCGGCGATCTGGCTGGCGGTCTCGGCCACCAGGGCGGAGTGGCAGGCCACGGCCTGGTTCATGGGCAGCAGGGCGCTGAGGTGGGCCATGCCGTCTGCGGTGGGCCATGCCGTCTGCGGTGGGCCGGAGGGTGATCCGGCGGGTCTGGGTGGCGCGGGTGAAGTGTTCTGCTGCGGCGTCCGGGTCGCACTGCATGGCTTCGGCGCGGGCCTCGCGCATGAGTTGGCGTTCGCCGATGATGCCGAGGCGATCGGTGAGGTGTTCATCGACGTGGCGGCGGGCCGCGGCGGGTAGCCAGAAGGTCTCTCGTTCGATGATGGCTGCTTTGGTCTCGGAAATCCGGCCGGCTCGTAGGGCGTCGAGGGTGTGGGGCAGGTCGTTGACGAGGTGGCGGGCTAGTCGCAGGTGTGTGGTGCCGCGGCTGGGGGATTCGGAGCGGGCGAGGGCGATTTCTCCGCCGAGTCCGCGTCCGCGGTGTTCGGGCTCGATCCCGCGGGTGGCTTCGGTGTGGCAGCGGTGGGAGAACAGGGCTGCTGATTCCTCGGCTTGAGCGGCGGCGCAGGCGGCTTTGATGTGTTCGAGGAAGTGGATGCGGTTGATGGCTTCGGCTTCGACGTCTCCGTCGATGTCTCCGATGCCGTTCGTGGCCGCCGGGGCCATGGTCGCCAGAGCATTCCGCAGCCTGACGAGGTCCAGGGCGGAGGCTGGTGGGGCAGGCTCGGGGGCTTCCTGGTCGGCGTCCTGCGGGGCGTCCTGCGGGGCTTCCTGGTTGGCTTCCACGTCTGGTTCGAACATGTGTACTACTCTAGGGAGGATCCCGGACACCGTAAGGTCTCTGGCGGGGTGTGGGGAGAACTTCCGCACCCAAGAAGCCTGTGGAGTACCGATCGTCTCCAGATCCACCTCGACACGGGCCAACGTGACCTACATCGCACTCGTTCCACCTATTCTAGGATTCTGGCGCGCTCCGGTTATCTCTCGCGCCGGCGCAACCAGCGTCACGCCGGAGCACGCGGTGTGAAAGGACCACTATGAAGCTCGGAAGTCTCGGTATCCCCACAGAGGCCCGCACGGGAAATCGCACAGTGCTCCGCGCCGGGGCGACGCTGGCCGTCGCCGCACTCGCGCTGACGGCTTGCGGCAACGGCGGCAACGAGGGTGAGGGCGGAAGCGGCAACGACGCCGGTTCCGAGTCCTACTCGATCGGCGTCTCCCAGTACGTCACCCACCCCTCGCTCGACGCTGCTCGCACCGGGTTCGAGAAGAAGCTCGAGGAGTCGGGGCTGGACATCTCGCTGGATGTGCAGAACGCCCAGGGCGACCAGTCCACGGCCAACACCATCGCCGGTACCTTCGCCTCAGCCGACCACGATCTCATCCTGGCCATCGCCACCCCGTCGGCGCAGACGGCAGCTCAGGCCGTGACGGATACCCCGATTCTCTTCACCGCGGTGACGGATCCTCCGAGCGCCAATCTGGTTGAGTCCAACGAGGCTCCCGGCGGCAATGTCACCGGCACCTCGGACGCCAACCCGGTGCTTGAGCAGCTCACGCTGCTGAAGGAGATCGATCCCGACGTCAAGAGGGTCGGCATCGTGTACTCCTCGGGCGAGACCAACTCGGAAATCCAGGTGCAGTGGGCCAAGGAGGCC
This sequence comes from Citricoccus sp. GCM10030269, assembly GCF_042665635.1. Classification (NCBI taxonomy): domain Bacteria; kingdom Bacillati; phylum Actinomycetota; class Actinomycetes; order Micrococcales; family Micrococcaceae; genus Citricoccus; species Citricoccus sp. GCM10030269. The sequence continues at coordinate 769,700 of NZ_JBHTCV010000005.1, read as the reverse complement.
GCGGAGGAGCTGGATCTGGAGATCGTCGAGTCCACCGTCTCCAACTCCTCCGAGGTGCAGCAGGCGGCCAACTCGCTCTCCGACGTCGACGCTTTCTATGTCCCCACGGACAACGCCGTCGTCTCTGCCCTCGAGTCCCTGATCGGCGTCGCCCGCGACCGCCAGATCCCGGTCGTGCCGGCCGAGGGGGACTCCGTGGCCCGGGGTGGTGTGGCCACCTACGGAATCCAGTACGAGAAGCTGGGCGAACAGACCGCCGACATGGCCATCCGCATCCTCACCGAGGACGCCGACCCGGCCTCCATGCCGGTGGAGACATACGCGGAACCGGAGCTGTACGTGAACCCGGACGCCGCCGAGGCCTTGGGAGTGGAGATCCCGCAGTCGATCCTCGACGAGGCCGACCACGTGGTCAGTGCCGATGATGCCGAAGCCACCGAGGACGCAGAGGGCGAAGGGGACTCAGAGTAACTCCGTTATGACGACCGCCATCGAACTGGGCATGATCTACGCCATCATGGCCCTCGGGGTCTACGTGACCTTCCGCATCCTCGACTTCCCGGACCTGACGGTGGACGGCTCGTTCACCACGGGTGCGGCCGTCGCCGCCATCTCGATTGTCAACGGGGTCAATCCCTTCCTGGCGATCCTGTTGTCCTTCATCGCCGGGTTCCTCGCCGGCACGATCACGGGACTGCTGCACACGAAGGGACGGATCAACGGACTGCTGGCCGGCATCCTGACTCAGATCGCGTTGTATTCGATCAATCTGAGGATCATGGACAAGGCCAACGTCCCTCTGCTGGGCGAGGACACCGCGATCACGCCGCTGCAGCGTGCCGGGTTGCTGGGCGGCTGGGGCTCCATCGGTCTTTTAGCGGCCGTGGCGATCCTGCTGGCACTGGCGCTGGTGTGGTTCCTCCACACGGACACCGGTCTGGCGATGCAGGCCACGGGCGACAACGAGAAGATGATCCGTTCCTACGGGGTCAACACCGACAATCAGAAGATCCTCGGACTGGCCCTCTCCAACGGGCTGGTCGGCATGAGCGGTGCCATCGTGGCGCAGTTCCAGGGGTTCGCGGACATCGGCATGGGCATCGGCCTCATCGTCGCGGGTCTGGCCTCCGTCATTCTGGGCCAGGCCATCTTCGGAACCCGCTCGATCATGGTGGCGGCGCTGGCCGTCGTCGCCGGTTCGGTGCTCTATCGAGTGGCGATCCAACTGGCGCTGACGGTCGGCCTGAACCCGAACGATATGAAACTGATCTCGGCCATCCTCGTGGTGATCGCGCTGGTGGTCCCGCAATTGCCGTTCTTCCGGCGGCGCAAGGCTCTGGTGAGCCGTGCGGATCCCGACGGCGGCGCGGCCACGGGCGCTGAAGCGGTCTCGACGACGGAAGGAGCCCGCTGATGCTGTCCCTGTCCCAGGTCCACAAGACCTTCTTCCCCGGCACCGTCAACGAGCGCAGAGCCCTCAGAGGCATCGACCTCCACCTCGACGAAGGCGACTTCGTGACGGTCATCGGCTCCAACGGCGCCGGCAAGTCGACCGTGCTCAACGTCATCTCGGGCGAACTCTCGCCGGACACCGGCACGGTCAGCGTGGACGGCCGTGACGTCACCCGGATCAAGGATCATCGCCGTGCCGATTTTGTGGGCCGCGTGTTCCAGGATCCGATGGCGGGTACGGCGCCGCACCTGACCATCGAAGAGAACATGGCGATCTCGGACAAGCGGGGATCGGCACGGTGGTTGGGCCTTGGCGTCACGTCGGCCAAGCGCCGGCGGTTCGCGGAGGAACTCTCGGTCCTCGAGTTGGGGCTGGAGAACCGTCTCAAGGCGAAGGTCGGCTTGCTCTCCGGTGGCCAGCGGCAGGCTCTGAGCCTGCTGATGGCGACGTTCTCGGAGCCGAGGATCCTGTTGCTGGACGAGCACACGGCGGCACTGGACCCTCAGCGGGCCGAGCTGGTGACCCGGCTGACCGAGCGAGTCGTGACCGAGAAGAATCTGACCACCCTCATGGTCACCCACAACATGGAGCAGGCACTGCGGGTGGGTAACCGGCTGATGATGATGCACGATGGGAAGATCATTCTGGACATCTCCGGCGAGGAGAAGCGCGGCAAGACCGTGCGGGACCTGCTGGGAGAGTTCGAGCGGATCAAGGGCTTGACCCTGGACGACAAGACGCTGCTGCAGTAGGTCGCTGTAGTCACTAGACGTCCCGGGCCATGATGCGCCTTGGGGACGAGGAGACGATGGACAACACCTTCACCTTCATAGCCATTGCCCTGTATTTCGGGGCGATGCTCGCCATCGGCTTCTGGGCTTCCCGCAAGAACAACGACCTCGACGACTACGTGCTGGCCGGGCGCAAGCTCCCGCCGGCCGTGGCGGCCCTGTCCGCGGGCGCCTCCGACATGTCCGGCTGGCTCCTGCTTGGGCTGCCCGGCGCGGTCTTCGCGTTCGGCCTGGGGGAGGCCTGGATCGCCGTCGGGCTGACCATCGGTGCGTGGCTGAACTGGAAATTCGTCGCCCCGCGACTGCGCTCCTACACGGAGGTGGCGAAGAACTCCATCACGATCCCCTCGTTCCTGGAGAACCGTTTTCGCGACCGCACTCACCTGATGCGGATCGTGGCCGGGGCCATCATCCTGGTGTACTTCACCTTCTACGTCTCCTCCGGAGTGGTGGCCGGTGGCAAGTTCTTCGAGTCCTCCTTCGGTTCCACCTACCTCACCGGCATGCTGCTCGTGGCCGGGGTGACCATCGTCTACACCCTGTTCGGCGGCTTCCTCGGAGCCTCCCTGACGGACGTGGTCCAGGGACTGCTCATGCTGGCCGCGCTGATCGCCGTGCCGCTGGTCGCCATCATCCACCTGGGTGGTTGGGGCGAGGTGGTCAATTCGATCCAGGCCGCCGACGAGGTCCTCGGTGACGGCACAGACCGCACGTCCTTCCTCGCCAACACCACCTGGGTCGGCGTGGTTTCCGCCCTGGCCTGGGGCCTGGGCTATTTCGGTCAGCCGCACATCATCGTCCGGTTCATGGCCCTGCGGTCGTCCCGGGACGCCGTGATGGGTCGCCGGGTCGGGATCGCCTGGATGGCCGTCTGTGCCTTCGGCGCGGTGATGACGGCGCTGGTGGGCATCGCCTACTTCCAGGCCAACCCGGGCGTCTCGCTCGATGACCCGGAGACCGTCTTCCTGGTCCTGTCGCAGATCCTCTTCCACCCCATGGTGGCCGGCTTCGTGCTGGCAGCCGTGCTGGCCGCCGTGATGTCCACGATCTCCTCGCAGCTGATCGTGTGCTCCTCGGCCCTGGTCGAGGACCTGTACAAGCTCGCCGGGCGCAAGGCCAGCCCGCGGACCGAACTGTGGCTCGGGCGCGGAGCCGTGGTCGTGGTGGCCATCGTCGCGATCCTCATCGCCTTCGACCCCGAGGCCAGCGTGCTGGATCTCGTGGGCTTCGCCTGGGCCGGATTCGGCGCCTCGTTCGGACCCATCATCGTGTTGGCCCTGTTCTGGAAGAAGGCCAACGCCTGGGGCGGGCTGTCCGCGTTGGTCGTGGGCGCCGTCGTCGTCTTCTGGTGGGGCAATATGCCCGACGATGCCTGGGGCGGAATGTTCCAGATGTACGAGATCGTGCCGGGCTTCGTGCTGGCGACCATCGTGGGCATCGCGGTCTCGCTGCTCACGGCCCGCCATGATCCGGACCTCACCGCGCAGATCGACGCTGAGTTCGATGAGGCCGTGGCGGTCTCGAAGGTTTAAGTGTTGGTGCCCCCGGCAGGATTCGAACCTGCGGCCTTCTGCTCCGGAGGCAGACGCTCTATCCCCTGAGCTACGGAGGCGGGGGTCCCGTTCGGGACTTCATCACCCTACCGCATGGGCGTCCGACGGCGGAAATCCCGGGCCGGTTACAGGCAGGGACTCCCGGAACATTAGACTGACGCGGGTGACCCCCGAAGACCTTTCCACAGCCCTGGCCGCATGCCTGCAGGACGCCGTCGACGCAGGCGAGATCTCGGTGGAGATGCCCACCCAGGTGAAGGTGGAGCGACCCAAGAACCGAGAGCACGGTGACTGGGCCACCAACGTGGCCATGCAACTGGGCAAGAAGGCTGGTATGGCGCCCCGGGAGTTGGCTGCGTTGCTGGCCGAGCGGTTGCGGAGGCGACCGGGCATCGCCGCGGTCGAGATCGCCGGTCCGGGCTTCCTGAACATCACGCTGGACGCTGCGGCGGCCGGAGAACTGGCCCGCACCATCGTGGAGTCCGGGGCGGAGTACGGACGCAACGCCGCCCTGGCGGGACAGACCGTCAACATCGAGTTCGTCTCCGCCAACCCCAACGGCCCCCTGCACATCGGCCACACCCGCTGGGCCGCCCTCGGTGACTCCATCGCGCGGCTGCTGCGTGCCTCCGGGGCCGAACTCACCGCCGAGTACTACATCAACGACGCCGGCAACCAGATGAACGTCTTCGCCCAGTCCGTGCACCACCGGATGCACGGACTCCCGGTGCCCGACGGCGGCTATCCCGGGGCCTACATCCAGGAGTTGGCCGAGCAGGTGCTCGCCGAACACCCCGAGGTGCGGGAGCTCTACGAAGAAGCGGCCCTGCCCGTGATCCGGGAGTCCGCCTACCGGTTCCAGCTCCAGGACATCCAGGACACGCTGGCGGCCTTCGGCGTCCACTTCGACGTCTGGTTCTCCGAGAAGCAACTGCACGAGTCCGGTGCCGTGGGCGAGGCCGTGGAACGGTTGCGCGCCCAGGGCCACATCGACGACCGGGAGGGCGCCGTCTGGCTGCGGACCACCGACTTCGGTGATGACAAGGACCGGGTGCTGATCCGCGCCAACGGCGAGCCGACCTACTTCGCCGCTGACGCCGCGTACTACCTGTCGAAGAAGGACCGCGGCTTCGAGCAGAAGATCTACCTGCTCGGCGCCGACCACCACGGCTACGTGGGACGGCTCAAGGCGATCGCCGCCGCCGCCGGCGATGACCCCGAGCGGAACATCGAGGTACTGATCGGTCAGCTGATCTCCGTCAACGGGGCCAAGCTCTCCAAGCGCGCCGGCAACATCATCGAGCTCAAGGACCTGATCAACTGGCTCGGCGCCGATGCCCTGCGGTACTCCCTGGCCCGGTATCCCGCGGATTCGCCGATCACCATCGACCCTGAGATCCTGACCTCCAAGACCAATGACAACCCGGTCTTCTACGTCCAGTACGCCCACGCCCGCTCCCGCGGCGCCGCTCGCACGGCCGAGGCGGCCGGCGTCGACCGTTCCGCTTTCGACGCCTCGCTGCTGACGCATGCCACGGAGTCGGACCTGCTGGCCCGGCTCGGGGAGTTCCCGTCGATCGTGGCCCAGGCCGCCGAGTTCCGCGAGCCGCACCGCGTGGCGCGCCACCTCGAGGTCATCGCCGGCGCGTATCACGCCTGGTACGGTGCATGCCGGATCGTTCCGGTGTCCACCGACGAAGGCCCCGGAGCCCGCGCCGAGATCACCGATCTCCATCGCACCCGGCTGTGGCTCAATGAGGCCACCGCTCAAGTGCTGGCCAATGGACTCGACCTGTTGGGCGTGAACGCCCCGGAACGGATGTGATGGTGAACCACACCAGTCCTCAGGCCGGACCCTCGCCACTCGCCCCCGACTGGCTCGACTACCCCGAGGATTCGAACGCCCTCGTGCCCCAGCTCTGGGCGGCCGGCGTCGCCCGGAACGACGACGGCGAGATCGCCGTCCAGGGGATCGGCGTCTCCCAGCTGGCCCGGGAGTACGGAACCCCGCTGCTGGTCCTGGACGAAGACGACTTCCGCTCCCGGGCGCGTGCCTTCCGTGAGGCCTTCACCGAGGCGTTTCAGGACCTGTGCGGGGGAGTGGACGTCTACTACGCGGGCAAGTCGTTCCTGTGCACCGCCGCGGCCCGCTGGATCAGCGAAGAGGGGCTGTGCCTGGACACCGCCTCGGGCGGTGAGCTGGCGATGGCCCTGCGCGCCGGCGTCGATCCGGCCCGCATCGGGCTGCACGGCAACAACAAGTCCGATGCCGAACTGCGCCGAGCGCTGAGCGCCGGTATCGGGCGGATCGTGGTCGACTCGTTCGACGAACTGGAGCGCCTGGCCGAGCTGGCCGCGGAGGCCGGGACCACGGCTCCGGTCATGCTGCGGTTGACCCCCGGTGTGCACGCTCACACGCACGAGTACATCGCCACCGCGCACGAGGATCAGAAGTTCGGCCTGTCCATGGCCGGTCCGGGGGCAGGGGTGTCCGGCTCGCCGGCGGCGGCCGCGGTCGCCCACGCGCTCGCCGCCGAGTCCATCGAACTGCTCGGACTGCATTGCCACATCGGCTCCCAGATCTTCGAGCCGGAGGGATTCGGCCTGGCCGCCGAGAAGCTGCTGGGCTTCCTCGCCGAGATCAAGCAGGAGTACGGGGTCGAACTGGCCGAGCTCGATCTGGGCGGTGGCCACGGCATCGCCTATACCGCGGCCGACGCCCCGCGGACCCCGGCCGACATCGCTCAGACGCTGTCCGCGGTGGTGCGCGCCGCCGTCGTGAAACACGGCCTGAGCTGCCCGCGGATCTCGATCGAACCGGGACGGGCCATCTCCGGACCGGCGGGATTCACCCTCTATGAGGCGGGAGTGCGCAAGACCGTCACGGTCGACGCCCCTGACGGTGGTTCCGCCACCCACCCGCGCCGCTACGTGTCCGTGGACGGCGGGATGAGCGACAACCCCCGGCCGGTGCTGTACGAGGCCGACTACTCGGTTGCCCTGGCATCCCGCACCTCCGACGAGCCGGCGGTGCTCTCGCGTGTGGTGGGCAAGCACTGTGAATCCGGGGATATCGTGGTGCAGAACGCCTATCTGCCGGAAGACGTCCACCGCGGTGATCTGCTGGCCGTGCCCGCCACCGGCGCGTACTGCCACTCGTTGTCGAGCAACTACAACCAGCTCACCCGGCCGGCCGTCGTCGCCATCAAGGACGGGACGTCTCGCGTCATCATCCGGCGAGAGACCGAAGACGATCTCTTCGCCCGCGAGACTGGCCTGTAGCTTCTGCACTTTTCAGCATTCTTCAGCACACAGAACCATCGGAGGACCATGACCGCCACACCCCCGCCCCTGAAGATCGCGCTGCTCGGGGCCGGCACCGTCGGTTCGCAAGTGGCACGCATCCTCACGGAGGACGCCGAGATGCTCGCGGCCCGTGTGGGGTCCAGGCTCGAGTTGGCCGGCGTGTTCGTCCGCAATCCCGACGGCGTCCGGGAGTACCAGCTGCCCAGCGAGCTGTACACCACGGACGCCGAGGCGCTCGTGGATTCCGCGGACATCGTCCTGGAGCTGATGGGTGGCATCGAGCCGGCCAAGTCGTTGATCGAACGGGCTATCGGCAACGGCTCCGCCGTGGTCACCGGCAACAAGGCGCTGTTGGCGCAGAACGGTCCCGAGCTGTTCGACGCGGCCGCCAAAGCCGGGACCCAGCTGTCCTTCGAGGCCTCCGTGGCCGGTGCCATCCCGATTCTGCGCCCCCTGCGGGACTCGCTGGCCGGTGACACCGTCAACCGGGTCATGGGCATCGCCAACGGCACCACGAACTACATCCTGGACCAGATGGCCACCACTGGGGCGGCCTTCGACGACGCCTTGGCCGATGCTCAGCAGCTCGGTTTCGCCGAGGCCGATCCGACGGCCGACATCGAGGGGCATGACGCCGCCGCCAAGGCGGCGATCCTGGCCAACCTCGCTTTCCACGCCTCGTTCTCCCTGGACGAGGTGTACTGCGAGGGCATCACCAAGATCACGGCGGCCGATCATGAGGCCGCGACCGAGGCCGGCTACGTCATCAAACTGCTGGCCATCGCGGAGCGCATCGGGGACGGTGCCGTGCTGCGGGTCCACCCGACGCTGCTGCAGCGCGAACATCCACTGGCGGCCGTCCGAGGCGCCTACAACGCCGTCTTCGTCGAGTCGGAGAACGCCGGCCAGCTGATGTTCTACGGTCCCGGGGCCGGCGGCAGCCCCACCGCAAGCGCGGTCATGGGGGACACCGTGTCCATCGCCCGGCGGCTGGTCCGCGGCGGTCCGGGGCGGACCCATACCCCGAAGGCCACCCTTCCCGCCCTGGACGTCGGTGAGGCGAGCACCAGCTACATGGTCGTCATCCGGGTCTCGGACCGGCCGGGTGTGCTGGCCTCCATCGCCTCGGTCGTCGCCGAGAACGGGGTCTCGATCGAGACCATGCGGCAGATTCCACTGGACGAGGATGACACGGTGGTGGAGGAGTCCTCCGAAGAGTACATCGAGGACGTGCCCGAGTCCCTGCTGCGCGTCATCACCCACCGCGCCAAGGAACGGGACCTCGCGGCCACCGTTTCCGCGCTCCAAGAGTTGGATGTCGTGACCGAAGTGGTCTCGGTCCTGCGAGTCGAAGGGAACTGAACACAGTGGCACACCAATGGCGCGGGGTCATCCGCGAATACGCCGATCGGCTGCCGGTGACCGCATCGACCCGGGTTGTCACCCTGGGTGAGGGCGGGACGCCGCTGATCGAGGCGCCGGCCCTCTCCGAGCTCGTTGAGGGCGAGGTCTGGGTCAAGTTCGAGGGCATGAACCCCACGGGGTCGTTCAAGGACCGCGGCATGACGATGGCCATCACGGCCGCCGTGGAACAGGGCGCGAAGGCCGTGGTCTGCGCCTCCACCGGGAACACCTCCGCCTCGGCCGCGGCCTACGCCACCCAGGCCGGACTGACCTGTGCCGTGCTCGTGCCCGAGGGCAAGATCGCCATGGGCAAGCTCTCCCAGGCCATCGCTCACGGGGCCACCCTGCTGCAGGTGGACGGCAACTTCGACAACTGCCTCGACGTCGCCCGCAAGCTCTCCGAGAACTATCCGGTGTTCCTGGTGAACTCCGTGAATCCGAATCGGATCGAGGGGCAGAAGACCGGAGCCTTCGAGGTGGTGGACGCCCTGGGCGACGCCCCGGACTACCACCTGCTGCCGGTCGGCAACGCCGGGAACATCACCGCGTACTGGAAGGGATATCGGGAGTACTCGGAGCCCTATACGAACCCCCATCCCGGCGCCGAGGGCGCCGAGCTGGCTCCCGTGTCCACGAAGACCCCCGTCATGTGGGGCTTCCAGGCGGCCGGTTCCGCGCCCATCGTGCTCGGCCACCCGGTCACCGAGCCGGACACGATCGCCACCGCCATCCGCATCGGCAATCCGGCGTCCTGGGAGCAGGCCGAGGCGGCCCGGGACGAGTCCGGCGGAATGATCGACTCCGTGACGGACGAAGAGATCCTGGCCGCCCATCGCTGGTTGTCCGCGCGGGAAGGCGTCTTCGTGGAGCCCGCCTCGGCAGCGGGCGTCGCCGGACTGATCAAGCACCATGCCCGGGGCAACGTCCCCGCCGGCAAACGCTGGGTCATCACCGTCACCGGACACGGGCTGAAGGACCCGCAGTGGGCCTTGAAGAATGCGGACGGCTCGGACATCGAACCGCAGAAGGTGCCGTTCGACGTCGTCGCGGTGGCCGAGGCGCTGGGGTTGTCCTGATGGTCGGCGGCATGGTTCCGGCCGGAATCACCGTGTCGGTGTCCGTGCCGGCGACGTCGGCCAATCTTGGCCCCGGCTTCGATTCCCTGGGGCTAGCCCTGGACTTGCGGGACGACGTCGTCTTGACCACCGTGCCCGAAGGATTCTCCGCCGTCGTCAACGGCGAGGGAGCCGGCGTCGTGGCCACGGACGCCTCCCACCTGGTGATCGCGACCGTGCGGGAACTCCTGCGGCAACGAGGTTGGGAAGTCCCCGGAATCGAACTGGTGGCGAGCAACCGCATCCCGCATGGCCGGGGACTCGGGTCGTCCGCCGCGGCCCATGTGTCCGCCGTGCTGGCCGCCGACGCGTTGCTGCCCGAGGACGAGCGAGCCACGGCCGATGAGCTGCTGGACGCGGCGTCCGCCCTGGAAGGACACCCGGACAACGTCGCCCCGGCGCTGTCCGGTGGGCTGAGCGTCTCGTGGGACGACGACGGCCGCTACCGCTCCGTGGCCATGGACCCGCACTCCGGCGTGGTGCCGGTGGTGGCGATCCCGGAGCAGCCCTTGAGCACCAGGACTGCTCGCGGGCTGCTGCCGGACCAGGTGCCGCATCAGGTCGCCGCCGCGAACGCCGGTCGGGCGGCGCTGCTGGTGCACGGGCTGACCCGGGACCCGGCCTGGTTGTTGCCCGGCACTCGAGACTGGTTGCACCAGGACTATCGAGAACCGGCGATGCCGGCGTCGATCGCTCTGGTGCGTGCCTTGCGGGACCAGGGTCTGGCCGCGGTGGTGTCCGGGGCCGGGCCCACCGTGATGGTTCTGGCGGCCGGAGTGGCCGGTGCAGAGGCGGCCCGCCGTGCGATGCAGACGGAGTTGATATCCGTCCACGGTGAAGCCGGCCAGTCGTGGCGTGTCAGCATTCTTCCCGTGGACGCCCTGGGTGCTAAGGTGGAATCACACCGCGCAGGCCAGCCCGTTTCGGGCTGATGCCGACCGGGTTCCGCTGTATCTTCGGAGCCCGATGCCGGTGGGAATCCAGACTCCGAGTGGTCCATCTCTGCGTCGCAGAGCATCGGCCATCGGCGCCAACCCGCCCGCCATCATGACGGTGTGCGGCATTGAAATCCGGCTCTCGGCCACCTGTTCAGGTGGCGGCCGGTACACACTCAGCAGGGTCCCTCTCGTTGGATCCTGCGTGACGAGGGAGAAGGAACCTTCGTGACCGAAACCACTGAACTACCCACGGCTTCCGTGGGCGATGCCACCCAGGAACCAGCCACCGGTGGCGGACTGGCTGGCCTCAAGCTCGCTCAGCTGCAGGCGCTCGCGTCGCAGTTGGGCATCACCGGAGGATCCCGGATGCGCAAATCCGACTTGGTCGCCGCCATCTCCAGCCACCAGCGCGGTGGCTCGGTGGCCGACCGCAAGCCGGCGGAGAGCGCGGAGCAGGCAGACAAGACCTCTGAAGAAACCGGCGGCGGCGCCGCTGCCGCACCGAAGCGCGGATCTCGTGGGGCCAAGCGCTCGACCGAGGAGCCCGCTGCGGAGACGGCCGAGCAGAGCGCCCAGCCGGCCGATACCGCTGCCCCAGCCGCTGCTGAGCGTCCGAGCCGCCGGTCCCGTTCGCGCCGTGCCGAGTCCCCGGCGGGTGCCGCTGGCGATGATGCATCGACGCAGTCCGCCGAGTCCAGCGCTGAGCCCGCTGCCCAGCCGGCGAAGCAGGACTCGAGCAGGGATTCGAACAAGGAATCCACCAAGGACTCCAACAAAGAATCCAACAAGGACTCCGACGACACTGCGGGTCAACAGGACCGCAACGGTCAGCGCGGAAACCGGAACAACCGGAATGACCGCAACAACCGTAAAGACAACCGCGACAACCGGGACAGCAACCGCGACAACCGGGACGGCAACCGCAATGACCGTCAACAGGACAAGTCCGAGGGCAACCGCGAGGGCGGCCAGGACCGCGACAACAACCGCGGCAACCGGGACGGCAACCGCGACAACAACCGCGACGATGACAACAACAGCCGTCGCAATCGCCGGAACCGCAACCGCAACGACCGCAACCGCAATCGCCGCGGGCGGGGCGGCCCTGAGGTTGACGAGACCGAGGTGACCGAGGACGACGTGCTGCTGCCCGTCGCCGGCATCCTCGACGTGCTGGACAACTACGCCTTCGTTCGCACCTCCGGCTACCTGCCGGGGCCGAACGATGTGTACGTCTCGCTGTCGATGGTCAAGAAGTACGGGCTCCGCAAGGGCGACGCCGTCGTCGGGGCCATTCGTGCGCCGCGCGATGGTGAGTCCCAGGGCGGTGGATCCGGCGGTGGCAACCGTCAGAAGTTCAACGCGCTCGTGCGTCTGAACTCGGTCAACGGCCAGCCCGCCGAGAACGAGGACCCACAGCGCACCAAGTTCAACGACCTGGTGCCGCTGTACCCGCAGGAGCGACTGCGGCTGGAGACCGATCCCAAGCTGGTCGGCCCCCGCGTCATCGACTTGGTCTCGCCGATCGGCAAGGGCCAGCGCGGCCTGATCGTCTCGCCCCCGAAGGCCGGCAAGACGATGATCCTGCAGTCCATCGCCAACGCGATCACCACCAACAACCCCGAGGTGCACCTGATGATGGTGCTGGTGGACGAGCGTCCGGAGGAAGTCACGGACATGCAGCGCTCGGTCCAGGGTGAGGTCATCGCCTCGACCTTCGACCGTCCCGCCGACGACCACACCACCGTCGCCGAGCTGGCCATCGAGCGGGCCAAGCGCCTCGTGGAGATGGGCCGCGACGTCGTGGTCCTGTTGGACTCGATGACCCGTCTGGGCCGTGCGTACAACCTCGCCGCCCCGGCCTCGGGCCGTATCCTCTCCGGCGGTGTGGACTCCTCGGCCCTGTACCCGCCGAAGCGCTTCTTCGGTGCCGCCCGCAACATCGAGAACGGCGGCTCGCTGACCATTCTCGCCACGGCTCTGGTGGAGACCGGCTCCAAGATGGACGAGGTCATCTTCGAGGAGTTCAAGGGCACCGGCAATATGGAGCTGCGCCTGTCCCGTCAGCTGGCGGACAAGCGGATCTTCCCGGCCGTTGACGTCAACGCCTCGGGTACGCGCCGCGAGGAGAACCTGCTGACGGGCGAAGAGATCAAGATCATGTGGAAGCTCCGGAGGGTGCTGTCCGGTCTGGATACCCAGCAGGCGCTGGAGATCCTGACCAACAAGATCAAGGACACCCAGTCCAACGCCGAATTCCTCATGTTAGTCTCCAAGACCACGTTGGGACCCAAGGGCGAGAAGTAGCATGACGCCGGCCCCCGCCCTCCGCTGCCTCAGCGGAGGGCGGGGGCTGAGTCGTTCACAGGAGTTTTTGCCGCGAAGAGAAGAACCAGAACAGCAGAAAAAGCAGAAAAGCAGAAAAAAGGTAGAACATGTTCGAGTCCGTTCAGGACCTGCTGGATGAGCATCGTGAGCTCACAGACCGGCTGGCCGATCCCGCAGTTCATCAGGATCAGGCGCTGTCCCGTCGGCTCGGTCGCCGTTTCGCAGAATTGAACAGCATCGTGGGAGCTCACAAAGCGTGGGCAGCAGCTCAGGCCGACGTTGCCGATGCTCGCGAACTCGCCGAGGACGACCCCGAGTTCGCGGCGGAGCTGCCGACGCTCGAACAGAACGCCGAACAGGCCACGGAGAAGTTGCGACGGCTGCTCATTCCCCGCGATCCCGCGGACGCCCGTGACGCCATCCTCGAGATCAAGGGCGGTGAAGGCGGCGAGGAAGCGGCCTTGTTCGCGGCCGACCTGCTCCGGATGTACCTCCGCTTCGCCGAGACCAAGGGGTGGAAAGCGGAGATCCTCTCCACCACCGAGTCGGATCTGGGCGGGTACAAGAACGTCCAGGTGGCGATCAAGGGCAACTCGACCAATCCGGCCGAGGGCGTGTACGCCCATCTGAAGTTCGAAGGCGGCGTCCACCGAGTGCAGCGGGTTCCGGTCACCGAATCCCAGGGCCGCATCCACACTTCCGCCGCGGGAGTGTTGGTCTTTCCCGAGGTCGATGAACCCGAGGAAGTCGCCATCGCCGCCAACGACCTGAAGATCGATGTCTTCCGGTCCTCCGGGCCCGGCGGCCAGTCGGTGAACACCACCGACTCCGCGGTGCGCATCACGCACCTGCCCACGGGGATCGTGGTGTCCATGCAGAACGAGAAGTCGCAGATTCAGAACCGTGAAGCGGGAATGCGGGTGCTCCGCTCCCGGCTGCTGGCTCACCAGCAGGAGCAGCTGGATGCCGAGAACGCCGCCACCCGCGCCTCTCAAGTCCGCACGATGGACCGTTCCGAGCGCATCCGGACCTACAACTACCCGGAGAACCGGATCGCCGATCACCGCACCGGATACAAGGCCTACAACCTGGACGCGGTGCTCAACGGAGACCTCGGCCCCGTGCTGCAGTCCTGTATCGAGATGGACGAGCAGCACCGACTGGAGGCGCTGGGGCAGCATGACTGAGCTGGAGACCCTCCTGCGTTCGGCCACCGAGCTGCTGGCCGCCGCCGGCGTCGACTCCCCTCGGGCCGACGCTGAGTTGCTGGCCGCTCACGTGTTGGGGACCTCTCGCGGCCACGTCGCCGCCGGAGCCGTGACCGGACGGACCGTGACCCCGGTGCAGTCCGTGGACCTGCGCCGCCTGGCCATTTCCCGCTCCACGCGCACCCCGCTGCAATACCTCACCGGCACGGCCACGTTCCGCACCGTGGAGTTGGAGGTCGGCGACGGCGTGTTCCTGCCCCGTCCTGAGACGGAGATGGTCGCCGGGGCAGCCATCGAGGCACTGGCCGCTGCACAGCCACCGGCACTGGCCGTGGACTTGTGCACCGGCTCGGGCGCGATTGCCGCAGCACTGGCCACGGAGGTGCCCGGTGCGCGCGTTCACGCGGTGGAGCTGGATTCCGAGGCAGCGTGGTGGGCCGCGGCGAATCTGGAGCCTCTCGGGGTCGATCTCCAGGTGACTGACGCCGCCACCGCACTGCCCGAACTTGACGGCAGCGTCGACGTCGTGGTGTCCAACCCGCCCTACGTGCCGGACGGCCGGGTCCCGGAGCAGGCCGAGGCGCGCCGCGATCCCGGACTGGCCCTGTACGGCGGGGGGCCGGACGGCATGCGGATGCCCGCCGTGGTGACCGCCACCGCGGCACGTCTGCTGCGAGAAGGCGGCGTGTTCGTCATGGAGCACGACGAGACTCAGGCCGATGCGGTGACGGAACTGCTGCAGCAGAATGGACTGTTCACCGCGATCCGCACGCTGGAGGACTTCAACGACCGGCCGCGTTGCACGGTGGCCGTGCGCACGGATGGGACAATGACGGCGTGAGCATGCTGATCGACTGCACCACCGAAGCCGGAATGGACGAAGCGATCGAGGCTGCCCGTGCGGCGCTGTCGAACCGAGAGTGCGTGGTGATTCCCACGGACACCGTGTACGGGATCGGCGCCGACGCGTTCTCCCCGCAAGCCGTGGCCGTACTGCTGGCCGCCAAGGGCCGCGGACGGTCCATGCCGCCACCGGTGCTCATCGGCGGCATCCAGGTGATGGACGGGCTGGCGCTCGACATCCCCGCAGCCGCCCGGGAACTGGCCGAGGCCTTCTGGCCCGGCGCGCTGACCCTGATTCTGAAGGCCCAACCCTCGTTGACCTGGGACCTGGGGGAGACCCGCGGCACCGTGGCCTTGCGCGTTCCGCATGACCAGGTGGCCCGCGAACTGCTCCAGGAATTCGGCCCGATGGCCGTCTCCAGCGCGAACCGCACCGGACAACCCGCCGCCACGACCGCGCACGACGCTCGTGAACAGCTGGGGGAGACCGTCTCGGTCTACCTGGATGACGGTGAACGCAACACAGCCGAACCATCGACGATCGTCGATTGCACCACGACGCCCTTCCAGGTGGTCCGCCGCGGGGCACTGGAGTTCAGCGAGCTCGCCGACGTGGTTCCGGACCTGGTGGATCTGCCGACCGATTCATGAAGGTCTATCTGATGTTGCTGGCGCTGTCCGCCGTCGTCAGCTTCGCAGTGACGCCGGCGGTGCGGATGCTGGCCCTCAAGGGCGGTGTCTACACGCCCCAACGACAGCGGGACATCCACCGTGCACCGGTGCCCAAGCTGGGCGGATTAGCGATGATCGCCGGAGTGCTGGTGGCCCTCGGACTCGGTGCCACGGTCCCTTTCCTGGGGGGCATCTATACGGACCCCCAGCCCATGCGGGGCCTGTTGCTGGCCTTGTCGGTCGTCTTGCTCATGGGAGTCGCGGACGACCTGTGGGACCTGCACTGGACGCTCAAACTCGTCGGTCAGGTCGCCGCGGCCGCGTTGGTCGCCTTCCACGGGATCCGCGTCGAGGAGATGCCGGTGGGCTGGATCCCGGTGGGCGGCGAGCCCATCCAGATCGGACTGACCATCTTCATCCTCGTGCTCACCATGAACGCGATCAACTTCGTCGACGGGCTCGACGGGCTGGCCGCCGGGCTGGCCGTGGTCGGCGGTTCGGCGTTCTTCATCTACACCTATCTGTTGACCCGCACCATCAACGAGTTCGACTACTCCAACCTGGCCACCCTGCTGATGGCCGTGCTGGTGGGCTCGTGTCTGGGCTTTCTGCCCCACAATTTCAACCCGGCCCGGATCTTCATGGGCGAGGTCGGCGCCATGCTCATCGGACTGCTGCTGGCCACCGCCGGCGTGGCGGTCACTGCCACCGTGGGAGACATGGAAGAAGGCTTCCGGTTCCGGAACGTTCCCGCATACATGCCGGTCCTGCTGCCCATCGCCGTGGTGGCCCTGCCGCTGCTGGATCTGGGCCTGGCGGTCATCAGGCGCACGGTGCGCGGAGCGAGCCCCTTCTCGGCGGACCGGGGGCACCTGCACCACAAATTGGTCGACGGCGGCTGGACTCACCGTCAGGCGGTGCTGCTGCTCTACCTCTGGACGTTCCTCATCGCCTACGGAGTGGTGTCCCTGAACTTCTTCGACTGGCGAATCGTGCTGCCGATCCTCGGCGTCCTGCTGGTGGGGGCGGCATACCTGACGATGCACCCCTGGGCTCGGGCCAGGAGGTCACCCTCATGAGGACGAACAAGCGCGGCTGGTGGGGGATCCTCCAGGCCTGCCTGATCTGCACTGTGGCCGCGCTGATCGTCGCGGCGGGAGTCGCCTGGATCGCGATCGACGCCGACGCCGCTGGGTCGCTGGGACTGGCCGGCGCCGCCGTCGTGCTGCTGTCCGGGCTGACCCTGTGGGTGACGGCGTGGTCCTGGGACCGCTGGCGGGATCAGGCCATCTTCGTCTCGCTGTTCGCCTTCGTGCTGAAGATCGTGCTGATGGCCGTCCTGCTCACCGTGGTGCCGGTGCCGGAATGGCTCGATCCGATGGCGGCCGGCATCGGTGCGCTGATGGTCATCATCGTGTGGCAGAGCACGGAAGTCATCGTCTTCGCCCGCACGCGCCAGCAGATCTACGACGACTGAGACCCCTCAGCGGGCCCGAGTTCGACACAACGTAGAAATATTTGTGCAGACAGCCACATATCAGGGCTCAAATGGGTCCTTTTGGTCAAGAGCACCGTGGCTCGTTTGATAGGCTCATCACAATCACTAACAACGGACGGGACAGCGCTGTGCCGCCTGCCTGCCCGCGGGAGGGAGCGCGCCGAACGCGTTCCGTTGACGGACACTGTAGAGAGGATCAGCGTGCTACCGATCGTGCTCGCCAGCTCCGCCGACGAGGGCGGATTCGCGCCGCCCACGATCGAGCAAACCCACTTGCCGGAGATTCTCCCCTGGATGGCCGAGTACGGCACGGGCTTTGGCAAGCAGATGTTGATGATCATCCTCTCGGTGATCCTCATCTCCGCGTTCTTCATGCTCGCCATGCGCAAGCCCGGCCTGGTCCCGGGCAAGGTGCAGTGGTTGGCCGAGTCCGGTTACGCCTTCGTGCGCAACGGCATGGGCCGGGACATCATCGGCGAGAAGGAGTTCAAGGCCTGGGTGCCGTTGCTCTTCGGCATCTTCTTCTTCGTGCTGTTGAACAACCTCTTCGGGGCAATCCCCTTCCTGCAGATGCCGAGCTTCTCGCATGCGGGATCGGCCTATGCCCTGGCGCTGATCGTCTACATCATCTGGATCGGCGTCGGCATCCGGCGCAACGGCCTGAAGTACTTCAAGCTCGCCGTAGTGCCCAGTGGCGTCCCGGGCTGGATCCTGCCGCTGCTGGTGCCGCTGGAGATCATCTCGAACTTCATCGTCCGGCCGCTGACCCACTCCCTGCGTCTGATGGCCACCATGCTCTCGGGCCACATGATCGTGATGCTGGCCGGTGCCGGTGCGCAGTTCCTCATCATGGAGACCGGAAACCTCGCCCTGCAGGGCACCGGTGTCCTGGTGATTCTCGGTTCGGTGGCGATGTACTTCCTCGAACTGCTGATCATGTACCTGCAGGCCTTCGTCTTCACTCTGCTGACCGCGATCTACATCCAAGGGGCACTGGCCGCGAACGACCACTGAGCTGTATTGAAGCTACTGAACTGTCCGTGACCGTGTGGACGAGGGCCCGCCCTCGGACGGAACTCGGGACCGGATCGGCGGACCTCGTCCGCCACCCGCACCACCTCTCGGTGCCGGCAACCGCCGGACTCCACCGGGGATACCCTCACAACCTGCCGACTGGCATCTTGAAAGGAACATAATGGAACTGCACGGTTCTCTGAACATGATCGGCTACGGACTGGCCGCCATTGGCTCCGCGATCGGCGTGGGTCTGATCTTCGCCGCCTACATCAACGGGGTGGCCCGCCAGCCCGAGGCCCAGCGCATTCTGCAGCCGATCGCCCTGTTGGGCTTCGCTCTGGCCGAGGCCCTCGCCATTCTGGGCCTGGTCTTCGCCTTCGTCATCGGAGCTTGATCCTTCCTGCCATGCCGGCCGGAATGCCGGCCACCCATGACAGGAAACTTCACCAAAGGATGGTTGAAACATGATCAGGTCCGAAGCGATCCTGCTCGCCGCTGGCGAGGAAGGCGCGAACCCCCTGCTTCCCAACTGGTGGGAAGTGCTCGTTACCGCTGTCGGCTTCGCCGTGCTGATGTTCATCGTGGTGAAGTACATCGCCCCGGCCCTGGAGAAGTCCTATCAGGACCGCGTCGAGGCCATTGAGGGCGGGCTCGAGAAGGCCGAGAAGGCGCAGGCCGAGGCCAATGCGTTGAAGGCCGACTACGAGCAGCAGCAGCAGGAGGGCTACGCCGAAGCGAACCGCATCCGCGAGGAAGCACGCGCGGAGGGAGCCCAGATCCTGGCCGAGGCCCGGGAGAAGGCTGCCGCCGAGTCCACTCGAATGATCGAGCAGGCCGAGGCGCAGATTGCCGCGGAACGGCTCCAGGCCGAGTCCTCGCTGCGCGCCGACGTCGGCACGCTGGCCACCAGCCTGGCCAGCCGCATCGTGGGAGAGGCCCTGGAGGACGACGCCCGCTCCCAGCGCGTGGTCGACCGCTTCCTCGCGGACCTCGAGCGCGACTCGGCAGGTGTGGCTGAGTAATGGCAGGTGCATCAAGCGATTCGCTCGCGGCCGTCCGTCGGGACTTGGACCCAGTTCTGGTCTCCGGAGGCGTGCCCTTGGCTTCCGAGCTGTTCAGCGCCCTGCGCACGGTGGACTCCAGTGCCCCGTTGCGTCGTTCTCTGACCGACCCCTCGTGGCCGGTGGAACGCCGCACGGCAGTGGTCGGATCGCTGTTCGGTGACAAGGTCTCCGCGGAGGCCCTGACGGTCCTGAACTCGTTGGCGGAACGCAAATGGTCCCGTGCCCGCGACTACGGGGACGCCCTGGAGGAGCTGGCCACGATTGCCGTGGCCGCCTCAGCCGAACGCGGTGGCTCGAACGGTGGGCTCGACGGTCTGGGGCGACTCTCCGATGAGCTGTTGTCCTTCAACCGTGCGGTCGAGGAATCCCACGATCTCCAGCGTGCACTGACGGATCCGCAGGCCCCCGCCTCGGCCAAGGGAAACCTGGCCGAACGGCTCTTGAGCAACGGTTCCTCCGAGGCCCGTCTCCTGGTCCGCCAGGCGGTCGAAGCTCCCCGGGGCCACAAGCCGGTGGCTCTGATCCGCGAGTTCGTGGACGTCGTGGCGCAGCGTCAGAAGCAGTGGATCGCCGAAGTCACGGTGGCCCGCCCACTGACTCCGGGACAGCAGGAGCGCCTTGCTGCCGCACTGAAGGGCCTTTTCGGTCGCGACCTGACGTTGGACGTGGCCGTCGATCCCGAGCTGGTGGGTGGCATTCGGGTCCAGGTGGGGGACGACGTCGTCGATTCCTCCCTGCAGTCCCGACTGCACGACCTCCAGCGGAAGATGGCCGGCTGAGACCGGCCCACGAACTGACGAACCCACTAGACACCTTCGGTCATCGGGATCTCGATGATCACCAACTGAGAGAGCAGGGAATGCAGATGGCCGACTTGACCATCAACGCTGACGATGTTCGCAATGCCCTGAAGGATTTCGCGGCATCCTACGAACCGGCCGGCACCGAACGTGTGGAGGTCGGCCAGGTCGTCTCCGCCGCTGACGGCATTGCCCGTGTGGAGGGTCTGCCCTCCGTCATGGCCAACGAGCTGCTTCGCTTCGAGGACGGGACGCTGGGCCTGGCCCAGAACCTCGACACCCGTGAGATCGGTGTCGTCGTGCTCGGGGACTTCCAGGGCATCGAGGAAGGCCAGGAGGTGCAGCGCACCGGCGAGGTTCTCTCCGTGCCGGTGGGTGACGCCTTCCTGGGCCGAGTGGTGGACCCCCTGGGCGCCCCCTTGGACGACATGGGACCGATCGAGGCCGAGGCCCGCCGCGCGATGGAGCTTCAGGCTCCGGGCGTGACGCAGCGCAAGTCCGTCGATCAGCCGATGCAGACCGGTCTGAAGTCGATCGACGCCATGATCCCGATCGGTCGCGGGCAGCGCCAGCTGCTCATCGGCGACCGCCAGACCGGCAAGACGGCGATCGGCATCGACACCATCCTGAACCAGAAGGAGAACTGGGAGTCCGGCGATCCCGAGAAGCAGGTGCGGTGCATCTACGTGGCGGTGGGCCAGAAGGCCTCCACCATCGCCTCGGTGCGCCACACGCTCGAGGAGAACGGCGCTCTGGAGTACACCACCATCGTGGCGTCACCGGCGTCCGACCCGGCCGGCTTCAAGTACCTGGCCCCGTATGCCGGTTCGGCGATCGGCCAGCACTGGATGTACGGCGGCAAGCACGTCCTGATCATCTTCGACGATCTGTCCAAGCAGGCCGAGGCCTACCGTGCGGTCTCGCTCTTGCTTCGCCGTCCGCCGGGACGCGAGGCCTACCCGGGCGACGTGTTCTACCTGCACTCCCGGCTCCTGGAGAGGTGCGCCAAGCTGTCCGACGAGATGGGCGGCGGCTCGATGACCGGACTGCCGATCGTGGAGACGAAGGCCAACGATGTCTCGGCCTACATCCCCACGAACGTCATCTCCATCACCGATGGCCAGATCTTCCTGCAGTCGGACCTGTTCAACGCCAACCAGCGTCCCGCTGTGGACGTCGGCATCTCGGTGTCCCGCGTGGGCGGCTCGGCCCAGATCAAGGCCATGAAGAAGGTCTCCGGCACCCTGAAGCTCGACCTGGCGCAGTACCGCGACCAGCAGGCCTTCGCCATGTTCGCCTCCGACCTGGACCCGGCCACCCGTCGCCAGCTGGCCCGTGGTGAGCGCCTGACCGAGCTGCTCAAGCAGCCGCAGTACACCCCGTACCCGGTGGAAGAGCAGGTCGTGTCCATCTGGGCCGGTGCCAACGGTCACCTCGACGAGGTGCCGGTGGAGGACGTGCTGCGGTTCGAGCGCGAATTCCTCGATCACCTGCGCCACAAGAACCTGGTGCTCGGACCGATCCGCGAGTCCGGGAAGATCGAGGACTCCACCCTGGAGGCGCTGAAGACCGAGGTCGAGGCCTTCAAGAAGGGTTTCTTCGGCGAAGGCGACAACAAACTCGTGGCTGCGGGCCACGAGGAGCACGATCCGCTGGCGGCCGACCAGGTCACCCAGGAAAAGATCGTCAAGCAGAAGCGCTGACTCGTTGAGGCCTGCCGGCGGGACCGGCGGGCCGACACGTAAGGAAAGGACCACCATGGGAGCCCAGATTCGGGTCTACCGCCAGAAGATCGCATCGACCCAGTCGATGCAGAAGATCTTCAAGGCGATGGAGCTGATCGCCACGTCCCGCATCGGCAAGGCGCGCGACCGCGTGTCCGCGTCGCTGCCGTACGCGAACGCGATCACCCGCGCGGTGTCCGCCGTGTCATCACAGCAGGACATCGAGCATGTGCTGACCTCCGAGGTCGAGAACCCGAAGCGTGCCGCCGTGCTGGTCCTCTCCTCGGACCGTGGCATGGCCGGCGCCTACTCGGCCAACATCCTGCGCCACGCCGAGGAACTGCTCGAGACCTTGCACGCAGAGGGCAAGGAGACCGATATCTACCTGGTGGGCCGTAAGGCTCAGGGGTACTTCGATTTCCGGGACCGCGAGTACAAGAAGGTCTGGACGGACAATACGGACAAGCCGGATTTCCTCCGGGCTCGTGAGATCGGCGAGCACCTGGTCGAGTCGTTCCTCGAGGACACCGACCAGGGTGGGGTCGACGAGATTCACCTCGTCTTCACCGAGTTCCGCACCCTGATCGTCCAGGTGCCGACCGTGGTTCGCCTGCTGCCCCTGGAGGTCGTGGAGGAAGAGGTCACCGACGAGTCGGAACTGTTCCCGCTCTACGAGTACGAGCCGGCACCGGAAGACGTCCTGGACGCTCTGTTGCCGAAGTACATCGAGTCCAGGATCTTCTCCGCCATGCTCCAGGCCGCGGCATCGGAGCTGGCCAGCCGCCAGCGCGCCATGAAGGCGGCCGGTGACAACGCCAAGGAGCTCGTCCGTGAGTACACCCTGATGATGAACAACGCCCGCCAGGCGGAGATCACCCAGGAGCTCACCGAACTGATCGCCGGTGCAGACGCGCTCAATGCGTCCTGACGCAGACGAGTCCGACCAGCACCTCAGCCCTACCGCCATCCACACCAAAGAAGTGAGAGAGATGACTGCTACCACGAACGAACAGGGGACCGGTACCACCACCGGTGGCGCCACTGGTCGCATCGCCCGCGTGATCGGGCCGGTGATCGACGCCGAATTCCCCGCCGATGCCATGCCGGGCATCTACCACGCTCTGACCGCAGAGCTCACCATCAACGGTGAGACGCGCACCATCACCTTCGAGACCGCACAGCACCTGGGCGACAACCTGGTTCGCGCGATCTCGCTGCAGTCCACCGACGGCCTGGTGCGCGGCGCTGCCGTGACCGACACCGGAGCCCCGATCTCCGTGCCGGTCGGCGAGGTCGTCAAGGGCCACATCTTCAACGTCCTGGGCGAGGCCCTCGACGTGCCGACCTCCGAGCTGCAGGTGACGGAGCGCTGGCCGATTCACCGCCCGGCGCCGAACTTCGCCGCTCTGGAGGGCTCCACCGAGATGCTGGAGACCGGCATCAAGGTCATCGACCTGCTGACCCCGTACATCAAGGGCGGCAAGATCGGCCTGTTCGGCGGCGCCGGGGTCGGCAAGACGGTGCTCATCCAGGAGATGATCACCCGTGTGGCCCGCAACTTCGGCGGCACCTCGGTGTTCGCCGGCGTGGGCGAGCGGACCCGTGAGGGCAACGACCTTTGGGTCGAGATGGACGAGGCCGACGTGCTGAAGGACACCGCCCTGGTGTTCGGTCAGATGGACGAGCCGCCGGGAACCCGTCTGCGCGTCGCCCTGACCGGCCTGACCATGGCCGAGTACTTCCGCGACGAGATGAACCAGGACGTCCTGCTGTTCATTGACAACATCTTCCGTTTCTCCCAGGCCGGTTCCGAGGTCTCCACGCTGTTGGGCCGTATGCCCTCGGCCGTGGGCTACCAGCCGAACCTGGCCGACGAGATGGGTGTGCTGCAGGAACGCATCACCTCCACTCGCGGACACTCCATCACCTCGATGCAGGCCGTCTACGTTCCCGCGGACGACTACACCGACCCGGCCCCGGCCAACGTGTTCGCCCACCTGGACGCCACCACGAACCTCACCCGTTCGCTGGCCTCTCGTGGTCTGTACCCGGCCGTGGACCCGCTGGCCTCGACGTCCCGCATCCTGGACCCGCAGTACGTGGGCCAGGAGCACTACGACGCCGCGACCCGCGTCAAGCAGATCCTGCAGAAGAACAAGGAACTGCAGGACATCATAGCGATCCTCGGTGTGGACGAACTGGGCGAAGAGGACAAGATCGTCGTGTCCCGTGCGCGCCGCATCGAGCAGTTCCTGTCGCAGAACACCTACACCGCCAAGCAGTTCACCGGCGTCGAGGGGTCAACGGTGTCGATCAAGGACACCATTGAGGGCTTCAACGCCATCGTCAACGGCGACCTCGACCACGTCTCCGAGCAGGCGTTCTACAACGTCGGCGGCCTGGACGACGTCGAGCGCAACTGGGCCAAGATCCAGTCGGAGAACTGAGCTGATGGCTGAGCAGCGCGAGCTCGAAGTGGAGATCGTGGCGGAGGACCGGTTCATCTGGTCCGGACCGGCACTGTCGGTCAGCGCCCGGACCATCGACGGCGAGATCGGCATCCTGCCCGGGCACAGTCCGATGCTGGCCGTGCTGGGCGACGGCGGCGTCGTCGTCCAGCAGGTCAACGGTTCGACCGTCACGGCTCATGCCGAAGGCGGCTTCTTCTCCGTCGACAACGACCGTGTGGTTATTGTGGCGGGCGCAGCGACCCTCGACGGCGATTCTGCCGGGGAGAGCGCAGCCTGACGTGAGTCCCTGGTGGTCCGCCGTCGTCGCTGCCGTGGTGGCGGCCGCGCTGGTGATCGCCTTCATGGTGTGGTGGCGCTGGCGCACGCTGGTGCGGACCCCGGGGACGTTCACGGCCCGGGTGCGGAAGCCGGGTCAGGAATCTCGAGGGGTCTTGGTGATCGGACGCTACGACGAGGCCGGTCTCGACCTGATGACGGTGGCCTCGGTGGATCCTCGGCCGCGATGGAAGGCCTCTCGCCACCAGCTTCGGCTGCAGCGAGTCGAGCCGGCGCGTCAGGACGGTACGGTGACGGTGCGCGTGGATGGCGGGCCGTCACCGATCGAGTTGAATATCGACGGCGATGCCTGCGCCGGCCTGTCCGCCTGGGTCGAGTCGGGTCCCTCCGTCGGGTTCGGCACCTGGCGGGAGCTGCCGAGCCGGAGCCACCGCCGCCGGAGTCACTGAGGCACCGGCTGAGACCCCGGAGGCACGACGACGGCCGCACGGCCGTCGCCATTCCACACCACCCAGCCCGAGTCCCGGCGAGAGTGCGGTAGTCCCTCCGCCGGAGTTGACGTGACGGTGGGGACTGCGTCCTCCACGGGGATGCCCCAGCGCAGCAGATGCTGAAAGGCGCCGTCCAGCAAGACCGCCCCGGAGGCCAGGACCGCGTGGTCGGTGCTGGCCGGCGTCGCCGTCCCTGCGGTGACCGTGACCGCCCCCAGAGCGTAGTGTCCCGGAGCGGCCTCCGTGGCCGCAGACGCGTCGGAGACCACGCACACCGCATCGGGCGCCAGGGTGAAGACATCCTGGATCACGGTCGAATCCACGTGGTGACCGTCCGCGATCAGTTCCAGTCTCAACCGCCCCTGTGCGGCCAGGGCGAGGGCCCGCATCGTCGGGCCGGGCGTTCGGTGATGGAACGGCGGCATCGCGTTGAACAGGTGCGTCACCGCCAGCCGGCCGGGATGAATCCGCTCCACCGCTGCCGCGAGCTCCGCTGAGGAGGCCTCGGTGTGTCCGGGTGAGGGCAGAACGCCGGCGGCCAGCAGCATCTCCTCCAGGCGCTCGGCTCCCGGTAACTCCGGCGCATAGGTCATCGCCGTGAGGGCACGCCCTCCGGTCTCGAGCAGAGCCGAGACCCACTGCACGGCGCCCGGCGCGTCCGGACGGCGGAGATCCGTGGGGGACTGGGCGCCACAGCGACTCTCGGCCAGGAAGGGCCCCTCCACGTGGATTCCCGCGAGCGAGTCCTCCTGCACGAGGGTGGCGAGCCGGCGGACGGCGGCGAGCATGGCGTCCGGCGGCATGGTCGGCACCGACGCCACGACGCGCGTCACGCCCCGTGCGGAGAGCTGCTGCAGCGCCCCACGGATCTCCGACGTGGGGGCCGTGGCGAAATCCACGCCGAGGGCACCGTGACAGTGTTGATCGACCAGTCCGGGGGTCATCAGTGGTGGGGTTGTCAGCGGTGGGGTTGTCAGCGGTGCCGGCTCGGCCCGAGAGTACTGGACGTCAGGCGCCTGCGCGGCCGGACCCACCCACGCCAGGTGACGGCCGTGCCAGAGGGCCAGGCCGTCGTCGTGATAGGTGCGCCCGTCATGCAGGCGGCAGGCCAACGCCGTTACGGCGGGCGGCTGGCCTGGGTCAGAAGAGGCGGGACTCGGCATCGTCCACGCCGCGCATGGCGTCGTAGTCCAGGGTGACGCAGCGGATGCCGCGGTCCTCGGCCAGGGTGCGGGCCTGCGGCTTGATCTGCTGCGCCGCGAAGACGCCCCGGACCGGAGCCAACAGGGGATCGCGGTTCATCAGCTGCAGATAGCGGGTCAGTTGCTCGACGCCGTCGATGTCACCGCGCCGCTTGAGCTCCACCGCAACGGTGCCGCCGGCGGCGTCGCGGGCCAGGATGTCCACGGGACCGATGGCGGTCATGTACTCCCGGCGGACCAGAGAGTGTCCTTCGCCGAGCAACTCGATCTGTTCGGCCAGCAAGCGCTGCAGGTCGGCCTCGACGCCGTCCTTGACGAGTCCCGGGTCGACCCCCAGGTCGTGGGCGGAGTCGTGCAGGACCTCGAACAGGTGGACGATGAGCCGGTCATCGGACTTGGCGGCCTGCACCGTCCAGATCTCGGTGACGCCTTCCTCGGCCAAATCCTCTGAGGGTGCACTGACACGCAGGGTGGCCGGCGGGCTCATCCAATTCAGAGGCTTGTACGATCCGCCGTCAGAATGCACCAGCACCGAGCCGTCGGCCTTGACCATGAGCAGGCGCGTGGCCTGCGGCAAGTGGGCGCGCAATCGTCCCTCGTAGTTCACGGAACACCGGGCAATCACCAAACGCACATCCGGCAGTCTACTGGTCCCGGGAGGCTGGCCTGACACCGAATATGACACCATGGTGGCGTGCCCCGCTCGAACCGCCCTCGCCGCCGTCGCGGTCCTCCGCGGGGAACGGGCCCGGTCTGGGACCCCGGCTACCGTCAAGAGGACGGGCACGACGGCGGCTGGCACGTCCGGCAGATTCCCGCCTGGCGCGCGGTGAAGGACTACGTCTGTCCCGGATGCGGCCGGACGATACCGCCCGGCCTGCCGCACTTGGTGGCCTGGCGCAGTGACCTCATCTTCGGAGACGACGCCGCCGCGGCCGACCGCCGGCACTGGCACCCCAAGTGCTGGAGCACGCGCCAACAGGACGGGCCGTACTGACCGGAGTACTGGCCCTACAGCCGGTCCTGCCGGGGAATCAGCACCTCTTTGACCACGAGCATCACGGCGGCGGCGAACGGAATCGCCATCAGCGCCCCGAGCACGCCCAGCAGCGCGGCCCCGGCGATGACGGCGATGACGGCCACCGAACCCGGCACCGCCACGGCACGGCTCATCACGCGTGGGGAGACGAAGTAGGTCTCCACCTGCAGGTAGACGAAATAGATGGCGGCGAAGATCAACGCCTGCTGCCAGCCACCCGTGAGGGCCACCAGAGTCAGGATGATGCCTCCGGTCATGGCGCCGACCAAGGGGATGAAGGCCATGAGCCCGGCGAAGAAGGCGAGCAGCGCGCCATACTGAATACCGGCGATCGCGATCGCGATGAACGCGACCAGGCCGTTGAGGCCGGCGACCACCGACTGGCCGATGACATAGTGCCCCACCGACGAGGTGATCTCCTCGCCCAGATACTCCACGCGAGCTCGGCGTGACTGCGGGGCCAGCCGGTAGGCCCAGTACTTCATGGACGGCAGTGTCGCCAGGAAGTACAGCGTCAGCACGAGCACGATCAGCACCGAGAATCCGGTGTTGATGATGGCCGTGCCGACGCCGAAGAGCCCACCGAAGACGGCGGTGACGTTGGAGGAGTCGGCGACGAACTTGTTCATCTCGGTCTCGGCAATCTCCCGGATGCCGAACTGCGTGTCCAGGTCGTGGAAGAATTGCGACTCCAGGAAGTCGGACACCATCTGGGGCAGGCCCTCGACGAAGGCGCTGGTCTGTTCAACCACGGTGGGGATGAGCAGTGAGAAGAACAAGGTCAAGATGGCGGCGAGCATCAGGACCGCCGCGGCGACGCCCACTCCACGCGGTGCGCCCCAGCTCTCGAGCCGCCGCACGATCGGGTCCAGTCCGAGGGCGATGAACAGGGCGGCGCCGATCCACACCAAGAGCTGCGTGTTGGCCGAGAGGATGCCGTAGACCAGCAGCGCCATGCCGACGCCGGCGGTGAACAGGAAGCCGGTCTGGACGGGATGCGCCCAGCTGACCAGAGCGACGCCGTGGCCCTCGCTCTCGGCGCCCTCCTCGTCTCCGTCCGCGGTGGCTGATGCGCTCAAGGGTGGTCGCAGCTCGAATCGGGGACGCGGGCGGGCGCCCGGCAGCCGGCGGTTCGTCAGCCAGCGCCGAAGCAGGGCCGAGGGTCGCCCTGTACCGGCGTCGGCAGTCGCACCGGAGGTCGCATCGGCCGGAGCGCCGGAATCGGCGCTCGGTTCCGGGACGTCCTCGGGACCGTGGCCGGCGTCGGGGTGGGGGGATTGGTCCTGCACAAGCGATAGGCTACGTCACCGACCTTCGTGGTTCCTGGCGCCGCCCCGTCGAGCCGTTATCAGTTAGTGACCTTCTCGGTATACTGGAGGCTGGCCTAGCGGCCGATGTCAGCCCCATCGGGTGCAACCCCCCCCATGAACAGGTGAGCGAGTGCGAGTAGTTTCCGGAGTAGTAGCCCTGGTGTTGGGCCTGGCCGCCATGACGGGGGCGTTCGGCCTGCAGACCGTCTGGGCTCCACCGGCCACCCTGACGGCGTCCACGGGGGCTGCCTCTGCGGCGCCTGCCGAGGCGCCCCTCACCGTGATCACCGGCGGCATCGACGAGGTCGACGACAAGCCGGTCGAATACTCGCTGAGCGGCGAAGGCGACTACACCGTCATGCTCGGACAGAAGCGGGACGTGGAGGCGTGGGTCGGGGACGCCGCGCACAACACCATCTCCGGCATCGAGACGGACGTCCCGGACGGCGAGGCCCCGCGGGTGGTGGTTGAGCATACCGACGGTGAGGCCACCGTGCCGGATCCCGCTGGCTCTGATCTGTGGGTCGATGTCCAGCGCGCGTCCGGGACGATCGAGCAGCGGTGGTCCGTCCCGTCCGAGGGCGAATGGGCTCTGCTCGTCGCCGCGGACGGCACGCAGCCCGCTCCCACCCAGATGAGCGTGACGTGGACGAACACCGTGGGGGACAGCCCGTGGATCGTCCCGCTGGCCATCATCGGGGCACTGTTGGCGCTGATCGGCATCGCCCTGTTGGTCTGGGCGCTGATGATTCGGAACCGCCGGCGCAACCGTCCCGCCCCGGGGACGACGGCCACCGCCTCGGTGGTGGCGCTCGCGGTGGTGACGGCCTCCCTGACGGCGCCGTCCATGGTCCTGGGAGCGAGTCCGGCCCGCGCCGACGCGGCGGAGCGTGAGCAGTATCCGCTGGTGACGGAATCCCAGCTGGAACGCATCCTGGCCAAGATCTCCTACGTGGTCCGCAAAGGCGACCAGGAACAGGACGTCGACACCCTGCGTCCACGCGTCGGTAGCCAAGCCTTGCAGTTGCGCTCGTTCAACTACACCAATCGCGCCGTGTCAGACGAGGTGCAGCCGCAGGAACCGGTGTCGGCCGGGCCCGTGGTCTCGGTACTGGCAGAAGCGGATCCGGAGTTTCCCCGGACCATCGCCGCGGTGACGGAGGGAGAGGGCAACAGCACCCCGCAGTTCCTCGTGCTGCGTCAGAACTCCGCCAGGGACCAGTACCGGCTGGTGGCCAACACACCCATGACTCCGGGAGCCGAGTTGCCCGCCAGTGATCTCTCCGACACGAGCGTGGAGTCCGTGGCCTCGGACGACACCACCGGTCTGGCGATGTCGCCGGGAAATGCCGTGGCCGGCCTGGCCCGATATCTGACGGACCCGGAGGCCGACTTCGCCGATCGCATGGTCGAGAACCCGGTGATCGACGGTGTGCACGAATACCAGGCCAGTGTGGAAGAGGACGCGCCGGACGCCAAGATGTACATCTCCCGACGGTCGGTGCCGGATGCCTCCATCACCCTCCGTCTGGCCGATGGATCGGCCTTGGTGATCGGCCACATTGACGCGCGCATGACGATTGCTCCGCGGTCTCCCGGGGATCGGATCGTGGTGGACGAGCTGGCCGCTGAGCGGGCGGGTGAGGACAGTGTGGAGACCACGGCTCCGGTGCGCATGACGTACCGTGAGGTCGTGGCTGTCCGAGTGCCTGCCGAAGGCAGCAGCGGCGACGACGCGAAGGTCTCCCTGGTGGGCATGACCGACGAACTTCAGGCGGTGTCGTTCGACTGACGGCGCCCCATCAGCTGAAGCCAACCGAAGAGTAGGAGCGTCCCGGAATGTCTCAGCAACCCGCCATGCCGTCCCACTTGCGTGGTGCACTCGATCTGTCCTCGCTGAAGAAACCTGCCGCGCCGGCCGGCTCGGGGGACGCCGCTGGAGCGGGGAAGGCCGGCGCGGGAAGCTGGGTCCTGGACCGTGCCAGCCAGGGCGATCTGCAACAGCTGATCCAGCTGTCCTCCCGCGTGCCGGTCCTGGTGCACCTGGCGGTGCCCTCCGACCCGAGCAGCCAGCAGATCCAGGACCTGATGGCGCCCGCCGTCGATCAGCGGGCTGGAAAGCTGATCCTGGCCCGCGTGGACACCGAAGCCGAACCCGAGTTCCTGCAGGTGTTCGGCCTGCAGGCCGGGCCCGCGGTGGTGGCCGTCCTTGCCGGCCAGCCGATTCCGGTGCTGAACCAGCCGGTGCCGGCGGCACAGTTCAACCAATTGCTGGACGAGCTGCTGACGGCCGCCGCCCAGAACGGCGTGTCCGGTACGGTGCCGCCGCTGGCCCCCGCTCGCGCCGATGGAGCCGGTGGCGCCGACGCCGCGGAGCCGTCTCAGCCTTCCCTTCCGCCCCTGCATCAAGAGGCTTATGACGCCATCGAGCGGGGTGACTACGCGGCGGCCATGGATGCCTATCGCCGCGCCCTGACGGAGAATCCCGGGGACCACGACGCCAAGGTGGGCTTGACCCAGGCCGGGCTGTTCGCCCGTACCGCCGAGATGGATGCGGCAGCGGTGCGTGAACAGGCTGCGGAGAATCCGGACGACGTCCAGGCCCAGATCGACGTGGCGGACCTCGACCTGCTCGGCGGGCACGTGGACGACGCGTTCAACCGGCTCGTGAGGTTCATCGCGGCCCATCCGGGGGAGGAACGCAACACCGCGCGTGAGCACCTCGTCGAGCTCTACTCGGTCGTCGGAGACCAGGACCCGCGCACCGCCGCGTCCCGCAAGGCCTTGGCGCTGGCACTGTTCTAGATCTTCTGACTTAAGTCACGGGTGGGAATGCCATGGCGCAGGCGCGGCCATGGTGGCGGCCTTGCTAGCGTTTCACCCATGAGCATTCCCGAGTCGACCGAGCCCTCCGGACCCGCCCCGTCGCTACCGGACCCGACGACGGCCATCGCCATCCGTGGCCTGGCCAAGCGGTTCGGCGAGAAGATCGCCGTGAACGGCATCTCGCTGGACGTGCCGGCCGGGTCGTTCTACGGGCTGGTCGGCCCCAACGGCGCGGGCAAGACCACCGCCATGTCCATGGCCACTGGGCTGCTGCGCCCGGATCACGGCCAGGTGTTCATTCACGGCACGGACGTGTGGCAGGAACCCCTGGTGGCCAAGCGCAGGATGGGTGTGCTCGCCGATGGCGTCCGGCTCTTCGATCGCCTGACGGGTGAGCAGCTCGTCACCTACTCGGGGCTGCTACGGGGACTCGACCGGGAAACGGTCGCTCGGCGCACCGAGGATCTCTTGCGCGTCATGGATCTGAGCGATGACGCGGGCAAGCTCGTCGTCGACTACTCGGCAGGCATGACCAAGAAGGTCGCCTTGGCCTCTGCGATGATCCACGCTCCGAAGGTGCTGGTCCTGGATGAGCCCTTCGAAGCGGTGGATCCGGTCTCGGCGGCGAACATCCGGGAGATCCTTGCCCAGTTCGTCTCGACCGGCGGAACCGTGATCGTCTCCAGCCACGTGATGGATCTCGTCCAACGCATGTGTGACCACGTCGCGGTGATCGCTCAGGGCAATCTTCTGGCGGCCGGCACGGTGGACGAGGTCAGGAACGGCCAGAGCCTCGAGGACCGC
The DNA here is from genome assembly GCF_042665635.1 of Citricoccus sp. GCM10030269. Classification (NCBI taxonomy): domain Bacteria; kingdom Bacillati; phylum Actinomycetota; class Actinomycetes; order Micrococcales; family Micrococcaceae; genus Citricoccus; species Citricoccus sp. GCM10030269. The sequence continues at coordinate 737,567 of NZ_JBHTCV010000005.1, read as the reverse complement.
TTTGTGGATCTCGTGGGTGGACGCTCGACCGGAGAGGGGTTGTCGTGGTTGCGCACCTGATGCGGATGAAGCTCGCCATCACTCTCAACGGGTGGAAGAAGAGCACTTTTCAACTGGTGATGTCCATCATCGGGGTCGCCTATATCGCCTTCGTGCTGGTCATGCTCGGCGTGGGCGCATCCTTCCTGCCCGAGCTCGACGTTCAGACGCGGGGAACCATCCTGACGCTGGTCGGAGCGGTCGCCGTCGTGCTGTGGATCGTCCTGCCCGTGTTCTTCACCGGGGTGGACCTGACACTGGACCCGTCCAATTTCGCCACCTTCGGGATTCCGTCGCGGAAGCTGGTCCCCGGCCTGGCCATGGCCGGACTGGTGACCCTGCCCGGCGCCGCCACGTTGCTGGGCTATCTCTTGTCGGTCCTGGCCTGGCGGGATATCGCCGGCGCCCTCCTGCTGGCCATCCCGACGGCCGTCGTCGGGGCGCTGTTCTGTATCTGCATGTCATACGCCGTGACCGGATTGCTGGCGGCCTACACCGGGCAGCGGCGCATTCGCGAGATCATGTCCATCGTCGCCTTCGTTCCGTTGATGCTCAGCGGCGTGATCATCGGGGGAGTCGCCGATTCGGTGGAGTCCGCCATCGATCAGCTTCCGGGCATCGCCGCGGTGCTGGCGTGGACTCCTCTCGGTTCCTTCACCGCCGCTCCATGGGCTCTGGCCGAGGGGCGGTATCTGGATGCCGTCGGGCAAGCTGTGCTGTGTCTCGTGTGGCTGGCCGGGGCCGTGCTGCTCTGGCAGGTGGCCGTCAATCGCAGTTACACGCAGGTGCGGGGTGCCGGTCCGGCCAGCCAGAAGACCAAGTCCGGTCTGGGCCTGCTGGGTGTCCTGCCCGGTACACCGGCCGGAGCCATTGCCGCGCGATCGATCATCTACTGGCTCAAAGACCCGCGGTATTCCTCCTCGCTCGTGGTCATCCCGCTGATGCTCGTGCTGTTCTGGTTCCTCGGATATCAGTCGGGTGACTACACCATGGTGCTCCTGATGGGGCCGATCACGGGCTACCTGCTGGGGTATTCCATCTCAGCGGACATCAGCTACGACGGCTCCGCCTTCGCCCTCCACGTCACCTCCGGTGTGTCCGGCCGGGACGATCGAGTCGGACGGGTGGCCTCCCTGCTCCTGTGGGGCATCCCGGTCACGCTGTTGTTCACCATCGTGACGGTCTGGATGTCCGGGGAATGGATGCTGCTGCCGGGGTTGACCGGTCTGGCACTCGGCGCGCTGCTCACCGGAGCCGGCGTCTCCGCCCTGGTGTCGGCGCGATTCATCTATCCGGTGCCGCCTCCGGGAGCCAGCCCATTCGCGACGCCCGAAGGCGCCACCATGCGCATCATGGTGGTCTCGTTGGGAGCCATGATCGTGGTCGGTGCCCTGGTGATTCCCGAAGTGGCGCTGTACATCGCAGCCCTCGCCACCGGGGACATACTGTTCCACTGGCTCACCTTGATCGTCGGGCTCGTTCTCGGAGGATTCCTGGTGTGGCTCGGCATTCGGCTCGGCGGTTCGTGGTTCGATCGCGCGCAGGCCGAGACGTATCAAGCGGTGCTCAACGCCGGGTAAGTGCTGGCGTGCCGTCAGGACGGGCGCGCTAGACTGGTGTGCATGAGTTTGCCAGCCGAACCTGATGTGAACGAACCCCGTACCCCTCAGGGTCCCGGTGGTGGCGGAGCTGCCGTCCTTGACCGCGAAGAGCAGCTTCAGGAAGCCGAGCCGGGCGACCACGAGCGCTTCGCGCACTACGTTCGCAAGGAGAAGATCACCGAGTCCGCCGTGACCGGTGATCCCGTGGTGGCCCTGTGCGGTAAGGTCTGGACGCCCGGCCGCGATCCCGAGCGCTTCCCCGTGTGTCCTGAGTGCAAGGAGATCTACGAGGACCTCCAGGCCGGTGGCGATGGCAAGGGCGGCTCCGGTGGTGGCGGCCGCGGCTGGTTCGGCCGGGGCGGGAAGAACTGACCACCTCGCGTTCCGCGCACTCCTGAACCGCTGAACTCCTCCGGTTCAGTGATACGTTTCCCTGTTTCCGCCGTACTCGACCACGCCCTGAGGAGGCCAGTGAAGCTCCGTGTCCGACACTGACGCCGCCCCCTTGTTCCATATCGGTGACGATCTGCCCCCGGCCCTGCCGGAGCGAGCTGCGTGGGGCACCGCACCCAAGCTGCGCCAGTGGCAGCAGGAGGCGCTGGAGCAGTATCTCTCCACGCAGCCGCGGGACTTCATGGCCGTCGCCACGCCGGGTGCGGGTAAGACCACCTTCGCGTTGCGCGTGGCCAAGTCGCTGCTGGAGGCGGGCACCGTCACCCGGATCACCGTGGTGGCGCCGACCGAGCACCTCAAGCGACAGTGGGCCGACTCGGCCGCTCGCGTCGGGGTGGCCATCGACCCCAACTTCAAGAACGCGGACGGCCGGCACGGGGACGAGTACATCGGCGTCGCGTTGACGTACGCGCAGGTCGCCTCCAAGCCCATTCTGCACCGCAATCGCACGGAGAATGCCCGCACCCTGGTGATCCTGGACGAGATCCACCACGGCGGAGACGCCCTGAGCTGGGGAGACGGCATTCGTGAGGCCTTCGAGCCGGCCGCCCGACGCCTGTCGCTGACCGGTACCCCGTTCCGCTCGGACACCGCGGCCATTCCCTTCGTCGACTATGTGGAGTACGACGACGGCATTCGCCGGTCCCGCGCGGACTACACCTACGGCTATGGTCCGGCCTTGAGGGATCACGTGGTCCGGCCGGTGATCTTCATGGCGTACTCCGGCCAGATGCGCTGGAAGACCACCACGGGCGACATCATGGAGGCCCAGCTGGGGGAGGCCGCCACCAAGGACATCACGGCCCAGGCCTGGCGTACCGCGCTGAATCCCGAGGGGGAGTGGATCCCGTCCGTGCTCCGCGCGGCCGACCGACGGCTCACCGAGGTGCGGCGCAATGTGCCGGATGCCGGGGGACTCGTTATCGCCACCGACCACAACGACGCCCGCGCCTATGCCACACAGTTGCAGTCCATCACGGGCGAAGAGGTCACCGTCGTCCTCTCCGACGACAAGGGGGCCTCGGAGAAGATCGAGGAATTCTCCGACGGTGAGCAGCGCTGGATGGTGGCGGTGCGCATGGTCTCCGAGGGCGTGGACGTGCCCCGGCTCTGCGTCGGCGTCTATGCCACCTCCACCTCCACCCCCCTCTTCTTCGCCCAAGCCGTCGGACGCTTCGTCCGTTCCCGACGTCGGGGGGAGACGGCCAGCGTGTTCTTGCCGTCCGTGCCGCAGCTGATGCTGTTGGCCAACGAGATGGAGGCCGAGCGGGATCACGCCCTGGACCGGCCGGAGTCCGCGGCCGGCGTCGAGGATCTGGAGGATCTGTCCCAGTCCCCGGAGGAGGATCTGCTGGCGGCGGCGAATCGGCAGGAGAAGGCCTCGGATTCACTGACGGCATCTGAGTTCAAGGCACTGGAATCGCAGGCTTCGTTCGACAAGGTGCTGTTTGACGGCTCGGAATTCGGCACCGGCGGCGCGATCGGCTCCGAGGACGAACTGGATTTCCTCGGCATTCCAGGCCTGCTCGATGCCGAACAGGTGAGTCAGCTGCTGCGCCAGCGGCAGAGCGAGCAGTTGAAGCGACGGCCGCAGTCACCGCAGTCGCAGACGCAGGCACAGGGGCCAGACGTGGTGGATCACCGGCGCCTGAAGGAGATGCGCTCCCAGCTGTCCAAGAACGTGGCCGCGTGGTCGGCGCGGTCCGGCACTCCGCACGGGATGATCCACAACCGGCTTCGAGAGATCAGCGGCGGGCCACCGGTCGCGCAGGCCACAGCGGAACAGTTGGAGATCCGGCTGAAGACACTGCAGAACTGGTTCGTCGGCCGGAAGTAGCCCTAACTGACGTCCTCGCGCAACATGGCGACGTCGGACACGAGCGCGATGTGTTCCTCCATCGCCCGGAAGGCCTCGTCGCTGTCCTGAGCCCGGATGGCCGCAGCGATCACGCGATGCGATTCCACGGACCGCTCCGGACGACCCTCCTGGCTGAGTGACTCGATGCGGGTCTCCCGGACCAGATCGGAGATGTGCTGCATCATGCGGGCGAGCACCGCCGAATGCGCGGCCTGGGCGATCGCGGCATGGAACAACTCGTCTCCCCGCAGACCACGGCCGCCCCGGGCGATGTCCTCGGACATGGTCGTCAGCGATCGGTCGATGGCCTCGAGATCCTCGCTGGTGCGTCGCTCCGCGGCCAGCGCGGCCATCTTGGTCTCGACGGCATTCCGGGCGTCCACGATGTCCGGCAGGCGGCTCGTGTGGGCTCGTACGTCGCGCAGGACCATGCTCTCGGAGGGGCGGTACCTCAGTTCCGCGCCGCTGCCGTGCTGGACGTCGATGACTCCGAGAACCTCCAGGGCGACCAGGGCCTGAGCCACCGTGGCTCGCGAGACGCCGAGGGAGCGCGCCAAGTCCCGCTCCGGGGGGAGCTTGTCTCCGGCGTCCAGATCGCGGTCGTGGATGAAGTCCACCAGTCGCTGGACCACGTGCTCGTACAGGCGCGGCCGCTCCACCCGTTCCATGCGATCGAGGTCAGCCATGGTGATTCTCCTGGTGTGTGTCGTATCTGCCTGTCGATCCATCGTACTGATCGAGAGCCATTCTTGACACAGACACCTAGTGTCCTATTGGCTAGTCCACATGTTCGGCGGATGTGATGTGGATCATAGCCGGTCCTCGCTGAGGTCCTCGTCGTCCGACCAGAACCACCTCGTCTAGCTCAAAGGAAGATCCCGTGGGCCCAGAACTCCTGTCCATCCTCATCTTGGCGGCTATGTTCGTCGTCGCGACCCTGACACCCGTGAACATGGGTGCTCTGGCGTTCGTCGGCGCCTTCATCCTCGGTGCCGCCGTTCTCGGTATGAGCCCCGATGAGATCATCGCCGCCTTTCCCGGCGGCCTGTTCCTCACCATCGTGGGCGTGACCTATCTGTTCGCCATCGCCCAGAAGAACGGGACTGTGGACCTCCTGGTGCACGGCGCCGTCCGTTTGGTCGGGTCCCGCGTGGCGCTGATCCCGTGGATCATGTTCTTCATCACCGCCGCCATCACCTCCGTGGGCGCGCTGTCCCCGGCAGCGGTGGCGATCATCGCGCCGATTGCCCTGAACTTCGCCGCCAAGTACCGAATCAGCCCCCTGATGATGGGCATGATGGTCATCCACGGGGCCCAGGGCGGCGGCTTCTCGCCGATCGCCGTCTACGGCGTCACGGTGAACGGCATCGTGGCCGAGGCCGGGCTCGAGGTCAGTCCCCTCGCCGTCTTCCTCTCCAGCCTGGTGTTCAACCTCCTGATCGCCGTGGTGCTCTTCCTGGCGCTGGGCGGTCGCGGGCTGCTCTCGTCCCGCGCGGAGAACTTCGTGGAACAGGCCGCCGAGGCCAGGATGTCGCGCAGTGCCGTCGCCACGGCCCACGGTGGAGGCAAGGACGTGGACTTCAAGGGCTTCGGCTCGGGGATGTACGGCCCCACCGACCCGGCCGGCTCCTCCGCACCGCCTGCCGACGCCGGCCGCCGTGGAACAGCCATCGCCTTCCCGCAGGTCGCGACGCTGCTGGGGCTGGCCGTGCTGGTGGTCTTCGCCCTGGGCTTCGGCATCGACGTGGGCTTCGTGTCCATCACCGTCGCTGTGATCCTGGCCCTGCTGTCCCCGAAGGCGCAGAAGGGCGCCGTCAACAAGATCGACTGGTCGACCGTCCTGCTGTTGGGCGGCATGCTCACGTTCGTGGGTGTGCTGCAGGAAGCGGGAACCATCGACTACGTGTCCGACGGCGTGGCCAACTTGGGCATTCCGCTGCTGGCCGCACTGCTGATCTGCTACATCGGTGCCGTCGTCTCGGCCTTCGCCTCCTCCACGGCCATCCTCGCGGCCCTGATTCCGCTGGCCGTGCCCTTCCTGATGGCCGGGGAGATCGGCGCGACCGGACTGATCTGCGCCCTGGCCGTCTCCTCCACCATCGTCGACGTCTCACCGTTCTCCACGAACGGCGCCCTCGTGCTGGCCAATGCTCCCGAGGAGGTCGATCGAGACCGCTTCTACAAGAAGATCCTCACGTACGCCACTGGCGTGGTCGTCGTCGGACCGCTCATCGTCTGGGGCGTCATGGTCGTTCCCGGGTGGCTGTGATGTCGACGGCTGCGATGTCGACGGCTGCGATGCCGACCGCCGTGCCCACGACCGCTCATCAAGAGACCCCCTGCAGGAGACGCCCATGACGACCAACACGACTGCCACGACCAACACGACCAACACGACCAACACGCCCGCCGACCGCACCGGGCCACTGCAGGGCATCACGGTCATCGACCTGTCCCGCGCCCTGGCCGGACCGCACGCCGCGATGACCCTGGGAGACCTGGGGGCACGCGTGATCAAGGTGGAGACGCCCGAGACCGGGGACGACACCAGGTCGTGGGGCCCGCCGTTCGTGGGCCCGCACGACGATCCCCAGGCGAGCTACTTCCTCTCCTGCAACCGGAACAAGGAGTCCATCGCCCTGAACCTCAAGTCCGACGACGGCCGGGACAGCCTGCGCAGAATGGTCGAGCGTGCCGATGTGGTTGTGGAGAACTTCCGGCCGGGCGTCCTCGACCGCTTGGGTTTCTCGGTCGAGACCATGCATCAGATCAATCCCAGGCTCGTGGTGCTCTCGATCACCGGCTTCGGCCACGACGGGCCGGAGGCGTCGAGGAGCGGTTACGACCAGATCGTGCAGGGCGAGGCCGGGCTGATGTCCTTGACCGGGCCGGGACCGGACACTCCGCAACGCGTCGGGGTGCCGATCGCGGACCTGTTGTCCGGAATGAACGGCGTCAGCGGAGTCTTGGCCGCCTTGTACGAGCGAGAGTGGACCGGCGAGGGGTCAGTGGTGAGAACCTCGCTGCTGTCCTCGGTGGTCGGCGTGCACGCCTTTCAGGGGACTCGCTACACCGTGGCCGGAGAGGTGCCGCAGGCCCAGGGAAACCATCATCCCTCCATCGCGCCGTACGGCCTGTTCTCCTGCCAAGACGGCAAGGTGCAGATCAGCGTCGGCAGCCAGCGGTTGTGGACCACGTTCGCCACGGCCTTCGGGCTCGATCCCGAGCAGGAGCAGTTCGCCACCAACGCCGCCCGGGTGGGCCATCGTGAGGCGTTGATCGCCGCCGTCGAGCGGGTGTTCGCCGTCTGGCAGGCCGAACCGCTGCTCGAACGACTGGCGGAGCTCGGGATTCCCGCGGGGAAGGTGAGGAGCCTGGACGAGGTGTATCAATGGGAACAGGTGGCCTCCCAAGGGCTCCTGGTGGACGTCCAGCATCCCGTCCTCGGAGAGGTGACGCTTCCCGGATCACCACTGCGGTTCTTCAGCGGCACCGGGGACCGGGAGACCACGCGGAGAGACCATGTCGCTCCACCGGTGCTCAACCAGCACGAGGCCGAGATCCGGGCCTGGCTCGCCGAGTCGCCCCACACTGACACCGCCCAGGAGGCGACCTCGTGAGCGTCACCGCCTGCGACCACGCGAGCGGCACGCTCCGGCTACGGCGCGAGGGAGCCGTGGCGTGGATCATCCTCGACCGGCCACAGCGGCGAAACGCCTTGTCCCCGCAGATGTGGAGGTCGCTGCCGGGTCTGCTGCGGGAACTGGACGAAGACCCCACCGTCCGCGTGGTGGGCTTGAGGGGAGCCGAGGGGACATTCTCCGCCGGGGCGGACCTGTCCGAGACCTTCGACTGCCTCGGTGAGCCGGACACCGGTCTTCCCCGCGGCGGACTGCTCACCGCGGCGGAGGAGGCGCTGCACCAGACCCGCAAACCCACGCTGGCGGCACTGGAAGGCCACTGCATGGGCGGTGCCTGGATGCTGGCCGGAGCCTGTGACCTCCGGATCGCGACCGCGTCGGCCCGGATCGGACTCACTCCCGCCAAACTGGGGATCATCTTCCCCGCCTCCGGAGTGGAATCCTTGGTGAGACTGGTGGGACCCGGCCGCGCGTCATACCTGCTGTTGACGGGGAACACCGTCACGGCGCCGGTGGCCCTGGACTGGGGCATGCTCACCGAGGTCGTGCCGGAGGGAGAATTCGAGGAGTCCGTGAGCGATCTGGTCAGCACGCTCTCCCGGCGCTCGCAATTGACGATGCAGGCGCACAAACATCTGATCCGTCAATCCGTCGTCGATCACGGCGGCGCGGTGCCGGTCGGTCGGGATGAGACGTCGGCGGCCCTGTACCGGGAGGTCCTCACCGGGCCGGACGCGCAGATCGGCCTGACGGCCTTCCGTCAGAAAGCGGCTCCGGACTTCGAGTGGTCGGGCGAGGAGTTCTGGCGGGACCGCCGCCCGCGCGATTGACGGCGGCGTTACTCCGTCGAGCCGCCCCAGCGCTGCAGCACCGCGCCGTTGTCCTCCATGAGCTCCAGGGCCTCCTCGGAGCGAGCGGCGTCCACGCCGGCCACCAGGTCCGTGTAGACGGTGACGTCGTAACCGGCGTCGATGGCGTCGAGCACCGTGGCGCGGACGCAGTGGTCGGTCGCGATGCCGACGACGGCCACGGACGTGATGCCCTCGGACCGCAGCCAGTCGTCCAGGCCGGCGGCGCCGTCCTCCACCGCCGTGGCCGCTGCGGCCGTCGCCCCGAAGGGACCTGCGGTGCCTTCCGGCGCTCCGGAGCGGACCAGATCCGGGCTGCCCAGCTGACCGTCGAAGCCGGAGTAGGCCGCGTCGAAACGCCCCTTGAGGAACTGGGCGTCGAGATATTCAGAGTCCAATGCGGGGTGCAGTTCGGCCCCGGAGGTCCCGGCCACGCAGTGCACGGGCCAGGTCTCGGTGAAGTCAGGGTCGGTCCCTTCGGGCGCAAAGTGCGGTCCCGGGTCGACGTGCCAGTCGCGGGTGGCGACGACCGCGTCGAAGTCCTGGGCCTGTTCGTCGAGAAAGGCGGTGATCCGGCCGGCGGTGCGGGCGCCGCCGTCGATGGCCAGGGCACCGCCCTCACAGAAGTCGTTCTGTACGTCCACGATGATCAAGGCACGCATGGGAAGGATTTGTCCTGTTTCTAGACGGGGGTAGAGACGGGTTTCAGGCTTCGGAGAAGCGCGTGGGAATGGCGGCCTCGCCGGGCTGCAGTCTACGCACTGCAGCGGGTAACTCGGCACGGGAGGCCCGGTGCCGCTCAGCGGCTTTCACCACGGCCTCCGGCCCGGTCCATCCGGGCATCAGTTCGCCGTCCCGGACGAACGTGTGCTGGAGGGCGCGGTCGTGGGAGTCCAGGTCCGGCGGCTCGTTGACGCCGACCAATTCCGCGGTGGCCCGTCCGGCGTCGTTGAGCTCGCGGGCCGCGAATTTCCGGCCGCCCAGGGACTTCTTCCCGGACGCGGATTTGGCGACGTCGGTCCACTCGCCGTTGCTGTCCTGCCGACTGACCAGCTTGTAGACCATGGAGGCCGTGGGGGCGCCGGATCCGGTGACGAGGCGAGTTCCCACCCCGTACGAGGTCACCGGGGCGGATTGCAGGTAGGCGATGGCGTATTCGTCCAGGTCGGAGGTGACCATGATGCCGGTGTCCTGGTTGCCGAGTTCGTCCAGCAGCGACCGAACCCAGTGCGCCTGATCGATCAGATCACCGGAGTCCAGCCGGACGTTGCGCAGTTCTCGACCGGCCACCTCGACAGCGGTCCGGACACCGGTCTCGACGTCATAGGTGTCCACCAGCAGCGTGGTGTCCTTGCCCAGAGACGCGACCTGGGCCTCGAAGGCCTCCCGCTCGGAATCGTGCAGCAGAGTGAACGAATGCGCCGCCGTGCCCACGGTCTTCACGCCGTAGCGCAGGCCGGCGGCCAGGTTCGAGGTCGCGTCGAATCCGGCGATGATGGCGGCACGGGCGGCCGCCACGGCGGACTCCTCATTGATCCGGCGCGATCCCATCTCGACGCACGGCCGGCCGTTGGCGACCGAGGTCATCCGGGAGGCCGCGGAGGCCACCGCGGAATCGTAGTTCAGCACGGAGAGCACATAGGTCTCCAGGATGCACGCTTCGGCGAAGGTCGATTCGACCTGGAGCACGGGGGAGTGCGGGAAGTAGGCCTCTCCCTCGGCGTAACCGTAGATGTTGCCCGAGAAGCGGAAGTCGGCGAGCCACGTCAGAGTGGCGTCGTCCACCACGCGGTGATCCGAGAGGAAGTCGAGTTCTTCGGTGTCGAAACGGAATCCGGCCAGTCCCTCGAGGAGCCGTCCCGTCCCGGCGACCACGCCGTAGCGCCGGCCGTCGGCGAGCCTGCGGGTGAAGACCTCGAAGACGCTGCGGCGGTGGCCGGCTCCGGACCTCAAGGCCGCTTCGAGCATGGTCAGTTCGTAGTGGTCCGTGAACAGGGCCGTCGGCTGCAGTCGGCCCGCGTTACCGGTGGTTCTCGTCTCGGTCACGTCAGATACCCTACAACCCGCCGCTTCCCCATCCCGCTGCATCGTCACGGCCGGTATGGGCCCGTAGAATGGAGGGCATGTTCTCGAGCACTAGCCTCCACTGGGCTGCCGCCGACGTGCCCGACGGCGGCACCGGCGTCCCCGACGGCGGAGCAGGTCCTGCGACGGACGTCCTGGAACGGGAGGACACCGACCTCCGGGCGGCGGCCGACCGGCCGTGGCAGGTCATCGTCTGGAACGATCCCATCAATCTGATGAGCTACGTGTCCTATGTCTTCCGCTCCTACTTCGGCTTCAGTCGTGAGAAGGCCGATGCCCTCATGCTCCAGGTCCATCAAGAGGGCAAGGCCATCGTCGCCTCCGGAGGCCGCGAGGAAGCCGAACGCCACGTCCAGGCGATGCACGGCTACGGGCTGTGGGCGACTCTTCAGCACGACCAGGGCGAGGGCTCCTGATGGCCCGCGCCTTCAAGAGCACTCCCAAGGGCTTCGTCGCTCATCTGGAGAAACCGGAGCGACGGCTGCTGCGCACGCTGTTCAACGACGTCATCCAATTGTTGGAGGCCGATCACTCCGCGCCGGCGGCCCCGGAGAGCGATGCTCAGAGCGAGGCTGCGAACGATCCTGAGACCGCGAGCGAGGCCGACCCCTTCTGGGACATCGTCTCCGAGCTGGGCCCGCTGGAGGCTCCTGCTTCCCGTGAGGCCCCGACGGACGAGGCCATGGCCCGGCTGCTGCCGCCGGGAATCCACGGCGACGAGGACGCGGCGGCGGAGTTCCGGGCGATGACCGAGGACGGCGTCCGGCGAGCCAAGACCGCGGACCTGCAGCGGGCGGTGGCCGCGCTGCAGATCGACCCGGTGGTGCTGGATGAGCAGAACGCCGTGGCCTTCAGTCGTGCGCTCAATGACGTCCGGCTGGTGCTCTCGGCCCGGCTGGGCATCGATTCCGAGGAGGACGCCGAGCGCGTGCACGCGGTGGACGACTCGTCCGCAGCCACGGACGTGGACTCCTACATGGCGCTGCTGTACAACTTCACCACCTGGTTGCTGGAGTCACTGATGACCGCCCTCTCCACGCGCCTTCGCGACTGAGCGCAGTCCCGGTCGTATTCTCGGAAGCATCATGACCGATCCCACACCTGTCTCCACAGCCCCCATCGGCGTCTTCGACTCCGGTGTGGGCGGTCTGACCGTGGCCCGCGCCATCATCGACCAGCTGCCGGGCGAACTGATCGCCTACGTGGGGGACACCGCCAACGGCCCCTACGGTCCCCGCAGCATCGCCCAGGTGCGGGCCTTTGCCCTGGGGATCATGGACGAGCTGGTCGACGCCGGCGTGAAGGCCTTGGTCATCGCCTGCAACTCCGCCTCGGCCGCGGTCCTGCGGGACGCCCGGGAACGGTACACGACCCGCTACGGGATCCCCGTGGTCGAAGTGATCCAGCCGGCCGTGCGCCGCGCCGTGGCGGCCACGCGCAACGGCAGGATCGGCGTCATCGGCACGGAGGCCACCGTGAGCTCGCGGGCGTACGAGGACACCTTCGCCGCCGCGCCCCAATTGCAGATCACCTCGGTGGCGTGCCCCCGATTCGTTGAATTCGTGGAGGCGGGCATCACCACCGGCCCGGAACTGCTGGCCACCGCAGAGGCGTACCTGGCCCCGCTCAAGGCCGCCGGTGTGGACACGCTCGTGCTGGGATGCACTCACTACCCCCTGCTCACTGGCGTCATCTCGCTGGTCATGGGCGAAAGCGTGACCTTGGTGTCCTCGGCCGAGGAAACCGCCAAGGACGTCTATCGCGCCCTCGTCCAGCACGGGCTGCAGAGTCCGGCTCCGGCGGGGGCCGTGACGGGACACCGGTTCATGGCGACGGGCGACCCCGGACAGTTCGAGTCTCTGGCCCGCCGCTTCCTCGGACCCGAGGTGGGCGGCGTGCAGCAGGTGGAGCACATCGCCGAGCGTTATCCCACGGGAGTCCTGGCCCGGATCACCCCGGAAATGCTGGCGGCCGCGCGAGGAGCGGTGTGGACGGGTACGGTGGCAGAGTGAAGCTCACGATCATCGGTGCCTCCGGGTCGTTCCCGGGGCCGGGCTCGCCGGCGTCGTGCTATCTGGTCACGGCCGAGGGGCCCGCGCCGGACCGCAACGGAACCAAGACCTGGCGCATCCTGCTGGACTTGGGCAACGGCTCTCTCGGCACCCTGCAGCGGTACATGGCACTGGAGGACATCGACGCCGTGCTGCTGTCCCACCTGCACCCCGACCACTGCATGGATCTGTGCGGACTGCATGTGGCCATCAAGTGGAACCCCCATGGCTGGAGCGGAATCCACGTCCCCGTGTACGGTCCCGCGGCCACGGCCGATCGAATGGCCACCGCCTACGGCCTCGATCCCGATCCGGGGATGCGCGGCGAGTTCGACTTCCGCGACTGGCAGCCCGGCGTCGCGGTGACGGTCGGCCCCTTCACGGTGACACCGGTGCCCGTGCGTCACCCCATCGAGGAGACGTATGCGCTGCGCGTCGAGACGACCGAGCCGGGTCTCGACGGCGAACCCGTCCACCGAGTCCTGACCTACTCCGGTGACACGGACACGTGCGAGGGCCTCGTGGAGGCTGCGCGTGACGCCGACCTGTTTCTCTGTGAGGCCGCCTTCCAGGAAGGGCGCGACGACGGCATCGACGGGGTGCACTTGACCGGGAAGCGGGCGGGACAGATGGCGAGCGACGCCGCCGCGCGCCGCCTGCTCCTGACACATCTTCCCGTCTGGACCGACCCGCTGACCTCCTCGATCGAGGCTCGTGAAACCTATCCCGGGGACCTGGCCGTGGCCGTCTCCGGGGTCACCTACCGCGTTTAGCGTGTCCGGGGCCCTCGGTAAGATGGAGAGCATGACCTCACCGAACTCCGCAGCTTCCGGCCTGCCCGAAAACCGCTCCGCCTCTCGCCAGGACGGGCGAGCCGTCAACGAATTGCGCCCCATCAGCATCACCCGCGGTTGGTCGCGCCAGGCCGAGGGCTCCGCCCTGATCGAGTTCGGCAACACCCGCGTGCTGTGCACCGCCTCCTTCACCGAGGGCGTGCCGCGGTGGCTCAAGGGGGAGGGCACCGGCTGGGTCACCGCCGAGTACGCCATGCTGCCCCGGGCCACGAACACCCGCTCGCAGCGCGAATCGGTCAAAGGCAAGATCGGCGGCCGCACGCACGAGATCTCCCGGCTCATCGGCCGCTCACTGCGTGCCGTCATCGATCTGAAGGCGCTGGGGGAGAACACCATCGTGCTGGACTGCGACGTTCTGGAGGCCGACGGCGGCACCCGCACGGCCTCTGTCACGGGGGCCTACGTGGCTCTGGCGGATGCGATCACCTGGGCCAAGCGCCAAGGAGCCGTCGCCGCGTCGGCGCAACCGCTCAAGGACTCCGTCGCCGCAGTCTCCGTGGGCATCATCGACGGCACCCCGATGCTGGACCTGCCCTATGTGGAAGACGTGCGGGCCGAGACGGACATGAACGTGGTGGTGACCGGGTCCGGCGACTTCGTCGAAGTCCAGGGCACCGCCGAGGGGGTCCCCTTCAACCGTCCCGAACTGGATGCACTGCTGGATCTGGCCGTCGAGGGCACCTCCGAGCTGGCGCGGATTCAGCGCGAGACCCTGGCGGAGGACCGGTGAGCCCCGAGCCTCGGCTCGTCCTGGCCACCCGCAATCAGGGCAAGCTGCGCGAACTGCGTGAGTTGCTCCGTGGCCAGGTGCCGGGACTGGACGTCGACTCCCAGGTCATCGACGCCGCCGCGGCCGGTGCGCCGGACGTGGTCGAGGACGGCACCACCTTCGAGGAGAACTCGCTGAAGAAGGCTCACGCCGTGGCTCAGCACACGGGTCTGGTCGCCGTCGCGGACGACTCCGGTCTCTCGGTGGAGGTCCTCGGTGGAGCCCCCGGCATCTTCTCCGCACGGTGGGCGGGCCGTCATGGCGATGACGAGGCGAACCTGCGTTTGCTCCTGAATCAGTTGGCCGATGTCAGAGCCGAACACCGCAACGCCGCTTTCGTCTGTGCTGCGGCGCTGGCCACGGCTTCCGGTGCGGAGGCCGTCGAGCGCGGATACTTGGCCGGTACCCTGCTGACCGAACCGCGCGGAGCCAACGGCTTCGGCTATGACCCGATCCTCCAACCCCATGGAATGCATCTGTCCGTGGCGGAGCTGGATCCCGAGGTCAAGAACTCGTTGAGCCACCGTGGTCAGGCTTTCCGGCAACTGCTCCCCGAGCTGATCCGGGTCCTGTCGGGAGGGCGCTGATGGCGCTGGACTTCACGGCGCTGGACTTCGAGACGGCCAATGGTTTTCGCGGTTCGCCCTGCTCGGTCGGAGTGGTGAGGGTGCGCAACGGACAACCGGTGGAACGGGCCTACTGGCTGATGCGGCCGCCGTCGGGATTCGATCGTTTCGACGCCCGCAATGTGCAGATCCACGGGATCACCGCCGAGCAGGTCGCCGGTGCGCCACGGTTCGCTGAGGTCTTCGGGAACCTGGCCGACTTCATCGGTGATGATCCCCTGGTGGCGCACAATGCGGGCTTTGACATGGGGGTCATCGAGTCGGCCCTGGAGGTCTCCGGACGGGACATCCCGCGCTTCGACTACGCGTGTTCCCTCCAAGTGGCTCGTCGTTCCTACCAACTGGCCTCGTATGCGCTGCCCATGGCCGCCCAGGAGGCCGGCCACCCCCTGGAGAACCACCACGACGCCCTGGCCGACGCCGAGGCGTGCGCGTGGATCATGATCGACGTCGCGGCCCGTTCCGGCACGGTCCTGGAGCGAGGTCTGGCCGAATTGCTGGCCGGGGACGGGATGCGTTTGCGCCAACTGCAGGCCCGGCGGGCCGGCGAGGGGCCGGAATCACGAGCCACGCGGCAGGCCCGGGGTCTCGGACCGGTCTTCGACGCGACGGCGCCATTGCCGCACACCCAACGGATGCCCGACCTTTTGCACTGGCCGGACGAGGGGACGAACCCGGATCCGGCGCCCGACGCCGATCCCGGCCACCCGCTGTTCGGTCACGTCACCGTCTTCACCGGCAATCTTGGGATCCCGCGGCAAGAGGCCAAGAACCGTGCCGCGGCCTGCGGAGCCAAGCCCGCCAGCCGGGTCAACGGTCAGACGAGCATGCTGGTGATCGGTGACGGTTTCCGCGCTGAGGACCTGGCCTCGGGGACTCGGGGCGGCGCCACCGGACATCGCAAGGCCCAGGATGCCCTGGCCCGGCGGAGCCAGGGACAGCACGTCGAGCTGGTGTCAGAACCGGAGTTCCTGCAGATGCTGGACGGCAACTGGCCCGAACGCGCCCGGTAATCGAGGTCCACCGGCTCCGTTCGTGGTGGTTCAGTCGGCAATACCGGGCATCAGCAACGTGGAGCTGCCCGCGAGCCCCTTCTCGGCGGCGGCGGTGCGGACCGCATCGAGGACGAGCTGGATCGACGGCCGCCGGGTCGGGGTCTTGCGGTAGGCCAGTGACACCGTCCTGATCACGGGCTCGTCCAGGGCGACGATGTCGACGCCGGGCGGCAAGAGTTCCAGTGCGAGGTCGGACACCAGGGTCACGCCGAGGCCACCGGCCGCCATGGCCAGCGCGGTCGGCTGTTCCGCCACGGTGTGGGCGATCCGGGGGTCGAATCCGCGGCGGTGGCAGGCGAGCCGGACGGCATTGCCGAATTGGGACCGGGGGCCGGCCAGAATCCAGGGATAGTCGGCCAGCTGGGACAGACCCACGGTCTCGGTCGGAATCATCCCCGCGGGCACGGCGGCATGCAGGCGCTCGACGGCGATGCCGGCCCGTGTCAACGCGGGGTCCCAATCCTCCGGGGCCACCGAATAGTCGATCACGAACGAGAAATCGAGAGTGCCGTCCTTGACCGCCCCCGCGGTCTCCTCCGGATCCAGTTCGACGGTGCGCACCTCGATCCCCGGGTAGCTCGTGGCCAGGATGGTCAGCGCTTGTGGCAGCAGGCCGGAGGCCACGGACGCCCACACCCCTGCGGTCAGTCGCGCGGTGACTCCCTCTTGAGCCTCCTCCAGCGCCATGGTCGCCCGGTCCACGGAGCCCAGGATCTCTTCGGCGTGTTCGGCCAGGACCAAGCCCAACTCGGTGAGCTGAAGACGGCGACCATGCCGCTCGACGAGAGGGACACCGACGTCGCGCTCCAACTGCGCCAGCTGCTGCGAGACGCCGGAGGGACTGTAGTGCAGAGCGGCGCCCACCGCCGTCACGGTGCCGCGACGGTGCAATTCGCGCAGCATCCTCAAGCGGCGCAAGGACAACTCCATGCTCGTCAGCATAGGGTCCCGTGCGCGGCACCGTGCAGAACCCGTTCACGGCATCGTGCACGAACTGGAGATAGACGCCGAACAGGCCACCGCCCACGCTGGGGAAGACGGATCCAGACGATTGATTGAGGTGGCGAGCGTGACCCTGACACACCCTCTGCGGCAGAGCCCGGTCGAAAGCCTCGACCCATTCGACCGGCCTCCCGAGCACGAGATCACCTGGACCGACCCGGTCACCGGTTCCACCGGCTGGCTGGTGGTGCACACTCTGGTCGGCGGTCTGGCCACCGGGGGCACGCGGATGCGTGCGGGCTGCACCCGGAACGAGGTGGCCGACCTGGCCCGGTGCATGGCCACCAAGACGGCGGCTTTCGGCTTGCCGGTGGGCGGTGCCAAGGCCGGTATCAACCACGATCCCCGGTCGCCGGAGGCGCTGGGGGTGCTGGAACGCTTCCTCTCCGATATGCGGCCCTGGCTGGACGGTTCGTGGGTGACCGCCGAAGACCTGGGCGTCGCTCAGTCGGATATCGACGAGGCTTTCGCCCGGCTCGGACTCGGCCAGTCCTACCACGCGGCGATCTCCCGCGCCGCCGACCCGGACCGGACCCTGCAGCGCGTCCGCGACGGTCTCGCCGCCCTGGCTCCGGACGGCGTACCGCTGGGTGACGTGATCGGTGGCTACGGGGTCGCCCAGGCGTGTTTGGGCACCGCCACGGCCCAGGGCTGGGATCCCCGACTGACCTCCGTGGCGATCCAGGGCATCGGCACGATGGGCGGCGGAGCCGCGTGGTACCTGCACGAGGCCGGAGTTCCGGTCGTCGCGATCGCCGACGCCGCCGGGACCCTGTTCTGTCCCGAAGGCCTGGACGTGCCGGCCTTGCTGGCCGCCCGGGACCACTACGGCGAGATCGACCGGTCCACGGTGCCGGCCGACGTCGTGCAATTGCCGCGGGACGCCGTGCTGGCGATGCCGGCCGACATCCTGGTCCCCGCGGCGGTGTCCTACGCCGTTCGGTCCGCCTCGGCGCCGGACATCCGAGCCCGCGCCGTGGTGGAGGCGGCCAACTCCGCCACCACACCGGAGGCCGAGGAAGAACTCGCGGCCCGGGGCATCCCGGTCATTCCCGACTTCGTGGCGAATGCCGGCGCGGCCGCGTGGGCCTGGTGGCTGCTGCAAGGCCAGGTCGGCACGGACCCGGAGGTCTCTTTTCAGCGGCTGCGAACGGAGATGCGGGGCAAGGTGGCGCATATGCTCGCCGAATGGAACGACTCCGGGGTCACGCCTCGTCGTAGCGCCTGGGGTTTTGCCGCGGCGAATCTTCAGGCCCTGGCCGGTCGCGAGATCTCGATCCCGTGAGGCCAGCCCGAGGGAACCGATCCACGATGGCAGGACGATGACAGGGAGCTGAGATGGACCCCACGCAGATGACCGCCGCAGAGCTGGTGCGGGCCTACGGGCAGCGGGAACTGTCCCCGGTCGAGGTCGCGCAGACCGTCCTGGACCACGTGGAACGGACGGACCGAGAGCTGGGGGCGTTCTGCCTCGTGGATCCGGACGTCACCCTGGAACAGGCCCGGGCGTCCGAGTCCCGGTGGCTGCACGAGCGTCCCCAGGGGCTGCTGGACGGGGTGCCGGTGTCCATCAAGGACACCTTCCTCACCACCGGCTGGCCCACCCTGCGCGGCTCCCGCGCCGTGGACCCGAACCAACGGTGGGACGCCGACTCTCCGGTTACCGCGCGGCTGCGTGCCGACGGCATGGTGTTCCTCGGCAAGACCACGACGCCGGAACTCGCCTGGAAGGCCGTCACCGACAGCCCGCTGACGGGAGTCACCCGCAACCCGGTCGACCCCGCCCTGACGGCGGGTGGCTCGTCCGGTGGTTCGGCCGCAGCCGTGGCCGCGGGGATGGGACCGTGTGCGGTGGGAACGGACGGCGGCGGCAGCGTGCGCATTCCGGCCTCCTTCTGCGGCATCGTCGGGTTCAAGCCCACCCATGGCCGCATCCCCATGTATCCCGCCAGTCCGTTCGGTCCACTGGCCCACGCCGGCCCGATGACGCGAACGGTTCAGGACGCCGCTCTGTTGCTGGACGTGTTGGCCTGGCCGGACCCTCGGGATCCGAGCTGCCTGGCACCGCCGGAGCGCTCCTATCGTGACGAGCCCGCACTCGGTGCCTCGGGTCTGCGCATCGCCTATTCACGGGACCTGGGGTACGCCACGGTGGACCCCGAGGTCGCGGGCATCATCGACGACGTGGTGGCGAGGATCGAGGGGGCCGGAGAGCGGGTGAGCGCGGCGGATCCGGGCTTCAGTGACCCGATCGAGGCCTTCGACGTGCTCTGGGCCAGTGGAGCCGCCGCCCTGCTGGACACCATGCCCGGCGCCCGAGACACCGTCGACCCCGGACTGGGCCGGCTATGGGACCAGGGTACCCAGCACAGCGCCGTCGACTACCTCCACGCTCGCGCTGTGGCGGCCGAGGTGGGCATGGCCATGGGCGCCTTCCACGAGTCCCACGACGTCCTGCTCACCCCGGCGGTGGCGATCCCCGCCTTCGAGGCAGGCCACGAGGTCCCTCCGGGCAGCGGCCTGGACCACTGGCCGCAGTGGGCCACCTTCAGCTTCCCGTTCAACCTCACCCAGCAACCGGCCATCAGTATTCCCGTGGGAACGACGGCGGCCGGGCTGCCGGTCGGACTGCAGATCGTGGGACCGCGGTACGCCGACGATCGCGTGCTGGCGGTGGCCCGGTTCGTGGAGTCGCTGGTCGCACAACCGGTGATGAGCTGAGAATCGAGGTACTTAGGCGGACCGGTCAGAGTTCGGCGAGGACCTCGGACCAGATGGCCAGGGCCTCGTCGACCTCGGTCGCGGAGACCACCAGCGGCGGGATCATGCGCACCACGTTCATGTGGGCTCCGCACGTCAGCAGCAACAGCCCCTTCTCGGCGGCCGCCGTCAACGCCGCCTTCGCGCGGTCCGGATCGGGTGCGCCGTCGGCGGTGGTGAACTCGCTGCCCACCATCAGTCCGAGCCCCCGCACGTCACCGATGGGGGAGTGACCGGCGTCGGCCGTCGCCGCGGCCCGTGCGCCCTGGAGCAACTGTGCGCCCCGTTCGGCGGCGTTGTCGACCAGGCCTTCCTCGGCGATCACCTGGAGGGTGGCGACGGCGGCCGCGCAGGACACCGCGTTGGCTCCGTAGGTGCCGCCCTGGGACCCCGGCCATGCCTGGGCCATCAGCTCCTCGCGGGCCGCGATACCCGACAGCGGGAAGCCGGAGGCGATGCCCTTGGCCATGGTGATGACATCCGGCTCGACGTCGAAATGCTGGTGCCCGAAGTAGCGTCCCGTGCGGCCGAATCCGGTCTGGATCTCATCCATCACCAACAGGATGCCGTGCCGGTCCGCCCGTTCGCGCAGTCCCGCGAAGAATTCCGTGTTCCCGGGAACGTAGCCGCCCTCTCCGAGGACCGGTTCCACGATGAACGCCGCGGTCTCCCCGGGAGCGGTGACCGTGGCGAAGAGGTAGTCCAGCTCACGCAGGGCGAAGGCCGTGGCCTCCTCCTGGCTCCAGCCGTAGCGATACGCCGTGGGGAACGGGGCCACGTGCACGCCGGACATCAGCGGGCTGAAGCCGGCGGAGAACCGCGTGCCCGAGGTGGTCATGGTGGCGGTGGCCACCGTCCGCCCGTGGAAGCCACCGTGGAACACGACCACATTGGGCCGGCCGGTGGCCTGGCGCGCCAGGCGCAGAGCGGCCTCGACGGCCTCACTGCCGGAGTTGGCGAAGAACAGCGAGTTCAGGTGGGGCGGCAGCACCGAGGCGAGACGTTCCGTGAGTTCCAGCAGGGGCCGGTGCATCACGGTGGTGTACTGGCCGTGGATGAGGGATCCGACCTGCTCCTGGGCCGCAGCGACCACGCGCGGGTGGCAGTGCCCCGTGCTGACCACGCCGATGCCCGCCGTGAAGTCGAGATAACGCCGGCCATCGACGTCGTAGAGTTCGCTGCCCAGGCCGTGGTCCACCACCACGGGACTGGCCTGTTTGAGGTGGGGTGACAAGGCGGTCATCGGCTTCCTCACGACGGGGACGGTTGGATGTTGACAGTACTTCTACGATGGTCGCACCGGCAAGGATCCCGTCAGGAGTCACTCGTGAACGCACAGCAGCAGGAGAAGACAGCCATCGATTCCGTCCCGACCGGACTGTTCGTCGGTGGTCGGTGGACCAGCACAGACCGCACCATGCCGGTGGAGGACCCCTCCACGGGTGAGGTCCTGACCGAGGTGGCGGACGCGAGTCCCGACGAGGCCTTAGCCGCCCTCGACGCCGCGGTGGCCGCACAGGGCTCCTGGGCCGCGACGGCGCCGCGCGAGCGCAGCGAGATCCTCACCCGCGCTTATCAGCTGATGATCGAGGAGACCGATCGGCTGGCCCTGATCATGACGCTGGAGATGGGCAAGCCGCTGGCCGAGTCCCGCGGTGAGGTGACGTACGCGGCGGAGTTCTTCCGCTGGTTCGCCGAAGAGGCCGTGCGGAACGACGGCGGCTACATGACGGCACCGGCCGGGGACTCCCGTTTCCTCGTCTCCAAAGAGCCCGTCGGACCGTGCCTGCTCATCACACCGTGGAACTTCCCGCTGGCAATGGGAACCCGGAAGATCGGTCCTGCGCTCGCCGCCGGCTGCGCGTCCGTCATCAAGCCGGCCTCGCACACGCCGTTGTCCATGCTGGCCCTGGCCGAGATCCTGCAGCGGGCCGGGGTCCCGGACGGGGTGGTGAACGTGGTGACCACCAGTCGCAGCAACGACGTGATGACGCCGCTCATCCTGGATCCCCGCTCGCTGAAGCTCTCCTTCACGGGATCCACTCCCGTCGGCAAGAGCCTGCTGGAGTTGGCGGCCAAGACGGTCATGCGCACCTCGATGGAACTGGGCGGCAATGCTCCGCTGCTGGTGTTCGAGGACGTCGACCTGGACGTCGCCGTTGAGGGCACGGTGCAGGCCAAGATGCGCAACATCGGCCAGGCCTGCACGGCGGCCAACCGGATCTTCGTCCAGCGCTCCGTGGCCGACGAGTTCGCTGATCGCCTGACCCGGCGCCTGGCCGAATTGCCACAGGGCCGAGGGGTGGACGAGGGCGTGGTCGTCGGTCCGCTGATCAACTCCTCAGCCGTGGACAAGGTCCAGGAGCTGGTGCGTGATGCTGCCGACCGCGGTGCGCAAGTGCGCTTGGGTGGGGATCCGTCCGAGGGCCCCGGCCACTTCTACCCGGCCACCGTGCTGACCGGTGTCCCGCCGGAGGCGGAGCTGTGCAGCACAGAGATCTTCGGCCCGGTTGCCGCGATCACCACGTTCGACACCGAGGAGGAGGCGGTCGCCAGCGCCAATGACACCCCGTTCGGCCTGGTGTCCTACCTCTTCACGAGCGACCTCGCCCGTGGTTTCCGGGTCAGCCACGCCCTGGACGCCGGCATGGTCGGCCTGAACCGTGGGGTGGTCTCCAACCCGGCGGCGCCCTTCGGCGGCGTGAAGGAGTCCGGAGTGGGCCGCGAGGGCGGGTTCGTCGGCATCGACGAGTTCCTGGAGACGAAGTACATCAGCGTCGGCCTGTGATCGTGACGGTGACCGGCCGGCTGGCTCTCAGGTCGTGGCGGTGATCCAGCGTTCGGCGGCCTCGGAGACGACGTCGCGCTCGCCGATCCACGTCGGCACCGAGCGCTCCACGAAGATCTCCATGCCGTAGCGGGCTCCGAGGAGTTGTCCGGCCAGGGCGGCGGTCGAATCGGAGTCCCCGTCGTGATTGACGGCCAGGTGCAGCGCGGTGCGGAAATGGACGCTCGGCTCCGGAGCAGTCTCGGGTTCGGTCACCAGGACGCAGTAGACCGCGATGGCCAACGCCTCATCGGCCACCCATCCGGCGCCGAGTTCGGCCGGTACGGGGAAGGACTGCTGCTGTCCGGACGGCTGCCCGGCGACCTGCCCGGCCAGCCGCCCGGCCATCCTGAGCGCGGCGGACGTGCCGCCGTCGTCGGGAAGGGTCTCCAGCCAGTCCAGCGCGGCGGTGAGGGCTGCGGAGAATCCGTGACCGGCCATCAGGCGGGAGATCATCAGCGCGAAGGCGGCGGCGGACGTCCACGCGGCGGGGTGGCCGTGGGTCAGCACGGCGCCCTGGTGCGCCAGTGAGACCACCGTGGACTCCTCCAGGCCGGGCACCATCCCATACGGCGCCGACCGCATCACCGTTCCGCAGCCTCGTGCCTGGGGATTCTGCGGCTTTCTCGGCAGACCCATGTCCTTCGAGCCCAGCCCGGACAGGCATGCCTGGCCTGGGGCGCGCTGCACCTGCAACTCACGGTGGTCCTCGAGCCATCGCGACGGCGGCTCGGGAGCCCCCTCGGGGAGATGTCCCGTCTGCGTCCGGTACCACCGCAGGCAGGACAGCCACACGCACGCCGCGGGGTCGGCCATCGAGCCCTCATTGGACCACTCGATCCAGTCCAGGAGGCCGTCGAGCACGAACAGGGTCAATTGGGTGTCGTCGCTGACCGGAATGGTCTGGCCCGAGCGAATCGCCTCGAGTTGCACGGGGTGCGTCAGGCCGCCCTCGCCGTACCGTTCCTGGATCTGCGCCAGGGTGGAGAACTCCACGGTGTAGCCGAGGGCGTCTCCGGCGGCGCCGCCGGCGAGCAGGCCCAGGATGCGGGAGGGGTACGCGGGGGAGTCGCTCATGAATGCCATCGTAGGGATCCGGGACGTCCGCCGGCTGTGGACGGCGGCGTATGTCGTCCGGTGTGGCCGATAACGTGGTGGTCATGTTGATCCTGCACACCTCCGACTGGCACCTCGGACGGTCGTTCCACGGCACGGGCATGCTGGACGCGCAACGCGAGGTGCTGGACCAGATGGCCGCCACCGTGCGGGAGCGAGGGGTCGATCTGGTGCTCGTGGCCGGGGACGTCTACGATCGTGCGCTGCCGGCCGCGGACGCAGTGGAACTGCTCGACGCCACCCTGGCCCAGCTCATCGACGCGGGGGCACAGGTGGTGCTCACCAGCGGCAATCACGATTCGGCGATCAGACTCGGTTTCGGCGGGCGTCTCATGGCCGCAGCCGGGGTGCACGTGCGGACCCGGATGGACCAGATCGGGGCTCCAGTGGTCCTGGAGGATCCCGACGGCGGCACGGTCGCGGTGTACGGCATCCCGTACCTGGAACCGCGGCACGCCGGACCCGCCTGGGAGGTGGAGCCCCACCACACCGCGGTGATGACCGAGGCGGTCCGGCGACTGCGCCAGGACGCCGGGTCCCGGTTCGAGGACGATTCCGCCACGGCGGTGATCGCCATGGCCCACCTCTTCGCGGCCGGCGGGACCGGTTCGGACAGTGAACGGGACATCGGCGCTGAGGACACGGCAAGCAGGGAGGCGGCAGCTGGGGAGATGGCCGTGGGCACCCTCGGGCAGGTGCCGGTGACCGTGTTCGATGGGATCGACTACACGGCTCTGGGGCACCTGCACGGTCGTCAGCGGATGGCCGAGACCGTGCGCTATTCGGGTTCGCCCCTGCCGTACTCCTTCTCCGAGGCCGAGCACACCAAGGGCGGGCTGTTGGTGTCCACCGCCAACGGCCAGGTGACCGGGGTGGAGCCCGTGGACTGGGATGCCGGGCGGAAACTGGCCGTCCTGCGAGGGCGGATCGATGATCTGCTGGACAGCCCGGACCACGCCTGGGCACAGGACTGCTGGTGTCAGGTCACGGTGACCGACCCGGTACGTCCGCCGCAGGCCTATCAGCGGCTGAAGGAGCGCTTCGACGGGCTGCTCAACTTCATTCTGGAACCCGAGGGCGGCTCACCCCGGGCGGAATCCACGTACGCGGCCCGGTTGGCGCGGGCGAGGTCCGAGCTGGACGTCTGCACGGGCTTTGTGGAGCATGTCCGCCAACGGCCGCCCAGCGAGTCGGAGACGGCTCTGCTGCGCACGGCCCTCGAGGAGACGCGCGAGGGGAGTCAGCCATGAGGATCCACCGCTTGGAATTGCAGGCCTTCGGTCCCTTCGCGTCTCAGGAGACCGTGGATTTCGCCGAGCTGAATGAGGCGGGGTTGTTCCTGCTCGACGGGCCCACCGGTGCCGGCAAGTCCACGGTCCTGGCGGCCATCTGCTTCGCCCTCTACGGTTCGGTGCCCGGCGGTCGCAGTGCTGAGTCCCT
This sequence comes from Citricoccus sp. GCM10030269, assembly GCF_042665635.1. NCBI lineage: Bacteria > Bacillati > Actinomycetota > Actinomycetes > Micrococcales > Micrococcaceae > Citricoccus > Citricoccus sp. GCM10030269. The sequence continues at coordinate 712,542 of NZ_JBHTCV010000005.1, read as the reverse complement.
GGCCAGCACTCAGGCCCCACTGGGCTCCCGGCCCGAGGTACTGCTCGATTTCACCATCGGCGCCCGCCGCTTCGAGGTCCGTCGCTGGCCGAAGCACTGGCGCCCGGCGAAGCGCAAAGCGAAGAACGGGGTCAGTCTCACCGAGGAGAAGGCCGGGGCCGTGCTGCGGGAGCACCGGTCGGGCGAGTGGGTCGGTGTGTCCGTCCGCGCGGACGAGATCGGTCACCTGTTGCGTCAGCAGCTCTACCTGGACGCCGATCAGTTCATGCGGGTGGCCATGCTGCCGCAGGGAGAGTTCGCCAATTTCCTGCGAGCCAAGTCCGCAGACAAGGAAGCGCTCCTGCGCAAGCTGTTCGGCACCGGCCGGTATGACAGCGTGGAGACCCACTTGGCCGAACAGCACCGTCGGCAAGTCCAGGCGGTGCAGCGAGACCGCGATCTGGTGGCCGCAGCCCGCACCGAACTGCTGACCTCGCTCACCGAGTCTCTCGGCCGGGACTGGTCGGAGACCGGCCCGGACACGGACGACCTCTCGGGGCCGGAGGAGTGGACGGATGAGCGGCTCTCGGAGCGGTCGCTGGCGGTGGTGGCCCAAGCGGTGGAATCCTCACACGCCGAACGGCAGCAGGCGGTCACCGAGCTCGCCGCGGCGCAGGGTCGGCTCGACGCCCTCGTGCGGCAACAACAGGACCTCGACGCCTATGCCGCCTGGAAACGCCGACGCGACCAGCATGAGACCCTCCGCAGCCAGGTGGAGGCGGACCGCACAGCGGTGGAACGCCACCAGGCCGCCCGGTCTCTGGAACGGCGGGCCACGGAGGCCGACCGGGCCACCGCGGCGCATCGACGCGAGCGGGAGCTCCTCGACCAGGCCATCCAGGACGCGCTGACTCATCCCCTCTGCGCCGAGTGGGCCGCGACCGGCCCGTCGGAGGTCCAGACCCCAGAACAGTTCGCCGGCATGCTGCAGCAGGCCGAACGGGAGCTGTCCCGGTTGTCCGACCGGGAACATGACGCCACCCGACTGGCGGAGGCGCAGCAGCGCTGTGAGAGCCTGCACCAGTCCCTTGAGGACCTGACCCGTGTCAGCGAGGACGCGCAGGCCTCCCGAGAGACGCTCCTGGCTCAGCACGAGGAACTCCTTGCCCGAATCGAGCGCCTGAGTTCGCCCGCGGCTGGCCTGGAAGCCGCCCGGGTCGCAGCGCAGGAGGCCGCCGCACGGCATGAGGCAGCGGTGGCGCATCAGCAGGACCATGCGGCAGCACAGGCCGCGGAGAAGGCCCTACACGCTGCCACAGACCGCGCCCACCAGGCGGTGGATGACTGGCATGCCGTGGTGGAGCAGCGGTTGGCCGGCGCCGCATCCCTGCTGGCGGCGGAACTGCAGCCGGGTGAACCCTGCCTGGTGTGCGGGTCGCCCGAGCATCCCCGACCAGCGGCCCCCGGGGGTGAGGAGATGTCGTCCTCGGCGCATCAACGGGCACGTCGTCACATGGAGGAGGCGACGGCAGCAAGAGAACAGGCCCAGGCCGACGTCGACCGGGCCCGTCGCACGGCCGAGGACAGCCGGCTGCGCGCCGGCGGCCTCGATCCCGCCGGCGCCGAGGAGGCGCTGAACCGGGCACACGCCGCCGTGGCCGAGGCCGAGCAGGCGCACCAAGAGCTGGAGTCGGCCCGTGCCGAGCAGCAGCGCAATGAGGCCGAGCAACGCGAACTGGCCACCCAGTGGGAATCGGCGCGGGATCGGCTGGCCGTCGTCCGGACTGAACTCGCCGGAGCCGTCGAAGAACGCGATCGACTCTCCACCGCCCTGGCCGAAACGCTGGGGAGCCGTGACTCGCTGGCCGCACTGCGACGGGAACTGGAGACAGCGAAAACACTCGTGGAGGCCGTTCTGGACGCCGTCCGCCGTGAATCCACGGCTGATTCCCTTGGGCGCCAGGCCAGCGAGAGTCTGACCCAGGAACTCGACGAGAGCCGATTCGAGAGCGTGGAGCAGGTGCGGGCGGCGATCCTGGCTCCGGACGAGGCCACGAAGCGGACCGAACGGATTCGCGCATGGGATCAGGAGTCGGCCGCCCTGGCGGAGCTGCAGGGCAGTGACACCGTGACGCGCGGTCATGAGCTGGTCGAGGCCGGCACCGAGACGCCGTCCGCAGAGGACCTGCGACGGCACTCGGAGCAGGTGGAGGCGGCCGCGCTGCAACGCGATAGTGCCGCAGAGCGCGCGGGAGCCCTCGAGTCTCTGCAGAAGCTGGTGCGCCGGCAGACCGGCATCCTGGACGAGGTTGCCGAACGGTCCTCTGAGCTGGTGGCCGCGTCACAGGAGACCGAGGCCCTGCTCAAGCTCGTGCGGGGCGCCGGAGAGAACTCACTCAAGATGCCACTGGGCAGCTACGTCCTGGCCGGACGGCTGGAAGAGGTGGTCGCCTCGGCCACCGAAAGGCTCTTGGGCATGACCCAGGGACGCTACGAACTTCGCCATGACGACTCCGCTGGTGGCCGGGGCGTGCGCGGACTGGATATCACTGTCTTCGACCGGTACACGGAGGACGAGCGGGCCGCGGACACCCTCTCCGGCGGCGAGACCTTTATGGCGTCGCTGGCCCTCGCCCTCGGGCTGGCGGACACGGTGCAGGCCGAGGCCGGGGGAGTGGACATGGACACCCTGTTCGTCGACGAGGGATTCGGCTCCCTCGACACCGCGACCCTGGCCGACGTCATGGACGTCCTGGACGGGCTGCAAGCCGGCGGACGGACCATCGGGGTGGTCAGTCACGTGGACCGGATGAAGCAGGACATCGGCTATCGACTCGAAGTGCTCAAGTCACAACAGGGCTCCCGGCTCCGGGTGGTGGTGCCGGATCATCCGGTTTCCCCGGCCGCCCGGGCCTGACGTCGCTCACGGAATCCCTCGACCAACCGGTACAGCACCGGCACGAGGATGAGCGTCAACAGCGTGGAGGACACGAGGCCGCCGACCACCACAACGGCCAGCGGCTGGGAGATGAACCCACCGCTGCCGGTGATGCCCAGCGCCATCGGGATCAGCGCGAGGATGGTGGCCATGGCGGTCATCACGATCGGCCGCAGACGATTCAACGCCCCGTGTTCGAGCGCCGTCTGCAGTGTGTAGCCGGGGCGGCGGCGGTACTGGTTGATGAGGTCGATGAGCACGATGGCGTTGGTGACCACGATCCCGACGAGCATCAGCATGCCGATGAGCGAGGGCAGGCCCAGGGAGATCCCGCTGAGGAGCAGAAGCCCGATGGCCCCGGTGGCCGCGAACGGAATGGACACCAACAGGATCAACGGCTGAATGAGCGACTTGAACGTGGCCACCATGATCACGTAAACGATCGCGACGGCGGCGATCAGGGCCAGGTACAGGTCCTGGAAGGTCTCCGCCTGCTGGGTCGCCGCACCGCCCAGGTCTGCCTGGGCCCCCTCGGGAAGTTCCAGGTCGTCCACGATGGTTGCCACCTCGGCGGAGACGGTGCCGAGGTCGCTGCCGTCCGGGGTGACGGTGACCACGGCGATGCGGTCCCCGTTCGAGGAGGACACCGAGGACAACACCTGCTCTTGAGTGACCTCGGCCACGTCCGAGAGCGGCACCGGACCGGTTGCGGTGGCGATCTCCACCTCTCGGAGCTGTCCCAGCGTGGTGACGGGCTCGGGATCGCCGATCTGCACGGGAAAGTCCCTGTAGTCCAGACGGACGGTGCCGGCAGGTACTGGGTTCAGGGCGGCGGCGGCCTGTCCGGCCACCGCCTCCTCGGTCAGCCCGTAGCGCGCGGCAGCGAGTCGGTCCACATCCACGTCGAAGGCCGGGCGGGCAGAGGAGAGGTTGGAGGAGACCTCCCGAGCGCCCTGGATCCCGGTCATGGCCTCCAGGACGGCATCGTTGGCCTGGCGCAGCAGGTCGGGGGTCGGTGCCGAGATCTCCACCTCCACATCCGATGACATACCCATCCCGCTGGCCGTCGAGACGGCGATCTCGCCCGCGCCCCGGAGGTCATTCAGCCGGGACCGGGCCTGATGCTGGATCGTCTGTTGGTCGGCATCACTGTCCGTCAGCACGGTGAAGGTCGCCTCGTCGGAGCTGCCGTTCATCCCGGGGATCACGCCGGAGGATCCGGCGGTCCACTGCACGTCCTGCACGCCGCCGACGTCCATCAGGACCCGTTCGACCTTCGTGGCCGCCGCAGCGGTGGTCTCGAGCGAGGATCCCGGTCGCTGCGTGGCGGTGACCGTGAAGGTGTTCTGTCCGGTGTCGCCCAACAGATTCGTCGGGACCAATGGCACGGCGGCCGCGGTCCCACCCAGCCAGAACTGCCGTGACCAGTGTGATCGCCGGACGCTTCACGGTGGATCGCAGGACCGGTAGGTAGATGCGCTGCAGCGGGCCGAGCCGGCTGGGCGTTCCGAGCGAGTTCGGCTGTGCGGATGCGTGGGCGGCGTGCTTCCGAGCGGGCTGTGGCTTGTTCTCGGCAACACGGCCCAGGAACCACCAGGACAGCACCGGAACGATCGTCAGCGAGACGAGTAGCGAAGCGACCAGCGCGATCGTCATGGTCAGGGCGAAGGGCTGGAACAGCTCGCCGGCCATGCCGCCCACCAGGGCGATCGGGGCGAAGACTGCCACCGTGGCCAGGGTGGAGGCGGTGATGGCGGTGGCGACCTCACGGGTGCCGTCGAGAATCGCCGTGCGTTTGTCCTTGCCCAGCTCGAGATGCCGCTTGATGTTCTCCACCACCACGATGGAATCGTCCACCACTCGTCCGATGGAGATCGTCAGGGCGCCGAGGGTGAGAATGTTCAGTGAGTAGTCCGAGGCCCGCATCCCGATCAGAGTCACCAGCAGCGACAGGGGGATGGAGACCGCGGTGACGAGGGTCGACCGGACCGAAGCGAGGAAGACGACGATGACCAGCACCGCGAAGAAGAGTCCGAGCAGCCCCTCGACCGCCAGCGTGTCGATGGACTCCTCGATGAACGGAGCCTGGTCGAACACCACCGTGATATTCGACTGCCCACCGAGTTGGGTCTCCAGCTCGGGGATGAGGTCATTGATGGCATGGGACAGGGTCACGGTGTCTGCATCGGGGGTCTTGGTCACCGACAGCCCGAGGGTGTCGACGCCATTGGTCCGGGTGATGGAGTCCGGCTCGTCATCCCGGATCTCGACGCCGGCCACGTCACCCAGCCGGACGGGTTCAGTCCCGGTCGAGGGGGCGTCGGACTCCTCGGCGACGAGCACCACGTCCCGGACGTCGTCGAGCGACTCAATCGGCGCTCCGGCCTGAACCGGCAGGGTCAGCCTGTCCCCGGTGATCTGCCCGATGGGGAACAGCCCCGCGTTCTCCTCCAAGGCGGTGGAGATGTCCGACGTCGTCAGCCCCGCCGCGGCAAGCTCGGCCTGATCCGGCAGGACGGCGATGTGCTGGTCGGTGCCGCCGGTCACCGCAGCGCTGCGCACGCCGTCGATCTTCTCCAGCCGTGGGACGATCAGGCGCTCGGCCTCGGACCTCAGCTCATTGAGCTCGCGGTCCTCATCGGCCGACCCCACGGCCATGAACACCACGGGGAAGTCGGAGATCGAACCGGCGAACGACGTCGTCTCCGTGTCCTCGGGCAACTGTTCGGCGGTGTTGGCGACGGCCCGGTCCACTTGAGCGCGGGCACGGTCCAAGTCGGTGCCGTACTCGAACCGCAAGGCGATCGTGTTCAGGCCGGTGACCGACGTCGACGACGTGGACTCGAGACCCTCGACGGCCTGCAGGGAGGTTTCCAGGGGCTCGCCGACTTGTTTGTCGACCACATCCGGCGTGGCGCCGGGCATGGCCGTGGACACGGAGACGACCGGCAGCTCCAGAGACGGAATCAGCTCCTGCTTGAGCTGACCGACCGTGAGTGCTCCGAACACCGCCGTGAAGACGGTGACCAGGGCGATGAGTGCCCGATTGGACAGTGATAACCGCGCCAAGGCACCCATCAGCAGCGGCGGGTCAGCCCAGCTTGAGCGCTGCGGAAGTGGCCTGCTCGACCTCGTTCATCAGGGACCGGTCCTCGTTGAGGCTGCGACCGAACGAGGGGATCATCTCCTTCAGCTTCGGAGTCCAGGCGTCCGTCTGTGCCGGGAAGCAGCTCTTGAGCAGGTCGACCATGATCGGGGCCGCTGTGGAGGCGCCGGGTGAGGCACCCAGCAGGGCTCCGATCGTTCCATCGGCGGCCGTGACCACCTCGGTGCCGAACTGGAGCACGCCGCCCTTCTTCGGGTCCTTCTTCATGACCTGAACGCGCTGTCCGGCGGTGATCATCTCCCAGTCGCCGCCGTCGGCCTCGGGGTAGAAGTTGCGCAGGGCCTCGACCTTCTTGGCCTGGTTCTTGGTGAGCTCGGTCAGCAGGTATTTCACCAGGTCCACGTTGTCCTTGGCCACGTTGAGCATCGGCAACAGGTTGTGGGTCCGCACCGAGAACGGCAGGTCGAGGTAGGAACTGGACTTCAGGAAGTTGGTCGAGAATCCGGCGTAGGGCCCGAAGAGCAGCGAACGCCGGCCGTCCACGAACCGGGTGTCCAGGTGGGGCACGGACATCGGCGGTGCTCCCACCGCCGCCTGACCGTACACCTTGGCCATATGCCGGTTGATGACGGACTCGTCAGTGCACTTGAGGAACTGTCCGGAGACGGGGAACCCGCCGAAGCCCTTGGCCTCCGGGATGCCGGAGGACTGCAGCAGATGCAGGGCGCCACCGCCGGCCCCGAGGAAGGCGAAACGAGCCCGGGCGGTGAAGGTCTCGCCGGCGGCCTTGTTCTTGACCTTCAGCTCCCAGCGTCCGTCCGTCCCGCGATCCACCGAGGTGACCTTGTGGCCGAAGCGGACGTCCACGCCGGAGTTGGCCAGGTTGGTGGTCAACTGGCGGGTCAGTGATCCGAAGTCCACGTCCGTGCCGTTGGTCTGACGGGAGGCGGCGATGCGCTGGCCGCCCTGGCGCCCGTCGATCAGCAGCGGCGCCCAGTCGCGGATGGTGTCCGGGTCCTCGGAGTACTCCATGGTCTCGAACAGCGGCTGCTGGCTGAGCGACTCATGGCGGGTCTTCAGGTAATCCGCGTGCTCGTCGCCCCAGACGAAGCTCATGTGCGGCAGGGGGTTGATGAAGGTCTTGGGATCGCCGAGCTTGCCTTCGTTGACGAGATAGGACCAGAACTGGCGCGAGATCTGAAAGCGCTCATTGATGCCGACGGCCTTGGTCGGGTCGACCTTCCCGTCAGGGCCCATGGGCGAGTAGTTGAGCTCGCAGAGCGCGGCGTGGCCGGTGCCCGCGTTGTTCCAGGGGTCAGAGGCCTCGAGGCCGGCCTGATTGAGGTTCTCGTAGAGGGCGATCGACCAGTCCGGCTGAAGCTGCTTCAAGAAGGTCCCGAGCGTGGCGCTCATGATGCCGCCTCCCACCAGGACTACGTCGTAGGTGGTTGCGGCAGACTGCTGGCTCACGTTTCTCTCCCAGGGTGGCGGAAATGGGGTTCTCCCCCGACTTTACTACCGGCTCGAGCCCGGCTGTTCCACGGGGACGATGTGATCGAAGCGCTCGTCCAGTACGGGGGAGGTCGGGTAGGACATCAGCGTGTGACCCGAGGCGACAGCCGAGATCGGATACACGAGTGGCAGGGCGGGAAGATCCAACGCCACCGACTCCGCGGCGCGTTGGTACTGGGCCGTGCGCGCATCCGAATTGGTCCTGGACACGGCTCGGTGCAGTGATTCGACGACCAAGGCGTTCTCGTATCCGAACTCGGTTGAGTGGTGACCGAACAGCGGCTCGAGGAAGTGGTGCGGATCGCGGTACTCGCCCGTTCTTCCGGACAGGTGAAAGGCGTGGTCAGTGCTGGAGGACACCCGTTTCAGGTAGTCCTCGTTCCACGGGATGGGCACCGGATTGAGCACGAAGCCCGCCTCTGCGAGGTCCTCGGCCAGCCGGGCGTACACGGGTTCGGGGGAGGGCAGATAGGGCCGTGAGGTCTCCACAGGATACAGGAAGTCCAACGGCTCCCCGCGGTACCCGGCCAGTCCCAGCAACTCCGTGGCCTGGTCCGGGTCGTAGTCGTACGTGGTCAGCTCCGGGTTCGCCACTCCCAACGACGGCGGCACGAATTCGTCCGCGGGCGAGGAGCCTTCCAGGAAATACTCCTGAGCCAGGGCACGGCGGTCCACGGCATGGGCCACGGCCTGCCGGACATAGAGCTGACTCAGAATGGGATGGTTCATGTTCATCCCGAGGTACAGCACCGAGAAGGGGTCACGCTGCAGCACCTGGGCGCCGCCCTGCACGAGCGGACGCAGCGTTTCCGGAGTGACGTAATCGAAGGCGTCCAGACGGCCCCGGCGCAGTTCACGAAGACGCTGGCGGGCTCCGGCCACCACGGACAGTTCCACTGGTCCGATGATGGACGGCTTACCGCGATAGCCCGGGTCCGCCTCGAGCACCAGTCGATCCTCGAGTGGACCCTCCCGGTCACTCCACCGGAAGGGTCCCGTTCCGGCGGGTGCGGCCGGAGGCAGCTCATCGGCCGGTGTCCCGTCCAGAGCATCGTCGAAACTTGCCCAGGAATCCGGGGAACTCAAGGCGAAGGCCGGAGAGGTGAGAGCGGCCGCGAGGAACACTATGGGTTCCGTCAGCAGCAGTGTGACGGTCCGATCGCCGATCGCCTGGCACTCGACGTAGCGGCAGTCCTCATCGCCGGCAAAGCCGCCGAACACGGAGGCGAAGGGCAGGCGCGGCAGCTGCGCCATCCGTTCCTCACCCAACAGCTGAGGCAGACGGAACCACCGATCGAAATTCGCTGCCACCAGCTCTGCAGTCAGGGGCGTCCCGTCGTGGAAGACGACGTCTGGCGTCAGGGAGAAGGTATAGCGCAGACCATCCTTGGTGACGGTCCAGTCACTGGCCAGTCGAGGAATCGGGGCGCCGGTGTTCGGGTCCACCCCGAGCAGGGTCTCCAGGACCTGACGGGAACTACGATGCGATTCGGCGTCCACGGCCAAAGCGGGGTCGAGCGATTGCGGCAGTGCGGGCACACCGATCGTGACCGGAACGGTGTCGGGTGCGGGCGGAGCCGTGGGCGTCGGGGTGGGGTCGGCCGTGTCCGGCAGAGACTCGCTGCGGATCTCCGCGGCGCACCCGGCCAGCGGCAGAGCCAGACCGGCGGCGAGAGAGGAGATGACGGTCCGGCGTGAGATGTCCACCGTCCGAGCCTCCCTGAAGTACGACTGGTGCGGGCGGGGGGACTTGAACCCCCACGTCCGAGGACACTGGAACCTAAATCCAGCGCGTCTGCCAATTTCGCCACGCCCGCGAGCCCCGGTCCTCCGCAGGCGGCGGACAGGGACAACAACGGCCCATCTTACCCGCTAGCCGGTCTGGGCCGTGCCGGGTCAGGCGAGTGCCAAATCCCTGCGGAGTTTGGCGACATGACCCGTGGCCCGGACGTTGTACTGGGCCAGTTGCACGGTGCCGTCGGGTCCGACGACCACGGTCGAACGGATCAGGCCTTCGTAGGTTCGGCCGTAGTTCTTCTTCTCTCCCCAGGCACCGTAGGCCTCCGCCACCGCGTGGTCCTCGTCAGACAACAAAGGGAACGTCAGCCCTTCCTTCTCGGCGAAACTCCTCAGCTTGGCAGGACCGTCCGGAGAGACGCCCAGTACGGAGAACCCCTCCGCGGTGAACGATTCCAAGTTGTCACGGAAGTCACACGCCTGAGTGGTGCACCCCGGCGTCGCGGCAGCCGGGTAGAAATACACGATGACCTGCTGACCGGCAAAGTCGCTCAGTGAGACGGTGTTGCCGTTCTGGTCTTCGAGAGTGAACGCGGGGGCCGTGTCGCCCGGGGCCAGGCGGTGCTGATCAGTCATGCGCACCACTGTAGGGCGTCTATCAACCGGCCTTCTGCACCTCGAGGGCCGATGCCTGGAACTCCTCGTCCGAACACGCCGGAAGAGACTCGAGCCACGCGGTGGACGGGCCGACCGTATCCAGCGTCGTGGCGTCCACCAACTCCGGCTGACCGTCGGCACCGAGGACGGCGACGGTCTCGGTCAGGATCGTGTCGACCGTGATGGTCGGCTCGTCGTCGGCGTCGAGGACTCGGCACCACTGCGCGGCCTCGGCCGCCGTCAGTGACTCCGGTGCCGTCACCGGAGTGTCCTCTTCCGGCTGGCTGGGTTCCGGTTCCGGCGTCGGCTCCGTCGGCTCTGGTGCCGGCTCACTCGGGGCCGGAGTCGTGGGCTCTGCCGGTTCGGTGGGTTGTGACTCACTGGGCTCTGGAGCTGGTGTGGTGGGCTCAGGCTCCGCCGGCTCCGTCGGAGTGGGAGTCGGCGTGGGCGTTGGTGTGGGAGTCGGCGTGGGCTTGGGAGTCGGCGTGGGCTTGGGAGTTGGCGTCGGTTTCGAGGACGGCGACGACGGCTTGCTCGGCTTGACCGGCGTCGGCGTGGTTTCCGTCTTCTGGCCGGACGAGGTGTCCGGCTTCGTGCCGGGCGACGAGGACGGCTTCGTCGACCCCGTGGAGGCTGGCTTGCTTGGCTTGTCTGTCTTGTCTGTCTTGTCTGTCTTGCGTGGTGTGGCGCTTGGCTTGCTCTGCTTCCCGGGCTGTGACGAGTGGGGGGACTTCGTCGGGTTCGAGGTGCCCGGGTCCTCGGAACGCTGGCCGCCGCGCGACGTTAAAGTGGCTCCGGCGGGGCTCTTCTCAGCGGACTGACGGATTCGTTGGATGTCCTCGGCGGTGAGTGCCTGGGGAGCGCCACCGCTGGCGGGAAGCACCAGCGCCGGGTTGACGTACTGGCCATCCAGAGTGACGCCGAAGTGGACGTGACAGCCGGTGGAATTGCCGGTCGTGCCGGCCAGGGCAATCACATCGCCGCGCTCGACGGTGTCGCCCTCTTCGACCAAGAGCACGGAATTGTGATGATAGGCCGTGCCCACGCCGCCGTCGTGCTGGAGGTCGATGCGGAGGCCGGACGTTCCCCGGTCACCGGCGAAACTCACGGTCCCCGAAGTCGACGCTCGGACCGGGGTGCCGCACGGCACGGAGTAGTCCTGGCCGATGTGGAACTGGACTGCGGGGCCGACGTTCGTGGGGTTGATACGCCAACCGAACGACGAGCTGAGGGTGAAGAGCCCCGCCACCGGATGTTCCATGACGAGGTCGACGCCCTCGAGCGAGCCCTGGTGAACACCGCCGGGAACATCCTCGCCGGCCTTCCTCCTCAGCAGCTCCTGTTGTGCGGGGGAGAGGACGACGGTCCCGGACAGGGAGCCGTGCGCCGTGGCGAAGTGACCGCCGATGGCCGGCGTGACCGTGGAGGTGCGCGACGTGTATGAGGCGGTGGCGGCCTGCGCGTCCGCCGTCTGAGCCGACGTGGATGCTGAGAGCAGGTTCGACCACAGCAGCGTGCTGGTTGGGTCGATCTGGGGCAACTCCGCGGCTCGAGTCGGTGAGGTCGACGACGGGCCGGAGGCCTCGGCGGTCTCGCCGGCAACAGTCGAACTCATGCCACCGGACACGGCCAGGAGCATCAAGGCAGTGCCTGCCGCCCCTGTGCGTGTCCAACCACGAAAACCCACCACGGTGTTCTCCCCGTTTCGCCCCCAGAACTGATACCGATATCGTGGCACGCTTTGGTCACGGAAGGTAGACCTAGAAGTAAACAGAAGGTGCACCGCTCCCGGCGCTGGTCGGGTATCTGACCAAACCGCCCGACCAGGCGCAGCGGCGGGCACGAAAAAGGCCCCGGTCGACAGACCGGGGCCGTCCTCTGAGGTGGTGCTCAAGAGTCGAACTGTGCGCCCCCCGGGACTCGAACCCGGAACCCATTGATTAAGAGTCAATTGCTCTGCCAGTTGAGCTAGAGGCGCATGCATTCTGGGCTGATCTCTACCGGCAACCGGCCCGTGCAACGAGGAAAAACTCTACCAGAGAACCGTGAACGGTGCGAAATCGCTCAGTCGTTCCGGTCGGGGTGCGTGCGGTCGGTGTAATAGGACTCGAGGACGTCCATGAAGTGGGACATGAACTGGTGGAAGTCCTCGGCGTCCTCCGCTTGCGCCAGACCGATCGCGTCCGGGCCTTCGGTCACCGGCATCGTGGGGGAGTCGGTCACCTCGAACCAGGTCCGGAAACCGGTGACGGTCTCGACCTGATATCCGGTGCCCGTGTCCGCCACGGTGGCCACATTGCTGAGGTCGATCGAATAGATGACGCCCTCAGGTGGGGTCTCCGGCGGGGCTGCCACCTCCTGGGCTGCGACGGCCGGCAGGTCCACCGGACACAACAGCAGCTCCAGCGGTTGCCACCGATACCCGATGATCCAGGCGTCTCCGGTGCCGGAGGGCTGCCCGTAGACCAGATTGAAGTCCCCGTGGTTGAACACACGAGAGTCGAAGGTCCCTCGGAGCAATTGCTTGAGGTCCTCGCCGTTCATGGGCCGAGTCTACGGAGGTGACTCGCGCCTGAGTATCCTCAATATCCTCGTCTGACGGCGGCGCGCGGCGACACCGGCGGTCACGTGCATCACACGCCCTCCACGCCGGTTCTAGGATGTCCCCATGACCACCCCCAGCGCTGACACCACTCTTCCCGGCGGCCCGGAGGGTCGAGGCAACTCTGCTTCCTCGGTCCCGGACATCAAGCCGCGCTCCCGTGCGGTCACCGACGGCATGGAGAGGGCGCCCGCGCGGGGCATGCTCCGCGCGGTCGGTATGGGCGACGACGACTTCGCCAAGCCACAGATCGGCATCGCCAGCTCGTGGAACGAGATCACCCCGTGCAACCTCTCCCTGGACCGGCTGGCGCAGGCCTCCAAGGACGGGGTGCACGCCGGTGGCGGCTTCCCTCTGGAATTCGGCACCATCTCCGTGTCCGACGGCATCTCCATGGGCCACGACGGGATGCACTACTCCCTGGTGTCCCGCGAGGTCATCGCCGACTCGGTGGAGACCGTGATGCAGGCCGAGCGCCTCGACGGTTCCGTCCTGTTGGCCGGTTGCGACAAGTCGCTTCCCGGCATGCTGATGGCTGCCGCCCGGCTGGACCTCTCCAGCGTGTTCGTCTACGCCGGCTCCATCATGCCGGGCTACGCGACGCTCGAGGACGGCACTGAGAAGCAGGTCACCCTGATCGACGCCTTCGAGGCTGTGGGCGCCTGCGCTCGCGGGCTGATGAGCGAGAAGGACCTGGACACCATCGAGCGGGCCATCTGCCCCGGTGAAGGCGCCTGTGGCGGCATGTACACGGCCAACACCATGGCGTGCATTGGAGAAGCGCTCGGCATGTCGCTTCCGGGATCGGCCGCCCCGCCCTCGGCTGATCGCCGTCGGGACTCCTTCTCCCGCAAGTCCGGTGAGGCCGTCGTCAACCTGCTGCGCCTGGGAATCACCTCTCGGGACATCATGACCAAAAAGGCCTTTGAGAATGCCATTGCGGTGACGATGGCCTTCGGCGGCTCCTCCAACGCCATCCTGCACCTGTTGGCCATCGCGCGGGAGGCCGGCGTCGACTTGGTGCTGGACGATTTCAACCGCATCGGTGACCGGGTGCCTCACCTGGGCGACCTGAAGCCCTTCGGCCAGTACGTCATGACGGATGTGGACAAGGTCGGCGGTGTTCCCGTGGTGATGCGGGCCCTGATGGACGCGGGGCTGATCCATGGTGACGCGCTGACGGTGACCGGTAAGACTGTGGCGGAGAACCTCGAGGGCATCAACCCTCCCGATCTGGACGGCACGGTTCTACGCGCCCTGGACAATCCGCTGCACCACAACGGCGGCCTGGCGGTCCTCAAGGGCTCCTTGGCTCCGGACGGTGCCGTGGTGAAGTCGGCTGGTTTCGACGCCAAGGTCTTCGAGGGCACTGCTCGGGTCTTCGAGCGCGAGAATCAGGCCATGGAGGCCCTCGAGGCCGGCCAGCTGCAGGCCGGGGACGTCCTCGTCATCCGCTATGAGGGCCCGAGGGGCGGGCCCGGCATGCGCGAGATGCTCGCCATCACCGGGGCGATCAAGGGCGCCGGTCTCGGCAAGGACGTCCTGTTGCTCACCGATGGCCGCTTCTCCGGCGGGACCACGGGGCTGTGCATCGGTCACGTGGCCCCGGAAGCGTCCGACGGCGGCCCCATCGCCTTCGTGCGCGACGGGGACCCGATCAGGGTGGACATCGCCGCCCGCACCTTGGACCTCCTGGTTCCGCCGGAAGAACTGCAGGCCCGCCAGGAGGGATGGGAGCCGCTTCCGCCGAAGTTCACCACCGGTGTGCTGGGCAAGTACGCCAAGCTGGTGCACTCGGCGGCAGAGGGAGCGTTCCTCGGCTGAGCAGGATGTCCACAGGTTGGACCCCAGTCTCACCATATGAGACAGGGGGACGGCCGATTGACACCGGAAGCGGCCTCTCGGGGATACTGGACGCATGTCCAACATGCGACTAGTCGTCGTTATTCAGCGCCTGGCCTGAACTATGGTTCGGATCAGCGGGTTCGCCCGCTGCCAGGCGCGAAAACCCCGAGCGGGCCGACCGGCCGTCGTCGGGGTTTTTTTGTTGGGGATGCGGCACGAAGCTGGCCACCACATCAGCAGACTGACTCCTCCGCCACCAGCGGACGGTCCGGGGGACACCCGGTCCGGGCACGAGAAGTACTTCAGCCGTAATCGGACAAGCCAGTGATGAAGAAGGCGCAGCGACATGAGTAACGGATCCCGTGTCACCCCAGCGGTGATGCCATCCCACGCAACGCAGGAGAAGCGATACCGGGCCGATCCGCCGGCGGACAGCCTCGTCCCCGGCCCCAACCGTGTGGTCGAGCCGGTGGTCATGACCGGCTCGGAGGCCATTGTTCGCTCCCTGGAGGAACTGGGCGTCACGGACGTCTTCGGTCTTCCGGGCGGGACGATCCTGCCGACCTATGACCCCCTGATGGATTCCACGGCGATCCGGCACATTCTGGTCCGTCATGAACAGGGCGCCGGCCATGCGGCCGAGGGCTACTACCTGGCCACCGGCCGTCCGGGAGTAGCCATCGCCACCTCGGGCCCCGGCGCCACCAACCTGGTCACGCCGATCGCCGACGCCCACATGGACTCCGAGGCCTGCGTGTTCATCACCGGTCAGGTGGCCTCCGCGGCCATCGGTTCGGACGCGTTCCAGGAAGCGGACATCGTCGGTATCACCATGCCGATCACCAAGCATTCCCGCCTGGTGACCGACGCCAACGACATCCCGCAGGCACTCGCCGAGGCCTTCCACATCGCCATCACGGGCCGGCCGGGACCGGTGTTGATCGATGTCCCCAAGGACGTCCAGCAGGCCCAGATGGAATTCTCGTGGCCGCCCACGATCGATCTGCCCGGCTACCGGCCCGTCGTCCGTGGACACTCGAAGCAGGTCCGCGAGGCCGCACGGCTCATCCAGCAGGCCGAACGCCCGGTGCTGTACGTGGGCGGGGGAGTGTCCCGTGGTCACGCCAGCATCGAGTTGAAGGAGCTGGCCGAGCTCACCGGCGCTCCCGTGGTGACCACGCTGACCGCTCGCGGTGTGTTCCCGGACTCTCATCAACAGCACGTCGGCATGCCTGGCATGCACGGGTCCGTCTCCGCCGTCTCGGCTCTGCAGATGTCCGACCTGCTGATCACCCTCGGCGCCCGGTTCGACGACCGGGTCACCGGACAGCTGTCCTCATTCGCTCCGAAGGCGAAGGTCATTCACGCCGACATCGATCCGGCGGAGATCTCCAAGAATCGGGCCGCCGACGTGCCGATCGTGGGCTCGGTCAAGGAGATCATCCCCGAACTGACCGAGGCCGTGCGCGAGTCCTTCAGCCAGAGCGGCACCCCCGATCTGGCCGAATGGTGGACAGTGCTGAACCGCCTGCGCGAGACCTACCCGATCGGCTACACCCCCACCGAGGACGGGCTGATGTCTCCGCAGAAGGTGATTGAGCGGATCTCGGCCCACTCCGGATCGGAGGCGGTCTATGTGGCGGGCGTCGGCCAGCACCAGATGTGGGCCAGCCAGTTCGTGAAGTACGAGCGGCCCCACCAGTGGCTCAACTCCGCCGGTCTGGGAACCATGGGCTTCTCGGTGCCGGCCGCCATGGGGGCCAAGGTGGGCAGCCCGGACCGGGTGGTGTGGGCCATCGACGGAGACGGCTGTTTCCAGATGACCAACCAGGAACTGGCCACCTGCATGATCAACAAGATCCCGATCAAGGTCGCGGTGATCAACAACTCGTCCCTGGGCATGGTGCGCCAGTGGCAGACGCTGTTCTATGAGTCCCGCTACTCGAACACGGACCTGAACACGGGCCATGACACGATCCGGGTGCCGGACTTCGTCAAGCTCGCTGAGGCCTACGGCTGCCTCGGTCTGCGGTGCGATCGGGACGAAGATCTGGACGCCACCATTGAACAGGCCATGGCCGTCAACGACCGGCCCGTCGTCGTCGATTTCGTGGTCTCCCGCGACTCCATGGTGTGGCCGATGGTCCCCGCCGGAGTGAGCAACAGCGAAATCCAAGTCGCCAAAGACCTGACGCCGGACTGGGACGAGGAGGACTGACCCATGGCACGACACACATTGTCCGTACTGGTCGAGGACGTGCCGGGCGTGCTGACGCGCGTCGCCAGCCTCTTCGCCCGCCGCGCCTTCAACATCCATTCGCTGGCGGTGGGCACCTCCGAGGTGGAGGGCCTGTCCCGCATCACCGTGGTGGTCGACGCCGAGGGAGACCTGCTGGAGCAGGTCACCAAACAGCTGAACAAGCTGATCAACGTCATCAAGGTCGTGGAGCTCGCCCCCGGCGCGTCTGTCCAGCGAGACCACCTGCTCGTGAAGGTCCGTTCGGATGCCTCGGTCCGTCCCCAAGTCGTCCAGGCCGTCGACTTGTTCCGGGCCTCCGTGGTGGACGTCTCCACGGACTCGGTGACGATTGAGGCCACCGGGGCCGCCGACAAGCTCAGTGCCCTGCTGGAGGTACTGGAGCCTTTCGGGATCCGCGAACTCGTGCGTTCCGGCACCATCGCCGTCGGACGAGGGGGCAAGTCGATGACCGACCGCGCTCTGCCGAAGTCGTAGCCCACCACGTCCAGACCGACGCAGACCAATACAGAAGATTCAGACAGATACATCTGACCAGAGGAGAACACCCGTGACCACGAAGTACTACGAGGACGACGCAGACCTCTCGATCATCCAGGGGCGCACCGTCGCCGTCATCGGCTACGGCTCCCAGGGCCATGCCCACTCACTGAGTCTGCGCGATTCCGGCGTGGACGTCCGGATCGGCCTGGCTGAGGGCTCGGCATCCCGCGCCAAGGCCGAGGCCGAGGGCCTGCGGGTTGTGTCCGTGGCCGAGGCTGCGGCCGAGGCCGACCTGATCATGATGCTCACCCCGGACCAGGTTCAGGGCAAGGTCTACCAGGAGCACATCGCCCCGAACCTGCAGGACGGGGACGCCCTGTTCTTCGCCCACGGCTTCAACATCCGGTACGGCTACATCCAGCCGCCGGCCGGCGTCGACGTCGCCCTGGTCGCCCCGAAGGGCCCGGGGCACGTGGTCCGCCGCGAGTTCGAGGCCGGACGCGGTGTGCCGGCCCTGATCGCCGTGGAGCAGGACGCCTCCGGCGACGCCAAGAACCTGGCCTTGTCTTACGCCAAGGGCATCGGGGGCACTCGCGCCGGAGTCATCGAGACCACCTTCACCGAGGAGACCGAGTCGGACCTCTTCGGCGAGCAGGCCGTGCTCTGCGGCGGCGCTTCGCAGCTGATCCAGTACGGCTTCGAGACCCTGACGGAGGCCGGTTACCAGCCGGAGATCGCCTACTTCGAGGTGCTGCACGAGCTCAAGCTCATCGTCGACCTCATGGTCGAGGGCGGTATCGCCAAGCAGCGCTGGTCCGTCTCGGACACCGCTGAGTACGGAGATTACGTCTCCGGCCCCCGCGTGATCGACCCCAACGTCAAGCAGAACATGAAGGCCGTTCTCGCGGACATCCAGGACGGCACCTTCGCGAAGCGCTTTATGGACGATCAGGCCAACGGCGCTCCGGAGTTCTCCAAGCTCCGCGCCGCTGGCGAGTCGCACCCGATCGAGAAGACCGGCCGTGAGCTGCGCCAAATGTTCTCCTGGCTGAAGGATTCGGACGACGACTACACCGAGGGCACCGCCGCCCGCTGAGCGGAAACGCCGCCCGGATGATCACGTCACCGGACAGCACGACGTCGGCTCCTCGCCTTGGGCGGGGAGCCGACGTCGCTCCAGACCTCTAGAATCAAGAACGGCCGACCCCAGTGAACCGTCGGCACCACTGACTAAAACGAAGGTGATTGACCCGTGTCTGAAACCAAGCCCGTTGTCCTCATCGCTGAAGAACTGTCCCCGGCCACCGTGGACACGCTTGGTCCGGACTTTGAGATCAGGAACACAGACGGCGCCGACCGTGCCCAGCTGCTCCCCGCCCTGCGTGAGGCGGACGCGGTACTGGTCCGCTCGGCCACCAAGATGGACGCCGAGGCCATCGCCGCGGCGCCCCGTCTGAAGGTCATCGCCCGTGCCGGCGTCGGCCTGGACAATGTGGACACCAAGGCCGCCACGCAGGCCGGCGTGATGGTGGTCAACGCGCCGACCTCGAACATCCTCTCCGCCGCCGAGCTGACCTGCGGGCACATCCTCGGAGTGGCCCGCAACATCGCTCCCGCCAACCGCGCCCTCAAGGACGGGGAGTGGAAGCGCTCCAAGTACTCCGGCGTCGAGTTGTACGAGAAGAAGCTGGGCATCATCGGTCTGGGCCGCATCGGTTCCCTGGTCGCCGAGCGGATGCGCTCGTTCGGCATGGAGATCCTGGCCTACGACCCGTACGTCACCTCCGCTCGCGCCCAGCAGATCGGCGCACAGCTGCTCAGCCTGGATGAGCTGCTGGCGCAGTCGGACTTCATCACCATTCATATGCCGAAGACGCCGGAGACCATCGGCATGATCTCGGACGAACAGTTCGCGACCATGAAGGACACCGCCTTCGTCGTCAACGTGGCGCGCGGCGGCCTGATCGACGAGGACGCTCTGCACCGTGCCCTGGAGGCCGGGACCATCGGAGGCGCGGCCATCGACGTGTTCTCCTCCGAACCGGCCGTGGGTCTGCCGTTCTTCGAGCACGACCGGGCCGTGGTCACCCCGCACTTGGGCGCCTCCACCACCGAGGCACAGGAGAAGGCCGGCGTGTCTGTGGCGAAGTCCGTCCGCCTGGCGCTGGCCGGCGAGCTCGTGCCGGATGCGGTGAACGTCGCCGGTGGCCTCATCGATGAGGACGTCCGCCCCGGCATCCCGCTCGCCGAGAAGCTCGGTCGGATCCTCACGGCGCTCTCCACCGGGGACTCGTTGACCGTGGTGGAGCTCGAGGTCGCCGGCGAGATCGCGGACAAGGACGTCAAGTCTCTGCAGTTGGCGGCGCTGAAGGGTGTGTTCACCGACGTCGTCTCGGATCAGGTCTCTTATGTGAACGCTCCGGTGCTGGCTGAACAGCGCGGGGTGGAGTCTCGGCTGACCACCACGCCGGAGTCGCCGGCCTATCGCAACACGGTGACGGTCAAGGGCGCCACCTCGAACGGCACGCAGCTGTCCGTGTCCGGTACGCTGACCGGTCCCAAGCAGGTGCAGAAGGTCATCGGCATCGACGGGTACGAGCTCGAGGTCCCGCTGGCCACTCACCTGCTGGTCTTCCGCTACGCCGGACGGCCGGGAGTCATCGGCACCATCGGCCGGATCCTGGGCGACGCCGGCGTGAACATCGCCGGGATGGACGTCTCCCGTCAGCCGGAGAGCGGCGAGGAGCTGGCCATGCTCACCCTGGACTCCGCCTTGCCCGCCGGCGTGGCGGACGAGGTTGGCCAGGCCATCGGCGCCTCCAAGGTTGCCGGCATCGACCTGGAAGACTGAGCGTCTATGAGCGAGACACCTGTACGTGCGACGCCTGTGAGTGACGACCGGTACTACCTCACCACCTCCATCCACTATCCCAACGGGGAACCGCACATCGGCCATGCCTACGAGATGGTGGGCACCGACGTGATGGCTCGTTTCCAGCGGCTGGACGGCAAGGACGTGTACTTCCTGACCGGCACGGATGAGCACGGTCAGAAGATGGCGCAGACGGCCGAACGCGAGGGCATCACCCCCTCTGAACTGGCCGCCCGGAATTCCGCGGCGTTCCAGCGGATGGACGAGGAGGTGCTGAACATCTCCCACGACCGGTTCATCCAGACAACGGAGGAACAGCACCACCGTTCCAGTCAGGAGATCTGGCGCCGGATGGAGGCCGCGGGTGATATCTACCTGGGCCGGTATGCCGGCTGGTACTCCGTGCGAGATGAGCGCTTCTTCGCCGAGGATGAAGTCGAGACCCGGGACGACGGGCTGCGGTATGCCCTCGAGACCGGCACCGAGGTGACGTGGACGGAGGAGGAGAGCTACTTCTTCCGCCTCTCGCAGTACCAGGACCGCTTGCTGGACTTGTACCGCACCCGTCCCGACTTCGCCGCGCCGCGGTACCGCTTCAATGAGGTCATCCGGTTTGTGGAGTCCGGCCTCGAAGACCTGTCGATCTCGCGCACCTCCTTCGACTGGGGCATCGACGTCCCGGCGCCCGAGGGCGGTTCGGCTGATCAGTCGGCGCATCACCACGTGATGTACGTGTGGGTCGACGCGCTGACGAATTACCTCACCGGCGCAGGATTCCCCGACACCGATTCGGAGCAGTTCCGCCGGTTCTGGCCGGCCGATCTGCACGTCATCGGCAAGGACATCTCCCGGTTCCACTGCGTGTTCTGGCCCGCGTTCCTGATGAGCGCCGGACTCGAATTGCCTCAGCGGGTGATGATCCACGGCTTCCTCAACAACAACGGCGAGAAAATGTCCAAGTCCTTGGGCAATGTGGTGTCTCCGGACGACTGGGCCGCGCAGTACGGCCTCGACGCGGTGCGATACTTCCTGCTGCGGGAGTTCCCTTTCGGCGCGGACGGCACGTACAACCACGACGCCGTCGTCGCGCGGAAGAACGCCGACCTCGCCAACAATCTCGGGAACCTGGCCCAGCGCTCACTGTCTATGGTGGCGAAGAACCTGAATAGCGCGGTTCCGGAGCCGGGCGAGTTCACTGAGGCTGACCGCGCCCTGCTGGACGCCGTGTCCGGTCTGCTGGACCTCTCGCGGGCTGACTACGCCGTGCAGGACTATCACCACGCCCTCGAATCGACGTGGGCCGTCCTCGGGGACGCCAACGCCTACTTCGCGGAGCAACAGCCCTGGGTGCTGCGCAAGACCGATCCGGCGCGGATGGCCACGGTCCTCTATGTCACCCTGGAGACCCTTCGGCGAGTCGGCCTGCTGATCCAGCCGGTGATGCCCGACTCGGCCAGCCAACTGCTGGACCTGCTCGGCGTGAGCGACAGCGGCGACGCCGGCCGGACGGTGGCCTCCGGCCAGGGCCCGCGATCCTTCGCCGCCTGGGACGAGGCTCTGGTGCCGGGCAGCCCCCTGCCCGCGCCGCGCCCCGTCTTCCCTCGCCACGAAGACCCCACCGACGCCTAACCCGACCCGATTTTCAACCCCGTGTCACTGTGGGGGCAGAACGAACCGGTTCGTTCTGCCCGCAAAGTGTCGGGGGTCAGGGATCGGGTGTCCGGAATATGGACAGTGGGACCACATGGTGGACGGTGCTCTCGACGTCGGCCTAGCCTAACGCCATGGACAACGTCGCTCCCGCTTCCGCTCCCACCGTGCCGACGTCCGGCCCTGCCGGCGTCCTTGACCTGGCCGTCATCGGTGGTGATGGCATCGGCCCGGAAGTGACCGCAGAGGCGCTGAAGGTGATGCGCGCGGCCACGGCGTCGGCGGGAGATGCGGAGATCCGCACCACCGACTATTCCCTGGGGGCCGCACATTGGCTTCAGACGGGGGAGACCCTGAGCGAGGAGACGCTGAACCGGCTGCGCGGCCATGACGCCATCCTGTTCGGTGCCGTGGGCGCCGCACCCGGAGACACCCGCGTTCCCTCCGGCTTGATCGAACGGGAATTGCTCCTGAGGCTGCGGTTCTCCTTGGATCATGGAGTGAATCTGCGTCCGTCCCGGCTGTATCCCGGGGTGGTCAGCCCGCTGGCGAACCCCGGGACCATCGATTTCGTGGTGGTCCGTGAGGGCACCGAAGGACCCTACGTCGGCAATGGTGGTTCCATTCGTGTGGGCACGCCGCAGGAGATCGCCACCGAGGTTTCGCTCAACACGGCCTTCGGGGTAGACCGGGTCGTCCGCCATGCCTTCGCCCTCGCGGCCAGCAGGGAGCGCCGTCACGTCACCTTGGTGCACAAGCACAACGTGTTGGTGCATGCTGGCCACTTGTGGCGCCGCGCCGTCGAGACGGTGGCCGCCGAGTACTCGGACGTCACACACGACTACCTGCACGTGGACGCGGCGACCATCTTCCTGACCACCGACCCCGGCCGATTCGATGTGATCGTCACCGACAACCTGTTCGGGGACATCCTGACGGATCTGGCGGCAGCCGTGACCGGGGGCATCGGACTGGCCGCCTCCGGCAACGTGAACATCTCAGGAACCGGGCCGTCCATGTTCGAACCCGTGCACGGTTCCGCGCCGGACATCGCCGGTCAGCAGAAGGCGGATCCCACGGCGGCCATCCTGTCAGCAGCCTTGCTGCTCGAACATGCCGGGCGCGTCGACGCCGCCCGGCGCATCAACGAGGCCGTCTGGGCCGATCTCAGCGCCCGCAGCGAATCCGCTGGAGAGACCACCACTCGCACCACTGCGCAGATCGGCGACGCCATCTCTCGGGCCGTCTGACCGGCCCTATGATGGATGAACGTGATCGGAAGGAAGAAGCTGCCGTGACTTTGGAATTTGCCGTCCACTCCCACCCTTCGCCTGCATCGGAGGCGACGCGACAGGAGATTCTGGAGGATCCCGGATTCGGCCAGCACTTCACCGATCACATGGTGTCCATCGACTGGACTCGTGGAGACGCGCAGCACGGACTGCAGAGCGGTGGCACGTGGCACAATGCTCGGGTCGAGCCGTTCGCCCCGCTGACGTTGTCGCCGGCCGCCGCAGTGTTCCACTACGCGCAAGAGGTCTTTGAGGGGCTCAAGGCCTACCGCCATGCCGATGGCAGTGTGTGGACCTTCCGCCCCCGAATGAACGCTGCGCGGATGAACCGGTCTGCGAAGCGTCTGGCCTTGCCGGAACTCCCGGAAGACGACTTCCTGGAATCGCTGCGGGCGTTGGTCTCCACCGACGTCTCCTGGGTTCCGGACGCTGAAGGACAGTCTTTGTACCTTCGCCCGTTCATGATCGCCACGGAGGAGTTTCTCGGGGTGCGGCCGTCCAACCAGGTCAGCTACCACGTCATCGCCTCCCCGGCCGGAAACTACTTCGGCGGCGATCTCAAGCCCGTGTCCATCTGGGTCTCACGAGAGCTCGCTCGAGCCGGCCATGGGGGAACCGGCGCTGCCAAATTCGGCGGTAACTACGCCGCGTCTCTGGCGGCACAGCTCGAGGCCTCGTCCCACGGATGCGACCAAGTGCTGTTCATCGATCCGGTGCGGGACAACGCCGTTGAGGAACTGGGCGGCATGAACGTTTTCTTCGTCTTCAAGGACGGATCGCTGGTGACGCCGGAACTCACGGGCACGATCCTGGATGGCGTCACCCGGTCGTCGATTCTCCAATTGGGGCGTGACCGGGGCCTGACCGTGACCGAGCGCACGGTCACCTTGGACGAGTGGCGCGATGGCGTGGCCAGCGGGGAGATCACCGAAGTCTTCGCCTGTGGCACGGCCGCCGTCATCACCCCGATCGGCACCCTGGTGGACGGCGAGGACGCCTTCGACTCGCCGACGATCACTCCCGGCGATTCGATCGCCCTGGATATCCGGCGTGAGCTGCTGGCGCTGCAGACCGGCCACGGCGACGACCGCCACGGCTGGCTCTACCGGCTGGCCTAGTTACCGGTAAGCCTCAGCCAAGGCCGCGGACAGAGCATCACCGTCGAAGTCCACCTCCACCGACTCGGGCAGTCCCTCGGCCAATGCTGGGCTGATCACCGTGTCTGTGGAGAGTTCCAACGGCGTCTGGGTCGGCAGGCCAACGGAACGGAAGTAATCCTCGAACGTGGTGCCGTCACCGCTGACGGCTTCGGAAGCATCGCCGAGGACCGCCCAGCGCGCCGGGATCCCGTAGGCATGGGCCACGATGACGCCGTGGAGTGACGTGGACACAATGCGCCGGCAAGACGTGATCTGTTCCACGACTGAGCGAAGAAAGTCCTCTCCCACCCCGGACAGCCGAATATCGGCGACGCCGTCGAATTCCAGTTGCAGGTTCTCCTGAGTGACGTGTCGGACGAAGCCGACGTCGTGCGTCTTCGGGCCTTCGTGGGCGGGAACGTATCGGGGCAGCAGCAGAGCGGGGTCGCCGTAGATCTCAGGACACGAACCGCCAGCCGCCAGGACGGCGTCTCGCGTCAGTGGTCCGCGGACGGCGAGGTACCGGGCTTCGGCAGAGAGCAGGTCATCACGGCGCACCGTGCCAGCTCCCCACACGACGGACTTCTCCGTGGCGAACTTGATGACCGAGCCGATCCCCAGCAGGCTGTCATTCCGCCGGCCGAACCTCGGCGGACGACCGGTGATCCATTCGACCATCCACGGGCCGAGCACGTCTCCGAAGTCTCCCGGGTAGGGAGTCTTTTTCCACCACATGCGCGGACGCTGTTCGGGGCGCAGGCCCAGGGACAGAGCCCGCTCGTCCCTACCGAGGTCGTCGCAGATTGACCGCGTCTGCGCCGCGGCTTGAGGTGATCCTTCAGCCAGGACATAGTCTGCTTCGCGACGAGCGCCCTCGAAATCGCCGTCCTCAGCCAATCGCGAGATCAGCTCCACTCGTGTCAGCTCAAGCGTCGGGTCCAGGTCCAGTTGCTGTGTGAGGACGTCTCGGGATTTCGACGATTCCTGGTTGATCTTGAAATACCGGGAGAGCCGAACGGCCGCCTCGGCATTATGGGGCGCGACTGCCAATGCACGCTTGGCCAGTTCGAGAGCCAACGGGCGGTTTCGTTCTTTCATGGCGTCTATTGCTTCCATGCCCAAAACCTGGCTTCGCACCGCAGGGCTGTCGCCGATCTTGTCGTGCTGAACGAGACCGCTCTTGAACGCAGACACGTTTCCACTGTCACCGTGGACGAAGACGTGGTGGTCGTTCAGTGGGTCCGATGGACGGGCCACGAGTCCTGGAGGCAAGAGCCCGACCGCCAACGGGGTGTCGTGACGAGCCCAGGCCTCTTGTAAGACGTAGTCGTCCGTCACCGACTCGGTGGTTTGCTGCTCGATCGCGACCATGAGGTCGAGAAATCGTCGGGCCTCCGGCGTAGCCCCGAAAAACAGGAACGACGGAATCCAGAAGCGGGCCACTTGGAACGGGTCATAGTCGCGGATGTAGCGGTATCGTCCGGCGAATCCCACGAGGTCGAAGGTGCATCCTCGCAACCGCTCCGGCAGACGGACGAGGCGTGTGTCCACGTCGACCCAGAGGATTGCTCCGAACCTCTCGTGCATGCGCCGATAGAACGCGATCTTCAAGCGCGTGATGGCGCCCCAGTCACGAAGGTCTTCGGACAGTTCCTCGATATGGTGCGGCATGCCCAGCCGCTCGCAATCCCGCCGCAGGGCGGCCGCGGCGTCATAGTAGTACTGACCACCGGCGTAGAAGCTGACCAACGTGGGCATCGGCCCTGGAGCGGTTTCGTGCTTCGCCTCGAGGCCGGGGGAGGGGAGAGAATCGGGGATCCCATCGTGCATACCGTCACACTAGTCGCCGTGCGGCGTGCCGGTACTAGACCAGTCGAAACGGTAGCGTGGACTGAGAACACAGTGCCGGGTCATGCGTCGCGCCCAAGAACGTGACGTCTCCGGCAAGATCGGGATGGGTATGAAGGACGAGATTCGCTCAGTAGTACGTCGGACGCCAGCGCTGCGATGGGCCCGCAAAGCGGCCCGCGCCAGCCGTTCCCTCATGCACACGGGAGGAACAGGCCCGACGGCGGCCAGCCAGGCCAGTGCGACCGCGGCGGATCGTCAAGCAACACGTCCCACCGATACCGCTGTGCTTCAGCGGCGCATCGACGAGCTGGAGCAGGAGCTACAGCACGCGAAGCTCTTTCGCTCGGCCGTCGGCCTGGGCCTGAAGCAGGCCGGCCATCCGATCGACCCAGAGATGAACGCAGAGCAATCACGGCGGCATGCGCTGAAGACCATTCAGGCGCTGAACGCCTTCGCCCAGCTCACGCAGAACCTGGAGAACGGACTGCGGATCGACCATGCGGCCATCGGACTCGTCCGCACGTTGTTGGCCCGAAGCATGCACGCGCGCGCCCGGTCGGTCGGGCACTCTCTGATTCAGTATGAGGGCACAGCTCAGGCCGGCCACGCCGCCATTGGCCTGGTGGCCATGTATCAGGATCTGTACGACCTGGCGGAACATCATTTCGGGGCGCTCGAGCCCGAGGTGGCCGCCGAGCTCGTTCCCGCCGAATGGCTCGACTTCGAGTTTCGTCGCGATTCCCAGCGGGCTATGAGCATCGTCAAGGAACGCCGCTCGGAACTGCTGACGACCGACAAGGTTCGCTTCCAGGTGGTCAAGCTCGCATTGCGTGAACGGGAAGACGACTTCGCCCGGGAACACTTCGATGCCCTGGAAGCGGACTGCGGGGACGCGCCGCAGCTGGAGGATCGTGATCTGAAGGAATATGAGTGGTTGCGTCAGTGGTACGAGATGACTCGCCGGGAGGCGCGCGGCCAGGAATCGTGGTTGCCGGATGCCGTGAACATCGGGATCTTGGACTACAAGCATCCTGACTTCACTCGGCAGTCCGCCAACATCGGCGACTACATTCAGACCATTGGTTCCTTGACGCATCTGGCCCAATTCCAGAACCTCACGGTCCACGGCGAAGAGGGTCTGACGTCCACCGTCGAGCTGCTCCAGTCGCGCACGGCCGAACCGTTCCGCAAGCAACTAGACCGTGATGCGGACGTCAACGTGGTACGCGTAGACCGCGACGACATGCATCGCAATGCCATTCCGGACAACACGTGGTTGGTGGCGTTCGGCTGGTACATGCATGCGCCGTTCCGGGGCCGGTACGACTTCCCCTGGCCAGAGCAGGTCAACCCCTTGTTCGTCTCCTTCCACATCAATCGTCGCGAAATGCTGACGGATGAGGCCATCTCCTACCTGCGTGACCACGGGCCGATCGGTTGCCGTGACTGGACCACTGTGTACTTGCTACGCAGCGTGGGGGTCGAAGCCTTCTTCTCGGGTTGCCTGACCACCACCGTGAACGCCGTCTTCCCGGACGCGGATTCCGCGTCGCGCCACGGCAGAGTGGCCATTGTGGACAAAGGCATGAGCGATGCCGTCGGGGCGCTCGTTCCGGTCGGCACGCCAGTGGACACGATCACTCAGGCCTCGGCTGAGATCAGTCGATCCACGCTGAGCCGGAACGTCACGGATGCTCTCGACCTGCTCGAGGGCTACCGACACTACGACCGCATCATCACGTCTCGCCTGCACTGCTACCTTCCCGCCACGTCTTTGGGCTGTCACGTCGATTTCGTTCCCGGCCGGATGGGCGACGTGCGCTTCGACGGGCTCCTGGGGATGACTCCGGAAGCTCCGGGGCTGGAAGCGATCCAGCAAGGCCTCCGCACCAAACTGGAGGCCATCTACCGGCTCATTGCGGCGGGAGAATCCACCGAGGCGGTGTACAGCCGGTGGCGCGAACTCACCGCTGAGGACGTCGCAGCCGCTGAAGAATACTGTGCCCGTCCATTCGAGCTGCCTGCGGTTCAGTTCGACGTTGAAGAGGCGATTGCGACCATCCTGGCCGGAAGCCACACCGTGTCGTCCACCGCGGCAGTTCGCGGTTCGGAATCTCCCGACGGCACGGTCTATGTTGCGCTGGCGTCCGATCAGAACCTCCGGGCAGAGGTCCCTGTGGTCGTACAGAGCATCCTGTCCGGGACCTCGCGACCAGTGCATTTCCAGGTCCTCACCCGCGGGCTGGGTCGCGACTACTTCGACGCGCTGGCGGCTACGTTCCCCGACGCCTCGTTCACGTTCCTTCCTTGCGATGACGTGCACTATGGCGAGATCGCCGGCATGTTGCGGCACATCACCGTCTCGACCATGGACCGATTGCTGTTGCCCCTGCTGATGCCGGATGTCGATCGCGTCATCTATCACGACATTGACGCCGTGACCGTCGGGGACATCGGCGAGCTCTTCGACACCGACTTGAACGGCAACGCCATTGGCGGACGTTCGGCGCCGGCATCGTGGGCGGAGAGCGGCTTCAGCAACATCTACCGAGCGTCGGTGCGACTGGAGGCCAAGACCGCAGCGGAAATGCGCCGCGGAATACACAACCTCTTGCCGTACGACTTCACGTCATTCAACGCGGGCGTGATGGTGATGGATCTGGAGCGCATGCGCTCGGACGACTTCTGCCACCGGTACCTCGGAATGGCCGGCGGTTTCGGGATGAATGACCAGGAGATCCTCAACTTCTACACTGGTCCCCAGCGGACGGCGCTGGACATCCGCTGGAACGCGATCGCTCAGCAAGAAGTGGGGATTGAGCCCAAACTCATCCACTGGGCCGGCCCGGCGAAGCCCTGGCGCGAAGAGTACGTGGTGCATCAGGACATCTGGGATGGATTCGTGGCGCGACTCGAAGAGCGTGCTCAATCCGCCGGAACCTTGGCGGTGCTGACCGGCCAGTAGGTACTGGTGTGGACCAACGCGTGGCGCTTTCTCTGTGTGCTGGTCTTCATGAGCGGTCGGTGTCCTGGCGTGCTGTCGGTTCACACGTCACTGGGTCGAGGCCTGCGGCCATGCGATGTCGGTCCTCGGCCATGCCCTCACACAACCGCGACAGCTTCCGCACGTTACCGTTCATGCGGAGTGCGTAGTCAGCCGATTGCCAGTCAACGTCAGCTGGCGTCGTCCCGTTGAGCAGCGCTGAAAACGCGATCGCACCCGCGGCCTCGCCCATCGCCATGTACTGCGGCTCCATGCGTAGCGAGCCGTGCGCTCGGGAGGTCGCTGAGACGTTGACCGTCACCATCAGGTTGTTGAGATTGACCGGGTGGATCACCCCGCGCGGTATTTCGTACCAAGGCACGTCCGCGTAGGAAGCGGAGTCCCGGTACATGACACCGTCCCAGTAGCGGTACTCGCTCGGCTTGTTGTCGATGTCATAGGCGCCGATCGCAATGCTCTCGTCGGCAACGCGCTGAGTCGGATCATCAATGTTGTGCATCGTCAGCGTCTGCTCGCCGACGATGCGGCGCCCCTCACGGATGTAAGGTTCGTACGGCCAATTGTCGTTTTCCGCGAACTCGTCAGAACATAAACCAAAGCCGGCCATCGATTCACGAAGGCTTTCGGGAGTCTCGTGTTGAACGAACCACATCCAGTTGCGCTGATAGTCCTCCATCTGTTCGAAGACCGCTTCACGTTCACCGTTAAACAGCCCGTCCGGCGCCGGGACATTGGCGAATCCGTGTCCGTTATTGAAGTCCCATTTCCCATCATGGGTCGGGGCAATTTGGATGGCGCCAACAATGCTTCCGTGATCGGCGAGCTTGGCTCCCCAGGACAACCCGCCCAGCCAACGCCTCCATCCGTCCGCGTACTTCTCGTAGTTCTCTGTTTTGGCAAACGGAATCTTGTTGTCGTCGTCCTTGGTCACGCAGAGGCGGTAGGTCATGGACACCCCGCCCTCACCGGCGTCCTCACTCCAGGATTCGGAGGGTCGGACACCAGTCGTGACATAGGGGTTCTCCTCGAACGCGGCCTCGGCGCCCGGAACGTCCTCCGGTCTTAATGCGGAGAGGACTTTCCAGACGCGGTCCGACCGTGGCTCGTCATAGTCGAACCAGTCGTCGTAGCCCAAACGGAAGGGAACGTCGGCAGCGGCGGCGAGTTCGCCGGTATAAGTCGCATCGACGAAAACGGGGCCGCAATACTCAGCTCGCGTGGTGGTCATGCAGTCGATCTGTTCGCCAGTTCTCGCCACCGATTCCAGCGTCTCATCCGTAAAGATCTCGACCCCGGCCTCGCGCAAATGCCCACGAAAGATGTTCTCTGCATCGCTGGGAGTCACGTTCCAGGCTCCAGGGTCATCATAGGTATCCCGAATCTGCTGAAAAAACCGGTCAGCATAGCCCGTCACTGCGGACTTCGCACCAATATCGGCAGCCCCGAGGCCGTTGGAGATGGCACCGCCAACCGTCGGATACTGGCTGATCAACGCGACTCGGTGCCCATGCTTCTGGCCCCATTCCGCAGCGGTGACCGCGGCGGCGACTCCAGAGGGTGAACCGCCGAAAACAATGACGTCAAAATCGGACCCAACCGTGGAGGTGGGTGGCTGTGCTGATCCGCTGGGAACGTCGACGCCGCCTTCACCGCCCGAGCAGCCCGTCAGACCGAAAAGGGCTATAACTGAGACAGTGAAAACACGTAAGATCTGACGCCCCCGAATGTCACCCGCCCCCTCTCTCACAACTATCCAGCTTCTCGTTCGGAACGAGATGTAGAGAGGTATCATATTCACAACAACGGGACGCAGCAAATTGTCTTGAATCAAAAACGTCGAAAACGGCAAAACGCGATATGCCAACTAACACACGTGGAGGCAGCGGACCGCCCCCTGGCCAGCACCGCTGACCTTGGGGGAGTGGGAACGGTCAGGAGTCCTTGACGGTTCCCGCCGAGGCCATCAGCGACGGACCGAGCCCGGCGGCGGTATCAGCCACGGACACCAGGGCGAGGTTCGTGGCGGAGGCTTTCGGCCACGAGGACGCGCTGAAGGCGCTGCGGGCCACGCGCAGTCGGAAGGTGAACGGCAGGGCCTCTCCAGCCTCGTGCACCAGATGCAGCAACACGGTGCCGTGGTCCTGAGCCAGATCCAGGGAGAAGGTCTTGCCCGCCACCTCGATCTCGGCGAACAGTCGTCCAGTGGCCTTGGGATTCGACCACGGCGAGGACAGCGTGAAGCCAAGATCCTTGACTCCCTCGCCCTCGATGTGCAGTTCACCGTCCCAGCGCAGCTCCATGCCCTTCTCGGGTTTGGTCACGGGCAGGCTGAGATCGATCTCGAAGGCGCTGGCCCGGAACCGTCCGTGGGGTCGGCCGGAGGGAACCGAGAGCCCGACGCCGGCCGGCTGCAGTCCCACAAACCGCGTCGGCTTGGTGTTGGTCTCCGGAGGAAGTCCGGTGCCCACCGCATTCTCGGCGGGAACCTCGTAGACGGCGTCCGGAACCGGCGATTCCGCGATCATCTCGGCGGAGACGGCGAGGGCTCGCGAGGCTTCCTCGCCGAGTCGGTCGAGGGCATCGCGGGTGCTGGCCGGCAACTCCGACTCGAGGCCCCGGCGGAGTCGGTCGGCCAGGGTCGCCCGGTCCACCGTCAGAGGCAGGCACCAGTCGCCGCGGCCGATCTCCTCGAAGTGACGGCCGACCTTCGGGTCGTAGCCCAGACCGACCACGGGCACACCGCAGCGATGAGCCACGAGCGCTGCGTGCAGCCGCATCGCCACGAGCACGTCCATGGACTGATACAGGGCCGCCAGGGTCTCCAGATCAAGAGGGGCCTCCGGGGTCCAGGTCTCCGCGCCCGCGGGCAGCTGGGCGAACACCTGGGCGACGGTGCCGACGTCGTACGATTCACCGGCCTGCATCGGCACGGACACGAACAGCGGCCGCGCGGTCGCCTCCGCGGGCACGGCGTCGGCCAAGGCCGCGGCGACGGTCTCGATGACCGGTCCCATGTCCTCGTGCGCCCAGGGACGCAGATTGACGCCGATGACCGGCCGTCCCGCGGCTTTCGCCTCGGCGATCACGGCCGGAACCTGCGGGGCCACGGTCTCGGCCGCGGGCAGCGGAACGGCATGGACGACATCGGGTCCGGTGGTGATGCGTTCGGCGTCGACGGGCAGGGAACGCAACAGCTCGGCCGATTCCGGGTCGCGGACGTAGAGCGAGGAGGTCTGCTCGGCGAGGAACCGGACGGTCGCGCGGGCGTCCTCGTCGGTCAGGGGGCCGACGCCCATGCCGACGACGTGGTACGGCTTGTCGAGCACCTTGCCCATGAGGGGAAGAATGCCGAACCCGGCCATCGAGATCGTGGATCCGGTGAACAGGCCCTGCAGTCCGCCGGCACGGGCAAAGGTGTAGTCGTGCCAGAGGCCACCACCACCCACGACGACGGCCGCGGCGGTGTGCACCTCGTACGCGGCGGCGTTGAGGTTGCGCCGGAGGAAGGCCTGCAGTCCATGGGCGGCTTCGACCTTCGTGGCGCTCTCGGCGGCCACCTGGACCTGCACGGCCGGGTCGGCACGGTGCAGGGCATGCGAGACCGACCGGAGGATCAGCTCGTCACCGAGGTTGCCAGCACCGTAGAAGCCGGAGAGGATGACCTTCTTGGCCCGAGGCAGGGAGGCCGAGAGGGTCCGGGTCAGCGTCTGGCGGCGCTCGGCGTCCAGCCACGGGAAGGTCTGCTCGTCGAGCTCGCGGAAGCTGGCGAACAAGTCCATCCATCGATGCTCGTACAGGTGGTTGGTGATGACCCGGCGGAAGCCGTTCTCCGCGATCCGGTCGTACTCGTCAGGATCGGCCAACAGCTGGCGGATCTTCTCGGCGAGGTCGGCCTCGTCGTCGTACCCGATGATCTCCTCGCCGTACTCGAAGAAGTCAGCCATCTCGTCGAAGTTGCCGGTGGCCACGAGCGCGCCCTGGCCGGCTGATTCGAAGACACCGCATTTGATGTTGATGAAGCCGGCCCGGGTCAGTGGGAAGTTCACGTGGATCTTGCCGCCCTTGAGCGCCTGCACCATCTCGGTTCCGGCCACGGGTTCGGAGTCCGGCAGATCCCAGCCGCGGCCGTAGGTCTTGACGTCGAAGTGTTCATCCAGGGCCGTCATGACCTTGTTGCGGTCCGGACGGTCGTGGGCGTGGCCCAGGCAGATGACGTCGTGCTCGAACTGCGGGTCTGTCTTGACGTCCTGCGTGACGAATCCGCGGTCGATGCCGAAGGGCAGGTAGACGGTGTTGGTCACACCGGCGTCCCGGTACATCTGCAGAGCCGTCTGGGAGTTCGTGGTGTGCACGTCGAAGGTGTGGATGTGGTCCTTGACGGTGGGGAAGACGTCCGGGTCGGACAACGTGGTGCCCACGAGCATGATGCCGCGGTCCTTGAGGAGTTGGGCGTCCTCCTCGGTGAACACCATGCCGCCGGCGCAGAGGATGATCATCTGGGGCTGGAACTCGTCCACCATGTGCCGAATTCGGTCGTACCGTACATAGATCGGCCCCATGCCGCCCATGACGCAGTGCGGATTGTCCAGGACAGCATGCCGAGAGGTGTCCATCTCCAGGACGTGGTGTCCGAGGTTCTTCAGGGACCGGTGCAACGAGGACACGATGTCCGTGGTGCCGTTGATCGACTTGCCCAAGAACATGATCCGCCAGTGGAAGCCTTGGTCGAAGACCTTCGTGGACAGTTCCTGGCGGAGACGCTCGATGGTGGGGTTCACGGTCCTGCTTTCAGTCATGCTCAGAGTGCTCAGTCACTGCCGGGGGCGTGTTCTCGCGGCCGTCGACAGTATCCCATAGGGGTCGCGCCCGGTGCGGGACTACGCGCCCGGCTGGCCCATGGTGCCATTAGGGTGGTGGCCATGCGCATCGCCCGTTTTGTCACCACTGCCGAACCTCGTTACGGAATCGTCGAAGGGGAGCCGGATGCCCCGGCTGAGGAACTCGTCGTCACCGAACTGCACGGCGATCCCTTCTTTCAGGGCATTCAGCCCACCTCCACGCGGCATCAGCTCGCGGAGGTGCGGCTCGTGGCCCCGATCATCCCCCGTTCGAAGGTCGTCGGCGTGGGGCGCAACTGGGCCGATCACGCGACTGAACTCGGCAACGAGGTCCCGGACCGACCGCAGTTCTTCCTCAAACCCAACACCTCGGTGGTCGGTCCCGGCGAGCCGGTGACCCTTCCGGCCTGGTCCGAGGAGGTCTCCTACGAGGCCGAGCTCGCCGTGGTCATCGGCACCATCTGCAAGGACGTGCCGTTGGAACGCGTGGACGACGTGGTGTTCGGCTACACCGTGGCCAACGACCTCACCGCTCGGGACGCCCAGCGCGGGGACCTGCAGTGGGCGCGGGCCAAGGGCTTCGACGGCGCGTGCCCCCTGGGCCCGTGGATCGAGACCGAGCTGAGCACCTCCGACACCGAGGACCTCACGATCACGATGGCCCTGGATGGGCAGACGGTCCAGGAGGGCACCACCGCAGACATGGTCTTCGGAGTCCGCCAGATCGTCGCTGCCGCCTCGGAGGCGTTCACTCTGCTGCCGGGCGACATCATCCTCACGGGGACCCCGGCCGGCGTCGGCCAGGTGGAATCCGGTCAGCGCACCGAGGCGACGGTCGAGGGCATCGGCACCCTGGGCACCGTCTACCGCCGCTGATCCACCCTGGCGGCCCCCACCCCGCCGCCGCACTAGGATGGTGGCCATCATGAGCCACACTTCCCGACCGGCCCCTGCCGATGTTCCCGCTGTCCCCGCCGACGCCCCCGTGCGCGTCCGCTTCTGTCCATCACCGACCGGGACGCCGCACGTCGGGCTGATCCGCACCGCCTTGTTCAACTGGGGCTGGGCGCGGCACACCGGCGGCACCATGGTCTTCCGGATTGAGGACACCGATGCCAAGCGCGATTCGGAGGAGAGCTGCCAGCAGCTGCTCGAGGCCATGGCCTGGCTCGGGATCGACTGGGACGAGGGTGTGGAGGTCGGCGGGCCCCACGGTCCGTACCGACAGTCTCAGCGCGCTGAGATCTATCAGGACGTCATTGCCCAGCTCAAGGACGCCGGTTACATCTACGAGTGCTTCTCCACGGCCGAAGAGGTCGAGGCCCGCCATCGGGCCGCCGGCCGGGACCCCAAACTCGGCTACGACAATTACGACCGCGAACTGACCGAGGAGGAGGTGGCCGCGTTCCGGGCTGAAGGCCGTTCGCCCGTGCTGCGGCTGCGGATGCCGGACGAGGAGATCACGTTCACGGACACCGTCCGCGGCGAGATCACCTTCGGGGCCGGCTCCGTGCCGGACTTCGTGGTGGTTCGCGCCGACGGCTCGCCGTTGTACACGCTGGTCAATCCGGTGGACGACGCGCTGATGGAGACCACCCATGTGCTCCGCGGCGAGGACCTGCTCTCCTCCACACCGCGTCAGATTGCCTTGTACCGCGCCTTGTACGCCGTCGGGGTGGCCAAGTACATGCCGGAGTTCGGTCACCTGCCGTACGTCATGGGCGAGGGCAACAAGAAGCTGTCCAAGCGCGATCCGCAGTCGAACCTGTTCCTGCACCGCGAGCGCGGCTTCATCCCCGAGGGCCTGATCAACTATCTCGCCCTGCTGGGCTGGTCGCTCTCGGCCGATGAGGACATCTTCACTCGGGAACAGTTCATCGACGCCTTCGACATCCACCACGTGCTCGCCAATCCGGCCCGCTTCGATGAGAAGAAGGCCACGGCCATCAACGGCACGCACATCCGGATGCTGGACGGCGCCGACTTCAGGGCGCGCCTGGTGCCCTACCTGCAGGCCGCCGGCCTCGTGGGCCAGGAGCTGACCGACGAAGAAGACCGGATTCTCGACGCCGGCGCACCGTTGGTCCAGGAGCGCGTGGCCCTCTTGGGCGAGGCGGCGGAGATGCTCGCCTTCCTCTTCCAGGCCGACGAGGAGATCACGACGGCGGACGGTGCCCTGAAGGGGATGCCCGCCGACCTGGCCGGTGCCGTGGCCGCCGCTCGGGCTGCCGTGGAGTCAGTCAGCTCCGATGCCTGGTCGGCGGAGTCCGTCGAGGCCGCCCTGCGCAGTGCCTTGATCGACGGACTGGAACTCAAGCCGCGGCAGGCGTTCGGACCGGTGCGCACCGCCGTGTCCGGCAAGAAGGTCTCACCCCCGCTGTTCGAGTCCCTGGAGATCCTGGGCAAGGAGTCCACCCTGGCCCGGCTTGACCGCTTCGCCGCCGAACAGCAGCTGGCCTCGGGGTCCTAGTTGCGCCCAGGGCCTGAATCGGCCCTGCTTGTGGTGACGCGGCGGCGCCACGCGGCCATACCCGCCAGGACGGCGGCCACGGCGAGGAGCGGGAGGCCCAGCTGCCAGACCTCCCCTTCGACCTGGGTGGCCAGTCCCACGCAGGAGACGATTCCGGCGATGGGCAGCACGATCGGCACGCGGAAATGACGCCGATCCACGGTGTCCCGGCGCAGCATCAGCACGGCGGCGTTCACCGCGACGAACACCACGAGCAGCAGCAACACCATCGTGCTGGCCAGGACCTCCAGGGTTCCGGTCAGCGCGAGCACCACAGACAATCCCGTGGTGGCGAGAATGGCGACCCACGGCGTCCGCCGCTGTGGCAGCAACCGCGTGAGCACGCCCGGCAGCAATCCGTCCTTGGCCATGCCGTAGGCCAGGCGTGAGGACATGATGCCCGTCAACAGTGCCCCATTGGCCACCGCCACCAGAGCGACCGCACTGAACACCACCGGGGGAATGATCCCCGCGGCCGAGACGACCTGAAGCAGGGGAGCGGTGCTGTCGGCCAACTCGTCGGTGGGTATCACCGCCGCCGCGGCCGCGCCGACCAGGGCATAGACGACGCCGGCCACCATGAGCGCGCCGAAGAGGGCACGCGGGTAGGACCGGGCCGGGTCCTTGGTCTCCTCGGCGATGTTCACGCTGGTCTCGAAGCCGACGTAGGAATAGAAGGCCAGGACCGTACCGGCGAACACGGCGGACCACGGACCGTTCTCGGCAGTCCCCAACTCGGTCAGTCTCCCGAGGTCTCCGTCCCCTCGAGCCAGGACGATCACGCCGAGAGCGATGATCACCAGAAGACCAGAGACCTCGATGATCGTCGCGACGCGATTGACGCCCAGAGACTCGGCGATCCCTCGGGCATTCAAAGCCGCCAACAGTCCCAGGAACACGACGACCACCACTGCGGTGGGGAGCGTGACGAACTCAGCGAGATAGTCGCCGGCAAAGCCCAGCGCGAGGGCACCCACGGAGACGATGCCGGCCGAGAGCATGCAGAATCCCACCACGAACCCGACGAACGGTCCGAACGCGCGCGTGGCGTAGTGCGAGGAGCCGCCGGCCTGGGGATATTTGGTGGCCAGCTCGGCATATGAGCCCGCGGTCAGCAGGGCCAGGGCCAGGGCGGTGACCAGGGGAGCCCAGACGGCGCCGCCGGCCGTGGCGGCGATCTCCCCGGCCAGGACATAGACGCCCGCGCCCAGGACGTCGCCCAGAATGAAGAAGAACAGGCCCGCAGTGGTGACGGTGCGACGCAGGGAAGGCGCTTGCGCAGAGGTGGATGCCGACATGGGCCCACTGTAGTTCGCCGTTTTGTCATCCGGGCGGGCCGCCGGTATAGTGAACACCCGTGCCGAAGAGATTCGGCGCGTGTGTCGACGTTCAGAACTCGGTCTACCGAAGAGCGTTTGACAAGCCTTGGGGTATGGTGTAATTGGCAACACAGCGGTTTCTGGTACCGTCGTTCTAGGTTCGAGTCCTGGTACCCCAGCGGATTTCGTCAGTTTGATGAAAACCCCCCGAGTGTGAAACACTACTGGGGTTGCCCAAACGGTCTGGCCAGTCGGTGAGGCCCCGGGCAACGGTGACGGCCCCATCGTATAGCGGCCTAGTACGCCGCCCTCTCACGGCGGTAACGCGGGTTCGAATCCCGCTGGGGTCACCCTGGAAGGGACCCGGTCTACTGGACCGGGTCCCTTCGTCGTTCCCGGTGCGATCGAGCCGTTAGAGGTGAGAATCACGTCAGTGTCATGATGGGTCCGTGAGTACTCCCTTCACGCCCGGACCCGACGCTGCCGTGGCGAAAGCCGCCGCCGATGCGGTCGAGCTGCTCGGCCGCCTGCGAACCGAGCTCGCTCAGGTCGCCCTGCCTCTCGGCATCGACGGCGCAGCCGAGTCCGCCCGCATGCGGGACGCCGCCGTGAACCAAGTGGACGACTACGTGCTGCCGCGCTACCGGAACCTGGACGCCCCGCTGTTGGCCGTCGTCGGGGGATCCACCGGTGCGGGCAAATCCACCCTGGTGAATGCCCTCGTGGGGCACCCCGTGACGCGGTCCGGAGCCATCCGGCCCACCACGCGGCAACCGATCCTGCTGCACCATCCGGACGAGGTGGACTGGTTCACCACTCCGAGGGTGCTTCCGAACCTGTCCCGTTCCACCGTGCATCTTTCCACCGCGTACCTCTCCACCGGCGACCGCTCCGCGGAGGATCCCGAGGCGGTCGGAACTCTGCTCATGGTGGCCGAACCGGCACTGACGCGGGGACTGGCCCTGATCGACGCACCGGACATCGACTCGATCGCCGACGAGAACCGTCGCCTGGCTGGGCAATTGCTCTCGGCCGCGGACCTCTGGATCTTCGTGACGACGGCCAATCGCTATGCGGACGCCGTTCCCTGGGAGTTGCTCTTGGACGCCGCCGCGCGGGACATCACGGTCGCGGTGGTACTCGACCGCGTGCCGGCCGGCGTCGAGGACGAAGTGGCGGTGGACCTGCGGGGGCTGCTCGAGCGCCGAGGCCTGAGCGCGGCCGAGCTCTTCGTCGTCACGGAATCAGCACTGGACGCCGAGGGAATGCTGCCCGCCGACAGCGTCCGGTCCCTGCGCGCATGGCTGGACTCCATCGCCGCCGACGCCGGCTCGCGCTCCGACGTGGCACGGCGGACCCTGAACGGGGTGGTGGGCCAGCTCGCCGACAAGGCTGTCGGTCTCGTTCAGGCGGAGGAGGATCAGCGTCGGGCGGCGGCGCGATTGAGCGGGGACGTCGACTCGGCCTATGACCAGGCTGTGCAGGGGGTATTGGCCGCCACCCGTGATGGGACACTGCTGCGGGGGGAGGTGCTGTCCCGCTGGCAGGACTTCGTGGGTACCGGCGAGTTCTTCCGGTCTGTGGAGTCCGGTATCGGGAGGCTGCGAGACCGATTGACAGCCTTCCTGACGGGACGGCCGGCCCCACCGGAAGAGGTGGAAACGGCCATCGAATCCGGTCTGCATGCCGTCCTGGTGGAGCAGGCCGCCGCGGCCGCGGAGGAAGCCGACCAGCGCTGGCGCCAGGATACGGCTGGACGCGCCCTCGTCCAAGGTCGTGACCTGGCCGGGCTTCCCGCTGACTTCAACGACCGGGCCGCCGCGGAGATCCGCGGTTGGCAACGGGACCTGATGACACTCATTCAGGAGGAGGGCGCCGGCAAGCGGACCATGGCGCGCATTTCGGCTCTCGGTGTCAACGGGGTCGCCGTGACGTTGATGATCGTCTCTTTCGCCTCGACGGGCGGTTTGCTCGGCATCGAAGTCGGGATCGCCGGCGGCACTGCCGTGGTGGCGCAGAAACTACTCGAATCCATCTTCGGCGAAGAGGCGGTACGGCGTCTGGCCCGCCGCTCGGAGGAGAACCTCGTGGAGCGGGTCACTGAACTGCTCCGAACCGATGCCCGGCGTTTCACCAGCCTGCTGGACGCGGTCCGGGAGACCGAAGAGACCCAGCGGCTCAGCGAACTCGTCCCCGCATTGCGTCGACTCACCGGCCGGGAGGACTGAGGGATGGCGACCAGCACCAGCTCCAGCACCAGCTCCGGTCCGCTCAACCGAAAGCTCGATGCGCTGGAGACTGCTGCCGTACTGGGTGAGGGCCGGCTCCCCGAGGAGGCGTTGGCCGGTGCCCGCACCGTCGTCGAACGCGCCGGGGCACGACGCCGGCTCTCGGCCGAACACACGGTGGTCGGGTTCTTCGGCGCGACCGGGTCCGGCAAATCGAGTCTGTTCAATGCGGTGACCGGGCACACCCTGGCCCGCACGGCGGCCACGCGTCCCACCACGTCCGAGCCGCTGGCCGCGATCCGGGGAGCCGAGGGCCCGGGGCCGTTGCTGGACTGGCTCGAGGTCGACCAGCGCCACCACCTCGAGGACGTCGGGAAGGAAAAGCGGGCCGGGGGACTGATTCTGCTGGACCTGCCCGACTTCGACTCCATCGCCGCCGAGCACCGGGACGTGGTGAATCGGCTGGCCGGTCAAGTGGACGTGCTGGTGTGGGTGGTCGACCCGCAGAAGTATGCCGACGCCGCCTTGCACCGTGAGTTCCTCGAGCCCCTCGCCGCGCACCGCGCCGTCACGCTCCTGGTGCTGAACCAGGTCGATCGGCTGGCCGAGCGGGACGTGGGCGCCGTCGTGAAGTCCCTGAAGGACATCCTCGCCCAAGAGGGGCTGCGACGCGTCCCGGTGTACCCGGCGTCGGCCACGACCGGGCAGGGCATCGAGGCCGTCCGTCAGGCGATCAACGAGGTGGCGGCCCGCCGCACTGCCGCGACCGAACGGCTGGTCTCGGACGTGCGAACCGCAGCCAAGGCCTTGGGCGCGGACGACGCCGGTGGGGTGCCGGCCGGCGTCGGGAAACGTGCCGAGTCCCGTCTGGTGGACGATCTGAGCGAGGCATCCGGCGTCCCGGCGGTGGCGAGGGCGGTGGAGCAGTCCTACCGGCTCGAGGCGGGCCGCCGCACTGGGTGGCCGCTGTTGCGGTGGATGAGCCGATTGCGCCAGGACCCCTTGCGCCGGCTCGGGCTGCGACGCAGTGATCGCAGTGGTCGCAGTGCCGTGCAGTCCGGCGACGATCCACGGCTGCACCGGACCTCGCTGCCCGAGCGCAGTCCTGCCCAGCAGGCCCGGGCCGCGGGGGCGATCCGGGCCTTCGCCGATGCGGCCAGCGAGGGGGCCCCCGACCGCTGGCGCTCCTCGATCCGCCAGGCGGCGCGCCGTCATGCCGAGGCTCTTCCCGACGAGCTGGATCAGGCGATCACCTCCACCGATCTGCGCGCCGGTGCCACGTCCTGGTGGTGGCACCTCGTCAACGTGCTGCAGTGGTTGGCCCTGCTGGCCGCCGTGGCCGGGATCGCCTGGCTCAGCGCGCTGTCGCTCGCCGGCTACCTGCAGTTCCAGATGCCC
This sequence comes from Citricoccus sp. GCM10030269, assembly GCF_042665635.1. NCBI lineage: Bacteria > Bacillati > Actinomycetota > Actinomycetes > Micrococcales > Micrococcaceae > Citricoccus > Citricoccus sp. GCM10030269. The sequence goes on along the minus strand of NZ_JBHTCV010000005.1, from coordinate 671,326 downwards.
CCTGCCCCCGACATCGAGGGCATCCCGATTCCGACGCTGCTGGTGTTCGGCGGGCTCGTGTTCGGTCTGCTGCTGGCCTTGGTGATGACCCCGTTGGTCCGTCTCGCCGCACGCGGCCGCGCCCGGCGGGCCCGACGGCGGCTCCACCGGTCGATCTCGACGGTGGCCACGAGCAGGGTGGCCGACCCGGTGCGCGAGGAGATCGAGCGCTACGGGCGGTTCCGGGAGGCGCTGGCCTCGGCCAGCGGACGACATTGAGCGCGGCCCAGCGGACGACATTGAGCGTCGGCGGTCTGGGCGAGGCCGGCATCCTGCGGATCCTCCACCGGCGCTTCGCCACGGTGCCAGGTGCGCAGGACTGGCCGGCCGGGACGGTCGGGCCCGGGGACGATGCCGCGGTGGTCACTGCGCCGGACGGGCGCTACGTCATCACCATCGATGCCATGGCCCAGGACCGGGACTTCCGTCTGGCATGGCCGGCGGTGCCGGACGCGTCGGGGAGAGTGGGAGCCGGATTCGCCTCGGGATACTCGACCGGCTGGAAAGCGGCGGCCCAGAACCTCTCCGACCTCAATGCCATGAGCGGAGTGGCCACGGGTTTGTTGCTGGCGTTGACGATGCCGCCGAGCACTCCGGTGACGTGGGTCGACGGGCTGGCCGCGGGGTTGGCCGGGGCCGTACAGCACTTGGGGGCCGTCCGCTGTCGGATCGTCGGGGGCGACCTCGGGTCCGGCGAACAGATCGGCCTGGCCGTCACCGCGACCGGGGATCTCGAAGGCCGGCCGGCCATGCTCCGGACCATCCATGACCCGGTGGAGTCCGCGGATCTGGTGCTCTGTGGCCGCGCGGGCTGGGCGGCCGCCGGACTTGCCGTGCTGGAGACGCCGCGGCGCGAGTTGCTGGACCGACTCGACGCCGCGTCGGTCCGTCGGCTCGCGGCGCTCGCGGCCGCCGCCCAACTGCGGCCCCGCCCCGTCCTCGGCGCTGGACGGACTGCTGCCCAGGGCGGTGCGCTGGCCATGATGGACGTCTCCGACGGGCTGCAGAGGGACGTCGGGCGGCTGGCCGACGCCAATGGAATGCAAGCAGAACTGGACCCGGACTGGGTCGCTCGGGAGGCGAAGCCGCTGGAGGTGCTGGCGCGGGCACTGGGCCAGGACGCTCACCACTGGGTGACGGCCGGGGGAGAGGACTACGGGCTACTGGCGGCCCTGCCTTCCGGTGCGGTCATTCCGCCGGGGTTCCGTCGTATCGGTCGATTGACCGCGGTTGGTGCCGGTCGTGAGGGCCCCGGTCGTGACGGGAACCCCGACGGCGGCTGGGACCACTTCGACTCCTAGGGCACCGGAGGCCGGGTTGGGTCAGGCGTCGGCGGGGCCCTGGGCGAGACCTCGGAAGCGGTGGCCGAGGGCGGCGTGGGTGAAGCCGGCCTCGATCCAGGCGGCGGGGTTCAGGACGTTGCGGGCGTCGATGATGTTCGGCCGGTCCACGAGCCGGGCCACGTCGTGGGGGTCCATGGTCTTGAACTCGTCCCACTCGGTCAGCAGCACGATCAGGTCCGCGCCGACGATGGCCTTGGCCAGGGTGTCGACGTAGCCCAGCCGGGGGAAGCGTTTGGCGGCGTTGGCGTTGCCCTGCGGGTCGTAGACCGCGACGTCGGCCCCGGCGGTGTAGAGCCGGTTGGCCACATCCAGGGCGGGGGAGTCGCGGACGTCGTCGGAGTGGGGTTTGAACGCCACCCCCAGGATGGCGATCTTCCGTCCGTGCAGCACCTCGACGGCGGCCGGAGAGGGCACGGCCCCGGCACCGCCGTGGCCGGCCGGGCCGGTGGCATCGCCGCGGTCGTGGGCCAGGACCTGGACGGCGAGATCGACCACGCGGTCACGGCGGCGCAGGTTGATGTCGTCCATCTCGGCCAGAAAGCGCATGGTGCGGTCCAGGCCGAGCTCGGAGACTCGGGCCTGCAGGGCGCGGATGTCCTTGGGCAGGCAGCCGCCGCCGAAGCCGACGCCGGCGTTGAGGAACTTCCGGCCGATCCTGGGATCGTGCCCGATGGCGTCGGCCAGGGTGCCGATGTCTCCGCCGACGGTCTCGGTGATCTCACTGAAGGCGTTGATGAAGGAGATCTTGGTGGCCAGGAAGGCGTTGGCGGCGACCTTGACCAGTTCGGCGGTGGCGAAGTCGGTGCTGATCCACGGGGTGCCGGTGGCCAAGGGCTGGGCATAGACCTGGCGCAGGAGGTTCTCGGCGTGCTCGGACTCGACGCCGACGACCAGCCGGTCCGGGGTGAGGGTGTCTTTCACGGCGTAGCCCTCGCGCAGGAACTCGGGGTTCCAGGCCAGTTCCACGGTACCGGGCAGGGAGGCAGTGGCCCGGGTAGTGGCCAGGAGGTCTTTCAAGGTGGTGGCGGTGCCGACCGGGACGGTGGATTTGCCCACGATCAGCGCATCACGGGTGATGTGCTCGGCCAGGGATCTCACCGCGGCTTCGACGTAGCGCAGGTCCGCGGCGGACTCGCCGGGTTTCTGGGGAGTACCGACGCCGATGAAGTGCACATCGGCCCAGGCGCCGACGTCTTCGTAGGAGGTGGTGAAGCGCAACCGGCCGGATTGGACGTGCTTGATCAGCAGTTCGGGCAGTCCGGGTTCGTGGAAGGGCAGCTCGCCGCGGGAGAGGGCCTCGACTTTGGCCGGGTCGACGTCCAGGCCCAGGACCTCGAAGCCCAGTTCGGCCATACACGCCGCGTGCGTGGCCCCCAGATACCCCGTACCGACCACCGAGATCCGGAGTGGGGCAACGGTGGAGCTAGCAGACTGGTTCGAGGCAACACTGGTCATCACGGTCGGTTTTCGTCCTATCAGCGTGGGGAATCGGTCCGGGCCGGGTGTGAATCGGTCCGGAATCGTCTGACACCGATCCGGACTCTATCGGTCCCTGAAGCGCAGGCTAGGCCTCTCGGTGCCGCGTCGAGAGATTCCACGGCGAACGTCGGGCCAACGGCACGCAAACTCACGGGGCCGAACGAATCAGTTCCGTCAGCTGGTGGGCGGCCCGGCTCACGGTCTCCGCATGCACCCGTCCGGGCTGGCGCGTCAGTCGTTCGATGGGGCCGGAGATGGACACGGCGGCGACCACCCGGCCGCTGGGGCCGCGCACCGGGGCGGACACGGACGCCACGCCGGGTTCGCGCTCACCCAAAGACTGTGCCCACCCCCGACGTCGGACGACGGCCAGAACCGTCGGAGTGAAGACCGCTCCCGTGAGCCCCTCGACCAGTCGCTCGTTGTCCTCCCACGCCAGAAGCACTTGAGCGGCCGAGCCGGCCTTCATGGAGAGACGGGTGCCGACCGGGATGGTGTCACGCAGCCCGACCGGTCGTTCCGCGCTGGCGACACAGACTCTGCTGTCCGCCTGGCGCCGGAACAGCTGCGAGCTCTCCCCGGTGGTGTCTCGGAGCCGGGCCAGCACGGGACCGGCGGCCGAGGTCAGCCGGTCCTCACCCGCGGCGGAGGCGAGTTCGGTGAGCCGGCTGCCGAGGATGTACTTGCCCTGCAAATCGCGTCCCACCAGACGGTGATGGACGAGGGCCGAGGCCAGCCGGTGCAGTGTGGGGCGGGCAATGCCGGTCGAGGAGACCAACTGGGCCAACGACGTCGGTCCGCCTTCCAGGGCGTCGAGGATGGCCGCGGCCTTGTCCACCACACCCACACCACTGGGCCCGTGTAGAGCGTGGACCACGTGTTCGGCAGTCGCCGAAGGGGGAGTGTCGCCACGAACAGAATCCGAAGTGTCCATAGTGTGATACTACCGTCTCATTATCTGAGACATTCTCGGTGTTTCTGGCCGCCCTTGGAATCGCGGTGCCAGAGTAACGGTGCGAGAGGATCTGTGGCTCTGGCGGAAGGACACCACATGGTAGGCAACTCAACTTCGGACGGTCAGTCAGCGGCTCCGCGAACCCTGGCCGAGAAGGTCTGGCAGGACCACGTGGTGGTCCCCGGCGACGGTGCGGGTGACGCCCAGACGCCCGACCTTCTCTACATCGACCTTCACCTGGTACACGAGGTGACGAGCCCGCAGGCCTTCGAGGGGCTGCGTCTGGCGGGCCGGCCGGTCCGGCGTCCCGATCTGACCATCGCCACGGAGGACCACAACACGCCCACGCTGGCGATCGATCAGCCGATCGCGGATCCGACGTCGGCGAAACAGATCCAGACGCTGCGGGACAACGCCCGCGAGTTCGGTATCCGGCTGCATTCCCTGGGCGACGCGGAGCAGGGGATCGTCCATGTGGTGGGCCCTCAGTTGGGCCTGACCCAGCCCGGCACCACCGTGGTCTGCGGTGATTCGCACACCTCGACGCACGGCGCCTTCGGTGCCCTGGCCTTCGGTATCGGCACCTCTGAGGTGGAGCACGTCCTGGCCACCCAGACACTGCCGCTGAAACCGTTCAAGACCATGGCCATCACCGTCGACGGAACGCTGCGCGAAGGGGTCACGGCCAAGGACATCATCCTGGCCGTGATCGCCAAGATCGGCACCGGCGGCGGACAGGGGTATGTGCTGGAGTACCGCGGCTCCGCGATCCGGTCACTGTCGATGGACGCTCGCATGACCATCTGCAACATGTCGATCGAGGCTGGGGCCCGCGCCGGCATGGTCGCCCCGGACGAGACGACCTTCGAATACCTCCGGGGCCGGCCTCATGCTCCTCAAGGGGCCGACTGGGAAGCCGCCGTCGAGTACTGGTCATCGCTGCCCACGGATGAGGGGGCCACCTTCGACGCAGAGGTGTTCCTGAACGCCGACGAGCTCGAACCGTTCGTGACCTGGGGAACCAACCCCGGTCAAGGGGTCTCGCTCAACGAGACGGTTCCCGATCCGAGTCACTTTGAGGACCCGAACGCACAGGCCGCCGCCCAGCGCGCTCTGGAGTACATGGACCTCACGGCGGGCATGCCCATGAAGGACATCCGCGTGGACACCGTCTTCTTGGGCTCCTGCACTAACTCGCGCATCGAGGACCTGCGCACGGCCGCCTCCATCATCAAGGGCCAGACCAAGGACGAGAACGTCCGGATGATCGTGGTCCCCGGATCGGCCCGCGTCCGTCTGCAGGCCGAGGCCGAAGGGCTGGACGCGGTGTTCACGGAGTTCGGTGCAGAGTGGCGTTTCGCCGGCTGCTCCATGTGCCTGGGTATGAACCCCGATCAGCTGGCCCCCGGCGAGCGGTGCGCCTCCACCTCGAACCGGAACTTCGAAGGCCGTCAGGGCAAGGGTGGCCGGACGCACCTCGTCTCCCCGGTGGTGGCCGCGGCGACGGCCATCCGCGGCACGCTGTCCTCGCCGTCCGACCTCACGACCACCCCGTTCCACCTCCAGGAGGCCTGACATGGAACCGTTCATCCGCCACGCCGGCATCGGGGTCCCCCTGAAACAGTCGAACGTGGACACCGACCAGATCATCCCGGCCGTCTACCTGAAACGCGTGGCGCGCACCGGGTTCGAGGACGCCCTGTTCGCCGGCTGGCGCAAAGACCCGGAGTTCATCCTCAATCGGGAGCCGTATTCCTCCGGCTCCGTCCTGGTGGCCGGGCGGGACTTCGGCACCGGCTCATCACGCGAGCATGCGGTCTGGGCCCTGAAGGATTTCGGCTTCCGAGCCGTGCTGTCCTCCCGGTTCGCGGATATCTTCCGCGGCAACTCCGGCAAGCAGGGTCTCGTGGCGGCAGAGGTGGCCCAGCAGGACATCGAGTTGATCTGGAAGGAGCTGGAGAACCACCCCGGCACCGAGGTGACCGTGGACCTGGCCGAGCGCACGGTCACGTGTGGTTCGATCAGCACGACCTTCCAGGTGGACGACTACACCCGCTGGCGGCTGATGGAAGGCCTCGACGACATCGGTCTGACTCTGCGGACGGAGCAGGACATCTCCGATTTCGAGGCGACCCGGCCACAGCACAAGCCCGCCACGCTCCCCGCCCGCACCGCCTGAGCCGGGTAAGAACGTATGCTGGTGTGCGGATCCGCGCCGTCCGGGCTTGCCCACCAGCGGATCCCTATCACAGCGACGGCCCGACCCGGCGGGCCATGAAGGATTGCCACTGTCTATGGGAAATTTGCTGACGATCAACGGCGGTAAGCCGCTCAAGGGACGCGTGACCGTCCGCGGCGCCAAGAACCTGGTCCCGAAGGCGATGGTGACCTCATTGCTGGGCAGTAAACCGTCGGTCCTGCGCAATGTCCCCGAGATCCGGGATGTGGAGATCGTCACCGGGCTGCTGTCCGTCCACGGAGTCAAGGTGACCAAGGACCCGGAGACGGGCGACCTCACCATGGACCCGGCGGCCACCAAATCGGCGACGAGCTCCGAGATCGATGCCCACGCCGGTGACTCGCGGATCCCGATCCTGTTCTGCGGCCCGCTGATGCACTCCATCGGGGAGGCCTTCATTCCGGACCTGGGTGGTTGCAAGATCGGTGACCGCCCCATCGACTTCCATCTCACCGTGCTGCGCAGTTTCGGCGCCGTGGTCGAGAAGCGGCCGGGCGGCATCCACATCTCGGCGCCCAAGGGCCTGACCGGAGCCAAACTGGAGCTGCCCTACCCCTCGGTCGGCGCCACCGAACAGGTGCTGCTGACCGCGGTGAAGGCCGAAGGCATCACCGAGCTCAAGGGCGCCGCCGTCGAGCCGGAGATCCACGACTTGATCGCCATCCTGCAGAAGATGGGCGCCATCATCTCCGTTCAGACGGACCGGACCATCCGGATCGAGGGCGTGGATGAGCTGACCGGCTTCAACCACCGGGCGATCCCGGATCGCAACGAGTCGGCCTCGTGGGCCTCCGCTGCGCTGGTCACTCAGGGAGACATCTACGTCGAGGGCGCCATGCAGCGCGACCTCACCGCCTTCTTGAACACCTACCGCAAGATCGGCGGTGAGTTCGAGGTCGATGACGACGGCATTCGTTTCTGGCATGCCGGCGACAAGCTCAAGCCGCTCGTCCTCGAGACCAATGTCCACCCGGGATTCATGACCGACTGGCAGCAGCCGTTGGTGGTGGCGCTCACGCAGGCGGACGGCGTCTCGATCGTGCACGAGACCGTGTACGAGAATCGGTTCGGCTTCACCGACGCCCTCGTCCGCATGGGCGCCTCCATCCAGTTGCACCGGGAGTGCCTGGGCTCGGTTCCGTGCCGTTTCGGGCAGCGGAACTTCCTGCACTCGGCCGTGATCTCCGGACCCACCGAACTCCGGGGCGCCGACTTCGACATTCCCGATCTGCGGGGCGGGTTCTCACACCTGATCGCCGCGCTGGCCGCCAAGGGCACCTCGCGAGCGACCGGAATCGAGATCATCAACCGCGGATACGAGAAGTTCATGGACAAGCTGACCGGCCTCGGCGCAGATGTCGAACTGAGCAGCATCGACCGCTGAGAGGTACGCCGTGACCGAATCCGCCGGCCTCCGCGCCGGATACCTCGCGGCGGCCTCGCTGGTCCGCCCGGTGCTCAACGCCCTCATGGACAAGGAGTGGCAGGGAACCGAACACTTTCCCGACTCCGGCTTCATCGTGTGCGCCAACCACGTCTCGAATCTGGACCCTCTCGCGATTGGTCACCTGGTTTACAACCAAGGTCACCTGCCGCACTTCCTGGCCAAGGCCGAACTGTTCCGGATTCCGGTGATCGGCGGACTGATCACCCGGATGAAACAGATTCCGGTGGACCGGGCGCGCGGCGGCAATGAGTCCTTGCTGGCCGCCGATGCGGTCCTGGCCGAGGGCGGAGCGATCGTCATCTACCCCGAGTCCACGCTGACGTCCGACCCGGACCTGTGGCCCATGAAAGCCAAGACTGGGGCCGCCCGCCTGGCGCTGAAGACCGGGGTGCCGGTCATCCCGGTGGCGCAGTGGGGCATCCACGAGGTCCTTCCCAAGACGGCCAAGACGCCGACCATCCGGCCCCGCGGACGCGCTCGGGTCAGGATCGGCGCTCCCGTGGCCCTGGACGACTTGCGTGATGCCGCCTTGACCCGGTCCGTTCTCGACACCGCCAGTGAACGGATCATGAAGGCCATCACGGACGAACTCGAGATCCTCCGCGGGGAGGAGGCACCTGCGGGGCGCTGGAATCCTCGAACCGGGCAGCGGGAGAGGGGATCGGCATGAGCCAGGCCAACGCAGAAGCCGAACGTCCTGAACGGATCGCGGTCATCGGGGCGGGTAGCTGGGGCACCACCTTCGCCAAGGTACTGGCCGACAGCGCCGCCGAGCGCGGCGTCACTGATCCGGATATCGTCCTCTGGGCCCGCCGCGCCGAGGTCGCCGACGCCATCACAGGCCAGCACCGGAACCCCGACTATCTGCCGGACATCAGTCTGCCGGAGACCCTGACGGCGACCACGAGCCTCGAGGACGCCGTCTCGGGCGCCGGGGTCGTCGTCGTCGCCATTCCCGCCCAGGAGGTCAGGGGGCACTTGCCGGCCATCCGCGCCCAACTGGACCCGACCGCCGTCGTGGTCTCGCTGGTGAAGGGACTGGAACGGGGTACCGACGCGCGCATGAGCGAGCTGTGCGCCGAGGAGCTCGGGTTGGCCGCCGGCCGATTCGCCGTGGTCTCCGGGCCCAATCTCGCGATGGAGATCGCCCGGGAAGAGCCGACCGCCACTGTGGTGGCCTCCACGGAGCCGGCCACGGCGGAATGGATTGCCGTCCGCACGGCGGGGCCGTACTTCCGGCCCTACACGAACACCGACGTCACCGGCGTGGAGATCTGCGGGGTGGTGAAGAACGTCATCGCGCTGGCTGTGGGGATTTGCGACGGGCTCGGCTTCGGGGACAACTCCAAGGCCTCCGTGATCACTCGCGGCCTGGCCGAGACCACGCGGCTGTCCGTCCGGCTCGGCGGGCAGGCCGAGACGCTGGCGGGGCTGGCCGGACTGGGTGACCTGGTCGCGACCTGTGCTTCCCCGCTGTCCCGCAACCGAACCGCCGGCCGTCACCTGGGCCAAGGGCTGAGTGTGGAGCGGACCACGTCCGAACTCAAACAGACGGCCGAGGGCATGAAGTCCGTCTCCGCCGTGGTGGATCTGGCGCGTCGGCACGGGGTGGAGATGCCGATCTGCGAGGCCATGAACGCCGTCATCACCGGCACGCTCGACGTCGACACGCTGGCCGGGCTGCTGTTGGCCCGCGACCTCAAACCGGAAGGACAACCATGATGAGGGAACGCCTACGCGTGCTGGTGCTGTTCGGGGGACGCTCCAGTGAGCACCCGATCAGCTGTATCACCGCCTCGAGCATGCTGACCTCGATGGATCCGACCCGGTACGAGGTCATCCCCGTGGGCATCACGACCACCGGACAATGGACCGGCTTCGAGGCCGATCCCGGAACCTGGAACCTGCCCGGCGGCCAGCTGCCGCACGTGCCGGAGCCCTCCGACCCGCTTTCGCTGCACGTGACCGCCGAGGGCACGCACGAACTCGTCTCGGCCGCCAGCGGGGAGTCCCGCGGGTTCATCGACGTCGTGTTCCCGCTGCTGCACGGACCGTTCGGAGAAGACGGCACCCTGCAGGGCCAGCTGGAGATGGCCGCGGTGCCGTATGTCGGCGCCGGCGTGCTGGCGTCAGCGGTGGGCATGGACAAGCACTTCATGAAGATCGCCTTCCAAGCCGCCGGCCTGCGGGTCGGTCCCTGGGAGACCATTACCGACCGGCAATGGGCCACGCAGCGGGAAGCGGTCCTGGACCGGGTGGCCGGGCTGGGCTTTCCGCTGTTCGTCAAGCCGGCCCGCGCCGGTTCGTCGTTCGGCATCTCGCGCGTCGGTGACCGGACGGAGCTGACCACGGCGATCGAGGAGGCCCGGCGCTTCGATCCCAAGGTCGTGGTCGAGGCCGGCATCGTCGGCCGGGAGATCGAATGCGCCGTGCTCGACGGTCACGGATCACAGAGCCCACGGGCGTCCCTCCCCGGGGAGATCGTCGTCCACGACGGTTCGAGCGGCCACGAGTTCTATGATTTCGAGGCCAAGTACCAGGACGGTGGCGCGGCCGACCTGTCCTGTCCCGCGGAGCTGCCGGACGAGGCCATCGAGCGGGTGCAGGAGTTGGCGGTGCGCGCGTTCGATGCCGTCGACGCCGAGGGCCTGTCCCGGGTGGACTTCTTCTACACGCCCGAAGGTGACTTCATCCTCAACGAGATCAACACCATGCCCGGGTTCACGCCGATCAGCATGTATCCGGCCATGTGGGAACGCTCCGGACTCGCCTACGGAGAGCTTGTGGACGAACTGTTGTCCCTCGCTCTCGAACGCGGAACGGGACTGCACTAGCCCAGCCGTCACTGGCCGTCGTCGGCCCCGCTCTCGGGTATCGGCTCCTGGGTGGGGGCCGTGGTGGTGCACCCGCCGGTGGCGGGGATGCGACCCACGGCCGAGGACAGATCCACCATGACGGAACTGGACGCCGCGCGAGTGTCATCGAACAGCACCTCGATGGCGGGGGACCGACCGTAGGTGGTCAGTCTCCAGTACTGCCCCTCGTCCCGGGTCACCCAGTCGATGCCGTTGGCGGTCACGCAGTGCTCAGTGGTGGGACCGGGCTCGGGGACGCCGCAGCGCAGGATGACGGCCGAGGGTGAACCCCACGCCCCCGTGGCCTGACTGTCCGTCTCCCGCCGCTCGAATCCGGCGACGGCGTCCGGCAGTGAGACCATCGCCTCCGCACACACCGGATCGGTGGCCTCGGGAGCGGGTTCGACGTCGGCCACCCGAGCGCCGCAGCCCGACGCCAGGGCTGTGGCGCCCAGCAGGGCGACAGCCGCCATAATGCGGGCCCGTCTGGGCAGGGATGCGGACCGGGGGCCGCCAGACTCACCGACAGAAAGCATTGCTCCAGCCTACGTCGACTACCTCCGACGGTGCTTTATCATGGGATGTGCACCACAGGCGAGGGGTCGTCACGGGCAGGAATCGCCGTGGACCGTGCCACCTGCCGTTGACATCGCCCGAATCTCGGAGGACCTACGTGTCTGAACCTTCGCCGCACTCTCTCGGCAGCACGGGCGAGGGTGGTACCGGTGATCGCCGGAATCGCCGTCGTGGTCCCGACGGCCAGAACGGAAAAACCCGCCCACAGCGCAAGAACCGTGCTGTGTGGGTGGTTCTGGGCGTGGCACTGGTCCTGGTGATCGGTGCGGCCATCGTCGCGGTCGGCTATCTGGCCAATCTGGCCTCGACCTTCGACAACTCCCCGCGATTCGAGACAGCGTTCCCTGAAGCGGAGTCCCGGCCCACCAAGGCCCCCGCCGAAGAGGGGCGCGAAGAACCGCTGAACATCCTGTTGCTCGGATCCGACTCCGGTGGCGGCTCGGGCGAGACGGAGAACCTGCCCGGGGTGCCGCAGTCCGGTCGGTCGGACACGATGATGTGGGTGCACATCCCCGGTGACCGCGAGAAAGTCTACGTGATGTCCGTCATGCGCGACCTGTGGGTGGACATCCCCGGCGAGGGCACGCACAAACTCAACGCGGCCTACTCCTTCGGCGGCGTCCCGAAGGCCGTGCAGACCCTGGAATCACTCTTCGGCACCCGTATCGATCACGTGGCCGCCATCGATCTCGCCGGCTTCGAGGGACTCGTGGATTCCCTGGGCGGCGTGGACGTCAACGTGCCGGAGTCGTTCCAGGCGGGGAACGGCGGCAAGTCCTTCCACGCCGGGATGCAGCACATGGACGGAGACACCGGACTGGCCTTCGTCCGCGAGCGGTATGCGTTCTCCGACGGCGATTACTCGCGAGTCGAGCACCAGCAGCTGTTCCTGAAAGCGGTGGCCCAAAAGGTCCTCGCTGGGGAGACGCTGACAAACCCCGGCAAGGTTTCCGATATGGTGAGCGAGTTGAGTCCATACCTCACGGTGGATGAAACGCTTAACTCGGGGAAATTGGTCTCCATCGGTCGAACGATGACGCATATCCGGGCAGACGACCTGGAAATGTTCACGGTGCCCACCAACGGCGTCGGCCGAGCTGGAGGCCAGTCTGTTGTCTGGCCGGACGAACAGGCGATTGAGGAGATCGGCTCAGCGTTGAGCAACGACGATCTGTCTTCGTATCTCTCCGGTCGGTGACCGGCAACACTCAGAAAGGATCGCGATTTGGACCTGCGCGACTATATCCGGATCCTGCGGAACAACTGGCTGTCGATTCTGCTGGTCACCCTCCTGGGGGTGGCACTGGCAGCGACGATCACCGTCGTGACGAAGCCCAGCTACACCGCCCGGACGCAGATCTTCGTGGCGGTGAACTCCGGTGACACGGCCAGCGACATCCTGCAGGGATCGAGCTTCTCTGAGAAGCGTGTGACGTCGTACGTCAGCCTGGCCACCAGCCCCCGCGTGTTGCAGCCGGTCATCGAGGACCTCGGTCTCGACGAGACCGTCACCACGCTGGCCTCCAGGGTCGAGGCCACCGCGCCGCCGCAGACGGTGCTGATCGACCTCTCGGCGACCGCCGAGGATCCGGCCCGGTCGGCGCAGATTGCCAACGCCGTGGCGGACTCGCTCATCAGCACCGTGTACGAGGTCGAGGACCCCGAGGGATCCAGTGACCCCCTCGTCGATCTCTCGGTCGTCGAGGAAGCCTCCGTCCCCCTGTCTCCGTCGAGCCCCCGGGTGGCCCTGAACCTGGTGCTCGGTTTCGTCGTCGGTGCAGCACTGGGCGTGGCCTTCGCCCTGTTGCGGACGCTGCTGGACTCGCGCATCCGCAACCAGGAGGACGTCGAGCGGGTGACCGACGCTCCGGTGCTCGGCGCCTTCGCCGATCACAAGTCGGCTGAGGAAGAGCCGTTGATCTCCCTGGAGGACACCTTCGATCCGCGCGCGGAGAACTACCGTCAGCTGCGGACGCACCTGAAGTTCACCAATGTCGACGGCGGCACCCAGTCCGTGGTGGTCACCTCGTCGATTCCCGGCGAGGGAAAGACCACCACCTCGTGCAACCTGGGCATCATGATGGCGGAGTCCGGCAGCCGTGTGCTGCTCATCGACGCCGACCTCCGCCGCCCGCGCGTGGCCAAGACGCTGGGCCTGGAAGGGGCGGTGGGCCTGACCACCATCCTGTCCGGACAGATCGATCTGGACGACGCCATTCAGACGTGGGGCCCGGACGGGGAACTGGACGTCATCACCTCCGGTGAGATCCCGCCCAACCCGTCCGAGCTCTTGGGCTCTGACGCGATGCGCCGGTTGTTGCGCCAGCTGGAGGGCCGGTATGACGTTGTTCTGCTTGATGCCCCGCCATTGCAGCCAGTGACGGATCCGTCCGTCTTGGCCGCCATGACCTCCGGCGTCATGCTCGTCAACCGGGTGGACGGGTTCGTGCACCGCGACCAGCTTCAGGGCGGGCTCGACAGCCTCGCCTCCGTGGACGCCCGCCTCCTGGGCCTGGTGCTGACCCGTGTGCCTCAGAAGCGGGGCAGCTACTACGCCTATCAGTACGCCTACGAGTCCGATGCCATCGAGCCGACGTCGACCCGCCGATCTCACAGCTCGCGGTCCCAGAGCGGACGGTCGTCCAGCAACGGCTCCGGCCGCTCCGGCTCCGGCAGCAGGGGTCAGTCCAGCGAGAAGGCACTGACGGGTATGCGATTCCGGTGAGGTGCCCGGCATGACCGCGGAGACCACCCCTCAGCGCGCGCCCTCACGGGTGCACCAGTGGCTGGAGCTGGCGGAGACCGTCCTGGGCAACGCCTCGGACCGGATGGATGCGATCAACATCTTCCCGGTTCCGGACGGTGATACCGGCAGCAATCTCTACGGAACCGTCTGTGCGGCCCGTGCGGCGGTCGCGGGGGAGTCCACGGACGACGTCGGGACGCTGATGTCGGTAGCCGGCCGAGCGGCCCTGGACCAGGCACGGGGTAACTCCGGCACCCTGCTCGCGGTGATGCTGATCGGGATGTCTGAGCCGCTCACTGGCCACGATCGAATTGCGGCCCCCACCCTCGCCGCGGCCCTTGAGCGGGCCCGGACCAGCTGTTGGGCGGCGCTGTCCGATCCCCAGGACGGCACGATGCTCACCGTGTTGGCCGCCGCGGCCGAGGCGGCCACCGAGCATGCGGCCACCTTGCAGGGCCAGCCCGAGGATCAGGCGATGAGTCGCCGCGAACTCGGTGCCTCTCTCGATGCGATCGTGGAAGCGGCGTGGCAGGCCGTCGTCCAGACCGAGGGGCAATTGCCCGCGCTGTCCGCGGCGCGCGTCGTCGACGCCGGCGGCATGGGACTGCTCCTGGTGCTGGATTCGCTGCGGGCCACCATCATGGGCACCAGCATCGACCCCGGACTGCTCGACGGTCTGCACGGATTCGCGGCCGCCGCGCCGCACATCCACGAGGGCCTGAACTCTCACGTCGGATTCGAGATCACCTGCAGCATCTCCTTGGACCCCTTGACGGCGGCGACCCTGCGGTTCGAACTGAACGAGATGGGCGAGTCGGTGATCATGAGCCCCGTCGGTATGCCGGGGGAGCACCCGGGTGACCAGGCCGGACACCCCGGAGAGAACCCCGCGGACACCAATGGGCCCGTGCGCTGGCGGCTGCATGTCCATGTGGACGATCGTGAGGCGGCCGAAGCCTTGCTCCGCCAAGCGGGTGAACCCGAGAACCTAGTCGTGACCGCCCTGCAGGCTTCGGAGGCCGACGGGTGATGTCAGGTCCGCTCAACCAGCCGCTGGAGCGGCTCCTGGGCGGGCGTACCGGCCAGCGTCTGAGCCGGGAACTGAGCCTGGACACGGTCGGCGAACTGCTGGATCACTTTCCCCGGCGCTGGGTCGAGCGCGGGGAACTGACCCCGATCGTCTCGCTGCCAGTGGGCGACCATGTGACCATCGTGGCTCAAGTGACCTCGGTGAACCGCCGGAACATGCATTCCCGCCGAGGTTTCATCGTCGACGTCACCGTCACCGATGACGACTCGCAACGACCGGCCAGCCTGGACATGGCCTTCTTCAACAGCTATGACGCTCTGCGCCGCCTGAAGCCCGGACATCGGGCCATGTTCCACGGCAAGACGGCGATGTACCGAGGCGAGCTGACCCTGAACAACCCCGATTTCTCGGTGTTGGACGAGTCCGAGTCGCCCGGTGAGGCGGATCTGGCGCCCGTGCCGTTGTACCCGGCCACCGCCAAGGTCCCCAGCTGGGTGCTGCGCGCGAGCATCTCCACGGTCCTGGACGCCGTCAACTGGGACGCGGTGGACGACCCCGTTCCCTCCGAGCTGCTGGAGGCTGCCTCGACCGACGGAAGCCCTCTGCCCGGACTGGCCGAGGCCTACCAGCAGATTCACCGCCCCGTCACGCTGACCGAGGCGCTGCGGGCCCGGCGGCGCTTCGCGCTGCACGAGGCCGTCATCCTGCAGGGCGCTCTGGCCGTGCGTCGCCAGGCGGCGGCGACGCTGGACGCGGTGGCACGGCCCGCCGTCGGGAACGGTCTGCGACAGGCTCTCGACGAGCGTCTGCCGTTCACCCTGACCGCGGGCCAGGTGTCCGCCGGGGAGGTGATCTCCGCTGATCTGGCCCGGAACCGGCCGATGAGCCGACTCCTGCAGGGTGAGGTGGGCTCGGGCAAGACACTCGTGGCCCTGAGGGCCATGCTGCAGGTGGTCGACGCCGGCGGGCAGGCTGCCATGGTCGCTCCCACCGAGGTGCTGGCCGGGCAGCACTACCGTTCGCTGAGCGCAGCGCTCGGTCCCCTGGGCCACGCCGGCCGGCTCGACGCGCCCGACGGACCGGCCACGGAGATCGTGTTGCTGACCGGCTCGCTGAGTGCCGCTCAACGCCGAGAGGCGCTGCTGAAGATCGCCTCCGGGCAGGCCGGCCTGGTGGTGGGCACCCACGCACTGTTCTCCGACTCGGTGCAGTTCGCCGACCTCGGTCTGGCCGTGGTGGACGAGCAGCACCGGTTCGGAGTGGACCAGCGAGAGGCTCTGCGCCGGGACAACCCCGGTACCCACCTGCTGGTGATGAGTGCGACCCCGATTCCGCGGTCGGTGGCCATGACGGTCTTCGGCGATCTGGATCTGACGCTGTTGCCGGGGCTGCCCTCGGGACGGCAGCCCGTGACCACGCATGTGGCCCGCATGGCTCAGGGGCCGCGCATCATCGCCCGGGTCTGGGAAGTCATCGCCGAACAGGTGGCGGCGGGCCATCAGGCCTTCGTGGTGTGTCCACGCATTGACGTAGGTGACGCCAGTGCCGGCGCCGAATCGGGCGTGGACGGTGCTGCCGTGGAGGACATGGTGCCGCGGCTGCAATCGCTCCCCGCGCTGGAGGGCCTGCGGATCGCCGGGCTCCACGGCCGCCAGGACCAACAGACCCAGGCCCAGACGATGGGCCGCTTCGTGGATGGCGATCTGGACGTGATCGTGGCGACGACCGTGGTGGAGGTCGGTGTGGACGTGCCGAACGCCACGGTGATGGCCATTCTGGACGCTGACGCGTTCGGGCTCTCCACGCTGCACCAGTTGCGCGGGCGCGTCGGCCGGGGCACCGCCGCCTCCATCTGCCTGCTGGCCACCCGATTGCCGGAGGGACACCCGGCGGTCGACCGTCTCGAGATCGTGGCCGGAACGCAGGACGGACTGGAGATCGCCCGGGCCGATGTGCAGCAGCGCGGTGAGGGTGACGTCCTCGGGGCCACTCAGCACGGAGGCAGCCGACTCAAGGTACTGCGGGTACTGAAACACGCCGATCTCATCGATCTGGCCGCCGGGTGGATGGCCGAGCACCACGGTGAGCACGGATTCGACCAGCATCCCGCACTCGCTGACGCCGTGCGGGCCTGGGAGGCCGGCCACGAGGGCTCCGGCGACTACATCGTGAAGGGCTGAGCGAGGCCACCCCGAAGGGAGACGGACACCATATGCCCAGGATCATTGCCGGCCACGCCGGGGGACTGCGACTGACCTCGGTGCCGGGCGACGCCACTCGCCCGACTACCGACCGGACCCGGGAGGCCCTGTTCTCGTGGCTCGAGACCCGGGGCTGGCTGGAGGGCACCGCCGTCGTCGATCTGTATGCCGGTTCGGGAGCTCTCGGTGCCGAGGCGGCCAGCAGGGGAGCCGACCGGGTGCTGCTGGTGGAGCGGGACCGGCGCGCCGCCGGAGTCTGCCGCAAAAACGCCGACGCCGTGAACCGCAGCGTGGGACACACCGTGGTGCAGGTCGAGATGGGATCCGTGGAGCGCGTGCTGGCCGGTCCCACTGGAGCCGGGCCGTGGGACCTGGTCCTGGCCGACCCGCCGTATCCGGTGGACGGGGAGGAACTGCGCCGAACCCTGGAGGGGATCGCCGCCGTGCTGGTTCCGGACGGGCTGCTGGTGCTCGAGCGCTCGGTACGCAGCGCCGAGCCAGTGTGGCCGGACGGACTGGAGTTGCTGGAGGCCCGCACGTATGGCGAGACGGTGCTGTACTACTGCCGTCACTGACGGCCAACCACATCCCCGAGGTCCCGCAACCCCTGCAATCGCACCACGGCCTCGTCCACGACGGCCGGCTGTTTGCAGAACGCCCAGCGCATCCAGGACCGGAACGGCACGGCTCCGTCGGACTCTCCCGTCGGCCGGCACAGGGCGCTGACCGGAATACCCACGACGCCGGCTCGTTCGGCCAGTTCTTCCGCGGCCGCCGCGGCATCGGGCACCCCGAGTACACCGAGGTCCGTCACCGTGAAGTAACCGGCGGCGGGGACGACGGGGTCCAGTCCGGCCCGGCGCAGTCCCGAGACGAGTCGATCGCGCAGAGCGCGGTAGCGATCGCGTTGCTCGGCGAGGAATGCATCCCCCTCACCCAGCGCCTCGGCGATGGCCCCTTGATAGGCCGGTCCGGAGGAGTAGGTCAAGAACTGCTTGACCGCCCGGACCGCTGTGACGAGTTCGGCCGGACCGGTGACCCAGCCGACCTTCCATCCGGTCATCGAGAAGCTCTTCCCGGCGGACGACACCGTCAACGTGCGTGCTGAGGCGCCCGGCACGGCCGCGACCGAGTGGTGGCGACCGTCGACGCCGTCGTACACGAGGTGCTCGTAGACCTCGTCGCTGAGGATCAGCACATCGTGCCGGGCGCAGACCTCGACGATCCGGGAGAGCACCTCCGGCGGGACCACGGTGCCCGTCGGATTGTGCGGGGAGTTCAGCAGCAGAACCCGAGTACGCTCGGTGATCGCCTCCTCCAGAGCCGTGGCGCTCGGCTGGAAGTCGGGTGCGGACAGGGGGACGGTGATGAACGCGGCCCCCGAGACGGCGGTGACCGCGGCGTAGGAATCGTAGAAGGGCTCGAAGCTGACCACCTCATCGCCCGGACCGGTCAAGGCCAGCAGCGCGGCCGCGATCCCCTCGGTGGCACCAGTCGTGATGACGACCTGGCGGTCCGGATCCAGCCCGATGCCGTAGTGGCGCTGCTGGTGTTCGGCCACAGCACGGCGCAGCGCGGGCAGCCCTGCTCCGGGGGCGTACTGATTGGCCCGGTTCCGGCCGGACAGGATCGCCTCGGCGGCCAGCCGCCGGACCCATTCGGGACCGTCGTCGTCCGGGAAGCCCTGCCCGAGATTGACCGCTCCATGGTGCTGCGCTAGCTGAGTCATCGTCTCGAAGATCGTTGTTGCGTGGACGGCGGGCCGGTCGGCCGGCAGGACTGGTGTGACGTCAGGGTGAACTCGTCGTGCGGCGGGCATGAGCCCCATAGTATGTTCGATTCATGCGCCGAGCCGTCTGCCCCGGATCCTTCGACCCCTTGCACAACGGTCATGTCGAGGTGATCGCCCGGGCCACCAACCTCTTCGACGACGTCATCGTGGCCGTGTCCACCAACTACGCCAAGCACCACCGCTTCGACATCGACACCCGCATCGAGATGATCCGCGAGACCGTCTCCTCCCTCCAGGGCATCTCGGTCGTTCCGATGGGGGACGGTCTCCTGGCCGAGTTCTGCCGGAAGGCCGGCGCCAACGCCATCATCAAAGGCCTGCGCAACACCGCAGACCTGAACTACGAGATGCCGATGGCGGCGATGAACCGGCACCTCACCGGCGTCGAGACGGTGTTCCTGCCCACTGACGGACGCTACGCACACCTGTCCTCCACCTTGATCAAGGAAATCGGCCAGCTCGGGGGAGACGTCTCCGAGTTTGTTCCACGTGCCGTGATGCGGCGCTTGAACGAGTCCTGAGTCCCACCGGAAACCGGAAAGGTTATTCTTCCCCCATGACTGAGCGCTCCCAGAATCCTCGTACCAAGAAGGCCGTGATCCCCGCAGCGGGGTTGGGAACCCGGTTCCTGCCGGCCACCAAGGCCATGCCCAAGGAAATGCTGCCGGTGGTGGACAAGCCCGCCATTCAGTACGTCATCGCGGAGGCCAAGGCCGCCGGCCTGCAGGACATGCTGATGATCACCGGCCGCAGCAAGCGCGCCCTGGAGGATCACTTCGATCGGGTGCCGGCGCTGGAGCGGAGCCTCGAACTCAAGGGTGACTTCGGCAAGCTGGAGAAGATCCAGGAGGCCACCAACCTGGGGAACATCCACTATGTCCGCCAGAACGACGCCAAAGGCCTCGGGCACGCTGTGTGGTGCGCCAAGCAACACGTCGGCCGCGAGCCGTTCGCCGTCCTGCTCGGTGACGACCTGATCGACGAGCAGGACGACCTGCTCACGCGCATGATCGATGTCCAGCAGGAGAAGGGCGGCTCGGTGGTGGCCCTGATGGAGGTGCCCCGCGAGAACATCTCCGCCTACGGCGTGGCGGAGGTGTCCACCGTGTCCGGTGGGCCCGTGGACGTGGTGCGGGTCAACGGGCTCGTGGAGAAGCCCTCGGCAGACCAGGCACCGTCCACTCTGGCCATCATCGGTCGATACGTTCTGGATCCGGTCGTCTTCGACATCCTGGAGCGCACGGGCCCCGGTCGCGGCAACGAGATCCAGTTGACCGACGCCCTGCAGGTGATGGCCGAGGGCGAAGGCGAGGGGTACGGGGTCCACGCGGTGGTCTTCAGCGGTAAGCGTTATGACACCGGGGATAAGCTCAGCTATCTCAAGGCCGTCATCGAGCTGGCCAGTGCGCGTGAGGATCTGGGCCCCGAGCTGCGTCCCTGGCTCAAGGAGTTCGCCTCCGAGCTCTGACGCCGGCATCACCAGAGACCATTTGGTGGGTGGGGCTGCAGCCGCTAGACTGGTCAGTCGGTCCTGAGGGTTCTTCCCTGCCCGGATTCCGCTGGATCGCTTCTGACGGAATCCCTGCCGCCACCACTGTCCGTCCGGAAGGAATGCTGATGTCCACGCCATCCTCCCCGGCCGCAGCCGGAGCAGCGGGTGCTTGGGTAGTACCTGTCAGAGACCTGGTGCGCAGCCCAGGGTCCATGCGGACTCTGGAAGAGCAGTGGCCAGCCCCCGAGGCACTGTCCACTCCGCTCATCGGCATTCCGGCTGGTTCAGCCGTGGACGTCGATCTGCGTCTGGAATCGGTCCATGAAGGCATTCTGGCCACGGGTGAGGCGCACGCCGAGCTGGTGGGAGAATGCAGTCGTTGCTTGGACCCGATTCGGGACGGGATCACCGTTGACCTGCAGGAGTTGTTCCTCGCGTCTCCGTCAGAATCTGATGGTGGAAGCGACGAAGAGCGCCTGGTGGTCCACGAAACGGTGGATCTGGAACCGGTCCTGCGGGATGCCGTGGTCACCGCCCTGCCGTTCCAGCCGGTCTGCCGGCCGGATTGTCAGGGACTGTGTGCCGAATGTGGCATCCGGCTGGACGAGGCTCCCGATGACCACGTCCACGAACAGATTGACCCGCGCTGGGCAGCCTTGGCTGCACTGACGGACTCAGCCGAGACCGGCGCCGCCGGCCCGGACCAGAAGACCTCATCCGACGAGACAGAAGAGAGATAGCCGTGGCAGTTCCGAAGCGGAAGATGTCCCGTTCCAACACCCGTTCCCGCCGCTCCCAGTGGAAGGCCACCGTGCCTCCGCTGGTGAAGTCTGTGGAAAACGGTCGCGTCACCTACAGCCTGCCGCACCAGGCCAAGGTCGTGACCGACTCCGCTGGTACGGCGCTGTTCCTGGAATACAAGGGCCGCAAGGTCGCCGACGCCTGAGGTGCCCATGGCACCCACTCCGTCAGCTGAGAACCGCTCGATGCGCGAGCACCGAGCGAGAACCGAAGACCTGCGCCAGCGTCTCGGGGTCGATATCGACCCCGAGACGCTTGTCCTTGCCCTGACGCACCGTTCGTACGCCTACGAGCACGGCGGACTGCCGACGAACGAACGGCTCGAGTTCCTGGGCGACTCTGTGCTGGGTTTCGTGGTCACCGACCACCTGTATCGCCAGCACCCTAGCCTGCCGGAAGGCGACCTGGCCAAGATGCGTGCCGCCGTCGTCTCCACGCGCGCCCTGGCCTCGGTGGCGCGCACCATCGGAGTCGGCTCCTCCATTCTGCTCGGCGAGGGGGAGAAGCGCACCCACGGTGCGGACAAAGACTCCATTCTGGCCGACACCATGGAGGCGCTGATCGGCGCCACCTATGTGGATCAGGGGCCGGAGGCCGCTCACGATCTGGTGCACCGCCTGGTGGTGCCCCTGTTCCAGGACAAACTGGCGATGGGCGCCGGTACCGACTGGAAGACCCATATCCAAGAAGCTGCTGCGACGGGCGGACTCGGTTCGATCGAGTACTCCATCGACTCCACCGGCCCCGATCACGACAAGGTCTTCACCGCGACGCTCCTGATCGGCGGAAAGGCATACGCCACCGGCACCGGATCGTCGAAGAAGGAAGCCGAGCGCGAGGCAGCGGCCCAGTCCTGGCCGCAGGTCTCGGCGGCCGCCGAATCAGCCGCCGGTGCCTGAACTCCCCGAGGTGGAGGTCGTCCGCCGCGGAGTGAGCCGGTGGGCGGCAGGTCGGACCGTGACGGACGTCGAGGTCCTGGACGCTCGCTCCACCCGCCGGCACGACGGCGGCCCCGTCGCCTTCGCGGACGCGCTGACGGGAATGACCCTGGCCGCCCCGGAGCGGCGCGGCAAATACCTCTGGATTCCCCTGACCGGGCCCGAGGGGTCCGGAACGCTGGCCGTCGTCGTGCACTTGGGCATGAGCGGTCAGCTGCTCGTCAACGCTCCGTCGGATCCAGATCCGAAGCACCTGCGCATCCGGATCGGACTCCACGCTGAACAGGGCGAGGAACCACGAGAGCTGCGGTTCGTGGATCAACGGATCTTCGGCGGGATGTTCCTCGCCCCGTTGATACCGGCGACAGACCATCCGGAACAGTCGCTCCCGGCGCCCGTGGCGCATGTGGCGCGCGACCCGCTGGATCCGTGGTTCGAACCGGAGGCGGTTCATCAGCGCCTGGTGCGGAGACGGACCGGACTCAAGCGGGCCTTGCTGGATCAGACCCTCGTCTCCGGCATTGGCAATATCTACGCGGACGAGGCCCTCTGGCAGGCTCGCCTGCATTTCGACCGGCCCACCGGGACTCTCGACCGCACCGATACGGTCGGAGTGCTCGAGGCGGTCACCGCGGTCATGGCCAAGGCCTTGGAACAGGGCGGGACCAGCTTCGACTCCCTCTACGTCAACGTCAATGGCGAATCGGGCTACTTTTCTCGGAGCCTGAAAGTCTATGGGCTCGCAGGGCAGCCCTGCCAGCGCTGCGGCGGGCCGATCGTGCGGGAGAAATTCATGAACCGCTCGAGCCACTTTTGCCCGCGCTGCCAGCGGAGACAGTGATGTGAGTGGCGGCGCCGGTCCATCGGTGACATCAGAGCGCGCTTTCCCCGGACAGGAGCGTCCGGGCACGTCGGAGGACGGGAAGACCAGAGAAGCGGTCTAGGATGGGACGGATCTTTCTGTGTCGATGGGAACCCCTGTGTCTCGTAACGAGAACCACGAATATGCGCCGCGCCGGGCCAGTAGCCGCCCGCGGCGGAAACGCCATACCGTCCGCAACGCCTTCATCGTGGCCGCTGCACTGCTGGTGCTCGTCCTGGTGTTCGTCGGGATCTACGTCGGTTCCGTCGCCACCACCTTCAACGACCAGCGCCAGACGGTCGATGCGGGCATCGCGACGTCGGCAGCAGCCGAGGAGGGCGCGCTGAACATCCTGGTGATGGGCTCGGACTCCCGGGGTGAGGGCGAGAACACGGCCGAGAACAAGGGCGAAGACGGGGTCCGTTCGGACACGATGATGTTGGTCCACATCCCCGAGGACCGCCAGGACGTCTACGTGATGTCCATCGTGCGCGACCTGTGGGTGGAGATCCCCGGACACGGGGAGCGCAAAGTCAACGCGGCCCTGTCCCTGGGCGGATACCCCTTGGTGACGAAGACCATGGAGAACCTCCTGGGCCTGAACGTCGATCATCTGGCCGTGATCGACTTCGAGGGGTTCAACGGACTGACCAGCGCCCTCGGCGGCGTGCAGGTCTGCAATCCGAATGTCTTCTCCTCCGGCCAGGTCAACCCGTCCTACTTCCCCCAGGGTGAGATCCTGCTCCAGGGCCCGGACGCACTGCGCTTCGTGCGTGAACGCAAGGCCTTCCTGGGTGGAGACTTCCAGCGGGTGGCCAATCAGCAGCGTTTCGTCTCCGCCATCGTGGACCAGGTCCTGACCGTGGACACCCTGGCCAACCCTCAGCGGGTGATGGATGTGGTCAACAGCATCGTTCCGTTCCTCTCCGTGGACGACGGTCTGGACGCCGCGACCATCGCCGGCTACGCCATTCAGCTCAACGGCATCCGTTCCAATGACATCAACACGTTCACCATCCCGCACGGGCCGCCGGCCGAAGGCCCGGGCGGCGCCTCCATCGTGGAACAGGATCCCGAGGGCATGGCGGAGCTGCGGTCCGCTCTGCAGCGGGACGACCTGGAGTCGTTCCTGCAGGAAGACTCGGAGGCCGACAGCGGCGGTAATAACGACGGCGGCAACGACGACCCGACGCAGAGCGAGTCACCGGGGGAGACGGCCGCCTCCGACCCCGAAGGCACGCCACCGGGCGCGTCCGCCTCGCCGTCGTCGCCTGACTCCTCCTCCACGTCCTCCGCACCTGATGACGCCGCCTCCACTTCCGGCACCGCCTCGGCCACGGCCCAGGCCCCGGCCCCGCCACCGGCGCCCTGCGCGGGGGCCTGAGCCGTGCGGCTGCTGCTGATCACCCACTCCTACCGCCCGGAACGGACCCCGCCGCAACGACGTTGGGAAGCGTTCATCGGCTCGTTCCGCGAGGCCGGGTGGGACGTCGACGTGGTGGTTCCGGAACCGGACCGCGATCAGATGCCGGTCGAGGGCGGTGACCTCGGGAATCAGCGCCGCACGTCGTGGGAAACCGGCCCGGCCGGCGAACGCCTCTGGCGCACGCGGCGGATACCCGGCCTGGGAAGGACGCGCGACGGTCGGTTTCTCGGTCACATCGCGCATGCTCTGGCAGCCGTCCCGGCCTCGTTCCGTGCCGGGCGACCGGACGTCGTCGTGATCACCGTGCCGGCGCTGCCCACGGTGGTCGCCGGCTGGGCGGTCTCGCGACTGCGCGCTGCACCGCTGCTCGTGGAGATGCGCGACGCCTGGCCGGATCTGGCCCGCGAATCCGGCGTGAAGGCCGGCGCGCTGAGCCGGCTGATGGAATCCCTGGTGACTGGCACGCAGAAGGCCGCGGACCTGGTGGTCACGGTGACCGAGGGGTTCGGAGAGCGTCTGCGAGAACGAGGCGTCGGACCGGTCGAGGTCGTCGGCAACGGGGTGTCGCTGGCCGACATCGAACCAGTGCCGCCCAGGACGAGAACAGCCGGTGAGCTCCACGTGCTGTATCTGGGCAATCACGGGGAAAGCCAAGGGTTGGAGACGGTCATCCGCGCCGCCTCTCTGGTGCAGTCCGGACCCGAGCGCATCAGCGTTCGGCTGGTCGGCTCCGGTACCCAATTCGAGGCTCTGGCGGAACTCAACGATCGGCTGGGCGGTCCGGTCGAGATGCTCGGTCCGGTCTATGGGGCCGAGCTGCGGGAACAGTACGCGTGGGCGGACACCTGCCTGGTCACGCTCCGGCCGGACTGGCCGAGCTTCGAGTGGACCGTTCCCTCCAAGACGTACGAGCTCCTCGCGGTGGGCCGCCACATCACCGGAGTCGTCACCGGAGAGGCTGCACGCATTCTCCGGGACTCCGGTGCCGCCGACATCGTGGACGCCACGCCCGAGGCACTGGCCCGGACCTGGACGCGATTGGCCGCGGACCCGACGTCGACGGTCAAGGACGGCACCGGCCGCCAATGGGTGGCCGAACACGCCGACCTACCCGGGCTCGGCCGCCGCTTCGTGTCCTTGGCACGGGACGTGGCCGAGGGCCGAGCCTATAATCGCCAGGTGTCGTTCTGCCGTCGCAGGACCATCCACCCTGGAACATTCAACGAAGGACTCTCTCTATGACGGACATTGCCAGCGTCGCCGTGATCGGCCTGGGCTACATCGGGTTGCCGACGGCGGCGATCCTTGCTGAGAACGGTGTCCGCGTGCACGGCGTGGATGTCAGCCAGCGCACGGTCGATGCGGTCAATGCCGGAGAGGTTCCGTTCGTGGAGCCGGAGCTGCATGATTTCGTGGCCCGCGCTGTCCAGCGGGGGATGCTCTCGGCCACTCAGGACACTCCTGCGGCGGATGCCTACATCGTTGCGGTGCCGACCCCGTTCCACGAGGACAAGAGCCCGGATCTGTCCTATATCGAGGCGGCCGGCCGGGGGTTGGCCCCGCGGTTGTCCGGTGGGGAGTTGGTGATTCTGGAGTCGACTTCGCCTCCGGGGGCCACCGAGCGGTTGGCCGAGGTGGTCTATGGTGAGCGCCCGGATCTGGCGGGGGAGCGCAGCGTGCAGTTCGCGCACTGCCCGGAGCGGGTGCTGCCGGGCAAGGTGATGGCCGAGCTGGTGAGCAATGACCGGATCGTGGGTGGGTCCACGCCGGAGGCGGCTGAGCGGGCCAAGGGGTTGTATGAGCGGTTCTGTGTCGGGGAGATCCTGCTGACTGATTGCCGGACCGCGGAGATGGCCAAGCTGGTGGAGAACTCCTTCCGGGATGTGAACATCGCGTTCGCCAATGAGCTCTCGATGATCTGCCAACAGATCGGCATTGATGTGTGGGAGCTCATTGAGTTGGCCAATCATCATCCGCGGGTGAATATCCTGCAGCCGGGTCCGGGTGTGGGTGGGCATTGCATTGCGGTGGATCCGTGGTTCATCGTCAATGCCGCGCCCGATGCGGCGCGGTTGATTCGCTCGGCGCGGGAGATCAATGATGCCAAGCCGGAGTGGGTGATTCGGCAGGTCAAGGCGGAGGCTTTCGATGTTCAGCAGGCCACCGGGCGGGCTCCGGTGATCGCGGCGTTGGGGTTGGCGTTCAAGCCCAATATTGATGATCTGCGGGAGTCGCCGGCGTTGGGGATCACCACGAAGATGGCTGAGCAGTTCACGGGTAGCCGGATTCTGGCGGTCGAGCCGCATATCGAGGAGCTTCCGGAGTCTCTGGCGGGTCGGGACAATCTGCAGTTGGCCGGTGTGGACGAGGCGTTGGAAGCGGCCGATATCGTCGTGCTGCTGGTCGATCACCGGGTTTTCGCTGATCTGGGTCCGCGGGTCGCGGGCAAGCGGGTCGTGGACACCCGGGGGCAATGGCGAGACCGGTGACCGATCGGGGTCCCTCCGGGGTTCCCTGGCTGGCCAATGCTCTCGTGACCGCCCAGACGGTCCGCGCCGAACTGGCGCACGATCCCGTCCAGTTCGCCCTGCAGGTCTCCCGGCGGCTGCCTCACGCCGTCTCCACTCCGGCCGCGCGTCTGCTGACGACGACCGGTCGTCTCGCGGACGGCGCCCTGGCCGCCGTCGGTCATCAGATCCTCGGTGACGATGAGGCGGCACGGCATTCACTCGGCGGCCGGGGCCGCGGATCCCGTGGGACCGCACTGCTGGCGACGGCGGCGCTCGGCTCGGACGACGACGGCACCGCCGCAGCGCTCTTGGACGCCGTCCCCGCGGAACACCGCGGAGCGGGGTGGCACGCGGCCGCGGCTCGACTCGCCCTGTACCGCGGAGAGCTGACCGCAGCGGTCGATCTCGCGCGCCGGCACCGGAGCAATCGCATCCTCGCTCGCCGGCTGGACGCCGAGCGCCGAGCACTGAACGGCTACCGACCGCAGTTCGGACCGGTCCACCCGGGTGAGGCCGTTCCGGGACGGGTCCTCCACGTGCTCAACAGCTCGCTGCCGCACACCAGCAGTGGCTATACACAGCGCAGCCACAGCGCCTTGCGCGCTCTGTCCGAGTCCGGATTCGACGTGCACGCGGTGACCCGTCCCGGTTACCCCGTCGAAGTGGGCATCCCCTGGGCGCGCCGCGAAGACTCCGTGGACGGCGTTACGTACCGACGGTTGCTGCCGGCAGGATTGGACCAGGACGCCGTCGGCAGAGTCGATCAGTACGCCCGGCTGCTTTCCACCGAGGTCGAACGGCTCCGTCCGGCTCTGCTGCACACCACCACTCACTACACCAATGCTCTCGTGGTGGCCGCCGTCGCCGAAGCGCACGGACTGCCCTGGGTCTATGAGGTCCGCGGGCAGCGCGCCGACAGTTGGGCTGCCACCCGGGCGCCGGAGGCCGTGGACTCGGAGTATTACCGGGCATTCACCGCCCGCGAGGCGGAGAGCGCGCGGCGAGCAGACGCCGTCGTCACCCTGGGTGAGCAGATGCGCCGTGTCCTCCTGGACGCCGGCGTGGACGCGGCCTCGATCCGGCTCTGTCCCAATGCCGTCGCCGAACAGTTCCTCCCCGAGCCGCCCGGACGAGTCGAAGCCCGTGCCCGGCTGGGACTCGATCCACAGGATCTTCTGGTCGGGACCGTGTCCTCCGTTGTGGACTATGAGGGATTGGATCTGCTGGTGCGAGCTGCGGCGCGACTGGCCCCGTCACATCCGCGCCTGAAGGTGCGCATCGTCGGCGACGGGGTGGCACTGCCGGGACTGAAAGTGCTGGCCGAGCGTCTCGGGATCGCGGACCGCTGCCAGTTCACCGGCAGGGTGGACCGGTCCGAGGCGATCTGGAATCACGCCGCGCTCGATGTCTTCGTGGTGCCCCGGCGGGACCTGCCCGTCACGCGCAGCGTCACGCCGATGAAGTCGGTGGAGGCCTCGGCCACCGGGCGTCCCGTGGTCGCTTCGGCGCTGCCGGCACTCGCAGAGCTCGTGCAGGACGGCGTCACCGGACAGTTGGTTCCGCCCGACGACGACGCCGCATTGGCGACCGTCCTGGGGGAGTTGCTGGCCGACCCTGAGCAAGGCCACCGGTTGGGCGCGGCTGGTCGGCGGTGGGCGCTGGACACCCGGACCTGGGAAGCGAATTCCCGCACGTACACTCAGATGTACGCCGATCTGGGGGTCGCCCCCGTCTCAGCAGCTTGAACACCATGAAGGAGCCGCCCGTGCAGCCCGAGCCGATCGAGGAGATGCCGTCCGAGGCCGATCTGCAGGCGGAAGTGGATCTGTTGCGGCGTGAGCTGCTGGCGGTCCATGACGAGCTGACTCGGCAGACCGCGGAACGTCAGGCGCTGTCCGGCCGGCTCAGCGCGTTGACCCTCGACATCCCCGGTGGGGCCCTCGGTGCCCTGAAAGGCCGCGCGAGGGAGATTCGCCGGCGGGGGATCAGCGTCGTCAAGGACGCCGCCTCTGGCCGCTTGGGACCGAAGGCGGCGCTGATCGAGGCGCTACGGATCGGCTACGACCAGCTCGGCAGTGTCCCGGCGGCTGCCTTGGCGGAGATGATCCGGCTGCGCCGGGCTGGCCGGGAACGCCGGTATGCCGGTGCCGGACCACTGACCTCGCTCGACCCGAAGGAAATGGAAGGACCGAGGGCGCAGCTGTGGTTGGACCTGCTCGCCGACCGTTACGACGCCACCTCCCCGGTGCACTCCGCCTATCTCGATGAGTTGCGGCGACTGGCCCAGCGTTCCGGGTCCATCTCCACCTCCCTGGACGCGGTGGCCCGCGCAACCCACGAATCACCGCGCATGGCGGGGATGCTCGCTGAGCTCAACGGCAGGGCGATGGAACTCTCCGGCTGGCTGCCGCGCCTTCCCGGTCCGGCCGAGCCGCTGACGCCGGCCCGACCCGGAGGGCGCAAAACCGTGCTGCACCTGGTGAAGGAATCGCGGCCGTACTTCTCCAACGGGTTCACCTCCCGCAGTCACCAGAACTTCAAGGCGGAGCAGGACGCCGGCTGGGAACCGGTGGTTCTCACCGAACCCGGTTTTCCCCGATCCGTGGTGGGCGCTGACTTCCAGAAGGTCGAGGTGTACGACGGGATCGAACACCGACGGCTGGACACCGGGGTGGACTACGCCAAGGTGCCCGCGGACCGCTGGCAGGAGGACTTCGCGTGGCTGGCCTGGCAACAGGTCCGTCAGATCCGCCCGGACGTGATCCACGTGTCCTCCGGGCGACGCGGTTTCGAAACCGCCCTGGTGGCACTGGCGCTCAAGGAGAAGACCGGGATCCCGGTGGTCTACGAAGTCCGGTCCTTCTTCGAGGCTAACTGGACTCCGGAGCTGGACCTGGAGGAGTCCGGTGAGATCTTCCGCCGCCGCATGGAGGTCGAGACTCGATGCATGCAGCTGGCCGACCACGTTCTCACGCTCGGCACCGCCATGCGGGACGAGATCATCTCCCGCGGCATTCCGGCCGAGAAGGTGAGCCTGGTGCCCAATGCCGTGAACCTGGAGAACTTCCGTCCGGCGCCCCGCGACCCCGAGCTGGCCGACCGATACGGCATCACCATGCCGACGTTCGGCTATGTGTCCAACATGGACCACCGGCGCGAGGGCCAGGACTACCTGATCGAGGCCGCCGCCCGGCTCAAGGAGCGGGGCATCGAGGCCCAGTGCGTCCTGGTGGGCGGCGGCGGACGCCTCCGCACCCTGCAGGGCCTGGCCGCCCGGTGGGACGTCGAGGACCGGGTCGTCTTCACGGGCCCCGTGGACCATGCGGAGATCTCGTCGCTGTACGCGCTGATCGACGTCTTCGTCGTCCCGCGCATCCACGAGCGAGCTGCCGAGTACGTCACCCCGCTCAAGCCCTTCGAGGCGATGGCGATGGAACGGCCCGTCGTCGTGTCCGATCTGCCGGCGCTCACCGAGATCGTCGAGGCTCCCGCCCGCGGCCGGACGTTCAGGGCAGAGGACGTGGACTCCCTGGCCGACGTCGTCGCCGAACTGCTCGCCGATCCGGCCGAGCGCGAGCGGCTGGGCCGGGCCGGCCGGACGTGGATCGAGGATGAGCGGCAGTGGAAGCACAACGGGCCGCGGTACGCCGAGGTCTTCGACCGGCTCAGCGCCTCCGCTGTGGGCGAAGGCGTGAGCGAAGCCGCCCGACCGACCGAAGGAGCGTAGAGGTGCAACTTCAACTGCAGGGCTTCCGCAAGGAGCCCGGTTCCCCGGTCCATGAGGCGCTCGCCGCCCTGCGCAACGCCACAGTCCGCGCCTCAGATCAGCACGAGTCAGCCCGGCACGAGTCAGATCAGCACGGCCCAACCGGGCGGCTGCCGTGGCTGGTCGCCTACACACCGGTCGCCCGGATGAACCCGTATCAGGCGCTGACCTACCGCCACTTCGGTGATGAGCAGATGGCCGTCTCCCCGGTCCTCGACCCGGAGTCCTTCGAGGCCCTGATCCCGCTGATGGATCAGCCCTCAGGGAAACAGGGCATCGTCCTTCACCTGCACTGGCTGAACACGGTGCTGCGAGGCGCCACCAGCCAGGCCCAGGCCGAGGACCTGATGGCGCGCTACCTGCAGCGACTGAAGAGGTTCAAGGACGCCGGCGGGTACATCGCCTGGACCGTGCACAACCTCGCCCCGCACGACGCGGTCTACCTCAACGCCGAACGGGCGCTGCAGCAATCCGTGGCCGACCTGGCCGACGTCGTCCATGTGATGAGCGCCGACACGCCGCAGCTCGTGGCGGATTTCCTGCAGCTGGACCCGGAGCGGACCGTCGTGTCGCCGCACCCGAGCTATCTGGGCGCCTATCCCGACGTCGTACCGAGGGACCAGGCCCGCAGCATGCTGGGGCTCGCGGAGGACGAGGTCGTTTACGTCGTCTTCGGGGCCATCAAGGCGTACAAGGGGATTGAGGGCCTCCTGGCCGGCTTTGATCGGCTCCGTGCCACCTCGACCGTTCCGCGGCGGCTCATCATCGCCGGCGGGCCTGACCGGGACCGCCGGACCCGGCGACTGCTCAAGAAGCTGCGGATGCATCCCCACGTGCTGCTGCACGACGTCAAAGTCCCCAATGACCAGGTGCAGTACCTGTTGCGCGCGGCCGACCTCATGGTGCTCTCACATCAGGTCGCACTCAACTCGGGGGCGGCGATGCTGGGACCGACCTTCGACCTTCCTCTGGTCGCCAACCGGGTGGGGGTGCTGCCGGGTCTCCTCGAGGACTCGTTCACCGAGTTCCTCCCCGGCGCCGAACCGGAGGCGGTCGCCGCCGGCCTGGAGCGCTCCGATCGCCTGTTGACCCCCGACGCGCGGCAGGCCGCCGGAGCGTTCGCCCGCCGGCATCATCCCGAACTGGTCAGTGCAGATCTGGCCCGCCAGATGCGCGCCCGGCTCGAGGGTTCAGCAAGGCCCCGTCACGACCTCACCGTCGCCGGGCCCGCGGATCAGTAGAATCCTCTCGAGCCGACCATCCAGACCGGGAGCCCACCATTCAGCACCACATCATCACCGACGAGGACTCTTGGTCGGCGGACGAGGAGAACGGTCTGCTGCGCGAGCAGTTGCGCCGGACCCACGCGGAACTGACCGAGGTCACCGTGGAACGCAACGCCCTGACCGCCGCCTGGAAGCACCCGCTGGGAATGGAGAGTCTGCGGCCGCGGCGTGAACTGAAGCGCCGGGCCAAGAAGCTCAAGAAGCAGTTGGGGCGTTTTCGCCGCCGCTACCGGGACGGAGAGCTGTCGACCCTGAGAGCAGGGCGGGAGATCGTCCGCATCGGCTACTACAACACCCTGAAGGAACCCCTCGACTGGGTCACCGAACTTCGAAACGCTCGTCGGCTGGCCCCGGCAGCACCTCCTCTGGCCGGCGACCGTGCGCTCAAGCCCGAGCGCCCCGCGGAGTACGGGACGGGCCTGCTGTGGCAAGACGTTCTGGCCGAGGACCGCAGCGGTGAACGCGGATTCGAGATGGCATCGCGCAGACTCGCCATTCGGGCCGGACAGATCAGCGAGCAACTGGATGCGACGGCGCGACTCGCCGGACAGGATCCCGCCTTCCGCCGGGACCTGGCCAACGTGAACGGCCGGGCCAAGGAGCTCTCGGGCTGGGTTCCTCGCATACCCGGGCCGGTGGATCCCGTGGTGCCGGTCGCCGACAACCTCGTGCTGCACCTGTTGAAGGAATCCCGCCCGTACTTCTCCAACGGCTTCACCTCGCGCAGTCACGAGAACCTCAAAGCTGAGAAGCTGGCTGGGCTCGAGCCGGTCGTGCTGACGGAACCGGGCTTCCCGCGCAACGTGGTCGGCGACGATTTCTCCGCCGTCGAGGAATTCGAGGGAATCACTCACTATCGGCTGGATGCCGGCATCGACTACCAGTCGGTGCCCAGTGATCGCTGGCTCGAGGACTTCGCCTGGCTGGCTTACCGCGAGGTCAGACGTATTCGTCCGGCCGTCATCCATGTCTCCTCGGGCCGGCGTGGATTCGAGACGGCCTTGGTCGCGCTCGCCCTCAAGGAGAAGACCGGGATCCCCGTGGTGTATGAGGTCAGGTCATTCTTCGAGGCCAACTGGACCTCCGAGACGGAAGTCGAGGAGTCCTCCGAGATCTACCGCCGACGCATCGCGGTGGAGAATCTGTGCATGCAGGAGGCCGACCACGTGTTGACCCTGGGAGAGGCCATGCGCGACGAGCTGGCCTCTCGTGGCATCCCGGCCGAGAAGATCAGCCTGGTGCCGAACGGCGTCAATCTGGAGAACTTCACCCAGGCAGAGCGGGACCCGGAGCTGGCCGCTCAGCACGGGATCACCATGCCCACTTTCGGCTATGTCTCGAATATGGACCACTATCGCGAGGGCCAGGAACTGCTCGTGCGGGCCACGGCCCTGTTGATGTCTCGCGGTGTCCAGGCCCAATGCGTCCTCGTCGGCGGCGGAGACCGCGTCAGCGCCCTTCAGGAGCTCGCCGCACAGTTGAACGTCACCGACCGTGTCATCTTCACCGGCCCCGTCCGCCACGAGAAGGTCCCGGACTACTACCGACTGATCGACCTCTTCGTGGTGCCTCGCGTACGCGAGCGCGCCGCCACCTATGTGACTCCGCTCAAGCCGTTCGAGGCCATGGTCCTGGAACGCCCCGTCGTGGTCTCGAATCTGCCCGCGCTCGCCGAGATCGTGGACGCTCCGCACCGCGGAGCGCTGTTCGAGCCCGAAGATCACGTGTCGCTGGCCGACGTCGTGCAGGGTCTGCTCGAGGACCCGGCCGAACGGCAGCGATTGGGTGAAGCCGGCCGGAGGTGGGTGGAGGCCGAACGGCAGTGGAAGCACAACGGGCCTCGGTACCAGAACGTGTTCGAGGCGGTGATCGCCCGGGCGCGCGGTATCGACCCGGCGGCCGGAACAACCGAAGGAGCGTAAAACGTGGAGCTGCAGTTCACAGGGCTGGTGCCCGAAGAGGGTTCGCCGGTGCACGAGGCGGTCTCGGCGGCGCGGTACTACACCGTGCGGGACAACGCGGAGCCCTGGCTCTACGCCTACGGTCCCGTCGCGCGGATGAACCCCTTTCAGGCGCTGTGCTATTCCGCCTTCGGCGAGCACGGGCTGGCGGTCACTCCGGTCACGGATCCGTGGTCCTTCCGTGCGCTCATGTCGCTGCAAGGGCAGACCCGTGGAGTCGTCTATCACCTGCACTGGCTGGCCTTCATCACGCAGGGGGCGGCCACGGCGGCAGAGGCGAGGGCGAACATCGACCGCTTCCTCGCCGAGATCGACCGTTTCCGGCAGGCCGGTGGCAAGCTCGTCTGGACCGTGCACAATGTGATCAACCACGATGCGGCCTTCCTGGACGAGGAGCTCCGGCTGCAACAAGCGATCGCTGACGCCGCGGACCTGATCCACGTCATGAGCGAGGACACCCCGGAACTCGTCCAGGACTTCCTGCGGCTGCCGCGAGAGCGGGTCATCTGCGTTCCGCATCCGTCCTATCTCGGTTCGTACGAGGACTATCTGCCGCGGGACCACGCTCGGATCATGCTGGGCCTGGAGCCGGATGAGATCGTGTACGCGGTCGTGGGAGCCATCAAGGCCTACAAGGGGATCGAGCGCTTGGTGGAGGCGTTCAACCTGGCACTGGAGCGCTCCGATCGCCCACGACGGCTGATCATCGCCGGCGGTGCGGACTCAGATCGCTCGACGCGGGAACTGATCCGGCAGTTGCGGATGCACCCCTACGTCCTGGTGCAGGATCGCCGCGTGCCGGGGGATCACGTTCAGCGACTGCTGCGTGCGGCCGACGTCATGGTGCTGCCACACGAACGGGCCCTGAACTCCGGCGGTGCGCTCTTGGGGCCGTCCTTCGGGCTGCCGCTGGTGGCCGGACGGGTGGGCGTGCTGCCCGGCCTGTTGTCTGAGGAGTTCACGGAGTTCGCGAACGGCACCTCGGCCGGGGAATGGGCCGATGCTCTCGAGCGTGCCGACCGGCTGACGGCTCCTGCTGCGCGGGATGCGGCTGCCGCCTTCGCCGAACGCCACCACACCCGCGTGATCTCTCCGCAGCTGGCGGCCGCCGTCCGGGACGGTCTGAACCTGGAGGAAGAGCGGCCCGATGCGTCGTCATGACCTCGTCGCGGCCTATCGGGACCGACCGAAAGTCGGTCTGGTCGGCTTCTTCGGTTGGGGCAACTACGGGGACGAGCTGTTCGTGCAGCTGTGGCGGCGGGCCCTCTCACGGTATTTCGACGTCTCGGTGGTCCATGATCTCCTCGTTCCGCCCTACCTGAGTGAAGAGCCGGCGACGGTGGCCGACCGCTACGAGGCCTTCGTCATCGGCGGCGGAGATCTGGTACTCACGGACCGGGTCTCCGAGCTGTACTGGCGGCCGGAGTGGCTCGAGAAACCGGTCTACATCTGCGGCGTCGGCGTTCCGCTGCACGACCGTCTGCAGCGGCCACCCGTCATCGAGACCATGGCCCGTTTCTTCAGTCACCCCAACGTGCAGTACATCAGTGCACGAGATGAGGAATCCGCCGCGTGGATCCGCAGTCATCTGCGGCCACGGGTTCCCGTGCTGGTGCATCCCGACCTCGTGTTCGGCCTGCAGCTGCCGGCGCCGGACCCGTCGCTGATGGGCACGGCAGGACAGCCGACGCTGGGGATCAGCGTGCGTCAGGGCAAGTTCGGCCAGGACAACGACTACACGGGACTGGCCAGCCTGGTCCGGGCGGCGCGCGAGCGTGGCTACGCCATCAGCGCGGTGGAGCTGGGCAACGGGCGCCAGCGGCATCGCGACGCCCCGGCCCTGAACCAGTTGCCCTTCACCCTCGACTCGGTGGTCTCGGGCCGAACACCCGACGAGATCTCCGCGGCGATCGGATCGCTGACGGCCTTCGCCTCCATGAAATTCCACGGGCTGCTGGTGGCCCTGCGCTACGGCGTGCCGGCCCTCGCGCTGACGGCCAACACCAAGAACTCCCATGTGCTGACGGACATCGGGCGTCCGGACCTGATCGCGGACCTGGACGGGGGGCAGGACCTGGCCCCGCGCCTCCGATCACTGGAGCAGCCGCTGGATCCCACCGTGATCCGGCGCCTCAGTGCGGACGCCGCGGATGCCGTGGACGCCCTCGTGAGGCAACTGCGCGTGCAACTGAACCCTGGATCCTTCCGGCCCCGCTCCTTCGCTGACACCGGTGCGGCCTGGGACTCCGTGGTGCGAGAAGCCCTCCCGACGGCGGTGGACCTGGCCCGCCGCCGAACACGACTGGCCCGGATGGACCGGGAGAGCGAACGCGCCCAGCGGCACTGAACCGGTCAGGCGACGAATTCGTCGATGCGCTCGCCGACACCCAGCAACTGCGCGATCGCGGCCGCGGTCCGTGCAGAGGCGCGACCGTCACCGTAGGGATTCACGGCGTGGGCCATGGCGTTGTAGGCCGTCGTGTCCTTCAGCAGCGTGGAGGTCTCCGTGACGATGCGTTCCTCATCGGTGCCGATGAGCTTCACTGTGCCGGCAGTCACGGCCTCCGGCCGTTCGGTGTTCTCGCGCATCACCAGCACTGGCTTGCCGAGGGACGGCGCCTCCTCCTGGACGCCACCGGAATCGGTCAGCACGACGTCGGCCACGTCCATGAGATGCGTGAACTCGCCGTAAGCCAGCGGCTCGGTCACCAGGACGTTGTTCAAGCCCTCCAGCGCGGGCAGCACGGCCTCGCGCACCACGGGGTTCCGGTGAGCCGGCAGAACGATCGTCAACTGCGGGAACTCGGTCGCCAGTCGCGCCAGTGCCCGGCCCACTCCTCGCATGGCGTCGCCCTGGTTCTCGCGGCGATGGGTGGTGACCAGCAGCACCTGCTCGGCCGCATCGGCGGCGGTCCGGTCGGCGAGCTCCTGCAGCTGTGGGTCGGTGAAGGGCACGCGCTTCTCCACCGTGGTGAGCAAGGCGTCGATCACCGTGTTGCCGGTGACGACGATGTCCGCGGGGTTGACGGCCTCGGCGACCAGGTTGGCCTTCGAGGTGGCCGTGGGCGCCAGATGCAAGGAGGTGATCTGGGAGGTGATCTTGCGGTTGGCCTCCTCCGGGAAGGGGGAGAACAGGTTCCCGGAGCGCAGTCCCGCCTCGGCGTGGATCACGGGGATACCGAGGTAGAACGCGGCGATGGCGCCGGCCGTGGAGGTGGTGGTGTCTCCCTGGACGACGACGGCGTCGGGCCGCTCCTGCTGCAGGAGGCTGTCCAGACCGGCCAGGGTGCGCTCCATGATGCCGTTGAGCGTTTGATTCGGGCGCATGATGTTCAGATCGGCGTCTGGAACGATGTCGAAAAGCTCGTTGACCTGGTCCAGCATCTCGCGGTGCTGTCCGGTCACCGTGGTGAAACACTCGAAGCGGTCGTCGTCTTTCAGCGCCCGAACGATGGGGGCCATCTTGATGGCCTCCGGCCGGGTGCCATAGATCGGCATGATCTTCTGGAGCGTCATCGAAAGCATCCTTGCAGGGTCGGGCGTACTCCGGGGGGAGTACTTCGGGGCGTCACCACCGATGCTACCGTCGCTCCGCTCTATACTGTTCGGCAGTGACGACCGCTCCGTGTCCTGGTGGCGGTGTTCCGTGGAGACGAACTGGAGACCACTTGTCAATGAGCACCGATCGGGCAGACGCGCGAACGACGGTCGCGGAAGGACCCGAACGGGTGCAGGTGCAGATGTCCGGGCTGCAGCGCGTCGGTGCCCGGCTGGCACTGCACCACTACCTGGCCAGGCTGTGGCGGTTCCGCGACTTCATTTACTTCGAGGCCCGCGCTTCCGTGGGCACCCGGAACAAGAACAATCTGCTGGGCAACATCTGGCTCGTCCTGACGCCCTTGCTCAACGGGTTGACCTATTTCCTCGTCTTCGGCGTGCTGCTCCAGACCAGTCGCGGCGTGGAGAACTATCTGGGTTTCCTTGTCATCGGCGTGTTCATGTTCCAGTTCACCTCACGCTGCGTCTCGCAGGGCGCCAACAGTCTGGTCTCCAATCGCTCGGTGGTGAAGGCGTTCGACTTTCCTCGAGCAGTCATGCCGATCTCCACGGTCCTCAAGGAGCTGCTGGCCTTCATCCCCGCCTTGGTCATGATGATCATCCTGATCCTGGTGCTGCCGGAGGCCGAACAGGTCACCTGGTTATGGCTCCTGGTGATTCCCATCCTTCTGCTGCAGGTGCTCATGGGCCTCGGCATCAGTCTGATCCTGGCCCGCTGGGTCTCCCGCGTGCGAGACATCTCCCAACTGATCACCTTCGGAAATCGGCTCTGGTTGTACGGTTCCGGAGTCTTCTACTCGGTGGAGCGGTTCGTGAGCGACCCGGACATCCTGGCGATTCTGGAGCTCAATCCGATGCACCAGGTGTTGGAGATGACGCGGAATTCCGTGCTCTATGCCACCGCTCCCGGGTGGGAGAATTGGCTCATCCTGGGAGGATGGGCCGTCGGCCTCACCCTGATCGGCACCCTGGTGTTCTGGAAAGCCGACGAGAAGTACGGCAAGGAGGAGACCCGATGACCTCGGTCCCGAAGAAGCCTTTTGAACTGTCCGACGACGACGAGGACGATGACGACATCGTCGATCCGGACCAAGAGACCGGTGCCGCGGGCCCGTCCGGACAGGATGCCGAGCAGGCTCGGCCCGGACCGGCACGGATGAACGTGGACCGGACGCGCGCACCCGCGTTGGTGCTGGACGACATCTCGATGACCTTCAAGGTCTCCTCGACCAAGAATGAGCTGCAGAGCAAGCTGCCCTGGCACAAGCGCATCGTCTACGGTGCCGTGCGGCGCGAGCCCAGGGTCTCCGTGTACGCCCTGGAACGTTTCTCCCTCGTGGTGGGAACGGGGGAGTCCCTCGGTGTCGTCGGCCGCAACGGCTCGGGCAAGACGACTCTCAGCCGCATCATCGCCGGAAAACTGACTCCCACGACCGGACAGGTATGGGCGCGCAGTACTCCCGAGATGCTCGGCGTGTCCCCAGCCCTGGTCCCGAGCATCTCCGGGCGGCAGAACATCGTGCTCGGGTGTCTGGCCATGGGCATGCCCCGCTCCGAGGTCAAGGAGCGTCTGCCCGAGATCGAAGAGGCCGCCGGGCTGGGAGACGCCATCCACCTGCCCATGGAGACCTACTCGTCCGGTATGGGCGGGCGTTTGCGCTTTGCCATCGCCACGAGCCGGAACCCTGACATCCTCGTGCTCGATGAGGCCCTCAACACCGGTGACGCCCAATTCCGCGATCGGTCCAAGGCCCGGATGGAGAAGCTGCGTGAACAGGCCGGCGCCGTGGTGCTGGTCAGCCACAACGCCAAGCAGATCACCAGCTCGTGCACTCGAGTGCTGTGGCTGGATGCCGGCCGGGTCATCGCCGACGGTGACACGGAAGAGACGATGTACAACTATCGAAAGTACAACTGGCTGCTGGCCAAGCAGCGGTTGGCTGAGGCCGAAGACCTCATCAGGGGACTCCGGCGCCAACACCGGCCGGTCACGATCGAGAAGATCTGAAGCGCCGCAACCGGTTCCGCCAGGACTGACCGCGGCGCAGCCGGAGACGCTCACTCCAGGTGCGGGCGGGGCGCTGGCCGGGGGATGCGGCTCGCCCGGCTTCGCGAGCCTCGAGTGTCAGCCGTCGGTTCCGGTGCACCGAGACACTGATGGTGGCCTGTTCCATCAGGAGCTCGTCCACATCGGAGAACGGCTGCAGCCTCAGGGCTCGGACGGCATGCTCGAACGACTTCGGCCCCGCCAAGGTGCCCAGCACACGATGCAGAAACTCCTTCGGCGGGGTCTTGTGCCCCGTGCCCCAATGGCCCATCCGCGTCCAGATCCGTGCCCCGGGCTCCGCCCGGTGCAGATAGGGGATCATATGGCCGGCGAAATACCGGTGGTCGCCGGAGTTCTGCAAGTAGACCACGGTGTTGCCCGGTGAACCGGCGCGGACCGGCACCAGGTCCGGAATGGCGCTGACCGGGACGTCACCGAACTGCCGGGACGGGTCGATCTGCAGGTGGGTCGGCGGAGCGAACAGGTGGGTGCGCGGATTGATCGCCACGGTGATCGAATCCGGGTACATCGACCCGTAGTACAGGGCGGGAAAGCCGCCGGCCGAGGCGCCGACGAACAGCAGGCGACGGCCCCGGCTGACCGCGTCGATGTATCGGGTCATGTCGTGATGCAGCCAATACCGGTCGTCGCCGAGGGTCCATCCCGTGCGGATCTTGGCGGAGCGGGCGATCGTCGGATCCGAGATGGCCAGCAAGGACAGCCCGAGGGTCTTGGCGGCGTCCGCGCCCTGAAAGAACGGCCACGTGATCTCCGGGGTGACCGCCGAGGGGAAGAAGACCAGCAACGTGTCGGCGTCACCGTTCTCATCGAGCAGCAGGTCCACGGTGGACTCACCGGCCGCGATCGTGTGGACGCCGGGCTCCACCACGTCCTGAGCCTCGAAGGCCTCGAGGGAGGAGTGTTGATGGTTCGGCCGCGGAGCGTACCGCTTCAGACTCCGCTCACGGGTCGTCGCCATGTTGTCCTGACCTCCACTCGACGCCGGACCGGCTCCACAAGACCTCGGAATGAGGACTGCACGGCGGTCCGACGCCTGAGGTTACCAAGTCAACGGCGCAGACAGGGATAATGGAGGTCGAACCGCATGTACAACACAGTGCCCAGACACCGCCCAGCGGTCGCCTGGACCGGAACAGGACCATGTACCTCAAGACCCTGACCGTCCGTGGCTTCAAGTCCTTTGCCTCGGCCACGACGTTCCACTTCGAGCCGGGCGTGACCGCGGTGGTGGGGCCGAACGGCTCGGGCAAGTCCAACGTCGTCGACGCGCTCGCGTGGGTGATGGGGGAGCAGGGCGCCAAGAACCTGCGCGGCGGCAAGATGGAGGACGTCATCTTCGCCGGCACCTCCGGACGCGCGCCGCTAGGCCGTGCCCAGGTCTCACTCACCATCGATAACTCGGACGGCGCTCTGCCGATCGAGTACTCCGAGGTCACGATCTCCCGCACCCTGTTCCGCAGTGGCGGCTCCGAGTATGCGATCAACGGCACGTCTTGCCGTCTCCTGGACATTCAGGAACTGCTCTCCGACTCCGGGCTCGGCCGCGAGATGCACGTCATCGTCGGTCAGGGGCAGCTCGACCGGATTCTGCAGGCGAGCCCGGAGGAGCGCCGCGGTTTCATCGAGGAAGCCTCCGGTGTGCTCAAGCATCGTCGTCGCAAGGAGCGCAGCGTCCGCAAGCTCGAGTCCATGCGCTCGAATCTCGACCGCGTCCGGGACCTCTCCGAGGAGGTCCGGCGTCAGCTGGGACCGCTGTCCAAGCAGGCCAAGACCGCGCGCAAAGCCCAGCGCATCCAGTATGACGTCCGTGACGCCCGGTCCCGGCTCCTGGCCGATGAGCTCTTCCGGCAACAAGCCGAGGTCGAGCGTCTTGGGGCGGGCGACCAGGCCTTGGAGACGGCACTGGCCAGCGCCGAGGAACAAGCGGCCCGTGCCGAGGAGGCGGCCGGTGGCATCGCCGCTCAGGCCGCGACCGCTGCCGAGGCCTCCGCCGCGGCGCGTGATCACTGGTACCAGCTCTCCACGCTGGCCGAACGGTACCGTTCGCTGGCGGCCGTGGCCGTGGAGCGGGAGCGCGCCCGCCGCCAACCCGTCCCGCCGCCGTCGGGCCCCGATCCGGAGGCGGCCCGGCGGCAGGCCGAGCGCGCGGCCGACGAGGCGAGGGAAGCGGAAGAGGCCGTCACCACGGCTCAAGAGGCTCTGACCGACGCCAGCGCAGAGCGTCAGCGGGCCGAACTCGCCGCCAGGGAAGCCTCCGAGACCTACACCCGCCAATTGCAGGCGGCAGCAGACCGGCGCCAGGCCGCCGCCGTCGCCGCCGGACGGGTGGAAGCGGCCAAGGCGACCGAACAGTCCCTGAGCGCCCAACTGCAGCAGGCGGAGACCGGTCTGGCCGAGAGCGAGGCCGCCGCCGAGTCCCTGCGCGCCGAACTCGCCGATCAGCAGAATCGATTGGCCGGGTCGCTTGATTCGGAAGAGGAACTGGACAGCGCCTATGAATCGACGGCCCAGCGCGCCGAGGAGCTCCGCGACCGCCTGCGCCAGCTCGAGGAGGCGCTGGCCACGGCTGAATCCGCTCAGGGGGCGGCCGTGGCCCGGCGAGACGCGCTCGCTGAGGCGCTCGAGCCCGAGGCCGGGGCCGCCATTACCGTGCTGGGTGACCTGGACCCGGCCACCCTCGCCGAAACGCTCCACGTGGAGTCGGGCTGGGAGGCGGCCATCGCGGCCGCGCTGGGTGGTCCCGCGGAGCAACTCGTGCTCGAGAGTCAGATCCCGGCCGTGCAGGCGGCGGGCCGACTCGCCGACGCCGGTGCCGCGGACGCGCGGCTGCTGTATCCCTGGTCCGGAGCCGACCCAGCAGCCGACCCCACGGCCGACTCCACAACCGACACCACTACCGACGGCGGTGAGTTGCCGGAGGGCGCGATCGATGCGCTCGCGGTGCTCGAGCTTCCGGTGCCGTCCGGCCTGTCCCGCACGGTGCACTCCCTGTTGGCCGGCACTGTGTTGGTGGAGAACCTGGAGACGGCCACCGCCTTGATGGACAGTGGGGCCGTGCCGGCCGTCCACCGTGGAGCGCCACTGCGTCTGGCCACGCGGGACGGGCATGTGGTGGGAGCCGGTTGGACGGATGCGCGTGGCGCCGGGTCCGGCAGCCGGCTGGAGCGTCAAGCGGCCGCGGACGAGGCCGCTCGGGTGGCCACGGAGGCCACGTACGAGGTCGAACGGCTGCGGTTCCAGCACACCAGTCTTCGCCGGGAAGTGGAAGAGGCCAGCGCCGAAGAGACCACCGCCCTCGACGCGCTGAACGACTCTGACGCCAGATTCACCGCGGTCACCGAGGAATTGGCCCGGTTGAATCAGCAGCTCGCTCATGCCGACGACGGCGTCGAGCGCCAACGCGGTGAGCTCGCCGCCTTGCGAGACCGGCTCGCGGAGGCGACGGCCGCCGTCGGGAAGGCTGAGGACCAAGCCCGGCAGGCCGAGCTCGCGACGGCGCCCGCTGAGCCGGCCGAGACTGAGGCTGATGCGGCTGAGCCCGGTGCATCCGATCACGCTGCCTCCAACACCGGTGCCGCCGAGCCCGATCCGGGCGAGCGTGACGCTGCGGAGCAACGCGCCGGCGAGGCCCGCCACCGGGAGACCGAGGCGCGGCTGGCACTGCGCGCGGCGGAGAACACCCAGGCGCAGCTAGCCTCGCGCGCCGAGCAAGCGCGGCGACAGGCCTCCGCCTCCACGGTGGCCCATCAGGAGCGTGAGCGCGCCGAGCAGAAACGCACGGCCTGGTTGGGCAGGATTGCCGCGGTATCTCAGGGGCTGAACCAAGCGCTGGAACGGGTGGAGGGCGCTGTCGCCCGGGCAGAACGGGATCGCACGGAACTGGACCGGCGCGGAGAAGAGCTCACGGCCGAGCGCGAGAGACTCCAGCAGACCGCTGACCAGCATCGCGCGGCGGCGGCGAAAGCCAAGGATCAGTTGCACGCCGCCCGCATGACCCGGCAGGAACAGCAACTGCGGTTGGACCAACTGCGGGACAAGTCACTCGAGGACCTCGGCATGACGCCGGACTATCTTCTGGAGCACTACGGTCCGGACGTCCCCGTACCCGTGGGGCCGCCGGCCGATACCGACCCGTCTGAAGCACCCGCAGCCCAGGCGCAGACCACCTCAGAGAACGTGTCGGCATCCGAACCGGACACCGAGCCCGAGCAGGACCGGGAACAGCAGACGGAGCCCTTCGACCGTGCCGAACAGCAGAAGCGGTTGCGGCGGGCCGAACGCGAGCTCGCGGCTCTGGGGCGGGTCAATCCGCTGGCGCTGGAAGAGTACGCGGCTGTGGAGGAGCGTCATCGCTTCCTCACCGAGCAGCTCGAGGACCTCGATTCCAGCCGCCGAGACCTGTTGAACATCATCCGAGACGTGGACGAGACGGTGCTCCGGGTGTTCTCCGCCGCCTTCGAGGACACGGCGGCGCAGTTCCAACACGTCTTCGCCACCCTGTTCCCCGGGGGCGAGGGACGGC
Organism: Citricoccus sp. GCM10030269; assembly: GCF_042665635.1. Classification (NCBI taxonomy): domain Bacteria; kingdom Bacillati; phylum Actinomycetota; class Actinomycetes; order Micrococcales; family Micrococcaceae; genus Citricoccus; species Citricoccus sp. GCM10030269. The sequence continues at coordinate 627,434 of NZ_JBHTCV010000005.1, read as the reverse complement.
TGTGCCTGACGGATCCGGACAATCTGCTGGAATCCGGCATCGAGGTCGAGGCCAGACCCGCGGGCAAGAAGGTCAAGCGCTTGTCCTTGCTCTCCGGTGGCGAGCGATCCCTGGCAGCCGTGGCGATGCTGGTGGCCATCTTCAAGGCCCGGCCGAGTCCGTTCTACGTCATGGACGAGGTCGAGGCCGCGTTGGATGACACGAATCTCGGCCGGCTGCTGGAGATCTTCCGTGAGTTGCAGCAGGACAGCCAGTTGATCATCATCACGCACCAGAAGCGGACCATGGAGGTCGCGGACGCGCTCTACGGCGTCTCCATGCGCGGCGACGGCGTGACGACGGTGATCAGCCAGCGTCTGGACGCTGCGACGACCTCGTCGGACGCCTGAACCGGGGAAGAACACCGGTCCGAGCCGCGCCCCGATCCACCTGGAGATTCGTCTCCGGAGCGAAGGTCCAGGACACCGCGCCCAGGGCCAGGATCCCTCCGGTCAGCACGAAGGCCCAGCCGAATCCGGCCATGTCGACCACGGCGCCGGCCACCAGCGGACCGGAAATCGCGCCGAGGTCGGAGGACATCTGCGCCGTGGACATGACCGGCCCCGCCTTGCGGTCCTGACCGACGATGTCCGCCACTGCCGCCTGCTGGGGGGAGTTGAGCATTCCCGTCCCGGCGCCGGCGACGACGCACAGAGCCAGGAACAACCAGGGGTTGTCCATCCAGCCGATGAACGCGGTTCCCACGGCGGCCACCAGCAGGCCGATGACGATCAACGGCTTGCGCCCGTAGATGTCCGACAACCGGGAGAACAGCGTGACGGCGGTGATGTTGCCCAGCGCGAAGAGGGACAGTGCGGCACCGGCGATTTGTGGTCCGTCCAGCCAGAAACCGGCGCCCGTGAACGTCGTGGCCGCCAGCAGGGGCGTCAGCGAGTTGCGCACGCCGAAGGTCGCCCAGCCATTGGCGAAGAACGACGTCAGCGCAGCCCGGTAGGCAGGTCGCTCCCACGCTTCGGCCAGCTTCATCTCGGGCCGTTCGTCCGGTCGGCCACGGTCGGCCAGCCGAGAGGCGCGTAGCAGGAAGAACACCAGTCCGGCGGCGATCACCAGCGAGGTTCCATAGATCAAGAACGGGACCCGGTGGCCGAACACCACCAGGGCCGAGCCGACGACCGGACCGGCGATGTTGCCGATGAGGAAGGCAGAGGCATAGGCACCGGACACTCGACCGCGGATGGACGGTGGAGACTTGCGGGCGAGAAAGGCCATCGCCGAGACGGTGAACAGGGTCGAACCGATCCCTCCGAAGCCGCGGAACACGAGCAACTGCCAGTACTCCTGCGAGAAGGCGATCAGGAACATCGACGCCGCCACCACCAGCACCCCGGTCATATAGGCGGGCGTCTCGCCGAACTTGCTCGTCACCCGGCCGGAAACCGGAGCGAACACCAGGCGGGTCAGTCCGAAGGCGGAGACCACGGCGGAGACCGCTGTGGCGGAGACATTGAAGGACTGGGCGTACTGGGGGAGGACCGGAGCGATGATGCCGAAGCCGATGGCGATGACGAAGGCGGCGGCAATGAGAACCTTGATCTCCCGGGGGATCGGGGGGCGGTTGGCCTGCCGGCCGGTCTTCACTCGGGACACAGGGGACATCATCCCACGCTGGAGAGCTGTGACAGACTGGAGCGGTGGATCCGATCATTCTCATTTCTCTTGCTGCTGTCCTGATCATCGGCGTCGTGCTGCTGGCCTTCCTTGACCGGAAGCCCAGGATTCCGAAGGGCACCTACCCCACGACCCGAGACGCGAATGACCCGGCCCCCGGCGGCACGGCTGTGCTGGAGAGGCCCGAGGCTCCGCCGGCCGGAGCGGACCAGGAGATCGTCGGCGACGCCGCTTCGGCGACCGAGCTCCTGGAGGACGAGACCACCGCCACGGCCGAGCCGGAGGTCGCCGAGGCCCCGGCCCTGGAGACCCCGGCGCCCGTCGCGGGTCGTCTGGCCCGACTGCGGGCGCGGCTGGCCAAATCGAACAACATCTTCGGCAAGGGGCTGCTCGCGCTGTTGTCCACGGACAACATCACGGAGGACGTCTGGGACGAGGTCGAGGAGACCCTCCTGCTGGCCGACCTCGGCACCGAGCCGACCATGGAACTCGTGGACAATCTGCGTGAACGCGTCCGGGTCGAGGGCTCCCGGGACCCGGCTCGGGTCAAGACCATGCTCCATGAGGAACTGGTCAAGATGGTGGACCCGACCATGGATCGCCGACTGGACGCCTCTCGCAAAGACGGGCGTCCGGCCGTCATGATGGTCGTCGGCGTCAATGGTGTGGGCAAGACCACCACCGTCGGCAAGATCGGCCGCGTGCTCGTGGCCGAGGATCGTCAGGTGGTCTTCGGCGCGGCGGACACCTTCCGCGCCGCGGCCGCCGAACAGCTGGCCACGTGGGGCGCCCGGGTGGGCGTGGACACCGTCCGGTCCGAGGAGGACGGAGCCGATCCGGCGTCCGTGGCCTTCGAAGCTGTGAAGACGGGCATCGAACAGGAATCGGACGTCGTCATCGTGGACACCGCCGGACGCCTGCAGAACAAGGCCAACCTCATGGACGAGCTGGGCAAGATCAAGCGCGTCATCGAGAAGCAGGCCGCCGTGGACGAAGTATTGCTGGTCCTGGACGCCACCACCGGTCAGAACGGTCTCGCCCAGGCCAAGGTCTTCGCCGAGGTGGTGAACATTACCGGCATTGCGTTGACCAAGCTGGACGGTACAGCCAAGGGCGGAATCGTCGTCGCCATCCAACGCCAACTCGGCGTGCCGGTGAAGCTGGTGGGCCTGGGTGAAGGGCCGGACGACCTCGCACCGTTCAACGCCGAAGGCTTCGTGGACGCTCTGCTGGCCGAGTAGATCGACTCGACCCCTGAACGGCGTTGAAACGTTCCGTTAACGGAACGGCCATTCTTGTTACCTACCCGAAACAGCGTTGCGGGCACCGTGAAATACGGTGCCCGCAAGCTTTTAACCATGTCCGGAACGCCGCCCCCGGCACCGGTCGACTTGGGTAGAGAGGAACGAGCTGTGGATACTGCGAACGCCGTCGAACTGACGGCCGGACACGTCTGGGTCATGGTGTGCGCCGGACTGGTCTTGTTGATGACACCGGGACTGGCCTTTTTCTACGGCGGCATGACCCGGGCCAAGGCCTCCCTGAACATGATGATGATGTCCTTCGTCTCGATCGGCCTCGTGGCCGTCGTGTGGGTCCTGTGGGGATACAACATGACCGGCGGCGACGGAGTGCTGCAGTTGTTCGGCAATCCCTTCGCGGACTTCGGCCTCTATGGCGCCCTCGGCACCGAAGACCTGATCAGCATCGGTTTCGGCGCGACCTTCGCGATCATCACGGTGGCGCTGATTTCGGGTGCCATCGCCGACCGCGCCAAGTTCAGCACGTGGCTCATCTTCGTGCCGGTCTGGGTCACCCTCGTCTACTGCCCGCTGGCCTTCATGGTCTGGGGCGGTGGCCTGTTCAGTGCCGACGGTGCCATCGGCAGTGCCATTGGCGAGGCCGTGGACTTCGCTGGTGGTCTGGTGGTGCACATCTCCGCCGGTGTGGCCGCTCTGGTTCTGGCTCTGTTGCTGGGCAAGCGCAAGGGCTTCGGCACCGATCCCGGACACAAGCCGCACAACATCCCCTTCGTCATGCTCGGCGCCACCCTGTTGTGGTTCGGCTGGTTCGGCTTCAACGGCGGTGCCGCCGGTGACGCCACCGAGGCCGGCCTGATCTGGGTCAACACTCTTGCCGCACCGGCCGCCGCCATGCTCGGCTGGGTCGTCACCGAAGCCGTCCGGGGACACCGGCCGACGTCCATCGGCAGCGCTTCGGGCATCGTCGCCGGCCTGGTGGCCATCACCCCGGCCTGTGCCTACGTCGATCCGGTGGGCGCCGTCATCATCGGCCTGCTGGCCGGTATCGCCTGTGCGCTGGCCGTGACCCTGAAGTACAAGCTCGGTTTCGACGACTCGCTGGACGTCGTCGGTCTCCACCTGGTGGCCGGCATCATCGGCACCGTCATGATCGGCTTCCTCGGCCGCACCCTGGCCGACGGCCGCTCCGGTCTGTTCTACGGCGGCGACGGTTCGCTGCTGCTGGCACAGATCGTGGCCGTGGTCGTCGCAGTGGTGTTCGCCGCCGTCATGACGTTCATCATCGGTTCGATCCTCAAGGCCACCATCGGCTGGCGCGTTTCCGCTGAGGAAGAGGAACTCGGCATCGACCAGGCTCAGCACGCCGAGGTCGCCTACGAGTTCGGCGGCGGCGGACTGGGCACCGCCTACGCCGGAGCGGACGGCGGCGAGGCTGTGAGTGCGAGGGCTGACGGCACCGGAGTCGGGACCCCGGACCGGAGCAAAGTTGATACCCTGGGAAACCGGTAGTTTCCGCTCACCGCGGTCACGGCCGCTCTGAGGGTTCCGCTGGGGGCGTGCCGCGAACTGCGGCACGCCCCCAGCGGCGTGCGGAGCACCGCATGAGGAACCACTAGAAGCGCGGACGCCACCGTCCGCTCATCCCACCGAAGGAAGAGCACCGCAGTGTTCAACTCCCTGTCCGACCGTCTGGCCGCCACCTTCAAGAACCTGAAGGGCAAGGGCCGGTTGTCCGAGGCGGACATCGACGCCACGGCCCGCGAGATCCGTCGGGCACTGCTGGACGCCGATGTCGCCGTCCCGGTCGTCCGCGAGTTCATTGCTCACATCAAGGAACGCGCCTTCGGCACCGAGGTGAGCCAAGCGCTGAATCCGGGCCAGCAGGTCGTCAAGATCGTCAATGACGAGCTGGTCAACATCCTCGGTGGAGAGACCCGCCGGCTGAACCTGGCGAAGAACCCGCCCACGGTGATCATGCTCGTCGGCCTCCAGGGCGCCGGTAAGACCACGCTGGCCGGCAAGCTCTCCAAACACCTCAAGGGTCAGGGTCACACGCCGATGCTCGTCGCGGCTGACCTGCAGCGCCCCAACGCTGTGAAACAGCTCCAGGTCAACGGCGAACGTGCCGGAGTGCCCGTCTTCGCCCCGCACCCGGGCGTGTCCAGCGAGTTCGAGGACGCCACCGGCGATCCCGTCCAGGTGGCGCGCGACGGCGTCGCGGAGGCCCAGGCCAAGTACAACGACATCGTCATCGTCGACACGGCCGGCCGTCTCGGTGTCGACGCCGAGCTCATGCGGCAGGCCTCGGACATCCGCGCCGCCGTCCAGCCGGACGAGGTCCTGTTCGTCCTCGACGCCATGATCGGCCAGGACGCCGTCGCCACGGCCCAGGCGTTCAACGAGGGTGTCGGCTTCACCGGCGTCGTGCTGTCCAAGCTCGACGGCGACGCGCGCGGTGGTGCCGCGCTCTCGGTGCGCTCGGTGACGGGCAAACCGGTCATGTTTGCCTCCACGGGCGAGAATCTCAACGACTTCGAAGTGTTCCACCCGGACCGGATGGCCTCGCGCATCCTGGACATGGGCGATGTGATGAGCCTGATCGAACAGGCTGAACGCAACTGGGACAAGGCCGAGGCCGAGAAGATGGCCCAGAAGTTCGTCGACCAGGAGGACTTCACCCTCGACGACTTCCTTGATCAGATGCAGCAGATCAAGAAGATGGGCTCGATGAAGAAGCTCATGATGATGATGCCCGGCGCCCAGGGGATGCGTCAGCAACTGGAGCAATTCGACGACCGGCAGGTCGACCGGATCGAAGCCATCATCCGTTCCATGACGCCGCACGAGCGCGTGGCGCCCAAGATCATCAACGGCTCCCGTCGCGCGCGCATCGCCAAGGGTTCCGGCGTGCAGGTGTCCGAGGTCAACGGCCTGCTGGAACGCTTCGGCCAGGCCCAGAAGATGATGAAGAAGATGGCCGGCGGGGGCGGAATGCCGGGAATGCCCGGAATGCCCGGCGGAGGTGCCGGTGGTGGCGCCGGATCCCGGAAGTCCAAATCCAAGGGCAAGAAGTCCAAGCCCAAGTCGGGCAATCCCGCGAAGGCCGCGCAGGAGAAGCGCGAGATGGAGGAGCGCCGTCAGCGTTCGGCCACCCAGGCACGTGGCTCGGCCTTCGGGCAGGGAGCGCAGGATCAGGAGTTCGATCCGTCGTCGCTGAATCTGCCGAAGGGCTTTGAGAAGTACCTCGGCGGCAACTGAGCCGACTAGGAGAATTCGGTCCGGGTCTGGCAGAATAGCGGGGTACTGAACCGCCGCCCGGGCGACCCTCTATCACTCCGGCCGGTCGTTCTGTCAGCAGGGTCCCGCCCGCGCCAACCCCACGGCCGGAGCGTGCACTGCGCCTCAAACCAAGAACCAGGAGCTACCACACCCGTGGCCGTTAAGATTCGTTTGAAGCGATTCGGCAAGATTCGCGCACCGTTCTACCGCATTGTCGTGATGGATTCCCGCACCCGCCGGGATGGCCGGGCGATCGAGGAGATCGGCAAGTATCACCCGACCGAGGAGCCCTCGTTCATCGAGGTCAACTCCGAGCGTGCCCAGTACTGGCTCTCCGTGGGCGCTCAGCCCACCGAGCAGGTCATGGCCATCCTCAAGGTGACCGGTGACTGGCAGAAGTTCAAGGGCGAGCCTGGAGCCGAGGGCACCCTGAAATCCAAGCAGCCCAAGGACGCCTTCGTGGCACCGGACAAGGGCTCGGTCATCATCCCCGAGGCCATCACTCCGAAGAAGGACGCCTCGGAAGAGGCAACGGAGAGCACCGAGGCTCCTGCTGAGTCAGCGGAGGCCTCCACGGAGACCACCGAGGCCCCGGCCGAAGAGAAGTCCGAGTGACCATGCTCCAAGAAGCGCTGGAACACCTGGTCCGGGGAATCGTGGATTCCCCGGACGATGTCCAGGTTGACCTGCGCACCAAGCACCGCGGTGAGGTCCTGGAGATCAGGGTCGACCCGTCCGACCTCGGTCGGGTGATCGGCCGCCAGGGTCGTACGGCGACCGCGTTGCGCACCGTGCTGGACGGCCTGGCCGGCCATCCGGTGCGCGTCGACGTCGTCGACACAGACCGCCGGCGCTAGCAGTATCGCGGGAGCCTCCTGTCGCACGGACCCTCAGCGGTCCGGGTCGGGGCAGAGGCACCGTGGCATGATGGCCCGTGCCGGACACCGTCCGGTGCGGGCCATTGTCGTCTCACCCTCCGTTCAGTGTTGCCCTCTCGTTCGCACGTCACCCTTGGAAGGAACCCCGAGCATGCCGCAGTCAGAGGCTGAGCACTCAGCACAGGATCTTGATGACCAGGTCCGGGTCGCGCGCATCGGCAAACCCCATGGCATCCGCGGCGAGGTGACGGTGCAGCTGTTCACCGACGAGCCGGACAAGCGATTCGTGACCGGTGCCGTCTTGAACGCCCGCAGCGCGTCCGGTGGTGGCCGCGACGGTCGGCTGACGGTGTCCCGTGCCCGGTGGAACAAGGACATCCTGTTGCTCGGCTTCGACGAGGTCGCCGACCGGAACGCTGCGGAACAGCTCCGGGGGACCGAGCTCTTCGCCGCCCCGGACGAGGCCGGGGACGATGACGCCTGGTACGAAGAGGACCTGGTGGATCTGACCGTGCTGGTCGACGGCCAACGAGTCGGAGCGATCACCGGGCTGATCACCGGCGAGGTCCAGGACCTGCTGGAGGTCGCCTTGGACGGTGGGGGAGACGCCCTGGTGCCCTTCGTCGAGGAGATCGTGCCGGAGGTGGACCTCGAGGAGAAGACGGTGACCCTCACCCCGCCCCCCGGACTGCTGACCCTCAACAACGACGACGGCGGCCTCGCCCAACCATCGGCCGGCGGTCGCACCCGAGGAGATCAACCGTGAGGATCGACGTCGTCACGATCTTCCCCGAGTATCTCTCGGCGCTCGACGTCTCGCTGATCGGCAAGGCCCGTCGAGAAGGACTGCTGGACATCCGCATTCACGATCTGCGCGACTTCACCGCGGATCGTCACCGCACGGTCGACGACACTCCGTACGGCGGTGGCGCCGGAATGGTGATGAAGCCGGAGCCGTGGGCCCTGGCGCTGGAATCCATTGCCGGCACCGAAGGCGACCGGCCGGTCCTGCTGGTCCCGACGCCGTCGGGAACGGTGTTCCGGCAGTCCCTGGCTCAGGAGTTGGCCTCCGTGCCACACCTGGTGGTGGCCTGTGGGCGGTACGAGGGCATCGACGAGCGGCTGTTCGACTGGGCACAGGAGCTGTTCGACGTCCGGTTGGTCTCCCTCGGTGACTACGTCCTCAACGGGGGAGAAGTGGCGGCACTGGCGATGATCGAGGCCGTGGGGAGATTGGTGCCCGGCGTTGTGGGCAATCCCGAGTCACTGGTCGAGGAATCCCACAGTGACGGCCTGCTCGAATACCCGGTCTACACCAAGCCCTCCGCGTGGCGCGGTCGGGACGTCCCTGAGGTCCTGCTCTCCGGGGATCACGCCAAAATCTCGGCATGGCGGCGCGAACAGCAGCTGATCCGAACCAGGGGGCGACGGCCGGACCTGCTGGAGGAAAGCGAAGCAGACTCAGCAGGCTCAGAAGACAAGGCCGGTGCCGATCTGGCATAATGGTCAGCTGTGTCGACTGGACATCTGACCTGCCACAGGGGGCGGATGTCGACAGGACGACCCACCGGCACCCATCAGGGCTCCGCCGGTCACCAGTGTGGGCACACCCATCCCGGCGCCTCTCTTCGGAAGGCCCGGCCGGTGTGCCATCTAGTACGTGGACGACCTGTGGCGTTCACCAGGAGTAGCTCAATGCATATTCTCGATTCTCTTGATGCCGGTTCGCTGCGTACCGACATCCCCGACTTCCGGCCCGGCGACACCGTCAAGGTCCACGTCAACATCGTCGAGGGCCGCACTGCCCGTGTCCAGGTTTTCCAGGGCTTCGTCATGGGCCGCCAGGGCCAGGGCGTCCGCGAGACGTTCCGGGTTCGCAAGGTTTCCTTCGGCGTCGGCGTGGAGCGTACCTTCCCGGTGCATTCCCCGGTGATCGACAAGATCGAAACCGTGTCCCGCGGTGATGTCCGCCGTGCGAAGCTCTACTACATGCGCGATCGCCACGGCAAGGCCGCCAAGATCCGTGAGAAGCGCGACTTCTCCACGGCCAAGGGCAACGCCAAGGCCAACGCGAAGGGCAACGCCAAGTCCAAGAAGGCCTGACCGGATCACGGTCGGCCATGACGTCTGACGGCTCACTGGAGGCCTCCTCCGACCGCCCGTCTGCCACGTCGAACCACACGCGCCGCGGGCGCCGGCTCCGTTCGGGGAGCCGGTCCCCGCGGCGTCGTGGTGTCTGGCCTCCGGCGCTGCGGTGGACGGTGATGATCGCTGCCGTGGCAGTGGTGGCCGTGCTCGCCTCCGCACTGCTGCGGAGCACTCTCGGGGATCCGTACCGTATTCCCTCGGGGTCCATGGAGCCCTTGTTGCAGGAGGGTGACCGCATCATCGTGGACCGAGAGGCGTATGCCACAGAGCCCGTACGCCGGGGGGACGTGGTCGTGGTGAACGGGGAGGGCAGCTTCGTCCCCTATGACTCGCGGCCGCTACTCGTGCAGTGGGGCAGTGGCGCGCTGCAGTGGCTGGGCCTGGCCCCGGACACCACCGCCTACGTCAAGCGGGTTGCCGCCGTGGGTGGGGACAGCCTGTCCTGTTGTTCGGCTTCCGGCCGTCTCGAGGTCAACGGACAGGAACTCCACGAGGACTACCTGGCCGAGGGGTTGCCTGCCTCTCGCATCGAGTTCACCGCCGAGGTTCCCGCCGGACGTCTGTTCCTGCTGGGGGACAACCGCCACCATTCCGTCGACTCCCGCGGACTGCTCGGGGCCCCCGGTGGTGGCATGATCAGAGAAACCCAGGTCATCGGGAAGGTGACCGGAATCGCGTGGCCCCTCGACCGACGCACCCGGGTGGAGGCGGACCCGGGTGCCGCCGAGCGGTAGAGTGGTCAGCCGGACCAGCGGAGAGGACGGCTAGATGGCGCAGGACAGTGGCCAGCAGGCACAGGTGCCCCCGAATGCGGAACCCTCCGGCGGACGCAGGGCGTGGCTGGCCGTCCGGGAGATCGTTCTGATCGTCCTGATCACCATTCTGGCTTCCTTCCTGGTCAAGACATTCCTCTTCCGCGCGTACTACATTCCGTCCGGCTCCATGGAACAGACGCTGCAGATCAACGACCGCATCTTCGTCAATCTCCTCGTGCCGGGACCCTTCGAGTTGGACCGCGGTGACGTGGTGGTCTTCGAGGACAGTAAGGGCTGGCTCGGTCGGCCTGCTCCGGCGGCGAACAATGCGGTGCAAGAGGCACTGGAGTTCATCGGTCTGATGCCGGATTCCTCCGAGCAGCATCTCGTCAAACGCGTGATCGGCATGCCCGGCGATCGGGTCGAGTGCTGCAGTGATGACGGCCAGCTCATCGTCAACGGCACGGCGGTCCAGGAACCGTATCTTCATCCGGGTTCCGCGCCGTCTGAGATGCCGTTCGACGTCACGGTTCCCGAGGGGCACATCTGGGTCATGGGGGATCATCGCGACGCCTCCGCCGACTCCCGCATGCACCAGGACGGGCCCGGAAACGGCTTCATCAGCCTCGATGATGTGACCGGGAGGGCCGAGATCATCGCCTGGCCCGTGGCCCATTGGGGCGATGCCGGCAGCAACCGCGACGCTTTCGACGAGGTGCCGGATCCCGACTCCGCCCGGAGCCGGGCCGAATGACCGTCTCCCCGGCTCAGGGCACCGCCCGAAGCCTCCGCAGTTCAGGCCAGCGGCGGCCGGCCGGCGTCGTGCCCGATCTCTCGGTGGAGCATTCACTCGTTGCGGCGCACCGTTCCGGGACGACGCTCGTAGCCGGCATGGACGAGGTCGGCCGGGGCGCCCTGGCCGGACCGGTCAGTGTCGGTGTCGTCGTCGTGGCCCTTCCCGACGCCGGCCCCCACCCGGCCGTGCGTGATTCGAAAGTCCTCAGCGCGCCTCGCCGTGAGGCGCTGGTCCCGGAGATCCTCGCCTGGGGTGCCGCGGCCGCCGTCGGGCACGCGGAACCCGGGGAGATCGACCGGTACGGACTGTCTGCCGCCCTGGCGCTGGCCGGCCGGCGGGCCTGGCACCGCGTGGTCACCGACCTCGGCTGCCAACCCGACGTGTTGGTGCTGGACGGGCGTGACAATTGGTTGCCTCGGGCACCCCAGGCGGCCATGGTCGACTTGGCTCCGGGTCCCGGGACGGTGCACGTGCAGGTCAAGGCGGACGCCAGTTGCGCGAGCGTGGCCGCCGCATCGGTGCTGGCCAAGGTGGAGCGAGATGGCCTGATGACCGGTCTGGCCGAGGCGTTTCCGGCCTACGGCTGGGACGGCAACAAGGGGTACGGCGCTGCCGTCCATCGGCAGGCCATTGTGGAGCACGGTCCCAGCCCGTATCACCGGATGAGTTGGAACCTGTCACGGGAAGACCCCTGCCCGCCGGCGGGGGCACAATGGACGGCATGAGCGGCGACGAACTCGAGAACTATGAGTCCGAGATGGAGCTGCAGCTCTATCGCGAGTACCGCGACGTGGTCGGGCTCTTCCGGTATGTGGTGGAGACCGAGCGCCGGTTCTACCTGGCCAATGCAGTCGAGGTCACGGCCCGGACCGAGGGCGGTGAGGTGTTTTTCGAAGTTCTCATGGAAGACGCCTGGGTCTGGGACATCTACCGCACCGCCCGGTTCGTCAAACGTGTGCGGGTCCTGAGCTTCAAGGACGTCAACGTCGAGGAACTGCCGCCGACGGACGACCTTCAGTTGCCCCAGGACGGGCCCGAACTGTCCTGATCGGCCCTGACTGACCTCGTGGTCAGGGCGCTTCACCGTTCCTCCACAGCGTGCCGACGGCTGGGTTTCCTCCACATGGCACCATCCCCGGGCCCCACTGCCGTCCGCGGTGGCGCAGGCTGGGACGCGGAGGTGCAGGAATGGATCAATCCGCAACGGCTGAACACCGGCCGAGGCCATCATCAGCTCACACGGCCCTCGGCCGCTTCGGTGAGGACGTCGCCGCTCGTTGGCTACAGGACCAGGGCTATCAGATCGTCGACCGCAACTGGCGCTGCTCGGATGGGGAACTCGATCTCGTCGCGATGCACCAGGGCTGGTGGGTCGCGGTCGAGGTCAAGACGCGGCGGGGAACCGGCTACGGCCATCCCTTTGAAGCCATTCATCCGCGCAAGCTGCGCCGGTTGTACCGACTGGCCCACCAATGGGCAGCCGCTCACCCGGACGCGGGTCGGTCCGCGGGCTGGCGCGTGGACGCCGTCTCGGTCCTCGTGCCCGCCGGTGGAGGGCTGAAGGTCGAACTCCTCAAGGACATCCAGCCATGAGCGCGCCAGCGGTGATGGGCCGGACCCTCGCCGTCGCCCTGACCGGCATGCACGGCCACCTCGTGGAGATCGAGGCGGACATCGGTCAGACGCTGCCGGGATTCGTGCTGCTGGGACTGCCGGATCAGGCCCTGCAGGAGAGCCGTGACCGGATCAAAGCCGCGGCCCGCAACTCGGGGCTGCCGCTGACTCGACGGCACCTCACGGTCAATCTGGTCCCCGCTGCGCTCCACAAACGTGGGCCCGGTTTTGATCTGGGTATCGTCCTGGCCGCTTATGCCGCGGACCGTCAGGTGTTCGGCGTCCACGGGCCGGTCTTCCTGGCCGAACTCGGACTCGACGGGCGATTGCGCCACGCCCCTGGAATTCTCCCCTCGGTGATGGCCGCCGTCGAGGCCGGCCGTCCGGACGTCATCGTCGCCGAGGAATCGGTGGACGAGGCCTCTCTGGTTCCCGGTGCCACGGTCCGCGGCTTCCGGTCCCTGCATGACGTGATCCGGGCCTTCGGCGGAGATCCTGAACCTCCCCTCGCCAGTGCAGTGGCAGATCGGGGCGACGAGGTGACCCGAGCGGCAAGCGCGCCCGAGAGCGGGCTCCACGGGAACAACGGAGACGGCCTCACCACGGATGGATCGGATGTGGCACCCGACCTGTCCGAGGTGTCCGGGCAATTCGAGGCCCGTTTCGCCCTGGAGGTGGCCGCAGCCGGAGGTCACCATCTCCTACTTGAGGGCAGCCCGGGCGCCGGTAAGACGATGCTGGCGGAACGGCTACCCGGCATTCTCCCACCGCTACCCGATCGCGTTGCTCTGGAGGCCACAGCCGTGCGCTCACTGACCGGCCGGTCCCGCGATGCCGCGCAACTGATCCGTCGCGCGCCGTTTCAAGCACCACACCATTCCGCTTCCATGGCCGCCCTGGTGGGCGGTGGTTCCGGTATCGCGCGGCCGGGCGCCGCCTCACTGGCCCACGGCGGCGTGCTCTTCCTCGACGAGGCTCCCGAATTCGACCGGCGGGCACTGGACGCGCTCCGGCAACCTCTCGAATCCGGGGCCATCACCCTTCACCGGTCCTCCGGAACAGTCCGATACCCGTCCCGATTCCAACTGGTATTGGCCGCCAACCCCTGCCCCTGCGGGTGGGGCGGCGGCCGGGGCAGCAAGTGCCGGTGCACCTCCGTGCAGCGGCGTCGGTACGCCGCCAAACTCTCCGGGCCCTTGCTGGACCGGGTCGACATCCAGGTCACGGTGCCGTCGGTGGATGCTGCGGCTTTGACGTCGGGGCACGGCGGTGAGAACTCGGGCACGGTACGCGCGCGCATCATGCCTGCGGTGGCCCGGCAGGAAGAACGACTCGGTCCACTCGGGCTGTCCCGGAACGCTCACGTACCTGCTGCCCTGTTGCGGGACGGGCCCCTGGCTCTCGACCGTCACGCGCGCGGCGGAGCAGACATGGCCGTGGACCGGGGAGAGCTCACCGCCCGCGGTCACGCCCGCGTGATGCGGCTGGCATGGACGGTCGCAGATCTCCGGGGCAACGAACGCCCGGACGCCGACTACGTGGACACAGCTCTGTATTTGAGACGACGCGGGGACGGCGAGGAGACCTCATGACCACCACCCTGAACATCGACCACGACCGGCTCGCTCGCGCTGCACTGACGCGGATCGTGGAGCCCGGGTCGGCGCTCGGCACGACCGCAGTGAGAGTCTGGGGCGCAGTTCGGGCCCTGCAGATCCTCTCCGGTCAGGATCGCCCGGGTGCGGATGAGCGGCAGGAACTGAGCCTGGTGCTCCACGGCGAAGGGATGGCACTGTCCGAACGCGTGTGGGCCAAAGCCATGGAGGGCTGGAGCGCCCGGTCGCGTACCGTGGCGCCGGAACGGGATGTGATGAGCATGGAGCGGATGTCCGGGGGATTGTTGGTCCCCGACGACCCGGACTGGCCGGTCGCGGTGGATGATCTCGGCCCCGCGGCGCCTCTGGCGTTGTGGTACCGAGGTGTCGGCGCCGTTCCGAAGCTGTCCACCACGGTCGCCGTCGTCGGCAGCCGCGATGCGACGGCCTATGGGCAGTCCGTCACCAGGACCCTCGCTGGCGGGGTGGGCGCCCGTGGCCTGACGGTGCTCTCCGGCGGCGCGTACGGCATCGATGCCATGGCCCACCGGGCGGCCTTGGCCTCGGGTGCGGGAGAGCCGCCCACCGTGGCCGTGATGGCCGGGGGACTGGACCGCTACTACCCGGCTGGGAACGAGGAGTTGCTGCGGGACGTCGCCCGGCACGGTTTATTGCTCTCCGAGTTGGCCCCCGGGAGCAGTCCCACCCGACATCGCTTCCTGCATCGCAATCGCCTCATCGCTGCGCTGTCGGGTGCGGTGTTGGTGGTGGAGGCCAGATGGCGCTCCGGGGCGCAGAACACGGCCGGCCACGCTCTGGGACTGGGGCGCGAGATCGGTGTGGTTCCCGGCCCGGTCACCTCCCCGCAGTCGGCCGGCTGTCACCGTCTGCTGCGTGAATCTCCGGCGTCCGTCGTCACGGACGTGGAGGAGGCGATGGCACTGATGCCGGGGGTCGGCACCCCGGGCCGTGGTTCAGACTCTGGATCTGGCCCTGACCCAGACTCAGGATCAGGTTCCGAGCGTCCCCACGATCACCTCACCATCGAGGAACTGCTGGTCTACGAGGCTCTTCCGCTGCGCAGTGCAGCGCCGATCGACAAGCTCTGCAGTGTCGCCGGCCTGGGCCCGGGCACGGTCATGGGAACCCTGAAGAGGCTTCAGCGGCAATCGATGGCCGAACAGCGTGGCAATGGTTGGCGGCGTTGTTCCACCTAGCCACCGGTGCACAGTGGCAGAGTGAGGGCATGCCCGCCACCGAACAGTCAGCCGAGCAGCCGAGCGCGCCACCGCGTCTCTCGGCCACGGACCGGCAGTGGGTGGAGGGGTTTGCCGAGCACCTCGCCCACGAACGCAACCGGTCCCCGCAGACGGTTCGCGCCTATGTCTCCGACCTGGAGGGGCTGATTCGGGACGTGGCCCAGCACGAGCATCTGCAGCCGCACGGCGGAGCCTGGCCGGACGTGCTTTCCGGTCTGGACCTGGCCGATCTGCGTGGCTGGCTCGGCCGACTGTCCGCGGCCGGCCGCTCCCGCTCGACCCTGGCTCGCAAGGCGGCGTCGGTCCGCGTGTTCATGGCCTGGGCCGTCCGAGAAGGCCACGTGAGTGCTGACCCGTCCCTGCGCCTGAGCTCGCCGAAACGCACGGGGTCACTGCCGGAGGCCCTCAGCGCCGACCAGGCGCAGCGACTGCTGACCTCCATCGGCACGCGGGCGGACTCCCCGTCCGAGCACACCGACGTGGCGCCGTCAGAGAAGAAATCAGAGGAGCGCACGCGGACCCGAGCCGTGGCCCTGCGGAACGCCGCCATCCTCGAGCTGCTCTATGCGACCGGCCTGCGCGTCTCCGAGCTCTCCGGACTGGACCGAACCGACGTCGACTATGAACGACGGACCCTGCGGGTGACCGGCAAAGGCAACAAACAGCGCACCGTGCCCTTCGGTGGCCCTGCCGCCAGCGCACTGGATCGGTGGCTGGACCAGGGCCGCCGGCATCTGGCGGCGGCAGGGACGACCGGGGACGGGACAGCGGCAGAGCGAGCCCTGTTCGTCGGCGTCCGCGGTGGCCGGATGGGAGTCCGGCAGATTCGCGACGTGGTGAACAAGGCCCTGGCCGAACTCGGGGACACCTCGGCCCGCGGCCCCCACGTGTTGCGCCACACCGCGGCGACGCACCTGCTCGACGGGGGAGCGGACCTGCGCAGCGTCCAGGAACTGCTGGGCCACTCGTCGCTCCAGACCACGCAGCTGTACACCCACATCTCCATCGAACGTCTGCGCGACGGCTACCGTCAGGCGCATCCTCGGGCGTGAGGCGCTTTCACCCACCCCCCGCCCACTACGCCAGCCCGCCACGCCTGCCGTCCAAACACCCCCGACACGTTGCAGACCACTGGTGTCGTTCTTGGCTCTGGGCGTCTTCGTAGTGCACAATGGTGCCCGGAAGCACACGCGTGTCATTTGCGGCGATTTGCCCGCCATGACGCCGTGAGCCACGCAGTGAACTCAAGAACGAGTGAAGAGAACGAGGCATCCGGCGCCAGCCGCCGCCTCCCAAGAACCGTTTCGGTTCGATCGCCTGTGGGGACGTTGGGGAAGACGTACCGCACAGCACTGGGAGGAACGTATGTCTGAAACCATGGTCCGTGGAATTCTCTACATCCACTCGGCCCCGGCCGCGCTATGCCCACACATCGAGTGGGCGGTGGGGTCGGTCCTGGGCGCCCAAGAGCGCCTCGAGTGGGAGTCGCAGCCCGCGGCCCACGGCAGCTATCGTGCCGAGATCGTGTGGACCGCGCCCCAGGGCAGCGGTGCACGCTTGGCCTCAGCACTGCGCGGATGGGCGCATCTGCGCTACGAGGTCACCGAAGAAGCCTCCACCGGAAGCGATGGAAGCCGCTGGTCACATACCCCGGAACTGGGCATCTTCCACGCCACCACCGATGTCACCGGCAACATCATGGTCTCCGAGGACCGCATCCGCTACGCCTATGAACAGGCCCATGGCGATGCCTCGGCCGTCTTCCACGAGCTCAGCCTGGCCCTCGGTGAAGCCTGGGATGAGGAACTCGAGCCGTTCCGCCAGGCCGCCGACGGCGCCCCCGTGCGCTGGCTGCACCAGGTCGGCTAGAAGACCCACCACCTCACTGTTCGACGTTCCTCCCAGAACTGGTCGTCCACGACAGAACCCGCCAGGATCACCTGGCGGGTTCTGTCGTTAACTGCCGGGGTCGTCAGACGCTGCGGAACAGCGACACCGCGTTATGGCCACCGAAGCCGAAGGAATTGTTGACGGCGACGCGCTGGCCCTCGGGGAGGTCGCGGGGTGATCCGCTCACCACATTGAGCGGAATCTCCGAGTCCTGGTTCTCCAGGTTGATCGTCACCGGCGCTTGGCCGTGATAGACCGCCAGGACGGTGAGCACGGATTCGATGGCGCCGGAGGCCCCCAGCAAGTGCCCGGTCTGGCTCTTGGTCGCGGAGACCGCCACTGAGTCCAAGTGATCGGCGAAGACCGACTTCATGGCCAGATACTCCGGACGATCTCCCACCGGAGTGGACGTCGCGTGGGCGTTGACGTGGGACACGTCCTCCGGGGAGGCCTCGGCCGACTCGAGGGCAGCCGTCAAGGCCCGGGCAGCGCCCAGTCCGCTCTCTTCAGGAGCGGTGATGTGGAAGGAGTCAGAGGTCACACCGGAGCCGGCCAGCTCGGCGTAGATGCGGGCGCCACGGGCCCGCGCGTGCTCCTCCGACTCGAGGACCAAGGCGCCGGCTCCCTCACCGAGAACGAAGCCATCCCGATCCCGGTCGTAGGGACGCGAGGCGAGCTCAGGCTCGTCGTTGCGGCGGGACAACGCCTGCATCGAGGCGAAGGCGGCGATCGGCAGGGGGTGAATCGCCGCCTCCGCGCCACCACAGATCACGACGTCGGCCTCGCCGGTACGGATCAGATGCAGACCGATGTCGAGTGACTCGGTTCCGGAGGCGCACGCTGAGACCATCGTGCGGGCGCCGGCACGGGCGCCCAGATCAAGGCTGATGGCAGCGGCCGGGCCATTGGGCATCAGCATCGGCACGGTCATCGGAAGAACGCGGCGAGGTCCCTTGTTCCGCAGCGTGTCCCAACCGTCCAACAACGTCCACACACCCCCGATTCCGGTACCGAAGGACACGGCGAAGCGCTCGGGGTCCACGGACTCCTCACCGTTCAATCCGGCGTCGGCCCAGGCCTCGCGGGCTGCGACCACACCGAACTGGGTGCTGGGGTCCATGCGCTTCATCTCGACTTTGGACAGTGAGTCGGCCACGGGGGAGGAGACCTGCGCCGCAAAGGTCACGGGCAGTTCATACTCGGCGACCCACTCCTGGTCGAGAGTCCGCGCGCCGGGAGTTCCGGCGAGGGCGTTCTTCCAGAAAGTCGGGACGTCACCGCCAATCGGTGTGGTGGCACCGAGTCCGGTGATCACGGCTTTGCGGTTCATGTTTCTGCCTTCGGTCGTCAGGGGGTCGGCGGACCCGTCGGGGTGGTTCGGGCGGGTGCGGGAGCACCCGGAGCACAGGGGACCGGGAGGTGCCGGGCCGACGTCGGGACAGCGGGTTCCGCCGTCAGCCTGGCCCCTCCTCGGCCCCCGGGTGCGGGTGGGCCGTCAGGACTGCGCGTTGGCGATGAACTCGACGGCGTCGTCCACGGTCTTGAGGTTCTTAACTTCCTCGTCCGGGATCTTGACGTCGAACTTCTCCTCGGCGTTGACCACGATGGTCATCATCGAGATGGAGTCGATGTCCAGATCGTCGGTGAAGGACTTGTCCAGCTGGACCTCTTCGGTCTCCAGACCGGTCTCTTCGTTGACGATCTCGGCGAGGCCGGCGAGGATGTCTTCCTTATTTGCCATGGTGTCTCCTTCGTTGGTGTCCGGGGTCCAGGAGGGATCCCCGTGGTGGTTGATCCAGCATCCATCATCCTGCGGACGTGGAGGTCGGGTCAGGTGGTCCGGCTCAGGGGAGTCGGACCACCTGGGCGCCGTAGACCAGCCCGGCGCCGAAACCGATTTGGAGGGCCAGGCCCCCACTGAGGGACGGGTCCTCCTGCAGGACTCGATGCATGGCCAGGGGGATCGATGCGGCGGAGGTGTTGCCCGTCTCCTTGATGTCCCGGCCGATGGTCACTGTATCCGGCAGCTTGAGTTGCTTGGCCAGTTCGTCGATGATCCGCTCATTGGCCTGGTGAGGCAGGAAGGCCGCCAGGTCCTCCGCCTGCACGCCGGCGCGGTCCATGGCTTCCTGGGCGGCCTTGGCCATCGACCACACGGCCCACCGGAAGACGCTGGGCCCGTCCTGGAACAGCGTGGGCCACAGCTTGTTCTCCGGGTCGGTGAGCGCGGAGGCGTCCCCGGTGGTCCGGGCCTTCTCCACGGCGTCGCGCACATCCAGCAGGGACCGCGTCATGCTCACGGTCTCCCAGCGCTCACCGTCAGAGCCCCAGACGCTCGGGGCGATTCCCGTCTCGTCCGACCGGCCCACGACGACGGCGCCGGCGCCGTCGCCCAGGATGAAGGAGATGGAGCGCTCGGAGTTGTCGATGAAATCGGAGAGCTTCTCGGCACCGACGACGAGCACATGCTCCGCCATGCCCGAGCGCACCAGGGCGTCGGCCTGCGCGACGCCGTAGCAGTACCCGGCGCAAGCGGCCGAGATGTCGAACGCCGGGGCCGGAGTGGCACCGATGTTGTGGGCCAGGGCCGCGGCGGCCGAGGGGGTCGCATAGGGCGAGGTGACGGTGGAGACGATCACGGCATCGATGTCAGCCCCGGTCAGACCCGCCTTCTCGATGGCTTCCTCCGCGGCCGTGGTGGTCAGGTCGAGCAGCGAGGTGTCTCGGTCGGCTCGGCGACGGGTGACGATGCCCGTGCGCTGCTGGATCCATTCGTCCGAGGAGTTGATCGGTCCGGCGACGTCGTCGTTGGTCACGACGAGATTGCCGCGGGCCGCGCCCACGGAGAGGATGCGGCTGCCCGCGACGGGCTCGTACTGCTTCAGGGTGACAGTCATAGTGTCCTTGGTGATCTGAGGTGATCTCTGGAGTTATTCGGCAGGGGCGGCGTGTTCGGCGACGAAGTCACGAGCAGCGTCGAGATCGGCCGGGGACGTCACGGCCAGGGAGGGGAGACCTTTCAGGGATCGCTTGGCCAGCTTGGTGAGAGTCCCGCCGGGCAACAGTTCGATCAGTCCGGTCACACCGGCCTCTCGGAGGCTGTCCATGCACAGGTCCCAGCGCACCGGGCGGGTCACCTGGTCGATGAGTTGATCGAGGAACTGGCGTCCGGTCGGCACGGCGCGGCCGTCGCGGTTGGACAGCAGCGTCACCTGGGGGTCGTTCGGCTGCAGGGTCTCGGCGTAGGACTTCAGCGCCGGAACCGCGGAGGCCATGTAGGGGGTGTGAAAGGCGCCGGCCACCTTCAGGGAGATCACCCGGGCCTTGGCCGGCGGAGTGGCCGCGAGGGCGGCGAGAGCCTCTGACGACCCGGCGGCGACCACCTGGCCGCCACCGTTGGCATTGGCCGGGACCAATCCGTGGGCCTCAATGGCCGCGAGGACCTCGTCCGGATCGCCCCCGAGGACGGCAGCCATTCCGGTGGGCTGGCTCCCGGCAGCCTCCGCCATCCCGGTTGCGCGGATCCGCACGAACTCCAGGGCCTCCGACGCCGGCAACACGCCGGCCAGCACCGCGGCGGTGATCTCTCCGACGGAGTGTCCTGCGGCGATCCACCCATCGGTGGGCAGGGAGTCCAGGTGCAGGGAGTGGGCGGCCAGCAGGCCTGCGGCGACGATGAGCGGCTGGGCCACTGCGGTGTCCTGGACGGTGGCCTCATCGGACACGGTGCCGTGGGCGGTGAGATCGACTCCGGTGGCGGTCGACCATTCCTCGAGCAACCCGGAGGTGCCGTCCAGTTCGAGCCAGGGGGTCAATAGCCCCGGGGTCTGAGAACCTTGGCCGGGACACACGATTGCAAGCATGCCGTTAACTGTGTCAAAGCCGTGACCGAGTTCCGGGGCACCAGGGGCACCAAGCTCGGCACCCCCTTTTGGAGGATTCCTACAGTCGTTCCTCCAGTCGCCTCTAGCCAGTCCTCCGGTCAATCCTCTCGTCGCACCGGGCGCAGCCGCCCCACCGCCAACGCGGTCTGGAGCACGTAGGCATCGCGGGCCACCAGCGGATCCCAGCCGGTGACCTCGCTGACCCGCCGCAGACGGTAGCGCACGGTGTTGGCATGGACGAACAGCTCCCGGGCGGTCGCCTCGAGCGAGTGGCCGAGTTCGCAATAGGTGTCCACCGTCTCCAGCAGCGAATTGCCGGCGGCCTGCAGCGGAACGAACACCCGATGCACCAGGATCTCGATGGCCGCCTGATCACCCTGGAGGGATCGTTCCGGCAGCAGGTCCTGTGCGTGGGCGGGCCGGGGAACCCGCGGCCATGCGGGCGCGGCGGCCAGCCCAGCCAGCGCCTCTCGGCCGCTGCGATGGGCGTCCACCAGGGAATCAGACAAGGGGCCGTAGACGACGGCTCCCTCACCGAACCACGCCGTCAGCGCCGTGGCAGTCTGGCTGGGGTCCGTGACGCTGCCGACGACGAGGACGAACCGTTCCGACTGGACGCCCGCCAGCAGGTCGTGCCCGGCCCGGTTCGCGGTCCGGCGGACGCCGGCCAGCCGGGTGGGCAGTTCCACGGAGGGCGTGGAACCGGCCATCACCATGACGCCCTTGCCGCCTTTCCACCCGGAGGCGGCGGCACGGGAGAGGATCTCGTCGGGGGCCTCACCGCGCAGCACCGCGTCCAGCAGGACGGCCTCGTTCCGGCTGTCCCACGCTCCTCGGGTTTCGGCGGCACGGGCATACACGTCGGCCAGGGCGAAGGCGATCTCGCGCGAGTACCGCAGGACGGCCTCGCGCACCAGCGCCTGGTCATGGTCCTGCACGATCCCGGGGACTTGGGCCTCCACCACATCCACCACCGTGCGGATCAGCTGCAGAGCGCGCTGCAGGCTGATGGACCGGGTCAGTTCTGTGGGCGTGCCACCGAAGACCTCGCCGAGCACCGTGCTCATGGTGGTGGAGGGGCGTTCGAACCAGGACAAGAAGCCGGTCAGGCCGCGCTGGGCGATGAGGCCGAGGGAGGACCGCTCGTCCGGCGTCAGCTTCCGGTACCAGGGCAGTGTGCTGTCCAGTCGCTGCAGGGTGGCGGTGTTGAGCATTCCGAGGTGGGCCCTCAATCGGCGCAGGGATTCGGCGGACACCTGCCGCGGTGGGGGATTCAGACGTACCTCGGACATGCCCCGAGCATAGGCCCGCGCCGTCGGTTTCCGGTGCACGTGAACAGAACGGCGGTTGTGGGAAACCCACAACCGCCGTTCTGTGTCCCTCAACGACCGGTCAACTGTCGATCAACGACCGGTCAGTAGTCGGTCAACACTCGGTCACGAGTCGCCACCGACCGTGCCGGTGGTTCCGGCGTTCACCTCGTTGATCCGATACTTCTCGTAGGCCTTCGCCGCGGTGCCGGCCTCCACCGCGCCGGACTGCTCCAGCATCTGCAGCGCCTTCACGACCATGGAGTGGGTATCGATCAGGAAGTATCGACGGGCCGCCGCCCGCGTGTCGGCGAAACCGAAGTCGTCCGCACCCAGGGTCGCGAACTCGTTCGGCACGAACGGGCGGATCTGATCCGGCACCAGGGTGGCGTAGTCGGTCGTGGCGACGACTGGTCCCTCGGCACCCTCGAGCTTCTGGGTGATGTAGGGTACCCGGGCGCCGCCGTCGGGCTCTTCCAGGGACGAGCGCTCGGCCGCCACCGCGTCCCGGCGCAGCTCGTTCCAGCTGGTCACGGACCACACATCGGCGGAGACGTTCCAGTCCTCGGCGAGAACGGCGGCCGCGTCGATGGCCCAGGGCAGCGACACGCCGGAGCCCATGAGCTGAACCTTCGGTCCCTCGCCCTGGCCCTGGCTGTAGCGGTAAATGCCCTTGAGCAGGCCCTCGACGTCCAGGTTCTCCGGTTCCTCCGGATGGGTGATCGGCTCGTTGTAGACGGTGAGGTAGTACATGACGTTGCGGACGTCGTCTCCGCGGTCATGGTCGCCGTACATGTCTTCCAGTCCCTGGCGCACAATGTGGGCGATCTCGTAGGAGAACGCGGGGTCATAGTGCTTGACCGCGGGGTTGGTGCCGGCCAGCACGGGTGAGTGACCGTCCATGTGCTGCGTGCCCTCGCCGGCCAGCGTGGTCCGGCCCGCGGTGGCGCCGATGACGAAGCCACGGGCGAGCTGGTCGCCGGCTGCCCAGAAGGCGTCGCCGGTGCGCTGGAAGCCGAACATCGAGTAGAAGATGTACACCGGGATCATCAGCTCGCCGTGCGTCGAGTACGAGGTCCCGACGGCGGTCATGGCCGCGGCGGCCCCTGCCTCGTTGATGCCCACGTGGTACAGCTGGCCGGAGCTCGACTCCTTGTAGGACAGGAACAGGTCCCGGTCCACGGACAGGTAGTTCTGTCCCTTGGGGTTGTAGATCTTCGCGGTGGGGAAGAACGAGTCCATGCCGAAGGTGCGGGCCTCGTCCGGGATGATCGGCACGATCCGCTTGCCGATGTTCTTGTCCCGCATCAGATCCTTGAGCAGCCGGACGAACGCCATCGTCGTGGCGGCCTGCTGCTTGCCCGTGCCCTTGCGCGCGTGCTTGTACGCGGACTCGGGTGGCATGGCGATCTTGTCATAGTCGCTGCGCCGCTCGGGCAGGAACCCGCCGAGCTGGCGGCGGCGCTCCATCATGTACTTGATCTCCGGCGCATCCGGGCCCGGGTGGTAGTACGGGACGTTGTACGGATCCGCTTCGATCTGCTCGTCCGTGATCGGAATCCGATGCCGGTCACGGAACTGCTTGACGTCCTCGACCGTGAGCTTCTTCATCTGGTGGGTCGAGTTGCGGCCCTCGAAGTGCGGGCCGAGGCCGTAGCCCTTGATCGTCTGGGCCAGGATGACGGTCGGCTTGCCCTTGTACTCCAGGGCCGCCTTGTAGGCGGAGTAGACCTTGTAGTAGTCGTGACCGCCGCGCTTGAGGCCCCAGATCTCGTCGTCGGACATATCGGCGACCATCTCTTTGGTGACCGAAGAGCGACCGAAGAAGTGGTCTCGCACGAATCCGCCGGACTCGGCCTTGTAGGTCTGGTAGTCGCCGTCGAGCGTCTCGTTCATGATGCGCACGAGCTCGCCCTGGTCATCCTTGTCCAGCAGGTCGTCCCACTCGCGGCCCCAGAGCACCTTGATGACGTTCCAGCCGGCCCCGCGGAAGTAGGCCTCCAGTTCCTGGATGATCTTCCCGTTGCCGCGGACCGGGCCATCGAGGCGCTGCAGGTTGCAGTTGATGACAAAGGTGAGGTTGTCGAGCTTGTCATTGGCGGCCACGTGCAGGGCGCCGCGCGATTCGGGCTCGTCCATCTCGCCGTCACCCAGGAACGCCCAGACGTGCTGGTCGGAGGTGTCCTTGATGCCGCGATTGTGCAGATAGCGGTTGAACTGCGCCTGGTGGATGGCGTTGATCGGACCCAGGCCCATGGACACCGTGGGGAACTGCCAGAAGTCCGGCAGCATGCGCGGGTGCGGGTAGGACGGCAGGCCGTTCGGAGCGGTGGACTTCTCCTGGCGGAAACCGTTCAGCTCTTCCTCGGTCAGCCGGCCCTCGAGGAAGGCGCGGGCGTAGTTGCCGGGGGAGGAGTGGCCCTGGAAGAAGATCTGGTCGCCGCCGCCGGGGTGGTCTTGCCCGCGGAAAAAGTGGTTCAGTCCGACTTCGTACAGGGTGGCCTGACCGGCGTACGAAGAGATGTGACCGCCGACGCCGACGCCGTCGCGCTGGGCGCGCTGGACGATCATGGCCGCATTCCACCGCAGGTAGTTGCGGTAACGGCGCTCAAGCTCTTCGTCGCCGGGATAGTCCGGTTCCTGGTCCACGGGGATCGTGTTGACGTAGTCCGTGGTGGTGACCATCGGCACGCCCACGGACTTGGTCCCGGCGCGTTGCAGGAGCTGGCGCATGATGTATTCGGCGCGCTCCGTGCCGCGTTCCTCCACGAGTCCGTCGAAGGACTCGATCCACTCGGCCGTCTCCTGAGGATCCTTGTCCGGAATCCGGTCGGTCAGGCCGCTCAGGATGTGGGAGCTCTCTTCAGCTGCGCTCACGGCAACCTCTCTGTTGGCGGAAGGGTGTTCCGCTGTTCTCCAGGACCCTGGTCCTTCCCGGGATCGTCCGGGCGGGTCACGATGAGGGTCCTTTGCTTCCACCCACGACTGTATAACCTCAGCGACCTCTGCTGCAGGCCCCTTCCCGCCGCATGACGGCGCGCGGAGACGGAGAGCGGAACGGAGAGGGGAAACGGAGAGCGGACGGGGTCGGCATGGCCCGCTGTGGCGCTGACGCAGTAATCTGGATGAAAGGATGCTTTTGAGATGCCTTTGAGATGCCCTATATATATGGGTGCAACGCAACAGCCAAGGAGAGATGTGAACCAGCCAGACTCCGCCCCCGCCGTTGGGCGTACCGCGGAGACCAGTGACGGACCGAGCGCCAAGATGGGCCTGGCCGAAGGCCACCTGGTCCAGGAACTCGGTTTCGACGAGGACATCGACTTCGATTTCCGGAACACCCTGGAAGACGAGCTCGGTACTGAACTGCTGACCGAAGAGGACCAGGAGCCGGTCGACGCCGTCATCTTGTGGTGGCGCGAGGGCGACGGGGACATCGAAGACCTCGTGGACGCCCTGCTCGATGCCCAGACCTCTCTGGACTCCTCCGGACTGTTGTGGCTGTTGACCCCGCGCAAGGGCCGCGACGGGTACGTGCCACCGGCCGACGTCGCCGAGGCGGCACCGACCGCCGGACTCCATGTCACGACCACCGCCGGAGTGTCCGCGGATTGGATCGCGACCCGCTTGGTGGCCAAGCGCAACCTGTGACGGTTCCCGCCGGACCGGCACTGCGTGACCAGTTCGGTCAGGACTGGCCGTGGCCGCCCCTGGCCCCCGTGGGCCAGCACCCTGCCACGCACGACGTCGGCCCGGTCCCCTCGCGCTGTTGGCTCTTCTTTCTGCCGGGAGCCTTCACCCCGGTGTGCACGGCCGAACTGAGTTGGGTCGACGAACTGGGCGCGCAACTGTCACCGGCCGGCGTCGGGCTTCGGGTGGTGTCCTGTGATTCCGCAGCCGTCCTGCGGGCGCTGGCGGATGATCTGAGCATCGACACGCCGCTGCTGTCCGATTTCTGGCCGCACGGTGCCGCCGCGCAGGCAGTGGGGGAGTTCAACGAGAACACCGGCCGTCCCCACCGCTCCAGCGTCCTCGTGGATGCCACCGGAGCCGTACTGTCCCGGATCAGGGCGGAGCCCGGCAGTGAGCGCGAACGGCAAGCCCACCTGGATGCCGTAAAATAATCCGGACCGCCACCACGCCGAGACCGGTGTGGCACGGCGGATCCCAGGGCCTTTAGCTCAGCTGGTAGAGCACTGCGTTTACACCGCAGGTGTCGTCGGTTCGATCCCGGCAGGGCCCACCAGATGTTTCTCGCTCCGTACCTGGCCACGGGAGACGGAACCAGCGCGAGCCTCGGCCGCGCAGAGACACCCACGCCGGAACGGTCGGACGGCGGATGGTCGGGTCGGCCTCAGAGAGTGTTCGCATGGTGGTCTTCCACTGTGTCATGAAGGCGGTGGGTCGGAGCTTACAGGTGCAGCCGTTTGGCGAGTTCGTGGCGGACCTGACGGCCTTGGGCCCATTGCAACAGCACGAGGGCGACGACGCTCAGCGCGCCGCAGATTCCAGAGGGCACGGGATCGGTGACCCAGTCGAAGGCGAGGAAGCCGATCGGTGCCAGCCCCAGCAGGACCGTCAGTCCGCTGTAGAGAATGTGCTCCCCGACCTCGATGCGCATCACCCGGACCGTGATCAGCAAGGCCAGCATGGCGAAGACGCACACGATCGGCACCGCGTACGTCAGCGCCCACCCCTGCCAGCCGGTGAGGTAGTCCCAGTACACGCAGACCAGCCCCACCACGACCACCAGGTACACGGTGCCCTTGGCCACGTTGCGTCGTTTGCGCACGGCCATCAGCACCACCAGCCACATGGCACTGACCCCGAGCCAGATGGAGCGAAGGACGCCCAAATCGGCGAGCTCTCGGCTGAACAACACGGGGGCGACGAACGAGGCCAGGACCACCGCGATCGAGGTGAGAGACAGCGCCCGGATCACCCGCCGTCGGGAAAAGGTCAGCGGCACCGCTGGCAACGGGCTGGGCGCCGCCTCACCCGTGACGGGCGTCGAACACAGCGGGCAACGGGACCAGTCACCCTCGAGGTTGATGGAGCACTCCGCGCATCGCCTCACGGCTTCTCCTCCCCGTCCGTCCCCGCGTCCGTCCCCGCCTCCGCCTCTGCGAGCTCGTCCTCAGTGACCCGGGCCGCCGCCACCACCACGTCAATCCCGTTGGCGGTCAAGGACCGGGCGAACTCCCTGATGTGATCGGTCTCCGAGAACGGTGAGGTGAAGGTGACCGTGAGCAGACCGGCGTGGGAGATGGCGCAGAACTGGGGACGCGCCGCGGAGACGTGGAACAGCATCCGCCGCACGTGGGAATCCGCGGGCTCGGGCAGGGTCACCCGACCCAGATTCGAGACGGCGACGGTCAAGCTGCGGTTGCTGATCCGGTTGACCACTCCCAGGATCACATCCTTGAGCGGCCGCGGCACGATCCTCAGCGCGGGCGTTCGCTCGAACTGGATGAACCGTCGCAGCTTCGTCTCCAGGGCTTCCGGAGCGGCCTTCGGGCGGAACTGACTCTCGAGGTTTCGGCAGATGGCACCGAGGTCGTCTGGGCCGTCCCCGTAGGTGTGCTCCACGCGGACGGTGGCGAAGAAGTTCCGCGGCGAGGTCGAGGGGAAGAACTGGCGGAGATTCACCGGCACAGAGGCGGCGAGGGTGCGGGCCCGGCCCAGGTCCCCGGAGGAACGGCGGACGGACTCGAAGAACAGGGCCGTCAGATAGATCGTGAGACTGACGCCCTCGGCGCGGGCCAGGGCGAGCACATCCGGTGCGGGCATGGTCAGTTCGACGGCGCGAGTGCGGTGGTCCGGGGTGCGGGTTCCCCGTACCCGGTACACCCTGGTTCCCGACGCGCGGCGCAGCCGGCCGAGCCCCCAGGGCGCCGGGCGATCGACGTCGGCACCGGGGTCGCGCTCGGCACCGGACCCGAGCGCGGATACCGGCGCCTGCCGGGGTGCCGCGTCCCGCCGTCGTCGGAAATAATGTGCGAAGCTGTCCAGGCTGAGTTCATGCACCGGCTCTGCCGCGGGCGGCTGTTCCGGATACCGCAACCGCAGGTACGCGGTCACCAGGTCGGTGAGGAACCACAGCGCACCGGTGCCATCGGAGAGCGCGTGGAACACCTCGAGGACGATCCTGCGGCGATGATGCTCCACACGGAACAGCAGAGTGCGCCGGTCTGCCTGATAGATGGGGGCACAGGTGTGCAGGTTCTCCTCGGTGACGACCGGACGCAGGTCGCTGTCTTGCAGGTAGTACCAGAACACCCCTCGCCGGAGCACTGCGCGATAGAGTCGGTACTGGTCGTACGTCAGGTCCAGGGCCCGCTGGAGCAGCTGTGGGTCCACCTCGTGATCCATCTCCGCACTGAGGCGGAAGACCTTCGGATCGGAACTGGTCCGGGCCGCCAGGAAGATGTTGGAGGCGTTGTCCAGCCGCACCCATCTGCGGCGGGTCACGTCGGTGCCTCCCCGTGGCGGTCCGTCTCCGGGCGCTCGCGGACCGCCGGGTCGTCGGTGAGGAAGGTGTCGATCACGGCGTAGGCGTCTCGAAGGGGCCGGGAAAACCGGGGCAGAACGATGAAACCGTGCAGGGCGCGGAGCACCCGGTGGATCTGCACGTCGTTCCCGGCCTCCTGCAGAGCCCGGCCGTAGGCCTCGCCCTCATCGCACAGCAGGTCCAGTTCTGCGGTGATCACCAGAGTCCGGGGCTGGTCGGCGAGATCGGTCGCCATCAGCGGCGCGACCAGCCGGTCTCGGCGTTGCTCCGGATCGGGAACGTAGAGCTCCATGTAGTCCTGGACCTCGGTGTTGGTGAGCCGGTAGTCCTGACCATGGTGACGCACCGACGCGAACGGTGACGTCTCGGGGTCGTGATCCCAATGGGTCACCGGATAGAGCAGGATCTGCCGGTCGGCCCCGCGATGACCACGCTCGTGCAGCATCAACGAGACCGCGGCAGCGAGGTTGCCTCCCGCGGAATCGCCGACCAGGACGATGTCGGAGGCCTTCTCGATGCCCGCCCGTTGCGGATGGTCCAACAGTTGCCGGGTCACGTGATAGCAGTCCTGAAGACCCGCGGGAAAGGGATCCTCCGGTGCCAACCGGTAGTCGACGGCGGCCACCACGCAACCCGTGAGGTCCGCCATGGTCGCGCATGCCGGGGTATAGCTTTCGATGTCCCCGGTGACCCAGCCGCCTCCGTGAAAGAACAGGAGCACTGCATCGCTGCGCTTCTCTTTGGGCTGAAAGATCCGCACCGGGATCTGGTGGTCTCCCGCGTCCGACACCGTCTCCCGGTACCGATACCGAGGAGCCGGGAACGCAGCCAGCCGACGTTGGAAACGTCGCACCTTCGCGTAGTCCTCGCGCATGTTCACCCGGGGTGCGGCGAACAGGCTGAGCACCGCTCGAGACAGACGGTTCACCGAGACTTCAGAGGGCTGTGGGCATGCGATTCCATGGACACAGCTTAGAGACCTCGCCTGGGTGGTCCATTGACGGAGAAGTTAATCCGTTCGGCCGAAGCGGCGCCCCGCCTCGCGCCCGTACGTTTCAGTGCATGGAGACCGCCCAGAAACGTCGCAATCGAGAGTGGATGATCGCCGCAGGCCTCATCCTGTTGGCCGTCATCCCCTCGGTGGCCGGCGTGTTCCGCATATCGGAGATCGCCACCGGTGCCCCGGAAACGCCGGCCAACAGCCGGTTCCTGCAGTTGCCCCTGCCCGTCGTCGTACACATCATCGCCGCACTGATCTATTCGATTGTCGGTGCCTTCCAGTTTTTGCCCACCCTGCGCCGCCGCCGGACCAGTTGGCATGTTCTCGCCGGTCAGTACCTGGTGTTGCCCTCGGGCGTCCTCGTGGGGGTCACCGGTCTGTGGATGACCGCGGCCTATCAGACGCCTCTCGTCGACGGACCGGCGCTGGCAGCCTCCCGGTACGTCGTCGGTCTCGCGATGCTCGCGTTTCTGGCCCTGGCCGTCGTCGCCGTGACACAGCACCGGTACCGAGCACACGGCGAGTGGATGATCCGGGCCTACGCCCTGGCTCTCGGGGCCGGCACTCAGGTGCTGACCTCGGCGCCGTTCCTCATCATCTTCGGAGCACCGGACGAACTGGGACGGCTGCTCCAGATGGACGCCGGTTGGCTGCTGAACGTGGTGGCCGCCGAACTGATCATCCGGGCCCGCCGTCAGTCCCGGACCCCGGCTCGACGCCCCGCTCCTAGACTGAGCGTATGACCACGGCCAGGGGTACTCGACTGGGCGATCTGTGGCGGCAGGACGCCGCGATCGGCACCGGACCGCGGGGCGGAGACCTGTGGCTGACCGGAGTCGTCATCGCGATGGCGGTGTTCGAGGCCATCGTTCGCACGGATCTCGACTGGCCCGTGCCCGTCGCCGTGGTCACCGTGGCGCTCCTCGCTCTCTTGCCGTGGCGTCGCACGCACCCGTTGGTGGGGGTGGCGGCGATCTTCGTGACGACCTCTGCCCTGCAGATCGCGCAGCGCAGCGCCGGCGTCGGGCCGGACTCACTGGGCACCACCGTGGTCCTGCTGGCCTTTCCCTACGCCCTGTTTCGCTGGGGATCCGGACGTGCACGGGTGTGCGGCGCGCCTTTGCTGGCCCTGGGGGTCGTGCTCGCGACGGTGCTGTCATCCGGCCCGGACGCGGTGGCCGCTGGGCTGGCCGGCACCTCGATCGTCGGCACCACCGCGGTTCTCGGCGCCTTCAATCGTGAGCGGGCCAACGCGCGGAGTCGAGAGGCCGAGCGGATCCGGTCCCAGGAGCGCGAAGCCCTCGCCCGGGACCTGCACGACACCGTCTCCCACCATGTCTCGGCGATCGCCATCCGTGCCCAGGCGGCGGGACTCCACGCCGACGGCGGCCCCGTCGCCGAGGGGCTGCGGGTGATCGAGCACGAGGCCCAGCAGGCGTTGACCCAGATGCGCCAGTTGGTGGGGGTTCTGCGCGCCCCGGCCGAACTCGCGCCGACCACGTTGGCGGCAATCGCTGCCCTCGAGACTCCGGGGCCGCCGGCCGTGACGGTCCGCATGAAGGCTGCAGAGCTACCCGCGACCATCGCCAGCACTCTGTACCGGTTGGCGCAGGAGGGGGTCACCAACGCGCGCCGACACGCCACCGGGGCGAGCACCATCACCGTGGAGGTCTCGGTCCGTCGGAACGTCGCCGTCCTGACCGTGCACGACGACGGCCGTGTCGCCAGTCCCGGCACCGGTGCCAGCGTTGGAGCCAGTATTGGAGACAGCGCCGGGTACGGATTGCCCGGCGCTGCCGAGCGCACCGCCTTGCTCGGCGGGACGTTCTCGGCTGGCCCTGACGGCGCGGGATGGACTCTCCGGGCGGAGATCCCGCTCTCATCGTCGCAGCCAGCCTCCATGGAAGGCACACCGCGGTGATCTCCGTGCTGATCGCCGACGACCAGTCTCCGGTCCGCGAGGGGCTGGCCCTCCTCGTGGAGGCCGATCCGGCACTCAGGGTCGCGGGCCAGGCGGCCGACGGCGCCGAGGCGGTGCGACTGGCCCGAAGTCTGCGGCCGGATGTGGTGCTGATGGACATCCGTATGCCCGGGATGGATGGTTTGGCGGCCACCCGCGCACTGGCGGGGCCGGACGAGCGCGAGCCGTTCGCCGTCGTCGTGATCACGACCTTTGACCTGGACGAATACGTGCACGAGGCCCTCCGGAGCGGAGCCCGCGGGTTCCTGCTCAAGGACGCGGGCCCCGCGCTGATCGGTGAGGCGGTTCGCGCGGCTGCGGCCGGGGACGCGCTGATCTCACCGAAGATCACCACGCGACTGCTGGCGGAGTTCGCCCGCAACCGACCGCCGGGAGGAAGACCGGCGTCGGGCACCTCTGGTTCCGGCGGGGGAGCGGCGTCGAGCGTGCCGGACGCGCCGAGGCTGACAGCCCGCGAAGAGGACGTCCTGGCGCAGCTGGCCGCGGGACGGACCAACACCGAAATCGGCGCCGCGCTGCACCTGTCCTTGGGGACCGTCAAGACCCATATCGGCGGTGTGCTGACCAAACTGGGGCTGCGCAACCGCGTGGAGGCGGCGATGTGGGCCTACGAGACCGGACGGATGCCGATCCCGCCCTCTCGAACGTGACAGCAGGGGCGTAGACCAACGAGGGCGTAGACAACTGGGGCATAATGGAGGTGCCATGATGCGCACCATGTTCACGTCCAAGATCCACCGGGCCACCGTCACCCACGCCGACCTGCACTACGTCGGCTCCGTCACGGTGGATCAAGACCTGCTGGACGCCGCGGACATTCTCCCCGGCGAGCAGGTCTCCATTGTCGACGTCACGAACGGCGCCCGACTCGAGACCTACACCATCGTGGGTGAGCGGGGCAGCGGGGTGCTGGGCATCAACGGTGCCGCCGCGCACCTGGTGGACATTGGTGACACGGTCATCCTGATCGCCTATGGACAGATGACCACCGAAGAGGCACGGTCCTTCACGCCGACGGTGATCCATGTGGATGCGAACAACCGCATCGTCGGGCGTGGCTCCGACGCTGGCGAGGCCGTGGTCGAGGGACTGCGGCGCCCACCGTTTGCGGTCACACCCTGACCGGGGGTGAAACCGCCGTGCGGCCCGTGAGTGTTCAACGCCTGTTCACCCGGGAATTCCGCTCTGCGGTCGAAGACGACGGCGAGATGGTCCGATGATGGACAACGAGCCCCAGCACCGGTCCAGAAGGAGAGACCCCATGTTGTTGACCCCGGATGCTCCCCGCGAGAACCTGCGCGAGTTCATCGACAATCTGCGCAACGGCGGTTACACCATTGCGGATGGCCATACCCCGGACCCGGACCTCATCGACCCGCAGGGCCGGGCGGTGGAGACGTGGCAAGAGGACTATCCCTACTCGACGCGGCTCTCCCGCGAGGAGTACGAGCTGGAGAAGTACAAACTGCAGATCGAGCTGCTCAAACTGCAGTACTGGGGCGAGGACACCGGCCAGCGGCACATCATCGTGTTCGAGGGCCGCGACGCCGCCGGCAAGGGCGGCACGATCAAGCGCTTCACCGAGCACCTCAATCCGCGCACGGCCCGGGTGGTGGCGCTCAACAAGCCCTCCGACCGCGAGATGGGACAGTGGTACTTCCAGCGCTACATCAACCACTTCCCGACGGAGGGCGACATCGTGCTCTTCGACCGCTCCTGGTACAACCGGGCCGGCGTCGAGCGGGTGATGGGTTTCAGCACGGACGAGCAGTACAACACCTTCATGAACCAGGTGCCGCTGTTCGAGAAGATGCTCGTGGACGACGGGATCCACCTGACCAAGTTCTGGTTCTCCGTGACCCAGTCCGAACAGCGCACCCGTTTCGCCATTCGGCAGATCGACCCCGTCCGGCAGTGGAAGCTCTCGCCCATGGACCTGGAGTCCCTGGACCGGTGGGAGGACTACACCGCCGCCAAGGAGGCGATGTTCCTGCACACGGACACCGACCATGCGCCCTGGACCACGATCCGCTCCAATGACAAGAAGCGGGCCCGGCTCAACGCCATGCGGTATTTCCTCTCGAAGTTCGAATATGAGGGCAAGGACCACGAGGTGGTGGGCACCCCGGACCCGTTGATCGTGCGCCGCGGTCGCGACGCCGTCGGGGACTGACCTGGGGCCGCGACCACGTAGGCTGGACAGCATCGAACGACCCGGGCGAGACGGCCCCGGTCCCCTCAGGTCTGGCGGCAGCACCGAGGAGTGCTGGGAAGGAACGGCATGAAGGCTGACATCGGCGTTACCGGACTCGCGGTGATGGGGGCCAATCTGGCCCGGAACTTTGCCCGGCACGGCTACACCGTGGCCCTGCACAACCGCAGCCGCGCCCGCACCGACGCCCTGGTGGCCGAGCACGGTGCCGACGGGACGTTCATCCCCACGGAGACCCTGGCCGAGCTGGTGGAGAACCTGGCCGTTCCGCGTCGGGTGCTGATCATGGTCAAGTCCGGCCAGGCGGTGGACGACGTCATCGATCAGCTCGTACCGCTGTTGGACGCCGGAGACATCGTCATTGACGCCGGCAACTCCCACTACGAGGACACTCGACGCCGGGAGGCCGCACTGGCGGCACGGGATCTGCACTTCGTCGGCATCGGCGTCTCCGGCGGTGAGGAGGGCGCCCTCAACGGACCGGCGATCATGCCTGGCGGGCCGAAGGAGTCCTACGAGGCGCTGGGGCCACTGCTGGAGGACATCTCAGCGCACTATGACGGTGAACCGTGCTGCGCCTGGATCGGCACCGACGGCGCCGGGCACTTCGTGAAGATGGTGCACAACGGCATCGAGTACGCGGATATGCAGGTCATCGGCGAGGCGTACGACGTGCTGCGCTCCGTGGCCGGCATCGAACCGGAGGAACAGGCCGAGGTCTTCCGCCGCTGGAACACCACGGAGCTGGCCAGCTACCTCATCGAGATCACCGCCGAGGTGCTGGGTCACCGCGATGCCGCCACCGGATCACCACTGGTGGATGTCATCGAGGACCAGGCCGGCCAGAAGGGCACCGGCCGGTGGACCGCCATCTCCGGACTGGACCTCGGCGCGCCCATCGGAGCCATCGCCGAATCCGTCTTCGCCCGATCCCTGTCCAGCCAGCCGGAGATCCGGCACACCGCTCAACAAGTGCTGGCGGCCGGCACGACCACCGTGAAGGCTCCTCAGGGCGCGGACCGTGAGGCCTTCGTGGAGGACGTCCGCCTGGCGCTCTACGCCTCCAAGCTGGTCTCCTACGCTCAGGGCCTGGACATGTTGACCGCCGCGGCGGCCGAGTACGGATGGTCACTGGACCTCGGCACCATCGCTTCCCTGTGGCGTGACGGCTGCATCATCCGTGCGGACCTGCTCGACGTCATCATGAAGGCCTACGGGGGACGGGACACCACGCGTCACCCGGTACCGGGCACCACGGCTCCGGGGCAGCCGGACAATCTGCTTTTTGCTCCGGAGTTCCGCGACGCGATCGCCTCGGCCCTGCCGGCCTGGCGGCGGGTGGTCGCCACGGCCGTGGCCGCAGGGGTACCCGTTCCGGTGTTCTCCTCGGCGCTGTCCTACTACGACGGTCTGCGACGCGAGCGCCTGCCCGCCGCGCTGACCCAGGGCCTGCGAGACTACTTCGGCGCGCACACGTATCGCCGCGCTGACCGCGAGGGCACCTTCCACACCCTGTGGTCCGGCGACCGGTCCGAGACCGACGCCTGACCCCTTCCGTTTTCACACTTTGCGGGCAGAACGAACCGGTTCGTTCTGCCCGCAAAGTGTGAGGGGAGGGGAGATGGGGAAGTGCTAGATCCACATGGCGGGGTCGACGTACTCCGCCGGATCGACGGCGGCCTGGCGCTCCTTGGGCGCGCGCAGCCGCCACGTGGCGGGGACACCGGTGGCGATAGCGCCGGCCGGGGTGTCCTTGACGACGACGGCGTTGGCACCGACGGCCGTGTCCTCGCCGATCTCGACCGGGCCGAGGATCTTGGCGCCGGCTCCGACCACGACGCCGTTCTTCAGGGTGGGATGGCGGCGCACTTGCGCCAGGGACCGGCCTCCCAGAGTCACTCCGTGATAGAGCATGACGTCGTCGCCGATCTCTGCGGTCTCACCGATGACCACTCCCATCCCGTGATCGATGAAGAACCGTCGACCGATCGTCGCGCCGGGATGGATCTCGATCCCGGTGAGCGTACGAGTCGCCTGTGAGATCATCCGTGCCGGGGTCTTGAGCTTGTCGACCTTCCACATCCGGTGGGTCAGCCGATGCGCCCAGATGGCGTGCAGGCCCGAGTAGACGATGGCCACTTCAAAGTCGCCGCGCGCTGCCGGGTCATGAGCCCGGGCGTTGGCGATGTCTTCCTTCAGTCGGGACAGGAAACCCACTGGTGGCCTTTCGGTAGGCGGGCGATGGTCTAACGGTTCGTGGTGACTGGCCGGGGTGGCCGGAGGAGTGGACCGGCTCGGTCAGCCGCGGATGTCCTCATAGAGAACGGTCGAGATGTAGCGCTCACCGTAGTCGGCGACGACGGCCACGATCAGCTTGTCCCGGTTCTCCTCCTTGGCGGCCTCCTCCAGGGCAGCGGCCACAATGGCCCCCGAGGAGATTCCCCCGAGAATGCCTTCCTGGGTGCCCAGGGCGCGGGCGGTGGCCACCGACTCCTCGAGGGTGGCGGCGTAAACCGCGGAGTAGATCTCCGTGTCCAGGATCTCCGGAACGAAGTTGGCTCCGATGCCCTGAATCTTGTGCGGGCCGGCGTTGCCACCGGAGAGGATCGGGGAGTCGGAGGGTTCCACGGCGATCAGCCGCACATCCGAGTTCTGCTCCTTCAGGTACCGGCCGGCACCCGTGATGGTTCCGCCGGTACCGATGCCAGACACGAAGATGTCAACCTTGCCCTCAGTGGCCTCCCAGATCTCGGGGCCGGTGGCGTCATAGTGCGCCTGGACGTTGGCCTCATTGGCGAACTGCTGGGCCCAGACGGCGTTGTCCGACTCGGCCACGATCTGCTGGGCTTTGTCCAGGGCGCCCTTCATGCCGTCCGCCCCCGGAGTCAGGACGATCTCGGCGCCATAGGCCCGGAGCATGACCCGGCGTTCATTGGACATGGTTTCGGGCATGGTCAGCACCACCTGGTAGCCGCGGGCGGCCCCGACCATCGCCAGGGCGATGCCGGTGTTGCCCGAGGTGCCCTCCACGATGGTGCCGCCCGGACGGAGCTGGCCGGAGGCCTCTGCCGCGTCGACGATCGAACGGCCGATGCGGTCCTTGACGGAATTGGCCGGGTTGTAGAACTCCAGCTTGACGGCGACGGTGCCGGGGAGCCCCTCGGTCAACCGGTTGAGCAACACCAAGGGGGTATTGCCGACAGCTTCGGTGATGTTGTTGAGCATCTTGGCCATGTCAGGGGTTCCTTCCGGAGGCTGTAGACAGATGAGTCGGTACTGGAATCAGCCTATGTCAGTGCACCGTCTCCGAGGGCTCCACCAGCCACGACGAGTAACGCTGACGCACCTTGGCGAGCTTCGGTGTGATGATCACGTTGCAGTAGCCCACCTCAGGACGATTCGAGTAGAAATCCTGGTGGAAGGATTCGGCCGGGTACCACTGACCGAGCGGCTCGATGGTCGTGACGATGGGGTCGTCCCAATTCTGCTGGTTCCGCTCGATGGCCGCGCGGAAGAGCTGTTCGTCTTGAGCGTCCGCGGCGAACAGCGCCGAGCGGTACTGGGTGCCGACGTCGTACCCCTGACGGTTCAACGTGGTGGGGTCATGGCCGGTGAAGAACAGGTCCAGGATCAGATCTGCTCCGACGACGGACTCGTCGAAGGTCACCCGAACGGCCTCGGCATGTCCAGTTTGCCCGGAGCAGACGGCCTCGTAATCCGGGTTCGGCCAGTCTCCACCCGTGTACCCGGATTCGACGGCGGTGACGCCCCGGATTCGCCGGTAGACGGCGTCCAGGCACCAGAAGCATCCGCCCGCCACGGTCAGCACCCGGTGCGACGAAGAGTGGTGGCTTGCGTGGTCTGCGTTGACTGCGGAGTCCTTGAAATCACTCACATTCGCGTACAGCACCAGGGGGCGCGCGTTCATTCCCGGGTCGGGCACAATAGGGCCATGACTGCCGAGACCCCGAGCGATGCGACGACCGAGCAGACAACCGAGCAGACGACTGAGCAGACAACTGAGCAGACGACGGGGGACCTGACCACTCCCACCCTTGCCCAGGTCCTGGAGGTCTTCGAGGAGTTGTGGCCAGAGTCCTTGGCCCAGTCCTGGGATGCCACCGGGCTGGTGGCAGGACGGCCGGAGCGAGCCGTGGAGCGCATCCACTTTGCCGTGGACCCGGTCCACGAGGTGGTGGAGGAAGCCGTGGGCGCCGGGGCGCAATTGTTGGTCACCCACCATCCGCTGCTGTTACGCGGAGTGAATTCAGTGGCTGCCACCGGGTTCAAGGGCGACGTCATCCATACCCTCGTGGAGGGTGGCTGCGCCCTGCTGACGGCCCATACCAACGCCGACTCCGCGGTCGGTGGGGTCTCGGACGTCATCGCCGATGTCCTCGGCCTGGAGGACGTCGTTCCGTTGGCGCCGGCCGAGGGCGGGCTGTCGGAAGAGGGCCTTGGCCGAGTGGGACGGTTGCCGCAATCCATGACCCTGGCCGAGTTCGGCTCTCGGGTCTTCGGCGCCATGCCGTCGGTGGCCGGCGGAGTGCGCGTGGCCGGAGACCGGGACGGCATCGTCAGCCGGGTGGCAGTCTGCGGTGGCGCCGGAGATGGTTTGTTCGACGAGGTCCGTGCCTCCGGTGCCGACGTGTACGTCACCGCTGATCTGCGCCACCACCCCGCGTCGGAGTTCCGGGAGGCAGCGCGGCTCACCGGTGGCCGCCCGTACTTGGTCGAGGTCTCGCACTTCGGCAGCGAATGGCTGTGGCTTCCCGCGGCTGCGGAGGCACTCGACCACCTGCTGACCGACCGTGGTTTCGGCGTTGAGATCGCCGTGAGCTCTCGGAACACCGATCCCTGGGACTTCGTCCTGACTCCCGGCACCTGAGGACTCGCGCGAGAGAAGTCCGGCACCTGAGAACTCGAGCGCTTCGCGGCGCTCTCTGAACCACACCCTCGACGAATCGAGAACACGATGACGACTGCTTCACGTGAAGACCAGCTACGCCTGCTGGAGCTTCAATCCCTGGACACCGCTCTCGACCAGGCTCGCCACCGGATGCAGCAGCTGCGGCAGGACGCCGACTATGCCTCGCTGCAGAAGACGCTGGCCGAGCGTCAGGAGTCCGCGGACCAAGCGGCCGCTGCCCTGGCCGAGGCTCGCGCCGCTGTCTCCGCGGCCGAAGCCGAGGTCGCCTCCGTGCAGGACCGCCGGGAGCGCAATCAGAAGCGATTGGACGCCGGCCAGGGCTCGGCCCGAGACCTGGAGAACATGATGCATGAGATCTCCACCCTGACGGAGCTGCAGAATCAGCACGAGGAGGTTGAGCTCGAAGCCATGGACGCGGCCGAACAGGCCGAGGTCGCCGAAGCGGCGGCGCAGCGGTCGTTGGCTCAAGCCCAGGCCGCTGCTCAAGAGCGCAGCGCCGTCCTGAAGCAGGAAGCCTCCGAGGTCGCCGCCCAGGGCAATGATGTGACGGCCCGGCGCAAGGCGCTCGCGGCGACCCTGCCGGATGACCTCGTCGCCCGCTATGACAAGATCCGCAGCCGCAACGGGGGCATCGGCGCCGCACGGCTGATCGGCAACCGCTCCGAGGCCTCCGGGATGCCGATCAGCCCGGCCGATCTGGCGGAGATCGAGCAGACCCCGGTGGAGACGTTGGTGTTCTGTCCGGATTCCGGAGCCATCCTGGTCCGTGCCGACGACGACGGCCAGTCGGCGTGAGCGGCATGGCTGAGGGAGTCAGTTCCCACACCGCTGCCGGATCCGCCGGCCAGGACTCCGGAGAACGGCTGCTGCAGGTCGAAGCCGACGGCGGCTCGCGCGGCAATCCGGGCGTGGCCGGATACGGTGCCCTCGTCCGGGACCCACGCACGGGAGCGGTGCTCGATATTGACGCCCGCCCCCTGGGCACCGCCTCGAACAATGTGGCTGAATACTCGGGACTGATCGCGGGACTGGAGATGGCTCGTCGGATCGACCCGGAGGCCCGAGTGCACGTCAAGCTGGACTCCAAGCTGGTCGTAGAGCAGATGAGCGGTCGCTGGAAGATCAAGCACGCGGACATGCAGAAGCTCGCCACCCGGGCCCGAGCCATCCTGCCGACCGAGAAGGTCACCTATCAGTGGATCCCGCGGGCACAGAACAAGGACGCCGATCTGCTCTCGAACGAGGCCATGGACGCCGGAGCGAAGGGCGTCCCGTGGGCGCGAGCTGACTCGGGCATCGCCGTTGCACTGGCGGGCTCTGAATCGGCACAGCCTGAACCAGTACATCCTGAGCCAGCACAGCCTGAACCGGCACAGCCCGAGCTCGCCGAGGCATCGGTGCCCGAAGCGGCGGCCGAAGTAGCACCCGCACCGACGGTGCAACCGGCCGCGGCCGACGTCGGGACATCACGGCGACCGGGGCGGCTGCACCACGTGGAGATCTGGGTCGACGACCTGGCACGGGCACGCCAAACCCTGGGCTGGCTGTTCGAGGAACTCGGTTATGTGGTCAGCGGCGAATGGTCCGAGGGGACCAGCTATCAGGGTGCGGCAGAGTACCTGGTGCTGGAGTCGGGCCCGGATGTCGCCTCGGGTGGTCACGACCGATTGCGGCCGGGACTGAACCACGTGGCGTTCCGCGCTGGTTCGCGGGCCGACGTCGACGCTCTGGTGGAGGCCGCCACTCAGCGCGGTTTCACCTTGATGTTCTCCGATCGGCACCCCTTCGCGGGAGGCCGAAGTCACTACGCCGCCTATCTCGAGGCTCCGGGAGGATTCCAGGTCGAGCTGGTCGCCGACCCACTCACCTGATCTCCTGCCCCCTGCCCTCCCATCTGGCGGTCGAAAGTGCCCCAACACGCCCGGGAATTTGCCCGAAATCGGTGCACTTTCGACCGCCAGATGCACAGGGGTGCAAAGGGTGGGGACCTCAGACGGTGGTGTGCTGGTCCGGGAGCGTGATCTGCAGGCTGGCCGGCTTCGTTCCCGTGGACGGCACCAGATCCACCGTCCAGTCATACGGCCCACTGGCGGATCCGGACGCGGCCACCACGTCAGCGGCCGCCTCGACGGACTTCACTGCCCGCGGACCGGCCAACAACAGTTCCCGGGCGACCAGGCCGCGGGTGTGCTTGGCGAAGTGTGAGACGACGGTGCGTTCGCCGTTGCGGATCTGAAAGACGTCAACGGTCGCCGTCACGGCCGGTGGAGCCTTCCACTGGGCAGCGTAGCCGCCGGAACGGCAGTCGATGATCACGCGAGACGATGTGGCATGAGCGTCCAGGAGCGGAGCGAGCCGCGGCTTCCACCAGCTCGACATCCTGCCGATCCCGGGCAGGGAGTTCGATACGGACAGGCGGTGGTTCGGAATGCGGTTGCCCAGGGTCAGCACCCCGAACAGGCCGGAAAAGACCAACACGGACTTCCGGGCGCGCCTGCGGGCGGCCTCTGGCAACGCGGAATAGTCCAGAGCGTCGAACAACACCCCTGTGAAGACCTGATGTGCCGGAGCGGTGGGGGACTCCATCAGGACGGTGTTCGCGTCAATGTCCGGCTGGGCTGATGCTCCAACGCCGAGCACCCGTGCTGCGTCTGGAGCCGAGGAGACCGCGGACAGCGTGCCCATGACCGTGGTGCGCTCTCCGGCCAGTGAGGGAAGGAACAAGGAATGCAGGTCGAGGGGTGCGCCGGAGCGCGGGGCGGTCTTGCCCTCGGAGGGCGGCAACAGAATGAGCACGGGGGACAGCCTAGCGATTCCCGTAGAGTGGTTCGCCGGGACAGGTCGGCAGACGGTCGCAGGGCGTCGGCAACGGCGCCGTGAGGAACGTCCGGACTCCAGAGGGCAGGATGGTGGGTAACGCCCACTCGGGGCAACCCGCAGGACAGTGCCACAGAAAGCAGACCGCCCGCCGTACCGGTGTTCGCACCGGTGTGGCGAGTGAGGGTGAAAGGGTGGTGTAAGAGACCACCAGCGGCCCGGGTGACCGGGTCGGCTCGGTAAACCCCATCCGGAGCAAGACCGAACAGGATGTGTTCGAGGGCGGCCCGCCTGAGCATCCGGGTTGGTCGCTGGAGCCCGTCGGCAACGGCGGGCCTAGATGGATGGCCGTCACCGTGGCCCGGGTAACCGGCCACGGCACAGAATCCGGCGTATCACCGACCTGTCCCACCCCGCGCAGTGACGTACTGACGTACCACGCACCGTGCGCACGAAAAACGGATCCCCGGAAGGTCAAGCCTCCCGGGGATCCGTTCTGTGTTCGTGCACCGGGGCATCGTCCCTGACAGGGAACGCCGCGGTGCACGCTGTTCAGCTAGTCCTTCCGGCGCCGGCCGAACTTGCCGCGGTGCTCGGGATCTTCAGGTCGAGCTTCCGGCTCGGCCACCTGAGTCGCGGTCCCTGGACGGGCCGGGCCACGACGACGGTCGAAGACTCCCGTGGTCCGCGAGATGCGGTAGTCGATGCGGGAATCGATCTGCTCACCGAAGGCTTCGTCGAAGTCCTCCGACAACCGCTCACTGAACTGCTCGTAACGGAGCCGGCGTTCGCGAGCGTCGAGGGCCTTCTGGTCCCTCGTCAGACCCTTGACGATCGCGAAGCACATGGCGATCAGGATGATGCTGAACGGCAGCGCGGTGGCGATCGATGCAGCCTGCAAGGCATTCAACCCGCCGGCCAACAACAGCCCAATGGCCAGGAGACCCTCGAGGAGCGCGAACAGCACACGCGACCAGATCGGCGGGTTCGGGTGCCCACCGGAGGCCAGCATGTCCACCACCAGCGAACCGGAGTCCGACGAGGTGATGAAGAAGATCGCGATGACCAGGATGGCGATCACGGACAGGATGGAGCCGAGCGGCAACTCGCCCAGGACATCGAAAAGCGCGGCCTCGGTCCCGAAGGAGTCGGCGCCTTCAGGAACCAGAGGATTATCCGAGAAGAACTGGCGGAACAGACCCGCGCCGCCCATCACGGAGAACCAGAAGAACCCGAGCAGCGTCGGCACCAGCAGCACGCCGGCGATGAACTGCCGGACGGTCCGTCCACGGGAGATGCGGGCGATGAAGACGCCGACGAACGGCGCCCAGGAAACCCACCAGCCCCAGTAGAACAGGGTCCAGCCGGCATTCCAATCGGCGCCCGGCGCGCCGGAGTAGGCCCCGACGTTGAACGTCATGTGCAGCACCTCGGCCAAGTAGACGCCCATGGACTGGACGAAGTTCTGGAACAGGAACAGGGTTGGACCCAGCAACAGCACCGAAATCAGCAGCAGGGCTGCCAGCGAGAGGTTGATGTTGGACAACCACTTAATGCCGCGCCCGATGCCCGACACCACAGAGAAGGTGGCCAGCAGGGTGATGACGATGATCAACACCACCAGCAGCACGTTGTCCGGAGCTTCGACGACTCCCATGGCACTCAGCCCCGCAGCGATCTGAGAGACACCCAGGCCCAGGGAGGTGGCAATACCGAAGACGGTGCCGAAGATGGCGAGGATGTCAATGACGTCGCCCATCCAGCCCTTGACGCGGTCGCCCAGGAGGGGCTCCAGAGCCCAGCGAATGGAGACGGGACGGCCGCGGCGGTGGATGGCGTAAGCGACGGCCAAGCCGATCACCGCGTAGATGGCCCATGGGTGCAGGCCCCAGTGCACAAACGTCTGCGCCATGCTGAGCATGGCCACGGTGTGCTCTTCACCCGGCAGGATGGTGGTCACACCATCGGCGCCAGTTTCCGTGCCCGGCCAGCCGGGCTTCGGCATGGTGGTGGCAAAGCCGAGGGGCTCGCCGACACCGTAGAAGACGAGGCCGATGCCCATGCCGGCAGCGAAGAGCATGGAGAACCAGGACAGAACCCCGAACTCCGGCTTCTCGTCGTCACGGCCCAGTCGAATCTTGCCGAACTTGGAGAAGCACACGACCAGGGCCACCACGATGAAGAAGGCGATGGCCAGCATGTAGAACCAGCCGAGGTTGGTGGTGATCCACCCCTGGATATTGGACAGCACCTCGCCGGTCGGCCCTGGTGCCAGAATGGCGATCAGTGCGACGGCGGCGATGATGATCAGGGCCGGCCAGAAGACGGCCGATGCGATGGTGCCCTTGCCCAGGCGTACGCCCTGGCGCCGCAGCTTCTCCGCAATCTGGTCGTCGGTGTCGTTCTCCTCGATGCG
This sequence comes from Citricoccus sp. GCM10030269, assembly GCF_042665635.1. Classification (NCBI taxonomy): domain Bacteria; kingdom Bacillati; phylum Actinomycetota; class Actinomycetes; order Micrococcales; family Micrococcaceae; genus Citricoccus; species Citricoccus sp. GCM10030269. The sequence goes on along the minus strand of NZ_JBHTCV010000005.1, from coordinate 583,229 downwards.
CGCCGAACGAGGAACCTCCGCGCCGGGTGGCGCGGTCGATGCGGCTGCTGTCGGAGGTGGTTCCTCCGCAGCCGTGGTGGGTTCGTTACCCGAGTTCGACATGTCAGCCTCTCTATGTGTCAAGTGATGGCGGTCCCGAAAACGGCCGCGATCGAACTGATCTTTCCCAGCCACCATTCAGTAAGGCGGGGTATGAGTCAAACGAATGTGTGCAGTCAACAGTCTACGATTCTACAAATTCCGGGTTGGGCGTGCCGGAAGAGGTGCCGCACCGGTGAGCGGCGGCCATCAAATCGTCCGCTGAATCACTAGACTGATGGCCGCCGTATCCTGAGAGATAAGAAGGCCGGGACGGGCCATGACCGTCTGCACACCGCGTGCCCACCGGCACCTGTGAGCGACAGTGACGTCGCCCCCTGAACACAGGGGCACAAAGGAAGGACCCATCGTGGCTGAAGAGACCAACGGAACCGCGCAAGAGCACCGCGCCACCTGGAATCACCGGGAGGAACTGGCCGAGAAGATGGTTCCGCTGATCGGCACGTTGTACCGGGACAACAACGTCATCACCAGCATTTACGGCCGACAGCTCATTCACAAGGGCGTCATCGACATCATCAAGGCGCACCGTTACGCCCGGCAGATCGATGAGGCCGTGTTGCCGGTCGAGGAGACGTATCCGATCGTCGAGGCGATGACCCGGATGGACCTGGGCGCGGCGTCGATCGACCTGGGCAAGCTGGCCGCCCGGTTCCGGACCGCCGGCGGGGACCTGCAGCATTTCCTCAACACCGAGTTGGCCGACGTCGCCGGCCAGGGCGGCGAGGGAGTCCGGGAGAAGAGGGACGTGGTCCTCTACGGATTCGGACGGATCGGCCGACTGCTGGCCCGCATCATCCTGTCCCACGAGGGTGGAGGCTCCTCGCTGCGCCTCCGTGCCATCGTGGTGCGGAAGAACTGCGAGGACGACCTCATCAAGCGTGCCTCACTGCTGCGCCGCGACTCCATCCACGGCGCCTTCGAGGGCACCATCACCGTGGATGAGGAGAAGAACACCATCACCGCCAACGGCACGGTGATCCAGGTGATCTACTCCAACGATCCGGGCTCCGTGGACTACCCCTCCTTCGGCATCGACAACGCCATCGTGGTGGACAACACGGGACGCTGGCGTGACGAGGACGGACTGGGTCAGCACTTGAAGTCTCCGGGCGTCGCCAAGGTGCTGTTGACCGCTCCGGGCAAGGGCGAGATCAAGAACATCGTGTACGGAGTCAACGGCGATGACATCACCGACGAGGACACGATTCTCTCTGCCGCCTCCTGCACCACCAACGGCATCACCCCGGTGCTGAAGGTCATCAACGAGGAATACGGCATCGACCACGGTCACGTGGAGACCGTCCACGCCTACACCAATGACCAGAACCTCACGGACAACTTCCACAAGGGCTCCCGTCGCGGCCGTGCAGCCGGACTGAACATGGTGCTGACGGAGACCGGTGCCGCCAAGGCCGTGGCCAAGGCCCTGCCCGAACTCAAGGGCAAGCTGTCCGGCAACGCCATCCGTGTGCCCACCCCGGACGTGTCCATGGCCATCCTCAACCTGGAGCTCGAGAAGGAGACCACCGTCGAGGAGCTCAATGCTCGACTGCGTGAGGAATCTCTCACCGGTAACCTCCGCCACCAGATCGACTACATCCATTCCCCGGAGGTCGTGTCCACGGATTTCGTGGGCTCCAACCGCGCCGGCATCGTGGACGGGCTGGCCACCATCGTCAACGGCGGCAAGAACGCGGTGTTGTACGTCTGGTATGACAACGAGTTCGGTTACTCGTGCCAGGTCGTCCGCGTGATCGAGAAGATGACCGGGGACACCATCCCGGCATTGCCACGCTCATGATCTGACAGACCCAACATACCCACCAACGACGCCGGCCGGTCACCTACTCGAGGTGACCGGCCGGCGTCGTGGGTGGTGGTCTTTTTAGTCGGCGTCCGCCGCCTCTGGCGCGTCCGGCGAGTCCGACTCCGACGTGTGGTCATGTCCGAAGGGATCGGGGTCGACGCCGGGCATCCAGGAGTTTCCGGGCACGGTCCAGCCCTCGCGGCGCAGGGACTTCTTCCATCGCCGAGTCCACTTGCCGTTGAGACGGTTGATGTAGAGGTACCCGTCCAGGTGGTCGTACTCGTGCTGCAGCACGCGCGCGAGCCAACCGCTGGCCTCGAAGTCGAGCGTCTCTCCGTCGACGGTCTGGCCCGTCAGCCGAACGTGGTCCGATCGCTTGAGCGGAAAGCTGTAGCCCGGCACGGAGAGGCAGCCCTCGGACTCCTCATCCGGGTCCGGATCCTCTTGAGAGGTCTTGCCGATACGGGTGAGCACCGGGTTGATCACATGACCGCGGGGCGGGGCATCGCCGGAGTCCTCATACGTCCACGTGAAGATCCGCAGCCCGACGCCGACCTGGGGCGCGGCCAGGCCGACGCCGCGAGCGGCTTCCTGAGTCTCGAACATGTCGCTGACCAGTGTCCGGATCTCCTCGTCGATCTGCGTGACCTCCGTGGCTCGGCGGTGCAGAACGGGTTCACCGTGGATGGTGATCGGGCGGACGGTCATGGTGTGCGGACTCCTGGTGGTCGTGAACTCTGGAGGGAAGAGTTACCGGGGGACGTAATCGAACGTGTCCGGGTCCGGACCGGTGCGCTGATCCTTGTTGAGCGAGGCGATCGTCTTCACGTCCTCGTCCGTCAGCTCGAAGTCGAAGAGCGCGAAGTTCTCCTCGATCCGGGAACGGGTGACCGACTTGGGGAAGACGATGTCGCCGCGCTGGATGTGCCAACGCAGAGTCACCTGGGCGGTGGTGCGACCCACGCGCTCGGCGATCTCCTTCAGCGTCGGGTCGTCGAGCACGGCACCCTGGGCGATCGGGGACCAGGCCTCGGTCGCGATGTTGTGCTGAGCGCCGAACGCCCGCACCTCTTCATTGGTGAGGTAGGGGTGAACCTCGATCTGGTTGACCGCCGGCGCGAGGGAGGTCTCGTCCAGCAGGCGCTGCAGGTGCGGCACCTGGAAGTTCGAGACGCCCACGGCCCGGGACTTGCCGGACTCCTGGATCTCGATCATGGCCTTCCAGGTCTCGACGTAGTCCACGTCGATGGTCGGCAGCGGCCAGTGGATCAGGAAGAGATCAAGCTGGTCGATGCCCAAGTCGGCGAGGCTCTCGTCGATGGCGCGCAGGGCATCGTCGCGGCGGTGGTAGCCGTTGTTGAGCTTGCTCGTGATGAACACGTCTTCCCGGGCCAGGCCGGACTCCTTCAGGGCTTCACCGACACCACGCTCGTTGCCGTACATCTCGGCGGTGTCGATGTGGCGGTACCCGACCTCGAGTGCGGCCAGGACGGCGTCCTTCGTCTGCTCCGGCGGCACTTGGTAAGTGCCGTAGCCCAACTGGGGGATGGTGACACCGTTGTTGAGGGTGATGGTGGAAACTTCAGACACGTGTGCGCTCCTTCGATCGGTTCTTCAGCTGATTCGGCCGGGATGGATGGCCCCGGCCCCACTGGAGAAAATCCGCATTCAGCCTAACCACTCCGGGGTTCGGATCTGAGAGCTGTGAACCCCTGTTGCCTCGTCTTCGCTGACGGAGGAACCGGGGCGAGACTACAGGCTATTTGTCTTGACAATAGGACAGGCTGAACCGAGAGTGGGGTGAAACACATCTCGAGTGTTGACCACGCTCACCACAGACTTACCGAGGAAAGGGCCTCTCATGGGAACCACGGAGATTACTCACTGGATCAACGGCGAAGCTGATCCTGGGCACGGTGCCCGCCGCCAGGACGTGTACAACCCGGCCACGGGCGAGGTCACGGGACGTCTCCATTTGGCCGACGAGCAGGACCTGGACAAGGCCGTGCGGGCCGCTCGGGCCGCGGCGGATCAGTGGGGCGAGGTGTCGCTGTCCAAGCGGATGAACGTGATGTTCACGTTCCGTGAACTCGTCCATGCCCATACCCAGGAGCTGGCCCAGATCATCACCTCCGAGCACGGCAAGGTGCTCTCCGATGCCGCCGGTGAGGTCGCGCGTGGTCTGGAGGTCGTCGAGTACGCGTGCGCCCTGCCGCAGACCCTGAAGGGGGAGTACTCCGATCAGTTCTCCACCGGCATCGACGTCTATTCCTTCCGTCAGCCCCTCGGTGTGGTCGCGGGCATCACGCCGTTCAATTTCCCGGTCATGGTCCCGCTGTGGATGTCGCCCATCGCCATCGCGACCGGGAACGCCTTCATCCTCAAGCCCTCCGAGCGCGATCCCTCGGCGGCGTTGTTGCTGGCCAAGCTCTATCACGAGGCGGGGGTGCCCGACGGCGTCTTCCAGGTGCTCCATGGGGACAAGGACACTGTCAACGGTTTGCTGACCCACGAGTCGATCGACGCGGTGTCCTTCGTCGGGTCCACCCCGATCGCCAAGCATGTGCACGAGACCGCCACTCGGCACGGAAAGCGTGTCCAGGCTCTGGGTGGCGCCAAGAACCACGCCGTCGTCATGCCGGATGCGGACCTCGACCTCGCGGCGGATCACCTTTCCGCTGCGGCTTTCGGCTCCGCCGGCGAGCGCTGCATGGCCGTCTCGGTGGCGGTGGCGGTGGGCGAGGCCGCCGACGCACTGGTCGACAAGGTCGGCCAGCGTGCGCGAGACATCACTGTGGGTGAGGGAACCGAGTCGGACGTGGAGATGGGGCCGCTCATCACTCCCGCCTCGAAGGAGCGCGTGCAGCGCATCGTCACGGAGGCAGAACAGGCCGGGGCCGCCGTCGTGGTGGACGGCCGTGACCTCGTGGTGGAGGGCAAGGAGGAGGGCTTCTTCGTGGGCCCTACCGTGCTGGACCGTGTCCAGCAGGAGATGTCCGCCTATCAGGAGGAGATCTTCGGTCCGGTGCTGGTGGTGGTGCGGGTGGATTCCCTTGAGGAGGCGATCCGCGTAATCAATGCCAACCCCTACGGCAATGGGACCGCCATCTTCACCGGTTCCGGCAATGCCGCCCGGACGTTCCAGCGGCAGGTCACCGTCGGCATGATCGGCGTCAATGTGCCCATTCCGGTTCCTGCGGCACAGCATTCCTTCGGGGGATGGAAGGACTCGCTGTTCGGCGATCTGCACATCTATGGGCCCGACGGCGTCCGGTTTTACACCCGCGGCAAGGTCGTCACCCAGCGGTGGCCGCACCAGAACGATGTGGTCGCCGCCTCGATGAATTTCCCCTCGCACGACTGATCTCGCAGTGAAAGGTGCGGTCCCCTTCCTGGGGCCGCACCTTTTCTCTTGGGCGGCATGCGTTCTCGTGGGCGCTATTTGTCTTGACATTACTACTAACCGTCAATACCGTGATGCCCGTTACTGTGACGGCCATCACCTGGAAGGACCTCGTCATGCCGGAAGCTGCATCGTTCGTTCTGGAGGCGGCCCATGAGCCGCTGCACGCTGACACCATTGAGGTTGCCGCCCCAGGCCCAGAAGAGGTGCTGGTCGAGGTGGCCGCCTGCGGCGTCTGCCATACCGACCTTCACGTGATCAAGGATGAGGTGGCCTTTCCCAAGCCGGCCGTCCTGGGCCATGAGGTCTCCGGAATCGTTCGCCAGGTCGGGCCGAGCGTGACGCATGTGCAGCCGGGGGACCGGGTCGCCTGCAGCTTCATCATGCCGTGTGGCCGCTGCCGTCACTGCGCCAAGGGTCTGGAAGACCTGTGCGAGAACTTCTTCAACTACAACCGGCTCAAGGGTCAGCTCTACGACGGCACCACGCGCTACACCCGCACCCCTGAAGGCCCATCAGACGGTCAGTCGGGAGGACGTCAGTCGGAAGGACAACCTCAAGAGCTGGCCATGTACTCCATGGGCGGGCACTCCATGAGCTGTGTGGTGCCCTCTCGCGGAGTCTTCCCGTTGCCGGACAGCGTCCCACTGCTGGAGGCCGCGGTGCTCGGATGCAGCCTGTTCACCGGCCATGGTGCCGTCTGTTCGGTCGCCCAGGTCCAGCCGGGGGAGAACGTGGCGGTGATCGCCGCTGGAGGTGTGGGCCTGAGCATCATCCACCTGGCCCGCGCGGCCGGTGCTGATCGCATTTTTGCCATCGACGTGGACGACGACAAGCTGGCCCTGGCCCGAGAACTGGGTGCCACCGACGTCATCAACTCCCAGAACGCCGATCCGGTCCAGCACATCACCGACGCCCTGGGCCACGGGGTCGACGTGGCTTTCGAAGCTCTCGGCTCGGTGGCCACGGTCAAGCTCGCGGTGGACCTTCTCGACGACGGCGGTCGAGCCGTGCTGGCCGGCATCGCCCCGGCGGGCCAGACCATGGATGTCGACATCACCAAGGTGGTGCGGCGGAAACTGCAGATCCTGGGCTCCTTCGGCGCGTCAGCATCCTCCACCATGCCCGAGGTCATCAGGCTGGCCGCCGAGGGCCAACTGGACCTGGACACGCTGATCACCCATCGTTTCGCCTTCGAACAGACGGACGAGGCGTATCAGCTGCTCAACGAGCGGAAGATCCTCGGGCGCGGGCTCATCGAGACCAACCCCTCGCTGGCCTGAAGGACTCTCACCCATGTTTCTCGGTCTGCTGGGGATCCTGCTCTCCTTAGTCCTGCTCATCACCCTGGCCTACCGTGGGGTGACCATCGTGGTCGCTGCTCCACTGTGCGCACTGGTGGCACTCGTGTTCTCGGGCGCGCCCATCTTGGCGAACTACACCGAGGTCTTCATGCCGGCCCTGGCCGGGTTCATCCAGCAGTACTTCCCGATGTTCCTCACAGGGGCGATCTTCGGTCGGCTGATGACCATGGCCGGCTACGCCAAGGACATCGCTCAAGTGATGACCCGTCTCCTGGGGCCTCAACGAGCCATTCTGGCGACCGTGCTGACCACGGGGTTGTTGACGTACGGGGGCATCAGCCTGTTCGTGGTCGTCTTTGTGATGTTCCCGTTGACACGGGAGCTGTTCCGCGCTGCAGACATTCCTCGGCGACTGATCCCCGGCACGATTGCCCACGGCATGCTCACCTTCACCATGACGGCCCTGCCCGGTTCTCCGCAGGTGCAGAACATCATCCCCGGTCAGGCGTTCCAGACGACGACGTTCGCCGCGCCGGGATTGGGCCTCCTCGGAGGGGCCGTCACCTTCGTGCTGGGCATGCTGTGGCTGGAGTATCGCAAGCGCAAACTCATGGCCGCGGGGGAGAGCTTCACCGACCCCACCGAGCAGGAACGCCGCGCCGGAGTCGGTGATGTCCGAGATCTTGACGGCGCTGGTGCGGCCGGTGCTGGCGCAGACGGGCGGTCTCCCGGGGACGGGACAGTCGGCGATGGCGGTGGCGGTGACCATGGAGGGGCTCAGAGACAGGCCCGGACGTCCATCCTGACCCGCGAGCAGGACCGAGGCGAGGTCCGTCGGCGCGAGGTCCCCGGCGACGACGAAGAGCAGCTCGTTCCTGCGCATCACGTCCTGTCGTTCATCCCGATTCTGTTGGTCTTCGTGGTGAATCTCAGCTTCACCATGGTCATTCTGCCGGGCCTCAACTGGGACTACCTGGCGGATGAGCAGTTTGGGGGCATCACCCTGGACGACCGGCTGAGCACGTGGGCCGTGATCTGTGCGATGGTCATCGCGATCCTGAGCATTCTGGTGATGAACATCAGGCATCTTCGATGGATCGGGCACGGCTTGGTCCATGGTGCGAAGAGCGCGTTGCTTCCCATCTTCAACACCGCCTCGGAGGTCGGCTACGGTGCCGTGATCGCCTCACTGGCCGCCTTCACGCTCATTCGGGACGGCATCTTCACCGTCAGCGGCAACGCCCTGGTCGCCACCGCGATATCCACCTCCACCATTTCCGGCGTGACCGGCTCGGCCTCGGGTGGCATGACGATCGCGCTCAATGCCTTGGGCGATGACTTACGACAACTGGCCGTGGACCAGGGGATCAGTCTCGAAGCCATGCACCGGATCACGGCCATGGCCTCCGGCGGTTTTGACTCGATGCCGCACAACGGCGCCGTGATCACGCTGATCCTCGTCTGTGGCTTGACTCACCGCGAGGCCTACAAGGACGTCGGCGTGATCTCTCTGCTCATTCCGGTGTGTGTCACGGCCGCTCTGGTACCGGTGGTGCTGCTGGTCGGCAGCTTCTGAGTAGCCACTTCTGCGGCACAACTCCTGAACCACCCTCCTGAATCTCAGCGGTTCATCAGGGTGGTCTCGTAGGAGTATCGGTCCGCGCGGTACACGTGGTCGCCGAACTCGATGGGAGTGCCTGAACTGTCCAGCGCTGTCCGCTGGACAGTGACGAGTGGGGCGCCCATGCTGATGTCCAGCAACTCGGCTTGGGTGGAGTCGGCCACTGTTGCCCCGACCGTTTGGTGAGCCATCTGAAAGTCGGTGCCCTGCCGGCGCATGGCGTTGTAGAGCCCGCCCTCTTCGAGGTCGGCCACGGTGAGGGTGCCCACCGAGAGCGGCAGGTAGTTCTCCATGATGCCCAGAGGCTGGCCGTCGATGGAGCGCACGCGGCGGACGTGATAAACCTCCGCACCGTCCGGAAGACTCAGCTGCTCACGAACGTCGTCGTCCGCGGTAATGACCTCCAGCGCCAGCACCGTCGTGGTGGGTTCGACTCCGGCCTCGCGAAGATCGTTGTAGAGGCTGGAGAGCTTCAGGCTGCGACGCACCCGCGGTCCGACCACCTGAGTGCCGACTCCGCGGCGCCGGACCACCAGGCCGTCCCGGACGAGCTTGTCCATGGCCTGCCGAAAGGTCGGACGGGAGACGCTGTAGCGCTTGGCCAGATCGATCTCGTTGTCGAGCTTGGTCTCCGGCGGAAGGTCACCGGTCCGGATAGCGTGTTCAAAAGCCTCGGCGATCTGGTGATAGAGCGGCACGGGGGAGTTCCGGTCGAGGAAGATCTCCAGTTCGGCCGGCACGTCGGACAGCTCCTTCACGTCAACTACATCTGGTGGCATCGAGGCATTCGCATCAGTGTTCCATATTGTCCCATGGGGGCGCGGTACGGTTCAGACCGCGGCACCCCGGGTGAACATCTCGTGGGCGGTCCGGAACAGCTGCATGGTCTCGTCGGTGCTCAGGCCTTCCGCGTCTGGTACATAGATGTAGTTCATGTCCGAGCGGGCGAAGATGCTTCGTTTCACGGGGCCGAGGAGCTTTCGCTGCTCGCGCGAGAGCGCGGCCACGTTGCGAAGCCCGGAGGGTGAGAGCGCCATGGCGGCCCGGCGTTCATATCCGGAGTCATGCTGCGACGGCACCAGGTGATGTGCCGGTGGTTGGACGTCGTGCCAGGGAACAGGCCCGATCCCGCGGACGGTGAACCCTTGCGGCGACAGGGTCACGGGCAGCGTCTGCGCCGTGGCGAACGCTCGGTGTGACCGGAAGGCGCGCAGAAGAAGCCATCCCAATCCGGCGAGCATCAGTGGTACGGCGAACCCGACAGGATGCACGGCCACGCCATTGATAGAGACCACGAGCAACGTGATGATGCCGGCCACGACCAGTCCGGCGACCATCACCAGCAGGACGGTCATCAAAACGGTGAGTACACGCGTCCAGGTAGATGGTCTCCCCGGCAATGTCACGGTCCCGCGGGCGCGCAGCTCGGCACAGGTGCGATCGAACGAGTCGGTCATGGAATCAGCGTACGGTCGACTGCACCTCTGAGGCAGAACCCGTCATGACCGGAGGATCTTCTCCATGGTCTTGCCTCGCGCCAACTCGTCGACCAGTTTGTCCAGGTAGCGCAGCTGTTGCATCACCGGGTCTTCGATGTCCTCGACCCGTACTCCGCACACGACGCCCGTGATCAGCGGGGCGTTGGAGTTCAGATGCGCGTCGGCGAAGAACGCTTCGAACGAGGTCTCCTGCGATAGGTGGCGCTCAAGGTCAGCGTCGTCGAAACCGGTCAGCCAGGTGATGACCTCGTGTAACTGGCTTTCGTGCGGCCCTTTTTCTCGACCTTCGTGACGTAGTGGGGATACACCGCGGAGAACGGCATCCCATAGACCCGCTTCAGGGTCTTCTCATCCGTCTTCATGCTCCACATGGTACGGGGGTTGGCGCTTTCCCGCCGGAGACAGAACAAACAACAAGGGCGAGGTTCACCCTCTCACCAGAGACTTTCCTCTGACCGAAAGAGTGAACCTCGCCCACGTGGGGTGAGTAACGGGGCTTGAACCCGCGACCTTCTGGACCACAACCAGACGCTCTACCAGCTGAGCTATACCCACCATGCTGGATCGGCGCACCGACCCGGACAGCGCGTTCCATCATACACGGTCACGGCACTGATGCGCATCGCCGTGGACGGTCGATGGACCAACCCAGTGCCAACCCCGCCGGTACGGTGATCAGCCCTGCGGCGCGGTGACCAACTCCAGTTGTGAGGCGATCTGCTGAGCGGTCTTAGAGTCCGGCCCCGGGGCGTCCACCATGACGGCGGCCCGGTAGTAACGCAACTCATTGATCGAGTCGATGATGTCCCCGAGGGCCCGATGCCCGCCGGTCTTGGCCGGGGACTGGAAGTAGGCCTTGGGGTACCAGCGGCGAGAGAGTTCCTTGAGCGTGGAGACATCCACGATGCGGTAATGCAGGTGGTCGGTGATCGCCGGCATGTCCCGCGTCAGGAACAGTTTGTCCTGGCCCACCGAATTGCCGGCCAGCACGGCTTTGCCCGGCTGCGGGCAATGGTCAGTGATGTAGGCCATGCAGATATCGGACGCCTCGGCCAGGCTGACGCCGTCGTCGAGCTTCTCGAGCAGACCCGAGGTGGTGTGCATGTCCCGGACGAACGGGACCATCTGCTCCAGCGCCTCTTGCGGGGGTTTGATCACCACATCCACGCCCTCGCCGAGAACATTGAGCTCGGAGTCGGTCACCAGCACCGCGATCTCGACGAGCGCGTCGGCGACCGGGTCCAGCCCGGTCATCTCACAATCAATCCACACCAGGTTCTCTGCAGTAGCTGCCACGCCTCCCACAGTAGCCCCCGCCCGGTGGTAGTTTGTGGAAGGCCCTCGGACGGCCTGCCGAAGGACGGAAGGATCCCGACCCCGATGAGTGTGCCCAGCACCCGGACGGAACCGGCTTCGCCGACGTGGACCCCAGCCGTGTGGATTGCCGGGGTCGTGGGCTTTCTCGGTTCACTCGCCGTGTTGGCAGGCTCCCTGTCCGTCGGTTGGTTGGCCTCCATCTCTCCGGTCAACCGGTGGTCCTGGCTGATCCCGTGGCGCACCACCGAGTACGGGGTCATCACCGGCACCGTCATGCTGACTCTCGGTTGCTGGCTGATGTTCTGGGGCTGGCTGCGTCTGGGCAAGGTCGTGCGCTTCTCCGGCAGGGGAGGCCTGGGAATCGTCAACATCACGACGGCGGCGTGGAGCCTGCCACTGTTGGCGTGCCTGCCGATCTTCTCCCGGGACATCTTCGCCTACATCGGCCAGGGACGGCTCATGGTGGCCGGTCAGGATCCCTACGAAAGCGGCATCTCCACGCTGTCCAACTGGTTCCAGCTCGGCGCGGACGCCACATGGGCTCAGACGGAGACGCCCTACGGGCCGGTGTTCCTCTGGATCGAACAGTTCGTCATGGCCGTGGCCGGGCCGGACGATCCCGATCTCGCGATCTTCCTGTTCCGCCTCACCGCCGTGGCTGGCGTCGTGCTCATCATGGTCTACGTGCCTAAGCTCGCCACCCTGCTAGGCACCGACGCGGCGCGAGCGCAATGGATCACCACCGCCAACCCGCTGTTGCTCATCAGTTTCGTGGCCTCCGGTCACAACGACGCCCTGATGACCGGACTCGCCGTCGCCGGGGTCTGGTACGCGGCCACGGGACGCGGACTGCTCGGTGTGCTGTTGGTGACAGCCTCGATGGGCATCAAGCCGATCACCATGGTGCTGTTGCCCTTCATCGGTCTGCTGTGGGCCGGCCGGGGTGCCAGCTGGGCCCGACGGTTCGGCTACTGGTTCCTCACCGCCGGCATCTCCGGGCTGATCATGGTCTTGGTCGGCATGCTCAACGGCTTCGGCTACGGATGGCTCACCGTCATGCTGACCACGGGGACGGGATCTGTTCCGTGGTCCCCCTTGGGCATCATGGCGGATGCGACGAAAGTCATTCTGAATTCCCTCGGCCTCGCCGACGAATGGGTGCTGAGCGCCTTCAAGACCATCGGACGCATCCTGTCCGTCATCATCGTCATCTGGCTGATGTTCCGTGGCCGGCACGAACACCTGATGCAGCGGCTCACCTGGGCTTTTACCGCCTTGGTGGTGCTGACTCCGATCATCCAACCGTGGTACCTGCTGTGGCTGTTGCCGTTCTTCGCCGTGATCGGCATCCGGGATGACTGGCAGCTGAAATGGGTGGTCTTCACGGTGGCCTTCTTCCTGGCCTTCGGCGCCGCAGACCAGTTGTTCGTCTGGCAATTCCTCGGCATCGGGGACCAACTGGCCCACCTGGCCACGCTGCTCTCCTGGGGCTGCATGGTGTGGATCCTGTTACTTGATCCCTGGACGAGTTCGATCATGAAGGAGGAATGGCACGTTCGCCCTGCCCTCCGTCGGGCGGTGGCACGCCTTCGGCGATCCGAACGGACTCCGGATGAAACATCCCCACGGAAGACGAAGACGAGACAGGGGATGACTCCTCCGTGACGGGGACAGCGGCACCCGGAACAGCAACGCGTGGTCCGTTCGCCGGGCTGCGCCGCCGGTTGGGCAGTGTTGCCGCCACACGGTGGTTGATCGGTGGCGAGGACGAGGTCACCGCCCCTTCCGTGTGGCAGGGTCTCATCGGCTCGCTGATGATCATGGTCGGCTCGTGGGGCGTGGGCTGGTTGGCAACCACGCCGACGTCGGTCTTCGCCCGGACCACCGTGCTCAATCCCCTGCGGGTCGAACCGGTCGGTGTGGTCCTCTGCGCGATCCTGCTGGTCCTCGGCTCCCTGTTGCTGGTCCGAGCCTGGTTGCGACTCGGCCAGCGGCTGGAGCACCGATGGGAGACGGCCACGCCCGTCATCGTGCGGGCGACATGGTGGTGGGCGGCACCGCTGCTGTTGGCGTTCCCGGTCTTCTCCCGGGACGTGTACTCCTACCTCGGTCAGGGGCGACTGCTGCATGCCGGGCTGAATCCGTATCAGGACTGGATCTCTGAGCTTCCCGGCTGGTTCATGCAGGGCGCGGATTCGATCTGGGCCGAGTCTCCCTCGCCCTACGGCCCACTGTTCCTGCTGGCGGCCCGGGCCGTCTGGTTCGTCACCGGCAGCAGCCCGGAGCCGGCCATTCTGATGTTCCGAGCCTTCTCCGTGGTCGGCCTGGCCTTGTGCCTGTGGGCGGTCCCGCGCCTGGCCCGGAGATTCGGCACCGCACCGGGATGGTCACTGTGGATCTCGGTGGCCAACCCGCTGTTCGCGCTGTACATGATCGCGGGGATTCACAACGACGCACTCATGATCGGCCTGCTCCTGGTCGGATTCGTCCTGCTCGGTCCGGACTCCTCGCGCTCGCGGAATCTCGCCGGGCTCGTTCTGGTCTCACTGTCGATCGCCATCAAGCCTCTGACGATCATCGCCCTGCCCTTCGCAGGACTGCTCATGCTCTCCGGCCGCCCGTCCTGGAGATCCCGGTTCACGGTGTGGGCCTGGTGCGCCGGGGCGGCCGCCGTCGTGCTCTGCGCCGTCGGGGCCGTGACGGGACTCTGGTTCGGCTGGGTTCCGGCCATGCTCACGTCCGGGAACGCCGCATTTCCCTACGCACCCTTCGGGCTGCTGGGACTGGGCATCGGCTGGGCCGTGGACGCCGCCTCGGGGTCCGGCATCCGGGTGGTGGCCGACGTCGTCTACAGCCTCGGCAAAGTAATCGCGGTCGCCTTCACCGCCTGGTTGGCGCTCACCCGGCGACCGATCCACCCGGTGATGGCCACCGGCTGTGCGCTGTTGGCCGCCGTCGTGCTCGCGCCGATCATCCAGCCGTGGTATCTGCTGTGGGCGCTGCCGATGTTCGCGGTCGTCCGTCGATGGCACGGCTGGCTCGCGTGGGCGCTGTACCTGCTGGTCATGATGCTCGTGGTGGTCGGGGTTGTCGATCAACTGTCCGTGGCCCAGTGGATCTCCTTGTTCTGGGTGCGGATGATCACGGGTGCCGTCGGCGCCGCCTATATGGTGTTCATTGTCTTTCTCGACCCGAAGACGTCCATGTTGTTCCCTTTCGCTTCGCGCACGACCGGCCAGGAGGCTCCGTGAACCAGACCCGACCGGACCGCAGACTGCTCCTGGTCCTCGTGGGCGCCACGCTCCTCGCCGCCGTGCTGGCCGTGCTCTCCAAGCAGTGGTGCCGCATCAACGGCTGGGAGGCCCCGGATGTGCACGTCCATATGTGCTACTCGGACTTCGGGCAGTTGTTCTCCACGCGAGGGCTGGCCGAGGGCTACTTCCCGTTCTATACGCCGCTGCCGGAGGAACAGTGGATGGAGTACCCCGCCCTGCTGGCCGTCGTCGCCGGGGTGACGTCCTGGTTCGTCCCCGCGGACGGGACGATGCTGGAACGCACGGTGACCTACTTCGACGTCAACGCCGTCGGCGCGCTGCTGTGCTGGCTGGTGGTGGTGATCGCCACCGCCTACACCGCCCGGGGGCGCTCCAAGGACGCGCTCATGGTGGCCGTGGCGCCGGGCATCATCCTGACCTCGTTCCTGAACTGGGACCTGTGGGCGGTCATGCTCGCGGCCCTCGGGCTGCTGCTGTGGTCGCGGAACCATCCCGTGCTGGCCGGCGTCGTGCTGGGACTGGGTGCGGCCATGAAGCTGTATCCGCTGTTCTTCTTCGGTGCGATCCTCGTGCTGTGCTGGCGAGCCGGACGCCTCCGGGTGTTCTTCACGTCTCTGGCGGCAGGAGTGGCTGCCTGGCTGGCGGTGAACCTCCCGTTCATGCTCACCGCCTTCGACCAATGGAGCCGGTTCTACACCTTCTCGGGGGACCGGGAGGTGTCCTTCTCCTCAATGTGGCTGGCGCTGACCTGGACCGGATGGTCGGGGGAGACCTTCTCCCTGATCTCCAACGGGCTGTTCGGCCTGTGCTGCCTCGGCATCGCCTACCTCGGTCTCTCCGCCCGGCGCCGGCCGCAGATGGCCCAGCTGTGCCTGTTGATCGTGGCGGCGTTCATCGTGCTCGGCAAGGTGTACTCACCGCAGTTCGTGATGTGGCTCATCCCGCTGGTCGTGCTCGCCCGGCCGGACTGGCGGCAGTTCTGGATCTGGCAGGCGGTGGAGGTCTACCACTGGGCCGGCGTCTGGATGGAGTCCGCCCGGATCACCTCGGACGGGACGTTCGGCGGCGGGGGACCCTGGATCCCGCTCTGGTACGGCTCAGGCATCGTCCTGCACCTGGCCGCGGTGCTGTGGATCTGTCTGTCGGTGATCCGGGATATCAACCGCCCTCCGGAGGCCATTGCGCCGGGTCCGGACGCCGACCCGGCGGCCGGGGTTCTGGCCGACGAGCCCGACCGCTTCCTGTTGCCGGCACCGCCGTCATCCCGTCGGCGGCGCGTCCCGGCTGCGTCGACTGAGTAGTCCGACGACGGGCCCCATCCGCGGAATCCAAGGAATCCGGGTCAACTGAGCTCGGGGTCGCCGGAGGTGTGCTCGGTCATCCACCGGGAGCGCAACACCAGCTCGAGTTCGAACCGGGCCGTGGGGTCATCCAATTGGGCACCGAACAGCTCCCGCAACCTGGCCACTCGGTACCCCACGGTCTGCGGATGCACTCCCAGTTCCCGGGCCACCGGGACTCGCTGGCCCCAGTGGATCAGCCAGTACAGCAGGGTTCTCTCCAACACCGGTCGTTTCGAGTCGGGAAGCTCGTTCAGGGGCGTCAGGCGCCGGACCGCCAGGTCGTCCATCACCTGTGGCTCGGCCGCCAGCACGACCCTGGTCAGGTGGTCTGAGGCGAACACGGGGGCGTCACCGACCTGCTCGGGGAGGAGCGCGGCCACGAGTTGGGCCACCCGGTGGGAGTGCGCCATCCCGTCCCACTCCACGGGTGGCCCCAACACGGCAGACGTACCGGCGAAGATCTCCTCGAACCGTGACCGCATCCGCTGTGGCTGAGCCACGGAGATGACGGCGGTGGCCTCCGACTCGCGCTCGACCACGATGCCGGAGGGGCCGAGCCGCGTGCGGACGCTCGAGGCTGACTCGAGTGGCATCACCACCGCGGCCATGCGTTGGGGGAGATGCCAGTCCGCACCGGAGGCGAGTCGCCGCAGCTCACCGATCTCCGTGCTGCCGCCCACCAGTGCCGTCACCAGATCGGCGCGACGCAACTCCAGGGCGCCGGCATGGGCAGCCTGCTCCACGGCATAGGCCTGGACGCTGACGGCCGAGAGCTCGTCGATGTAGGCCAGAATCGTCTCGCCGAGATCCACCACCACATCCATCCCCATGCCCTGCTCGGCACAGGCCTCGGAGAGCCCACGGAAGGTGATCCGTGCGCTGGTGCGGTAGGCCGCCAGCAAGGCGTCCATGCCACGGCCTTGCCGGTACTCACCGGCTCCGAGGGCAGCGACCAACTGCCGCGATTCCTCGTTCAGCGCCGGATCGGAGGTGCCAGGCAGGGAGAGCAGTTGCTCCAGGGCTCCTTTCACGCCCAGGAACAGCACCTCGCTGAATCGCTCGCTCCGGGCCATCTGATAGGCCGGGATCTGATGCGGGACCGTCTCGATGATGCGCCCGACGACGTCCGGCACCGCCGGTGCCAGCAGTTCCGTCAGCTCCGGGGGCAAGGACAACCACGGTGGCCGGGAGGCGTCCCACGGGTGCTCCGTGCCGCGCGAGCGCTGGGCCTGTGAGGTGTCCCGAACCCTCGGAGGTGGCGGGCCGCCCGCCAGAGGGTGTGACGGTAGGTTATCTTCCGACGATAGATTCACGGTGCTAATCGTATCTCCACGGTGCAGTATTTAGTCGCCGGGGCCCATAGGCTGAGGTCATGCCCGGAAGCTCCATCCTCTCCTTATTGACGTCGGTATTCTCCTCGCCGCGGTCCCCACAGGAATTCCTGTCCCTGCTCGATCCCGTGCACTCACCCCGGCAGTTGCGCGGCGTGGTCACCAAAGTCGAACGTCCTGTTCCCGGCACTGCCACGGTGTCGTTCCGCACCGGCCCGGGCTGGCAGGCTCACGAGGCCGGCCAGTGGGCCCGCATCGGTGTGGACGTGGACGGAGTGCGCCAGTGGCGCTCGTACTCGCTCTCCGCCGCAGCAGGCTCGGATCCGGAGATCACCGTCACGGACATCGGCACAGTCTCGGGTGCCCTGGTGAGGAATACCGACGTCGGCGATGTCCTCTTCCTGGCCCGGCCGGAAGGTGACTTCACCCTTCCGGAACATCCTCGACCGCTGCTGATGCTGACGGCTGGCTCGGGGCTCACCCCGGTGATGTCCATGATCCGCACGCTCGTTCCGCGGCGCCCCGATGCCGACGTCGTGCTGATTCATTCGGTACGCACACTGGACTCGGCCGCCTTCCGCGAGGAATTGACCGAGTTGGCCCAGCAGTTCCCGGGCCTGCGCGTGCATCACCATGTCACTGCTGACGACGGTCGCCTGGACCTCTCCGAACCCCACGCCCTGGACGAGCTGTGCCCGGACTGGCGCGCCCGAGCGGCCTTTGCCTGTGGACCCTCCGGCTTTCTCGATGACGCCGAGGCACTCTGGGAACGCGAGTCCGGCCCCGACGCCGCCGGCCTGAAGATCGAGCGGTTCCAGGCCGACCTGGTCGGCGGGGAACCCGGAGCCGGGGGACTGGCCGTCTTCGAGATCTCTGACCTGGAGGCCGACGCCGCCGGAGATGTTCCCCTGCTCGACGTGGCCGAGGACGCCGGTGTGGCCGCCCCCAGCGGCTGCCGCATGGGCATCTGCCACGCGTGCCTCGTGCCTTTACGGTCCGGAAAGGTCATGGACCTGCGGACCGGCGAGGTCCACGGGGATCCCGGTGAACTCATCCAGACCTGCGTCAGTGCCGCAGCGGGGCCGGTCAGCCTGGGGCTGTAGTGTCCGCAGCGAGACGTCGAGCCCCTAGCCGCCCCCCAGACTTCTTCTTTCTCTTTGCCCGCCAATCATCTCCGAACGTTCCTCTCCGAACCTTCTTCTCCGAACATTCATCTCCAACCCCCGAGGAGACCCCCGTACTCATGACCGTCACTTCGAAGCACCAGAAAGCCACCGAGAAACTCTTCAGTGGCGCACGCCAGGCGAGCATCACCGAACCCGACACCGTGAGCTGGGCCCCGGGCCGAGGCCGCGGGCCGGACACCAATGCGCCGGCTGAGCAGGCGGCCGAGTCGCAGGGCTCGACCGAGACCACTCCGCAGACCACTCCGCAGACCGCTCCTCAGACGCAGGCACAGACAGTCCGGCCCGGCGCCTTGGCCGCCACCGGCAGCCCGGCAGTGCGTCCGCCGGCGGCCCAGCACCTGAGTGACGAGCAGGTGGCCGAACTCGGCCGCGAACTCGACGCGGTTCGCGACTCGGTCCTGGCCCAGCGCGGCGCCACGGATGCCGCCTATATTCGCCGAGTGATCCGCTGGCAGCGCGCCCTCGAAGTCGGGGGTCGGGCGTGCTTGCTGGGCGCCAACAACAAGGTCGCGTGGACGGCCGGGACCGCGATGCTGACTGTCGCCAAGATCATCGAGAACATGGAGATCGGGCACAACGTGTTGCACGGTCAGTGGGACTGGATGCGCGATCCGGACATCCACTCGACCACGTGGGAATGGGACTTCGTCACGCCCTCGAAAGCCTGGCAGAACACCCACAATGACATGCACCACCGCTGGACCAATGTCATCGGCAAGGATCGCGACGTGGGCTACAACGTCCTCCGCGTGGACCGGGATCAGCCCTGGGAACCCAAGCACATTCTCAACCCCGTGATCAACGCCGGTCTGGCGCCCGTCTTCGAATGGGGCATCGCCCTGTACGATCTGGAATTGGACCGCGTCAAGACGGGGGAGAAGTCCAAGAGCGAACTGATGCGGGACTTGAAGACCGTGGGCCTGAAGGCCGCCAAACAGTTCGCCAAGGACTATGCCGCGACCCCGGTGGCGGCTCAGATTCTCACCGGCTCCGGGAAGTCGGCCCTTCTCGGCACGGTGGCCGCGAACGGGTTGCGCAACATCTGGGCCCACGCCGTGATCTTCTGCGGTCATTTCCCTGAGGGCGCCGAGACCTTCACCGAGGAGATGGTGGAGGGCGAGACCCGTGGAGACTGGTACGTGCGGCAGATGATCGGCTCGGCCAACATCTCCGGCTCACAGGCCATGCACTTCATGACTGGCAACCTGTCCCACCAGGTCGAGCACCATCTGTTCCCGGACCTTCCGTCCAACCGGTACGCCGAGGTCGCGGTCCAGGTCCGGGAGATCTGTGAGCGCTACGGGCTGCCCTACAACACCGGGCCCCTGCATCGGCAGGTGGGCTCCACGTGGGGCAAGATCTTCCGTCTGGCTCTGCCGAACCGCCGCTGAACCGGCCGCCACGGACTCGATCGCGACTGAACCGGCCGCTGGCTCAGGAAGCGTTTCAGGGAACGTACTGTACGCAGGCCGGGTCGACGGGCCGGTCCCGATGCAGCACCCAGATGCCGTGGTCGTCCGCGCTGACCGGCTCATAACCGAGCCGCTCGGCGCGGTCCAAGGCCTCGTCCGGGGTGAGCGGGTCCCAGCCGCCGAGCTCCTCGACGGTGGTGTCGATGATCATCCAGGTGGCCAACTCGTCGCCCATGTCCCCGTGCAGGCCCACATAGGTGCGGTCCACCAGGTGCGGCACCGCATTGTCGGCGGCCTCGATACAGACGTCGTCCGGGATGGACTTCACGGCCCGGTCGAGAGCATGCGCCCACTCGCTTCTCTGCCAGTTCTGACCCGTCACGGTGCGCTGGAACGGGAACACCTGCGGAAAGAACAGGGTTCCGACCACGCCGCAGCCCAACAGGACGCTCACGAAGATCACCGGAAGTCGCCGCCGTCGTGGGTCTCGGTGTGGGTGCCGGCCCTGGCGCCACACGCCGATGCGGGACAGTGCCTCCAGCGCTGCCATCAGGAAGATCGGGGCGAGAATCGCGTCGTACTGATAGACGGGGCTCCACACGTTGAGCCGGTCGTTGAACAGCCGGGAGAGCAGAATCGGCGCGCCGATGAGCGTGTACGGGGAGAGGAACGGCAAGAGCCACAGGGCGGCAAAGTGCAGCAGCCACAGCCCGATCTTGAGGGGATGGTCGAACAACACCGCGATGGCATCCAGGGGCTGGCTCAGGATGAACGCGATCGAGGACCCCATGTCCGGACCGAGCGCCGTGAACTGCCAATAGCCGAACTCACCCTCGGGGGAGAAGTGCGGGATCACCACGGAGGTGGCGAAAACATAGCCGGCCACCCCCAGCACGGCGGTCACGACGGCGGGCGCCCAGGCCCGCTTGATCGCCAACACCAGCGCGATGGCCAGGAGAGTGACGCCCATGTCCTCGCGCACGGTGAGCAGTACGGCAGAGAGACTGGTGGCCAACCAATATCTGCGCCCGTCGATTGCCCACACCACCCAGGCGGCGATCGGCACGCCGAAGGCGATCTCGTGGAAGTCCCAATTGACCATCGCCTGGAACGGCCACCACAACACCAGGGCGCCGGCGGCGATGAGGGCGGTGGTGTGGCTGAAACGGCGACGGATGAAGAGGTAGACCGGGACGCAGCTGGACACCAGGAGCGCCGTCATCGCGATGTTCAGCATCCGGGGGTCGTCCCAGATCCAGTACAACGGCGCGAGCAGTGCCAGGATCGGGTGGAAGTGGTCACCGAGGATGTTGAAATCCACGCCCTTGATCGGCACCAAGGGCTCGCGGAACAGCGCGTACTGGCGAACGGCCTGATCGAAAATGCCGAGGTCGTAGCCCTTGGCCTCGTAGTTGCGGAAGCGCAAAAACGAGTGGACCAGGTAGAGGGCTGCTCCGGCGGCCATGATGGCTCCGAGCTGCAGCCATTGCCTCCGAGTGGTGAAGGGGGCGACGGACTCCGCCCCGTCCCGCCGTTCGATCTGCCGGCCGATGCCCCACCGAGAACGACGGCGGGCGTCCACGCTCACATCCTGCACAGTCCACCTTTCGCGGCCGTCGGGACGGGGCCGGCCAGTGCCCCAGGAGGGAGTCGAACCCCCGACCAAGAGATTAGAAGGCTCCTGCTCTATCCACTGAGCTACTGGGGCTGGGTCCGGCCATTCTATCGGGCCGTCACTGCTCCACAGGACACTGCCGTGCGGTGCGTTGTCCACTGCAGGCGGTGCTCCCACTGGTGTGCCGGCGGTGCAACCGATGTGCTGGCAGAGCCGGAGAACGAACTTCGGCCGCCGCTCGGCACCCGCCCGACGGCGTCACTGCCGGCCGCGGGCCGGTCCACTGAAAGGTCCTCATCATGAGCGAACACATCACCGTCCGCGGCTTCGTCGCGACCGATCCCAGTACCCGCGTGGCGCAGGCAGGATTCTCCGTCGGCAACTTCCGGTTGGCTGCCACCGACCGGCGTTTCGACCGGGAACGCAATGCCTGGGTCGACGGAAAGACCAACTGGTTCACCGTGAACATGTTCCGTTCGCTGGCTCTGAACGCCGGCGCCTCCCTGCAGAAGGGACAGCCCGTCGTGGTCTCCGGCCGGTTGAAGGTCCGTCCGTGGGAAACCGACGAGCGTTCTGGGACCGCCGTGGAGATCGACGCCGAGACCATCGGCCATGATCTCTCGCTCGGCACGGCTTCCTTCGCCCGATCTTCAAGCCGTTCTGCCGACTCGATCGAGAGCGGCCACGGGCCGAGTTCTTCGTCCCTGGAGGCAAACGTCGACCAGGAGACCGGTGAAGTGTTGGACGATGCTGACGGTGACGAGGGCGCTGAGGATGTGGCAGAGCTCTCCGAACCAGACGATGTGGACGGTGCCGACAGTGCGGATCGGCTGGTGGTGGCCTGAACCTCTTCGCTCCGCGCTGAACCGAGCTTCGATGGTGGCCGCCGTTCGCTACCGATGCAGGCGATCCGGCGGCCACCCACTAGCCTGGGGTGCATGGCGGAATACATTTACAGCATGGTCAGGGCCCGCAAGAAAGTGGGCGACAAGCTGATTCTGGACGACGTGACGATGTCCTTCCTGCCGGGGGCGAAGATCGGCATGGTTGGTCCCAACGGCGCGGGCAAGTCCACGATCCTGAAGATCATGGCCGGGCTCGATCAGCCCTCGAACGGAGAGGCCAGGCTGGCTCCCGAATACAGCGTCGGCATTCTCTTGCAGGAGCCACCGCTCAACGAGGAGAAGACGGTGCTGGGCAACGTCCAAGAGGGCGTCGGCGCGATCTACGGCAAGATCCAGCGCTACAACGAGATCTCGGAAGAGATGGCGAACCCGGACGCCGACTTTGACGCGCTGATGGAGGAGATGGGCAAGCTCCAGGAGGAGATCGACGCCGCCGATGCGTGGGACATCGACTCCCAGCTCGACCAGGCGATGGACGCCTTGCGTTGCCCGCCGCCGGACGCCGACGTCACCAAGCTCTCCGGTGGTGAACGCCGCCGAGTGGCCTTGTGCAAGTTGCTGTTGCAGAAGCCGGACCTGCTGTTGCTGGATGAGCCCACCAACCACCTGGACGCCGAGTCCGTGCTGTGGCTCGAGCAGCACTTGGCCGCCTACCACGGTGCCGTGCTGGCCGTGACTCACGATCGGTACTTCCTGGACCACGTGGCCGAGTGGATCTGTGAGGTCGACCGCGGTCGCCTGTA
The DNA here is from genome assembly GCF_042665635.1 of Citricoccus sp. GCM10030269. Taxonomy (NCBI): domain Bacteria; kingdom Bacillati; phylum Actinomycetota; class Actinomycetes; order Micrococcales; family Micrococcaceae; genus Citricoccus; species Citricoccus sp. GCM10030269. The sequence continues at coordinate 560,365 of NZ_JBHTCV010000005.1, read as the reverse complement.
CCCCTACGAGGGCAACTACTCCACGTACTTGGAGAAGAAACGGGCCCGCTTGGACATCCAGGGCAAGAAGGACGCCAAGATGGCCCGTCGCCTGGCAGACGAACTGGACTGGGTGCGCTCCAGCTCCAAGGGTCGTCAGGCGAAGTCCAAAGCCCGTCTGTCCCGCTACGAGGAGATGGCCGCCGAGGCCGAGAAGACCCGGAAACTGGACTTCGAGGAGATCCAGATCCCACCGGGACCGCGGCTCGGCAGCCAGGTGATCGAAGCGAAGAACCTGCAGAAGGGCTTCGACGATCGGATGCTGATCGACGGTCTGTCCTTCTCGCTGCCGCCGAACGGCATCGTGGGAGTCATCGGCCCCAACGGCGTCGGCAAGACCACGTTGTTCAAGACCATCGTCGGCTTGGAACCCCTCGACGGCGGCGAACTGAAGATCGGCGAGTCGGTCAAGATCTCCTACGTGGATCAGTCCCGCGGCGGGATCGACCCAGAGAAGTCGCTGTGGGAAGTGGTGTCCGACGGCCTGGACTACATCAAGGTCGGCCAGGTCGAGATGCCGTCTCGCGCCTATGTCTCCGCTTTCGGTTTCAAGGGTCCGGACCAGCAGAAGAAGGCTGGAGTGCTGTCCGGTGGTGAGCGGAACCGGCTGAATCTGGCGCTGACGCTCAAAGAGGGCGGCAACCTGCTCCTGCTGGATGAGCCGACGAATGACTTGGACGTCGAGACCCTGGCCTCACTGGAGAACGCGCTGCTCGAGTTCCCCGGCTGCGCCGTGGTCATCTCTCACGACCGGTGGTTCCTGGACCGCGTCGCCACGCACCTGCTGGCCTACGAGGGCACTGACGAGGATCCGTCGAGCTGGTACTGGTTCGAGGGCAACTTCGAGTCCTACGAGGCCAACAAGGTCGAGCGGCTCGGTGCGGATGCGGCCCGACCGCACCGCGTGACGCACCGGAAGCTCACGCGCGACTGACCGAGCATCGGGGAAGAACCGATCAGGAGCCTGACCCGGGACGTCGAGACGTCTTCAGGTACAGGCCCTGAACGGCTCCCTTGACCTTGTTCTGGAAGTCCGTGGGAACTCGGACCATACCCTCTTGGGCGACCGAGGCGACCAGCTCGCCGCTGCGCGAGTAGATGCGTCCGTTGCTCAATCCTCGCGCTCCCTGCGCAGACGGGCTGGACTGGACGTACAGCAGCCACTCGTCCACGCGAGCGGGACGGTGCCACCACATGGCGTGATCCAGTGAGGCGACGGACATGCCGGGACGAACCCAGGCCAGCCCGTGCCGGCGGAGAATCGGTTCCAGCAGGGTGTAGTCCGAGGCATAGGCGAGTGCCGCCCGGTGGAGATTCGCCTGGTCGCCCAGGGCCGAGAAAGTCTTCATCCAGACCATGTTCGTCGCCACGTGACGCTTGTCCGCCGTGGTCTCAATGGCCGGGTCGACGTGCCGGATATCAAAGGGACGCGCCCAGGACCATTCCTGCGCCATGGGGTGCCCGAGGTGCCCCAGGCGTTCCGACGTCGCCGGCAGGGACTCCGGGTCCGGCACCCCCGTCGGCATGGGGGACTGGTGCTCGAGCCCGGGGGAGGGCTCCTGGAACGAACAGATCATCGACAGCAGGGTCTTTCCCTCCTGCCGCGCGTGGACGCGCCGAACGGAAAAAGAGCGCCCGTCGCGCAAGACCTCGACGGCGAAAGAGATGGGCAGCAGCGCGTCACCGGGCCGGATGAAGTAGGCGTGCATGGAATGAACGGCCCGGTCTCCCTCCACCGTGGCGACCGCGCCCATCAGCGACTGGCTCATCACCTGCCCGCCGAAGACCCGGCCGCGGGCCTGCGGGGGCGTGATTCCAGTGAAGAGCGTCTCCCCGGTATGCGGGTCGGTTCCGTCCGGAGTCAGATCCAGGACTTGGCGCAGGACGTCGGTCGGGTCCTCAGGGAAGTCGGTGCGTTGCTTTCGTACTTTGCCAGACCCCATGAATGTCCCTTCACGTCGTGCGCGGCCGGAATCTACCGACCGGTAACCTCTGCTGCATTCTACTCCCGGCCCGCGGTGCCAGATCGGGGCGGATGGTGAGGGATGCGACAGTGAAGGGGGCAGGGAATGGGACAATGGATCCCATGTCACCGACTCCTGCGCAACCCTCCGACTCCGGAAGCAGCGGCGCCGAATCAGCCGCCGAACCAGCCGGCGAATCGGCCGGCGGCCCAGCCATCACCCTGGAAGACCAGGACGCGGTGGCGGATGTCGAGCGGTACTGTACGCGGGCCAAAGTCATGTCGGACACGGGCGTCCGGCTGCAGGTCGTCGGTAGCGTCCTGGCGGCCTGGGTCTCCGTCCTGCAACCTCGTGGCCTGGGGGATCAGGTACCCGTGGTCCTGGGGCTGCGGACGTTCCGGCTGGTGGAGGGCCGTCACGACGGCTTCGACGCCGTCTTCGCCCTGTCATCGGTCCTGGAACGCCTGGCCCGTATGACCTCGACCGGGTCCACCGCCTTCACCCCACCGCCGGTCGCAGAACAAGCCGCCTGGGCTGCCGTGACGCCCCCGCGGACGGGGTGGACGCCCGCGGCCACGGTATCGGACGACGAGCTGCAGCAGATCGCGCGGGACGGCATCCGCGAACTGGCCGACGCGTTGCCGGCGGATCCGGGGGCCTCCATGGTCGCGCAGGCTCGGGCTGCGGTGTGGGGACGGCTCCTGGGCGCTTCGTCACCCGACGGCGAGGACGGTTTCCTTCCCGCCGGGGCCGCTTTCGCTGCCCACGGGCTCGGCTTCCTCACCCGAGAGGGAACGACGTCGGTCCACACCTCGGGCCCGTGGGTGCGGCTTACTGGACCGGCCGGCTTTGTGCTGTGCCGCCGGCCGATGCAGCTCTGATCACTCGGCAGCTCCGATCGCCGGGGAGCAGTCCGGTGTGCCTCAGCCGGAGTTCACCATGGAGTGAGCCGCGCGCTCCAGGTAATCCCACAGGGTCTGCTCGTACAGCGGCGGTAACTCGAGGGAGTCCACGGCCACTCGCATGTGCTGGAGCCACCGATCGCGCATGGCGAAGTCGATCGTGTAGGGCATATGCCGCATTCGGAGCCGGGGATGTCCACGCTGCTCGCTGTACGTGCGCGGGCCGCCCCAGTACTGCTCGAGGAACATCCGCAACCGCTCCTCGGCCGGACCCAGGTCCTCTTCGGGATAGATCGCCCGGAACTCCGGATCGGCGGCGACGCCCTCATAGAAGACGCGGGCGAGCTTGACGAAGGTCTCGTGCCCGCCCACCTGGTCGTAGAAGCTGGCGTTCTCGGGCTGAGCCTCCGAGGGCTGAGCTTCTGAGGACTGTGCCTCTGAGGGCGGGGCTGCCGAGGCTGGATCCGGTGCGGGGCGGTTGTCGAGCCCGGTGACCCGACTCGGAGACTTACCCTGGCGAGGCTTGAGCACCGCGATCGGGGCACCCAGGCGCTGACCGAAGTCCGGCAGATGCTTCATTTGGCGGACCTCTTGAGCCTTGATCTGGACCGGGAAGTTCACGGACCGGGCAATGAAGCACTGCTCATGGGCGCTCTGGTGCAGGGCATCGGCCGCGTCGCGCTGGTCCTCATCGGAGAGCCATACCTCGGGGAAGAGGGTGGCGGCGGTGATGCGGCCGCCATCGTGATCCAGGGTCAGAGTGCATTCGGCGCGAACGGACGCGCCGGTGACCACGATCCCGGACTGGGCCGCCGCCCGGAGGTAGGACAGCAGGTGGCACTCGGCCAGGGCGGCCAACAACAGCTGCTCGGGATTCCAGCGAGAGTCGTCGCCATGGAAGGCGCGGGCGGCGGATCCGCTGAGTTCGCCTGGCCCCTCGGCCCGGACCACGAGATCGCGGCCGAAATCCTGGTATCCGGAGGTCTCGGAACCGGGCTGCCCTGTCCATTCGGCGCTCAGAGAGAAGGTGTGTTTCACGCCCTCCACGGTACCCCCAGGTCTCCCGCGGTGGCTCGACGGCGCAGGCAACCCTAGACTCAGAAGACCCCTTTGGAGGTGTGATGCCACTGATCCACATCGTGACGGTTTCGGACCGCGCCCACACGGGCCGGGCACCGGACACCGCAGGGCCGCGCGCGCTGGAGCTCCTCGCCGACCTTCTGCCGGACTCGAGGACGGAGAACTCCTTGGTTCCCGACGGCGTGGATTCGGTCCGCGGGGCGGTCCAGGCCGCGCGTGAGGCCGGGGCCGACGTCGTACTGACCCTCGGTGGCACGGGTGTCTCGCCCCGCGACCTCACGCCCGAGGCGATGGACGGAGTCATCGAGACCGAACTGCCCGGTGTGGCCGAACTGCTGCGCCGAGAGGGCGCCGCGCAGACACCGACGGCCGCGTTGAGCCGGGGGCGCGCCGGCATCATCGGCCGGAGAGCACCAGCCGACGACGGTTCCGGGTCTGTTGTCCACGGTCAGCCGACCGTGGTGGTGAACCTGCCGGGTTCGCTCCGCGCCGTCGAGCAGGGAATCAGACTGCTGGCCCCACTGTTGGATCACCTGATGAACCAGCTCAAGGGAGGCGACCATGACCGCCACTGATCACGCGTCTCACGTCACGCCACCCGCGCGGGAGCAGACCACCGGAGATCCGGTCGCAAGTCCGGTCGCAGATTCCACCGCAGATCCCATCGCAGATTCGACCGAGCGTTCGGGACTCTCGACGGCGCCGTTGGACCCAGCTGCGGTGGAGGCCTCGGTCCTGAGCCCGAGCTGTGGGGCCGCGCTGACCTTCTCCGGCGTCGTGCGTGACCATGACCCCGAGGCCACCGGCACAGTGGCCTCCCTCGACTACACCGCCCACCCCGACGCCGAGAGCATCGTGCGCAGTATCGTCGAGCATCATGCCCGCGGCCCCGAGCACCCGGACGGAGAGGTGCGGATCGCCGCGGTGCACCGCATCGGCCACCTGACCGTCGGCGAGCTGGCCCTGGTGGTCTCGGTGGCCTCCGCTCATCGCGCCGAGGCCTTCGACACCTGCCGTGCGGTGGTCGAGGACATCAAGGCGGAGGTGCCCATCTGGAAGAGGCAGCAGACACAGACCGGCGAAGCGCACTGGGTGGGACTTCCATGAGCGGCGTGCCGATCACCCTCGCCACGCGGACCGCGAGTGGCCCCGGGGCCGTTCCCGCCGAGGCCACCGATACCACCGCCGCTGCCCTGGCAGCCGGCCCAGAGGCTCGCCGGTTGTTGCCCACCGCGGACGAGCTGGCCGGCGTCGGGACGTCCCGCGATCTGACCGATGGCTTCGGGCGCGTTCACCGCGATCTGCGTGTCTCGCTGACGGATAAGTGCTCCCTGCGCTGCACCTATTGCATGCCGGAGGACGCCGGCCCGTTCACTCCGAAGGAGCAGTTGCTCTCGGCGGCCGAGATCGAGCGACTCGTGCGCATCGCCGTGGACCACGGCATCACCGGTGTCCGACTGACCGGCGGCGAACCGCTGTTGCGCGCGGATCTGGAGGACATCGTGGCTCGGCTCGCGGCGATCGAGCTCCCGGTCGGCGGACGGCTTCCGGTGTCCATGACCACTAACGGGATCTCCCTGGACCGACGGTTGCCCGCACTGCAGGCGGCGGGACTGTCCCGGCTCAACATCTCCTTGGACACGGTGAAACCTGATCGGTTCCGTGAACTGACACGCCGGGATCGGCTCAGCGACGTGCTGGCCGGCATCGCCGCCGCGCGGGACTCAGGACTACGGCCGCTCAAGCTCAATGCGGTGGCCATGCGCGGGGTCAATGATGACGAGCTCGGGGACCTGGTCGCTTTCGCGGTCTCGCAGGACGCACAGATGAGGTTCATCGAGCAGATGCCCCTGGATGCCGGGCACACCTGGAAGCGTGACAACCTCGTCTCGGGTGAGGAGATTCTCAAGCGGTTGGCCGAACGATTCGAACTGGCGCCGGTGCCCGGCCGCGGGTCCTCGCCTGCGGCTCTCTACACCGTCGACGGCGGCCCACACACCGTGGGCGTCATCGCCTCGGTCTCAGCGCCCTTCTGCTCAGACTGCGACCGGCTGCGCCTCACCGCCGACGGTCAGCTGCGGAACTGCCTGTTCGCCCGCGAGGAGACCGACCTGCGGACGTTGCTCGGGGCCTCGGCTCCCGACGAAGACCTGGCCGCGGCCATGAAACTGTCCGTGGGGGCGAAGAAGGCCGGCCACGGCATCGACGACCCGGGCTTCGTTCAGCCGGGCCGAGGGATGAACGCCATCGGCGGCTAACCCTGAGGTGGCGATCTGCCAGAAGCGAGCGACGTCCGGCTAGCCGGCGGCACTCACCCGCCAGCGAAGGGCGGGAGGACGTCGACCAGTGAATCCGGTGTGACCGGGTGGTCATCGTCGGCGGCCCGTACCCCATCCACCATCAGGGAACAGCGGGCGATGACCTGTTCGGCACTGACGCCGTGGTCGGCCAAGAGGGCCTGCCGCAGCGCTCCCGCCGTGGTCGCGTCGATCTGGGTCTCGGACACCCCGAGGATGTCAGCGGCTCCGGCGAACAAGCGAACCCGTGCCATCAGGGGCGCTCCTGTTCGGTTGACGACTTTTCCGGTGAAGTCTCGTTCGGTGACGGATCGTAGTCCAGGGCAAGGTCCTGGATCCGGGAGGAGACACGGTCGATGAGGCTCGCCACGGCCTCGTCCGACCAGCTCTCGCCTGCCAGTTGCAGGCCCACCGCCACGCCGACCAGATACGTGGTGGTCGGTGCGCCCGGGCGGACAACGCCGCGGGCCACATCCCGGGCGACATCCAGCAGCGGACCGGGCACGACGACTGATTCCGGCAGGTCCAGTTCCGTGGCCACCGTCTCCAGCCAGACTCGTAGACCGGGAATCTCCTGCTCGGCCATGGTTCCTCTTTCCTGTGGGGTTTCCTGTGGGGTTTCGCGCGGTGCTTCCTGTGGTGCTTCTGGTGAGGAAACGGCAGGGGTGGACTCGGCCCGCACGCGCTCCAGATCTTCGGGGGTGTCCATATCGTCCCAGAGACCGGGGCGGTCCGCAGGCTCGGAGACCTCCCTCAGGTTCAGTCCGGCGACGCGCTCGCGCACGCGAGTGACTCCCGCTGTGGCGGCGCGGCGGAGGGGCGCGGTGCGGAACACGGCGGTGAGGTGCTGCCGTCGACCGGCGGCGTCCACCGCGACCACACCGTCGAGTGGATCCCTGTCGTCCTCACGGGCGCCATCCTCGCTCCTGCTGTCCTCACAACCGGCGATGTCGGCCGCGCGCAGCAATTCCCGGCACGCCTCCCCGGGCCGGGCGAGGTCACAGGGAAGGACCAGCAACCAGTCCGCCTCCACGTGAGCCAGTGCCGTGTCCAGGGCGGCGACGGGTCCCGATCCAGGGGGATCCTCCCGGACGAACAGCACCTCCGCATCAGCTGGGGCCACGGGACGGTCCGGCCGGTCGCCGACGACCACCACCCGAGTGGCCCCGGCCCCTACGGCCGCCCGAACGGTCCGGTCGAGCAACGTGCTGCCGTCGAGCTCCAGGGAGGCCTTGTCCCGGCCCATCCGGGACGAGGCCCCACCGGCGAGCACGACGGCGGCCAGGCGGTCAGGAGTCACCGCGCCCGTCCCGGCTCTCGAGACCGTCCCGGCGCCAGGTCCCGGAGCGTCCGCCGGTCTTCTCCAGAAGCCTGACGCCGGTCAGCTCGACCGATCGGTCCAGTCCCTTGACCATGTCCACGATGGCGAGTCCGGCCACGGAGGCCGCGGTCATGGCCTCCATCTCGACCCCGGTGCGATCGGCGGTGCGGGCGGTGGCGGTGACGCGGATGCGGTCCTGCTCGATCTCGAAGTCGACGGAGGCTCCATGGACACCGATCACATGGGCCAGGGGCAACAGCTCCGCGCACTTCTTGGTCGCCTGAATCCCCGCGATGCGGGCCACGGCCCAGACGTCGCCCTTGGCCACGGTGCCGGCGGCCAGCGCCGTCAGGACCTCGGGAGACACCAGCACCGTGGACTCCGCAGTGGCGCTGCGGACCGTCGGCTGCTTCGCAGTCACATCGACCATGCGGGCGGAGCCATCGCCGGAGAGATGCGTGAAGCCGTCGGCGCCGGCATCGTCAAGGATGCTGGATGTGCTGGATGTGCTGGATGTGCGGGGTGAGCTGGATTCGCTGGATGCGCTGGACGGGTGGTTCGGTGACGCGGCGGGTTCCATCAGACCTCTCAGACCTCCAAGGATCGGTACAGGACAGTGTCCCCGGCGGACACCTCGTCCGTGGTGGCGGGCACTCGGGCCAGTCCGGTGGCCCGTGCCAGGCGGCCGGCCAGGTGGGATCCCGAACCGCGCTCGGTGGCCTGGACGACGCGCAACGGCTCGCCGGCTGCGGAGACCACGCGGACCGGGACATACTGTTCGCGGCCGTGGGGTGAGCGCCAGCTGTCGCCGGCGGTGGCCGGCAGCCACGGGGCCCGCGGTGTGGTGCGGCCCTGCATGGCCAGCAACCCCGGCTCGACGAACAGCAGGTAGGACACCCACGCGCTGACCGGGTTGCCCGGCAACGACCACACGGGGCGGCCGTCGGGCAGGGCGCCGAATCCCTGAGGCTTCCCGGGTTGGACGGCCACCCGGTCGAAACGCACGGACGAGTCATCCAGGTCGGGAACGGGGGCCGAAACTGTGCCCGGAACCGGGCCGCCGTCGTCGGGACCGGCCTTCGGGACCCCTCCCGGGGCAGACGGCGCCAACACCAGGCGGGCGACATCATGGGCACCGACGCTCGCGCCACCGGTCAGCACGACCGCATCGGTGGTCCCTCGCGTGGTATCAAGCACCGATCGCAGGGCAGCAGAGTCATCGGACACCTGACCCCGGTGGACGACCTCCGCGCCGGTCGCGTGAACCAGGGCAGCGAGCAGCAGGCTGTTGGAGTCGGGAATCTGACCACGGCGCACCGATTCGCCCGGCGCCACCAGCTCAGAACCGGTACTCACGACGACGACCCGCGGCCGGCGCCGCACGCTCACTTCGGCGATGCCAGCCGCCGCCAGGGCAGCGACGCGATGCGGGGTCAGTGGCTCCCCCGCGAACGCCACCCGGTCCCCGGCGCGCACATCCTCGCCGCGGCGGCGAATGTGCCGGCCCTCAGTGGCCGCCCGGTTCAGAACGACGTGCTCCGGGGCGGTGCTCCCGGCGGTCGGAGCGGCCGGATCCCAGCCCACCACGTCCTCCAGGGGCACGACGGCGTCCGCGTCCGTGGGCAGGGGCGCTCCGGTCATGATCCGGGCCGCCTCACCGGCGGCCAGCGGGGGATCGGCGTCCGCTCCGGCCGGCAGCTCAGCCGTGATGGTCAGCTGAACGTGGCGGTCGGCAGTGGCGGTGGCGGTGTCCTCCGTGCGCACCGCGTAACCGTCCATGGCGGAGTTGTCCCATGGTGGCAGGTCCAGTCCCGCGACGGCATCGGCGGCCAACGTGCGCCCGGAGGCGTCAGCCAACGCGAGGACCTCGGTCGGCAGGAGGGGAACACGATCGAGGATGCGCTGCTGGTGCTCCTCGACGGAGCGGTAGTGGAGCTCAGCCACGCGGGGCCTCCTCGGGCAGTCCGCCGTCGAGATAGCCCAAGACCGGCCAGCCGAGGGCGGTGAGATGCCTCGCCGCAGCGGCACTGCGGGGTCCGGAGGCACAGAAGGGCAAGAGCACTCTGTCTGGTGAAACGGAGCTCAGCGGATGATCGTGCGGCAGAGGCGTCTGCGGTCCGGTATCGAGGCGGAGCAGACGGTCCAGGGGCAACTCCACCGTGCCGGGCGGGCCGGGGCGCTCGCGGGATTCCTCGGTCCGTCGGACATCAATCCACATGGCGCGCGGATCGATCGCGTCCGGGGACACGGGGTGAGCCGCCGTCGTCGGGCCAGCTGACGGTGACGTGCTAGTGGCCGAGCCCGCGAGCGGGATCTCCGCGGTAGTGCCGGCGAGGCCGTCGATCACCATCATCCGGCCCACGAGCGGGTTACCGGTGCCCAAGACGAGCTTGATGGCCTCCAGAGCCATCAGCGAGCCGGTGATCCCGACGACGGCGCCCAGGACCCCGGCCTCGGCGCAGCCGGGCGCGGCGTGGGTGGCGTCGTCGTCCTCGAAGACATCCGTCAGCACGACGGGGGACAGGCCCGCCTCGGCCGGCGGATCGGACCAGAAGACTGTGACCTGGGCGTTCCATTGCATGAGGGCGCCGAAGACCACGGGGATGCCCAGAGCCGTCGCGGCCCGGTGGATGACGAAGCGCGTGGTGAAGGAGTCGCTGCCGTCGAGGACCACCTCGGCACCGGCCAGGAGATCCTCCGCGTTGGCGTCGGTCAGGCGGACGGGGTGCGGAACCACGGTGGTCTCGGGCGACAGGCGGTGAGCGGCGGCCACGGCACCGTCGGTCTTCGCCCGGCCGACAGTGTCCACGCCGTGCAGGGTCTGGCGATTGAGATTGCTCAGTTCGACCACGTCGTCGTCAATGACGTGCAGCGTGCCGATGCCCGCGGCCGCGAGGTACTGGATCACCGGGGAACCGAGTCCGCCGGCTCCCACGACCGCGACAGTGGCTCCGCGGAGGAGTTCCTGTCCCGAGTCCCCGATCTGAGGCAACGTCCGCTGGCGAACGGTCCGCGAGTCGGTAGAAGACTCAGGGGAGAGGCGTTCCGTGGACATGTCTCAACACTAGTCGGCCACGGGCCGACGGGACTCAGCGTGAGGACGCGGGGGCAGAGAGGCTGGGCCGAGCCGGGAACCTTGCCTGAGCCGGGATCTTTATCCGAGCCGGGATGCACGGAGGCTGGTGCAGGGAGGATGATGGGGGCATGTCCAGAAGCGAGTCACGAGTCCGGGTGGTGCGGGTCAAGGCGGGTCAACGGGATGCGCGGGCCGATGTGCTGGCCGCGGAGGAGCCGCTGGAGATCCGCGTCAATGGACGGCGGCTGGCCGTCACCATGCGCACCCCGACCGAGGACTTCTCCCTGGCCGTCGGGTTCCTGCTCAGTGAGGGTCTCATCGGCGCGGCCGAGGAGGTCCACTCGGTGCGGTATTGCGGTCGCGACTTCGGCCCCGGCGCCGAGGAGACGGACAACACGGTCGATGTGGTGCTGCGACCGGACGTGGCCGCACCGACCCCGGACACCGAGCGACAAGTGCTGATGACCAGTGCCTGCGGACTCTGCGGGCGCACCAGCATCGAGAACGTCCGCACCCAGAGTCGCTTCCCGGTGGCGGAGGACCCGATGGAGGTCTCCGAGAATTTCGTCCTGGAGATGCCGGAGGTGCTGCGAGAGCGGCAGAAGGTCTTCGATCGCACCGGTGGCCTGCACGCGGCCGGACTCTTCGACGCCGGCACCGGAGAACTGGTGGCCGTGCGCGAGGACGTGGGCCGCCACAACGCCGTGGACAAGGTCCTGGGGTGGGCACTGCTGCAGGGAAAGCTGCCCCTCAGCGGCCACATTCTCATGGTCTCGGGCCGGGCCAGCTTCGAACTCACGCAGAAGGCGATGATGGCGGGGGTGCCGATGCTCGCCTCGGTCTCCGCGCCGTCGTCGTTGGCGGTGGACTTGGCCCGGGACGCCGGGATGACGCTCGCGGGCTTCGTCCGAGGCGACCGCTTCGTCATCTACGCCGGCGACCACCGGATCCGCGCAGCAGACCCAGTCGAACGGACCACACCCCGCGCTGTAGCAGCGGGTGCGGTCCGAACGACTGGGTCTGAATAGCCGTCCGCGCTAGCCGGCGTCGACGGTCCGAGCGGCCAGGGCCCGGACCATCTCGTCGCGGGACTCGGCCACCGTGCGGGACAGGGCCGCCTGCCGCTCAGCGGACCGCTCCACCAAGGCGTTGCTAGCGTCGATGGTCTCCTGAGAGACCTGGGAACCCGGGAAGAGCCCGATGGCGGCGGACTCGGCCATCTCGTGCGAGCGCGAGGCCCACAGTTCCTCGACCACGCGGAAGTACTCCTCAGCGAAAGGGGCCAGCAACTCGGTGCGGTGGACCCGGTTGAACCCGGCGAGGACGCTGCGCTGCGTCATGTTGGACAGTGAGCCGGACACCACCTGATCCCACGCCGTGCGCTTGGCCTCCGCGGACGGGACGGCGGCACGAGCCTGAGAGGCGGCCAGGGCACCCGTCGCGGTGGCATCCTCGGCCTCCGCGGCGGCGATCTCGTCCTCACCGGCCCGGCCCCCGGCGACCAAACCGGTCAGCATCTCCCACTTCAGATCCGTATTCAGGTCGAGCCCGGCCAGCGTCTCGGAACCGGTATGCAATGCGGCCAGGGTGTCCAGTTGCTGCGACGATCGCGCGTGGAGTGCGAAGGCCTTGACGAACTGCAGCTGGTTGTCCGATCCCGGCTCGGCGTCGCGGGCCAACTCCAGCAGGCGGTCTGCGGTGGATTCGCGCCGCTGTTGGGCGAGTTCCGGTGCCGTGTACTGAGACAGGGTCGTGGTCAGCTGACGGAGAAGGGTCTGCACCACGGAGGAGTCACGTTCGAAGCCCACATTGGTCAGCAGGAGATCCACGAACCAGCCGGCCGTTGCCTCGGCGTCGCGGACGGTGTCCCACGCGGCTCCCCACAACAGCGTGCGGGGCAAGGACTCGGCCACGTCCTTCAGTCGCGTGGCCACGAACGACCATGAAGCGTCATCGAGGCGGATCTTGGCGTAGGCCAGGTCATCGTCATTGGGGAGGATCAGGTCTGGGCGCTGCGTGCCGACGGCCTCGGTCACCTCGGTGAGCTCGCCGTCCACGTCCAGTTCGAAACGGTCGGTGCGCACCAGCCGGCCGTCCTCATCAGCGGAATAGAAGCCCACTGCCATGCGATGTGGACGGAGTACCGCGTCACCGGGCCGGTCATCTCCCGGTGCGGACTGGCGCAGGGCCAGGGAGGTGATCGCGCCGCCGTCGGGCTGTTCGGTGCTGACCTCGACGGACAGGGTGTTGACGCCGGAGGTCTCCAGCCACAGCCGGGTCCACTCGGCCAGATCCCGGCCGGAGGAGGCCTCCAACTCACGCATCAGGTCCGGCAGCTCGGTATTGGACCAGGCATGCTTGCCGAAGTAGGCGCGGACGCCGGCCATGAAGTTCTCCTGGCCCACCCAGGCGACCAGCTGGCGCAGCACCGAGGCGCCCTTGGCATAGGTGATGCCATCGAAGTTCACCAGCACGTCGTCCAGATCGCGGATCTCGGCCTTGATCGGGTGCGTGGTGGACAGCTGATCCTGCTTATAGGCCCAGTTCTTCTCCATCGAGGAGAACGTGGTCCAGGAGCCGGTGTAGCGGGTGTTCTCCGCCGCGGCCAGGGTGGACATGAACTCGGCGAAGGACTCGTTCAGCCAGAGGTCGTTCCACCACTTCATGGTCACCAGGTCGCCGAACCACATGTGCGCCAGCTCGTGCAGGATGGTGATGGCCCGGCGCTCGATGGTGGCCTCCGGCACGGTGGAGCGGAAGACGTAGTTCTCCAGGAACGTCACCGCTCCGGCATTCTCCATGGCCCCGGCATTGAACTCGGGCACGAAGAGCTGGTCGTACTTCGCGAAGGGGTACGGGGTGCCGAACTGGGCCTCGTAGAACTCGAAACCGCGGCGGGTCAGATCGAGGATGTTGTCCGCATCCAGGTGCTCGAACAGGGAGGCGCGGCAGTACACGCCCAGGTCAATGGTGCGTCCGTCCGAGCTCGTCAATTCCGAATGGGTCGACTGGTAGGGACCCGCGATCAGCGCGGTGATGTAGGACGAGATCCGCGGGGTGGGCTCGAACGTCCAGGTGGCAGTCTGGCCGGTGGCGGGGACCGGTTCAGGAGTGGGGGAGTTGGACACCACAGCCCAGTGGTCCGGCGCGGTGACCGTGAAGGCGAAGGTGGCCTTGAGGTCGGGCTGCTCGAACACGGCGAACATGCGGCGGGAATCCGGGACCTCGAACTGGGTGTAGAGGTAGGTCTCGTCGTCCACCGGGTCCACGAAGCGGTGCAGCCCCTCGCCGGTGTTCATGTAATCCGCCAGCCCGTCCACCTCGAGGACGTTCTCGGCGGCCAGCGGGCCGATGGTGATGCGCGTGCCGTCGAAGGCCTCGGCGTTCAAATCCTCTCCGTTGAGGCGGACCGCCGGGGCCTGAGAGGAGATGAAGTCGATGAACGTGCTCGTGCCGACCGCGTCCGGAGCCGCCGAGAAGTGCACGGTGGTGGCGGACCGGAACTGGTCGCCGCCGTCGGTCAGATCCAGAGTGACCTCGTAGGAGTCGACGGATAGAGCGGCAGCGCGCTCGGCAGCCTCGGCGCGGGTGATGTTCAGAGTGGGCACAGTGCCTCCGGTGCAGTCAGGGCGTGAAACAAGTGTTGGGTATCACGACATTGTGCCACCGCCCTGTCCGGAAGGGACAGCATCCCGCTGGGTTTGCTCGGCCCGCCGCCGGTAGGCTGGTCGCTGGTCACGACCGTATCCCACCGGAACCAGGAGCAGCCCCATGCGCGTGCACATCGCCACTGACCACGCCGGCCTCGAACTGAGTGCCCACCTCATCCAGCACTTGACCGGACTGGGTTACGAGATGGTCGATCACGGGCCGCAGTCCTTCGATCCGCAGGACGATTACCCGGGCTTCTGCATCAAGGCGGCTCAGGCCGTCGTGGTCGACCAGCAGTCGGGAGTGGATGCGCTGGGAATCGTGTTGGGCGGTTCCGGAAACGGCGAGCAGATGGCCGCCAACAAGGTCCGCGGCGTTCGCGCTGCTCTGGCGTGGAATCTGGACACGGCGAAACTGGCCCGCGAGCACAACGATGCCAACGTGGTCGCCGTCGGAGGCCGCCAGCATTCCCGCGAGGAGGCCACCGCCATCATCGAGGCCTTTCTGGCCGAACCGTTCTCCGGGGACGAGCGCCACGTCCGCCGCATCAGCAAGATCGCTCACTTCGAGACCTCGGGCGAGGTGCTGGACTGATTCGCCGACGGACGACGGAGTCCACGGATGCCTGAGGGTCATTCGGTCCACCGCCTGGCCCGGCAGTTCACCGACGTCTTCGGCGGCGAACGGTTGCGCGTCAGCTCGCCGCAAGGCCGTTTCGAGGCCGGCGCTCGCCTGCTGGACGGCGCCACACTGGTGCAGGCCCGCGCGCACGGCAAGCAGTTGTTCCTCGGCTTCGGTCCAGCGCACGACGACGGCGCGGTCCAGTCGGTCCTGCGCGTTCACCTCGGCCTGTACGGAGCGTGGAGCTTCGGTGGAGACGAGACCTTCCGTGGGGCCTCGAGCATCGGAGCGCCCCGGAAGATGGGGGAGACGGACACCTTCACGGACGACGCCGACGCGTCCCGACCGTATGCCGGCCCGCCGCCGCCCGTCGGCCAGGTGCGCGTCCGGCTGGTGTCCGACCGCGGTTGGGCGGATCTGCGCGGCCCCACGGCGTGCGAGGTGATCACACCAGAGGAGGCGGCCGCCGTCGTCGCTCGCCTGGGACCGGATCCGCTGGTGCCTGGCACCGGGCCGGAGGAGTTTCTGGCGCGGGTGAGCCGGCGGAGGGTGGCGCTCGGCCAGCTCATGATGGATCAGGCGGTGGTGGCCGGGGTCGGCAACATCTACCGAGCAGAGTCGCTCTTTCGGCAGGGTCTGAATCCGTGGCTGCCGGGTCGGTCCCTGAACGAGGAGGCCGGTACGGCGTTGTGGGAGGACCTCGTGACGCTGATGAGGGACGGTGTGCGACGCGGCAAGATCATCACAACGCGCCCCGAGCACCGCGACAGCCTCGACGAGACGGGTGCGCCGGCGCCGCTGTGGCCGGACAACGCCTACTACGTGTACCAGCGCGATGGCCTGAGCTGCCGCGTGTGCGGCGTTCAGGTGCGGGTGACGGACATGCAGGCGCGCAAGCTCTACTGGTGCCCGGGGTGCCAGTCTCTATAACCGGAGCCAGCCGAGCCAGCCGCTTCAGGTTGTCGCACTCGCGTGACGGCCCTCCCTCTGCCTTCGTGCTTTGCCTTCGTGCCGATCCTGACGGCTCGCAGTGAAAATCAGTGCGAGCCGTCAGGATCACCACGAAAGGGGGGTATCGGCAAGGAGCTGGAGACCTGATTAAACGAGAATCGTGCCGGGTCCCGCGAAGATGGCGAGACCCGGCACGATTCACCGGGCCCATAGGTGGCCGGTGGAGGGGATGACGGGAATCGAACCCGCGTAGCCAGTTTGGAAGACTGGGGCTCTACCATTGAGCTACATCCCCGCAGCGCTCCGGTGAGTCGACGTCCAGAAAATGCTCCAGAAGAAGACTATTGCCAGAGGCAGCGAGGACGATCCTACCAAGCCGTCAGGCTGAGCCGCAAAAGAGACCTCGTCGGCGCGGCGTCGTCGGGCGGGCTGTCACCGCGGTGGTGAGCCCGAGAGGCCGCGTACGTGGGTTGAAAATCGCCCGAATGCGGAGTATGGCACGGGAGTGCGTACACTGGTCCCTGGCCAGAAACGGCCAGGGCCGTCTGCGGGGTGTAGCTCAGCTTGGTAGAGCGCGCGCTTTGGGAGCGTGAGGCCGCAGGTTCAAATCCTGTCACCCCGACGTCATGGTCGCTCCGCTTGCCGGAGCGGCCTGATTCACCGGATGCCCGGCGGCCGGGCCCATCCGCCCATCAGACGAGACGAACAATCCACACAGGAGTGCCACGTGGTCAAGAGCACCGCAGAAAACCTCAGCCCGACTCGGGTCAAGCTCGACGTTGAGGTCCCGTTCGAGGACCTCAAGCCGCGCCTGGACGAGGCCTACAAGACAGTGGCCAACCAGATCCAGGTCCCCGGCTTCCGCAAGGGCAAGGTTCCTGCGCGGATCATCGACCAGCGCATCGGCCGCGGCTACGTGGTGGAGACGGCCGTCAACGAGGGTCTGAACGACTACTATCAGGAGGCCCTGGCCCAGACCGAGGCCACGCCGATGTCCCGCCCCGAGGTGGAGATCACCACCCTGCCCGGCGTCGACGGCGAGGCTGAAGGGCCGTTGAAGTTCACGGTGGAGGTCGACGTCCGCCCCGAGGTCGAGTTGCCGGACTACAAGGGACTGAAGGTGACGGTCGAGCCGGCCGCCGCGTCCGAAGAGGACGAGCAGAAGGCCCTGGACGAGCTCCGTTCCCGCTTCGGGACGCTCAAGGAGGTCGACCGCCCGGCCCAGACGGATGACTTCGTCACGATCACCCTCACCGCCACCGTCGGCGACGAGCAGGTCGACCACGCCGAGGACCTGTCCTACCAGGTCGGCGCCGGGACCATGCTCGACGGCTTGGACGAGGCTCTCGAGGGCCTCTCCGCCGGCGAGGATGCCGTGTTCGAGACCACCCTGGCCGGAGGCGAGCACTCCGGCGAGCAGGCGACCGTCAAGGTCGTGGTGAACGCGGTCAAGGACCGCGAACTGCCCGAGGCCGACGACGAGTTCGCTCAGCTGGCCTCCGAGTTCGACACCATCGAGGAGCTCAAGGCCGACCTGAAGGAGAAGGCAGCCGAGGGCGCAGTGACCAACCAGGGCGTCGAGGCCAGGGACAAGGTTCTCGAGGAGCTGGTGAAGCTGGTCGAGGTGCCGGTCCCGGACTCCGTGGTCGCCGAGCAGGTGGAGCAGCACTTCTCCCAGCAGGGCCACACCGAGGGCGACGAGCACGACACCGAGGAGCACCGCGCCGAGGTGGAGCAGAACGCTCGCGAGGCCTTCCGCAACGAGATCATCCTGGACAAGGTCGCCGACGCCGAAGAGGTCGGCGTGGACCAGGGCGAGCTGATCGAGTACATCGTCTCCACGTCCCAGCAGTACGGCATGGACCCGAACCAGTTCGCTCAGATGCTCGATCAGGCCGGCCAGGTCCCGATGATCATGGGCGAGGTCCGCCGTCGTAAGGCACTGGCCAAGGTCCTCGAGTACGCCGAGGTCACCGACACCGAGGGCAATGAGGTCGACCTGACCTCCTTCGTCACCCCGGGCGGCGCCGAGGGCGAGGTCGAAGAAGCCGAGGCTCCGGAGGCTCCTGAGGAGACCGCCGAGGCTGAGCAGTCCGACGAGAAGCCCGCAGAGCAGTCCGACGAGAAGTCCACCGAGTCCTGATCGGTCAGCACCAGCTCTGATCGGTCCGCACAGGACCTGATCGCCGAGTTCCCAGAACGCCCGGGCCCGGCCGTTGTCACCCGACGACGGAGGCCCGGGCGTTCTGCGTTGGCGCCACCGGCACGATCCACGCCAACAGCGAACAGCCGCGTCAGAACGGTACGGAGGCCGCTGAGGAACAGTAGTCTCGATCCCAGGCCATTGCCCCAGGTGCACCGTCGGTGTCCCAAGGCATGTGAAGTCCATCCGAAGGAAGGCAGGGCGTCATGTCCGAATCGTCCACTGCTCCCCGTATGGCGTCGGTTGATCCGGCGTCCCGCGAGGACTACATCTACAATCGTCTGCTCAAAGAACGCATCATCTGGCTGGGCTCCGAGGTGATGGATGAGAACGCCAACGCGATCTGCTCGCAGATGCTCCTGTTGTCCGCCGAGGATCCGGAGAAGGATGTGTACCTCTACATCAACTCCCCGGGCGGCTCCATCACCGCGGGCATGGCGATCTACGACACCATGAAGTACATCCCCAACGACGTCGTCACGGTCGCCACCGGCATGGCCGCCTCCATGGGACAGTTCCTGCTGTCCTCGGGCACCCCGGGCAAGCGCTATGCGACCCCGCACGCCCGCATCCTGATGCACCAGCCCTCGGGCGGTATCGGCGGCACGGAGTCGGACATCCGGATCCAGGCCCAGCTGATCCTGCACATGAAGCAGGTCATGGCCGAGCTCACCGCCGAGCAGACCGGGCAGACCGTGGACACGATCCTCAAGGACAACGAGCGTGACAAGTGGTTCACCGCTCAAGAGGGCCTGGAGTACGGGTTCTTCGACCACATCGCCGAACGTTCCGGCTCGGTGTCCGGTGGCGGGGGCGTGAACGACAACGCCTGATCCGGCCTCAGGCCGGATGGCCAGCCGTCCACCCCACCGCCCAGACCCATCGCCCAGGAGAGACCAGACATGAACCAGTTACCCGTCGGAATGCCTTCCGGTGCCGGTCAGCCGGCGCCGAGCAACCGCTACATCCTGCCCCAGTTCGAAGAGCGCACGCCCTATGGCTTCAAGCGCCAGGACCCCTACGCCAAGCTCTTCGAGGACCGCATCGTCTTCCTCGGCTCGCAGGTGGATGACGCCTCAGCCGATGACATCATGGCCCAGCTGCTCGTGCTGGAATCCATGGACTCGGAGCGGGATATCACCCTGTACATCAACTCTCCGGGTGGTTCGTTCACCGCCATGACGGCGATCTACGACACCATGCTGTTCGTGCGCCCGGAGATCCAGACCGTGTGCCTGGGCCAGGCCGCCTCGGCCGCCGCGGTGCTGTTGGCCGCGGGTGCCCCGGGCAAGCGCCTGGCACTGCCGAACGCTCGCGTCCTGATTCACCAGCCGTCCATGGGCGGCGACCGCGGCACCGCGACGGATCTGCAGATCCACGCCGACGAGTTGCTCCGCATCCGTACCTGGATGGAGGAGACCCTGGCGTCCCACACGGACAAGACGGCCGAGCAGGTTCGTCAGGACATCGACCGGGACAAGTTCCTCTCGGCCGCTGGAGCCAAGGAATACGGCCTGGTGGACGAGGTCCTCGAGTCCCGCAAGATCACGCGTCCTCAGATCTCGAACTGATCCGTTGACCTGCTGACACCTCGGCAGGTCCGGCGGAAGTGCGTCTGCCGACAGGGCGCACTTCCATCGAGAGGAACTCGGTGTCCCGACGGCGGCTCGCCCCCTGGATTCTCAGGGCGCGGGCCGCCGTTGCAATCCACGGCTCTAACGTGTCCACCCCCTAAGCTGTAATGGCAGTGTCCCGGGCAGCCAGTCTGGTAGCCCGACCCCTATCGAGGAGAGTCCCGCATGGCCCGCATCGGTGAAAGCGCCGACCTGCTCAAGTGCTCATTCTGTGGCAAGAGCCAGAAGCAGGTTCGGAAACTGATCGCCGGCCCCGGCGTGTACATCTGCGATGAGTGCATCGAGCTGTGCAACGAGATCATCGAAGAGGAGCTCTCCGAGGTCGCCGAGACGGCCGAGGTCGAGCTGCCCAAGCCGCAGGAGATCCACGACTTCCTCGAGGAGTACGTGATCGGCCAGACCGAGGCCAAGCGATCGTTGGCCGTCGCGGTGTACAACCACTACAAGCGCATCCGTTCGGGGCAGCAGTCCAAGGAGAGCTCGCTGGTGGACCGGGCCGCCGAGCATGACGCTCTGGCCGACGTCGAGGTGGGCAAGTCGAACATCCTGCTGGTCGGGCCCACCGGATCCGGCAAGACCTACTTGGCCCAGACCCTGGCCAAGAAGCTGAACGTTCCCTTCGCCGTGGCCGATGCCACGTCGCTGACCGAAGCCGGTTACGTCGGCGAGGATGTGGAGAACATTCTCCTGAAGCTGATCCAGGCCGCCGACTATGACGTGAAGAAGGCCGAGCAGGGCATCATCTACATCGACGAGATCGACAAGATCTCGCGCAAGTCCGAGAACCCCTCCATCACTCGAGATGTCTCCGGCGAAGGCGTGCAGCAGGCCCTGTTGAAAATCCTGGAAGGGACCACGGCGGCGGTTCCCCCGCAGGGAGGGCGCAAGCATCCTCATCAGGAGTTCTTGCAGATCGACACGTCCAACGTGCTGTTCATCGTGGCCGGAGCCTTCGCCGGCCTGGACGAGATCATCTCCTCGCGTGCCGGTTCCAAGGGCATCGGCTTCGGTGCGCCGGTCAACACCATTGGAAAGAGGGATGTGTCCTACTCGGACGTCCGTCCCGAAGACCTGCTGAAGTTCGGCCTGATCCCGGAGTTCATCGGTCGCCTGCCCGTGATCACCACCGTGGACAATCTGGACCATGAGCAGCTCGTGAACATCCTGACGTCGCCACGGAACGCGCTGCTGAAGCAGTACCAGAAGATGTTCCTCATGGACGGCGTCGAGCTGCAGTTCGAAGACGACGCGCTGGACGCCGTGGTCGAGCAGGCCGAGGATCGGGGTACCGGTGCTCGCGGTCTGCGTTCGATCATGGAGGAAGTGCTCAAACCGATCATGTTCGATCTGCCCTCGCGTGACGACATCGCGACCGTGGTCATCACCGGAGACGTGGTTCGAGAGGGTGCAGAACCGACTCTGATCTCCCGAGAGGTTCAGCGCAAGCGCCGCAACAAATCGGCCTGAGCGACACCAGACTGAGCCGCAAGAACCAGAATTTCAGCGACAACTGCCCAGGAGGCAAGACGTGACTGACAGCTCCACGACCGAAACACAGACCGTCGATTTTTGGTTCGACTCGATGTGCCCCTTCGCCTGGATCACCTCGCGCTGGATGCTCGAGGTGGAGAAGGTCCGCCCCATCACCGTGAACTGGCGGATCATGTCCCTGAGCGTGCTCAACGAGGACAAGGACCTCGACGCCGGTTACCGGGAGTCAGTGGAGCGCGGTTGGCTCCCCGCCCGTGCGGCCACCCAGGTGTGGGACCGGCACGGCAACGAGGCGGTCGGCAAGTACTACACCGCCGTCGGGACCCGCATCCACAATGAGGGACAGAAGGACTTCGAGGTCGCCGTTCGAGAGGCCCTGGACGAGCTCGGTCTGGAGACCGAGGACATTCTGGAAGCGGCTCGGACGGACGTCCTCGATGAGAAGCTGCGTGCCTCGCACCAGGCGGGTATTGATCTGGTCGGGGATGAGGTCGGCACGCCCGTGGTGTCCTTCAACGGCACGGCCTTCTTCGGTCCCGTGATGACCCGTATCCCGCGGGGCGAGGAAGCCGGAACGATCTTCGACGCGGCCGTCACGCTGGCCGGGTACCCGTACTTCTACGAGATCAAGCGGTCCCGGACCACGAAGCCCGAATTCGACTGAGTACCCCGAACTCGACTGAGTATCGAGTTCGACCGACAACACGGCACTGAGGCCGGGCGCTGGGCGCCCGGCCTCAGTCGTCGGTCGAATCTCAGTCGTCGGTCGAATCTCAGTCGTCGCTCGACATTCAGCCGGCGGGGGCCTCACTGGCCTCGGGGGCGGCCAGTTCCACCTCGGACACGGTGACCTCGGTGTCAGCCCCCGGGGCGCCGGCACTGAGGGTCAGGTCGCGAACATTGCCGGCGGCCTTCAGATCGGCCAATCCGCCGCGCAGGGAGCCCAACCGGCTCTCTGGGGCGGTCACGACGGCGGAGACCACCTCGGTGCGCTGCTTCACCTTCGCCTCGGACTTGGCCTTGCGAATGCCGCCCAGGGCCAGCGCCACGGCGGCGAGGACGTCCGCGGTCGCGCCGCTGGAGGCTGCCTCCACCCCGGTCAGCTCCTCGTTCAGGCCCGGCCATGGAGCCCGGTGCACAGAGCCGGAACGCCACCAGCCCCAGACCTCGTCGGTGGCAAAGGGCTGGAACGGTGCCAGCAGACGCAGCAGGCCGTCCAGGGTGGTCGCCAGCGTGGCCAGCGCGGAGGCCTGTTCGGGACTACCGTGACCGCCGTAGGCGCGGTCCTTGACCAGTTCCACGTAGTCGTCCGTGAACTGCCAGAAGAAGGACTCCGTCACGTTAAGTGCACGCGCGTAGTCGTATCCCTCGAAGGCCCGGGTGGACTGCCGGATGGTCTCGTACAGGCGAACCATCAAGGCCCGGTCCAGCGGATTCGTGATGACCGCGGCGGCGTCGGCAGACTTCACCACCGTGTCCACGGAAGCGCCCAGGTTCAGCACGAACTTCGAGGCGTTGAGGAGCTTGATGGCCAGCCGACGCCCGATCTTCATCTGCGCGACCTCATAGGCGGTGTCCGCTCCGAGCTTCGCCGAGGCGGCCCAGTAGCGCACCGCGTCCGAACCGTACTCATCCAGAACGTCCGTCGGCACGACCACGTTGCCCTTGGACTTGGACATCTTCTTGCGGTCCGGGTCCAGAATCCAGCCGGACAGCGCGGTGTGGTTCCACGGCACCGAGTCGTTCAGTGACTCACCGCGCACCACGGTGGAGAACAGCCAGGTCCGGATGATGTCGTGACCCTGCGGCCGCAGATCGAAGGGGAACACCGTGGCGAAGAAGTCCTCGTCGCGGCTCCACCGTCCCACGATCTGGGGAGTCAGAGACGACGTGGCCCAGGTGTCGAGAACATCGGGGTCCCCGGTGAATCCGCCCGGGACATTTCGCTGTGACTCATCGAATCCGGGCGCCGGTTCCGCCACGGGATCCACCGGCAGCTGATCGTCGGCCGGCAGGATGGGGCGTTCATAGTCCGGATCGCCGGCAGAATCCACGGCGTACCAGACCGGAATCGGGACGCCGAAGAAGCGTTGGCGGGAGACCAGCCAGTCGCCGTTGAGGCCCCCGACCCAGTTCTCATAGCGAGAGCGCATGAACTCCGGGTGCCAGTTCACCTGGCGACCGCGGGCGATGAGTTTCTCGCGACGGTCGGCATCGCGGCCGCCGTTGCGGATGTACCACTGGCGGGAGGAGATCACCTCGAGCGGCTTGTCGCCCTTCTCGTAGAAGTTCACCGCGTGGGTGATCTTCTTCGGCTCTCCGTCCAACAGCCCGGCCTCGGTCAGGGCTGACACCACCGTCTCCTTGGCCGAGAACACCGTCTTGCCGGACAGCGCCGCATACTGTGCACGGCCGGCCTCGCTGGTGATCCATTCCGGGACCTCTGCTTGGAACCGACCATCTCGGCCCACCACGGTGCGCGTGGGCAACTCCAGCTCACGCCACCAGGTGACGTCCGTCAGGTCACCGAATGTGCAGACCATGGCGATGCCGGACCCCTTCTCCGGATTGGCCAGACCGTGCGCGCGCACTTCGACGGGCACCTCGAACAGGGGAGAGGTCACGGTCTGGCCGAACAGCGGTTGGTAGCGCTCGTCGTCGGGATGGGCCACCAAGGCGGAACAGGAGGGGAGCAACTCGGGGCGGGTCGTCTCGATGATGACCTGATCGCCTGACGCGGTGAAGAACGGAATGCGGTGATAGGCGCCGGGCACCTCTCGGTCTTCGAGCTCCGCCTGGGCCACGGCCGTGCGGAACGTGACGTCCCACAGCGTGGGCGCCTCGGCCATGTACGCGTCACCGGAGTCCAGGTTCCTCAGAAAGGCACGCTGAGAGACGGCGCGGGAGGTGTCGTCGATGGTGCGGTAGGTCATGGACCAGTCCACGGACAGTCCCAGTCGGCTGAAGAGGTCTTCGAAGACCTTCTCGTCCTCCACGGCCAGTTCCTCGCACAGCTCGATGAAGTTCTTACGAGAGACGACGTCCCAATCGCGCTGATTCTTCGCCGGCTTCTCCGGCGGCGTGTAATCCGGAATATAGGGCTTGGTGGGGTCACAGCGAACGCCGTAGTAATTCTGAACGCGGCGCTCGGTGGGCAGGCCGTTGTCGTCCCAGCCCATGGGGTAGAAGACGTTCTTGCCGGTCATCCGCTGATAGCGGGCCAGAACGTCGGTCTGCGTATAGGAGAACATGTGGCCCACGTGCAACGAACCCGAGGCGGTGGGCGGCGGGGTGTCGATCGAGTACACCTGTTCGCGCGTGGTGTTCTCGTCGAAGGCGTAGGTGCCGTCGCGACGCCACTTCGCCGAGAGCTTCTCCTCCAGCCCTTCCAGTGCGGGACGATCCGGAACGGTCACGGCGGGGGTCGAGGATGTGGGCGCGTCTGTGCCCGGAGTCTGTTCAGCCATGACGTTGATTGTCCCATGGCCCGCGGTCGGTCCCGAATCTGGGCGCTTAACGTCGGGCGGCCAACACCAGGCGGCCAAATCCACGCGCCCAACGTCAGGTGGCCGGGCCATGTCCCGGCCGACGTGCGCCGATGTCGAGATCTGTCTTTCCATTGGTGCTATCTATGGATTGCCGCATTCTATTCATTGGATCGCGCGTGAGTTACGCCACTACTCTCGTGTCAACACATCCATGAAGGCCATTGACGGAGGAATCATGACTCCCAGCGAGACAGCACGGGACGCAGTGACGTCCCCGACGGCAAGCACAGCAGGCTCAGAGTCGGAGCAGCCCACAACGACCGTGCGGTCCATGACCCACCGGCTGATGGCTCAGCATGGGCTGACCACAATCTTCGGCAACCCCGGCTCGAACGAACTCCCGTTCCTTCAGGATCTGCCCGACGACGTCAATTACGTCCTGGGGCTGCACGAGGGTGTGGTGGTGGGAATGGCCGATGGCTACTCCCAGGCCCTCGGCCGGCCTGTCCTCGTGAACCTGCATGCCGGCTCCGGCACCGGAAACGCCATGGGCGCCCTGAGCAACGCGGTCTACTCGCAGACTCCGCTGGTCGTCACCGCGGGACAGCAGGTGCGCTCCACGATCGGCTTGGAGTCCTTTCTGTCCAATGTCGATGCCACTCAGCTGACTCGTCCGCTGACCAAATGGAGCAGTGAGCCCACGTGCGCCGCTGATGTGCCCCGGGCGTTCAACGAAGCCGTGCTGGAGTCGGTCACTGGCACCAAGGGCCCGGTGTATCTCTCGGTGCCGTACGACGACTGGGACCAGCCCTCGGCCAGCAATGATCGGTTCCTGCTGGACCGTTCCCTGACGGAGGCGCGCAGCCTGCCCGCTCCGGTGGTCGAACAGCTCGTCCGTCGTCTGGATGAGGCTCCCCGCGTGGCGCTGATTCTCGGCTCGGCGGTGGACACGGTTGGTGCCTCAGAGGACGCCCGTATCCTCGCCGAGCGGCTGAATGCGGACGTCTGGATCGCCCCCTCGCCGTACCGATTGCCCTTCCCCAACCGCCACGGTCAGTTCACCGGGGTGCTGCCGGCCGCCGTCGCGGACATCTGCTCCGCGCTGGAGGACTACGATCTCGCGCTCGTGCTCGGAGCCCCGGTCTTCCGCTACCACCAGCATGTTCCCGGGGACTACCTGCCTCCGAACGTCGAGCTCATCCAGATCACCGAGGAGACCGGCGCCGCCACTCGGGCGCCATTCGGCGAGGCCGTCGTGGCCGACGTCGCGGAGGCGACCGCCGCTCTGGCCAGGTCTGTGGCGGCCCGCACGAACGACCGGATCGACGCCTGGCGGGATCCCGAGCCTGCGCCGGAGGTGACCGACGGGGTCTTCCACCCGGAGAAGGTCTTCGAGGTCCTCCGGGAGACCGCACCGCAGGATGTGACCTATGTGGTCGAGTCCACCTCCACCAACGACTCCTTCTGGAAGCAGATGGACCTTCGTCTGCCGTCCTCCTACTTCTGGCCGGCCTCGGGCGGCCTCGGTTTCGGCATGCCCGCCTCCGTCGGGGTGCAGATGGCTCTGCCGGACCGCCAGGTGCTGGCCGTCATCGGTGATGGTTCCGCCAACTACGGCATCACGGCCCTGTGGTCGGCCGCCCAGTACGGCGTGCCGGTGGTGTTCGTGATTCTCAAGAACGGCACCTACGGTGCGCTGCGCTGGTTCGCAGACGTCCTCGGTGTGCCGGACGCCCCCGGACTGGATGTTCCCGAGATCGACTTCACCGCCCTGGCGAAGGGCTACGGCGTCGCCGGGTCCACCGTGAGCAACGAAGAGGAACTCGCCTCGGTGCTGACCGAGGCGATGGCGGGAGACCGCCCGTACCTGATCGAGGTCGAAACCTCCCTGACCGCGCCGCAGTAGGGACCTCATCGGTTCTAGACTTCTCCGACATCACGCACCATCAGAAAGAAGGACACCATGACACTCATCGACGAGTCCGTCTGGACCGGAAAGATCTTCACCGACGGATGGGTCAACGGCTCCGGCGGAACCCAGCCGGTGCTCAATCCCTCGACCGGTGAGACCATCGGCGAGATCGGCTTCGCCACTCCCGACGACGTCTACGGCGCGGCTCGCAAGGCCGCTGCAGCGCAGAAGGAATGGGCGGCGCTGAAGCCGACCGAGCGTGCTGCTGTGCTCCGCCGAGCCGGGGACCTGTTTCAGGCGCACTCCGAGGAACTGATCGGCTGGGTGGTGGCCGAGACCGGTGGCGTCCCGGACAAGGGTGCCATGGAGGTCTTCGTCTCGGCTGAGGAGTGCTTCGAGGCCTCCGCCCTGCCGACGCATCCCCACGGCGAGTACCTGCCCTCGGACAACAACCACTGGTCCCTCGCCCGTCGCGTTCCGGCCGGTGTGGTCTCCGTCATCGCCCCCTTCAACTTCCCGATGCTGCTGGCGATGCGCTCTGTGGCTCCGGCGCTCGCCCTGGGCAACGCCGTGCTGCTCAAGCCGGACCCGCGCACCAGCGTGGTCGGTGGCGCGCTGATCGCCCGCATTTTCGAGGAAGCCGGATTGCCGGCGGGCGTCCTGCAGTACCTGCCCGGCGCAGGCGACGTCGGAGCCGCCACGGTGGATGCGCCCGAGGTCCGCGTGGTCTCCTTCACCGGTTCCACGGCCGCTGGCCGCCATGTCGGCAAGGCGGGAGCCGAGCACCTCAAGCGCACCCACCTCGAGCTGGGCGGCAACAACGTGATCATCGTCCTGCCCGGAGCCGACCTCGACCTGGCGGCCGGCGTCGGCTCCATGGGCTCGTTCTTCCACCAGGGTCAGATCTGCATGACCACCGGGCGCCACGTGGTCCACTCGGATGTCCATGAGGACTACGTCTCCAAGCTGTCCGAGCGTGCCGACGCGCTGGTCGTGGGTGACCCGGGGGAGGGCCAGGTCCACCTGGGGCCGATCATCGACGAGAAGCAGCTCAAGAACGTGGACTCCATCGTCCAGGACACCTTGATCGCCGGGGCCACGGTGGCTGCCGGCGGAACGCATGAGGGTCAGTTCTACCGCCCGACCGTGTTGACCGACCTCACGCCGGAGATGAAGGCCTGGAACCAGGAGATCTTCGGACCCGTGGCACCGGTGATGAAGGTCTCCAGCACCGAAGAGGCCATCGAACTGGCCAACCGGTCCGAGTACGGTCTCTCCGTGTCCATCATCGGCGATGTGGGGGAGGCGATGAAGATCGCCGACCGGATCAACTCGGGCAAGATCCACATCAACGAGATGACCGTGGCCGATGAGCCCAACGCTCCCTTCGGCGGGGTCGGAGCCTCCGGTACCGGCTCTCGATTCGGCGGACCGACGGCGAACATCGAGGCCTTCACCGAGACGCAGTGGATCACCGTCAGCGCGGATGTGCCGGAGTATCCCTTCTGAGCCTGTCCTGAGGATCTCCTACAGTGGTGGCATGACTGAGAACGATCATCGCGCCGCCGTCGTGACCGGTGCCTCCTCGGGCATCGGCCGGGCCACTGCAGCCCGGCTCGCCGCCCAGGGCTGGACCGTCTATGCGCTCGCTCGGCGGGCCGAACGGCTCCAGAGCCTGGTAGACGAAGTGCCCGAGGGCACCGGCACGGTCATTCCCCTGCCGGCCGATGTCACCGACACCGCCGACGTCGAGCGCGTCCGGGAGCAGGTGGAAGCCGCCGGGCGCGTGGACACGGTGCTGTGCATCGCTGGTGGAGCACGCGGAACCGACCGAGTCGCCGACGGCCGGCTCGAGGACTGGGACTGGATGTACCGGGTCAATGTGCTGGGTACCCTCAACGTCACCCAGGCCTTCCTGCCGATGTTGCGTGCCACCGGCCGGGGAACGCTGTTGATCCTGACGTCGACGGCGGCGCTGGCCAGCTATGAAGGCGGCGGCGGATACAACGCCGCGAAGATGGGACAGCACGGACTGGCCGGTGCACTCCGGCTCGAGGAGGCCGAGCACAATGTGCGGGTCATCGAGGTCCTTCCCGGACTGGTGCACACCGAGGAATTCAGCCTGAACCGGCTGCGGGGCGACCAGCAGGCTGCGGAGAAGGTCTATGCCGGCGTGGAGAATCCGCTCACCGCAGACGACGTCGCGGATGTGTGCACGTACGCCGTCTCGGCACCGCACCACGTCAACCTCGATCAGGTGGTGATGCGACCCGTGGCGCAGGCCTCTCAGTTCAAATTGATCAGAAAGTCACAGTGATCGGGAAGACGTGATCATGGCACCGCAGCATCGTGAATCCACACACCCTTCGCCGCAGTTGCCGCAGTTGCCGCAGTTGCCGCGACTGCGGCGGGCCCTGACCCTGGGCGCCGTGACCGGGGCGGGATCCGCCGTCCAGTTCTGGAAGATCCCACGCCGGCCGCTGATGACGGTCACCGGGGTGGTTGCGGCCTCGGTCACCACCGCCGGCGTGATCCTGGCCCGAGACCAGGCCGAACGGGAGGCCCGAGTCCAGGGCGAGGAGGTCTCGGAGACCGGCCTGGCGCGCCGTATCGGTGCGCCGGTGCTGACCGGGATCGCCGTCGGCTCGGTGGTGGCCGGGTCCATGTGGTTGTCTTCCGTCACGGACCATTGGACGGAGAAGGCCATCGGACGTCTGGGCGCGAAGCGGCCACGGGCCACTCTGGCCGTGGTGGCCGGCATCGGGACCGCGGTGCTGGAATACCTCGATCCCTCAACCCGGCACGGCACGGCACAGGACGGACACAGGACGGGCACAGGGCGTAGAAAAGGCGTAGAATCACCGTCAAAGCACTGACCCGGCCATCACCGGTGAGCTTCCGGAAGAACAGGCGAACCCATCAGGAGATCATCCTCCCGGCCTTCGCCCCAGTAGACCCGGACGGGTAGGCCCGTCACAGCTGTCATGAGCGGTCGTCCTCGACCCTGGTGAGCACCGCCGGACCCTGCGCCGGTGTGGTGTTTTATCGGCACGGGCGGCAAGCAGGGTGGTACCGCGCCGCATCGGCGTCCTTGCAGTAGGAACAGACAGAGCAGCGCAGTCGACTTCACGCAAGGATGGAACGCCCGTGTACCCCCTCGCCAGTTCGGATCCGGACGCGAACACCCAGAACAGCACTCCCGTCTCTCCGCGGTTCCCGGAGATCGAGGAACGGGTGCTGAAGTACTGGGACGCCGACGGCACTTTCCAGGCCTCCATCGACGCTCGTCCCGCCGTGGCCGAGGACGGCAGCGGCAACGAGTTCGTGTTCTATGACGGACCGCCCTTCGCCAATGGGCTGCCGCACTACGGCCACCTGCTCACCGGTTACGTCAAAGACCTGGTAGCCCGTTACCAAACGCAGCGGGGCCGCAGAGTCGAACGTCGTTTCGGCTGGGACACCCACGGCCTGCCCGCTGAGCTCGAGGCGATGAAGCAGTTGGGCATGACGGACAAGGCCCAGATCGAAGCCATGGGCATCGACACCTTCAATGACGCCTGCCGTGCCTCGGTGCTCAAGTACACCGACCAGTGGAAGGACTACGTTCATCGTCAGGCCCGTTGGGTCGACTTCGAGAACGACTACAAGACACTGAACCCCGAGTTCATGGAGTCAGTTCTCTGGGCCTTCAAGGACCTGTACACCAAGGACCTCACCTACCGGGGTTTCCGCGTGCTGCCGTACTGCTGGAAGGACGAGACCCCGCTGTCCAACCACGAGCTGCGCATGGACGAGGACGTCTACCAGTCCCGTCAGGACCCCTCGGTCACCGTCGCGTTCCCCCTCACCGGTCTGCCGACGGACCCCGCACTGGTGCCCGACGGCGGTGCGGACGCTGCCTTGGCGGACGACCTCACCGGCGTGCGCGTGCTCGCCTGGACCACCACCCCCTGGACCTTGCCGACCAACGCCGCACTCGTCGTCGGGCCGGAGATCACCTACGCGGTGGTGCCCGCCGGTCCGGACGCCGCCGAGGACCTCGCGGGCCACCGGTATCTGCTGGCGCAGGACCTGCTGGGCGCCCACGCCAAGGAGCTGGGATACCCCGACGCCGGCGCCGCAACCGAGGCGGTCGAGGCCACCTATCTCGGATCCCGGCTGGGCGGACTGACCTATGAGCCGCTGTTCACCTACTTCACCGATGCCGAGACCTACGGCACTGAACGCGCCTGGCGACTGCTCGTGGACGACTACGTCACCACCGATGACGGTACGGGCGTGGTTCACCAGGCTCCGGCCTACGGTGAGGACGACCAGCGGATCTGCGAGGCCCATGGCATCCCCGTCATCCTCTCCGTCGATGAGGGTGCGAAGTTCCTGCCGCTGTTCGCGGACGAGCAGCGCGGCGGCGGGGTACTGAAGGACATCGCCGGTGTGCAGGCTTTCGAGGCGAACCGGACGATCATCCGTGCGCTGAAAGCAGCCGGAAGGCTGTTCAGGGAGGCTTCCTATGAGCACTCCTACCCGCACTGCTGGCGCTGCCGCACGCCGTTGATCTACCGGGCCATCACCAGCTGGTATGTCTCCGTGAGCTCGTTCAAGGACCGGATGGTCGAGCTCAACGAGCAGATCAATTGGATCCCCTCCAACGTCAAGCACGGCCAGTTCGGCAAGTGGCTCGAGAACGCTCGCGACTGGTCCATCTCCCGCAATCGGTATTGGGGATCGCCCATCCCGGTCTGGGAGTCCGACAACCCGGAGTACCCACGGCAAGAGGTCTACGGTTCACTGGCCGAGATCGAGGAGGCCTTCGGTCGCCTGCCGCGCAATGCCGAGGGGGAGGTGGACCTGCACCGCCCGTGGATCGACGAGCTGGTCCGCCCGAACCCGGACGACCCCACCGGGGCGTCCATGATGCGCCGCGTGGAGGATGTGCTCGACGTCTGGTTCGATTCAGGCTCGATGCCCTATGCCCAGGTGCACTACCCCTTCGCCGACGACGGTGCGGTCAAGGACTGGTTCGACACCCACAACCCGGCCGACTTCATCGTCGAGTACATCGGTCAGACGCGGGGCTGGTTCTACACGATGCATGTGTTGGCCACCGCGCTGTTCGACCGTCCGGCCTTCTCGAACGTCATCAGCCACGGCATCGTGCTGGGCTCCGACGGGCAGAAGATGTCCAAGTCGCTGAAGAACTATCCGGACGTCTCCGAGGTGCTGGACCGTGACGGCTCGGACGCCATGCGGTGGTTCCTGATGGCCTCGCCGATCCTGCGCGGCGGCAATCTCGTGGTCACCGAGGAGGGCATCCGCGAAGGTACCCGGCAGGTGCTGCTGCCGGCGTGGAACGTGTGGCACTTCTTCAGCCTCTACGCGAACTCGGCGGTGGATGGCGGCCATCGCCCCGAGGGCTACCGTGCGCAGCCGCGGCACGCCTCCACCGACCCGCTGGACCAGTACATCCTGGCGGCCACGGGTCGGATGCTGAACGAGGTCAAGGCAGGCCTGGACGACTATGAGGTCTCGGACGCGACCGACGCCCTGCGCCGGTACATGGACACGATGACCAATTGGTACGTCCGCCGATCTCGTCAGCGGTTCTTCGACGAGGACACCCAGGCCCTGGACGTGCTGTACACCTGCCTCGAGGCCTTCTGCCGTGCGGCGGCTCCGCTGATGCCGCTCGTGGCGGAGGAGATCTGGCGAGGACTGACCGGCGGCCGATCCGTGCACTTGACGGACTACCCGGAGTCGGCTCCGTTCTTCTCCGGCTTCGCCTCGGAGACGGAGGCCGAGGAGCTCGTGGAGCGGATGGACACGGTGCGGCGAATCGCGTCGGCCGGTTCGTCTCTGCGCAAAGCCGCGAAGCGGCGGGTGAGGCTGCCGCTGCGGTCTCTGACCGTCGTCGTGCCGGACGCCGCCGGGCTGGCGGGGCCGTTCACGGAGATCATCAAGGACGAGCTGAATCTCAAAGAGGTCGACCTGCAGGACGCTGGCGCGGTGTCCGCCGCTGACTTCGGCATCTCACAGTCGCTGGCCGTCAACGCCCGGGCCGCCGGTCCACGCCTCGGCAAGCAGGTCCAGGCGGCGATCAAGGGCGCCAAGTCCGGTGACTGGTCCGTGGCCGAGGACGGCACGGTGGTCTCCGGCGGCATCGAACTCGTCGAGGGGGAGTACTCCCTGGAGACCCAAGTCACCGGTGCAGAGAATGGATTCGTCGGCGGACCTTTGGACATGAGAAATCGCGTAGTCACCACGATTCCCGGCGGGTTCCTGGTTCTGGACACCGGGGTGCCGGCCGAGCTGGCAGCCGAGGGCACAGCACGCGATGTCATCCGAGCGGTCCAGGCCGCTCGCAAGGACGCCGGTCTGGAGGTCGCGGACCGGGTGCGGACCGCGGTCACGGGCCCGGCCGCCGTCGTGCAGTCCGTGGAGGCGCACCGTGAGCTGGTGGCCGGCGAGACGCTGACCGTGGAGCTGGTGCTGGAGGATTCCGGCGCCGAGGATCCGCGGAGGGACCCTGCGGATGATGCGAGCAAGACCGTCCAGGTGGCCGTGTCCAAGTCGGCCGCCTCGAACTCGACGACCGGGAGCCAAGCATGAGCCAGAAGAACTCGTCTGCCACCGGCAGCACCGCGGACGACAACGGAGCATCCTTGCCCAGCGGGGGTCCCGAAACCGTCGAGGCCGTCTATCAGGACCTGTTGGCGCGCGCGCCCGAGAACAAGATGGAGCCGCGCATGGGTCCGATGTGGCGCGCCATGGAACTCCTCGGTGAACCGCAGAAGTCCGCCCCGGTCATCCACCTCACGGGAACGAACGGGAAGACCTCGACGGCGCGGATCATCGAGTCCGTGCTGCGCGCCTACGGATTGCGGACCGGTCGCTACACCTCGCCCCATCTGAGCTCCGTCACCGAGCGGATCAGCATCGATGGGGCGCCAGTGCCACAGGAGACGTTCGTGCGGATCTGGAACGAGATCCTGCCGGTGGTGCAGGTGATCGATGCCGAACTCGAAGCGGCAGGGAAGAATCCGCTGACGTATTTCGAGGCCGTGACTGTCCTCGGTTTCGCCATCTTCGCTGATGAGCCGGTGGATGTGGTGGTGCTCGAGGTCGGGCTGGGCGGCATCACAGACGCGACCAACGTGGCGGACGGGGCCGTCTCGGTCGTCACGCCGATCTCGCTAGACCACAGTGACCTGCTGGGCGATACCGAAGCCGAGATCGCTGAAGAGAAGGCCGGCATCATCAAGCCCGGCGGTTTTCTGGTGTCGGCCGCGCAGGACCCGGATGCCGCACAGGTGCTGCTCGACGCCGCTCGTGCCGTGGACGCCGGCTTCCGCTTCGAGGGCGTGGACTTCGGCGTGGAATCCCGGTCCGTCGCGGTGGGTGGCCAGCAGGTGACCGTCCGCGGTATTGCCGGGCGGTATCCGGGGTTGACCCTGCCGCTGCATGGCGAGCACCAGGCGGAGAACCTGGCGGTCGCCATCGTGGCCTTGGAGGCCTTCTTCGGCGGCGAGAAGGAGCTGGAGTCCGAGCTGCTGCACCAGGGTCTGGCGGAGGTGTCCGCTCCGGGACGGTTGGAGGTGGTGCGCAGTGCCCCGACGATCGTGGTCGACGCCGCGCACAACCCTGCGGGCATCAAGGCCACGGCCTCAGCGCTGCAGGAGGCGTTCGGCTTCGAGAAACTCGTGCTCGTGGTCGGGATCCTGCAGGAGAAGGACTCCCTGGAGATGCTGACGGAGCTGTACCGGGAGTTCGGCGACCTGGTGGAGGACCTCTGCCTCACGCAGTCGGATTCACCACGGGCCATCCCCGCCGGAGAGCTCGCCCAGACCGCTCTCGACGCCGGCTGGCCCGAGGACGACCTCTTCGCCACCGAGTCGATTCCCGACGCCATCGAGTGGGCCGTCGGACGTGCTGAGAACGCCGGGACCACGGACGACGGAGCGGCAGGAATCGGCGGTGGGGTCCTCATCACCGGATCCGTCACCCTGGTCGCCGAGGCTCGCGATCTGCTGGGCGCCCCGGAAGCTGGATCCGGCCAGCCGGGCACACCGGACGTGGTGGCGGTCCCTCCGGCGCTCGATGTGCTCCAGGACTTCGGGCTCGAGCTCGGCGACGGCCTCGACGAGGAACCGGACGAGGAGGACATCTTCGACGATGACATCGATGACGGCGTGGACGACGGTTTGGACGACGGCGATGATCAGCGGGGAAGCAGGGACTCGTGAGCGAGGAGAACCCGGTGGGGGAAGGGAACCCGGAGACTACGGGCCGCGAGCCCTGGCGTCCGGCGCGCGAGACCAAGTCCCAGCGTGAATGGAGGCCGGGCCAGCAGAAGAAGCCCCGTTCCATTCAGGCCACCTTCATGTCCTCCGTGCTGGTCATGGAGGCGTTGGTTCTCGTCTTCTTCGGCCTGGCCGTCTTCGGCATCAATCGCGGTGAACCGTTGGCGCCGTGGGCGCTCACCGTGTCATTGGCGGTGGCCGTGGTGGCGGTCCTGGACTGCGCATTGGTCCGCAAACCGGCCGGCATCTGGATCGGCTGGGCCCTGCAGTTGGCGTTGATCATGGCGTCCTTCATCGAGTACTCGATGGCGTTCGTGGGAGTCGGCTTCGGCCTGGCGTGGTGGTACGCCGTGACGAAGGGCCGGCAGATCGATCGCGAGAACCGAGCCCGTGCTCAGGCAGAGGCACGGTGGCAGTCCGAGTCCCAGTAGGGTGGTCCCCGGAAAGGTTGCGAGAGCGACCATGAGAACTGACCCCCTGGCACGACCCCTAGGAGCGACTGTGACCGCCTCTGTTGAAAAGACCCTCGTCCTGA
The DNA here is from genome assembly GCF_042665635.1 of Citricoccus sp. GCM10030269. Lineage (NCBI taxonomy): Bacteria > Bacillati > Actinomycetota > Actinomycetes > Micrococcales > Micrococcaceae > Citricoccus > Citricoccus sp. GCM10030269. Next base: position 524,903 of record NZ_JBHTCV010000005.1, on the reverse strand, counting down.
TCAAGCCCGATGGAGTGGCCCGCAACCTCACCGGCCAGATTCTGGCCCGCATTGAGGCCAAGGGCTACACGATCACCGACCTCAGGATGCTGGTGCCGACCCGCGAGACGCTGGTCAAGCACTATGAAGAGCACGAGGGCAAGCCCTTCTTCGAGCCGCTGGTCGAGTTCATGAGCTCGGGCCCGGTGGTGGCCGCCCGGGTGGAGGGCCATCGCGCCATCGAGGGTTTCCGGTCCCTCGCCGGTGCCACCGAACCGACCACTGCGGCCCCCGGCACCATTCGTGGGGACCTGGGCCGTGACTGGGGCGAGTCCGTCCAGAAGAACCTCGTGCACGGATCTGATTCCACGGAGTCCGCCGAGCGGGAACTGGCCCTCTGGTTCTCCTAACCACGACGAGCCCCGAGTAGCCCTTCCGCGCCGCGGTTCTGGTGACTCCCCTTTCCGCCGACGCTGAAAGCTGCTGTGGAGCTCAGATTGTCGGCGGAAAGGGGACTCCGGTCGGTGCCGGTGTGGAATCGACGTCGTGGCGGCGTGGAACCCCGTGGTGCAGAAGCAGCTTCTCGAATCTGGATGGCTGCGTGAGGTCTTTCCACACCCAACGCATCATCCCGGCGCCGGTCCGGCGGATGGCGTCTTCACGTGATTTTTCGCGCTCCAGCACCTCTCGCCAGGTCTCTCCAGGGTCGGTATAGGCATTCGAGTACTTGGGCAACCCGTCGAATTCGCCGGCGAGGTTGATCTCGTCCCACCAGCAATCAGTGCGCGCAACGAACGTCCCTGCAGCGTCCACGACGGCGTGCTGCAGACTCGGAACGACGAACCCCAGCTGATGAACACGGGCCCGGCTGAGGGACTCGCCCGGCGATTCCGCCCGTTCATCCGCAAAGGACCACGCAACGCGTGCCCTGTGTCGCTGAGTGGATGTCGATCTCCGCGCGATCGCTCGGTCCACGAGATCACGGGTCGCATCGTCGTGCCGACGTTTGACGGCATCAGCCGGGACGGTCGCCACGTCCAGAGGCTCGCCGGCAAGCAGGTCTGCCATGGCTACGTCAACCGGGTCGGCTAGCACCGTTCCCTGTACACCAGAGTCCTTCTCGGAAGGCTGTACCGGAAGCTTCTGAGCGGGACGCGACGATGCTTCTGCGAGCCAGCGGCGCCGCAGGTCCGGCAATACCGGCAGATGTCCGGTCGGGTACTTGCCCAGCGATTCGTAGTGCTTCACGTGGGCATCGAGCGCTGCGCGATGATTCAGGTAGGGAAGTGGTTGCCTCTCCCGCCCCGATTTCCCCGCCGACGTGGCACGGAGATGCAGTGCCCCGGGGACGTCGGCGAGAGGCAGTCCGTGCAGCGCCAAGGCAGTCAAACCGATGAAGACCGGCGGTTGGCGCCGTGACAATGCATGAGCCAGGGCGGCTACGAGGTACCGATCCCACGGGGACAGCCGAAACCAATCGTCGATCGAGCAATAGATGCCATTCGACAGCCGCACTGCCAGGCCCCGCCGCGCGTCGCGCTGCCAACTACGCTCAGAGCGGGCCGCGGATGCTGCGCGAGCCCCGAACAGCACAGGCGTTCCGAGCGGTCCGGGATTTCTGAGTGTGCTCACCGCTACATCCTGGTCGGCCTCCCGGGGACGACGGGGCACCGTCGGCACCCAGTCTGGATGGCAGGCCGGCGTCGGGCGGTTGTGGAGGAGTCCCACAGCGCAACGTAGCTGCACGATCGGAGCGGCGGGAGCAGAGCGGCGAGATTGGAACGGTCAGTTCGGAACCGCACGATCGGAGTGGCCACTGGTATCGGCCGGCCCCTAGTCTCTGGGCATCGCCCGCCAACTTCAGTCCCGCTACACCGAGCAGTCCCGCTACACCGAGGAGCCACGATGACCGGCACCACCGACTCCCTCTACTTTCTGGCCGACCCATACCGCGAGGTGACCTTCCTGGAGGCTCCAGAGGTGCCGACGGTCGTGAACACGGTGGCCGATCACCCGATGTCCGAGATGGCAGAGGTCTTCGACTCGACGTTCACCGCGCTCTTTCCCTCCCTCGGGACCCAGGGAATCCAGCCGGTGGGTCCGGCATTCTCTCTGCACACGCGCATGCCGGCCGAGACGGTGGACATGGAGGTCGGCGTGCCGGTCGACCGCCCGTTGACCGAGGCCATTTCCACGGATTCCGGTGTGACGTTGCGGCCCTCCAAGCTGCCGTCCGGCCGGATCGCCATCATGTCCTACTTCGGCCCCTACGACGGCATCGGCGCCGGTTGGGAGCGATTGATGCAGTCCATCGCCGACGCCGGCCATCAGCCCGGTCTGCCGTTGTGGGAGATCTACACCACGGAGCCGAGCCCCGACATCGATCCGGCGACACTGCGCACAGACCTGGTCGTCCTGACGGTCTAGAAGAAGGCGTTGGAGAAACGCAGCATGATCGAGGCCAGCACGCCGACGTACAGCAGGACGATGATCGGCCAGGACCATTCGGCGGCGAACTTCTTCACGCCTGCCGAGGCGGGGATGACGCCGTGTTGCAGATTTCGTGACGTCAAGAGAATGAACATCGGGATCATCGCGGTCCAGACCACCATGCAATAGAGGCACAGGATGTTGATCTCGTAGACCGCCTGGCTCCATAGCCACACGATCAGGACGAAGCCGCCCAGGACACCGATGTTCATCCCGATCCAGTACCAGCGGGAGAACTGGGCCCGGGCAAAGAGCGCCATGGCAATGGTGATGACGATGGGGAACGCCACCATGCCGATGAACTGGTTGGGAAAGCCGAACAGCTGCGACTGCCACGTTTTCATGACTTCGCCGCAGGACACCCAGGGATTGATGTCGCAACTGGTGATGTGGTTCGGGTCATTCCAGAGCATGACCCGTTCCATCACGAGCATCAGGGTGCCGTACAGGCCCACGAATCCGGTGACCACGAGCATCCACGCCGTGCCGAACGGCCTGGCGTACCAACTCAGATGATGGCCCGCATCGGGCTCGGGACGGTGCGTCGCAGTGGAAGTCACTGCTCCATCGTAGAACGGTCGTGAGGGTCTCGCGGTTCTCGTGCTTCCCGCTCATTCGATCCCCCGTGTGAGACAATGGACATCGATCCGCCGATGGCCACACCGTCGGCTGGGTCCATTGGACGGCCACCGGCCGGCGGCACAGGACTGAGGCAGTGTAAGGAAACTGCCCGGCCAGCGAGACGCGGACCACGCGTCCCTGGCCTTGCGAAAGCCGCCTATGGCACGCGACAAGACGCGTGAGACCGAGAGGGCCGCCGATGGTTCCGGGTTCGGCGCCCCGCATCCAGCGGAGACCGAAGGCACGGTTCACCTGAGACTTTTTGGAGTCCGTCGACGGCGGCACCCCGGGTACCGCATCGTCGGACCGGGGGAAACGCCACCGAGAGCGGACCTAGCCGCTCCGCGGGCACGAGTGTGGCGTGTCAGTGGGGCAGGAGGTGCTGTCCATGGCAGCCAACGAACAAGACAACAACGAACAAGACAACAACGAGCAGAACGAACAGCAGAACACCGAATCGAGCAGCACGGAGTCCAGCAATACTGACTCCCATGGCCCGGAGTCCGGCACTGCAGAGTCCGGCACCGCAGAGTCCGGCACCGCAGATTCCGGCACCGCAGAGGTCGACTCGGCAGAGTCCAGCGCCGAGAGCGCTCCCGTGGACGCGGACAGCTCGGAGTCCTCGGACAGTCCAGCGACTGAGGCAAACCCCGCCGCCGAGGCTGATTCGCCTCCTGAGGAGACGCCGGCCGGTGAGGACTCGGCGGACACTGAGCGCACCGTGGACGATCCGTTCGCCATACCCGCCGATCCGCTCGCGCTGATCTTCAAGGCGCCGGATCTGTCGACGGTGGCATCCGCTCCCCGCCAGCGCAATGACGATCGTGGAGGTCAACGCGGCCAGAGCGCTCGAGACCGGGACGCGTCTGACGCTGAGACCGATGACAACAAGCGTTCCGGCGACTTCGACGGCGAAGGCGACCGGGATGCCGAGGCCGGTCAGTCCAGCCAGCGCAGTTCCCGCCGTCGTCGGCGCAGCCGTGGCCGTTCGGGTGGCAGTGCCGAGGGAAACTCGGCCGAGAACGGCGCGGAGACCGCGACCGAGGACTCTGACCATGACGGCCGGACCGCACATGCGGGTGACGACGACGACAGCAACAACGGCAACGGCAGCGGCGGAGGCGGTGGCTCACGCCGGCGTCGCAAGCGTCGCCGTGGTGACGCCGACCTGGAGCTGGAAGGTTCGACCGACGGAGATCCGGCTAATACGGTGACCCGCGTTCGCGCACCGCGTCAGGCCGCGTCCACCGGGCCGGACGCCGTCACGTCCCTGAAGGGCTCCACCCGGCTGGAGGCCAAGCGGCAACGCCGGCGCGACTCGCGTTCGGGCGGTCGCCAGCGCCGCCACGTCGTCACGGAGGCCGAGTTCCTCGCGCGTCGTGAGTCGGTGGATCGCAAGATGCTGGTCCGCCAGCGGGACCATCGCATCCAGATCGCGGTGCTGGAGGACGGTGTCCTCGCCGAGCACTTCGTGTCCAACACGACGCAGGATTCGCTGATCGGCAACGTCTACGTCGGCAAGGTCCAGAATGTCCTGCCGTCCATGGAGGCGGCGTTTGTGGACATCGGCCGCGGCCGCAATGCGGTCCTGTACGCCGGCGAGGTCAATTGGGACAACGCGAACCTTGAGGGCAAGGGCCGGAAGATCGAGAACGCGTTGAAGTCGGGTGACTCCGTGGTCGTTCAGGTCACCAAGGACCCGGTGGGACACAAGGGCGCCCGACTGACGAGCCAGGTCTCTCTGCCCGGGCGCTATCTCGTCTACGTGCCCGGCGGTTCGATGACCGGGATCTCCCGGAAGCTGCCGGACGTGGAACGCTCACGGCTGAAGAAGATCCTCAAGGACCACCTTCCGGAGAACGCCGGAGTGATCGTTCGCACCGCTGCGGAGGGCACGTCCGAGCAGGAACTGATGCATGACATCAACCGTCTGCGCGCTCAGTGGGAAGGCATCGAGGAGAAGTCGAAGTCGACCAAGACGCTGGCGCCGGAGCTGCTGTATTTCGAGCCGGATCTGACGATCAAGGTCGTCCGCGACGTCTTCAATGAGGACTTCTCCAGCATGGTCGTCCAGGGTGAAGAGGTCTGGGACAACATCGAGGCCTACGTGACCTACGTTGCGCCGGACCTGTTGCCGCGACTGGAGCAGTGGAAGCCCCAGGATCATGACGGCGAAGATCTGTTCGCCTCCCACCGCATCGACGAGCAGCTGCAGAAGGCCCTCGACCGCAAGGTGTTCCTGCCCTCCGGCGGCTCGCTGGTGATTGACCGTACCGAGGCCATGACCGTGGTTGACGTCAACACCGGGAAGTTCACCGGTTCGGGCGGCAACCTCGAGGAAACCGTCACCAAGAACAACCTGGAGGCAGCCGAGGAGATCGTCCGCCAGCTGCGGCTGCGGGACATCGGCGGCATCATCGTCATCGACTTCATCGACATGGTGCTCGAGTCCAACCGTGATCTCGTGCTCCGTCGCCTGGTCGAGTGCCTCGGCCGAGACCGCACTAAGCACCAGGTTGCCGAAGTCACCTCGCTCGGCCTCGTGCAGATGACGCGCAAGCGCATGGGCACCGGCCTGGTCGAGATCTTCTCGGAGACCTGCGAGCACTGCAACGGCCGCGGCATCATCGTGCACGACATGCCGGTGGAGCACCGCCGTTCCCATCATGCCCAGGGCGAGCCTCGGGCGCACAGCGCCGGTGGTTCGGGTGGTTCCGCCGGTGGCGGCTCCCAGGGTGGAGGCGATCACGACGGCGGCCGCAAGTCCTCCCGCAGTGAGCGGCGGCGTCGCAGCCGCGAACGCCAGGCCGAACGCGATCGTCAGGATCAGCCGGACAGCTCGGCCGAGCAGAACCTGAGCCCCGAGGAGGAGGCCGAGCGCCAGGCCCGTGCCGAGGCGGCCCGCGCGGCCTTCGCGAACATGGCGGCCGCTGCGGCCAATGCCCACGAGGACAAGGGCAGCCAGGACAAGGGCGGCCAGAAGAATGCCGACCAGGAGAACAGCAGCCCGGACAACGGCAAGCGCGACGAGGGATCACCGACGTTGAACTTCGGTGGCGAGACCGTCGAGGTGCCGCGTGGACGCCGGAAGTCTCGGCGTGCCAGTTCCACTCCCGATCTGGCCGCATTGGAAAGCGCGCTCGACCAGAGGGCGCCGCGCGATCAGGGCAGTGAGCAGTCCACTTCTTCCGCGACCCCGTCGGCCCAGCCGGCGACCAGCGCGCCGGCCAAGCGCACCGCGAGCACCTCTTCGGCCAAACCCGCGACCACCGCGCCGGCGAGCGGGACGGCACGGCCACAGCGCCGGCGTCGTGCTGCCTCCTCGGATGGCACCTCGGGTGACATCCGCACGGTGGACCTCAGCGCCGCGTCGGCGGACGCTGGCAACGGACGTCGATTCAGCGCCTCTGCCTCGGTCTCCGGTCCGGCGGTGACGGAGAAGGCCGGACAGCAGAGCTCAGCCGACTCGGCCGCACCGATGATGCTCGGGGTCGGCGTTCGGGCGGAGGACATCACGCGTTCGGAGTAGGTGTGTCATTTGGCCCTGGGCAAACCGGCGGGTAAGATGGATACTCGGTGCTGCGCCGCCGTCGTTTTCTGTCTGCCCCGTGAATGGGTGTAGGAAAGCCCGCCGGTACGCCCAGAGCCATTGCCCCCGCTGTCCGGTACCGTCCGCATTCGCCGGCCGGACACCGCTGGTTTCGGCAGGCCGGGACAGCAGCAGAACAAATTCGTGAACGTCGAGAGAAGTGAGTCCCAAGTGGTGTACGCGATTGTCCGCGCTGGCGGCCGCCAGGAAAAGGTCTCCGTTGGAGACCTCGTTACCCTTGACCGCGTCGCCGCTGAGGCCGGAAGCTCCGTGGAGCTGCCCGCCGTCATGCTGGTGGACGGGGACAAGGTGACCACCGGTGCCGATGACCTGGCCAAGGTCACCGTCACGGCCGAGGTCGTCGGTGAGTCCCGTGGCAAGAAGATTGTCATCCAGAAGTACAAGAGCAAGACCGGCTACAAGAAGCGCCAGGGTCACCGTTCGGAGCTGACCACCGTCAAGGTCACCTCGATCGCCTGATCCGGTTCTCAGCGCCGGTTCCACTCCAGAGCCCCAGCCCCGCGGTTCAAGGCACACAGCCCGTGGCCGCACACACATCGAAGGATTGAACAATGGCACATAAGAAAGCCGGTAGTTCCTCGAAGAACGGCCGCGATTCCAACCCGCAGTTCCTGGGCGTCAAGCGTTTCGGCGGCCAGGCCGTCAACGCCGGCGAGATCCTGGTCCGCCAGCGCGGCACCAAGTTCCACCCGGGCTCGAACGTGGGAATCGGCAAGGACGACACCCTGTTCGCCCTCTCGGCCGGTGCCGTCGAGTACGGTCACCGTCGCGGTCGCAAGGTCGTGAACATCGTTCCTGCCGCTGCTGAGTGATCTCAGACTGACGGCATCCGGGGGAATGTTCCCCCAGTAGGACATCCCTCCGGCGGGGGCGGGCCACTGCGGCCTGCCCCCGCCGGAGTCGTTAAGGCGCAGCACTGCAGACCGCTGAAGAGTACAGCGGAGCACGTCGTGCGCCACACTAGTAACACCCAGTGTTGATGAGGAGAGGCGGCCATGGCGGCTTTCGTGGACCGAGTAGTCCTGCACGTTTCCGGCGGTCACGGAGGCCACGGTTGTGTCTCGGTGCGTCGGGAGAAATTCAAGCCCCTGGGCGGTCCCGACGGCGGCAATGGCGGCAACGGCGGCGATGTCACCCTGGTCGTGGACAACCAGACCACCACGCTCCTGTCCTTCCACCACGCTCCGCACCGTCACGCCGGCAACGGCGGTCCGGGTAAGGGTGATTTCAGCAACGGCGCTCATGGTGAGTCCCTGGTTCTGAAGGTTCCCGACGGCACCGTCGTCAAGGATGCCGACGGCAACATCCTCGCTGACCTGGTGGGCCACGGGGCCAGCTTCGTGGCCGCGGAGGGCGGACAAGGCGGGCTCGGCAACGCCTCCCTGTCCTCGCAAAAGCGCAAGGCCCCCGGCTTCGCTCTGCTCGGAATCCCCGGTGACGAGAGGGACATCGTCCTGGAGCTGAAGTCCGTCGCGGACATCGCCCTGGTCGGATTCCCCTCGGCGGGCAAGTCATCGCTGATCGCTGCCCTCTCAGCGGCGCGGCCGAAGATCGCGGATTATCCCTTCACCACCTTGGTCCCGAATCTCGGTGTGGTCCAGGCGGGGGAGACCCGCTACACCGTCGCCGACGTCCCCGGTCTGATCCCGGGTGCCTCAGAGGGCAAGGGTTTGGGCCTGGAGTTCCTGCGGCACGTGGAGCGCTGCGCCGCGCTGGTGCACGTGTTGGACTGCGGCTCCCTGGAGTCCGACCGCGACCCGCTCTCTGACTTCGACGCGATCGAGGCGGAACTGGCCGCCTACGCCGTGGAGCCGATCTTCGCCCAGGGCGGCAGTGGAGTGGTGCCGCTGAACGAGCGTCCCCGCATCGTCGCCCTGAACAAGACCGATCTGCCCGACGGCCAGGACATGGCCGATATGGTCCGCGCGACCCTCGAACAGCGGGGTCTGCGCGTCTTCGAGGTCTCCGCCATCTCGCATCAGGGCCTCGACCAGCTCAAGTTCGCCATGGCCGATCTGGTCCGACAGGCCCGGGAGCGGACGCCGGAGCCGGAACAGGTCGCCGAGCCCGTCGTCATCCGACCCCGGTCGGCCCGCTCGAGCCGCAGCAAGGACTTCGAGATCCACCGCGAAGAGCGCAACCTCGAACCGCTGTTCCGCGTCCGCGGCGCCAAGCCCGAACGCTGGGTGGCCCAGACCGACTTCACGAATGACGAGGCCGTGGGCTATCTGGCCGACCGCTTGAACCGCATCGGGGTGGAAGAGGCACTGTTCAAGCAGGGTGCCAAGCCCGGCGACGCCGTGGTGATCGGCAGCGACGACGACGGCGTGGTCTTCGACTGGGAGCCCACCATGGCCGCCGGCGCCGAGTTGCTCGGTGGACCCCGCGGCGCCGACCTCCGAATGGAGGAACAGGCCCGGCCCACGCGCGAGCAGAAGCGCCGCGAGTACGAGGAGCGCAAGGCGGCCCGCGCTGCCGCTCAAGCCGAGGACGAGGCCGAGCGCCGCACTGGTGTGTGGTCTGTGGATCGCGAGATCAACCGGCTGGCCGGGCTCGCCGCCGACGATGCGCCGGATGACGCCGACCAGACGAGTCAGGCGGGCGAGCAGCGGCGAGACGGCGCCGATGGCTGATCATGTGACCAACCCGGTGACGGGCCGCGACACCCTGCACCGCGCACGCCGCCTCGTCATCAAGATCGGCTCGTCCTCGCTGACGACCCCGACGGGGCTCAACCATGAGGCGATCAACTCCCTCGTGGACACGATCGCCGCCGTGCGGTCCCGTGGCACCGATGTCGTGCTGGTCTCCTCGGGGACCATCGCGGCTGGCATCCACCCCCTCGGCTTGGCCAAACGCCCGCGTGACCTGGCCACGCAACAGGCTGCGGCCGCCGTCGGGCAGGGAAAACTGTTGGCCGACTACGCCGCCTCCTTCGCGCGGCACCGCATCGAGGTGGCGCAGGTGCTGCTGACCGCGGATGACCTGATCCGCCGCATTCAGTACACCAATGCCCACCGGGCCCTGAACCGGTTGCTGGCACTGTCCGTGGTGCCGATCGTCAACGAGAATGACACGGTGACCACGGCGGAGATTCGGTTTGGGGACAACGACCGCCTCTCGGCACTGGTGGCCAATCTGCTGCGCGCCGACGCCCTGATGCTGCTGACCGACGTGGACGCGCTCTATACCGGTCCGCCGTCCCGCCCGGACTCCAGACGCATTCCGTTCGTCGGCTCACGTGCCGATCTGGAAGATGTGGCCATCGGACGGACCGGACCGGCCGGCGTCGGGACGGGCGGCATGGTCACCAAGGTGGATGCCGCCGGAATCGCCAGCGGATCCGGCATCCACGCACTGGTCACCTCCGCCGAGAACGCGGATGCCGCGCTGGCCGGTGAGGACGTGGGCACGTGGTTCCAGGCCTCGGGCAAGCGCCGCTCCGCCCGCGGCATCTGGCTCGGACTCCTCGCCGAAGTGCAGGGCCGGGTGGTGCTCGACGACGGCGCCGTCACGGCCGTGGTGAAGAACAAGAGATCCTTGCTCCCGGCCGGGATCATCGGAGTCGATGGCGTCTTCGACGCCGGCGACCCGATCGAGCTCGCGGATCAGCGTGGACTGGTGGTCGCCCGCGGGTTCGTGAACTACTCCTCGTCCGAGCTGCCGGACATGCTCGGCAGCACCACAGCACAATTGCGGGATCAGCTCGGTCCCGAGTATCAGCGTCCCGTGGTGCACACCGACGATTGTGTTCGTCTTTCGAGCCGGGCGCAGTACCACCGGTAGGCTTCGGGGTATGTCCACGACTGCCGAGAACGCCTCCGGGATTGCCGAATCCGCGTCGCCCGCTGTGTCTGACGCTGCCTCTGACGCCGTGTCCGAAGAGGTCCGTGAAGGTGTCCGAAAGGTCGCCGAACGAGCTCGCAAGGCACGGCCGGAGCTGGCCACCGCACGTCGCGCCCGCAAGGACGACACGTTGCACGGTATGGCCGACGCCCTGCGTGCCACCGCTGCCGCGATCCTGTCAGCGAACGAGAAGGATCTGGAGCAGGGCCGGGAAAAGGGCACGTCCGAGGCGCTGCTGGACCGTCTTCGCCTCGACGAGCAGCGCATCGGAGCACTGGCCGCCGCACTCGAGGAACTCGCCGCACTGCCGGATCCGGTGGGAGACGTGGTCCGTGGTCGCGATCTGCCCAATGGGCTGCACATGACCCAGCTCCGCGTCCCCCTCGGTGTGATCGGAGCCATCTACGAGGCCCGTCCGAATGTCACGGTGGACATCGCCGGCTTGGCGCTCAAATCCGGCAATGCCGTCATTCTTCGGGGTGGTTCTGCGGCACGGGAGACCAACGCCGTGCTGATTCAGATCCTGCGTGAACAGGCGCTGGCCTATGGCTTCGAAGCGGACATCATCCAGGGGATCGACGAGTTCGGCCGCGAGGGCGCCACTGCCCTGATGTCCGAGCGGGGATCGGTCGACGTGCTGGTGCCGCGCGGTGGACGTGACCTCATTCAGTCCGTCGTCCGGAACGCCGTCGTGCCCGTCATCGAGACCGGCGAGGGCAATGTCCACCTGTTCATCGATCGGACTGCTCCCGTGAAGATGGCCGTGGACATCGCGATGAATGCCAAGACCCAGAGGGTCTCCGTGTGCAACGCGGCCGAGACGCTCTTGCTGCACGCCCAGGCCGAGGATGCCGGCCGGGAGGTGCTGCGGGCCCTGTCCCGGGCCGGCGTGGTGCTGCACGTCGATGAGGCCGCTCGCGCATGGCTGCCGAGCGAAGTGCAGGCGACGGAGGCCACCGACGAGGACTGGGGCACGGAGTACTTGGCGATGGAGATGGCGGTCAAGACGGTGGAGTCGCTGGACGAGGCGATGGATCACATTCGCCGGTGGTCCACCGGACACACCGAGGCGATCGTGACCAATGACCTCGCCAACGCCGACCGGTTCGTCACCGAGATCGACTCTGCGGCGGTCATCGTGAACGCCTCAACACGGTTCACCGACGGCGGCCAGCTCGGTCTGGGAGCGGAGGTCGGCATCTCCACGCAGAAGATGCACGCCCGTGGTCCGATGGGGCTCGAGGAACTCACCACCACCAAATGGGTGCTCCGGGGTGACGGACAAGTCCGTCCCTGAGGTCCCGGCCACGTCCCCGTGAGGTGCTGGTGATGGCGGCGGAGGGACTAGGATGGGTCGGAAAGACCCACTGAGACGACAGCGACCTGAGACCACAGCGATATCAGGCCGGAATGACCGGCCGCTTCGAGGAGAACCACCTGATGCAGAACATCACCGCCGCCGCGAACGTCCTCGCTGCCGAGACGCACCACGTGGTCAATGAGCTGATCGCCCCCGCTTGGGTCTTCGGCGTCGGGGCGTTCGTGGTGTTCTTGCTGTTGCTGCTGGCCACCATGTCACTGCGTTCGGTCAGTGAGCGTCTTCCCGCACCGACCACGGCGGTTGACGTCCACGGTTCCACCGGCCGCGATGGCCAGCGCTCCGGCCACTGAACCCGGTCGAGACGCCTTTCACTGTGACCCAACGTCGTTTCCGCCTGGGAGTTATGGGCGGCACCTTTGATCCCATCCACCATGGCCACCTGGTCGCGGCTTCGGAAGTGGCGGCCGAGCTGGAACTGGACGAAGTCGTCTTCGTGCCCACCGGGCAGCCGTGGCAGAAGGACGCCACCCAGGTTTCCCCCGCCGAACACCGGTATCTCATGACGGTGGTGGCCACCGCGGCCAATCCGCGGTTCACCGTATCCCGGGTGGACATTGATCGACCGGGTCCGACATACACCGCGGATACCCTGCGGGATCTGCGGACTCTGCGCCCTGAAGCGGACTTGTTCTTCATCACCGGCGCCGACGCCCTGGCCCAGATCATGACGTGGAAGGACATCGACCAGCTCTGGGACATGGCCCAATTCGTCGGGGTCACGCGGCCGGGCCACGATCTGGTGGAACTCAGTCCGGAGACCGGAGTGATGCTGATGGAGATCCCGGCGATGTCCATCTCGTCCACTGGCTGCCGTGCGCGAGTGCAAGCCAACAGACCGGTCTGGTACCTCGTTCCGGATGGCGTGGTCCAGTACATTGCCAAACACAACCTATACTTGCCGACCGCTCACACTCCCGGTGGGGGACTGGGTGGCGGAGGGGCCGAGGTATGAGGGAACCAGAGATCAAGAAGCCGGTCATCAAGAAGACGGATCCGCCATTGCCGACGCGGAGGTCCTTGCGCCAACACCGCCGGGCCGACCGAGAAGCCGGTGCTCCGGAGGGCGAGACCACGGTCGCCGCCATCCTCGAGCTGCCGGCCAACGCGATCAGCCCCACCGACGTCGGCCCGCTCACCGGACAGGTTCCGCAGGTCTATTCGGCAGAGGACGCCACCGACGGCGGCTATGCGCTGAAGCGCACCGGCGCGGAGAATTCCCGGGTCGGCTCGCATGCCGCTTCGGGACCCGCATCGGTGAGTCAGGGGGCCCATTCCGCTGAGTTGCCCGTCATCCGGGCACGGCGCGCGCGCTCGGCCTCGGGCACCGGGGGCTTGCCGGAGCATGTCACCCTGGACCGCGACGGCGTCCCGGTCGGCCCCGACGGTCAACCACTGAGCCGCCGTGAGATTCGAGAATGGCGGCGGCAGCGTGACGCCGAATCCGCGGTGTCTGCTGGTGCGGCGTCTGCTGGTGCGGCGCCAACCGAGTCAGCGGAAACGAGCCCCTCGCAGCCCACCACGGAGGGCACTCCACGCAAGGCGACCCGAGCCCGACGCGCGGAAGCGCCGGCAGGTGGCCCGGCCGCCGTCGTACCCCAAGACGTCATTCCCGGGAACGACGTGTCGGGGACGGCTGACGAGGGAACGAACCCCACGGACGCCGAGCCGGTCACGCGCGAGTCGTTGGCGGCCGAGGCTGCCGAACTGGCCGAGAAGATCCAGGCGTCCGGCGGCGGCGACCCTTCCGCAGTGGACCCCGATTTGCTTCGCCAACAGGAGCGACTGGCCGAAAAGGCGCGTCAACTCAACACCGGGCTCATCAGTCAGGTCCCGCCCGCCGAGACCGTCGTTCAGCCGCGGCCGAAGTCTCCGGTCGCAGAACGGTCTGCATCTGAGGCTCCCGTGGTCCATGAGCCGGTGGAAGCGCAGGCCGCCCACGGGCTGGACTCGCTCAAAGCGACGGAATGGTCGGCCCGTGAACGCACGCTGATGATCGTGGCCGGCATCGTGGTTCTGATCTTGCTGATCGCGCTCATCCTGGCCATAGTTTTCTGACACCTTCGTCTTCTGACCACCTCGCAGCAGTCCCGTCATGATTACCGCCGACCGCCATCCACCACTGTCTCCCAGGAGTTGCCTGTGACCGTCCCCGAAACCACCCTGACCGCGCTGAAACTGGCTGGCCAAGCCGCAGCGGACAAGCAGGCCACGGACATTGTCGCCGTCGACGTGGCCGACCGGATGGGGCTGACCGATGCGTTCCTCATGGCCTCTGCGGGCTCCGAGCGCCAGGTCCTCTCGGTGGTGGACGAGATCGAAGACGTGCTCACCCAGCAACTCGCGCTGGACGTCAGCCGTCGTGAGGGCAGGGCCGGGGGCCGATGGGTGCTGCTGGACTACGGGCACTTCGTGGTGCATGTTCAGCACGAGGAAGAGCGGGTCTTCTACGCTCTCGACCGGTTGTGGAAGGACGCTCCGCTGATCGATCTCGGTCTGGCCGACGGGGTGGCCGCAGACGAGGGCGGATCGGCCGTCGATCCCGGCGGCGAGGCCTCGGCGGGAGACTGGACACCCTCGTCGAACGCCGACTGGACGCCGAAGACCGACGGTCAGAACTAGCCGAGGTCGGCTGACCGAACTGGCCGACGGCGGCCGTCCGGCCGATTTGCAGAGGCACTGAGGGCCTGTGTATATTTATGGAGTTGCTTCGGGCGGTGCGGAAACGCAGAGCGCAGGCAACACCCAGTTGGGGGTATGGCGCAGTTGGTAGCGCGTCTCCATGGCATGGAGAAGGTCAGGGGTTCGAATCCCCTTACCTCCACAATGTGGTCTCTCAAGAGATCCCGGACAGCCCGGACCCGCGATGATGGGTCCGGGCTTTTCGTTTGCCTGAGGGCGGTCCGGGCCGGGGTTTCTGTGGGCAGTCATGCCGATCCGCCGCGGCAGTGTTCGCGGGTCGTGCCGATCCTGACGGGTCGCATGCATCATGATTGCGAGCGGTCAGAAACGGCGCGAAACCCGCAGAATACGATACCCATCGTCGGAGCGTCAGCCTGATCGGCTAGTGTCTCTGAGCCCAATGAGGGCTGTGCATGAGGCCGAGCACGTTGCCTGCCGAAGGGATCGATCACGGAAGCGGTGGTGAAACCCGCCTCGCGATCGGTGACCCCGAGTGTGGGGGTGTGCCCCACGCCGAATCAGATCGTCCACGCTCGCACTCACGTCCTCCACCTGCCAATACGTGATGGAGGTTCCGGAACCGCTCGATCCTGCAGGCGCAAAGCTGCGGCTCATGATGCCCAACTCGTCCTCGTCCGGTCCGATGCGAAACTCGACGTATGCGGCCGGACCGGACTCCGGGCGTCGGAAATAGGGCTGGATGCCGAAGAAGTCGACATACCACTCGGCGGCGGCGTCCACGTCATCGGCTGTGAGCACCATCGTGGTGAGGCCTTGCACACCGGCCATGGTCTATTCCTTTCACCGTGCGGGTGAGCAAAGGGGATGCGTGATGTGGAGTCGTGCCAACCTGGCGGCCAAAGTACACCCTGCTCGAACCGTTTGGAACGCCTGATGGACGCTCTGGAGTTCGGACACAGCTGCCTCGAAGCAACGGTCTCCACGCGACGGCCTCGAAACCACAGTCTCGGCACCGGGACCTGCGCCATGGACTACTCCATGGCGGCTTCCACGTCCTCCATGCCGCGGAGCATCGATCGCAGGACATGAAGTGTTGTCTCGATGTCCTCGTGGGTGAGTTCGCCGGGCATGTTCCCCAAGAGGGAATGTTCTCGGTGGATCACGGCCTCGATGGCTGCGCGGCCACCCGGTGTCAGCCGCACGAGTGACGAGCGTCGATGCCGGGGGTTCTCCACCAGTTCCACATAGCCGGCCTCGTGCGCCTCATGGACCATGCGTTGTACGAACTGGCGACTCAACTCCTGACTGGCGGCGATCCTGGGGACGGTGACGTCACCTTCGCGCTGCAACTGCTCCAACACGGCCCGAACACCCATGGACATCTTCATCCCGGCCTGTTGCTGCTGAACGATCTTAGAGGCCTTGCGATACACCGGACCCACGAGGAGATAAACCTCCGCTAGCCGGGCACCGAGGGTTGGAGAATCTAGTGGCGTGGTCATGAGTCCAGCATGACACTTTGGTTGTCGAATCGCCGTCAATATGACACCTTAGTTGTCATGAATGATGCATTGCACACGGTCCGCCTGACCGACCATGCCGTGACCCTGCTGGATCTTCCGCCCGAACCTTCGTCGGGGCAGTCATCGCCGGATCGAACCTTGCCTCCCTTGGTCTTGCTGCACGGCGGTGGCGGCGACCACCGCATGTGGTCCCGGCAGTATCACTCATTCCCTGAGCGGCGGGTGGTGATTCCCGACGCTCGCGGACACGGTGGCTCGACGGGCGCGACCGAGTCGCATCGCCTGGTAGACGACCTCGTAGAGCTCCTGGATGGTCTCGGGATTGAACGGGCCGTCGTCGCCGGTATCTCCATGGGAGGCGGGACCGCTGTCGATCTTGCGCTGGAATTTCCCGAGCGGTGCGCGGGGTTGCTTATCAGCGGGACTGGCACGAGCGAGCCGACCTTCACTGACCCGTGGTCGCACGCGCGGTTCGCCGCCATGGCGGCCGCAGCAGAGGCAAATGACCCCGACGCATGGGTTGAGGCCTTCATGCAGTTCTACTACGGGCCCTCTCGGAATCGTGGGGATCTCTCTCCGGAGGTCGTGGAGCTCTTGGAGTCGATGGTTCGCGACACGGTCGCGGCGATGCCGCGTGATCCCCAGGGCAACCTCGTGCCCCCGCAGGGCCCGACGCCGGTGCTCAACACCTGGGAGCGAGCTTCCGGAATCACGGTCCCGGTCTTGGCCTTGAATGGGGAGCTGGACTCTCCGGATCACTTGGAGAACGGTCGCCGCCTCGCCGAAACGGTGCCGGATGGGCAGTACAGCGAGATTCCCGGCGCTGCTCATTGCCCCAATCTGGAGAACCCCGTGGACTATGGCCGTCAGGTACGGGAGTTCTTGCGCGAACAGGGCATCTGACCCACTCTCAGCCCAGTTCGAGCATCTTCCGCAACTCTGAGAAGGCCTCCGGCACGACGCTGTAGTGAGCCCACTTGCCGCGTTGGTCGCGCACGAGCAGACCGGCATCCACGAGCTTCTTCAGGTGGTGACTGACGGTGGGCTGGCTGATCCCCAGCTCGTCGGTGAGGTCGCAGGCGCAGACCGATTCGCAGCCCTGTGCGGCGACATGGGAAAGAAGGCGCAGGCGCATGGGGTCCGCGAGGGCCTTGAGGCGATCCGCGGCCCGCTGGGCGTCGTTGACGCTGATGGGACCTTCGGACAGCGTGCAGCACTCGACGGCGGGCAGTGTCGGCCGGGCCGTGGGATCCTCGGTGTCAGGAACAGTGGTGATCGTCGCCATCACTCCACTATACATTGACGCCTGTCGATATGTCCCGGTACTGTTCGTATAGATGAAGATCTATATGAGAGGTGGGTGCGCATGAGTGCCACCATGGCGCCTGAGGGCACCCGGCCACGGGTCATGAACGAGATGTCCTTTCTGGACCGCTGGCTCCCGGCGTGGATCCTGCTGGCCATGGTCGCCGGCTTGGGTCTGGGGCGTTTCATTCCCGGGTTGAACACCGCGCTCGAGGCCGTCAGGATCGGCGAAGTCTCCCTGCCGATCGCCATCGGTCTCCTGGTGATGATGTATCCGGTGCTGGCCAAGGTCCGCTATGACGAGACCCGCCGCGTGGCCGGAGACCGGCGACTGATGGCCACGTCCTTGGTGCTGAACTGGCTCGTCGGGCCCGCCCTCATGTTCGCCCTGGCTTGGATGCTACTGCCCGACCTGCCCGAGTACCGTACCGGCCTGATCATCGTCGGTCTCGCCCGGTGTATCGCCATGGTGCTGATCTGGAACGATCTGGCCTGTGGTGACCGGGAGTCAGCTGCCGTGCTGGTGGCCATCAACTCCATCTTCCAGGTTCTCGCCTTCGGAGGCCTGGGCTGGTTTTACCTCCAGATCCTCCCGTCCTGGCTGGGCCTTCCGACGACCAGCGCCGACTTCTCGGTCTGGTCCATCATCCTCAGTGTGCTGGTGTTTCTGGGAATCCCGCTGGTGGCCGGATTCCTGACCCGAACCGTGGGCGAGAGGGCCAAGGGTCGCCAGTGGTACGAGGAGAGGTTCCTGCCCCAGATCGGCCCGTGGGCCCTATACGGGCTCTTGTTCACCATCGTGGTGCTTTTCGCACTGCAGGGCGAAGCCATCACCACCCAGCCCTGGGTGGTGGCGAGGATCGCCGTGCCGTTGCTGGCCTACTTCGTGGTCATGTTCGGGATCAGCCTGCTCGCCTCCAAGATGGTGGGACTCAACTACGCCAAGTCCACCACCGTGGCGTTCACCGCTGCCGGAAACAATTTCGAGCTGGCCATCGCCGTGGCGATCGGCACCTTCGGCGTCACCTCAGGACAAGCCCTGGCGGGCGCCGTCGGGCCGTTGATCGAAGTACCCGTCCTGGTGGCTCTGGTCTATGCCTCCCTCTGGGCCGGCAGAACCCTCTTTCCCGGGGACCCCACCGTTCCGTCCCGCGCCTCAGGCGTTGACGGCAGGCACGTGCAGACAGGAGATCCATCCCGATGACGTCGGCAAAATCGCCTCTTTCCGAACACCACTCCGAATACCCCACCCGCCGACCCTCCGTGCTGTTCGTCTGCGTCAAGAACGGCGGCAAATCGCAAATGGCTGCCGCCCTCATGGAGCATCGTGCTGGGGGAGCGGTCGAGGTTCACTCCGCAGGTACGGCCCCGGGAAAGCGGATCAATGACCTCTCCGCCGAGACGATCAGGGAATCCGGCGCCGATATGTCGTCCGGATTTCCGAAGCCCCTCGATACGAGCCTCCTGGCCCGTGTCGACCGGATTGTGGTGCTTGGCCAGGAGGCCCAGGTCAAGCCGGTCGCGGAAATGACCGGGACGATCGAAACCTGGACCACCGACGAACCGTCGCTTCGAGGCATCGAGGGCATCGAGCGGATGCGGTTGATTCGCGATGACATTGACGCCCGCGTCCAGACACTGCTGGAAGAACTCGTTCCCACCACGGCCAATCACCGGCCCAAGAGAAACGGATGAACAATGACTGACCAACCAGTTGACCACCCAGGAGCGCCTGCCCCGGAAGCGACCACGGACCGCCCGTCAGTGCTGTTCGTCTGTGTTCACAATGCCGGCCGGTCCCAGATGGCCGCAGCGTATCTTCACCACCTCTCGGACGGGCGCATCGAGGTTCGCTCGGCCGGAACGGAGCCGGCCGACTCGGTCAATCCGGCCGCCGTCGAAGCCATGGCCGAGGAGGGCATCGACCTCAGAGCCGAAACCCCGAAGGTCCTGACAGATGAGGCCGTGCGGGATTCGGATGTGGTCGTCACCATGGGCTGCGGAGACACATGCCCGTTCTACCCGGGGAAGCGCTATGAAGACTGGAAGCTGGACGATCCTGCAGGTCAGGGAATCGATGGCGTCCGTCCCATCCGCGACGAGATCAGGGCTCGAATCGAGCAACTGATCTCGGAGCTGCTGACGACGAGTCCGAGCACGGTCTGAGGCGATGGCACCGTGGACGCTCATGCCGAAAGCACACAGACCACTCCAGCGCTGGACACTCATGTCCTGCAGCGCTCTGCCGAGCACTTGGCCGAAAAGTACGCGGGAATCTTCTCTCCGGAAACCGTAGAACGATACGTCTTCGAGTCCTATGC
Source organism: Citricoccus sp. GCM10030269 (assembly GCF_042665635.1). NCBI lineage: Bacteria > Bacillati > Actinomycetota > Actinomycetes > Micrococcales > Micrococcaceae > Citricoccus > Citricoccus sp. GCM10030269. The sequence goes on along the minus strand of NZ_JBHTCV010000005.1, from coordinate 505,187 downwards.
CACGCTCTCTCGCACAGCGCGCGTCCGCACTCACCTGGCCTCTATCGCCGCCCACTTCGCTGACAACCGACTCCGGGCTCTGGGCCAATCTCAGGGGAAGATCGATTCTGGGGTCCCTCAAGTATTGTTCGTCTGCGTCCACAACATCGGCCGCTCGCAGATTGCTGCGGCGCTGCTCGCGCACTACGCGGCAGGCGATGTCGAGGTTCGCTCAGCCGGGTCTCTGCCGCAGTCAGACGTCCACCCCCTCGCTGTGGATGTGTTGGCGGAGAGGGGTATCGATCTGACGGGGGCCTACCCGAAACCCCTGACCGACGACGTCGTCCGCGCCGCGGACTATGTCGTCACCATGGGCTGTGGGGATGCCTGTCCGGTTTACCCGGGCAAGCGTTACCTCGACTGGGATGTTTCCGATCCTGCTGATCAGACCATTGATGGTGTTCGGGACATTGTCGACGACATGGAGGTTCGTGTTCGCCAGTTCTGGAGTGAGATCCAGCGTGAGGTCACTCGCTGAACCAGTTCTTGTTGCCTCCGTTGATCTTGAGGCGCTTGTTTCAACCGCCGTCCCGGTGTTGGATCGGTAGGGCGGAGGCACACGGGGTTCATGCCCGGGGTGCACGCCGCATCTGCCGACCAAAGGAGTTTCGCTATGTCCATCATTGTCACGGGGGCCACCGGCCAGTTGGGCCGCCTCATCGTCGAATCGCTGCTGCGGCGTGGGGCCGACCCGGCTGAGATCACGGCTACCGGCCGCGCCGTCGAGAAGCTCGAGGACCTCTCAGCACAGGGGGTCGCCACAGCCCGGTTTGACTTTGATGCCCCTGACTCCGCTGTGCTGTCGGCTGGAGACACCCTGATGCTCGTCTCCGGTTCGGAGGTGGGTCAGCGGTCTCGCCAGCATGCGGCCGTGATCGATGCTGCCCGTGACGCCGGAATGGACCGGATCATCTACACGTCCCTGTTGCGGGCGGACCGGAGCGCCTTGGCCCTCGGCCCGGAGCATCGTGACACGGAACAGGCGTTGGCAGACAGCGGCGTTCCGTACACGTTGCTGCGCAATGGTTGGTACGTGGAGAACTACCGCGGCAGTTTCGACCAGGCTGCGGCGACAGGCTCGTTCAGTGGTAGCGCGGGAGACGGACGGGTTTCCCCGGCTACTCGGGCCGATTACGCAGAGGCCGCGGCCGCGGTGCTGCTCAGTCAGGGTCACGAGGGCCAGACCTATGAACTGGCCGGCAGCCAGGACACGACGATGGCCGGATTCGCCCGCCTATTCGCCGAGGCTCTGGGCCGCGATGTCGAGTACAAGAACCTGGACCCGGCCGCCCACGAGCAGGCTCTCCGCGACGCCGGCCTGGATGACGGCACCATCGAGTTCGTCGTGACCTTGGACGCACACGTGGCCGCGGGGGAGCTGTACTCGGATTCGACTGACCTCGAGCAGCTCATCGGCCGTCCGACCACACCTCTCGCCGAAGTCGTCCAGGAGTGGGCCGCCGACCAATCCTGAGGCGGACCGGTATAGCCTGAGGCGTACGGTGCCACTGTGGTGCCCTGGAACGGATGTGCACCATGTCAGGCCCGAACACCTCAACACCGAACAGCCCCGCTTCAACCGCGTCCACGGCAAGCGATGCCGTGCTCGGCGTCCTCGGCAGAACGCGCAAGACCGATGAGCATCGTGTGCCCATCCACCCGCGCCACCTGGAGCGTATCGACCCGTCGGTGCGGCAGCGGATGGTGTTCGAGGAGGGGTACGGGGAGAAGTTCGGCTATTCGGATGCAGCGCTGGCGGAGCTCGACGGCACGGTGACCGACCGTGCCGGAGTCATCGCCGCCGCGGACATCGTGGTCCTGGCCAAGCCACTGCTGGCGGATGTGGCGGAGCTCCGGGACGGGCAGACCCTCTGGGGATGGCCGCACTGTGTCCAGGACCGCGAACTGACACAGTTGGCCATCGACAAGCGGCTGACCCTGATCGCCTTCGAGGCCATGAACCACTGGGCCACCGACGGCGGCTTTTCGCTGCACGTGTTCCACCAGAACAACGAACTGGCCGGCTACTCCTCGGTCCTTCACTCCCTGGCGCTCACGGGGGTCACCGGTGATTACGGTCGCCGGCTCAGCGCCGTCGTGATCGGCTTCGGTGCCACCGCTCGCGGGGCCGTCACCGCCCTGAAGGCCCACGGCATCTCCGATGTCCGCGTCCTGACGAACCGCAAAGTCGCGTCCGTGGCCGCGCCGATTCACTCGGCTCAGATGATTCAGTTCGATCACGACGGCGGCCCGTACCTCAGCGAGGTCATCACCGACGACGGCCGGTTGCCGTTGGCACCGTTCCTGGCCGAGAGTGACATCGTCGTGAACTGCACACTGCAGGATCCCAACGACCCGCTGCTGTATCTGCGCACCGCCGACCTGGAAGCGTTCCATCCCGGCAGCATGATCATTGACGTGTCCTGCGATGAGGGCATGGCTTTCGAATGGGCCCGGCCGACCAGTTTCGCCGATCCGATGTTCACCGTCGGTCCGAACGTGACCTACTACTCCGTGGACCACAGCCCCTCGTACCTGTGGAATTCGGCGAGCTGGGAGATCAGTGACGCTCTGCTGCCCTTCCTGGACACGGTCATGGGCGGCCCCGCAGCCTGGGCCGGCAGCGAGACGATCACGCGGGCCGTCGAGGTGCGCGACGGCGTCGTCCAGAATCCGGCGATTCTCGCCTTTCAGGGGCGTGCCGGGGCCTATCCCCACGGGCCGGTCGGCGCGGACGCCGGTCTCGGTACGGCAGTGAGCGCCTGACTCGCGAGACCATCGGCACGACTTAGACTCGGACCGGTGAGCCCTCTAGCGATCCTTCCGGCTGAGCGAGACGTCCCATGACCGTCGGGATCGTCCTCGCCGCAGTGGCTGCCATCCTCGTCGGCTCGACCCTGCAGCGACTCTCAGGAACCGGAGTGGGTCTGGTGGTGGCCCCGGTTCTGGCGTTGCTCATGGGACCGGCCCTCGGGGTGTTCGTCACCAACTCGACGACGGTGGTCTCCGGGTTCCTGATCATGCTGGCCGTGATCAAGGACGTGGACTGGAAGCGCTACCTCATCTTCATGCCGATGGCCTTGCTCGGCGCGGTTCCCGCGGCGTTCATGGTGCGCGCCGTCGGACCCGCCTGGCTGAACATCGTGATCGGCTCGGTGGTCCTGGCGGCGTTGGCGCTGACCTTCGGTGCGCCTCGGGTGCCCTACGTTCGATCCCACGCGCTGACGGCGACCACCGGGATGGTCGGTGGCTTTCTCAACACCAGTGCCGGCGTTGCGGCGCCGGCCATGGTGATGTACTCGCGATTCGCCCGGTGGGACCAGCGCTCCTTCGCTGCCACCATGCAACCGACGTTCATGACCATGGGACTGTTCTCCGTGGCAACCAAACTCATGGTCGGTGCCACCACGTTCTCTCAGTTGCCCCCGTGGTGGCTCTTCCCGATCATCGTGACCACCGTGGTGGTCGGCATCCGGATCGGGGCGTGGCTCAGCACGAGGGTCTCCCTGGAGTCGGCGCGCACGTTGGCCATCTCCCTCGCCGGCCTGGGGGCGGCCGTGGCCATCGTCCGCGGCGTGGCCGCCCTCGCGTCGAACTGACCTGTCCAGTCTGACGTGCCGTCGACCGGCGTGGTTGACCGGAGGAGTACATGGGAGGAGTAGACCGGCGCGGCCCTCACTCGCTGTTGCGGCCGCCCTCGGACTGCTTGTCCTGCGGTTCGCCTCCGTGCACCTCGGCGGGCAACTCGCGGACCGGTGACACCACCACATCCTCGAGTTTCCAATCCACGTCAGCCAGTGAAGCCCGAAGCTCGTCGATCATCGCCGTGGTCAGCTCACGTCCGGCCGCAGGGACAATGAACATCTCCGTGTGGAACACGTGACCCTCGTCCCGAATCCGAGCCCCTGCCGACTCGACCCAATCGAAGGTCTGGGCGTGCTCCTCGGCCTGGCGAATGAGCGGGTGTTCGTCATTGCCCTCGATCGTGCGTGCTCGGGCGTCAGCCAGGTCAGTGATCGCCGTGCCGACGTTGGTCACCCCGTCCCTGAGGATGCTCACACCCACGAACAAGGCGGCTGCCGCGTCGAACCACCACAGTCCCAGCCCCACGCCGGCCACGCCGACGGCGGTCGCGACCCCGGTCTGCCAGTCCGCCTTGTTCATGTCCGCATCGGCGTAGAGCACCTTGTCGTGCAGTTGCTCGGCGATCTTGATCTTCATGCGGCCCAGAATCACGGGCCCTGGAATGGACAGGATCATGATGACGATCATGAACCAGCCCTGCCACACGGTGTGGCCGAACAGGTGAAAGGTCCCGATCGGGGGATGCTCTGCGGTGACCAATCCAATGGCCGAATCGACGATGAGGTAGGAGCCCATGACCAGCAAGGCCACCGAGGCCACCAGGTGCCCGACACCCATCGCGCGGTGGTTGCCATAGGGCCGATTGTGCGTGGGGGGCCGGTTGATGATCCGCACAGCCACGAGGAAGGCCACCGGAGGCACGAAGGAGAGCATGTCCTCGATCCAGGCCGCCTTCATGGCCTGAGAGCTGCCCATCACCAGAGCCACCAGTGCTACGGTCACGGCCAGCACGCCGATGGTGGTCCACTCCAGCCGCATGGCACGGCGCAGTGCCTGTTGAAGCTCCGGTGTCAGCTCTGTTCTGCCGAAGCGGCGCTCGGTCGTGGTCATGGCGTCGCCCCCGGGTGGTTCTCATCGAGATAGCGCTCCAGCTCGCTCAACATCTGGTTCTCTCCCAAAGGAACAGCCATCACGAGCTTGACCGTCTTGCCGTCCGGCCCGGTGTCTTCTGCATAGGAGCGGGTCAGTGAGGCCTTGGAGGTCCACGGCGACTGGCTGGTCAGCCCACCGGCCACCAGATCGAGATCTCCGGCGTGCATGGCCGTCATCAGGGCCTCTTCGCCGGAGACGGTCCACTCGACATCTGCGTTGATGTTCTGAGCGAAGCCTTCGATGAGATCGACCTCGCTGCCGGTCGGCTCCGCACCTGAGGCGTCCACGTACGGGGGATGGTGTACGACTCCCACCGAGAGGGTGCCGTCCGAGGCCCGGTCCAAGGTGCGGTCCGGATCTGCCGGATAACCGGACGATGTGCATCCGCTCAGGAGTAACGCTCCGGCGAGCATCCCTCCCGCGATCGACGCTCTGGCCCTTCGCATGAACACCTCTCTCCTCAACTCTTCTCTGCCGACTCGCCTCAGGCCGACTCGCCTCCTGACTGCGGCTATAGCCGCAGCGGCAGCCGCAACTGAACGTAGCACCGGTGATGGACGTTCAGCCATGTGGGAGCGATGGTCTCTGGCCGCCGTCGCCCGTTTCCACGCCCTCCAAGCTGTCTAAGTTGGTGATTGCCTCGAAGGCGGCATCCATGAAAGCCGGCAGATCCGCGCTGTGGGAAGGAAGCCATTGTCGATAGGCCGCGACCGCCGCACCGAGGGCGACCTCGCCGACCAGCTGAGGGAGAAAGGAGTCCGTGGGGTGGTCCAGTCGACGGCCGACGAATTCGGCTACGGCCTCCCGCCAATGCTGGTACTTCACCTGGGAGCGCGCGATCAACTCAGGTTCGGTGAGGATGAGTGTGAGGCGAGCACGGTGATCGTCGATCCCCGCAGCAGGCACGCGGTTGAACTCCACCACCGCGTGGCGCAGCGCCACCATCAGCGGAACGTCATCGCGGACCCGGGCGAGTTCCGAGCGCAGGCGGGCGACCTCCTTCTCGAAGTCACCCCATGGCAGGTCAGATTTCGAGGGGAAGTAACGGAAGAACGTTCGACGAGACACCCCGGCGGCCTCAGCGATCTGCTCCACGGACACGTTCGCGTATCCCAGGCGGGTGAACAGGTCCACTCCCACCTCGGCCAGACGATCGTGAGTCGTTACTCGGGGCCTGCCGAGCACCCGCTCCGAGCCCTCGTCCTCGTTGGGGTTCGCCATCGCCTCTTCTCCCTTCACCCTCGTGAAGTCCTACTCTGCACCCTCGTAGCGCGTCCTGCTCGTCTCCCTGCCACTGCCGCTTTCACGGCCTTCCCCCGTGTCGAAGGTCCATTGCTTTGGCACCGGGTGTCATTTAGTCTCTCACCAGTTGAGTGACTCGGCTCACAATCCGACAGACAGGACGGCATCACTATGACCAACCCATGGTTCGAGAGCGTGGCGGAAGCCCAGCGCCGGGCGAAGAAGCGCCTGCCGCAATCCGTGTATATGGCGCTCGTGGCGGGTTCGGAGCGCGGCATGACCGTGCAGAACAACATCGACGCGTTCTCTGAACTCGGCTTCGCGCCCAAGATCACCGGCAATCCGCTCGGCCAGGACACCTCGACGACCATCATGGGGGTTCCCGTCGAATCGCCGGTGATGATCTCTCCGACTGGCGTCCAGGCCGTGCATCCCGATGGCGAGATCGCCGTGGCGCGGGCTGCGAACAATCGGGGGGCCGCCATGGGGCTCGGTGCCTACTCCTCGAAGGCCATGGAGGACGTCATGCCGGAGAACCCTGGCCGGACCTTCTTTCAGCTCTATTGGTCCGGGGGCCGGGACCAGATGCTGGCGTTGGCACAGCGGGCGAAGGACGCCGGAACGGCAGGCCTGATCATCACGCTGGACTGGACCAACGGCTACGGTCGCGATTGGGGCAGCCCGGAGATCCCGCAGGAGATGAACCTCAAGACGATTCTCAAGTTCGCCCCGGAGATCGTGGGCGGCCGGAAGTTCAGCTATGCCCTGGACTGGGCGAAGACCCTTCGGCCCCCGGAGCTCTCCGTGCCCAATGCGGTGCCGAAGGGAGAGCCGGCGCCCGGATTCTTCGAAGCCATGGGCTGGTGGCGGCAGACAGAGATCCCCACCTGGGAGGACATCGCGTGGCTGCGCCGGCAATGGGACGGTCCCTTCATGGTCAAGGGCATCACCCGCGTGGACGATGCCAAGGCCGCCCGGGATGCCGGAGTCACCGCCATCTCCGTGTCCAATCACGGGGGCAACAACCTCGACACGACGCCGGCCACCATCCGCCTGCTGCCGGCCGTCGCGGCAGCGGTCGGGCAGGACATCGAGGTCTACCTCGACGGCGGCATCCGTCGCGGTTCCCACGTGTACAAGGCCCTGGCCCTGGGCGCCCGCGGAGTCCTGATCGGCCGCGCCTACCTCTGGGGCATGAGTGCGAACGGCCAGGCCGGTGTGGAGAACGTGCTGGACATCATGAAGGACGGCCTCAAGGCCGCCATGATGGGCAACGGACACTCGACTCTCGCGGAGATCTCCGCCGACGATCTGCTGATCCCCTCGCAGTTCGCCATCACGGCTGGGGGCGACGACGGCCACGTCTGGGGTGCTCCCGAGATCGGCTCCGGACTGGCCGGTACGAACGCGCCAGGTGGCGGCCTGGGCCCTAGCTCGGAGCCGGCGTTGAAGTACTAGCCGAAAACAATCCACCCGCTGTTCCTCGGGCTATCGTGTGACGCTAGGCACAACGCGAGGAGGAGCCCTGGCTGGCGAGGATCAACGAAGCATGCTGTCCAGGGTGGTCTCCATCCTTCGCGCCTTCGACCGCGGGTCCGAGGAGCTGACCGCCACGGAGGTCAGTCGCCGAACCGGACTGCCGGCCTCCAGTTGTCACCGCATCATGCGCTCTCTGGCCGAGGAGGGAGTGCTGGAGGTCGGCGAGGACCACCGATACCACGTCGGTCTGTGGCTCTGGGAGGTGGCGGCTCACGCACCCCGGTCCGGGGGTGTTCAACAGGCCGCCCTGCCGTTCATGCAGGACCTCATGGACATCACCGGCCACCCCGTGCATCTGGCCGTCCGGGAGGGACTGCAGGCCGTCTTCATCGAGCGGATGTCCCATTGGCGTGCCCGCAATGCTCGACCGTACGTGGGCAGCCATTACCCCTTGCACCTGACCTCGGTGGGACTGATGCTGTTGGCGCATGCACCACTGGAGGTGCAGGAGGAGTACCTCTCGGGCGAGCTGGAACGGCGGACTCCGTTGACGGTGACCAGTCCCCACGAACTGCGGCGCAGGCTGGCCTCGATCCGTTCCCGCGGGTTCGCCGTCTGTGACCGTCAGGTGGTGATGGACGCGATTTCGGTGGCCGCGCCCATCCGGGATGGGCGCGGAGAGGTGATCGCGGCCGTCTCCGTGAATACACCCTTGGGGAGCCTGAAGGAGCAGACCATGGCGCATGCCGTGCAGACCACGGGACTGGCCATCACCAGGTCGATGGCCTTGAACGGGCAGACGAAGCGGTGACGGCTCGCGGCGTGTGATCCAGATCTCACTGGCTGGGATTGGCGTAGAGCGGGCTCGTCCGGGGTTGGCACAGTCGTGTTCGGTGATCCAACCGAACAAGGAGTCAACGATGTCCCCACAGTCTTCTCGCACGCGGCCCCAGGTCAATCGGCGCGGCTTTCTCACCGGCGCCCTGGGCTTGACGGCCCTCGGCACGACCGGTCTGCTCACCAGCTGCGGCACCGCCGCGACTGGCGGCACGGGCGGCAGCACCGGCGGTGGTTCTGCGTTCACCTACTTGAGTTACCTGCCGATGGAGACGCTCTCGGTGGCCCCCGAACTGCTCGCCGACGCCGGCGGTCACTTCGAGAATCACGGCCTGCAAGTCACGTTCCAGTCGACCAAGGGCTCGCCCCAGGCCATCCAGACCCTGGTGGCAGGCGCGGGGCCGCTGACGCGCGTGGGAGCGATCGACCTGTTGACGGCGGCCGCCGATGGCCAGCCCCTGGTCAACGTCGGCAGCATCGTGCGCGGCTCCTCGATCCGCATCCTGAACTCCACGAAGAATCCGCTGGAGAAGCCGGAGGATTTCCTCGGCAAGACCATCGGGGTGCCGTCCGAGGGCGGCACCAGTGACAAGTCTCTGTCCCTGATGCTCCACAAGGCCGGTTTGAATCCCGACGACGTCGCGCGCCAGGTGGTCGGCCTCGGTCCGGGCAGCTTCGAGCTGGTGAAGAGAGGCGACATCGCCGGATACATGGTCAGCATCGACCAGTCCATCGTCACGCAGCAGCAATTCGAGGGAGAGGCCCAGGCCTTCGACGCCGGCGATGCCGTGCGCGCCGACTCACAGATCTACACCGCCTCGAAGCAGTCCCTGGAAGAGCACGGTGACGACATCAAGGCCTACCTGGCCGCCATCCACGATGCCGTTCAGGAGATCGTCGACGACGAGTCCCTGGAATCGGTCATCGAGACGATGCGGACCAAATACTCCTTCGGGTCCCTGGACGACGACGCGGTGGCCAAGGAATCCCTGAGGCAGAGCCGTGACCTGTGGACCGCGAAAGGCACCGAGCCGCTGCTCACCACCGATGAGGCCTACTGGTCGGAGGGATACGCAGAGCTCGTGGACGCCGGGATGGTCGACGACGGCGCGGACCCGACCGAGTGGATGGACAACAGCTACCTGCCGTCCGCCTGATGCCCGCTGATCCCCAAGGAGCAACCATGACTATGCAGACGCAGCCCACCGTGGCGTCGCCTGAGGCGGACCTCGCAGCGCCTCAACCGGCCGAGATCCGCATCTCCGGCTTGGAGAAGACGTATAAGACCGAACGCGGAACCACTCACGCGCTCTCCAACATCAACCTGGAGATCCGCAAGGAAGAGTTCATCTCCCTGATCGGACGCTCCGGCTGTGGCAAGACCACGCTGCTGCGGATCATGGCCGGGCTGGTTCCCCCCAGCGCCGGCCAGGTCGAGGTCGGCGGCCGGGCGCTATGGCACCGCGAAACGGTGGACTCCTCCGTGATCCGCCGGCTGGGTGTCGTGTTCCAGGACGCCAACCTCTTCCCCTGGTACAACATCGAGGACAACATCGCCCTTCCGTTGCGATTGCGCGGGGTGAAGAAGGCCGAACGCCGGGAGCGGGCCAGGGAACTCGCCGAACTGGTGGGCCTGCAGAACTTCCTGCCCAACTATCCCCGCGAACTCTCCGGCGGCATGCGACAGCGCGTCGCCATCGCCCGGGCATTGAGTGACAATCCCGAGCTGCTGCTCATGGACGAGCCCTTCGGGGCCCTCGACGCCCTGACCCGGGAAAAGATGAACATGGAGATCCAGCGCATCGCGCTGGCCACCCGCGCGACCGTCGTCTTCGTCACGCATGACATCGACGAGGCCGTGGCGCTGGGAGACCGGGTGGTCCATCTGACCCCGCGGCCTGGCCGCATCAAGGACATCGTGGACGTCCCCCTGACCCGGCCCCGCGGCGTCGAGATCAAGAAGGAAGCGGCCTTCCACGAGCTGGTCGGCGACCTGCACACCTCCCTGAATGAAGAGGACGCCGATGAATCGTAAGAAGCTGATGAAGATCCTGCCCTGGATCACCACGCCGGCACTGCTGGTGGTGCTGTTCGTGGTCTGGGAGCTGACCGTGAAGGGACTCGAGGTCTCCCCGCTGATCCTTCCGCCGCCCACGCTGATCTTCGAGAACCTCGGGGAGCTCGTCGGACAGCCCGGGACCTGGGACAACGTGCGCGTCACCGTGATCGAGATCGTTCTCGGATTCGTCGCCGGTATCTTGGCCGGCGTCCTGGTCGGCGTCATCCTGGGCAAACTTCCCCTCGTGGAGGCCAGCGTCAGGCCGTTGATCATCGCCCTCGAGGTCGTACCCAAGGTCGCGCTGATTCCCCTGTTCGTCATCTGGTTCGGCTTCGGCATGACCACCAAGGTCGTCATCGCCGCACTTCTGGCGTTCTTCCCGGTCATGCTCAACGTCCTGCTCGGCGTGCGCTCCGTGGACCGGGGACACCGGGACCTGATGCAGAGCATCAACGCCAGCCGGTGGCAGACGTTCCGGCATCTGGAGTTCAAGAGCATGATGCCGCACGTCTTCGCCGGAATGGAGACGGCCATCGTCCTGGCGGTCATCGGCACGATCGTCGGTGAGTACCTCGGCGGGAACGAAGGGCTGGGGTACATGGTGGTCAAGACCCTCAACGAGCTCAACGCCCCGGCCCTGTTCGCCGTCATCCTGATGTTGGCGGCCCTCGGTCTGATCATGTACTTCATCGTCACCTCGTTCAAACGCGTGGCGATTCCGTGGCACGAGTCCGTCTACGGCCGGAAGGATGTGGGCTGAATGGAGCTGCGCAGCAATTTCCCCGTCGGCTCTCCCCGCTGGGCCACCCGCCGGACCCAGTGGAAAGCCCTCGGGCTCAGCGACGAGGACGTGGCCAAGCCGAAGATCGCCGTGGTCAACTCCTCGTCGAAGCTCTCGCCGTGCTTCAGTCACCTGGACGCCATCGCCGACCGCGTGGTGGAGATCATCGGTGAATCCGGGGCGGTCGGCTTCGAGATCCGGACCGTGGCCCCCACGGACTTCATCATGGCCGCCGGAGGCAAGGGCGGCTACGTGCTCTCCAGCCGCGATCTGCTGGCCAATGACATCGAGGCGGCCGTCGAAGGGGGCCAGCTGGACGGCATGATCTGTCTGGCCTCGTGTGACAAGACGACTCCGGGTCAGCTCATGGCCGCCGGCCGGATCAACGTGCCGACCATCGTGGTTCCCTGCGGTTACCAGCCCTGCGGAATCCTGGACAACGGTGAGCCGGCGGACATCGAAGAGGTGTTCATGAAAGCCGGCCACGTGGCCAGCGGAGGAATCTCCGTGGAAGACCTGTGTGCCATCAGCGATCGCGCCATCACCGGACCCGGAGTATGCACCGGCATGGGGACGGCCAACACCATGCACATCATGGCGGAGGCTCTCGGTATGGCACTGCCGGGCTCGGCACCCGTGGCCGCAAACAGCCCGGCCATGTGGGCCAACGCCGAGGCCTCAGCGCGGGCCATCGTCGAGGCCGTCCGAACGGACCGGCGGCCGCGCGACGTCATGACCCGCGGGTCCTTCCGCAACGCGGTGGCTGCCGTCCTGGCCGTGAGCGGGTCCATCAACAGCGTCAAACACCTGCAGGCGATCGCGGTGGAGACGGGAGTGGACGTGGACATCAGCGCGCTGTTCGCCGAACTGGGTGAGCAGATCGGGCCGCTGACTGCGGTGCGTCCCAGTGGCCCGGACAGCATTGAGATGCTCGAAGCCGCCGGTGGCGCTCGCGGTGTGCTGCGCCAGCTGCGCACGATTCTGGACTTGGACGCCGCCACGATCGGCGGCCGCCCTCTCGGCGAACTCCTCGACGAGGCCCCTGACCCGGACGCCTCGGTCATCAGACCGTTGGACCGCGCGAGGGCGCCCCACGCCACCATTCAAATCCTGTACGGCTCCCTGGCTCCGGCCGGGTCCATCGTCAAGCTCTCGGCGACCGAGCGGCGCCAGGACCGCTTCGACGGCACCGCCCGCGTCTTCGAGGATGCCGCCGAGGCCATCCACGCCATCGACGGCGGAACGATCACCGCGGGCACCGTCCTGGTCCTGCGGGGACTCGGTCCCTCCGGAACCCCCGGCATGGGGATGGCTTCCAACGTGGTCTTCGCCCTGAACGGTGCCGGACTGACGGGGGAGGTGGCCGTGGTCACCGACGGCCAGCTCTCCGGGCTGGTCAACCAAGGCATCGTGGTCGGCGAGGTGAAGCCGGAAGGCGCCCTCGAAGGACCGCTGGGCCTGGTGCGGGACGGTGATCGGATCACCGCCGATATTCCGTCACAGACCGTGGACCTGGTCGTTCCCCACGACGAACTCGAACGCCGACGTCGGGAACGACCTGCCGCCGCAGAGAACCGGACTCCCGGATGGCTGGGCGTGTACGCCCGAACGGTCACTCCGCTGGAAGCCGGCGCCACCCTCACTCCGGCCACCGTGCCGCACACCCACAACGCCAAGGACGCCTGATGCCTCACCCACTGACCGACGTCAAAATCCACACGATCACGAAGCCGCGCACGGCAGCGGTCGAAGAACTCCACGGCGACCTGTGCGTGGTGGGGGCCGGCATCGCCGGGATGTCCGCCGCCCTGACCGCGGCAGGCCTGGGACGCCGAGTGATCCTCGTCGATGCCCTGCCCATGCTCGGTGGCCAGTGCGCTAACTCCCTGATCGGGCTGTTCTGTGGCGTCTACGGCAACGGTCCGGACTACCGACAGCTCACCCACGGGATCTTCGACCGGATGTTCCCCGCGCTGGAACAGACCCAGGACCTGTCCTACAACCACCGGCACACCATCACGGTGAACTATGACGAGCACGCGGTGGGCCGCTGGATGGAGCAGGAAGTGGAACGGGCCGGCGTGGTGCCGGTGACCGGCGCCTCCATCCTTGAGGTGGAGAACGACGCCGGCCACCTCCGTGCCGTGACGTTCGCCACCCGCTTCGGTCTCCTGCGCGTCAGCGCGGACTCCTTCATCGACGCCTCCGGAGACGCGGCGCTGACCTGGGAGTCCGGACTGGAGTGCCGGGTTCCCGAACGGACCATCTGGGGCTCACAACAAGTCCGCATCGAAGGGTTGAACCCTGCCGCGGCACCGGAGCCGAAGGAACTGGCCCAAAGCGTGCACGACCACGCAGAGGACTACGGATTGATCCGGCGGGACGGACTGGCCTTCTTCTTCCCGGGACGGGACACGGCCGTCCTCAACATGACGCATATCGAGGCTCCGCTCGAAGCCGTCGGCGCCTCCGAAGCCCAGTTGCGCGGAAAGGACCAAGCCGACCGGGTCATCCGCTTCCTGAAAGACCAGTATCCCGCGGCCTTCGGCAACGCCACGGTGCGGTTCTACGGACTTCCGGGTCGAAGGCAGACCCGGTGGATCGCCGGTGAACACCAATTGACGGAACACGAGGTGCGGTCCGGATTCCGGTTCGAGGACTCCATCGCCCGCACCGCGTGGCCGATCGAGCTCCACGACCAGCCCGAAGGGTACGTGTGGGAACAATTCGACTCGGACCACGTTCACTACGTGCCGCTCGGCAGCATCACTCCTCGCGGCGCCGTCAATCTCTTGGCAGCCGGTCGGTGCGTTGACGGAGACGCCGCGGCCTTGTCCAGCGTGCGCGTGATGGGACCGTGCGCGGCCATGGGGGAGGCCGCCGCCCACGCGCTGGACCTGGCCGACGGCGGACCGGTCGCCGAGATCGACACGGCCGAGCTGCGCGATCGCATCAGGGCCAACATCGGTCCGGACCGTCCCCAGGACGGTGGCGGAGCCGACAATCCAGACAAACCAGAGCACTCAGAGAATACGGAGATGGTCCATGCTGCTCACTGACGATGACAAGGCCATGCGCGACGGCCGGGACGGCGAGGCCGTGGCCGCGGCCATGGATCTCCTGATCCGGTATGGGAACGGTCTGGACGCCGAGCGATTGTGCAGTGTGCGCAATGTCGCCGGGACCTCGACCCAGCCGACGCCGGCCAAGGAGAAGATCGCCGCCGAGGGTGGCTGGAACAAGGCCTACGCCGTCATCAACCTGGACTGCGACGACGACATCGAGATTCCGAAGATGCGCGTGCCCACGTGCCAGCTGCAGCACGGGTTCAGCGCGGACGCGCTCAACGTGACCCCGTACAACCCGCACCTGGTGGAGTTGCAGGCGGAGGCGGAGTCCTTCGCCAGCGACCGGGGCATCAACATCCTGGCCACCTGCACTCCGTATCAAGTGGGCAACCTGCCCGTGCGCGGGGAGCACATCGCCTGGATGGAATCGTCGGCAGTGGTGTACGCCAACTCGGTGATCGGAGCCAAGTCCAACTGTGAGGGCACCGCGTCGACCGGAGCGGCAGGACTGACCGGGCGCGTTCCGTATTGGGGCAATCATCTCGATGAGAATCGGCACGGCACCCACCTGATCCGTTCAGAGGTGCCCGTTGAATCCTTCCAGGACTGGGGGCTGTTCGGGTACTTCACCGGTGAGGTGGTCCAGGAGGAACGGCCGGTGTTGACCGGTCGGCTCGGACTGCCCAGCCAAGCCGACCTGAAGCACCTCGGCGCAGCTTTGGCGACGACGGGCGGCGTCGAGATCTTCCACCTGCCCGGAGTCACCCCCGAGGCGCCCACCATCAAGGCGGCCTTCGGCCCCGGCCGGGTGCCCGAGCCCGTGATGTTCACCGAGGCCGACCGCCGAGAGGCCTACGAGCTGCTGAACAGCCAGGGTGACACGGAGGACGTCGACTTCGTGCTGTTGGGATGCCCGCACGCCTCGCTGGAACAGCTGGGCGAGATCGCCGGCCTGCTGGACGGTCGGCGGCTGCACCCCGGCACCGAACTGTGGATCATGACGCCGAGGGCACTGCGCGCTGTGGCCGACCGCAACGGCTACACCGAGATCATCGAGCGCGCCGGCGGGAAGCTGTTGACCGATTCCTGCCCGGCCATGTCCCGGACTGCCCCCGAGGGCACCCGGGTGTTCGCCACCGACAGCGCCAAGCAGGCCCACTACCTGCCGGCCATTCTCGGCATCGAGGCCTGGTTCGGCACCACCGCGGAATGCGTTCAAGCGGCCGTGACCGGTCGTTGGAAGGGAGAACTGGCATGAGCACTGCCAACGTGAGCGGTCAGGTCACGCGAGCCCCACTCGCCGCCCCGGAACTCGCCGCCCCGAAAACCGTGCTGCACGGCCGAGGCATCGTGCCCGGTCGGGTGCGCGGTGAGGCATTGGTCTCGTCCGAGACCATTTCCGGCTGGGGTGGCATCGACCCGGTCAAGGGCACCGTCATCGAGCGACGCCATCCACTGTGCGGAGTGTGTTTCACAGACAAGGTGCTGGTCTTTCCCGGAGCCAAGGGATCCTCGGGATGGGCCGGGTTCTTCCAGAGCACCCGCCTGCTAGGTACCGCTCCGGCCGCGATGGTGTTCACCACGGTGACCACGAAGGCCGTTCTGGGCGCTGTGGTCACCCGGGTGCCGACGGTGAGCGAGCTGGACCAGGATCCGGTGCAGATCATCCGCACAGGAGACCTGGTGGAGGTGGACGCCGACGTCGGCACGGTGTCGATCCTGACGGGCAACTGACGATCATGGCTGACCGGTGACGGTCAGCCGATGGCGACCGGGAAGAACGCGTGCCACAGCACGATGGCCACGACCACGATCAGCACGGTCGCCTGCACCCCCGCGGTTCCCTGACGCCACGGCCGGCGCAGGTGTGGGGTCTTCTGCCAGAAGAAGGTGGCCATCGGGGCGAAGACGAGCGCCGTCGTCGGGCCGACGGTGATCGCTACGAACATCTCGGCCTCCTGGCCAGAGATGAGCGCGACGCTGACGTACACCACCGCGAGGATGGCCGTGGCGAGCAACCAAGTCCACACCGACGCGGCGAGGACATCGGCCGGGTCGGAGAAGAACCGGGTGATCTCGCGGGAGAGCAGAAAGGAGTTCAGCAACATCCCGGCGAGGCCGATGAGTCCGGCCACGATGTATCCGGCCAGTGGAATGCCCCATTCGGCGAAGGCCACGGCCGTGTCGCCGACCGGTACGAAAGCGGCGATCATGAGGTAACCGAAGGTTCCTTGAGCCGCGGACAGGGACATCCACGTGAGGAACGCACGCAGGTATCCACCAGGCAGAGGGCGGGAGACGGCGTACACGATCACCGCCAGGGTCAAGGAGAACACCGGGCCGGCGATGGCGATCGCCGCTTCGTCGGTGCCGGGCAGCTCCGGGTGAGTCTCCATAGTGCCGTGAACGGTGGCGGACCCGGTCTCCCACACGGCGAACACAGCGTGAGCATATTCGTGCAGCTGGATCTGGAGCATGGTGGCCGCCGCGGCAATGGCCGCGGAACTGATCATGATGGTTCGACGATGCGGTGCGGGTGCGGGTGCCGATGAGCGAGGAGTGGACGTGGTCTGACTGTTCACAAGGCGCCTCTGCTGGGGGTGGGCATGGCCGGTCGGCGTGTCGGACGGTCTAGGTCAGTAGATCATGCCCGGTGGGCGCGGGGTAGCCTAAGCCGCATGAAGGCTGCATTCATGTACGGCGCCGGTGACGTCCGCGTCGAATCCATCCCTGAACCGTCCATCGTCGAGCCCACGGACGCGATCATTCGTACGGTGCGCTCGTGTGTTTGCGGGTCGGATCTCCACCCGTACCACTCGATGCCCGACTCCGAATCCGGAAGTCCGATGGGCCACGAGGTCCTGGGCGTCGTGGAAGAGACCGGGTCCGCGGTGTCCACGGTGCACACCGGGGACCTGGTCGTCTCCTCGTTCACCTACCAGGACAACACCTGCGTCCACTGCCGCGAGGGATTCCACGTCTCGTGCCTGCACGGCGGGTTCTTCGGAGCCGTCGGAGTGGGTCTGCAGGCGGAGTACGTCAGAATCCCGTTGGCCGACGGCACTCTGGTCGCCGTTCCGGACGTTGACGAGACCGGCAACGGTTCCGAGGAACTCCTGGCCAGCCTGTTGACGCTCTCGGACGTCTACCTGACCGGTTTCCACGCCGCCACCATGGGCCGCGTGCAGTCGGGGCAGACCGTGACCGTCATCGGGGACGGAGCCGTGGGTCTGTCCGCCGTGCTCGCTTCGCGCCAACTCGGCGCCGAGCGGATCATCCTCATGGGCCGGCACACCGACCGGACCGATCTGGGGCGCGAGTTCGGCGCCACCGATGTCGTCGCCGAACGGGGCGAGGACGGCATCGCCCGGGTGCTGGAGGCGGCAGGAGGCGATCGGTCCCATGTGGTGATCGAGGCCGTGGGCCACCTCCCGGCGTACGAACAGGCGATGGGCGTGGTCCGTCCCGGCGGTGTGATCTCCCGCGTGGGTGTACCGCAGTACAAGGAGGCCCCGATCGGCAACCCCTTGTTCCGGGAGAACATCACCATCACGGGCGGGACGGCGCCGGTCCGCCGCTATCTGGACCAGGCCATACCGCACGTGGTCGCGGGTACGATCAATCCGGGCCGGGTCTTCGACGTGTCCATGCCGCTGTCCGAGGCCGCCGCCGCATACGCCGCCATGGACGCCCGCGAAGCGCTCAAGGTGATGCTGGTTCCCTGAGGAACCGCACCCGTCATACTCATCAGCCCCGTCATCCCTGTCGCACCAGGAGGTCACCATGTCCGACACCCCGAATGATCCGAACGCTCCCCGCCCGCCGCAGCAGCCGCCGACGCCACCACAGCAACCACCTCAGCAGCCACCTCACCAGTCGCCACAGCAGCCCGGTGGCTGGCCTTCGGCGAATCCCTACGCCGATCACGGACAGCGCGGATACGCCTCGCCGGGGAATGCCGTGGAGGACAAGGGGTTCTTCGGAGCACTGTTCGACTTCAGCTTCCGCAGCTTCGTCACGGTGTCCTTCGCCAAGATCATCTACATCATTCTGATCGTGCTGATCGCCCTGGGCTGGCTGTTCTATGTCATCGCCGGCTTCGCGGTCGATCCGGCGCTCGGCTTCGGCGCCCTGCTGATGGGCTGGATTCCGGGCTTCGTCATGCTGGTATTGGCCCGCGTGATGATTGAGTTCTACATCGCCATGGTGCGGACCTCGCAGAACACGGCTGCAACGGTCGCCGAGCTACAGGCCCTGCGCCAGGAGAGCCTCCGCCGCTGAGCCCCTGGCGTCTCGTCCGACGGGGAGGATGCCTAACGTTCACTTGACGTTACTGAAACGTCACCATGGAGTGATGTAGTGAACGCGACGCTGCCGGCCGTGCCGAACTCAGGTGGCCGGCGTCGTCCGTCCACCCGGCCGTTGCACTCGCACTCGCGCCGGATCTCATGGGGAACGTAGGAGACACCAATGCAGAACAAGCTGTCCAAGGCCGTTCTGTCCGGAGCGCTGGCCGCAGGCCTGCTCGCCGGACCGTTCGCCGCAGTGCCGGCCACGGCCGCCCATACTGACACCGAGAAGGCCGCCGATTCCGGTCTCGCCGTCACCACCGCCGTTGACGACTGTGACCTGCCGAACTTCGCTGACAACGAGTCTCGGTGGTCCGCCTTTTACCAGGCTGTCCGCTGGATGCAGTGTGAAGAGATCTCCGTGGGATACCCGACGGAGAACGTCTTCGGCAAGAGCCGGGATATCACCCGCGGCGAGACCGCAGCCTTCCTGCATCGTATGGTGAAGCCGGCCGACTTCGAGGCTCCCAGCGAGAGCCCCTTCGGTGACGTCAATGCCGGCGGCGCGTACTACAGCCCCATCACCTGGGCCGAGGCCGAGGGCATCACCGTCGGCCAGGATGACGGGAACTTCGGAACCTCCAAGCCGGTGACCCGTGGTCAGTTCGCTGCGTTCCTGTACGGACTGGAGGACCCGGAGTTCACCGCTCCCGAGGAAGCGCCTTTCGAAGACATCAACGTCGATGGCGCCAACTACCAGGCCATCTCCTGGCTGGCCGAGAACGACATCTCCGTCGGCGACACGTGGGGCCGGTTCCACCAGTCGGACGCGATCACCCGCGCCGAGATGTCGGCCATGCTGATGGCCTACACGCAGATGAAGGAGGAGGAACCGGACGAGGACGGGACCAAGTCCATCGAGATCTACTCGTTCAACGACTTCCACGGCGCCCTCTCGGACCAGTACTCCGGCACCATGTTCGCCTACACGGTTGAAGAGCAGCGCGCGGCCTTCGAAGCCGAGCACGGCGAGGGCACGACGCTCTTGACCTCGGCCGGCGACCTGATCGGCGCCTCCGCGTCGGTGTCCAACGTCCAGCAGGACGAGCCGACCCTCCGCATCATGAATGAGCTCGGCCTGTCGGTCTCCGCGGCCGGCAACCACGAGTTCGACAAGGGCCTCGACGACCTGACCGGCCGTGTGTCCGAGATCGCTGATTACAGCTTCCTGGCCGCCAACTTCGTCAATCCGGATTCGAAGGAGCCGGTGCTTCCGCCGTATGAGATCAAGGAGGTCGACGGCGTCCGCGTGGCCGTCATCGGTGCGGTGCCGAACAACCTCTACGCCACGACCACCGGCGCCGGACTCCAGGGCAACGAGGTCATCGACATGGTCGAGGGCGTCAACGCTGTCGCTGAGAAGCTTTCGGACGGCGTCGAGGGAGAGGGCAACGAGGAGGCCGAGGTCATCGTCGCCTCTTACCACGACGGCGCGGTGGGCAACGGAGAACTGGCCGATGAGACGGCCGCATCCTCCGGCTTCAACGACATCGTCAACAAGACCGACCCTTCGGTCGACGTCATCTTCAACGGACACACCCACCAGACCTACCTGTATGACACCGAGGTGGAGGGCACCAGCCGACCGGTTCTGCAGGCCGGCCAGTCCGGCAACCTGCTGGGTGCTGTTGAACTGAAGATCGACGAGGAGACCAACGAGGTCGTCGACTACTCCGCCGAACTGGTCGAGCGCGAGGCCGCCCCCACCAAGACCGTCGGTGAAGGCGAGGAAGCCGAGGAGGTCTTCGACGAGGAGGCCTTCGACCAGTTGCTCGACGACCAGGACTCCGAGATCACCGAGGCCGTCCGTGACATCGAGCGCTCGGCGATCGGCGAATTCGAGGAGGCCCAGGGCACGGTCATCGGTGACATCGACGCCTCCATCACCACCGACTACCAGACTCGACTGGAGAATGGTCAGGATTGGCGTGCCGGTGGCACCCGTGCCGCAGAGACGACCCTGGGCAACTGGGCTGCCAACGCTCTGAAGGACCGCGTGTCGCTCACGAACGAGGACGTGGACCTCGGCGTCACCAACTCCGGCGGTCTGCGCTCCGAGCTGCTCTTCGATCAGTTCACCGAGGGCGGCGCCTTCGGCCCTAAGCCGGCAGACCTCGAGGGCAAGGTGACGCTCGGGGAGGTGCTCGACTTCGCCCCGTTCGGCAACACGCTGGTGTCCTTCGACATCCCCGGCTCCTCCATCAAGCAGGTCATCGAGGAGAACTGGCGCGAGGACGGCTCCAAGCTGCACCTCGGCTGGTCCGAGGAACTCAGCTACACCTACGACGACAACGCTCCCGTGGGCGAGAAGGTGACCGGCATCTGGATCAACGGCGAGCCGTTGCAGATGGACGAGATGTACACCATCGCCACCCTCTCCTTCCTGGGTGACACCTCATGGGTCGGCACCGAGAACTCCGCTCCGGACGGCTATGAGGGCTTCGCCCAGGGCATGGAGAACTATGTGGACCTGGGTATCGCAGACAACCAGGCCTTCCAGGAGTACATCCAGGCGCAGACCGCGGCTGACGAGGCGATCCGGCCGGACTTCGCCAAGAAGGCCGTCGAGGTCAACGAGGCTCCCGACTCCTTGGCAGCCGGCGACGCTGTGTCGCTGACTCTGGACAACCTGGAGCTGGAGTCCGACGGCGCCGGTGACGCCACCACGGTCTCCGTCGCCTTCCAGGGCGCGCAGGGCGAACCGGTCGAACTCGGCGAAGTCGACGTCCCGACCGAGGGCGAGACCGTCCAGATCGAGGGCATCACTCTCCCGGGCGACCTCCCTGCAGGTGACGGCGAACTGGTCTTCACCGTCCAGTACGACGATCAGTTCAGCTCCACCACTGAGGTGCGTTCGCCGCTGACCGTCACCGCTGCCGCCGCCGAGTGATCGACTCACTCGACGAGACCGAACGGTAGCTGAACCGATGTATCTCTCCACCTGCGCCGGCGTCGTCCTCACGGACCGACGCTGACGCCAGCGGGCCCCGGACCACTGTGGTGCTCCGGGGCCCGCGCCTGTCTCCTGCCAGCCCGATTTCCACCAGTCCCGTCCAACCTCAGTCCCTGACGTCCAAAGGAATGCACAGTGATCAAGAAGAACTCCCTGCGAGCGGCTGCGGCCGGTGCCTCACTGGCACTGTTGTCCGCCGCCGTCGTGGTCCCAGCACAGGCCGTGCCGGACAACTCCGGTGTGGTGATCAACGAGGCCTATGTCAACGGAGGCTCGGGAGAGGCGGCCTTCGCTCACAAATTCGTCGAACTTTACAATCCGACCGACGCCCCCGTGAACCTGGACGGATGGTCCCTTCAGTACCGTTCGTCCACGGGTGAGGCGGCGCCCACCGGGGTCATCACCCTGTCGGGAACCATCCAGCCGAACGGGTATTACCTCGTTGAAGGCAATAGCAATAATGCGGACAACGGGGACACGCTGCCGACCGCGGACGCCTCGGGCGGGGTGTCCTTCTCCGGGACGAAGGGCACGTTGGTGTTGTCGGACCAAGCCTCGAAGCTGGAGGGACTGGCCACGGGCTCGGTGACCGAGGCGGATGGAACGAACAGTGGCGTCGTCGATCTGCTCGGCTACGGCGACACCAACACCTTCGAAACCGCTGCGGCGGAAGGGCCCGGCAGCACCTCGGACCAGCGCTCGATCAACCGGGCCGAAGGTGCGGACACGGACGACAACTCGGCCGACTTCACCTTGTCGGAGGAGATCACCCCCACCAACGCTGACGGCGACACCGTCGAACCGGACCCGGCCCCCGAGCCCGGTCCGGACCCCGAGGTTCCCGGTGAGGTCACCCCCATTGCCGAGATCCAGGGCACCGGGGCTGAGACTCCGATGGCCGGGGAGACGGTCCGGACCCAGGGCGTCGTGGCCGCCGTGTATTCCACGGGCGGCTTCAACGGCTACTACCTGCAGACCGCCGGCACCGGCGGCGAGGTCGAGGACGCCACCCCTGGCGCCTCAGACGCTGTGTTCATCTACTCCCGCGACACCGTCGATGAGGTCGCCCTGGGGGACCACGTGAAGGTTTCCGGTGAGGTGTCGGAATACCAGGGTGGCACGCAAGTGACGGTGCGAGAAGGCGGCGTCGAGAAGCTCGACGAGCCAGGCACCGTGGAACCGACAGTCCTCGAGTTCCCGGCCGACGAGGAGACGAAGGAAGCCCACGAGGGCATGCTGATCGATGCGTCCGGTACCGACTGGACCATCACCGACAACTACGACGTCAACGCGTACGGTTCCCTGGGCCTGGCGCCCGGCGATTCTCCCTTGCCGAACCCGACGTCGGTCGCGAACCCGGGCGAGGAAGCCCAGGCGGTGATGGCCGAGAACGAGGAAAAGAAGATCGTCCTCGACGACGGCGGCTCCGCGAACTACATGAACGACCCGGCCAACCAGGGGACCATCCCGTACCTGGATATGGACAACCCGGTGCGCGTCGGCTCGGCCGTGGAAATGGTCGCGCCGGTCATCCTCGACTACCGCTACGATGCCTGGAACTTCCAGCCGCAGCAGTACCTGACTGACGAGAACGCCGAGGACGTCCAGCCGGCGACGTTCGAGAACGATCGCGAGTCGGAGGCGACTCCGGACGACGTCGGCGGCGACGTGCGCCTGGCTTCGTTCAATGTGCTGAACTACTTCACCACCCTCGGCGACGAGTTCGAGGACTGCGAGGCATATGAGGACCGCGAGGGCAATCCGGTCGCCACGGATTACTGCGATCCGCGCGGTGCCTACAACGAGGAGAACTTCCTGCGTCAGCAGGAGAAGATCGTCACCGCCATCAATGGTCTGGACGCGTCCGTCGTCGCTCTCGAGGAGATCGAGAACGGGGTGAAGTTCGGCAAGGACCGTGATGAGGCCCTGTCCACCTTGGTCAAGGCTCTGAACGAGGACGCCGGCACCGAGAAGTGGGCCTTCGCCGCCTCTCCGGAAGACCGGCCTGCCGCCGCAGACGAGGACTACATTCGCAACGCCTTCATCTACCAGCCGTCTCAGGTCGAGCCGGTCGGCGAGTCGGTCATCCTCACCGGTTCTGCGGCGTTCGAGAATGCTCGCGAACCGCTGGCACAGACCTTCCGTGGCATCGGTGAGGACGGTGCGGTCGAGGGCTCCGAGTTCATCGCGATCACCAATCACTTCAAGTCCAAGGGCTCCGGCAGCGGCGAAGGCAATGAGGACAGCGGGGACGGCCAGGGCAACTCCAACGCCGACCGCGTGGCTCAGGCCAATGCTCTGGTTGATTTCGCCGAGGATCTGAAGACGGAGTCCGGCCTGGACAAGGTCTTCCTCATGGGTGACTTCAACTCCTACGAGAAGGAAGACCCGATCAAGGTCCTGGAAGAGGCCGGATACGTCAATCAAGGTGCCAAGTCGGAGGGCGAGTACAGCTACGCCTATGACGCTGCCGTCGGTTCGCTGGACGGCGTGTTCGCCTCCGCGACCGCCGACGAAGCCGTCACCGATGCCGACATCTGGATGATCAACGCCAACGAGTCCGTGGCCTTGGAATACTCGCGGTACAACTACACCGCCGAGGATCTCTACGCCCCGGACCAGTGGCGGTCTTCGGACCACAACCCCATCCTGGTCGGAGTTGAACTGTTCGACGGCGAAGCCACCGATCCGGAGGAACCGACCGATCCTGAGGAGCCGGGTGAGCCGGTGGTTCCGGAGTTCTCGGATAATGAGCCGGGCTCGGCGTTCTATGCGCCGGTGCAGTGGATGGCGGCGAACGGGATCTCGGTCGGTTATGCCGATGGGACGTTCAAGAAGACGCAGGATGTGACTCGTGGGGAGACCACGGCGTTCTTGTACCGGTATGTGAAGCCGGAGTTCGCGGCTCCGTCCGAGAGTCCGTTCAGTGATCTCAATGCCGGTGGGGCGTATTACCGTCCGGTGTCGTGGGCTGCTGCCGAGCAGGTGACGGCTGGTTTTGCTGATGGGACGTTCAAGTCCTCGCGTGCGGTGACGCGGGGGGAGTTCGCGGCGTTCTTGTATCGGTTGGCTGATCCGGAGCATGTGGCTCCGGGGCAGAGCCCGTTCGGGGATCTCAATGCCGGTGGGGCGAACTACGAGGCGATCACGTGGTTGGCTTCGGAGGGCATCACGGTGGGGGACACGCAGGGTGATTTCCATCAGTCGGATGAGATCACGCGTGCGGAGATCTCGGCGTTCATGCAGCGGTTCGATCAGTTCACGGCCCAGCGCTGAGGGCGGGGTGTGACGGCCTGATGGCCTAGCGCCCGAATCGACAGTGGCCCGTTCCCGAGGGATTCTTCCCCGGGGAACGGGCCACTGCCGTTGGTGGAGCCGGGGGCCCTAGCCGAAGTGACCGTTGGCCTGCCGCACATGCCGTGGAATGAGGAAGAGGTCCAGCAGGCACAGGCCGATGACGATGGCGGCCAGGACGAAACCGATGTCCATGAACGACCCCAGACAGGCCAGCCCTGTCAGCACCAGATAGGACACACCGGCCGCCTGATGGCCGAGATAGAACTTGTGGGCGCCGAGCAGCCCCAGCAGGAGGCACAAGAGATAGGTGACCGGGAGACTCTTCTCCGCACTCTTTCCCACCTAGAACAGCCGGCGCAGGTTCGTCTTGGCCAGATCGAACAACTCGTCGCCCCGGCCGGACAGCACCGTCCGCAGCGTGTACAGCGCGAACCCCTTGGCCTGTTCGAACTGGATGGCCGGCGGGATGGTCAGCTCCTGCGGATCGGTCACCACGTCCACCAGCGCCGGGCCGTCGTGGGCGAAGGCCTCGATCAGGGCCGCGTCGACCCCACGGGAGTCCTCCACGCGGATGCCCTTGATGCCCATCGCCTCGGCGACGTCGGCGAAGTTCGGATTCACCAGTGAGGTGGCGAACGGCAGCTGTCCCGCGGCCTTCATCTCGAGCTCGACGAAGTTCAGCGAGGAGTTGTTGAACACCACCACCTTGGCCGGCAGGTTCATCTGCACCAGGGTCGTCAGGTCCCCGAGCAGCATGGTTAATCCGCCGTCGCCGGACAGGGTCACGGTCTGCCGCGAGCGGTCCTGCGCCAGCACACCGACCGCCTGGGGAACCGAGTTGGCCATCGAGCCGTGGGAGAACGAGCCGAGCATCCGGCGTCGTCCATTCATCTGCAGGTACCGCGAGGCGTACACCACGGGCGAGCCGACGTCGGGAATGAAGACCGCGTCCTCCGCGGCCAGCTCGCTGATGCGCCGCATCAGGTACTGGGGGTGCACGGGTGCGCCCCGGCGCGCGGGAGTGGCCAGATCGTCCAGCTTCTCCCGCGTGCGGGTGTAGTGCTGTTGCGCGTCCTTGAGGTGCTTGTCCTTCTTCTGGTCCAGGAGCGGCATCAGGGCTGCTGAGGTTTCGCGCACTCCGCCCACGAGGGCCACATCGACCGGGCGGCGCCGCCCGATCTGTTCGCCCCGGAGGTCGACCTGCACGACGGTCGCGTCTTCCGGATAGAACTGCGGATAGGGGAAGTCGGTGCCGAGCATGAGGATCGCCTCGGCCTCGTACATCGCCTTGTAGCCACTGGCGAACCCGAGCAGGCCGGTCATGCCCACGTCATAAGGGTTGTCATACTCGAGGGATTCCTTGCCGCGCATCGCGTGCACGATCGGCGACGAGAGCCGCTCAGCCAGCTGCATCACCTCGGCGTGCGCGCCGGCAGTTCCGGCACCACCCAGGATGGTCACGCTCTTGGCCGCGTTGAGTGCGTCGGCCGCCTGTTCCAATTGCTCCGGCAGAGGCACGACGGCGGAGCGCGTCTTCTGGATGACGGTGCGGCGGTCGCTCTGGGCGTCGGCCGAAGCGACGTCTCCGGGGATGACCAGGACGGCGACCCCGCGCCTCTCGATCGCGGTGCGCATGGCGATCTCCAGCAGGCGCGGCATCTGCACCGGGTCGGAGACGTACTCGACGTACTCGGAGCACTCCCGGAACAGGTCCTGGGGGTGGGTCTCCTGGAAGTAGTTGGTGCCGATCTCTGAGGTCGGGATGTGCGCGGCGATCGCGAGGACCGGCACGCGACTGCGCTGAGCGTCGTACAATCCGTTGATCAGATGCAGGTTGCCCGGTCCGCAGCTGCCCGCGCACACGGCCAGTTCGCCGGTCATCGCGGCTTCGGCCCCCGCCGCGAACGCCGCAGTCTCCTCATGCCGCACGTGTACCCATTCGAGCTCGGTATGCGTGCGAAGGGATTCGGTGAGAGCGTTGAGCGAGTCTCCGGGGAGGCCGTAGACGCGCTTGACGCCGTTCAGGGACAGAGTCTGGATGAGGTTGTCGGCAACGGTGACCATGATGCCACCCTAAGGTTGTTCCGGGTGCTGTGGGGAGAGGTCCGGGGCAAAGGACTCGCGCACCTCCGCACCCACGTGCCGACCCCACGCCACCACCGCGGCTGAGACAGCGTCGAGCTTCTCCTCCGGGACGGGACGGTTGACGGCCAGCCGCACAGGGATCTGGCCGAAAGACGGGGAGAGAATCCGATGATCCAGCCGGTCGTCGGCGAGGGACGGACGTCGCAACAGCATCCCGGCCGGGAGCACGGTGGCATGCCGTGGCCTTCGGCACAGGCTCGCGAGTACCTCGATGTTGTCCACCACTCGGATCGAGGCGGGCCGAATGGTGTCCAGGAACGGCGCGGTGACCGCGGAGTGCAGCGTGTAGATCGGCTCGTCCATCAGCATGAACGACTTGTCCTGGAAGAAGTGGTGCAGGTCCTCGCCGGTCCATCCGTCTGGCGCTCGATCACCGGACGGATAGACCAGCGCGAGCGGCTCGTCCCACAGGACCGAGCTGTGGATGGGGCCGTCCGAGGTGTCTTCCGGGGCGTACTGGATTCCCAATGGAGCGACGTCGTGCAGCACCATGGCCTGGATCCGCGGTGCACTGGCCACCGTGAGGCTGACCTCGAGCGACCGCTCGGCCAGTTGATCCAGCAATGCGTCGTGGTGCCGCCCGACCAGCCACTCGTCCATCCCCACCATCAGCGGGCCGGCGTGCCAGCGGGCGATGGAGGAGACGGCCGTGTCGGCGTCGTCGGTCAGCAACAGGGCACGCGCCGTCTCGAGGCTGATGAGGTACTCCGCGATGGTCGGCAGGAGGTGCCGCCCCTGCGCCGTGAGCTCCACGCCGCGCCAACTGCGTTTCAGGACCTCGAATCCCAGCTCCGTCTCGAGCCGCTTGATCCGCTGGCTGACCGTGGGCTGCGTGGCGAACAGCTGAGTGGCGGCCTTCGAGATGCTGCGGGTCCGGGCCACCGTGAGGAAGGTCCTCAGCGACTCTGCATCCATCGGTCGTCCTTCCTGCGGTCAGACGGGGGTCGACTGCTCCGCGATGCGCCGTCGGCGAGACACCTTGGACGGGGCGGTCTCCCGAAGGAACAGAACCATGATGAAGGCGAACAGGATGCCGCCCATGGCCAAGTACAGCGGGGATTGGATTCCGTAGGAACCCGCCAGGTGGCCGGCGACCACCGGCGCGACGCCGCCACCGAAGATCTCGCCGATGCCCATCACGGTACCGGCCGCCGTCGCCATCAGCGCCGGGGGTACCGACTCCACGGAGACCGTGGCCGCCACCAGAGCCAGGGTGCCGTTGACGCCCAGTGCCACCGCGAAGAGCAAGAGGAAGGTGGTCAAGACATTCGGCCCCTGGAGCAGGAACACGACCATCGTGATGGCGCCGAACGCCAGGGCGATGAGGGCGGCAGGCTTGCGACCGATCCGGTCTGAGATGCCGGGAATGATCAGCTGTCCCACGAAGGCGCCGAAACCAATGCCAGAGGTGGCCAGGCCCATGTCCTGCAAATTCATCAGCTGGTGGTCCGTCAGATAGCTCGGCACCATGGAGCTCAGCACGAAGATGCACGTCATGGCCCCGCACAGAGCGAGCATGATGACCACGATGTTGCGGTGCTTGAACACCTCGTACCAGGGGTAGCGCCGGGTGTCCTCCTCCGCGGCGTCCAGCACGGCGTCGGGGAGTTCCGTGGGCGGGGGAGCGTCTTCCTCGAGTTCTCCGGGCTCGCGGATCACGCGCCAGGTGAAGTAGGCCAGCACCAGTCCCGGAATGATCATCACGGCGAAGACCCACCGCCAGCTGGGCAGCACCTCGAGCAATTGGGTGGCGATGATCGGGCCCAGACCGATGCCGAACAGGGCGAAGGTGCTCTGTTGGAAGCCCATGTTGAACCCGCGCCGCTCCGGTCTGGACGCCTCAGCCGTGGCCGCCACTGCAGTGGGCCCGAAGGCCCCTTCGGTGATGCCCATGAAGGCGCGGATCAGCACGAGCGACAGCAGCCCGCCGGCCAATCCGGTGAACACGGAGAACAGGGAGAACACCATGATCCCGGGGACCATCACTCGTCGGCGGCCGAACCGATCGGAGAGGCGGCCCATGAACAGGGCGGAGATGCCCCAAGCCAGGCCGAGAGCGCCGACGATGTTGCCGAGGTCCGCGTAACCGAGATCGAGGTCCGCCATGATGGCCGGGAAGAGCGGGGAGATGATCCAACGATCGAGTCCGACGAGCCCGAAGCCCAGGGCCAACACGATGACGGCCTGTTGCTCGTACCGGCGTCTCTTGGCGGGGGTGTCCAGCCGGGGCCGGACGTGCGACGAAGGGGACGAAGGGGAGGGGGACGACGAGGCACTCATGCCTGCCCCTCCTGACGCCGCATGGCTTCATCGCTGGTCTCGCGGATGATCTCCTGATTCGTCATCACCCGGCCGAAGAACTTGCCCATGGCATCCTCGGTCGCCGACTGGGCGGCGTCGCTGAGGGCGCCGGTCGATTCCGAGGCGAAGACGATCTTGAAATCACGCATGAATCCGCTCCGCGCGGTGGACTCGCAGCACACTTCGGTCAGCGTTCCGGAGATGATCAGGGTGTCCACGCCGCGGAAGCCACGGATGGTGTTCAGGACGGTTTCGAGCTGAGTGTTGTGGAAGGCATCGAACCGGTGCTTCACGATGCTCACCTCGCCCTCCAGGGGAGCGAGCTCATCGACGATCTCGATGCCGTCGGTGCCGTGGCGCATACCGACCTTCTTCAGCAGAGGCTGCCGTGCCGTCTCGAGCGGCGAGACGTCGAAGGAATCCAGCAGCACGTGCTGGGTATAGATGACGGGAATCTGATACCGGCGCGAGTGCTGCAGCAGCTCGGCCATCTGCGGCAGTCGTCGCCGGGCCATCGGGACTTCCATGGGGCGTCCCTCTTCGACGAAATCGCGCTGCATGTCGATCACGAGATGTGCCGTCCGGCGGGGGTCAATGGACCACATCGTTCCTCCTCAGGTGGGTGACTCTTCGGGACGCTAACAGTGAGTTGGGCCACCGTGGATATAAGGAAGAGTTATGGGTTCCCTGGACGACGCGCTGCGAGTTCCCTGGGCGACACGCCGTGGCTCGCCGGAGATGAAGGTGCCGACCAGAGCGGCTCGGGCCTGTGCACAACCAGCCCGCTCGGGGTCCACATCCTGTGGACGTTTTCTTGGAGGCAACCGCCGATCGGCATGTTCACGCCGTTTCGCGGGGCCCCGTTCACCTGCTCTTCATCCACACGCCTGTGGACCGGTTGGGGAAACTAATCACATCGATGTAAGAACAGGATCTAGTGGTCGTTCCCTTCGGCGACCACTAGATGTAGTATTGATATCAGCACATCGGGCACCACGTCGGACGACCACGTGGGACCGCGTCACAGCCATCAAACACCCGCCAGTCCGGCAGTCCGGACGCGGTAATCGAGGACAGGGGAATGACCATGACCGTCACCGTTTACTCCAAGCCGGCCTGCGTTCAGTGCAACGCCACCTACCGTGCTCTGGACAAGAAGGGCATCGCCTACGAGACCGTGGACATGTCCCAGGACGCCGCCGCTCTCGAGCGCGTTCGGGCCCTGGGGTACATGCAGGCACCTGTGGTCATCACCGGTGCCGAGCACTGGTCCGGTTTCCGCCCGGACAAGATCGACGAGCTGGCCTCCGCCGTTTCCTCGGTGGCCTGAGGAATCCCAGAGCTTCATGAGCAGCGTGATCAGCCGGAGCAGGCCGGTGGATGCTGAGGCCGGGGAGGCCGGCACTCAGCGTCACACCACTGCCCGCCTGATCTACTTCTCGTCGGTCTCCGGCTATACCCATCGGTTCGTCACCAAACTGGACCTGCCCGCAGCGGACACGGCCCGGTTGCCGCTCAAAACCAAGGACCCCACCCTACTGGCCACTGAGCCATTCGTGCTCGTCGTGCCGACCTACGGCGGGGGAGACGGCAAGGGAGCGGTGCCGAAGCAGGTCATCACGTTCCTGAACGTCCCGTCGAACCGGAACTTGATCCGCGGCGTCATCGGCGCAGGCAACACGAACTTTTCCGAGGCGTACTGCCTCGCCGGGGAGATCATTTCGCGCAAGTGCAATGTCCCTCTCATGTACAGATTTGAACTCATGGGCACGCCGGAGGATGTCACGGCCGTGCGCGAAGGATTGGAAAGGTTTTGGAGATGACAGTCACCGAACAGGACATGATCAAGTCGGCCAAGCAGCTGCCGGCGGCTTGGCAGAATCTCGGCTACCACGAGCTGAATGCCATGCTCAACCTCTACGGGGCCGACGGCCAGATCCAGTTCGAGGCTGACCACGCCGCCGCGCGCCAGTACTTCCTCCAGCACGTCAACAACAACACGGTCTTCTTCCATGATCTGGATGAGAAGCTGACCTACCTCGTGGACAACGACTACTACGAGGCGGCCACGCTGGAGCAGTACTCCACCGAGTTCAAGCATTCGCTCTGGGAGCGGGCCTACCAGCTCAAATTCCGCTTTCCCACGTTCCTCGGCGCCTTCAAGTTCTACACGTCCTATGCGCTGAAGACCTTTGACGGCAAGCGGTAC
This sequence comes from Citricoccus sp. GCM10030269, assembly GCF_042665635.1. Lineage (NCBI taxonomy): Bacteria > Bacillati > Actinomycetota > Actinomycetes > Micrococcales > Micrococcaceae > Citricoccus > Citricoccus sp. GCM10030269. Next base: position 473,691 of record NZ_JBHTCV010000005.1, on the reverse strand, counting down.
CTGGAACGCTACGAGGACCGTGTCTGCATGGTGGCGCTGCACCTGGCCCAGGGTGACGAGAAGCTCGCCGTGGACCTCGTCGAGGAGATGATCGGCGGCCGTTTCCAGCCCGCCACCCCCACTTTCCTCAATTCCGGCAAGGCCCAGCGTGGTGAGCTCGTCTCCTGCTTCCTGCTGCGCATCGAGGACAACATGGAGTCGATCGCACGCAGCGTCAACTCGTCCCTGCAGCTGTCCAAGCGTGGCGGCGGGGTGGCCTTGTCGCTGACCAACATCCGTGAGCACGGTGCCCCGATCAAGCAGATCGAGAACCAGTCCTCCGGCGTCATCCCGGTGATGAAGCTCCTCGAGGACTCCTTCTCGTACGCGAACCAGCTGGGTGCCCGTCAGGGGGCGGGTGCCGTGTACCTGCATGCTCACCACCCGGATATCTACCGGTTCCTCGACACCAAGCGCGAGAACGCCGACGAGAAGATCCGGATCAAGACGCTCTCCCTGGGCGTCGTCATCCCGGACATCACCTTCGAGCTGGCCAAGCGCAACGAAGACATGTACCTCTTCAGTCCGTACGACGTCGAGCGGGTCTACGGCAAGCCGTTCACCGAGATCTCGGTGACGGAGAAGTACTACGAGATGGTCGACGACGCGCGGATCAAGAAGTCGAAGATCAACGCCCGCGCCTTCTTCCAGACCTTGGCCGAGATCCAGTTCGAGTCGGGTTACCCGTACATCGTCTTCGAGGACACCGTGAACCGGGCGAACCCGATCAAGGGCCGGATCACCATGTCCAACCTGTGCTCCGAGATTCTTCAGGTCTCCGAGGCATCGGAGTTCAACGAGGATCTGTCCTACGCCAGTGTCGGCAAGGACATCTCCTGCAACCTCGGGTCCATGAACATCGCGAAGACGATGGATTCCCCGGACTTCGGCAAGTCCATCGAGACCGCCATCCGGGCTCTGACCGCCGTGTCCACGATGTCCGAGATCAACTCGGTGCCGTCCATCGTCAAGGGCAACAACTCCTCGCATGCCATCGGCCTGGGGCAGATGAACCTGCACGGCTATTTGGCGCGGGAACGCGTGCACTACGGCTCCGAAGAGGGCGTGGACTTCACGAACATGTACTTCTACACGGTGCTGTACCAGGCGTTGCGCACCTCGAACCGGCTGGCCATCGAGACCGGCTCGGCGTTCGGCGGTTTCGAAGACTCGAAGTACGCCTCCGGAGAGTTCTTCGACAAGTACACGGAGCAGACCTGGGAGCCGGCCACCGCGCGAGTTGCCGAGCTGTTCTCCGAGGCCGGCGTGACCATCCCCACGCAGGACGATTGGCGAGAGCTGAAGTCCTCCGTCATGGAGCACGGCATCTTCAATCAGAACCTGCAGGCCGTTCCCCCGACCGGATCGATCTCCTACATCAACAACTCGACCTCGTCGATCCACCCGGTGGCCTCGAAGATCGAGATCCGCAAGGAAGGCAAGCTCGGCCGCGTCTACTACCCGGCGCCGTACCTGACGAACGACAACCTCGAGTATTACGACGACGCTTACGAGATCGGCTACGAGAAGGTCATCGACACCTACGCTGCCGCCACTCAGCATGTGGACCAGGGACTGTCCCTGACGTTGTTCTTCAAGGACACCGCCACCACGAGGGACCTGAACAAGGCGCAGATCTACGCGTGGCGCAAGGGCCTCAAGACCATCTACTACATCCGCTTGCGCCAGCTTGCGCTGGAAGGCACTGAGGTTGAGGGCTGCGTTTCTTGCATGCTCTGACGCTCTGACGCGGTACCGTTCCCCGAATCTCTACGCCTGAAGTGAGGATGACACCACGATGATGGCCGACGCTGTCAAGACCCTCGAGACTGTCGAGGCAATCAACTGGAACCGGATCCAGGACGACAAGGATGTCGAGGTCTGGAACCGCCTGACCTCGAACTTCTGGCTTCCTGAGAAGGTGCCGCTGTCCAACGACATTCAGTCCTGGGCCACCCTCACCGAGGACGAGAAAACGCTCACCATGCGCGTCTTCACGGGCCTGACGCTATTGGACACCATCCAGGGAACCGTCGGCGCTGTCTCGCTGATCCCGGACTCTTTGACCACGCATGAGGAAGCGGTCTACACGAACATCGCGTTCATGGAGTCCGTTCACGCCAAGAGCTACTCCTCGATCTTCTCCACGCTGTCCGACACCAAGCAGATCGATGACGCGTTCCGTTGGTCACGGGAGAACGCGAGCCTGCAGAAGAAGGCGCAGATCATCCTGGACTACTACCACGGTGATGATCCGCTGAAGAAGAAGGTCGCCTCCACGATTCTGGAATCGTTCCTCTTCTACTCCGGGTTCTACCTGCCGATGTACTGGTCCTCCCACGCCAAGCTGACCAACACCGCGGACCTGATCCGGTTGATTATCCGCGATGAGGCCGTGCACGGCTACTACATCGGGTACAAGTTCCAGCGAGGCCTGGAGAAAGAGTCCGTTGAGCGTCAGCAGGAACTCAAGGACTACACCTTCGACTTGCTCTTCGAGCTGTACGAGAACGAAGTTCAGTACACCCAGGATCTCTATGACTCCGTCGGTTTGGCCGAGGATGTCAAGAAGTTCCTGCACTACAACGCCAACAAGGCGCTGATGAACCTGGGCTATGAAGGAATGTTCCCGTCGGCCGTGACCGACGTCAGCCCCGCCATCCTGTCCGCGCTCTCGCCGAATGCCGACGAGAATCACGACTTCTTCTCCGGCTCTGGCTCGTCCTACGTGATCGGCACGGCCGAGAACACCGAGGACGAAGACTGGGACTTCTAAGACCCTTGATGTAGCTCAGTCCTGACAGGGCAGATGAGAGGCCCGGAACGGCAGTTTTCTGCAGCTCCGGGCCTCTTTTGGTGCCTTCTGATCGCGCACCAACGACACGCCCAGGATTGGGTGAACCTTGTGTGAAAATTGGTTCAGATGTGACTGGAGTGGTCTGAAGTCAATATTTCCTTGCTAGTCTGGGTCTGGCGCAGAGGTCGATCATGGCGCCCGCTCCCACCGCTTTGCACCTTCTTGAGGGAAAATTGATATGTCCCGGACGCTTCATCCTGCTTTGAAGTCCAGCGCGGCCGCAGTATTGGCCCTGATGCTGACGGCCACCACCGTCGGACCCGCAACGGCGCAACCCGCCATGACGGATACCCTCCGCATGCCGGCCATGACGGCGGAGCCCGACCTTCCCGAGTCCCAGAAGGCTGCCGAGGTGGTGGGCAAGGACGAGCAGTCCATGGCGATCGAGGGCATCGACGCCGCAGCATTGCCTGCACCGGAGTCCGCTGAAGCGACCGAGTCCGCTGCGCCCGAGCCAACCGCGCCCGAATCTTCCGAGGTTCCGCCCTCGGAATCAGCGACCTCTGAAGCAGCCGTGACCGAGGACGCCGGCTCAGCCGAGGGTGTCACGTCCTCCGAGCCAGCCGAGCCGTCAACGGCAGTCGAGCCGGTAACGGCCTCGGCTTCCACTCCAGAGTCAGCCTCTGCTGCGGATGCCGCGCTGCAACAACTGCGAGAAAGGGCGACCGCTTCCACCGAAGCCGACGCCGGCTCTGCTTCTGCGGTGACGAGCGATGTTCCCGTCGCGCCCGAATCCGCCGAGCTGGCGGACTCCGTGCTGGCGGACGACGTGGACACGGCCACCATCGCGGCTCTGACCCTTCCGGTCGAGACGATCGATTTCGTCGTCGCAGGCGTCACGTGGGACATCGTCGACGCCGGCGAGGTCACCGACGTCTCATTGCGGGCCCGCGAGGAGTCGGGCTGGACCGACTGGAACAGCATGGAGATCCACGACGGGGATGAACGTCCTGGTCTGGAACGAACCGGAACAGAGCCGCTCGTCACGAACGGTGCGGATGCCATCCAAGTGCGGATCACCACTGTTGACGGCGACGTGCCTGCCGGACTGAAACTGGATCTCATCGATCCGGGAGAGGCCGAGACCGACGGCAAGCTCGAGGCCGGTTCCCCTGAATCACCGCAACTGGCACAGGTGGAGGAAGCGGCCGGTGTCTCGGGCCCGGCCGTGGGCGCAGAAACGACATTCGTGCCCGCGATCAACCAGCAGGACGGACTCATCACGGGGACGGCCGAAGCGACACCGGTCGCGACCAATTACGACAACATCCTCAAACCCAAGATCATCACTCGGGCCCAGTGGGGCGCTGACGAGTCGATTGTCCAGGACTGGGGGACCCCGTCCACTGATCTTCAGGCGATGTACGTCCACCACACCGCTGGGTCGAACAACTACTCGGAGTCCGGAGCCTATGCCCAGATCCGGGGCATCTTCACGTACCACGCGAAAACGCTGAACTGGGGCGACATCGGATACCAGTTCCTCGTGGACAAATACGGCAACATCTTCCAGGGCCGGCGGGGCTCGATCGACAAGCCGGTACAGGGTGCCCAGGCCGGTGGCTTCAACACTGACACGATCGGTGTCTCCGCCATGGGTAACTACGAGGAGGTTGGCGCGCCGGCGGCCATGGTGAGCGCCATCGAGCGGGTCTTGGCGTGGCAGGCCTACCGTTATGACGTCAATCCGACGGGGTCGGTGACGCTCACCCAGAGGGGCAAGAGTACTGCGAGGTGGTCCGACGGCTCTCGCCATACCGTGCGGACGATCTTGGGCCATCGCGATACCAACTTCACGTCCTGCCCGGGCCAGTACCTGTACGCGAAGCTCGGTTCCATCAGACAACACGTGGGAGCCAAGGTCGCCGCAGCGAAGAGTTCGCACGGGGAGCACCCCGGGACGCTGAGCAAGCCAACGCGCACCAGCAATCCGTACTCCTTGTCACTGCCGGGACTGACGGCCCGGGCGTCCTGGGGCGCAGGGTCTGCGGACGATTACCAGATCATGTATCGCGCTGTCCCCCACGGAGGTGGCAGCATCAACAGCCAGCCGTGGAAGGCCGGCCGCACCACCACGGGAACGGCGTTGAACTTGAGCACCGATCCGGGGGAGACGGCCCAGTTCGCGGTGCGTTCCCGGCGCGGGGGCGAGGTCAGCGACCAGACCTATCTCGGTCAGCACACGGGTCCCCTGTACTGGTCGAACCCGTCCATCTCCACGTCGGGACTCAAGAGCGTCACGGTGTCCGGCGGCGTCGGGAACAAGGGAATGAAACCCACGCGTACCTATAGCGTTGCGTTCCGCATCAATGACGCAGCAGCGGCGAACCGCTTGGTGCTCGGTGCGAAGGTGACCTCCGGGACCGCGAAGGTCAAGGTCACCAAGGACGGGAAGTCCTATGGAACCCTTCGGTTCACTGCCGGTGGGACCAAGTACCAAGGCGTGGACTTGCCGACGGGAGGCCAGGGCGCCATCCGCGTCTCGGTGTCCGGCACCACGGCGATCACGTTCACGTCCGCCGCAGTCACCCGGGCCGGACAGACCGGGGACGCCGTCGCCATCCAACGCGGCAATTGCGGGCCGCAGTTCCGGGACAACAAGCCCGGCTCCGGACACTTTACGGCGATCCAGTGGATGGCCTGCGAGGGCATCTCGGTCGGGTACTCGTCCGATAACACCTTCCGCAAGAACCAGAACGTGACGCGCGGCGAGACGGCACAGTTCATGTACAAGATGACCGAACAGACGCGGCAGTCCACGGGCAAGCCGTTCAAGGACGTCTCAACGGCCTACGTCAACGCCATCTCCTGGTTTGCTGCCCGGAAGATCTCGGTGGGCTATACCGACGGCACGTTCCGCCCGAACCGCGCTGTGAGTCGCGGCGAACTGGCTGCGTTCCTGTACGGATTGTCGGGGAGCCGCTACCAGGGACCGAGCTCGTCGCCGTTCAAGGACCTGAAGCCGACGTCTCCGAACTACGACGCGATCACCTGGCTGCGTTCGCAGGGGATCACCTCGGGCTACGCGGACGGTACGTTCAAGCCCAGCCGCTCCATCAGTCGAGCCGAGACGGCGGCCTTCCTGGAGTCCTTCTACGACGGGCCCCAGCGGTTCCTCTGAGGAACTCCGCGACCGCTCCGACCGCTCTGGCAAGATGGAAACCATGACTTCCCTCTCCGCGGCGGGGCGGCCCGGAATCCCCGTGCACGACGACGGCGGTGCCGCCTTCCAGCGCACCGCGCCACCGCGCGTCGTGGACGGGTGCCGCATTTCGACGTTCGACTCGACCGTCCACGCCCAGGGTGCGTGGAGGGACGATGAACTGCACATGGCGCCGGTCTCTGGCCTGGTGACCGCCGAGATTCTCGCCCATGCACCCCGACCGGAGCTGCGCCTGGCCCGTTTGTCCTTCGAAATTCTCGGGCTCCTGCACTATGGCCCGCTCACCGTCAGCACGCAGACCATCCGGCCGGGACGCACGATCGAGCTGATCGAGTCGACGGTGGAGGCTCAGGGACGTTCCGTGCTGATCGCCCGAGCGTGGCGATTGCTCACCGGGGACACCTCCGAGGTGAGTGCCACCCGCGATCCCGGGCTGACCCCGTTGGCCGAGTGCCACTCCTATCCGGACATGGCACAGAGCTGGCCGGGCGGGTTCATCCGGTCGCTGGACATCAGGGTGGCCGATGACCATCGCCCCGGCGACGGCCGGTGCTGGATCACCAGTGAGGTCGAGATGATCGCCGGTGAGCCGACCGCGGACTTGGTGCGGTTGATCGGGATGGTGGACACGGCCAACGGCGTGGCAGCCTTCTTGCCCACGGGGCCGGGCGGCTACACCTTCCCCAACGTGGATTTACAGATCCACCTGTACCGCGAGCCGGTGGGGCGGTGGTTGGGCCTGGCGACGTCCTCCCATCTGGGGACGGACGGGATCGGCCTGACGTCGACGGTTCTTCACGACGAGTCCGGTCCGTTCGGCCATGCAGAGCAGCTTCAGACAGTTCGCCGGGTTCCTGTGTCCGATGCCTGAGCCACGACACCGTTCCTCCGGCCCGGTCCGCGCGCAGGCGGGTACTGACGATGCCGCGATTCAGTGGGTCCATCAGCAGTCGTCTTTGGGTGCGCTGGCGGATCTGGACTACGGGATCACCTTGCTGCGCGCGCTCCAGTCGCGCGTGCTGACGGCGCCGCTGGTCCGGCTCTATCGTCCGTCGCCCACGGTAGCCTTCGGTCAGCGTGATGTGCGCCTGCCCGGATTTGAGCGCGCTCGGCAAGCTAGTCTGGCGCACGGCTTTACCCCCGTGGTCCGACGCGCGGGCGGCCGGGCCGCCGCATATCACCGGGGAAGCCTCGTGGTGGACCACCTCCAGCGTGATGCCGATGCCGTTCATGGATTTCGTGACCGCTTTGCCGGGTTCGGTGAACTGTTCGCGGAGGTGTTCCGGGCTGCCGGCGTGCCCGCCGCTGTGGGTGAGATCCCGGGCGAGTATTGCGCCGGAGAGTACTCCGTGCACGCCCAGCGGCAGAGGGTTCCCGGAGCCGGTGGCGCCGTGGAGGCCAGGGGCGACATCGAACGAGGTCCGGTCAAGCTGGTCGGCACGGCACAGAGGGTGGTCAAGGGCGCCTGGCTGTTCTCCTCCTCGCTCGTCGTGGAGGACCCCGAACCGATTCGGGCGGTACTGGTAGACGTCTATGCCGCACTGGGCCTCGACTGGGACCCGTCCACGGCCGGCGCTGCCACGGAGGCTCAGGTGGACGTGACGGTGGAGTGCATCGCCGACGGACTGCGCGCGTCCTACGGGACCGTGGTGGACCGGCCCTGGGAGGACTTGTTGGCCAGTGTCCCGGCCGGCTAAGCCGTCGTCATCCGTTTCAGCCGCTGATGGAGCTCCCGTTTGGCCACGGGAGTGAATCCGGCCTGGAGATAGCGCTCGCGCAGCTCGGCCTCGTTCCGCATCAGGGACCACCCACGCTGCAGCAGGAAGGGAACGGGCTTGCGGCGTTCGGCGACGTCGCGCGCGAACCGCCGGGCCGCCGTCGGGAACCGGTGTTGGTCGATGTACCAGGCATGGAACTCGATGCCTAGCTGCGTGAGGACGCCGGGAAGCTCGGCGGCGAAAATGCCCTCGGCCACGATCGGCCCAGAGGCGAGCTCATAGTCTTCGTATCCGGTGATCGAGGAGGTGGCGATCGAGTACTGGGGAACACGCGCCCGGCCGGATTCCAGCAACTCGATGATGGTGTCCACAGCAGCGCGGAGGTTCCAGGTGAGTGGGTGGTCCCAGTCGATCTCTCCGTAGGCCGTTCGGGGGAACTCCGGGCCGGGGCCGCCGACGGCACTGTCCTCGGAGGCTTCGCGATAGAACGAATCCAGTACGAGATGGGGACGCCCGTAGGTGCGGGCGAGATAGGACTTGCCCGAGCCGGAGGCCCCGCCCAACAGGACGAGGCCTCCAGAAGTCGAGCCCAGTTCGGTGTTCACCGCCGCATCGGCGTTCTCATCTGACACCGGTTCAGTTGCCGCGATGGATCCACTCCTGCAGATGTGGAGCCTCGGCACCGATGGTGGTCGAATCTCCGTGGCCGGTGTACACCGTGGTCTCCGGCGGCAAGGTGAACAACCGGTTCTTGATCGAGTCGATGATGGTGTCGAAGTCGGAATAGGACCGACCAGTGGCGCCGGGGCCGCCTTGAAAGAGCGTGTCTCCGGAGAAGACGACACCCTGGTTTCCGCCCAGACTGACCAACTCGGGGGAGTAGAAGCACACGGAGCCGGGGGAGTGCCCCGGGGTGTGGATCGCCGTGAGTTTGGCTCCGCCGACGGAGAAGGTGTCCCCGTCCGTGATCGTTCCGTCAGGGCTCTCGTTCGGATAGACGCTGTCCCAGAGCATGCGGTCTGCCTCATGCAGCAGCACGGGAGCGTCCGCCATGGTGCGGAACGACTGGACCGCGCGGATGTGATCGTCGTGGCCGTGGGTGAGCAGGATGGCGACCACCTGGCGGCCGTTGACCGCCTTGAGCACCGCTTGCGAGTCGTGGGCCGGGTCGATGACCACGCAGGTCTCGTCATCCCCGACGATCCAGACGTTGTTGTCGACGTCCCATGTGCCGCCGTCGAGGGAGAAGGTACCGGAGGTGACGATCTTGTTGACGCGTGCCATCAGAGCACCACCACCGAACGGAGAACGTCACCGGAGTGCATCTTCTCGAAGGCGGCGTCGATGTCGCCGAGGCCGATGGTCTCGGTGACGAAGGCGTCCAGATCGAGCCGGCCGAGGTTGTATTGGTCGATCAGCATCTGGAAGTCACGGGACGGCAGGCAGTCGCCGTACCAGGAGGATTTCAGCGATCCGCCGCGGCCGAAGACGTCGAGCAGAGGGAGGTCCAGTTGCATGTCCGGAGTGGGGACTCCTACGAGGACGACTCGACCTGCGAGATCGCGGGCGTAGAAGGCCTGCTTATAGGTTTCGGGGCGGCCGACGGCGTCGATCACCACATCCGCGCCGAAGCCACCGGTGAGTTCCTGGATGGCTTCCACGGCGTCCTGGTCCTTGGAGTTGACCGTGTGGGTGGCTCCGAGCTCGATGGCCTTGTCGAGTTTCCGCTGGTCCAGGTCCACGGCGATGATCGTGGTGGCCCCGGCCAGTTTGGCGCCGGCGATCGCGGCGGTTCCCACGCCTCCGCAGCCGATGACGGCCACGGACTCGCCGCGCTTGACCTCACCGGTGTTGATGGCCGCACCGATGCCGGCCATGATGCCGCAGCCGAGCAGTCCGGCGGCAGCATTCTGTTTCTCGGAGACTCCGTCGACCTTGGTGCACTGCCCTGCAGCCACGAGCGTCTTCTCGGCGAAAGCGCCGATCCCCAGTGCCGGGTCGAGCTCGGTGCCGTCCTCTAGGGTCATCTTCTGGGAGGCGTTGTGGGTGTTGAAGCAGTACTGGAGCTGCCCCTTCTTGCAGGCCCGGCATTCACCGCAGACGGCGCGCCAGTTGAGGATGACTTTGTCCCCCACGGCGACGTCGGTGACGCCGGCCCCAATGGCGGAGACGGTTCCGGTGGCCTCATGGCCGAGCAGGTAGGGGTAGTTGTCCCCGATGCCGCCCTGGACGTAGTGCAGATCGGTGTGGCATACGCCGCAGGTGAGGATGTCCACCACGGCCTCGCCCGGACCCGGATCCGGGATGACGATCGTCTCGATGCTGACGGGCGCGTCCTTCGACTTCGCGACGACGGCCTGGACCTTCTGGGGCATGTGCTGCTCCTTCTTGCGCTCTGGGCAATGAGTGCGGACTGGGTGATGCGGTTGAGTCCATCCCACCACATCCGGCGGACACGGTCATGCATAGGGAGAGTGGTCATGTTGACTCACGGATTGATTCACGGTGGTGGTGGTCCGTGGCGAGTCTGGGATGGTGAATCCGGAGTGGATGCTGGCTGCTGCGGCGGCGGCGGGTCAACGCTTGAATCCGGTCCTTGGTTGTGGATAACTGTGACGCAGATCAAGGCGTCTGCATAGACTGTGGTGCAGTGTCGGGCTGGCGAGATTGCTGGGCGCTTGTTGATGGCTGTATCAGGCTTCGCCGTGGGGACGGTGTGCCGGCTCATCTGGGAGCACCTTTCTGGATGATGTGTCGATGGCTTTGGTGCCGTGATGGAGGGGTCCAGTTGGGCGTTCCGATGATTCGTGCTGGTCGGACCGTGGCGGTTTCCGCGCTGCTGGTCGCGGGGCTGGCGCTGACCGGGTGTAGTGGCGATGGCGGGGAAGGCAACGAGGGCGGCGAGGGGAATCCCTCGGAATCTGCCAGTCCGACGAAGACAGTGAGTGAATCCGGCGGTAGTTCGCCGGAGCCTGGTGAATCCGGTTCTAGTTCTGGTTCTAGCTCTGGTTCGGAGAGTGGGTCGCCGTCCGTGGGGCCGTATGAGCCGGCGACGTCGACCTCTCCGGCCAAGAACGTGCCGGTGCCTGAGATGCCTGATGCGGTCAAGGAGCCGACGCAGGAGGGGCTCGAAGCTGCTGTGGAGTACTGGTGGGAGACCGAGTACTACCTCAAGGCCACAGGTGAATCTTCCGAGATCGAGAGTATGTCCACTGATGATTGTGGTATCTGTGTAAGCCTAATAAATCGGTGGTCAGAAGTGTATGAACTCGGCGGATGGGCTGAAAATGGCCCGGCCAAAGTCGAAGTTCAGTTTACAAGTGTCGACAACGGCGGGACAGGCGGTACTGGTGCCATGCTCGTTTCGGAGTCTCCGGGTCAGATGTACAAGCCTGACGGTGTTCCGGCTGCCACTGGAGACGGCTCAGATGAGCGACCATGGGTGTTTTCGGCGATTTACGACAAGTCGTCTATGCATTGGTCTATTGACGACATAGAAGCGCAGGGCTGAGCGTAATGGCTATAAGGCCACGAGTAATTATTTATACCGTCAGTCTATGTATATCAGTATTGGTGATATTTGCGGCAGTAGTACAAGCCCCCAGAGCTGCAGCCGATGATTGTGGAGGGCCTTTCTGCGGAGGCATCTTCGATACTGAGAAGGAAACGCCGAATTTCGGAGTCGGTGGGCGTCAAGACGACTTTCCGACGAAAGGCGGTGAAATGTCTAGGAGGGATGACGGAAGCCCCGTCGGCATGATTTCTGGATCGAATCAAGAAAAGGCCAAGCCCGATCGAATCATCACCATTACGCAGCCGTATTGCTTCGACCTCAGGGGAGTCGGCGATATGGACTGTTTTGAGGCGGAGCTGGCAGCTTGTGGGGATTCTAGTCAGTGGCTCATTGAGGCCCAGTATCCAGCGAACAACATCGACGCCATGGAGCGGGTAGGGTCTCCATTTTGTTCTGAACCAACCGACCCAGTCGTGATGGATCCGGCCGTGGATGCTCCGGATGCTCCGCCGATGCCGGTGGTGACGTTGGAGGATTTCCGGGCGTTGGATATCGCGCCGTCGTCGATTGAGTCGGACTCTGGGGGATTCGGGCTGATTCGGGCGCATACGAACTTTTTTGCCACTGAGGAGCCGCAGACGTTGAACACGACGATGTTGGGCCAGCAGGTGGCGATCCAGGCGGTGCCGGTGCGGTGGACCTGGGAGTACGGGGATGGGTCGGAGCCGGTGTCGAATCCGTTCCCGGGTGGCCCGCAGAGGGAGTTCAACCAAGAAACCACGACCAGTCATGTGTATGAGGACACCGGGACGTTTCCGGTGTCGTTATCGACGGCGTATCGGGGTCAGTTCTCGGTCAATGATGGTCCGTGGATTGCTATTCCGGGCATGGCGACGGTGGCCAGTGAGCCGGCTTCGGCGGATATTTGGCGCTCGAAGTCCAAGAATGTGGCCGAGGATTGTGATGCCAACCCGGAGGGGTGGGCGTGCGGGGACCCCTTCGAGGCCAACTGAGCCCAGGAACTCTAGCCGGATGTGCGGCAGACTAGGTCCATGTGCGGACGGTATGTGATGGCTCGGGCCATCGGAGACCTGGTGGCCGATTCCGGAGCGATGGAGCCTGACGAGGAATTCGCGCTGCCGCCGAACTGGAATGTCGCACCCACTGCGGACGTCGCTGTAGTGTTGGAGCGTGCGGGTGAAACGGACACTCGCCGGGAAATCCATGTGGCCCGTTGGGGATTGGTGCCGCCGTGGGCCAAGGACGTTTCGATGGGAGCGCGGGCGTTCAATGCCCGCTCCGAGACGGTGGTTGAGAAGCCCACGTTCCGCTCTGCGATCAAGGCGCGGCGCTGTGCAGTCCCTGCAGACGGATACTACGAGTGGCTGAAGCCCGACGCCGGCGCCCCCAAGACCACGAAGAAGCGGCCCTTCTACATCCACCCGCACAACGGCTCGCCCATCTACTTCGCTGGCCTCTACGAATGGTGGAAGGATGCGTCGGTCCCGGAGGGCGATCCTCATCGGTGGTTGTTGAGTTGCACGATCCTCACGGGCCCATCACCGGACGCCGCCGTCGTAGAGTCGGCCAGTGTGCAGGGCATGACCGAAGCTGGGCGAGCAACTCTGGAGCAGTTGGGTCAGCTGCACGACCGCTTCCCTCTGCCCATGAACCCCGAGACCATGGACGCATGGCTGAAACCGGAGAAGCTCTCGTCCGCGGAAGCGGCCCAGGCCCTAGTGGAGCGCGTGCTCGATCAGGGTTACTCGACGGCATCAGAGTGGACGCTGGACGAGGTTGACCCCGCCGTGGGAAACGTGCGCAACAACGGTCCCGAGTTGATTGAACCCATGCAGTCGTTGCTCTGAGGGTTCCGACACTGGCCTGTCTGGCGGCCTTGTACCTCCCTTTTTCTGCACCACTTCTGCACCCCCGGTCTTATCGTGTCCGGTCCCTTTCGTAGCCTCACTCTTGGTACTAGAACACATGTTCGAATACCATGGCGGGGTACGGCCAGCCTTCCCTCCAAGGCCGTTTCACTTCCCACCGCCATACCGGGCAGCCCGGTTTCAGGCTCGTCGTTCCTTCCCAGACGGCAACGAGCAGGAAGCCGGAACACGCTGAATCCGGACATCCGCCGGCCTGTGCCGGTGGGTGAAACACGGCATGAGAAGGCACGACGAGAACAGGGCAGGAATCACGTCTCATGGGAATCTTCACGCAATCGGTCACCGTCGGATGCACGACCGCGGGGGTACCGCTACACCTGGATTGGAACGGGCGTAGCTATGTGCTGGCTGCCGAACCGGTGCGCTGGTACGAGCGTCGGAAATGGTGGATGGAGGAACACCGGGCTGAACGGGGCCGCGGCGCCGGGCTGGTGGACCATGAAGTCTGGCGAGTCCAGGTGCGACTGGAGAAAGCCCGCAATGCACCCCTACTGACTTTGGACCTCTCACACCACATCGATTCCGGCCGTTGGCGACTGGTCCGGATCTACGATGGCGCCTCCGTGCGCCTGAAAGAGAGCGCTTGATGGTCGCTACGTCGGCAGTTTCCGGTGCTGCCTCTGGCACCCGGAGATCAGGCTTCCCGCACCTGCATGTGGCCAGTGCTTTCAGCTCTCACTACGGGGTGTCCTGGCCCGCTGAACTCGCGGCGGCTGCCGCTGCGGACGGTGCGGAAGTGCTGGCCTGCACTGATCGCGATGGCCTCTACGGCACGGCCAAGCACGTCGCTGCCTGCCTGGAGCAGGGCGTGGACCCAGTGATCGGGGTGGATCTGTCGGTGGCCTGGGAGGACGACGTCGGCGGTTCCCCGTCCTCCCCGCGGCGCTCTGGCGCGGTGCCCACCAACCCGGCCGGTCGGGTGGTCGTGCTGGCCAGGGGCGGAACCGGAGGCACCGGCTACCGTGCTCTGGTGCGGCTCATCTCGGCCGCCCACGCCCACACCACGGGTGGCTCGGCGGGGGGATCTCCCTATGTCACCGTGACCGAGCTGGCGCAGTGGTCCGCCGGTCGGCACCACGGTGCGCCGCCGGAACTGTTCGTGCTGCTGGGACCGGGGTCCGACGTCGGGCAGTTGATGGCAGCGCGCAAGTACACGGCCGGCCGGACTCTGCTCCGCCGCTGGAAATCAGCGTTGCCCGCCGGTGCTCTGCGGGTGGAGGTGGCCTGCCACCTGTCCCCGCCGGGGGAGAAGCTGTCCACACCGCACGCCGTGAAGATGCTGCGGGCTGCGGGAGACAACAGGGTGCCGGCGGTGCTGACGAACGCGGTGCGCTATGCGGCCCCGGATGGGGCCGCCACTGCTGATGTTCTTGATGCAGCACGGGCTCTGAGCTCTCTGGAGACTCTCGGCGACCTACAGCCCAATGGGCAGGGCTGGCTGAAATCTGCTGGGGCCATGTATGAGATCGCCCGCGAGATCTGCCGTGCCGCGAATGGGGGAGGCAGCACGGCCGAAGGGGCGAAGGCTCTGCTGGATGCGACCCACGATCTCGCCGATCTCTGCCGTATGGATCCGGGGCCGGATCTGGGCTGGATGCGGCCCACCGTGCCGGAAGCCTCGGTCATCGGCATTGATGGTGACCCCGTGACCGAACTGCGCCAGCGTTCTCTGGCCGGGGCCGGGGCGCGATTCCCGGACCTCTACAGCGGAACCCGGTTTGCGTCGTCGCCGGCGGGCCAGGAGCTGGAGAACCGGCTGGAACACGAGCTGGGGATCATCAACCGTCTCGGTTTCGCCAGCTACTTCCTCACCGTGGCTGAGGTGGTGCGGATGATCGAAGGTCTGGGAGTGCGGGTTTCGGCGCGAGGCTCTGGAGCGTCATCCCTGGTCAACCACCTGTTGCGGATTTCCAACGTGGACCCGGTGCGGCACGAGCTGATCTTCGAGAGGTTCCTCTCCAACGATCGCTCCACCCTGCCGGACATCGATATCGACGTGGAGTCCGCCCGCCGGCACGAGGTCTATCGCGCGATGTTCGAGAGATTCGGGGCGGAGCGCACCACGCTGATGAGCATGCAAAACGGCTACCGGGCGCGGGGCGCGGTGCGGGATGCCGGGATGGCCCTCGGTATGGAGCCCGCTCAGGTGGACACGATCGCTAAACAGTTGTGGCGGTTCTCAGCGTCGAGTTTCCGCGAGGCCATGGACCGGATGCCGGAGTTGCGCGGCTTCGCTGAGCAGGTCGAATCCGGGCGGGCCGCAGGGCAGCAGCAACTGGATCTGTTAGTGGATCTGACCGAACGGCTGGACCGGTTGCCGCGGCACATCGCCATGCACCCGTGCGGGGTCATCCTCGGCGATGCGACACTGCTCGACCGGACTCCCGTGCAACCCTCGGGAATCGATCTGCCGATGAGCCAGTTCGATAAGCACGACATGGACCCCATGGGCATGCTCAAGCTCGACGTCCTCGGGGTGCGGATGCAGTCGACCATCGCCTATACCCTGCAGGAGATCGAGCGCACCACGGGAACACAGGTCGATCTCGAACAGGTGCCTCTGGATGATGAGCCGACCTTTGACATGATCCGGACGACTCACACCCTGGGCGTTTTCCAGATCGAGTCCCCGGGCCAGCGGGAACTGCTCGGGAAGATGGCGCCGACCGAGTTCAACGATCTCATCATCGACATCTCCCTGTTCCGTCCGGGGCCCATGCAATCGGACATGGTGCGACCGTTCCTTGAACAACGCCACGGCTTCTCCGAGGCCCGGTATCCCCATCCAGACCTCGAAGCCGTGCTCGCTGAGACCCACGGGGTGACCGTGTTCCACGAACAAGTGCTGCGGACCTTGGACACGATGACCGAATGCGGACTGGCGAAGGCCGATGAGTTCCGACGCCAGATCGGAGGGCCGCAGGAAGATCGGGTGGAGGCGTTCTTCCGGTCCGCAGCAGTGGCCAGGGGTTATCCGGCGACGGTCGTCGACGAAGTGTGGGCAACGCTCAGAGCCTTCGGGTCGTTCGGCTTCTGCAAGGCGCATGGAGCGGCGTTCGCCGTGCCGACCTACCATTCAGCGTGGCTCAAGACCCATTACCCCGAGGCCTTCCTGGCGGGCATCTTCGAGCACGACCCGGGGATGTACCCCCGCCGGCTGATGATCGCCGAGGCTCGACGCCTGGGCATTCCGGTGTTGCCGGTGGACATCAATGCCTCCACGGATCGGTTCCGCATGGAGTGGGTTCCTGCACATCCGGAACATCACGACGCCGGCCGGTGGGGTATTCGGATCGCGCTGAACGCGCTGTCCGGCCTGAGCGAGGCAGAGATCAAGCGGATCGTGGCTGGGCAGCCGTACGTCTCGTTGGCCGATGTGCGTGACCGTGCCCGTCCCACCAGACGCAATCTTGAACGTCTCGCCCAACTCGGGGCGCTGGACAGTCTGCTGCCGCCGGGCGGAGCGTCGCGCACTGACCTGGTCCATCATCTCGAGTTGCAGCATGCCGGTGGTTCGGCGAAATCGGCGTTGGGACACCACCCCACCGGACACCGACGCAGCACGGGGAAGCGCCAGGTGGACGGGCAGCTGTCCCTGGATCTGCCGGACACTGAGGCGGCCACCATCGTGCCGATGTTCCCGGATCCGAGTCGCGATCAAAAGGTGCGCACCGAGCTCGACTTGACCGCGATGGACACCACCGCGCATCTGATGGAGTCGCACCGCCCGTACCTGGACGCGCTCGGGGTGACGCCGGCGTCGGAATTGCTCTCCCTGAGGTCTCAGTCTCGAGTACTGGTGGCCGGGGTGCGTGTGGCGACGCAGACTCCGCCCATGCGCAGTGGCAAGCGTGTCGTGTTCATCTCCGTGGACGACGGGACAGGATGTGTGGACGCCTCCTTCTTCACGGAGGCCCAGCACGAGACCGGAGAAATGCTCTTCTCGGCGCGGCTGATGTTGATCGAGGGCACCACGCGTCGCACCGGCCCGAAGGCGATCAGCCTGCAGGCCATCCGTGCGTGGGATCTGCATCGGCCGGAGATGCTGCCGGATCCGGACTATCTGGACAGCACACGCGAACAGTGGAGGGCCTGGCTGCGCCGTGATCGGAGCAGGGCCGGGGCTGCGGTGCCGTGGGGGCCGGTGGACTCTTCAGCGGCCCAGCAACAGGACACCGGTGGAGCTCGGCGTACCGTCGGGGCTACCGCCAGCTCACCCCACCTTCCCGACGCCGGCACGTCCGTTCCCGACGTTCCCCACCATGACATGGGCGTCTGGGCCGCCAAGGCGAGCCATGACGGCGCCACCCGCCGTCCCGTTCCCGTGCCGCATCCTGAGACCTGGGAACTGTTGCCGACTCCGGAGGAGTAGGGCTGGAGGAGTAACGGCGGGGGAGCAAAGCCGCGGGACAGCCGGAAAAGTCACGGGGAGATATCCAGTGTCGTGGCTGCGATGATCGGTCTATGACCAGCACCTTCACCGTCATCACTCGGACGCGGCATGCGGCAGAACGTCTCTTCGATCTGTCCCTGAGTATCGATGAACATCTCGGTTCTATGGCGAAGTCCGGGGAACAGGCCATTGCCGGAGTGACCTCGGGGCAGATCGGTCTGGGTGAGACCGTGACCTGGCGTGCTCGGCACTTCGGGCTGTGGTTCACGATGACCTCGCGCATCACCGCCCTGGAGCGACCTCACCGGTTCGTGGACGAGCAGACGTCCGGGCCATTCGCTGCATTCCGACACGTTCATACCTTCGAGCAGTCGCCAGACTCTGAACCGTCAAGGCAGACGGTCATGACCGACAACATTACCGTAGCTTCTCCAGTATTCGGTCGGATGGCGGAACGGCTGGTGCTGGTTCCCTATTTGAGACGCCTGATCGCGCAGCGCAACCACCATCTCGTGCGGCATCTCGACGCACACTCCTGACACTGGCTCCTGGCTCCTGGCTACTAGATACTGCCTGCTGTTACTGCTGCTCCACAGCCAAATAATGAGTCGCCTTGGTCCACAGTGCGCAGTCACCGCCTTATCGTGTCCGCCCCTCATGGTCGAATATATGTACTAAGAAAACGGGAGTCGGGCGACGAGAAAAGCGCACCTGACGAAAAGACGGGAAGTGACGGGGAGGAGGCGCACTATGGCCCTTGTGGATACGAACGACCTCTCGGCAGTGGATACTGCTGACTTGTTGACCTCGACCCAGGACATGGCTGCGGAGTTGGCCTCCCGCCTCAACGAGTCCGGCCTGCTAGATGGTATTCCCCGGTTCCCGGTCTCGCCGGACCATGATCCTCGGGGTACTGATCATCGTGATCCCGACTGTGAGCCGAGCGAGCTTGATGGTGTTCCTCGTGAGTCATCGGCCGAAGAAGCTCTTCCGGCAGGGACATTGCCCGAGCTCCAATTAGGCGTGGAACAGCTGGCGCGCACCGTTGACGCCGCTCAGACATCGCTGGCCGGACACACCGAGCGAGTCTTCGACCGACACCGTGCCCGGCTCGAGATCCTGGGCATCCCCGAAGGCAAGTGCGCTTTTCGCAATGCCGCAGACTATCTTCGCGTGCAACTGAGAATCCATCGTGGAGATGCCAAGCGACGGATTCAGCGGGCTGCACACATCATGCCGTCACGCAGCTTCGACCATGCCGAAGAGTTGCCGCCCACGATGCCGGCGGTGGCTGAGGCAGTGGGAAGTGCCACTATCGATGCTTCGGCTGCTGACATCATGGTCAACGCCCTCTCTTCGGCTCGGCATGATGCTGCCCTGGCCGGTGCCGACATGACCGACGTCGACGAGTTGGTGGGAAGCGGGGAGAGACTTCTCGTAGCACAGGCTCAAGACGTGGATCCTGAAACGTTGAAGAAGGTCTGCCTGTATTGGCGACAGCGCTTCGACGCCCTCGTCGATCCTGACGGCGCAGAACCGACCGAGGCACAGCTCAACGCCGCGCAGGGGCTGTACTACCACGGCAAGGGTGCAGCCAGACTGCACAAGTGGACCCTCATGGCGACCGATGCTCAGCACGAGATACTCAAGACCATCGCTTCGGCGGCGTCCAACCCTCGCAAGCGCGATGGTGAAGTGCGCGGCCAGTTGGACAGCCAGGCAGGCAGCAAGGCAGGCAGTAAGACAGGCGGCCAGAAGCACGACCAGGCGGGCAGCCAGGCAGCCCGCCAGGCGGGCGACCCAGCACCAAGCGCGGACGGCAGCGGACCTGAAGGACGTGCTCGGTTCGGTGAAGGACGTGCTCAGCTCAACGAAGGCCAGGGCGCACCGGACGCTTTTGGCGGTCACGCTGATGCGTTGGACGGGCGAAGTCGCACCCAGAAGGAACTGGACGGACTGATCAGCGCCTTGACCGGAGCCCTCGCTATGGCCTCATCCAATGAGCTCCCCACCGGCGGGACTCGCCCCCAGGTATTGGTCACCATCGACTACGAGACGCTTCGGAGACAGGTCGATGAGGGTCTGCGAGAAAGTCGGCCGGCGTCACCGATCTCAACAGCGTCCTACACCAGTCCCATCAACCCGCAGACCATCCGGCAGTGGGCCTGCGATGCGAATCTGATTCCCATCGTTCTGGGCGGCGAGGGTCAGATCCTTGATGTCGGGCGGTCCCAACGGTTGTTCAGTCAGAAACTGCGTCAGGCGATTGCGGCCAGGGATGGTGGATGCGCGGCTCCCGGCTGTTCAATTCCGGCTCCGTGGTGCGAAGTTCACCATATCCAGCATTGGGAGAATGGCGGGCCCACGTCCGTGCAGAACGGAGTCCTGATCTGCTCTCATCATCACCACGCCGTGCATACCGGAGCATGGGAGATCTCTGTCCGCAACGGCATCCCGTGGTTCATCCCCGCCAGATACCACGATCCCGATCAGCGTCCTCGTCGCAACAGATACTGGCGCCCCGGCAACCTCCGCGAAGCGGCCTAGTCCGAGTGACTGGTCTTTTCAACCCGTGCGATGCAATGACTGCCCTAGAATGGCCGGTGGCTGGCGGTGGCCACCGTATGCCACCAGCTTTGAAGCCCTACCCGAGGAGGAACCGGCCCGTGTCCGAGGCGTCACAGAACGAGCAAATCACCATCACCGTCAACTCGGAGCCGCGGGAGGTGACCTCGGGCACCACCGGAACTGAGCTTTTCGACGGCCAGAAGACCATCGTGGTGATGCGTGTTGATGGCGAACTGCAGGATCTGAGCCGGCAGATTCCGGCCGGTGCCGACGTCGTTGGCGTTGATATCTCGGAAGAGGACGGTCTCAACGTACTCCGCCATTCCACGGCTCACGTGATGGCTCAGGCGGTGCAGCAACTGCGTCCGGACGCCAAGCTGGGCATCGGTCCGTACGTTCAGGATGGGTTCTACTTCGACTTCGACGTTGAGGAGCCCTTCACCCCGGACGACCTTAAAGCGGTCGAGAAGCTCATGCTGAAGATCGTGAACTCGACTCAGTCCTTCGTCCGTCGGGTCGTGACCGAGGACGAGGCCCGCGAGGCCATGGCCGACGAACCGTACAAGCTGGAGCTTCTGGGCAAACAGAGCGATGCTGACGCCGTCGGCGAGGGCGCGAACATCGAGGTCGGCGCCGGCGAGATCACCATCTACGACAATGTCGACCGCAAGTCCGGCGAAACCGTCTGGTGTGACCTCTGCCGTGGTCCCCATCTGCCGAACACCAAGCTGATCTCCAATGCCTTTGCCTTGACCCGCACGGCCGCGGCGTACTGGCTTGGCAACGAGAACAACCGCCAGTTGCAGCGCATCTACGGAACGGCCTGGCCCAGCAAGGAAGACCTCAAGGCGTACCAGGAACGGCTGGCCGAGGCCGAACGCCGCGACCACCGCAAAATCGGTGCCGAGATGGACTTGTTCTCCTTCCCGGATGAACTGGGCTCCGGTCTGCCGGTGTTCCACCCTCGCGGCGGCATCATCCGCAAGGAGATGGAGGACTACTCACGCAAGCGGCATACCGAAGCCGGCTACGAGTTCGTCTACACCCCGCATATCACCAAGCAGAACCTCTATGAGGTCTCGGGCCACCTGGACTGGTACGCGGATGGCATGTTTCCGCCCATGCACATCGACGAGCAGCGCGATCCCGTCACGGGCGAGATCACCAAGCAGGGGCAGAACTACTACCTCAAGCCGATGAACTGTCCCATGCACAACCTGATCTTCGCCTCGCGGGGGCGGTCGTACCGGGAGCTGCCACTGCGGCTGTTCGAATTCGGGCAGGTGTACCGATACGAGAAGTCTGGCGTCGTCCATGGGCTGACGCGTGTCCGTGGGATGACCCAAGACGACGCACACATCTACTGCACCAAGGATCAGATGAAGGAGGAGTTGACCACCACGCTCAACTTCGTCCTCGATCTGCTCAAGGACTACGGGCTGAACGACTTCTACCTTGAACTCTCGACCAAGAACCCCGAGAAGTACGTGGGTGAGGACTCAGTATGGGATGAAGCCACTCGAACTCTGGAAGAGGTCGCCACGGCGTCCGGACTGCAACTGGTCCCCGACCCGGGTGGCGCAGCGTTCTATGGCCCGAAGATCTCTGTGCAGGCCAAAGATGCCATCGGCCGGACCTGGCAGATGTCCACGATCCAGCTGGACTTCAATCTCCCCGAGCGTTTCGATCTCGAATACCAGGCCGCCGACGGTTCACGTCAGCGCCCGGTGATGATCCACCGCGCGCTTTTCGGCTCCATCGAACGCTTCCTCGGCGTGCTCACCGAGCACTATGCCGGTGCGTTCCCGGCGTGGTTGGCTCCCGAGCAGGTCGTCGCGGTACCCGTGGCCGAGGCCTTCAATGACTACCTGGCTGCCGTGGTGGACCAGCTCAAGGCCGCAGGTATCCGTGCCCGCCTCGACGACGGTTCGGACCGGTTCCCCAAGAAGATCCGCACGGCGTCCAAGGAGAAGGTGCCGTTCGTCCTCATCGCTGGTGGCGAGGACGCCGAAGCTGGCGCAGTGTCGTTCCGTTTCCGTGACGGCAGTCAGGACAACGGCGTTCCCGTGGACGAGGCGATCGAACGCATCGTCAGCGCAGTGAGGAACCGGGAGACCCCATGACCTCCGTGCCGGGAGACGCTGAGCAGCCGCGGGGATACCCCGACGACGGCGCCGTGACCGACGACTTTGAGCTCGCCGGCGCTCCTGATGCGTTTCAACGGCTCTGGAACCCCCATCGCATGGCCTATGTCCGCGGGGGCCAGGACCAGGTCAGCGACGAGTCGAGCTGCCCATTCTGTGCCGGGCCGAATCGGTCCGACGAGGAATCTCTCATCGTCGCGCGCGGTGACACGATGTTCGTGCTGTGCAACCTCTATCCGTACAACGCCGGTCACCTCCTGGTGTGCCCGTATCGTCACGTGCCCGACTACACAGACCTCACGCTCGATGAGACGGTCGAATTGGCGCGGATGACGCAGATCGGCATGACGGCGTTGCGGTCGACGTCCCGAGCCACCGGCTTCAACATCGGCATGAATCAAGGCAAGACGGGCGGTGCCGGCATTGCGGCGCACTTGCATCAGCACATCGTCCCGCGGTGGGGTGGCGACGGCAACTTTCTGCCGATCATCGCGGAGACGAAAAACATCACCGTGACACTGGACCGCGTCCGCGCGGCAGTGGCAGGGGCCTGGGGTGCGGCCGCGGCGGAGTTCGACGCGAAACAGGCCACCAACGGCAGAGAACCCACCAACGGCAGAGAACAGCACGGCTGATGCTCAACCGCTACGCACGGGCCCTGTTCACCCGGATCTTCACGCCCGCTGCCAAGTTCCTCTTGGCGCGGGGCGTCACGGCCGATGCCGTGACCATTGTGGGCACCCTCGGGGTCGTGCTCGGTGCTGTGGTCTTGTTCCCGATCGGCGAGCTCTTCTGGGGAACCGTGGTGATCACGCTGTTCGTGTTCTCCGACGTGTTGGACGGGGTCATGGCGCGCATCGCCGGCACCACGGGCAGGTGGGGGAGTTTCCTCGACTCGACCCTCGACCGTGTGCAAGACGCGGCGGTGTTCTTCGGGCTGATGCTGTGGTTTTTCGGTGCGGGCGACTTCCACGTGGCCGGTGTTGCCGCAGCCGCCAGCCTGGTGTTCGGCATGCTGGTGTCCTACGCCCGGGCGAAGGCCGAGTCACTGGAGTTCGCGGCCAACACCGGCATCGCCGAACGCGCTGAACGTCTCGTGGCCACTCTGGTCTTCGCCGGGCTCACCGGACTCGGACTGCATCCGTGGGCGTTGACCGTGGTGCTGATCCTGTTGGCCCTGGCCTCGGCCGTCACCGTGGGGCAGCGGATGGTCATGGTGTATCGACAGGCACGCCAGGTGACCGGTCCCGAGTCGACGAACCCTGAGGCCCACGGTTCCTGATCCCGGCTGGCATGGTTCTGTGGGCCGGTCTGGTGTTGCGGCATGGACTGTGGACACAATGAACCATGAGCGATCCCATCATGGACAGCAATGACGCCGTCGGCGGCCGGCCGCTGAACATCCCGGAGTACTTCCTCCTGCTGTGCCTGGACGACGAGAAGGGCAAGCTCCTCCTGGACGGGCCGACAGTGGGCATGGGCATCGCCGGAGCCACGCTGGCGGAGCTGGCGCGTCGTGGTCGTCTCCACGTCAGCCGGAGCACGGTGCGCACCATCGATCACCCGAAGGAAGTGTTCAGTACCGATCCGAATCCACCGGTGTGGGCCCAGACCGCCGACCTCGAATGGCCCCTGGAACAGGTCTGGGACATCATTCACGCCTTCACTCGCCATCGAGACGCCGAGCAGTGGATCAATCGTTTCTCCCGAGACACCTTGCGCGACGCCGTCGCCGCGTCCTTGGTCAAGTGCGGGGTCCTCGAAGAGGGCGAAAGCACCGTGCTGTGGGTCTTCCACCGGACTCGGTACCGCGAAGTGGATCATCATTTTGAACACGAACTGGCGGCCAGGATCCGCGCCGTGCTGAGCGGTGAACAGCCCGCAGATAACCTGACGTGGCCCCTGATCTCCCTGATGCGGACCACGCGCTTGCTCTACCGTCTCTTCCCTGACACGGATCGGGAGCAGGCACGAAGCGTGGCGACGACTCCTGTCGGCAGCCCCTCTACCCGAGAGTCGATGGCAGAAGCACTGCTGGCCACCGAGAATGCCGTCGCTGAAGCGCTGACGGCGACGACGGGCGGGGCCTCAGCTCTCGACTGAACAGCTCCCGATTCAACTCCAGCAGTTCCCGTCAGGCAGCCAACTGGTCCGAGATGTTGCGTTTGATCCGACCCAGCATGGCCGACATGCCACGGAGTCGCAGGGGAGTCAGCGCCTTCTGCAGCCCGAGGCGAGCCGAGATGTCCTCGGGGACGTCGAGTACTTCAGACGCCGTCAATCCGTCGAGGCTCTGCACCAGCACTGACGCGAAGCCGCGTGAGGTCGGGGCCTCCGGTGGGGCGGAGACGAAGAGACGGACCAGCGAGTCGGGGCCGGCGCCGCCGCCGTCAGGCGTGGTGGTCTTCTCCGGCGATTCCAGCTCGATGGCGAGGAACAACGGCGTCTGACACTCGACCACTTGCTCCATCTCATCCTGGTGGTCCGCATAGCGCTCGGGCAGAGCAGGGAGCTCCTCGGAGAATTCGAGCAGCAGTTCCAGGCGGTCCGGATCCGGGACCGACGAGAAGTCCTCGATGATGCCGTTCAGCTTCTCGGGGAGTTCAGTGGTGGTCATCGTGTCGTGGATTCCTTCCGCGGTGGGCTGCACATCACCTGTTAAACACCGCTGGGGTGCGATCTATGCCGCACCCCAGCTTAGTCTTGCTGGGCTGGCGTCCGGACCAGCTCAGTACAGATCACCGCCCCGTCGGCGCCTCTCCGCGTTCTTCGCCCACAGCGATCGGCAAGCGGACGGAGTTGCCCCATTCGGTCCAGGAGCCGTCGTAGTTGCGGACCTTCTCATAACCGAGCAGGTGCCGCAGCACAAACCACGTGTGCGAGGACCGCTCGCCGATACGGCAGTAGGCCACGACGTCATCGGACTCGCCGACGCCGGCCTCTTCCTTGTAGATCTTCTCCAGTTCCTCGCGGGACTTGAAGGTGCCGTCCGCGTTGGCGGCCTTGGCCCACGGGACGGACGCCGCCGTCGGGATGTGGCCGCCGCGCAGCGTCCCCTCCTGCGGGTATCCCTCCATGTGGGTGGTCTCGCCGGAGTATTCGGCGGGGGAGCGGACGTCCACCAACGGCTTGCCGAGGTGGTTCAGGACCTCATCGCGGGACGCCCGCTCCGTGGAGTCGTCGCGCTCGGTCACCGGGTACTCCACCGGCGACGGGGTGGGGACGTCCTTGGTGGTTTCGCGGCCTTCGGCGATCCACTTGTCGCGGCCGCCGTTCATCAGGCGGGTGTCCGGGTGGCCGTAGAGGGTGAAGACCCAGAGGGCGTAGGCGGCCCACCAATTGGACTTGTCGCCGTAGAACACGACGGTGGTGTCCCGGCCGATCCCCTTGGAACCGACCACGCGGGCGAACTCTTCGGGCCCCACGAAGTCACGCGACACGGGATCATTCAACTCGGTGTGCCAGTCGATCTTGACGGCTCCGGGGATGTGGCCGGTGGAGTACAGCAGAGTGTCCTCGTTCGACTCGAGGACCACGACGTTCTCGTCATTGATGTGGTCAGCGACCCACTGGGTGGAGACGAGCTTTTCCGGATGGGCGTATTCGGAGAAGTCGGTGGATGCTACGGATTCTGTGGTCATCCTCGGCAATGCCTTTCGCTTCGCGTGTCCCCGACGGCTGTGCTGGTACTTCGGTGACGGGGTCAGCGGCTTGTCCAGCCGCTGCGGCCTACATTACGCCACAGTGGCCGGTGCTAATCGCTCGCCGAAACATGGCGACCCTGGCGAGGGGAGTACTGGATGGACAACAGGAGGAACAAGGACGCGGACCGCCGGTACAGTTGCCCTGACGTGGTGCATCCGACGCGACGTCAGACACACACCAGCCGACACAGAATCACCATTGGATGGAGCCGCCCGTGGCCGAGACCGTACACCTCGCCGAACGCACCCCGAAGGTGTCCGCTGAGGATCTGCTCGCCGGGTTTCATCCGTCCTACCGATTCGGTGAGGTGTCGTTCGACACGTACATTCCCGATCCGCAGTACCCGTCACAAGCCGAGGCCGTCCAGCAGTTGCGCGCCTTCGCGTCGTCCATCAAGCCGCGGCCCGGCAGCGGGCGGGGCAATGGACGCGGCAGCGGACGGGACAGCTCGGGCGGGGGACTGCTGGGCTTCCTGCGCGGGGGCAAGTCCGCTTCGAGCAAGTCCACCTCGAGCAAGGCCGGCAAGGGCACGACGGCGGCCACCGGCGTCTATCTCGACGGCGGCTTCGGCGTGGGCAAGACCCACCTGCTGGCTTCCACGTGGCATGCCGCCCCGGGACCCAAGGCGTTCGGCACGTTTGTGGAGTACACGAACCTCGTGGGCGCACTGTCCTTCCGAAAGACCGTGGATGTGCTGAAGGAGTACACGCTGGTCTGCATCGATGAGTTCGAGCTCGATGATCCCGGCGACACGGTTCTGATGTCCCGGTTGATGCGGGAACTCGCAGACGCCGGGGTGAAGCTGGTGGCCACGTCCAACACCCTGCCCGGATCGCTGGGCGAAGGGCGGTTCGCGGCTCAGGACTTCAAGCGTGAGATCCAGGTGCTGGCCGACCAGTTCGAGGTGATTCGCATCGACGGTGAGGACTACCGCCACCGCGGACTGGCCGACGCGCCGGAGCCACTGGCAGACGACCAGCTCCGGGAGCTGGCGGCGGAGCGGTTCCCGGAGGCCGACGTCGTGGCTGAGGATGATTTCACGGACCTGACCGCAAACCTCTCCCGAGTTCACCCGAGCCGCTACCGGAAGATGGTCGAGGACGTCGATGTCATGGTTCTGCACCACGTGGAGACCATCTCGGAGCAGGCCATGGCGCTGCGGTTCGTGGTGCTCGCCGATCGTCTCTATGACAAAGACGTGCCGGTGATCGCCTCCGGTGTGCCATTCGACCAGCTGTTCACGGAGGAGATGATGGCCGGCGGCTATCTGAAGAAGTACTTCCGGACCATCTCGCGCATGACGGCGTTGGTCCGCGAAGGACAGATGGGGGAATCGGGGCTGTGAGAGAGCCGCTGTGAGAAAACTGCAGTGACGGGCCTCGTCTGAAGCAATTGGAGCGGATGACGAGATTCGAACTCGCGACCTCCACCTTGGCAAGGTGGCGCTCTAGCCAACTGAGCTACATCCGCAGGAACTGACCGGAACTGGCTAACCCCGCAAGGGGAGTTCCGTCCGTGCGCGATACTGGGATCGAACCAGTGACCTCTTCCGTGTCAGGGAAGCGCGCTACCGCTGCGCTAATCGCGCCCATCGGCTCCGGCGAACCGGAACGTCTGAGATGCAGGCTCCATCCTAGCGGATGAACACCGATGCGAGGTGGGGACGGGATTCGAACCCGCGTACACGGCTTTGCAGGCCGTTGCCTCGCCTCTCGGCCACCCCACCAGGGTATGGAGGCTTGCGAGCGGATGACGAGATTCGAACTCGCGACCTCCACCTTGGCAAGGTGGCGCTCTAGCCAACTGAGCTACATCCGCACAGAAAACCGGTGACCGGAAAAACCAGTCACCGTGATTTCCAACGAGAGATCACTGTAGTGCACGGCCAGGGGAACGTCCAATCGAACCCGGTCAGCGCGTGTCCACCGATCGTGTCCCCTGATCGTGCCTCTCATCGTGCTCCTTATCGTGTCCGGAGCGGTGGGAGAATAGATGACCATGACGCAACCTCACCTCGCACACCAAACCGAATATGGCCGCATGTACGCGCGAAGCCTGACGGGTGTCCCCGAGGTTCCGTCGATCACCACGGTGATCGCGCAGCAGAATACGGACCTGAGCGGCTGGGCGAGCCATCTCGCCGCCACCGCAGTGATCGAGGATCCTCGGCTGCCTCAGGTCGTCGGGTCGAGGCCGCAACTGAAGACGGTCGCTCGGCAGGCCAGTTCCGCCGCTGAGCGATTCCGGGACGAGGCCGCCGCCCGGGGGGACCGGGTCCACCACTATGCCGAGCAGGTCGGGCTGCGGACGATGGGCAAACCCCACACTGCGGCCGAGGCCCGCGCCGTGCTGACCGAGAAAGGTGAGGCGGCGTATGCAGACCGGTTCGATGAATGGTGGGATCTGTATGACGTGCGGCCCCTGGCGACCGAGGTGACCATCTGGAACAGCACGGTCGGCTACGCGGGCACGCTCGATCTGGTGGCCTCCATTGGCGGACGCACCTGCATCATCGACTACAAGACCAAGGGGACCACACGCGACGGGCGGGTCAAGCCGCTGGACGCCAAAGTCGTCATGCAACTGGTCGCGGGGCTGAAGGCCGAGGAATCGCTCGTCGATCCCGCGGCGGGCACCTGGGAGCCGTGGCGCTTCGGAGAGGCCCCGCTGCTGCTCGGGGTGGCACTGGGCCAGACGGAGGTCGTCGCCCATCAGGCCAATCCGCAGGTGTTGCCGGACTACTGGCGCAAGTTCTGGTCACTGCGTCAGGTGTGGGGATACTCCCAAGCAGCGGACAGCGCCGGCCCTCCACTGCGTCCCATCGGTCCTCCGCCTCCCGTGGCCGACGTGCGCGAAACTCACGCAGTGCACGAAACTCACGCAGCGCACGAAACTCAGGTACCGCACGAAGCAACATCGGTCAACGCATCACCGATAAGGTTGGCGCCGTGACTGTCTTGCCCGTTCGTACCGTCCCCGATCCCGTGCTACGCACCGTCGCGGACCCCGTTCGTGATGGGCGGCGGGATCTGCGTCGCCTGGTTCAAGACATGTTCGACACCATGGACGACGTCGGCGGAGTGGGGCTCGCGGCCCCACAGATCGGCGTGGGGCTGAGAATCTTCACCTTCGACGTCGAGGGGCAGCGCGGCCATGTCATCAATCCCGTGCTGGAGACCAGCGGCGAGCTGGTGACCGAACCAGGGGAGGGATGCCTGTCCGTGCCCGGTCTCCGGTACCACCCCGAGCGCTTCTCCGAGTCGGTGATCACGGGCGTCGACCAGGACGGGAACCCCGTGTCCTACCGGGGCGAGGGATTGACGGCTCGTTGCTTCCAACACGAGTTCGACCATCTCGACGGCAGGCTGTACATCGACCGATTGTCGGGCGAGGAGCGCAAGGACTCGCGGCGCAAACTCCGGGATCCTAGTTATCTCCGCATCACCGGGTCGACGCATGCCGAGCGCGCTGAAACGATCAACTCGAGCTTTGGTGGTTACCGATGACCCACGCCGATCGACGCATCCTCTTCGCCGGAACGCCGCAGACCGCCGTGCCCGCCTTGAACGCGCTGGTGGAGGCCGGCTTCACCATTGCCGCCGTCCTGACTCGTCCCGATGCTCCGGTCGGGCGCAAAAGGGTGCTCACGCCCTCGCCGGTGGCCGCCCGTGCCGCCGAACTGGAACTGCCGATCATCCATTCCTCCCGGCTCACCGGCGATGCCGGGCGGGCAACCCTGGACCGTATCGCCGCGCTCGATCTGGACGCGGCCGCCGTCGTGGCGTATGGGGCACTGGTGCCGGCCGCGGGACTCGCCCTGCCTCGCCAGGGGTGGATCAACCTCCACTTCTCCCTCTTGCCCGCCTATCGTGGCGCGGCGCCGGTCCAGCACGCCGTGATCCACCGGGAGCGGGTCACCGGCGCGTCGGTGTTCCAACTCGAAGAGGGACTCGACACCGGGCCCGTGTACTCGCAATTGACGCGGGAGGTCGGGCCCGAGGAGAGCGCGGGGGACGTCCTGGAGGACCTCTCACACTCCGGCGCGCGGCTGCTGGCGTCCACGCTGTCGTCCATCCTCGACGGTACGGCGGAACCGGTGCCACAGTCCGGAGAGCCGAGCTTCGCGCCCAAGCTGGACCACCGGGACGGCTACATCGATCCGAATCAGTCTGCGGCCGCCGTCGCTGCCCGGATCAACGGGACGACGCCGGAACCCGGCGCCTGGACACTGCTCGACGCAGAACCCCCGGTGCGCGTGAAAGTGGTGGGCGCGGTCCCGGAGGACCTGCCGGAACGTGACGCCTCCGAACTCCCGGTGGCCGGGTCGGCCGTCGGCGCTGTGGTGCGCGCTCGCTCCACGGTGCACGTGCGGTGTGCGGATGGATGGGTCCGACTGGAACGGGTGCAGCCGGCGGGCAAGAAGCTGATGTCGGCCGCCGATTGGGCGCGCGGGCTTCCCGAGGGGTCCCGCTTCCAGAGCGAAACCACACCCATTGAAACCGCACCAATTGAGGGGACGCGATGAGCGAGCAGGGCAACGGCCGCCGACGACCCAACAGTCGTGACGACCGGCGTGACGACAGACGCGACCACCAGGGCCGAACCCGCAACCGCGGCACATCGGGCGGGAAGCGTCAGTACTCCGCCGCAGCCCCGTCTCAGCGCAAACGGGCAGCGGACCCGGCCCGGTTGGTGGCCTTTGAGACGGTGACCGCCGTCAGTGTTGATGACGCGTATGCCAACCTGGTGCTGCCGGGGCGGATCGCCGCCCACCGCCTCGATCAGCGCGACGCCGGATTCGCCACCGAACTCGCCTACGGAGCCCTACGGGGCCAGGGTTTCTACGACGCGGTCCTGAGCGAGTGCGTCGATCGTTCCCTGGATCAACTGGACCGGCCCGTTCTGGACGCCCTGCGGCTGGGGGCCCACCAGTTGTTGGGCATGCGAGTTCCGGCCCATGCCGCTCTCGACTCGACGGTGGCGCTGGTCCGCGATCAGATCGGCGCCGGCCCCTCGGGACTGGTCAATGCGGTGCTGCGGCGGGTGTCCGCGCAGGACCGTGAGGCGTGGCTGGAGCGGTTGGCGCCGCTCGATGGTGTGAACGGTGCCGGGGACGAGGCACTGGCCATCCGGCACTCCCACCCCGTGTGGATCGTGCGCGCCGTGCGTCAGGCGCTGCTCAACCACGGCCGCTCGGCTGACGAGCTGCAGGCCCTACTCGAGGCGGACAACGCTGCGCCGGTGGTCAATCTCGTCGCCCTGCCGGGGCTCGGCGACCTCCAACCCGTGCTCGACGCCGGCGCCGAACTCGGACCGTTGGCCCCCGGTTCCGCGCTGTACCACGGTGGCGACGCCGGCCGGTTGCCCGGAGTGCCCGAGGGAACCGTCCGCATCCAGGACGTCGGCTCGCAGCTGGCGGCGTGGGCGGTGGTTCAGGCACCGGTGGACACTCAACCCCACCCCCAAGCCAACCCCCAACACTTTGCGGGCAGAACGGAACGGTGGCTCGACCTCTGCGCCGGCCCGGGCGGCAAAGCGGCCTTGCTGGCCGCTCTGGCGCGCCAGCGGAACGCCAGCGTGTTGGCCAACGAGCCGGCGGAGCACCGGGCCAGGCTCGTGGAACGCGCGCTGAAGGCGGTTCCGCAGAGCCGGTCCGACGACGGCCACTCGACCGGAGAAAGCAACTCGTCCGTTGAGAAGACGTGGACGGTGCGCTGCGGCGACGGCCGGGATTTGGGTGAGGAGGAGCCGGAGGCCTTCGACCGGGTCCTCATCGATGCGCCATGCACCGGCTTGGGCGCCTTGCGTCGTCGTCCCGAATCCCGGTGGCGTCGCCAGCCGTCCGATCTGGGGCCGTTGACCGAATTGCAACGGCAACTGCTGGACTCGGCCGTCGGTGCACTGCGACCCGGCGGAGTGATCGGCTATGTCACCTGCTCCCCGCACCCGGCCGAGACGATCTTTCAGGTGCAGGACGCCCTCAAGCGCCATCCCGAACTGGAGCTGATCGACACCGTCGGGTGCCTGACGGCTGTCGCCCCCGAATTGGACAGCGCCGGGCTGGGCGGCACCACCCAGAACAACACCGCCCAGCTCTGGCCTCACGTGCACTCCACCGACGCCATGTTCATCGCCCTCCTCCGGAAGAAGCCATGACCCACGCGATGCCCCATCACACCGACCACACCCACGGGATTCACATCCACCCATCAATCCTGTCGGCCGACTTCTCCCGGCTCGCAGAGGAACTGCGCAGGATCGATAGCGCCGATGCGGTGCACGTGGACGTCATGGACAACCACTTCGTGCCGAACCTGACCCTCGGTCTGCCGGTGGTCAAAGCCCTTCGGAATGCCACCGAACTGCCGCTCGACCTCCACCTGATGATCGACGACGCCGACCGATGGGCGCCCGAGTATGCCGACGCGGGGGCGGAGTCGGTCACCTTCCACGCCGAAGCGGCCAAGGCACCGATCCGGCTGGCGCGAGAGCTTCGCTCACGAGGCGCTCAGGCGGGCATGGCGCTCAAGCCGGCGACCGCCGTCGAGCCCTATCTGGACATGCTGCCCGAACTGGACCTGCTGCTGTTGATGACCGTGGAGCCAGGATTCGGCGGTCAGCCGTTCTTGGATGTCGTTCTTCCGAAGATCCGCCGTGCGCGCGAGGCATTGGACGGATCCGGGGTGCCCGTGGCACTTCAGGTCGACGGTGGAATCACTCGCGAGACGATCATGCGTGCGGCCGAGGCCGGGGCGGACGTGTTCGTTGCGGGTTCCGCCGTCTATGGGGCGGACGATCCGAGTGCCGCCATAGACGAATTGCGCCGGGCTCCGCTGCACTGAGTTAGCACTGCACTGAATCCGCATTGCTCTGAGTCCGTATTGCTCTGAGTCCGTATTGCGCCACAAGAAGCCGACGTGGTGTTGAGCAGACGCGACCACGATCGTTGTGGCAGAATCGTGTGCAACGTGCTCCGGGGTCGGTGTAAATCCGAACCGGCGGTCAAAGTCCGCGACCCGCGCGTCGTCCCACACCCGTGGTGCTCGACAAACGGTTGAACCGGTGGAATTCCGGTACCGACAGTTAAAGTCTGGATGGGAGAAGCACGTGCAGCACCGCCGTTCCGGTGGGGCGAAGTGAGGTAGGCCGTCTCAGGAGGCGGTCGAAGGTCTCTCGACGAGACCGACCTCTCCTCCGTCCGACCGATTCAGCGAATTCGCAGCATGAACCCCCGGAGCCGCCGCGTTCCGAAGGAGGATTCATGGAATTCATGCGGTGGCTCGTCGACGTCTTCAATTGGTACATCCCGGTCGCCGGTGGCGGCCTGTTGATGAGAGAAGTCGTCGGCAACATTTTCGGTCTGGCGTCCGCCCTGGGCGGCATGCGCCGGAAGATCTGGGCGTGGCCGGTCGGCATCATCGGCAACCTCATCCTGCTCACGGTATTTCTCTCCAGCCTGTTCGGCGGGGCGGACAGCGTGAATCTGCTGGGTCAGGCCGGGCGTCAGATCATGTTCATCACCGTCTCGGTCTACGGCTGGTTGCAGTGGCGCCGCTCCAAGGCCGAACGCGCCGGAACCGACGCGGAGGCCACGGCCATCTCACCGCAATGGGCGGGACTCAAGGCCCGCATCGGCATCGTTGTCGCGATGGTTGCGGGCACCGTGGCGCTGACCCCCCTCTTCCGAGCGATGGGCTCCTACGAACCGGTCTGGGCCGATGCCTGGACCTTCGTCGGCTCCCTCATCGCGACGTACGGCATGGCTCGCGGCTGGGTCGAGTT
Source organism: Citricoccus sp. GCM10030269 (assembly GCF_042665635.1). Classification (NCBI taxonomy): domain Bacteria; kingdom Bacillati; phylum Actinomycetota; class Actinomycetes; order Micrococcales; family Micrococcaceae; genus Citricoccus; species Citricoccus sp. GCM10030269. Next base: position 439,859 of record NZ_JBHTCV010000005.1, on the reverse strand, counting down.
CTGGCTGGTCTGGGTCGCGGTTGACGTTGTGGGCGTGCCGCTGCTGTTCAGCGCCGGCTACTACGCCAGTGCCTTCATGTATGTGTTCTACGGGGCGTTCACGCTGACCGGATTCTTCGTCTGGGTTCGCGCCAAGGCGAACGAGAAACCGGAAGTGGAGACGGTGATGCTGGATCCCACGGTCCGGACGGGCGGTACTGATGACCGCTGACCGCAGTGCACCTGCACCCGTACCGGCACCGGCACCGGCCCAGTCGCCCATGGCCCGCGCGGTGGCCGAGGCGCGGCGCGGGCCGCGAGGGGCCAATCCGCTCGTCGGGGCGGTGATCACCGCACCTGACGGCCGCATCGTGGCCACCGGTCACCATCGGGGTCGCGGCACAGCTCATGCCGAGGTGGACGCACTGGCGGCCTTCGCGCAGTTGGACCAGTGCGCGCAGCCTGCACTGTCCGAGGCGACGCTGTGGGTCACGGTGGAGCCCTGCGACCACACGGGTTCCACCGGTCCCTGCACGGAGGCCATCCTGGCGTCCGGTCTTCGCCGGGTCCGGTATGCGGTCGCCGACCCCACCGGTCCCGACGGCGGCGGAGCGGCCCGGTTGCGCGACGCCGGCCTGGACGTGGCGCGGTGTGAAGAGCAGCGTGAAGAACCGGCTGCCGAGAGTGCGGAACACCTGAACCGTCGCTGGCTCCTGGCCCGCGATACCGGGCGGCCGTTCATCACGGCGCATCTGGCGCAGTCCCTCGATGGACGCGTGGCCGCGGCGGACGGGACCAGCCAGTGGATCACCGGCTCCGAGGCCCGGCAGCATGCTCACCGGGTCCGCGGACGCGTCGATGCGATCGTCGTCGGGACCGGCACCGTGCTGGCGGACAACCCTCGACTGACGGCACGGCCGGACACTGGTACTCCAGCAATTCAACCGGTCCCCGTCGTTCAGGGCCGGCGTCGAGTCCCGGTCGAAGCGGCACTGCGTGGCGAGCGGGGCCTCGGTGAACAGAGCCGAGGGGAGGAGGGCCGCGCCGACGGGTGGATCCACATCCCCGACCACGATCCAGCCGCCGTACTCGAGCGGCTGGCCCGCATTCCAGGGCCGTGGCCCCACGGGGGAGCGCACCCCGGCCATCTGCTCATCGAGGGCGGCCCGCGCGTTCTGTCGACCTGGATCGACGCCGGGCTGGTCGACGAAATGTTCGTCTATCAGGCGCCACTGGTCATCGGCAGTGGCCCTGCCGGCCTCCAGCTCCCGCACCGCACCACTCTGGGTCAGGCCTCGCGCCTGGCGCTGGACGACGCAGAGACCGGCGGTATCAGCCGCCTCGGGGACGACGTCCTCATCCACCTCGCAGCTGTGTAGACGGCCCCTGTAGACCGCTGCCATAGACCGCTGCCATAGACCCCGAAGGATCCTCATGTTCACCGGAATCATCTCCGAACTCGGCACTCTCACCGTCATCGAGCCGGAGCCGAGTCGCGACGCCGCTCGGCTGACCATCCACGCCCCCGCTTCCACCGTTGATCTGCCGATCGGCGGCTCGATCAGCGTCAACGGCACCTGCCTGACGGCCACCTCGATCGACGACGGCACCGTGGTCGTCGACGCCATCGGCGAGACGCTTCGCCGGACAGCACTGCGGGCACTGCGGCCAGGAGCCCCCGTCAATCTCGAGCGGTGTGTGCCCGCCTCCGGCCGATTCGACGGTCACTTGGTGCAGGGTCACGTCGACGGCACCGGCACCATCAGCCGCATCGAGATCCACGGAGACTGGCGCCAAGTCCGCATCGCGCTTCCGCCCGGGCTCGGCCGCTACGTCGCCGAGAAGGGGTCCATTGCCCTCGACGGGGTGTCGCTGACGGTGACCGCCGTCAACGAGCCCACATCGGCCTCGGCAGATGGCCCCGACGACTGGTGTGAAGTGGGATTGATCCCGGCCACGCTCTCCGCGACGACGTTGGGCACCCGAGTGGTCGGCGACCTGGTCAACATCGAGGTGGATGTGCTGGCCAAGTACGCCGCACGCCGGGACGATTACGACCGTGCCGCGGAAGAGGTGGCCGCGCGATGAACCCGATCCAGACCGACACCGTGCACCTCGATCCCATCGACTCCGCGGTGGCCGCCCTGGCCGCCGGCCGGGCCGTCGTCGTGGTGGATGACGAGAACCGGGAGAACGAAGGCGACCTGATCTTTGCCGCCGACGCGGCGACGCCGGAATTGCTCGCCTTGACCGTCCGCTACACCTCGGGCGTTGTCTGCGCGCCGATGCCGGCCGACGTCGCGCGGCGTCTTGAGCTGCCGCCGATGGCCGAGCGCAACCAGGACCCGAAAGGGACCGCCTACACCGTCACGTGTGACGCGATCGCCGGCACCACCACCGGGATCTCCGCCGCCGACCGGGCGACCACGCTGGCGATGCTGGCCGATCCCTCGGCCACGCCGGCCGACCTCAGCCGTCCCGGGCACGTCTTTCCCCTGATCGCCGCGGACGGGGGAGTGGCGGAGCGCCGGGGCCATACCGAGGCGGCCGTGGAGCTCTGCCGCTTGGCCGGCCGCGCTCCAGTGGGGGCGATCGCCGAACTGGTGAACGACGACGGCACGATGAAACGCCTGCCCGCCCTCCGGCAGTTCGCCGACGAGCATGACCTCCCCCTGGTGTCCATCGAGGATCTGGCCGACCAGGTGGCGCCTGAGCCTCTGCGCCGCGCCACGGCGACGGCAGCGGTGCGACTGCCCACCCCATTCGGAACCTTCGACGTCTCCGTCCATCCCGACGAGGAGGCCGGCACCGAGCACATCGTGCTGCAGGCTCCGCCGCCGCCCACGGAACAGCCGACTGGACGTGACCGCGCTCCACTGGTCCGCCTGCATTCGGAGTGCCTGACCGGGGACGTCTTCGGCTCCGAGCGCTGTGACTGCGGGGCCCAACTGCACCACGGCCTCGAACAGGTGATGGCTGAGGGCGGCATGGTGATCTATCTGCGCGGCCAGGAGGGACGCGGGATCGGACTGGCCAACAAGGTCAGGGCCTACGCCTTGCAAGACACTGGCCTGGACACGGTGGCGGCCAATGAGCACCTCGGTCTGCCGGCTGACGCGCGCAGTTATCGTTCAGCAGCCGCGATACTGCACAGCATGGGGCTGGACAGGATCCGATTGGTCACCAACAATCCGGACAAGGCGGACCAGCTGGAGCGGGCGGGAATCTCCGTGGAGGACATCGTCCCGAGTCCGGCCCCCGTGACGGAGTACAACCGGCGGTATCTCGCCACCAAACGCGACCGGATGGCTCATCGGCTTTCCGCGGACCTCGGACATCAGTGGGCGAGCGCGCGTGGGGTAGCAACAGCAGTGACACCATCTACTGGAGGAACAGCATGAGCGGACATGGAGCCCCACAGGGGCTGGCAGAACACCTGACGACGACGGCCGGTCTGAGAGTCGCCGTCGTGGCAGCGCAGTGGCACGAGCGCATCATGAACGGTCTGCTGGACGGCGCACGCCGGGCAGCTGCTGAGGCGGAGATCGAGATCACCGAGTTCCGGGTACCGGGAACGTTCGAACTTCCGGTGGCGGCCGCACGCCTGGCGCCACGTTTCGACGCGATCGTGGCGCTCGGCGTCGTGATCCGTGGTGGCACCCCGCACTTCGACTATGTGTGCTCCGGGGCGACCCATGGTCTGGTGGAGGTATCGGTGCGCACGGGAACCCCCATCGGATTCGGCGTGCTCACCTGCGATAACGAGGAACAGGCCCTCGACCGTGCCGGGCTGGACGGGTCCGGCGAAGACAAGGGCTATGAGGCATTCCAGGCTGCGGTCTTGACGGAACTCACACTGCGCTGACGCCATCGCTCACGTCATATAGGAAGGCGCCGGTCAAGCTCACTCTCCAGCGGTGACTACCCTGAGAGGGTGAAAACCTTCGAAGAACTCTTCGCCGAGCTGCGCCAGAAAGCCGACACTCGGCCGGCGGGATCCGGGACCGTCGCAGAACTCGACTCCGGCGTCCACGGCATCGGCAAGAAGGTCGTGGAGGAGGCCGCTGAGGTGTGGATGGCCGCCGAATACGAAACCAAAGATGAAGCGGCCGAGGAGATCTCGCAGTTGCTTTATCACGTGCAGGTCATGATGATCGCCAAGGGCTTGACCCTGGAAGACGTCTACGAGCATCTCTGAGCGGCCGGCTCGCCTGCTTCCCGTTCCCGACTCACCACACCACATCAGGAGTACCAGCACCATGCTGCGCATCGCCGTTCCCAACAAGGGCTCTCTGTCCGAGGCCGCCCGTGACATGCTCCGCGAAGCCGGATACCTCCAGCGGAGGGACACCAAGGAACTGGTCATGATGGACCCGGACAACCAGGTGGAGTTCTTCTATCTGCGCCCCCGGGACATCGCCGTCTACGTGGGCCAGGGAACCCTGGACATCGGACTGACCGGCCGGGACCTGTTCCAGGACGCCCAGGTGGGTGACTCGGCCGAGGAGATCATGGCGCTGGGCTTCGGCCGCTCCACCTTCCGGTTCGCGGCACCGGTGGGCCGCTTCTCCTCTCTCGGTGATCTTGACGGCAAGCGCATCGCCACCAGCTATGACGGTCTGCTCGAGGACTACCTCGCCACCCAGTCCGTCACGCCGGAGACGATCGTGCATCTCGACGGCGCCGTCGAGTCGTCGGTGAACCTCGGAGTGGCGGACGCCATCGCTGACGTCGTGGAAACCGGGAGCACGCTCAAGGCCGCCGGCATGGAGACCTTCGGCGAACCCATCATGCGCTCCGAGGCCATCATCATCGGTCAGACGGGCCAGCACCCGGACGGCCTGGACGTCCTGCTGCGACGTCTCCAGGGAGTCCTGGTGGCCCGCCGGTACGTAATGATCGACTACGACGTCACCCGGGACAAGTTGGAGCGAGCGACGGCGGTCACCCCCGGCCTGGAATCACCGACCATCTCTCCGTTGCAGGATGAGAATTGGGTCGCGGTGCGCTCCATGGTCAAGCAGGAGGACACGAACAAGGTCATGGACGAGTTGTACGACCTGGGCGCCCGGGCCATCCTGGTCTCCGCGATTCACGCCATCCGCCTCTGAACCGTCCGGACCCCACCCCTATCCCCATCTCGAGGAAACCACACCATGTCCGTTGCCGTACGAGTGATCCCCTGCCTGGATGTTGACGCCGGCAGGGTGGTCAAGGGCGTCAATTTCGAGGATCTTCGTGACGCCGGCGACCCCGTGGAACTGGCCCGTCGCTACAACGAGGCCGGAGCGGACGAGCTGACGTTCCTGGACGTCACCGCCTCCTCCGCCGACCGGGCGACCACCTACGATGTGGTGGCCCGCACCGCCGAAGAGGTCTTCATCCCCCTGACGGTCGGCGGGGGCGTGCGTGCCGTGAACGACGTCGACCGACTGCTGAAGTCGGGCGCGGACAAGGTGTCCATCAACACCGCCGCGGTGGCCCGTCCGGAGGTGATCAATGAGATCACGCAGCACTTCGGCTCGCAGGTCCTCACCCTGTCCCTCGACGCACGCCGCACGCCGAACCCCGAGGTCGTCTCCGGTTTCGAGGTGACGACCCACGGGGGACGGCAGGGCACCGGCATCGATGCGGTCCAGTGGTGTCGTCAGGCGTCCGAGCTCGGCGTGGGGGAGATCCTGCTGAACTCGATCGACGCGGACGGTACTCGCGACGGTTTCGACCTGGAGATGATCCGCGCGGTGCGTGCGGTGACCAAGGTGCCGCTCATCGCGTCGGGCGGGGCCGGAATCCCGGAGCACTTTCCGCCGGCCGTCGACGCGGGGGCCGACGCCGTGCTGGCCGCCTCGATCTTCCATTTCGGACCCGTGGATATGATCGCCCGGGTCAAGCACGCTATCCGGGAGGCCGGTCATCCCGTCCGCTAACCCGCTTTCCATCTCTCCCCGGGCTCTGCAACGACTGACCACCCGGGGCTGGCCGGCCATCGAATCCCAAGAGGTCGGCGGCTGGCTCGTGCGCTTCTCCTCGGGGATCACTCGTCGTGCCAACGCCGTCGTCTCCTCCTCAATGCCCGAGCGGCTCGAAGAGATCGAGGCCGCCGTGGACGAGGTCGAGCGACGCAGCGCCGAGCGGTGGTTGGCCCCGACGTTTCAGCAGTGGCGGCCCCTCGGTGACAAGGAGGCTGAGACTGGCACAGACACAGACTCCACACAGTTCTTTGAGGACCAGCGGCGACTGGCCGCCGTGCTCGAGCGGCGGGGCTACGTCGAGGTCGCGCCCACCGAGGTGCTGTGGATGGACCGTGCGAATATCCCGACGGACACCCCGTGGGATCCTCGGGTGCTGGTCAACGAGACGCTGACCGATGAGTGGCTCGACGCGTATATGGACCACGCCGGTGGCGGCGTCGATGCTGCGAGCCGGGTGGTGTATCGCCGATTGCTCGGTGGGGGACGGAACCGCTTCTACAGCTACGTGGACGACCAGGGGCGTATCGGCGCCCTGGCCAAGGCGTCCCTGGTTCCGGGCGAACGAAGTGAACGACGTGGGGTAGATTCCGGCACCTATGCCGGAATCTACGCACTGTGGGTGCGGGAGGATCTGCGCGGGCAAGGACTGTCCGCCGTCGTGATGGACGCGATCCTCAACCATCTGCTGCGGCTGGGAGTCTCCGGCGCGTGGATGCAGGTCGGGGAGCGGTCCACCCGGGCCCTGTCGGTGTACCAAGCGGCCGGATTCATCCCCGTGGCGCGGTACCGCTACCTGACGATGCCGGTCTAGTCCACGAGGACGAGCGCGTTGTCCCGCCGGCCGAACGCGTGCATCACGAGTTCTCCGGCGGGTCCGGCGATGGTCCGCGTCTGCTGTCCGTCGGCGGCCTTGCGCGCCACGACCCGGTCGACCACACGGTGGCCGGCGCTACGGGCCAGGACGATTCCCGTGGACTCTCCTCGATACATCAGTCGGGCACGGCGGGCGATCTCGTTGAACAGGGCATCGGCGTAGGCGTCGGCCAGGTGGCGCGGAGCCCACCGGTGCTGAGCACGCCGGAGGTCTTCGGTGTGAACGAAGAATTCCAAGAGGTTCGACGCCTGGGCGGCGCGCCGAGCGGCCGGCGAGTTCTGGATCGTGGCCGAGAGACGGGCAGTGCGGGGATGATTCTGCAGGCGCGACACCCCGGACAACTGCGAGAGTTTCTTCGGCGGCTGAGGGCCGGCGGCAATCCGGGAGACCAACTCCTGGTAGGCCTGGGGCGAGGAGGCGGAATCGCCGAGAGCCATGGTCCGGCGTTCCAAGGTTCGTGCCAGGGGGCGCAGGACCAGGCCGACGACGAGCGGCGAACTCTCCCGGAGGACGATGTGGGCTGCCAGATGCTCGCTCTTCCAGCCGTCGCACAGGGTCGGTTTCCCCGGACCGGCAGCCAGCAGGGCTTCGACCAGGGCGTCGCGAGATGCCGCGGTGAAGTCGCTCGTGGAGGTCTGGTCAGATTGCTTGCCCATAACAGTGCCAACGCTACACGGAGCCTAGACTGGTTCACCATGGACAGCCCCGCCGCATCCCACGGCACTCACACCATCACCAACACTCCCGCCCTCGACCCCTCGATCGCACGACGTCTGAAGAAGACGCCGGAGGGACTCGTGGCCGCCATCGCGCAGCAGCACGACACCGGTGAAGTGCTGATGCTCGGCTGGATGGACGAGGAGGCCCTGCGCCGTACCCTCACCACCGGACGGGCGACCTACTTCTCCCGGTCCCGGCAGGAGTACTGGCGCAAGGGGGACACCTCGGGTCACATCCAGGAGGTGGTCTCCGTGTCGCTGGATTGCGATGGGGACACGCTCCTGATCGAGGTGGACCAGACCGGTGCTGCGTGCCACACCGGCACCCGCACCTGTTTCGAGGGGCGCATGCTGCCGCTGGCTCGTCCTGCTTCCACCGAATCCGCCGAAGGAACCCCCACGAATGCGTGAACTCGGCGCCGTCACCCCGTCGGCCCAGGAATTCGAAGAGCTCGCCGCCCAGCACCGGGTCATCCCTGTGACCCTGACCGTGCTGGCCGACGGTCTGACTCCGGTGGGCATCTACCGCCGGTTGGGAGCCGACGCACCCGGCACGTTCCTGATGGAGTCCGCGGCCCAAGGCGGAGTCTGGTCCCGCTACTCCTTCATCGGCGCGGGAAGCGCGGCCACCCTGACGACGCGTGCTGGTGACCACCACACGGCCACCGCCCAGTGGCTGGGGGACCCGCCGGCGGGCGTTCCCACGGACGGTGACCCCATCGAGGTGTTGCGCACCACCCTGGACGTGCTGTCCACGGACGTGCGTGACGGCGTCGGGAAGGATCTGCCGAATCTGGTGTCCGGGATGGCGGGTTTCCTCGGCTGGCCCACGGTCCGCCGATGGGAACGATTGCCGTCTCCACCGCCGGACGATCTGGGACTGCCCGAGCTGGCGATGAATCTCATCACCGACCTGGCCGTCCATGACACCGTCGACGGGACCGTCACGCTGGTCGCCAATGCCATCAACCACAACGGCCTGGCCTCGGGAGCGCACGAAGCGTGGACCGACGCCGTCGATCGCCTGCACTCGATGCTCGATCGCTTGACGACCGGTCCGACCGGTCCGACTGGCCCCACCGGTCCCGCTGACTGTGCCGAAGACCCCGTATCGACGGCCCCGCCGGGTTGGCTGGACATGGAAGTCGCCGCCCACGTGCACGATTCCTGGACCCACGAAGGCTTTCTGGACGCCGTGGCCAAGGCGCAACAGGCGATCGTCGACGGCGAGGTCTTTCAGATCGTCGTCTCGCGCCGGTTCACCACCGAGACGACGGCCAGCGGGCTGGACATCTACCGCGTGCTGCGGGCCACGAATCCCAGCCCCTACATGTACCTCTTCACCTTCGAGAAGCCCGACGGCGGCCAGTACCAGATCGTGGGATCCTCACCGGAGGCGCTGGTCACCGTGAACGACGGATCGGTCATCACGCATCCGATCGCCGGCTCCCGCCCGCGAGGGACCTCGGTGCAGGAGGATCACCTGAACGAGAAGTCCCTGGTCAACGACGAGAAGGAGCGCGCCGAGCACCTGATGCTCGTCGATCTCTCGCGCAACGACCTGTCCAAGGTGTGCCGGCCGGGAACCGTGTCAGTGACCCAGTTCATGGAAGTCGAGCGGTTCAGCCACATCATGCATCTGGTCTCACACGTGGAGGGACAGTTGGAGCCGGGACACAATGCGCTGGACGTGTTGGCCGCGGCGTTCCCGGCCGGGACCTTGTCGGGTGCCCCGAAACCGCGGGCACTGCAGCTGCTGGACGAGTGGGAGCCTCAAGAGCGGGGCCCGTACGGGGGAGTGGTCGGCTATTTCGACCTCGCCGGCAACATGGACATGGCCATCAACATTCGCTCGGCGACCCTGATGAACGGCACCGCCTACGTTCAGGCGGGGGCGGGCATCGTGGCCGACTCCGTTCCCGAGAGTGAGGCCGCCGAGACCGTGACGAAGTCCAGCGCCCCGATGCGAGCCGTGCTCGCGGCGGGACAGCTGCGAACGGTGCAGAGCAAGGACAACTCATGAACCTCACACGACGCACCGCCGTACTCTGGGCTCTGGCCGCTGGGGTCATCATCCTGGGCACGGGCGCGCAGACGTGGATCCACTCGTCGCAGATCCCCGGGCTGCCGGGCACCTCGGTGACGACCTCGGGGAACGAAGCGGCCGCCGTCGTGCCCGCCATGGCGCTCGTGGGACTCGCCGGGGGGATCGCCTTGTCGATGGCACGCCGGGTGGGGAGATGGGTGGCGTCGGTCTTGCTGATGCTGGCCGGACTCGCCACGGTGTGGGCCTCTCTGCAGGCCGTGCTGGACCCGGCCGCGGCCGCCCGGCCGCAGGTATCGGAGACGAGTGGCATGACGGCCGACGCCGGCGCCTACGCGGTGACCGTGTGGCCGTGGCTGACGCTGGTGGGCGGCGTCCTACTCGGGCTATGCGGCGTCGCCGTGCTGATCTTCGGCCGCGGATGGAGAGTCAACCGACGCTATGAGGTGACTCCGTCCTCGGCCGCACCAGCCGGCACAGCAGCCGGTACAGCAGCCGGCACAGCGACACCAGCGACCGAGCCCACGGCCATCGACGCGTGGGACGAATTGAGCCGGGGCTCCGACCCGACGTAAGGCGTCGGCGGCGGTCCGTCCGTGGCAGAATGAGGGGAAGACCTGAGCAGCTGCCGCACCATGGGCGTGCGGGCATCCACGAAAGGGACGGTCCATGACCACCTCGTACCGCGCCTCCGACGACGACCTCGTCCTCAACGACCCGACCCACGCGGAGCCACTGGGTCACGGCAACTCGCCCGCGGCCTGGACTCTGGTGCTGTTGGTCATTGCGGGCTTCGTCCTGGTCATGATCGGTCTGCTGGCCGATCTGTTCTTCCTGGACATCGCCGGGATCGTCGTGGCCGTGGCAGGTCTGATCGCCGGGTTCATCATGAAGAAGGCCGGCTTCGGCACCAAGGGCCATGCCCAGCCTCCAGCGCACTGATGACGACTGTTCTCGACGAGATCATCGTCGGGGTCCGTGAAGACCTCGAGGTCCGCCGCAGCGAGGTGTCGCTGGAACGGATCCGCGACCGCGCCGCCGAAACCACTCGACGGTCCCCGGCCCGCGATGCCTATGCCGCCTTGTCCGGGGGGCGCACCGATCCTGCGGGCGTGCGCATGATCACCGAAGTGAAACGCTCCAGCCCCTCCAAGGGCGCGCTGGCAGAGATCGCCTCACCGGCGGAACTGGCTCGCGACTACGAGGCCGGCGGTGCCGCCGCGATCTCGGTGCTGACCGAGTCCCGACGTTTCAGGGGATCCCTGGCCGACCTGGACGCGGTCCGGGCGGCGGTGGATGTCCCCGTGCTGCGAAAGGACTTCACCGTCGATGAGTACATGATCTATGAGGCTCGCGCCCACGGTGCCGATCTGGTGCTGTTGATCGTGGCCGCTCTCGACGACGCCCAACTGGCAGCATTCCTCGACCTCACCCACGAGCTGGGCATGAACGCCCTCGTCGAGGCTCATACGCCGGAGGAGATCGAGCGTGCCGTGGCGGTGGACGCGAAGATCGTCGGCGTCAACGTGCGCAACCTCAAGACGCTCGAGATCCACCCGGAGAACTACGCCACGCTGGCCCCCCATCTGCCCGAGGGCGTGGTCCGGGTCGCCGAATCGGGAGTGCAGGGAGCCGAGCAGGTGGCGGGCTACGCTCGAGACGGAGCGGACGCGGTTCTCGTGGGCGAGGCCCTCGTCCGCCATGGTGACCCGGTCGGGGCCATCCGCGACTTTCGGGCCGCGTCGACGGCTGTGCGCCGCTGAGCACGCCGGATAGATAACGAACACCGTCCACAACACAGACTGGAACGTAGATGATTGAGCACACCGGCAGCTACCAGAACCAGCCGGGGCCGTACTTCGGTCCGTACGGCGGTCGCTGGATGCCCGAATCCCTGATCGCCGCCCTCGAGGAGGTGGACCGGACCTTCACGGAGGCCAAGCACGATCCGGACTTTGCCGCCGAGTTGCAGGAGCTGTTCGACAACTACGTGAACCGCCCGTCGCTGCTCACGGAGGTTCCGCGGTTCGCTCAGGACTCGCCGGGAGTGCGGATCTTCCTCAAGCGTGAGGATCTCAACCACACCGGTTCGCACAAGATCAACAACGTCATCGGCCAGGCCCTGTTGGCCCGGCGGATGGGCAAGACCCGGTTGATCGCCGAGACCGGTGCTGGCCAGCACGGGGTGGCGACGGCCACTGCCGCGGCGCTGTTCGGCATGGACTGCACCATCTACATGGGCGAGGTGGACACTGAGCGTCAGGCGCTCAACGTCGCTCGGATGGAGATGCTGGGGGCCAGCGTCGTTCCGGTGAAGACCGGGGCCCGCACACTCAAGGACGCCATCAACGAGGCGCTGCGCGACTGGGTGGCCTCGGTGAGCAACACCCATTATCTGTTGGGCACCGTGACCGGCCCCGCGCCGTTCCCGGCGATGGTCCGGTATTTCCACTCCGTCATCGGCGTGGAAACCCGTGAGCAGATCCTCTCCCAGGCCGGACGCTTGCCGGACGCGATCTGTGCGTGTGTGGGCGGCGGCTCGAACGCCATGGGGATCTTCCATGCGTTCCTGGATGACGCCGACGTCGAGCTGTATGGTCTCGAGGCCGGAGGCGAGGGCATCGAGACCGGCCGGCACGCCGCGTCGATCAATCTTGGACGCACGGGAGTTCTGCACGGTGCGCGCACGTACCTGATGCAGGACGAAGACGGACAGACCACCGACTCCCACTCGATTTCCGCCGGACTGGACTACCCCGCCGTCGGTCCGGAGCACGCGTGGCTGAATGACACCGGCCGCGCTCACTATGAGCCCGTGAACGACCGCGAGTGCATGGACGCCTTCCAGCGCCTGTGCCGTACCGAGGGCATCGTTCCGGCCATCGAATCCGCGCACGCGTTGGCCGGGGCCCTGCGACTGGCCGAACGGTGGTCGCAGGAGGGGCTCGTCGGACCGGAGACCGCCGACGGTGAGGAGAAGATCATCGTCGTCAGCCTCTCCGGACGCGGTGACAAGGACGTGGCGACGGCCGCCAAGTATTTCGGCATGCTGCCGGACGCGCCGACCCCCGAAGGCGGCGACGCGGACGCCGTGGCCGCTCGCCCCGAAGGAGCACAGAACTGATGGCAGAAATGGAATCGACCCCGACGGACGCTGTGGCCACACCGGCCGAGGTGCGTTCGCTCACCTCGCAGGCGATCGAGGCGGCCCGGGCGGCCGGCCGCACCGCCTTCATCGGCTACCTGCCCGCCGGTTTCCCGACGGTGGAGGACTCCATCGAGGCGGCGGTGGCTCTGGGGAAGAGTGGCGCCGACGTCATTGAGATCGGCATCCCGTACTCGGATCCCGTCATGGACGGCCCCGTGATCCAGGCCGCCACGAGCGAGGTGCTGTCGGCCGGTTTCCGCATCGATTCCGTCTTCGAGATCGTCCGGGCCGTGTCCGAACGGACCGACGCCGCCGTGCTGGTGATGACCTACTGGAACATCGTGGACCGGATGGGCGTGGAGACCTTCGCCCGTCGCCTGGCCGAGGCCGGCGGAGCGGGCATCATCACCCCTGACCTCGTGCCGGAAGAGGCCGGGGAATGGTTCGAGTCCTCCGACCGCTACGGTCTCGACCGGATCTTCCTCACCGCGCCCAGTTCCAGCACGGAGCGCGTGGACCTCATCACGGCCTCGTCCCGCGGTTTCGTCTACGCGGTGTCCCTCATGGGTGTCACCGGGGCCCGCTCCGAGGTGTCCACGGCCGCGCGGAACGTGGTCGCCGCCGCTCATGCGGCGGGGGCCCCTCGTGTGGCCGTCGGCCTGGGCATCTCCACACCGGAACACATCCGCGAGATCGGCGAGTACGCCGACGGCGCCATCGTGGGCACCGCGCTGGTGTCGGCGCTGCGGGAGGGCGGCCCGGCCGCCGTCGGGAAGCTGGCCGCTGAGCTGGCGACCGGCACCTCAACCAACACCGGCACCTCAACCAACACCGGCACCGGAGCGAACCGGTGACCGGCGGCATGATCACGGCCGCGATTCCTGCCCCGGCATGGGACGGGTTCGAGATCGGCCCGCTGACCATCCATGCCTACGCGCTGTGCATCATCGCGGGCATCGTCGTGGCCCTGTGGCTGGCCTCGCGGCGGTGGGCCGCACGGGGCGGTCCCGAGGGTCGCATCATCGACATCTCGATCTGGGCCATCCTGTTCGGCCTGGTCGGCGCCCGCCTGTACCACGTGGTGTCATCGCCGGACGCCTACTTCGGACCGAACTTCGACGGTTCGGGGGACCTGACGAAGATCTGGCGTGTCTGGGAGGGTGGCCTCGGGATCTGGGGCGCCGTGGCCCTGGGAGCCGTGGGCGCCTGGATCGCGTGCCGGCGCTACGGGTTCAAGATCTCCGCCTATGCCGACGTCGTGGCTCCCGGGGTGCTGTTGGCACAGGCCATTGGGCGGCTGGGCAACTACTTCAATCAGGAGCTCTTCGGCGGTCCCACCACGCTCCCGTGGGGGCTCCAGGTGGCTTCGGACCACCCGAACTTCCCCGCCGGCGCCTTGGAGGGCACCCTGTTCCATCCCACGTTCCTTTACGAGATGGTGTGGAACCTCCTGGGCGTGGCGCTGCTGCTGCTCCTCGATCGGAAGCTGCGACTGCGTCGGGGCATGATGCTCTGGTCCTACGTCGCCTGGTACACCGCTGGCCGGACCTGGATCGAGATGATGCGCATCGACGATGCCGAGATGATCACCCTGTTCGGCACGACCCAACGCCTGAACGTGTGGACCTCGCTGTTGATGTTCCTGGTGGCCGTCGGACTGCTGATCTATCTGGCCGTCACGCGGCCCAAGACCGCCGAGGCCCGGGCCGAATCCGACTCGGTGTGGCGGGTGAAGCCGGCCGAGGAGACCGGGGATGAGCCAGCCGCCGACTCCTCATCGTCCGCCTTGCCGGAGGACCGAGACGGTGAGAAAGTTAACTCCCACGAAACAAAAAAAGTCGCCCCAGAGACGACCAGTGGTGATTGAGGCCCAGGAGCATCGGTAGTATTGATCGAACTGCATTGACCTGGGGACGAACGGACCGCTTGGTCCGAACCTCTTCAGGCCATCGGGGCCGATGACGTCCCCTTCCCTTGCAGCAGAACTCCTGCGCGCCGGAAGGACTTGAATGACATTGCGCCCTGATGACGAGAACAACCGTCTCCCGGACGGCCAGCCGGCCGACGCCCCACTGCCGGACGACTCAGCCCAGGAACAACTGGCCAACGACCCGAAGAACCCGTTCAATCGGTTCTCGGCCATCCCGGAGCAACAGGGTCTGTATCGGCCGGACACCGAGACGGAGAACTGCGGCCTCGCGGTCATCTCGACCCTGCGTGGCACTCCCGGCCATGACATCGTGGAGCACGCTCTCGTCGCCTTGCGCAATCTCGAACACCGCGGCGGGGTCGGCGGTGACGACGGCACCGGTGACGGCGCCGGACTGCTGCTGCAGATCCCGCACGACTTCCTGAGCGAGGTCGTCGACTTCCAGCTGCCCGCCGCCGGAGAGTACGCCGTGGGCACCGCGTTCCTGCCCCAAGAGCCCGATGAGCGCCGCGAATGTGTCGAAGGCATCGAGGAGCGAGCGCAAGAAGAGGGCCTGACCGTTCTGGGCTGGCGCGATGTTCCCGTCAATGACGAGGTCCTCGGCGCGTCCGCCCGCGCGATCATGCCGTACTTCTCCCAGCTGTTCCTGGCCATGGCTCCAGAGGCAGAGCCGGAAGAAGCCGGCCAGGGCGAGCACGGAGACACTCTGGACGCCCGCGCCTTCCGGGTCCGCAAGCGGACGCAGAACAAGCACGGGGTGTATTTCCCGTCGCTGTCGGCCCAGACCATCGTCTACAAGGGCATGCTGACCACGGGACAGCTCGAGCCGTTCTACCCAGACCTGTCCGATCCGCGCTTCGCCACCACGCTGGCGATCGTCCACTCGCGGTTCTCCACCAACACGTTCCCTTCCTGGCCGCTGGCCCAGCCGTTCCGGACCATCGCTCACAACGGTGAGATCAACACCGTCAAGGGCAACCGGAACTGGATGCGCGCCCGCCAGTCGATGCTGAGCTCGTCCGTCTTGGGCGAGGAGCCGGAGAAGCTCTACCCGATCTGCACTCCCGGTGCCTCGGACTCGGCGAACTTCGACGAGGTCGCCGAGCTGTTGATGCTCGCCGGTCGCCCGTTGAGCCACGTGATCATGATGATGATCCCGGAGGCCTGGGAGAACCACGAGACCATGGACCCCGATCGCCGGGCGTTCTACGAGTACCACTCGATGCTGATGGAGCCGTGGGACGGACCGGCCGCCGTGGCCTTCACGGACGGGCGTCAGGTCGGCGCCGTGCTCGACCGCAACGGACTGCGCCCGGCCCGCTACTGGGTCACCGACGACGGTCTGGTCGTCTTGGCCTCCGAGGTCGGCGTCCTGCCGCTCGAGCCGTCCAAGATCGTGCGCAAGGGCCGCGTCGCACCGGGCCGGATGTTCCTGGTGGACACCGCCGAGGGACGCATCATCGAGGACAACGAGGTCAAGGCGGACGTCGCCTCGGCCAACCCGTGGCGCCAGTGGGTGCAGGAGAACCTCATCCACCTCGAGGACCTGCCCGATCGCGAGCACGTGAATTACTCCTCGAGCTCCGTCGCCCATCGCCAGCGGACCTTCGGGTACACCACCGAGGAACTGCGGATCCTCGTCGGCCCCATGGCGGAGAAGGGTGCTGAGCCGCTCGGCGCCATGGGCACCGATACCCCGGTGGCCGTGCTGTCCAAGCGCCCACGGCTGCTGTTCGACTACTTCACCCAGTCCTTCGCTCAGGTCACCAACCCGCCGCTGGACTCCATTCGCGAGGAACTCGTCACCTCCATGCGGACCTCCATCGGTCCGGACGGCAATCTGTTGTCCACCGAACGGGTCCGCACGCGGCACGTGAACCTCGAGTTCCCGGTGATCGACAACGATCAGCTGGCCAAGATCGCCCATCTGAGGGCCGACGACGGCGAGCGGCCCGGCACGAAGGCCGCCCTGAAGGTCCGTGGCCTGTACCGGGTCGACGGCGGCGCGGCCGGCTTGCGCTCCCGCCTCACCGAGATCTGTGAACAGGTCTCGGCCGCGGTCAACCGCGGGGTGCAGTACATCGTCCTCTCCGACCGGGATTCCAACGCCCAGTGGGCTCCGATCCCGTCGTTGCTGCTGCTCTCGGCCGTGCATCATCACCTGCTGTCCTCGGCCAATCGCACCCGGGCCTCGTTGCTGGTGGAAGCCGGAGACGTGCGCGAGGTTCACCACGTGGCCGTGTTGATCGGCTTCGGCGCCTCCGCGGTGAACCCGTACCTGGCCATGGAATCGGCCGAGGAACTGGTCCGTACCGGTGCCATCACCGGGGTCACCCGCGAGCAGGCGGTGGACAACCTGATCAAGGCGCTCGGCAAGGGCGTGCAGAAGATCATGTCCAAGATGGGCATCTCCACGGTCGCCTCGTACTGCGGGGCACAGACGTTCGAGGCCATCGGACTGTCCCGTTCACTCGTGGACCGGTACTTCGTCGGCACGCATTCGCCAATGGGCGGTGTGGACCTGGAGGTTATCGCCGCAGAGAACCAGCAGCGTCACTGGGCCGCCTACCCGCCGGACGGCAATGACATCGACCCGTACCGGGAGCTCGAGAACGGTGGCGAGTACCAGTGGCGCCGGGACGGGCCACCGCACCTGTTCAATCCGGACACGGTCTTCCGTTTGCAGCACTCCACCCGCACCCGTCAGTACGGGATCTTCAAGGAGTACACCCGCCGGGTGGACGATCAGTCCAAGGACCTGATGACCCTGCGTGGTCTGTTGACCCTCAAGACCGGCGTCCGCCCGCCCGTCCCGCTGGACGAGGTTGAGCCGGTCTCCGAGATCGTTCGTCGCTTCTCCACCGGAGCCATGAGCTACGGCTCGATCTCCCGTGAAGCGCACGAGACCCTCGCGGTCGCCATGAACCGGCTGGGCGGCAAGTCCAACACCGGTGAGGGCGGCGAGGACGCCGAACGCCTGTTGGACCCGGAACGTCGGTCGGCCGTCAAACAGATCGCCTCCGGCCGGTTCGGCGTCACGAGCCTCTACTTGGCCACGGCTGACGATCTGCAGATCAAGATGGCTCAGGGCGCCAAGCCCGGTGAGGGCGGCCAGCTGATGGGCACCAAGGTGTACCCATGGGTCGCCACCACCCGGCACTCCACTCCCGGGGTCAGCCTGGTGTCCCCGCCACCGCACCACGACATCTACTCGATCGAGGACTTCGCCGAGTTGATCCATGATCTGAAGCGGTCCAATCCCGCGGCACGCGTCAACGTGAAGCTGGTGTCCGAATCCGGTGTGGGCACCGTGGCGGCCGGTGTGACCAAGGCCAAGGCCGACGTCGTGCTCATTTCCGGGCACGACGGCGGCACCGGCGCCTCGCCGCTGAACTCGCTCAAGCACGCCGGGGCTCCGTGGGAGCTCGGCCTGGCCGAGACGCAGCAGACGCTGATGCTCAACGGTCTGCGCGACCGCGTGGTGGTGCAGGTGGACGGTCAGCTCAAGACCGGCCGGGACGTGGTGATTGCCGCGCTGCTGGGCGCCGAGGAGTTCGGGTTCGCGACGGCACCGTTGGTCGTTTCCGGCTGCATCATGATGCGCGTCTGCCACCTCGACACCTGCCCCGTGGGTGTGGCCACCCAGAACCCGGAACTGCGGTCCCGGTACACGGGCCAGGCCGATCACGTGGTGAACTTCTTCGAGTTCATCGCCGAAGAGGTCCGCGAGTACCTGGCCGAGCTCGGCTTCCGGTCCCTCGACGAGGCCATCGGTCATGTCGAGGCCTTGGACCGGGATCAGACCAGGAACCACTGGAAGACCGAGGGACTGGACCTGGACAGCATCCTGAAGGGCTACGATCCGACCGCCTCGGACACGGCTCTGCAGCTGTCCAACACCCATGGCCAGAACCACGAGCTCGACCAGCACTTCGACAAGGACCTCATCACCGCGGCGGAGCCGGCGATCGCCAACAACACTCCGGTGCAGGTGTCCAAGCGGATCACCAACGTGGACCGTGCCGCCGGCACCATGCTCGGCTACCACGTCACGAAGGCGCGGTTGCTGGACGAGCTCGAGACGGACACGATCACCGTGAACCTCACGGGTGAGGCCGGACAGTCGCTGGGCGCGTTCCTGCCCTCCGGCATCACACTGCGCCTGCAGGGCGACGCCAACGACTATGTCGCCAAGGGCCTGTCCGGTGGCCGGATCATCGTCCGCCCGGACCGCAGTTCCGCCTTCGCCGCGGAGGACAACGTGGTGGCCGGCAACGTGATCGGCTACGGCGCCACCTCGGGCGAGATCTTCCTGCGCGGACGCGTGGGGGAGCGGTTCCTGGTCCGCAACTCCGGGGCGACCGCCGTCGTCGAGGGTATCGGCGACCACGGTTGTGAGTACATGACCGGTGGTCAGGCCCTGATCCTCGGAAGGACCGGGCGCAACTTCGCGGCCGGGATGTCCGGCGGTACAGCCTGGGTGCTGGACCTGGACCGCACCGTGCTGAACCCGTTGGCCGTGGCGAACCACGACCTGTTGCTGCTCGAGCCGCGCGAGGAGGACCGCACCGCGATTGCCGAGCTGCTGGAACGTCACCACGCGGAGACCGGGTCGCCGGTCGCCGCTCACCTGCTCGAGAACTTCGAGGAGTCACTGGCCCGCTTCACCACCGTGTTGCCGGCTACCTACGACGCCGTGCTGAAGACCCGTGCGGCTGTGATCGACGAAGGACTAGACCCCGACGGCGATGCCGCCTGGGGCCGGATTGTGGAGGCTACTCGTGGCTGATCCCCGTGGATTCCTGGCCCATCCAGAACGGGTGGACCGCCCGTCACGCCCCGTGCCCGTGCGCATCATGGACTTCAAAGAGGTCTATGTCGAGCAGGACGAGGCCACGGTCCGCACCCAGGCCAGCCGGTGCATGGACTGCGGCATCCCGTTCTGCCACGACGGTTGTCCGCTGGGCAATCTCATTCCGGAGTGGAATGATCTCGTCCGGCGCGGACGCTGGGAAGAGGCCGCTGCCCGCTTGCACGCGACCAACAACTTCCCGGAGGTCACCGGACGTGTCTGCCCGGCGCCCTGCGAGTCCTCGTGCGTGCTGGGCATCAATCAGCCGCCCGTGACCATCAAGCAGACCGAGGTGTCCATCGCGGATGCCGTCTTCGAGAACGACTGGCTCGACCCGGTCATCCCGCAGCGGTTGAACGGGCGCACCGTGGCCGTCGTCGGGTCCGGTCCGGCCGGTCTCGCGGCGGCCCAGCAGCTCACCCGCGCCGGGTTCACCGTGGCCGTGTACGAGCGCGACGACCGGATCGGCGGACTGCTGCGGTACGGGATTCCCGACTTCAAGATGGAGAAGGACCTCCTGGACCGGCGCATCGCCCAGATGGAGGCCGAGGGCACCCGGTTCCGCACCAGCGTGGACATCGGCTCGGACATCACGTGGGACGACCTGCGCGAGCGCTATGACGCCGTCATCATCGCCACCGGTGCTCCGGTGCCGCGTGAACTGCCCGTCGCCGGGCGCGAGCTCAAGGGCGTCCACGTGGCCATGGACTACCTGGTCCAGTCGAACCACGCGGTGAACGGTGATCATGTCCCCGACCAGATCCGGGCCGACGGCAAGCATGTGGTCATCCTGGGTGGCGGCGACACCGGCGCAGACTGCATCGGCACCGCCCACCGCCACGGCGCGGCATCCGTCACCACGCTGGCGATCGGCCGGGAGCTGCCGACCGAGCGTCCGGCCGATCAGCCCTGGCCGACCGTTCCGAGGGTCTTCGAGGTCTCCTCGGCGGACGCCGAGGGCGGCACGCGCCAGTACCTGGCCTCCACGGTCGAGTTCCTGGGTGACGACGACGGCCACGTCCGGGCCCTGCGGGTGGCCGAGACCGAGTACCTGCCGGACGGCCGCCGCGTGCCCAAGCCCGGCACCGAGCGGGAGATCCCTGCCGATCTGGTGCTGCTGGCGCTCGGTTTCACCGGGGTGGAGGACGCAGGTCTCGGCGAGCAGGCCGGCGTCTTGCTGGAGCGCGGTCTCGTCAAGCGTGACCACCGCTATGAGACCGAGACCCCTGGTGTCTTCGTGGCCGGCGACGCCGGTCGCGGCGCTTCACTGGTGGTCTGGGCCATCGCCGAGGGCCGGGCCTGTGCCCGCGCCGTCGACGAGTCGCTGGAGTCCTGGACGCGGCTGCCGTCGCCGGTGGCGCCGACCGATCGGGCGCTGTCGGTTTAAGCGGGAACTGTCGGTTTAACCGGTGGGTGTGGTGCCGTCACCGGCGCTGACCTGGATAGGCTGGAGGCATGAGACATGCGAAGATCGTCGCGACGTTCGGCCCGGCCAATGAGGGATACCAGAACACCAAGGAACTGATCGCCGCCGGCGTGGACGTGGCTCGGCTGAATATGAGCCACGGCGCCTGGGCGATCCACGAGCAGACCTACGCGGACATCCGGAAGGCCGCGGGCGAACTCGACCGACCCGTGGCCATTTTCGCCGACCTGCAGGGGCCGAAGATCCGCCTGGGACGCTTCGCCGATGGACCGCATGATCTCTCCATGGGGGACCGGTTCACCATCACCACGCGGGACGTCGACGGCAGCGCCGATCTCTGCAGCACCACCTTCAAGGGACTGCCTCAAGACGTGAACGCCGGGGACTCGCTGCTGATCGACGACGGCAAGGTGGCCCTGCGCGCGCTCGAGGTCACGGAGACCGACGTCGTCACCGAAGTGGTGATTCCCGGCACCGTCTCCAACAACAAGGGCATCAACCTCCCCGGGGTGTCCGTGAGCGTGCCCGCCCTGTCCGAGAAGGACGAGGAGGATCTGCGGTGGGCCCTGGACCTCGGGGTGGACATGATCGCCCTGTCCTTCGTCCGCACCCCCGAGGACATCGAGCGGGTGCACGAGATCATGGACGAGAAGGGGCGCCGGATCCCGGTGATCGCCAAGATCGAGAAGCCGCAGGCCGTGGACGCACTGCACGGGATCGTCGACGCCTTCGATGCGATCATGGTGGCCCGCGGAGACCTAGGTGTGGAGTTGCCACTGGAAGACGTCCCGGTGGTGCAGAAGAGAGCCGTGGAGTTGGCCCGCCGGTGGGCGAAACCGGTGATCGTGGCCACCCAGGTGCTGGAGTCCATGATCGACAATCCGCGTCCCACCCGTGCCGAGGCCTCCGACTGCGCCAACGCGGTGCTGGACGGCGCCGACGCGGTGATGCTCTCGGGTGAGACGTCCGTGGGCAAGTACCCGGTGCGGACCGTGGAGACCATGGCGCGGATCATCGAGTCGACCGAGACCCATGGCCTGGACCGGATCAGTCCACTGGGTTCACGGCCGAAGACTCGCGGGGGTGCGATCACCCGCGCCGCGGTGGACATCGCCAATCAGCTGGACGTTCGTTACCTGGCCACGTTCACCCAGTCCGGTGACTCGGCCCGTCGGTTGTCCCGGTTGCGTCCGCAGCAGATGGTCTACGCCTTCACCCACGTGGAGCACACGCACAACGTCCTGTGCCTGTCCTGGGGCGTGCTGCCGAAGATGGTGCCCTTCGCGTCCTCGACGGACGAGATGACGGCGCAGGTCGACCAGTCCCTACTGCGAGAGAAGATCGCCGGCGTGAACGATCTGGTGGTCATCGCCGCCGGATCTCCTCCCGGCCAAGCGGGATCGACCAATACGCTTAAGGTGCACCGGATCGGCGATCTGGCCGACTCGGGCGGAGTGCTCGACGGACAACAAGGGCCGGCCCGCGAGCCGGTCGGAATGTGGTCAGCTCCGTCTCCGGTGTAGACGTGGTGTAGGCCTGGTGTAGTCCGTTAGCCCATCTGGTCGACGACCGTCTGAGCGACTTCTCGCATGCTCAGGCGGCGATCCATGGACGTCTTCTGGATCCAGCGGAACGCCTCCGGCTCGGACAGGTTCAGCGTCGAGGTCAGCAATGACTTGGCACGGTCCACGAGCTTGCGTGTGGCGAACTGCTCAGAGAGGTCGGAGATCTCGGCTTCGAGGACGCGCAACTCCTCGAACCGGGCCACGGCCAGTTCGATGGCGGGCACCAGGTCGTTCTCGTTGAACGGCTTGACCACGTAGGCCATGGCCCCGGCCTCGCGGGCCCGTTCCACGAGCTCGCGCTGGCTGAAGGCCGTCAACAGCACGACGGGAGCGATCTTGCCCTCGGCCAGATGCTCCGCGGCGGTGATGCCATCCATGATGGGCATCTTGACGTCCATGAGCACGACGTCGGGGCGCAGTTCCGTTGCCACGTCCAGGGCCTTCTGGCCGTTGTCGGCCTCACCGACCACGTCATAGCCCTGAGCGGTGAGGATCTCAACGATGTCCACCCGGATCAGCGTCTCGTCCTCTGCGACGACGACGCGCCGCTTCTCGGCATGGGGCCGCGCCGCCTGGGGCTTCTCTGCCGTGAGCGGTTCTGCCTCGGGTTGAGTGGGGTTATCGGTCGGCATGACTCCTCCTTGCGCACGGGACCGCCTCCAGCGTATCCGCTCGGTCAGCGTCACGGGTCTGTGGCGTGTATCCTTGTAGGGCTGTCTTCTCGAGAGCACTGGTTGACCAAGAAATGGTTGACCAAGAGAAGTTCAGCAGCAGCAGTAGTCAGGCCCGAATGGCGGAATTGGCAGACGCGCCGCACTCAAAATGCGGTACCGAAAGGTGTGTGGGTTCAAGTCCCACTTCGGGCACCATTGTCACAAGCATTGTCGCAAACTTGGTGTGAAGTGTGTGGTCGCCGTTGTCGGCGATTCGCACTGATCCTGACACGTCCTCTGCAATATGACTGCGAGCCATCAGGATCGGCGCGAATGCCGGGCTAGATCAGCGTCAGTAGTCTCGGCGCTCCGCGAGATCGCCCAGGTAGCGAACGACCAGGTTCATGAAGCCGGCGAAGGCGATCAAGGCGACGAACGCGAAGATCACGGACAGGATGGTCAGCGCCGTGACGATCTGCGGGACCTGCCCGCCCCAGTCTCCGGCCACGAGGGGCACGACGCCGGCCCCAGCGCCAGCAACGATGGACCCGACGGTCCCTACCGCAAACCAGCTACCCACATTGTCGTTCGCCATGGCCGAAGCATATCCGCCCCGGGTCAGTCCTCGAGAGCGCTCCCGTGCGCCTCATCCCTCCGCGTTATCTCCGTGACGGGCCCAGGATCATGTTGGTGATTTTGGCCGTGGACAGCCGCTTGCCGGCGTCGTTGGTCATGACGATCTCGTGGGTGGTGAGCGTTCCGCCCAGGTGAATGGGCGTGCAGGTTCCAGTCACCATGCCCTCGGAGATGGCTCGGTGATGGGTGGCACTGATCTCGATGCCCACCACCGGCTTCTCGCCCCGGGTGTGGAGCACGGCCGCAATGGACCCCAGCGTCTCCGCCAGCACGAGGTGTGCACCGCCGTGGAGGATGCCGGCGTTCTGTTCGTTGCCGGCCACTGGCATGGTGGCGACCATGCGTTGCACCGTCATCTCCCGGAAGACGATTCCCATTTTGGCGGCCAGCGGGCTGATGCCCAGCTTTCCCATGGCGGCGTGGAGCTCCTCCGGAACTCCGGCATCGAGCATCATCTGTTTCCGCTCGGCCTCGGAGAGCTGCGGGGAGGTGCCGGGCACGAAGGCATACTGTGATCCGGCGGGCTGTGAACCGGCGGGGGCGTCTGTGAGGGCATCGTCCATGACCATTAGGCTGGCACCCGTGACTGATCCGAGCAATCCCGTGCCTGACGCCGCTGTTCCCGCCGCCCCGCCGGCCGCCGACCAGCGCCTGCTGGTCATCGATGGCCATTCGATGGCTTTCCGTGCCTTCTACGCGCTGCCGGTGGACAATTTCCTGACGGACACCGGTCAGCACACCAATGCCGTCTATGGCTTCGTCAACATGCTGCTGACGATGATCCGTCAGCAGAAGCCGACGCACGTGGCGGTCGCCTTCGACCTCGACACCCCGACGTTCCGCTCGGAGGAGTACAGCGAATACAAGGCGGGCCGGTCGAAGACTCCCGAGGAGTTCCACGGTCAGATCAACCTCATCATCAAGGTGATGGAGGCCATGAACATCCCCACGCTTTCTGTGGACGGCGCCGAGGCGGATGACATCGTCGCCACCATGGCGGCTCGGGCCGAGGAAGCCGGCTGGGACACCCGTGTGGTCTCCGGTGACCGGGACGCCTTCCAGCTCATCAATGACCAGACCGTGGTGCTGTACCCCAAGAAGGGCGTCTCGGACATTCCGCCGCTCGACGCCGCCGCGATCGAAGAGAAGTACGGCGTTCCGCCGGAGCGCTATCCGGACCTGGCTGCTCTGGTGGGGGAGACGGCAGACAATCTGCCCGGTGTGCCGGGCGTCGGGCCGAAGACGGCCGCCAAATGGATCAATCTCTACGGCACGGTCGAGCAGGTACTGGAACATGCCGACGAGATCAAGGGCAAAGCCGGACAGTCCCTGCGTGAGCATGCCGACGACGTCCGCCGCAACCGCCGACTCAATCGCTTGCTGCGGGATATGGACCTGCCGGTGGCCCTGGAGGCCACGGAGCTCGAACATCCGGACCATGAACAGATCGAGGAACTCTTCACGGCGCTGCAGTTCAACACCGTGCGGCAGCGGTTGTTCGACACCCTGGCTGAACGTCTGGGCGGTGAGCCCGAGTCAGCACCGGTCGAGGAGACGCCCCCGTACTCCGTGGTCACTACGGGTGCTGAATTGGAGGATTTCCTCGCCGAGCACGCGGCCAATCTGATGGGCGTGCACATCGTCCTGGACGGTCCGGCCATCCTGCCCAAGCGCAAGATCCCCGCGCCGGGGGACTACGGTCGTGCCATCGGTGCCGCGCTGGTCGCCGAGGATGCTGCGGTGTACATCGACCTGGACAGCGCCAACATCAGAACCAGCGCCAACACCAACACCCAGCCCGACGCCGGCCCCGGCCCGGTCCTGGCCGGCTACCTCTCCGAGGCGGGTCACCCGAAGGCGATCTACGACCTGAAGGCGGCGGCCAAGTCGCTGAAGTCCACCGGGCACACCACGGCACTCGGGCAGGATCTGACGCTGGCCGGCGTCGTGGACGATGTTCTGCTCTCCGCCTATCTGGTCCAACCGGACCGCCGTGGCTACGGACTGGACGCGCTCGTGCAGACCTACCTGCAGTCCACGCTCGAGATGGAGGACGATCCGACCCAGGCGGGTGATCAGCTGGAACTGGACCTTGGGGGCGCCGATGCTGCCGCCGGTGCCAATGCTGACGGATCCGGCGCCTCGTCCGCTGACGCGGTGCTGCACGCGCGGGCCGCGGCGGCCGTCCGTGCGGCGTGGATGGTGCGTCGGCTCTCGGAACAGTTCTCCCCGAAGCTGCTGGAGCGCGGGGCTCAGCAATTGCTGCTGGACCTGGAGATCCCGCTGGCCACGGTGCTGGTGGACATGGAACTGGCGGGGATCGCCGTCGACCGCAGTGTCCTGGACGGACTGTTCGCGGACTTCACCGACCGGATGCAGGCCGCCCAGGAGTCCGCGTGGGCATCCGTGGCCGAGGTGACCGGCGGCGAGAAGGTCAATCTGGGCTCTCCGAAGCAGCTGCAGGCCCTGCTGTTCGAGAAGTTGGACATGCCCAAGACCCGCAAGACGAAGACCGGGTACTCCACTGACGTCGAGTCGTTGACGGACCTGTTGAACCAGACGCAGCATCCGTTCCTGGAGAACCTGATGCTGCACCGCGACGCGACCAAGCTGCGGCAGACGGTCGAGGGGCTGCTGGAGACCGTGGCCGACGACGGCCGGATTCACACCACGTACTCGCAGACGGCCGCTGCCACGGGTCGCCTCTCCAGCCTGCACCCGAACCTGCAGAACATTCCCGTCCGCACCGAGGCCGGCCGCAAGATCCGGGACGTCTTCGTGGTCGGTGACGGACACGGCGCGCTGTTGACCGCTGATTACTCGCAGATCGAGATGCGGATCATGGCCCACCTGTCCGAGGATCAGGCCCTGATTCAGGCGTTCCAGGAGGGAGAGGACCTGCACCGCTTCGTCGGCTCCCAGGTGTTCGGCGTGGCACCCGAGGACGTCACCGGAGAGATGCGGGCCAAGGTCAAGGCGATGAGCTACGGATTGGCGTACGGCCTCAGTTCCTTCGGGCTCTCCAAGCAATTGCAGGTTCCCGTGGACGAGGCCCGTTCCCTGATGAAGGGGTACTTTGACCGTTTCGGGGCGGTCCGCGACTACTTGCAGGACATCGTGGCCCAGGCCCGCCGGGACGGCTACACGGCGACGATCAAGGGACGCCGCCGGTACCTGCCCGACCTCAACAGTGATAACCGGCAACTTCGGGACATGGCGGAGCGTGCTGCCCTCAATGCCCCCATCCAGGGCTCCGCCGCAGACATCATCAAGCAGGCCATGCTCGACGTCCGTCAGGGGATCGACGACCAGGGGTTGCGCTCCCGGTTGCTGCTCCAGGTCCATGACGAACTCGTGTTGGAGGTCCCGGACGACGAACTCGAGGTCGCCACCGAGCTGCTCAAGGAGAAGATGGGTGCGGCCGAGTCGCTGGCCGTGCCGCTGGACGTGCACATCGGTGTCGGGAGGAGCTGGCATGACGCAGCCCACTGAGACCCGCACTAAGACCAGCACCGGGCTGGAGCTGCATCGGTTCCGTCCGAGCGGCCGAACCGCCGCTGAGGACCAGCGATCGGCTCGGTTCGTCGCGGCCGTCGAGCGCGGCTTCTACGAGAAGGTCCCCGACGAGGACGCCCTCTCACAGACGCTGGGACTGCACGTCGAGGACGGACGCACCTATGTGGGGCTGTATGAGGCAGGAACCGGTTCAGCGGATCCAGCCCTGCAGCGGCCCGTCTCCACGCTCGCCAGCTTCCCGAAGAAGCTGTACACCGGGCGAGGGCGGGACCTGGAGTCCCTGCTGATCTCCGACGTGACCGTACTGCCCACGCACCGGCGCCGCGGCATCCTCCGCACCATGATGGAGGATGAACTGGCTCGGGCGGCCGCCGACGGAATGCCCATGGCGGCCCTGACGGCCTCCGAAGCGACCATCTACGGCCGCTTCGGCTTCGGGGTGGCCACCACTCGGCGTGCGGTCGAGGTGGATGCCGGCCCAGGAACCGCTCTGGCGAGTGCGGTGTCCGTCTCCATGGTGATGGTGGAGCCGAAGGACCTCACTGAGCTGGGTCCCCGGCTGTTCGAACGGACACGCCGGCAGACCCCCGGCTCCGTGGAGCGCACCGCCGCCTACCGCATTCGGGAGACGGACACCCGCGCGTCCGAGAACGAGAGGCGCGGCTCCGGGCTCTACGCCGCCGTCCATCACGACGACGAGGGGCAGCCCCGCGGCTACGTCACCTATCGCTTCGCCGGCTGGGATCGTCGACCGGCCACCGTCAAGGTGGACCTGCTGTATGCGACCACGGCCGAGAGCTACCGTGCGATCTGGGCGTATCTGATCAATCTGGATCTCATCGAGAAGATCGAATGGGAGTTGGCCCCGGACGATCGGCTGCTGGAACATCTCTTCACCGACCATCGCCGCGTCACCACCACGAGCCAGGAGGACCACTTGTGGCTGCGCATCCTGGACGTGCCCGCCTGCTTCCGGGGCCGCGCCTACGGTATGGCCGGCGAGCTGGGGAAGACCGGTGAGTGGGGGAAGGCCGGCGAGCTGACGCTCGAGGTGAGCGACGCCCTGGGCTACGCCGCCGGGACCTGGCGGCTCGCCGTGCGGGGCGGTGAGGCCGACGTCGTGGCCTGCGATGGTCCCGCCGACCTGAGCCTGGACGTGGCCGAACTCTCCAGCGTGTACCTCGGCGGGATCTCAGCGGAGATGCTGCGCCAAGCGGGCGGGATCACCGAACATCGAGCCGGTGCCGCCGCCGAGCTGACGGCCATGCTCGCACCCGACCGGCCGGTGTACTGCCTGACGGGGTTCTAGCTGAGAGGTTCTAGCTGAGGGGTTCTAGCGGCTTTGACCTTCGCTTGCCGTGGCCGTTAGACTGAGCGAGCATTTTCTGTGCACTCAATCTCTACATCAACCCACTATCCGGGTCTCGCGGCGCAGCCGTGCTGCCCGGCCGAGTGAACAATCCACATCGGAGCCCCTACTACATGACCATTACTTCCACCGCCCCGCAGGTCGCCGTCAATGACATTGGCACCTCTGACGACTTCCTTGCCGCCATTGACGCCACGATCAAGTACTTCAATGACGGCGACCTGGTCGAAGGCACCGTCGTCAAAGTCGATCGTGACGAAGTGTTGCTCGACATCGGTTACAAGACCGAAGGCGTTATCCCGTCCCGGGAACTTTCCATCAAGCATGACGTGGACCCGGACGAAGTCGTCGCCGTGGGCGACAACGTGGAGGCCCTTGTCCTCACCAAGGAGGACAAGGAAGGCCGCCTGATCCTGTCCAAGAAGCGCGCGCAGTACGAGCGTGCCTGGGGTTCGATCGAGAAGATCAAGGAAGAGGACGGGGTCGTCACCGGCACCGTCATCGAGGTCGTCAAGGGCGGCCTCATCGTGGACATCGGACTGCGCGGCTTCCTGCCGGCCTCGTTGGTCGAGATGCGCCGCGTCCGCGACTTGGCCCCGTACATCGGCCAGGAGCTGGAAGCCAAGATCATCGAGCTGGACAAGAACCGCAACAACGTGGTGCTGTCCCGCCGTGCCTGGCTCGAGCAGACCCAGTCCGAGGTCCGCTCGAACTTCCTGCACAAGCTGGAGAAGGGTCAGGTTCGCACCGGCACCGTCTCCTCCATCGTCAATTTCGGTGCCTTCGTGGACCTCGGCGGCGTCGACGGCCTGGTGCACGTCTCCGAGCTGTCCTGGAAGCACATCGACCACCCGTCCGAGGTCGTCGAGGTCGGTCAGGAAGTCACTGTGGAGGTGCTCGAGGTGGACATGGACCGTGAGCGCGTCTCGCTGTCCCTGAAGGCCACCCAGGAAGACCCGTGGCAGCTCTTCGCCCGCACCCACGCTCTGGGCCAGGTCGTTCCGGGCAAGGTCACCAAGCTGGTTCCGTTCGGCGCCTTCGTCCGCGTCGAAGACGGCATCGAGGGTCTGGTGCACATCTCCGAGCTGGCCTCCCGCCACATCGACACCGCCGAGCAGGTCGTGTCCGTCGGCGACGAGCTGTTCGTCAAGGTCATCGACATCGACCTGGAGCGTCGCCGCATCTCGCTGTCCCTCAAGCAGGCCAACGAGGGCGTCGATCCGGAGGGCACCGAGTTCGACCCGGCGCTGTACGGCATGGCCGCCGAGTACGACGAAGAGGGCAACTACAAGTACCCCGAGGGCTTCGACCCGGAGACCAACGAGTGGCTCGAGGGCTTCGAGGCCCAGCGCGCCGCCTGGGAGCAGCAGTACGCCGATGCTCAGGCTCGCTGGGAGGCCCACAAGGAGCAGGTGGCCCGCCACCTGACCGAGGACTCGGAGGAGACCGCCGAGGTCGAGTCCGGCGCCGCCTCGTACTCCTCGGACGATCAGGAAGTCGTCGACCAGGGCACCCTGGCCTCCGACGAGGCCCTGGCCGCCCTGCGCGAGAAGCTCACCGGCAACTGATCGACTGATCAGCTGATACAGAGAAGGCCCCGCACCGTTGGTGCGGGGCTTTTTCGTGTTCGGGACGTCGTCTCCGGCTAACGGCGAGTGCTGACGGTGACCGTGAACGTCCGGTTGCGGGCGATCTGGCGCGTGGGACCCACCCGTCGTTCAAGGTCGGCGCGGTACTGCAGATGCGAGTTCCAGACACACCACAGTTCTCCGCCCGGTCTCAGAGTCCGTGCCGACTCGGCGACCAACCGCAGAGCGAGCCCGGTGTCCACCGTATTGCCGGCATGGAACGGCGGGTTGAGGATCAGGAGATCCTCGCTGGCTTCCGGAAAGGTGGCCAGGGCATCATCACGGCGCACCTCCACCCGGTCCTGCACCCCGTTGAGTTGGCTGGTCAGCGTGGTGGATGCGCAGGCGTCCGCCGACTGATCGGTGGCGACGACGGTCAGGTCCCGGCCGGCGCGCTGTGCCCGCAGGGCCAGGTACACGGCGATGGACCCGTTCCCACAGCCGACATCCACGGCACGCCCCACGGAGTGCTGTGAACTCTCTGCCACCGCGCCGAGGTGTTGCAGAAGCAGCTCCGTTCCGGGGTCCAGGTTCGTCCCTCCGAAGGTGGCGCCAAAGGAGGCCAGGGTGACCGGACCGACGTCGGGAAGGTGGCGTTCGGCTGTGCGGGGGAAGGGGGCCGGCCGGCCCCTCCGCGGCCCGCGCGCGGTGAGGACGCGTGACTTGGACCGACCTCGACCCGGCACCACCGAATCGAAGTAGCGCGCGAGCACGGCATTCTGCCGTGGGGTCATGTGCTTGTCGCGACCGGCAGCCAGAAACACCACGTCCTCGTGAGCGTGCTCGGCGACCAGCTGACTCCACTGCTCCAGCGCGTCCAGTGAGCGGGGGAGTGTCAGCAGGACCGTCCGCGCTCCCGAGAGCAATGACGCGTCCAGGGGGCCACGGTGCAAGTGGTCCGGGTGTAGCTTCGGGTCGTGAGCGTCCTGAAGGTGAGCGAGATTTGCTTGTAGGGAGCGCTCGTGGGCCACGCCGTCCTGACCGACCCGCACCCGGTGACCGGCCTGGAGCAGCGGCAGCGTGATGGCGCCATGACGGTCTTCGAGGACGACGACCGGATCCGCAGCGTGGCCGGCCGACCACCAGGCCTGTGCGGTGTCGAGCAGGAGCAGATCGGCGGCGTCATGGGCCTGAAGACTGGAGTCGTCCGGAGAGGGCCACCGGGACAGCGCCCGGAAATGGAAATCT
Organism: Citricoccus sp. GCM10030269; assembly: GCF_042665635.1. NCBI lineage: Bacteria > Bacillati > Actinomycetota > Actinomycetes > Micrococcales > Micrococcaceae > Citricoccus > Citricoccus sp. GCM10030269. The sequence continues at coordinate 408,360 of NZ_JBHTCV010000005.1, read as the reverse complement.
TCCGTCAACGCGGTCCGCACCACGGGTGGCGTCCGACCCAGCGGCGGGTAAGCCCCGGGATCGACGGCGGGGAAGTCGGACTGCTCGGGCATGCCGTCCAGTCTATGGGCCAGTACTGTGCGGTAAGTTGACCCCGATGCTCCAGTCAACCGGTGACCAGCATGATGGCCTGATCACCGAACCAGCCCGGTGACACGGGCCCGAACAACAGCGAGGACGAGCGATGCTGACCCGACTGCACAACCGACTCGGTCTGCGGACCGGACCGCACATCTTCTTCATCTCGGCCCTGATCATCGTGCTCTTCACCGTGGCGATGGCGATCTTTCCGGCCCAGGTTCAGGGTGCCTTCGGCGCGGTGTCCACCTTCCTGCGGTATGACGTCGGCTGGTTCTACACCCTCGGAACCACTCTGTTGGTCGTGCTGGCCGTCGGTCTCGCCCTGAGCCGCTATGGGCGGGTGAAACTGGGCGACGACGACGCCGAACCCGAGTATTCGGGCGTGGCCTGGTTCGGGATGCTCTTCGCCGCCGGCATCGGAGCGGTCCTGATGTTCTGGGGCGTGGCCGAGCCGATGAACCACTATGCGAATCCGCCGTTCTTCGGCACGGAGAGTGCCTCCGACCTCGCTGCGAGCCAGGCCCTGGCGATCTCCAACTTCCACTTCGGCATCCACATGTGGGCGCTGCTCGTGGTCCCCGGCCTGTGCTTCGGGTACTTCACCTACAAACGCAAGCTCCCGCCGCGGGTCTCCTCGGCGCTTCAGCCGCTCCTCGGGGACGCCATCCACGGGCCGTGGGGCAAGGCCGTCGACATCATCTCCATCATCTCCACGGTGTTCGGTCTGGGTGTCTCAGTCGGCCTCGGAGCCATGCAGATCAACAGTGGGATGAACTATGTGCTGGGCGTGCCGATCGGGGGCTGGATCCAGGCGGCCATCGTCGCCGTGATCACCGCCGTCGCCCTGGCCTCTGCCTTGGCGGGGCTCGACAAGGGCGTCAAGCGGTTGTCCTACGTCAACATCATCCTGGCCATCGCCTTGATGGTCTACGTGCTGATGTGGGGCGCGACGATGGACACCGTCCGGGTGATCGTCGAGTCGGCGGGCCAGTATCTGAGCAATCTGCCGACGCTGGCCTTCTTCAACGACTCCTTCGGCGGCGGCCAGTGGTCCGGCGACTGGACGGTGTTCTACTGGGCCTGGACCGTCACCTGGTCTCCCTTCGTGGGATTGTTCATCGCCCGGATCTCCCGTGGGCGCAGTATTCGTGCCTTCGTCACCGCCTGCCTCGGACTGCCCGCCGGATTCGTGATGATCTGGTTCGGCATCTACGGCATGACCGCCTTCCGGATCGACCGCGCACCGGAGACTCAGGGGTCGATGACGGAGACGATCGTGACGAACGGGAACGTGGATGCAGCGCTGTTCCAGTTGCTCCAGTCCTTCCCCCTGTATCTCGTCACGGCGGTGGTGGCCCTGATCGTCATCATCCTGTTCTTCGTAACGTCACTGGACTCCGGCGCGTTGGTGCTGGACTCGCTCGCCTCCGGGCACGAGGACCAGGGGCCGCAGCGGCAGCGGGTTTTCTGGGCCCTGGCCATCGGCGCCGTGTGCGCGGTCATTCTGGTGACGTCGGGTGAGAACGGGCTCGATGCCCTGCAGTCGGTCATCATCGTGATCGGCGCGCCGGTCATGCTGCTGGTGCTGTTCCAGGGGTGGCTGCTGTTACGGGCCTTGCGGGAGGACGCCGGGGCCATCAAGCCGATCCGGACGCGGCAGTGGAAGCAGGTGCTGCCGATGGAGGAGTACCACCGGCGGGCCCACGAGGACGAGCACGACCTCGACGAATACGTGATCCGGCCGGAGTTCGAGGTCGGAACGGAACCCGAGTACGAGACACACCAGCCCAACACGTGGCATCAGCAGCATGCGGACGCTGAAGCAGAAACTGAGGCTGGCGTAGACGCAGACGCAGACGCAGACGGTGAGACCAGTGAGCGAACGTCCGGATAGTCCCGCGGGCGACGGCGGCGCGAACGGCGAACCAGCCGGGTCGGGGGAGATTCGCCCGCGGCTTCACCTGGGCCTGACCGGCGGCATCGCGTCGGGGAAGTCCACGGTGGCCGACGAACTGGCCAGGCTGGGCGCCGTCGTCGTGGATTCGGACGTGCTGGCCAGGGCCGTGGTGGCACCCGGCACCGAGGGGCTGGAGCGGGTGCGTGAGGCCTTCGGGCCCGAGGTCATCGCCGACGACGGCACGATGGATCGGGCCGTCGTCGCTCAACGGGTGTTCGCGGATCCCGCGGCGCGGCAGACGCTGAACGGCATCATCCATCCGCTGGTGCGCAGCGAAGGCCGACGCCTCGTCACGGAGGCCGGCGCGGACGCCGTCGTGGTGCAGGACGTGCCGCTGCTGGTCGAGACCGGTCAGGGCGAGTCCTTCGATCTCGTGGTGGTGGTCGAGTCTGACGCCGAGGAGCGTGTGGCCCGGATGGTCCGCGATCGAGGGATGAGCGAGAAGGATGCCCGGGCACGCATGGCCGCGCAGGCCACCGATGAGCAACGGCGTGCGGTCGCGGACGTGGTGATCGTCAACGACGCCGGCCTCGAGGATCTGCGCAGAGCCACCCGCCGTGTGTGGGACGAATACGTGGCTCCCGCTCTGGCCGACGGGTCGGTCCGCCAACGGTGAACCGCCTCCCCGCGGTGACTCGAACAGTTGTACGGTAGAGAGCATGAGTCTGGCGCAGAAGATCAATCGGCAGGTCGCCCCGTTCGAGGTCGTGTCCGACTATCAACCGTCGGGCGACCAGCCGAAGGCGATCGCCGAACTCGCCGACCGTGTTCAGGCGGGGGAGAAGGACGTCGTCCTGCTGGGCGCCACCGGCACCGGTAAGTCGGCCACCACCGCCTGGCTCGTGGAGAAGGTCCAGCGGCCGACGCTAATCATGGTCCAGAACAAGACGCTCGCGGCGCAGCTGGCCAACGAGTTCCGCGAACTGCTGCCGAACAACGCGGTCGAGTATTTCGTCTCCTACTACGACTACTACCAGCCGGAGGCCTACGTCCCCCAGTCGGACACCTTCATCGAGAAGGACTCCTCGATCAATGAGGAGGTGGAGCGGCTGCGGCACTCGGCCACCAACGCGCTGTTGACGAGGCGGGATGTGGTGGTGGTCGCCACCGTGTCCTGCATCTACGGCCTGGGCACCCCGGAGGAATACATCGAGCAGATGGTCACCCTCCGTCGCGGTCAAGAGCTCGACCGAGACGAGCTGCTGCGCCAGTTCGTGGCCATGCAATACGTGCGCAACGACCAGGATTTTCACCGCGGGACCTTTCGCGTGCGCGGAGACACGGTCGAGATCATCCCGATGTACGAGGAACTGGCCATTCGGATCGAGTTCTTCGGGGACGAGATCGAGTCCATCCAGACCTTGCACCCCCTGACCGGTCACGTGGTCCGCGAGGAGACGGAGATGTACATCTTCCCCGCCTCTCACTACGTCGCGGGTGAGGAGCGGATGCACCGGGCCATCACCTCGATCGAGGACGAACTGCGGGACCGGCTGCAGGAGTTCGAGTCCCAGAACAAGCTTCTCGAGGCGCAGCGTCTGCGGATGCGGACCACCTATGACCTCGAGATGATGCAGGAGATGGGCTACTGCAACGGCATCGAGAACTACTCTCGGCACATCGACGGCCGCGAGTCGGGCTCGGCTCCGCACTGCCTGCTGGATTACTTCCCGGATGACTTCCTGTTGGTGGTGGATGAGTCCCACGTGACCATCCCGCAGATCGGTGCCATGTACGAAGGGGACATGTCCCGGAAGCGCACCCTGGTGGAGCACGGGTTCCGGCTGCCCTCAGCCATGGACAACCGCCCGCTGAAGTGGGACGAATTCCTCGAGCGCATCGGCCAGACCGTCTATCTCTCGGCCACTCCCGGCAAATATGAGCTGGGGCAGGCGGACGGCGTCGTCGAGCAGATCATCCGCCCCACCGGCCTGGTGGACCCCGAACTGGTGGTCAAGCCGACCAAGGGCCAGATCGACGACCTGCTCGAGGAGATTCGGGTCCGCTCCGAGCGCGACGAACGAGTTCTGGTCACCACGTTGACCAAGCGCATGGCAGAGGACCTCACCGAGTACCTGCTGGAACACGGGATCAAGGTCGAGTACCTGCACTCCGATGTGGACACCCTGCGCCGTGTTGAGCTCTTGCGGGAGCTGCGTCGGGGCACCTTCGACGTGCTGGTCGGTATCAACCTGCTCCGCGAAGGGCTCGATCTGCCCGAGGTGTCCTTGGTGTCGATTCTTGACGCCGACAAGGAAGGCTTCCTCCGCTCCTCGACCTCACTCATCCAGACCATCGGCCGGGCCGCTCGCAACGTGGACGGCCAAGTGCACATGTACGCCGACCGGATCACGGATTCCATGCGGTTCGCGATCGATGAGACCAATCGACGGCGTGAGGTTCAGCAGGCGTACAACCAGGAGCACGGCATCGATCCGACGCCGCTGCGCAAGAAGATCGCCGACATCACCGACCAGCTCGCTCGCGAGGACGCCGACACGGCTGACTTCCTCGCCGGGATGGGCGGGATCAAGTCCGGATTCGAGTACGGCAAGGGCAAGCGCGGCTACACCGCCACGATCTCGGACGAACAGCGCGCCGCGGCGGCGCATGCCGCGGCGGAGGGGTCCGAGGGTGCAGACGGTGCTCCGGAGTTCGCGAAGTTGCCGGCCAAGGACCTGTCCGACCTCATCGACCAGATGAGCGCACAGATGCATCAGGCCGCGGTCGACCTGCAGTTCGAGCTGGCGGCCCGCATCCGAGACGAGGTGGCCGAGCTGAAGAAGGAACTGCGGCAGATGCAGCAGGCCGGACACGCCTGAGGGTAGACTGGTCCACGCGTAGGGGAGTATCCCGAACACTGCGGACGTCAGCACGCAGGAATCTGCCACGGCAGTTCCCGCCGGACGCAGCGGCCTGTTGCGGGACCGAGTCCATTCCGGACGGGTCATTCACGGCAGGCGGAGAGACTTGCGGCTCATACCCAACCCACGGAAAGTGACCGCATGGAAATCAACGCCTTGACGTGGACGATCACCCTGGCCGTGATCGTCGCACTGTTGCTGTTCGACTACTTCTTCCACGTCCGCAAGGCCCACACGCCGACGATCAAGGAAGCGGCCATCTGGTCGGCCGTCTATGTCGGCTTCGCCCTGGTCTTCGGTTTGGTGTTCTTCGTTTTCGGGGACACCCGGCACGCGATCGAGTATTACTCGGGCTACCTCACCGAGAAGGCCTTGAGCGTGGACAACCTGTTTGTCTTCCTCGTGATCATGGCCTCCTTCAAGGTGCCCCGTGATTACCAGCAGAAGGTCCTGCTGTTCGGCATCACCTTCGCGCTGATCTCGCGCACCGCCTTCATTCTGCTCGGGGCCGCCATCATCGAGCTGTGGTCGGACGTCTTCTACCTCTTCGGCATCTTCCTGCTGCTGATCGCCGGTCAGCAGCTCAGGGGCGAGATGACCGGGTCGGAAGAGAACAAGGACGAAGCGGACAATGTGATGGTCCGTCTCGCGAAGAGAGTCCTCCCGGCGTCGGATCAGTACGATCGGGACCGGCTCTTCACCCGGGTCAACGGCAAGCGTCTGATGACGCCGATGCTGCTGGTCATGGTGGCGATCGGCGCCACGGACATCCTCTTCGCCTTCGACTCCATTCCGGCGATCTTCGGCCTGACACAGGATCCGTACATCGTCTTCACCGCCACCGCGTTCTCCCTGATGGGCCTGCGGCAGCTGTTCTTCCTCATCGACGGCCTGCTGGACCGCCTGGTGTATCTGGCCTATGGCCTCGCAGCCGTCCTCGGCTTTATCGGTGTCAAGCTGGTCCTGCATGCGCTGCACGAGAACAATCTGCCCTTCGTCAACGGTGGCGAGAACGTGCCGGTCGCCGAGATCGATACGGGAGTCTCCCTGCTGGTGATTGTCGCCATCCTGATCGTGACGGTGGTGGCGTCCCTGGCCAGCCCCAAGGGCCGTGCCCTGGTGGCGTTGCAGAACGCGGAGAAGTACTCCCACCGCTACACCAAGCTCGACCCCAACGCCCCGGCGGAGGACCGCCGCAAGGCCGAAGAACTCATGGACACGTGGACCCACCGCGCCGAAGAGGTCCCTCCGCGACTGCGGGAGGGCCTGATCGAGCACAAGGAGCGCTACTCGGAGATCATCCGAACCGCCCACGAAACCCGGTTGGCCTCGGCCCAGTCCGAGGGCCGAGACGTGCCGACGATCTCCCACACGATCGTCAACAACCAGGGTCCGACGCTTTAAACCCTGTCAGACCGCCCATCCGGGTTCCGGTGGCCCCACGGAGACCACCAGGATCACCGGATGGGCGGCCTCGTCCGAGGCGTCCAGATCGACGACGGCATTGATGCCCCAATCGAGATGTCCCTCGGGATCGACCAGCACTTGCCGGACCGTCCACCAGCGGGAACCGGTGACGCCTTCTGGCGCGCCGCCGTCGGGCCCGGTGCCTGATGAGCTGTTCGGCGAGGAGGTCGGTGAGGTGTCCACGCGGAAGTACTGGGGTCCGCGCGCGGCCGGTCCGTCGTCGATGTCGTCGTAGTCGCCGAAGTAGCCGTCGAGGGCGTCGGCCCAGTCGTCGGCGGTGAAGCGGTCCCCGGCTTCCTGACCCATCTCGGCCAGCGCGCGCTCCTGCTCGTCGCCGAACAGTCGGACGCGACGGAACATGGCGTTGCGGACCATGACGGTGAAGACCGGGCGGTTGGCGGTGAGCCGTGGTGGCTCGGGCGGTGCCAGCTGTTCGTGGTCCTTCTTCAGTTCTTCGATATCTCCCGCGAGCAGGTCCTCCCACTCCTCCAGCAACGAGGAGTCCGTCTGCTTGACGATCTCATCCAGCCAGGCCATCAGGACATCCAGTTCATCGTCTCGGTTGTCCTGGGGAATGGTCTGCTTCAGCGCCTTCACCGCATCGGTCAGGTAGCGCAGCAGCACGCCCTCGGAGCGGGACAGTCCGTAGAAGTTGACGTAGTCCCCGAAGCCCATGGCGCGTTCGTACATGTCCCGCACCACGGATTTCGGGCTCAGCTCGAAATCGTTGAGCCAGGGTGCGGACGTCCGGTAGAGCTCGAACTGCTGCTCGAGCAACTCGGCGAGCGGCTGCGGGTGAGTGACCTCATCGAGGGCGTTCATCCGGTCCGTGTAGTCCATGCCCTCGGCCTTCATCGCGGCCATGGCCTCGGTGCGGGCTTTCTTCACCTGTGCGGACAGGACCTGCCGTGGCGGCTCCAGGGTCGCCTCGACGATGGAGACCATGTCCAGGGCGTAGCTGGGATCGGCCGGATCCAGGAGCTCGAAGGCCGCCAGGGCAAACGGCGAGAGCGGCTGATTGAGCGCGAAGTTGGCTTGTAAGTCCACCGTGAGATCGACCGTGCGGCCTTCGGCGTCAGGTTCGGGCAGGCGTTCCACCACGCCGGTGGCCAGCAGTTCGCGGAAGATTCCCAGCGCACGGCGCATCAGAGCCGCCTGCCGGGCGGGGGACTCATGGCTGTTGCGCAGCATCCGGCGCACGGCGATCACGGGGTCGCCAGGTCGATCCAGGATGTTGAGCAGCATGGAGTGGCTGATCCGTAGACGGCTGGTCATCACCTCGGGTTGAGCGGACACCAGCCTCTCGAAGGTGGCCTTTCCCCAGGAGACGAAACCCTTCGGCGGAGTCTTCTTGGGGGACGATTTCGTGGACTGCTTCATCCGCTTGCTGCGTTCGGCCTCGTCTTTGATGTTCGCGAACTTGGCGGCGGCCTTCTGCTGCGCCTTGGCGTTCTCGATCACGTGTTCCGGCGCCTGCACCACGACGAGCCCCGAGGTGTCGTACCCCGCCCGGCCGGCGCGTCCGGCGATCTGATGGAACTCGCGCGCGTGCAGGATCCGGGTTCGTTCACCGTCGTACTTGCTCAAGGCGGTGATGAGCACCGTGCGAATCGGGACGTTGATGCCCACGCCAAGGGTGTCCGTGCCACAGATGACCTTGAGCAGCCCCTCCTGAGCGAGCCGCTCGACGAGGCGCCGGTACTTCGGCAGCATGCCGGCGTGATGGACCCCGATCCCGGAGCGGATCAATCGGTTGAGGGTCTTGCCGAATCCGGAGGAGAAGGAGAAGCCGGCGATCCGCTCGGCAATGGCGTCCTTCTCCGCGCGGCTGGCCACCGCTACGGAGGAGAGCGCCTGGGCGCGCTCGACGGCATCCAACTGTGAGAAATGCACCACGTAGACCGGGGCCTGCCGGGTCTCCACCAGCTCGGCCACCTTGTCCTGGACCGATTCCTCCGACCATTCAAAGTTCAGCGGAATGGGGCGCTCCGCGTGGGCCACCGTGGTGGTCGTCCGGCCGGTGCGCGCGGTGAGATCCTCCTCGAAGCGCGTGGTGTCTCCCAGGGTGGCGCTCATCAGCAGGAACTGGGCCTGGGGCAACTCCAACAGGGGGACCTGCCACGCCCAACCGCGCTGAGGGTCGGCGTAGAAGTGGAACTCGTCCATGACCACCGGACCCACGTCCAGGCCGGCGCCCTCGCGCAGGGCCTGGTTGGCCAGGATCTCGGCCGTGCAGCAGATGATCGGCGCATCACCGTTGATCGACGAGTCGCCCGTGACCATGCCGACGTGATCCGCCCCGAAGATGTCCACCAGGGCGAAGAACTTCTCCGAGACCAGGGCCTTGATGGGCGCCGTGTAGTAGGTCCGCTGATTCGTCGCGAGCGCGTGGAAATGCGCCGCGATGGCGACCATCGACTTCCCCGAGCCGGTCGGCGTCGAGAGAATGACGTTGTTTCCCTCGACGAGTTCCATGACCGCCTCGTCCTGAGCGGGGTACAGGGTGAGGCCCCTGGACTGGACCCATTCGACGAACGCCTCGTAGACGCCCTCGGGCGACAAGGCGGGCTTGTTGGAGGGCGAGTCGGCAGAAGCCAGGCCGGGAATCAGGTCGGAGAGCAACATTACGACCAGCTTACGTGGCCCACCGGACGGGCTAGCGTGAGGGTATGCAGGACTTCACCTGGGATCCCCAGCAGTACACCGTGTATGCCGATCGGCGCGCCCGACCGTTCCACGACCTCACGGCCCGCGTCCGTGCCACCGATCCGAAGCTGGTCGTCGATCTCGGCTGCGGTCCAGGGAACATGACGAGAACCCTGGCCGAGCGGTGGCCCGGGGCCCGGGTGAGGGGATTGGACTCCTCAGCGGACATGGTGGCGACGGCTCAGCAGTCGGCCGCGGGCAGTGGAGCGCCGTCGAATCTGGAGTTCGCCCAGGTGGACGCCCAGCGCTGGAGCCCCGAGCCCGAGGTGGATGTGCTCGTCTCCAACGCCATGCTGCAGTGGATCCCGGACCATCGTCGGCTGGTGGCCGACTGGCTGGAGGCCCTTCGACCCGGTGCGTGGTTCGCCGTCCAGGTCCCGGGCAACTTCGCGGCCCCGTCCCACGCGACGATCGCCGAGCTGTCCCGGCGGCCCGAGTACGCCCACGTGCTTGAAGGAGTGACCGACCGGGAGTCGGTCTATACGACCGACGAGTATCTGGAGACGCTCGTGACGGCCGGCTTCGAACCGGACGTGTGGGAAACCACCTACAGCCAGACGCTCTCCGGGGAGAACCCGGTCTATGACTGGGTGCGAGGGGCCGCCTTGCGACCGTCCTTGCAACGCCTCGAAGCCGCCGACCGGCGCGATGGGACAAACCTGCTGGATCAGTATGTGGAGGAATACCGCCGAATCATGCGCGAGGCGTATCCACGGTTCTCGACCCCGGACGGAGTGTTCCTGACGGACTATCCGTTCCGCCGGATCTTCGTGGTCGGCGTGAAGAAGGGGCTGGCTCCGAGCATCTGAACCTCTGCGGTTCTGGACCTTCTCTGGATCTCTACCAGCCGCGCTGGCGCCACTCCTCCAGGTGCGGCCGCTCGGTGCCGAGCGTGGTGCCCTCGCCGTGGCCCGGATGAACGATCATGTCGTCCGGGTACTGCTCGAAGATCCGCTCCACGACGTCGGTGAACAAGGAGTCGAACCGCTCCGGATCCTGCTGCGTGTTGCCGACTCCGCCGGGGAACAGGCTGTCACCGGAGAAGCACAGCGGCGGACCGTCCTCGGGTTCGTACACCAGCGCCACGGATCCCGGAGTATGCCCCCGGAGCCCGACGACGGCCAGGGAGATCCCGTCGAAGGTCGCCGTGTCCCCATGGTTCAGCAGGACCTTGGCGGCGACCCCGGTCTCCTGCTCGATGGCGTCCGCATCAGCGGCTCCCGCCGCCGTGGGCGCACTGGTGGACTCCATGACGTCGGCGAGGGCGCGGATGTGGTCCCAGTGCTGGTGGGTGGTGATGATCACCGCCAACTTGAGTTCGCAGGGGGTGTCTTCCTTCGCCGACTCCAGCAGCTCCGCCACGGCGGGGGCGTCGTCGGCGGCATCGATCAGCACCTGGGTCCCGGACGTCTTCGACGTGATGACGTAGACGTTGTTCGCCATTTCTGACACCGATCGGTGGCGAACGGTCACCCGGGGCAAGTTGTGCAGCAACCGGATGGGGGAGGTGGAAGAAGGCATGGGCCATAGTCTAGGGACGTAGACCAGCAGTGGGGCAAGCGGGATGATGAACAGGGCCATCGGATCATGACCCTGGGATCACGTGCTCTCGTCGACCTCCTTCGGTAAGGTGGCCGGAGACGGGAATCAACGGGATGACGTGCGAAACGGGGACGCATGGGAGCACGGGACCAGCCCGCTACGACCAAGACCACAGGCTCCACTGCAGCGAAGACAGCGAAGACAGCCGCGAAGACGACAACGGCGAAAGCGGCGGTGCCTGACTGGCTGGCGAAGCATCTGGCCATCAACGGGAGCAGTACGGTGCCGCCCTATGAACAGGTGCGAACCGGGTTGCTGGATCTGATCCACCGCAATCGCCTGCCTGTCGGCACCAAGCTGCCCACGGTCCGGGCGCTGGCGGTGGCCCTGGGGGTCTCGGCGAACACCGTGGCGCGGGCGTACAAGGAACTGGAGCAGGCCGCCGTCGTGAAGGCCCGCCCCCGGTTGGGGACCGTGGTGGCCCAGAGCAATGACACCGCGGGCGCGCAGCTCGCGGCCGCTGCAGCGGCCTATGCGGAGGTGGCCTGCACGCTGGGTTTCGGCCGGCGCGAGGCGACCCGGCAGCTCGAGGCGGTCTTTCCGACATCGTCCTGATGGGGGCCAGCGATGGGGGCCAGCGAGCGGCTGACGAGTGGCGGGCGAGCAGCAATTCGCTCTGAGCCGAAGATTCGAAGATGTTTTCGAAGGGAGACTGGAATACAGTGGAAGCCGTGCCAGATTCCCTGACGATTCCCCCTTCCGACACGGTGCCGTCCACCTCCGCCCGTGGGCTGGCCTCCGGACCCCACGGCAGCGCCCACCGCCATGATCCGGACCGGATCGTCGTCAAGGGCGCGCGCGAACACAATCTGAAGAACGTGGACCTGGACATTCCGCGGGACGCGCTCGTCGTTTTCACCGGACTGTCCGGCTCGGGCAAGTCCTCGTTGGCGTTCGACACGATCTTCGCCGAGGGCCAGCGCCGCTACGTCGAATCCCTCTCGTCCTACGCGCGCATGTTCCTGGGTCGCGTGGACAAGCCGTCGGTGGACTTCATCGAGGGCCTGTCGCCGGCCGTGTCGATCGATCAGAAGTCGACCAACCGGAATCCGCGGTCGACCGTCGGAACTATCACCGAGGTCTACGACTACATGCGCCTGCTCTGGGCGCGGATCGGGATTCCGCACTGCCCCGAGTGCGGCGAGCCGGCGAGCAAGCAGTCGCCGCAGCAGATCGTGGACCAGTTGGGCGAGCTGCCCGCGAAGACCCGGTTCCAGGTGCTCGCGCCCGTCGCCCGAGGTCGCAAGGGCGAGTTCGTCGACGTCTTCTCCCACCTCGCCACCCAGGGTTTCTCCCGGGCCATCGTGGACGGCGAACAAATCCAGCTCTCCGATCCGCCGAAGCTCAAGAAGCAGGTCAAGCACACGATCGCCGTGGTGGTCGATCGCCTGGCCATGAAGGAGGGCATCCGACAGCGGCTCACCGACTCGGTCGAGACGGCGCTCAAGCTGGCCGACGGGCTCGTGGTCATCGACTTCGTCGACGTGGACGCGACGGTGGACCCGGCCAAAGCCAACGCCGGCGAATGGGACGCAGTGGACGCCGACGGAACCCCGAAGTTCCGCTCCTTCTCCGAGAAGCTGTCCTGCCCCAACGGACACCAGCTCTCCATCGACGAGATCGAGCCACGGTCCTTCTCCTTCAACAATCCCTTCGGTGCCTGCTCGGTCTGCACGGGCATCGGCACCAAGCTGGAGGTGGACGAGGACCTCGTGGTCCCGGACCACGACAAGTCGCTGGGCGAGGGGGCCGTGGCGCCGTGGGCGATCGGCAAGTCGACCTCACAGTACTGGCAGCGCCTGCTCTCCGGGCTGGCCGGTGAGCTCGGATTCAGCATGGACACCCCGTGGAAGGACCTGCCGGAGGCTGCGCGACATGCGGTGCTGTACGGCAAGGACTTCAAGGTGGAGGTGTCCTACCGCAACCGCTTCGGTCGCGAACGCCGCTACACCACCGGTTTCGAAGGCGTCATCGACTACATCCACCGCAAACACCTCGAGACGGAATCGGACTTCGCCCGCGACCGCTATGAGTCCTATATGCGGCAGATTCCCTGCGCCGCCTGCCAAGGGGCGCGGTTGAACCCCACCTCGCTGTCCGTCACGGTCGGCGGGAAGTCGATCGCGCAGGCCGCCAACCTGCCGATGCAGGAGGCCATCGATTTCCTGGAGCAACTGAACCTGACGGACCGGGAATGGCAGATCGCCGACCAGGTCTTGAAGGAGATCCTGGCCCGTCTGCACTTCATGCTGGACGTTGGCCTCGACTACCTCAACCTGGAGCGTCCTGCCGGCACCTTGTCCGGCGGAGAGGCCCAGCGCATCCGGTTGGCCACGCAGATCGGCTCGGGTCTCGTCGGCGTGCTGTACGTCTTGGACGAGCCCTCCATCGGCCTGCACCAGCGGGACAACCGACGGCTCATCGAGACCTTGCTTCGGCTGCGCGATCTCGGCAACACCCTCATCGTCGTCGAACACGATCAGGACACCATCTCCGAGGCCGACTGGATCGTGGACATCGGGCCGCGCGCCGGGGAACACGGTGGTGAGGTGGTCCATTCCGGCTCGCTCGAGGGGCTGAAGTCGAATGAGCGGTCGCTGACCGGAGACTACCTGGCCGGCCGCCGCGAGATCGCTGTTCCAGCCCAGCGCCGACCGGTGGACGAGAAGAGGCAGGTCAGCGTCATCGGGGCTCGAGAGAACAATCTCCGCAACGTCTCGGCCGACTTCCCGTTGGGGGTGTTCACCGCGATCACCGGGGTTTCCGGTTCGGGCAAGTCCACGCTCGTCAACGAGATCCTCTACAAGGTCCTGGCGAATCAGCTCAACAACGCCAAGAACGTCCCCGGGCGGCACAAGCGGGTCAACGGACTGGAGCACCTGGACAAGGTGGTGCACGTGGACCAGAGCCCGATCGGGCGCACGCCTCGGTCCAATCCGGCCACCTACACGGGCGTCTTCGACACCATCCGCAAGCTGTTCGCCGACACTCAGGAAGCCAAGGTTCGCGGTTATCAGCCCGGCCGTTTCTCGTTCAACATCAAGGGCGGCCGCTGCGAGGCCTGTTCGGGCGACGGCACGCTGAAGATCGAGATGAACTTCCTGCCGGACATCTACGTTCCCTGCGAGGTGTGCCACGGCGCGCGGTACAACCGCGAGACGCTCGAGGTGCAGTACAAGGGCAAAAACATCGCCGAAGTGCTGGCCATGCCGATCGAGGAGGCCGCGGAGTTCTTCTCGGCCTACACCAAGATCTCCCGCTACCTGACGACTCTGGTGGACGTCGGTCTGGGTTACGTCAAGCTCGGACAGCCGGCCACCACTCTGTCCGGAGGCGAGGCACAGCGCGTCAAATTGGCCGCCGAGCTGCAGAAGCGCTCCAATGGCCGCACCGTGTATGTGCTGGACGAGCCGACCACGGGTCTGCACTTCGAGGACATCCGCAAACTGCTCGGGGTCCTGCAGTCCCTGGTGGACAAAGGCAACACGGTCATCACCATCGAGCACAATCTGGACGTCATCAAGTCCGCCGACCACGTGATCGACCTCGGTCCCGAGGGCGGCTCGGGCGGTGGCACGATCGTGGCCACCGGAACCCCGGAGGACGTCGCCCGGAATCCGGCCAGTCACACGGGGCGGTTCCTCGCGGAGGTTCTGTGACGCTCGGTTCGGACCACACAGATGACATGCCGGCGGTACTGCTCGACCTAGACGGCACGCTTGTCGATCCGGCCGGAGCGATCACCGGAGGCATCGCCGCGGCCCTGGAGGGCCATGGTCTTCCGGTGCCTTCTCCGGAGCGGCTTCGTGGCCTGGTCGGTCCACCACTGCGCGAGGGGCTGCGGACCCTGGACGGGGTCACCGAGGAGAACCTGCCGGACATCGTCCGCGACTACCGGTCCAGATACCGCCAGCACGGGATGGCCGCCAGCGTGATCTATCCCGGGATCGAAGACGCCCTCACGGACCTGAGGCGTGACCATCAGCTGGTCATCGCCACGTCGAAGCCCGTCTCGCTGGCCCGGGAACTGCTGCGCGTCCAGCAACTGGACCACCACTTCGTGGCCATCTGCGGCTCGAACGATGACGAGACGGCGCCGTTGCCCCCGTACGGCACCAAGGTGCAGGCGATGTCGGAGGCCCTGGCCGCCGTCGGGAATCCGGGCCGGGCGATCATGGTGGGGGACCGGCATTTCGACATCGACGGCGCGGCTCATCATGGGCTTCCGAGCATCGGTGTGCTCTGGGGCTTCGGGGACCAGTCCGAGCTGACGGCAGCCGGGGCGACCGCCCTGTGCGCGAGCGCCGACGAGCTGCCCGACCTCTGCCGGCGGCTGTTGGGCGGGCAACGGGACCCTCTCCTCAGTGCCGGCTCGGCCTGAGGACTCGAAGGCCTGCTCTGGCCGGGCACTATGATGGGTCCGGTCCGCTTCGGCGGGCCAGGCGCCACAGTCACGCTGGACCGGTGGCTGACAGGCAGCTGACAGACGCTGAAGGGACGGACATGGCGACGAACGAGGCCGTGCGGGCGGGATTCCGCGCCCTGGTGAGGGTCTCGTGTCGGCCGACCGTCACAGGCCTGGAGAACGTTCCGGCCTCCGGTGGGTTCATCGTGGCCAGCAACCACCTCTCGTTCCTCGATTCGGTCATTCTGCAGGCCGTCTTTCCCCGCATGGTGCACTTTTTCGCCAAAGCGGAGTACTTCGCCCAGCCGGGACTCAAAGGGCGGGCGATGAAGCGCTTCTTCGAGTCCGTCGGCTCCATTCCGGTCCACCGAGATGAGAAGGCGGCGTCGGTGGCGGCGTTGGACCAACTGGTCGAACGCATCGAGGCCGGTGCCGGTGTGGGCATCTACCCGGAGGGCACGCGTAGCCGGGACGGCCGGCTGTACAAGGGACGGACCGGCGTCGGGTGGCTGGCGCTGACCACGGGTGCGCCGGTGGTCCCGGTCGGTCTGCGCGGGACAGAACGTCTCCAGCCGCCCGGCACGAATCGCGTCACCCCGCACCATTTCACCCTGAGCATTGGTGAACCCCTGCAGTTCGAACACCTCGGGCGCAGACATCCGCTGCCCCCGCGCCGGGAAGCCACCGCTGAGGTGATGAACGCGATCGCCGCCCTGTCCGGTCAGGAACGGGCTGGCACCTACAACGTTCCCGTGACCGGCGGATCGTCAGGACAGACACCGCCTCCCGTTCAGGATTGATGCATCATGGCTGATCCGGCCAGTTACCGGCCGAAGCAAGGGGAGGTTCCCACCTCTCCGGGCGTTTATCGATTCCGCGATCCCGACGGTCGCGTCATCTATGTGGGCAAGGCCAAGAATCTGCGGTCCCGGCTCGCGTCCTATTTCCAGGACCCGCACGGTCTGCACCCCAAGACGCGGACCATGGTCTTCACGGCCGCCTCGGTGGAATGGACCGTCGTCGGCTCCGAGCTGGAGGCGCTGCAGCTCGAATACACCTGGATCAAGCAGTACACCCCGCGGTTCAACATCATGTACCGCGATGACAAGTCCTACCCCTACCTCGCGGTCACCATGAACGAGAAGTATCCGCGGGTGCAGGTGATGCGCGGGGACAAGCGCAAGGGCGTGAAGTACTTCGGCCCCTTCCACCCCGCCAAGGCCATCCGCGAGACCGTGGACCTCATGCTCCGCGTCTTCCCGGTCCGGACCTGCTCCGTCGGAGTGTTCCGCCGCGCCGAACTCTCCGGCCGGCCGTGCCTGATGGGGTACATCGACAAGTGCGCGGCACCGTGCGTCGGGAGGATCGACGCCGAGGATCACCGCCAGCTCGCTCAGGATTTCTGTGACTTCATGGCCGGCGACGCCCAGAAGTACATTCGCCGCCTGGAGCAGCAGATGAACGAGGCGGTCGCGGACCTGCGCTACGAGGACGCGGCGCGCCGCCGCGATGACATCGCCGCCCTGAAGCGGGTGTTCGAGCGCAACGCGGTGGTGCTCTCGGAGAACACCGAGGCGGACGTCTTCGCCTTCTCCGAGGACGAGCTCGAAGCGGCGGTCCAGGTGTTCCACGTGCGTGAGGGGCGCATCCGCGGGCAGCGCGGCTGGGTCGTGGAGAAGGTCGAGGACGTCTCCGGCGCCACCATGGTGGAGCAGTTGCTCGAGCAGGTGTACGGCTCCCTGGAGGACACCAGCCGGATTCCCAGGGAGATCCTGGTGCCGGTGCTTCCGGAGAACGCCGATCAGGTGGCCCTGCTGTTGTCCGGTCTGCGCGGAAGTCAGGTGAGCCTGCGCGTGCCGCAGCGGGGGGACAAGCGGTCGCTCATGGAGACCGTCAAGGAGAATGCGGACCAGGCCCTGCGCGTGCACAAGACACGGCGTTCCGGTGACCTGACCACCCGCTCCGCGGCGCTGCGTGAACTCCAGGAGGCGCTGGAACTGCCCGAGCCGCTGCTGCGGATCGAGTGCTATGACATTTCCCATGTCTCCGGAACGAACGTGGTCGGCTCCATGGTGGTGGTCGAGGACGGGCTCCCGAAGAAGTCCGACTACCGCAAGTTCAGTGTGACCGGCGAGGCCGCCCGCGATGACACGGCGGCCATGCGCAACGTCCTCACTCGCCGATTCCGGCACTATCTGGAGGACCAGGAGCGCAACGGCACCCTGACCAGTGGCGAGGTCCCGGCAGACCCGGCAGCAGAGTCGGCCACAGAGGACGGCAGCGCGGACCAGACCGACTCGTCTGCCCGCCGTTTCGCGTATCCGCCGTCCCTGGTGGTGGTCGACGGCGGCCCGCCCCAGGTGGCCTCGGCCGCCCAGGCTCTGGCCGATCTCGGTATCACAGATCTTCCCGTCGTCGGACTGGCGAAGCGGCTTGAGGAACTCTGGCTGCCGGGGGAGGAGTTCCCGCTCGTGCTTCCCCGTGCCTCACAGGGGCTGTACATGCTCCAGCGGATCCGCGATGAGTCCCACCGCTTCGCCATCTCCTTCCATCGGCAGAAGCGGGGCAAGTCGATGACCGCCTCGGCGCTGGACGGCATCGCCGGTCTCGGCCCGGCCAAGCAGAAGGCCCTGCTCAAGCACTTCGGCTCGGTCAAGCGCATCACAGCGGCTGGACCCGAGCAGCTGCAGGAGGCCCCGGGTATCGGCCCCGCCCTCGCCGCCACCGTGTACGCCGCACTGCATCCTGACGAGGCTGCAGACCCAGCACCGGATGCAGACCAGAACACAGCATCGGATGCGACTCCCGAGCACGGCGTCAATCTGACCACGGGCGAGATCCTCGACTAGCAGGTCAGTCCGGACCGGAGTCTGGGTAGTCTGGAGGCATGAGCGATGGACCGACCGACGGACTGATTCCGGTGAAACCGCCCACCTCCGAGGTCCTGATCATCACCGGCATGTCAGGAGCCGGGCGCACCACGGCAGCTCATGCCCTGGAGGATCACGGCTGGTACGTGGTCGAGAACATCCCCCCACAGCTGTTCGGCACCCTGGCCGACCTCGTCGGTCGCTCTCCGGAAGCCATCCCTCGCCTGGCGCTCGTGGTGGACGTGCGCTCCAAGGAACTGTTCAAAGACATCCAGGATGCCCTGGGTCAGTTGCGGGCCCAAGGAGTGAACTACCGCGTCCTGTTCCTGGACGCCAGCGATGAACTGTTGCTGCGCCGATTCGAGTCGGCTCGCCGGCCGCACCCGCTGCAGGGATCGGGCCGGATCCCGGACGGCATCGCCGCGGAGCGACTGCTGCTGAAGGATCTGAAAGACGAGGCCGAGGTGGTGGTGGACACCTCCTCGAAGAACGTCCACTCGCTGGCCACGACCATCACCGGGCTGTTCACTGACTCCGGGCCGATCGTGCTGCGCCTGAACGTGATGAGCTTCGGCTTCAAATACGGCCTGCCGCAGGACGCGAATTTCATGGCGGACGCCCGCTTCCTGCCGAACCCGCACTGGGTGCCCGAATTGCGGCCCTTCACCGGGCAGGACACCGAGGTCTCGGAGTTCGTCCTGAAGCAAGAGGGAGCCGACGTCTTCGTCGATCGCTACGTCGAGGCGCTGCTGCCGGTCCTGGACGGATATCGCCGCGAGAACAAACACTACGCCACGTTCGCCATCGGATGCACCGGCGGCAAGCACCGCTCGGTCGCCATGGCGGAGGAACTCGGTCGCCGGCTCCGTCAGCAACCCCGGGTCTCCGTCAACGTCCAGCACCGCGATCTGGGCCGGGAATGAGCCGATGAGCACACACCTCACGGGACAGTTGCCCTTGGCCCCGAGCTCTCTTCCGTCGGCGGGCCAACCCTCGGGAACGTACGATCCCACCCTGCGGGTCAGTGCCCTGGGCGGTGGTCACGGACTCTCGGCCACCTTACGTGCGCTGCGACTCATCGCCGGCGAGCTCACCGCAGTGGTCACCGTGGCCGACGACGGCGGTTCCTCCGGCCGCATTCGCCGAGAGATGGACGTGCTGCCACCCGGAGACCTGCGGATGGCCCTGGCCGCGTTGTGTGACGACACCGACTGGGGGAGGACCTGGCGCGACGTCATGCAGCACCGCTTCACCTCCAAGGACGGCACCGAGGGGACGTTGGACCAGCATGCGCTGGGCAATCTGCTCATCGTCGCCCTCTGGGAGCTCCTGGGGGACCCGGTCGGCGGACTGCGCTGGGCCGGGGCCCTGCTCGGCGCCCGCGGGCAGGTGCTGCCGATGTCCACCACGCCGTTGACCATCTCCGGCGCCGTGCTGAGCGAGAACGCCGGCGGAGAGCTGGTCCGGAAGACCATCACGGGACAGTCGTCGCTGGCGGCGGCGGGCAAAAACAGCCGCGTCTCCCAGATCCGACTGGAGCCGGAGGACGCCCCGGCCTGCGAAGAGTCCTTGGAGGCCATCGAACTCTCGGACTGGATCGTGCTCGGTCCCGGCTCCTGGTACACCTCCGTGCTACCTCATCTGCTGTTGCCGGAGATGCGCGAGGCCTTGGTCCGCACTCCCGCCCGCCGGGCGCTGGTGATGAACCTCACCACGGACACCTCGGAGACCAGCGGGATGAACGCCGCCGACCATCTGGAGGCGATCCACCACCATGCTCCCGAACTGCGACTCGACGTCGTCATCGCCGATCCGAGCGCGATCCAGGACCGTCGCGGCTTCGAGGACGCGGCCGAGCGGCTGGGGGCCTCAGTTCTGTTTAGTAAGGTTGGTGCCGATTCCGGGACCCCCATCCACGACCCACTGCGTCTGGCCCTGGCCTTTCAGGAGGCCTTCAAGAGCTCCTGATACGGTCATCGGCATCGCCCCAACCCCAGCGGCCGGGGCTCCACGAGTACCAAACGAAAGATGTGAGGCAACCAGCCATGGCGTTGACTGCGGCGGTGAAAGAGGAACTGGCTCATCACGAGGTCAAAGGCTCTTCTCAACGGAAAGCCGAGGTCTCGGCCATGTTGCGCTTCGCCGGGGGACTGCACATCATCTCCGGGCGAATCGTCATCGAGGCCGAGCTCGACCAGGCCGCTACCGCCCGCCGATTGCGAACCGCCATCGCGGAGGTCTACGGCCATGGCAGCGAGATCATCGTCGTCTCCGGCGGCAACCTGCGCAAGGGCAAGCGGTACGTCATCCGGGTGATCCGTGACGGCGAGTCCCTGGCTCGTCAGACCGGACTGCTGGATGTGCGCGGACGTCCCGTGCGGGGATTGCCGCCGATGATCGTCAACGGTTCCGTAGCCGATGCCGAGTCCGTCTGGCGGGGTGCCTTCCTGGCGCACGGTTCCCTGACCGAGCCGGGGCGTTCGTCGTCCCTGGAGGTGACCTGCCCGGGCTCCGAGGCCGCGCTGGCGCTCGTCGGGGCCGCCCGGAGGCTCGGCATTGCCGCGAAGGCCCGCGAGGTCCGCGGGGTCGACCGTGTGGTGATCCGCGACGGTGACGCCATCTCCGCCCTGCTGGCCCGCATGGGCGCTCACGACACCGTGCTGGTCTGGGAGGAACGACGCACCCGCAAAGAGGTCCGGGCCACGGCCAACCGGCTGGCCAACTTCGATGACGCCAACCTGCGACGCTCGGCACAGGCCGCCGTCGCCGCTGGGGCCCGCGTTGAACGGGCACTGGAGATCCTCGGCGACGATGTTCCGGAGCACCTGCGATACGCCGGCCAACTGCGCGTGGAACGGAAGCAGGCCTCGCTGGACGAGCTCGGGCGGCTCGCCGATCCGCCGATGACCAAGGACGCCATCGCCGGACGGATCCGTCGGCTGCTGGCCATGGCAGACAAGAAGGCCGCCGAAGAGGGCCTGCCGGGCACCGACTCGGCACTGCCTCCGGAGTCCGGCCGAGAGGCTGACTGAATTCGCTGACTGAATTCCCTGCCGCATCCAATGTGGCTCTCAGCGCAATGGGTGGCCAATCGCCCCGCACTCGTGCCTAGGATGGGTCATGAGGGCCCCTCACGGGGACCACGCACCACGGGCCTGTCATTCAGGCCCTGGCCAACATCCATCGAGGAGGAAACATGGCTGAATTCACCCTGCCGGAACTGGATTACGACTACAGCGCTCTGGAGCCGCACATTTCGGCGAAGATCATGGAGCTGCACCACTCCAAGCACCACGCCACGTACGTCAAGGGCGCGAACACCGCCCTCGAGAAGCTCGCCGGTGCCCGTGAGGCGAACGACTTCGCCACGATCAACCAGTTCACCAAGGATCTGGCCTTCAACCTGGGTGGCCACACCAACCACTCCATCTTCTGGAAGAACCTGTCCCCGGACGGCGGCGACCGTCCCGAAGGCGAACTGGCCGCGGCGATCGACGAGTACTTCGGTTCCTTCGACCAGTTCCAGGCGCACTTCACCGCCGCCGCGCTGGGCATCCAGGGCTCCGGCTGGGCCGTGTTGGCCTTCGAGCCCATCGCCGGCAACCTGGTCATCGAGCAGTTCTACGACCAGCAGAACGGTGTGCCGGTCGCGACCATCCCGCTGTTCCAGCTGGACATGTGGGAGCACGCCTTCTACCTCGACTACCAGAACGTCAAGGCCGACTACGTCAAGGCCGTGTGGAACATCGTCAACTGGGCGGATGTCGCCGCCCGCTTCGAGGCCGCCCGCAACGGCGCCCCGAAGCTCGTCACTCCCTGATTCTGGTGACCCGATAGCGGGCCGGCCGGCCGTTGCGGCCGGTCGGCCCTCTTCGTGTCTCGACCGAAAGGCTTTACCGTGACCACAATCGCCATCAATGGATTCGGCCGGATCGGCCGCAACGCACTTCGCGTCATCGAGCAGCAGGGTCACGATCTGGACCTCGTGGCCGTCAACGACCTGACCGACCCCGAGGACCTCCTTTACCTGGTGAAGTACGACACGATTCTCGGTCGCTACGCCCATGACATCGAGCTCGTGGACGGTCACCTGGTGGCCAACGGCAAGTCCATCACCGTCCTCTCCGAGAAGGATCCGGCGCAGCTTCCGTGGGGCGAGTTGGGCGTGGACATCGTCCTGGAGTGCACGGGACATTTCACCGACGCCGACGCGGCCCGCAAGCACCTCGAGGCTGGGGCCAAGAAGGTCATCGTCTCCGCGCCCGGCAAGGGTGTGGCCGGAACGTTCGTCATGGGCGTCAACGACGACCAGTATGATCCGGCGACCATGGACATCATCTCCAGCGCCTCCTGCACCACCAACTGCCTGGCGCCCATGGCCAAGGTGCTGCACGAGTCCTTCGGCATCGTCGACGGCATCATGACGACCATCCATGCCTACACGGGGGACCAGAACCTGCATGATGCTCCGCACCGCAAGGACCGCCGTCGAGCTCGTGCCGCCGCGCAGAACATGGTCCCGACGTCGACCGGGGCCGCCAAGGCCATTGGCGAGGTAATCCCCGCACTGCAGGGCAAGCTGGACGGCTTCGCCATACGCGTCCCGGTCATCACCGGCTCCATCACGGACCTGACGGTGGAACTGGAACGGGAGGCCTCCATCGAGGAGGTCAACGCCGCTTTCCGGGCCGCGTCCGAGACGCCCGAACTCGCCGGCCGGTTGGTGTACAACGAGGATCCGCTCACCTCCACGGACATCGTCACCTCCCCGGCGGCCTGCACCTTCGATGCGCCGCTGACCAAGTCCATCGGCACGACGGTCAAGGTGCTCGGCTGGTATGACAATGAGTGGGGCTTCACCTGCCAGTTGATGGACCTGACCTCCTTGGTCGCCTCGAAGCTCTGACCGGAATCACCCTGCACTCCCGATCTGAAAGGCACCGCGCATGACCGCTCACACCCTCGACGACCTGCTGGAGGCCGGAGTGGCCGGACGCCACGTGCTGGTTCGCTCCGACCTCAACGTGCCGCTGGAGGGCGGTGCCGTGACCGATGACGGCCGCATCCGCGCGTCGCTGCCGGTGATCACCGCACTGGCCGACGCCGGCGCGCGGGTGGTCGTGATGGCCCACCTGGGTCGGCCGAAGGGTGAGGTGACCCCGGAGTTCTCCCTGAGGCCCGTCGCGGAGCGGATGGCGGAATTGGCTGACCGAGAGGTCCGTCTCGCCGGTGACGTCACGGGCCCAGCGGCCCGCGAGAAGGCCGACAACCTGCCCGACGGCGGAATCCTCCTGCTCGAGAACGTGCGGTTCGATCCGCGTGAGACCGCCAAGGACGAGGAAGACCGGGCCGCCCTTGCCGCGGAGATGGCCGGGTTGACCGGCGACAACGGAGCCTTCGTGAACGACGCCTTCGGGGCCGCACATCGCAAGCACGCCTCGGTGTACGACGTCGCGGCGCTGTTGCCGGGGTACCAGGGTGGCCTGGTCGCGCGGGAGTTGGACGTGTTGTCCCGGCTGACGGGGGAGCCGGACCGGCCCTACGTCGTGGTGCTCGGCGGCTCCAAGGTCTCCGACAAGCTCGCCGTCATCGACAACCTGATGGACCGTGCCGACACCCTGCTGATCGGGGGAGGCATGCTGTTCACCTTCCTCAAGGCACAGGGCTACGACGTCGGATCCTCCTTGCTCGAAGAGGACCAGATCCCCGTGGTCACCGAGTACCTGAAGCGAGCAGAGGCGGGCGGCTGCCGCATTGTGCTGCCGACCGACATCGTGATGGCCGCGGCCTTCGCCGCCGACGCCGAACACGAGGTACGGCCCGTGGACGGTCTGGCGACCGGAACCCACGGTGCCGACGCGCTGGGCCTGGACATCGGCCCGGAGACGCGCGTGAGATTCGGCGAGGAGATCCGCCAGGCCGAGACGGTGTTCTGGAACGGACCCATGGGGGTCTTCGAGTTCGAGGCCTTCGCCGCCGGCACCCGCACCGTGGCCGAGGCCCTGACCGAGTCCACCGGACTGACCGTCGTCGGGGGCGGGGATTCTGCGGCGGCGGTACGAGCTCTCGGCTTCGAAGACTCCCAGTTCGGCCATATTTCCACCGGCGGAGGCGCCTCCCTCGAGTATCTGGAGGGCAAGTCCCTGCCGGGCGTCGAGGCGCTCGAGAACTCCGCTGCTTCGACTGAGCCAGGGAACGGTGCCTGATCATGACCTCTCAGACCAACGGCGTCTATGACCGGACGCCCCTGATCGCCGGCAACTGGAAGATGAACCTGGACCACCAGCAGGCCGTCACGTTCGTCCAGAAGTTGTGGTGGACCCTCAGCGACGCGGACCACGATTTCGAGCGCATCGAGGTCGCGGTCTTCCCTCCGTTCACGGATCTGCGCAGCGTGCAGACGCTCGTCGCCGGGGACCGGCTGCCGCTGGCCTACGGCGCACAGGACCTGTCTACGGAGGACTCCGGTGCCTTCACGGGCGAGATCTCCGGACGCTTCCTGTCCAAACTCGGCTGCGGGTACGTCATCGTCGGCCACTCCGAGCGGCGGACCCGGCACGGAGAGGACGATGAGGTCCTGAACCGCAAGCTTCAAGCGGCCCTCCGGCACGAGCTCACCCCCGTGTTCTGCGTGGGCGAGGGTCAGGAGGTCCGGCAGGCCGGTGAGCACGTTGACCACACGCTGGACCAACTGCGGGCCGGTCTGCAGGGCCTGACGGCCGAGCAGGTGGACGGACTGGTCGTGGCCTATGAGCCGGTCTGGGCCATCGGTACGGGTGAGGTGGCCGGCCCGGCCGACGCGCAGGAGATGTGCTCGGCTCTGCGCGCCGAGTTCGCCCGCCTCTACAGTGATTCGGCGGCGGCCTCGCTGCGCTTGCTGTACGGCGGATCCGTGAAATCCTCCAATGTGGCCTCCATCCTCCGGGAGAAGGATGTCGACGGCGTCCTGGTCGGTGGGGCGAGCGTGGACGAGTCCGAGTTTGCTAGCATTGTCAGGTTCGAGCAGCATCTCCTGACCGACCGATGACGGCTGATCGGCCGGCTGAATCGACACGGGCCGCGTGCGGCCTACCGCCAATGGAAAGAGTGACGTGGACGTCCTGACCCTCATCCTGCAGATCGCCCTGGCCGCCATCAGCGTCCTGTTGGTTCTGCTGATCCTGCTGCACCGGGGCCGCGGCGGCGGCATGTCTGACATGTTCGGCGGCGGCGTGACCTCATCGCTGGGTGCCTCCGGCGTGGCGGAGAAGAACCTCAACCGCCTCACGGTGACGCTCGGCGTGACCTGGGGAGCCATTGTGGTGGCCCTCGGCCTGATCATGCGCTTCTCGCAGGACTTCTGAGCTCCGGCTCGAGTTTCCTCAGCCCTCGCCGGCGGCAGCCTGGTCCAGCCACCACGTGGTGGACAGTTGACCTGACACCACAGAACCGGGCCATCTGACCGGATCGATGCCCTGATCGGCCCGGAGCGCCCGCGTGGCACTCACTGCTTCCTGTTTGTCTGCCCCCGCGACCACGAACCACAGCCGGCGTGCCGTGCTGAGTGCTTCGGCCGTCATCGAGAGTCGCAGCGGTGGCGGCTTGGGGGAGTCGGCCACGGCGATGACCGTCGCCCCGGTCTCCTCCGGTCCCGGATGGTGAGGGAACAGGCTGGCCACGTGTCCGTCCGGGCCGAGACCGAGCAGCACCACGTCGAACACCGGCAACCGTGGGTCCGGACCCGGGTCGACATGCGTGTGGCAGATCAGTTCCGCGGCATAGGTGTCGGCCGCCTCCGTCATCAGGCCCGTCTCCGCGACCGGCATGCGGTGAACATTGACCTCCGGCAGGCCATGGTCGTTGATCAGCGTCGTCAACAGGGCGGCGTCGGCCTGGACCTCATTGCGGTCCGGATGCCCGGCAGCCAGGAATCGCTCGTCGCCCCACCACACATGGACCCGAGACCAGTCCGGCAGTGGGACCTCGTCGTCAGGACCGGACCGCTGTTCCGTCGACAACTGTTCCGCGGCCAGCGTGGCCATCGCGGAGAGGATGCCCGTCCCGGTGCCTCCGCCGGTCAGGACCGCCGAGGCGACGCCACGGTCCCGGACGGCCTCGGCGAGCACGGTGAGCAGTTCGCGGGCCGCCGCCGTGCACAGGGCCGCCTGGTCCGGAAAGAGATGCTCCTGGTCAGCGCTCACTCGGCACCACCGCTCTCAAATCGGTGTACGGTAAACCGTTGACGAGCACGTCGCCGAACACCTCGTCCGGGTCCAGCCGCCGGAGTTCCTCGGCCAGGCAGTCCTGATCGCTACGGCGCGGCAGCGAGATGTGCTGCACCGGCCGTCCGTGTTGATAGAGGGAAGCCACGTCACCCATCGGCCGGGAGAGCACCACGTCGCCGTCCCGGCGTCGCAACCGCACGGACCGCATGCCCTGACCGGCCTTGGAGTGTGCCATGGTCACCGGAATGCCCATTCGTCGGGTGAACCACGCGGCCAACAGCATAGTGGAGGGGGAGTCCTCGGCCCCGTCCACGGTGATCGAGACGGTGTCGGCGGCATTCAGGCCGTCGAGGATCGCCGCCATCTGGATGCGCCATCCGGTCAGGCGGGTCCAGGAGAGATCGGTGTCTCCGGCGCGGTAGGACTCCCGCAAATGCATCAGCGCCTGCTTCGGGTCGGCCGCGGAGGCGGTGTCGGTGATCCGGCGGTGGGCGATCCGGCCCAGCGGCGACTCGGCCGGGACCTCGGGGGCACCGTGCGGCCACCACACGACGATGGGCGCGTCCGGCAACAACAGTGCCCCGATCAGGGACTCGGACTCGGCCGCGTTGGATCCCGAGCCGTGCAGCACGACCACATCGGAGGCGCCGGCGTCGCCGCCCACGCGAATCTGGCCGTCCAGCCGAGTCGGCGCATCCGGGTCACCGGGGGCGATGACGATAATCCGGCAGGGATGCTCCCGACTGGCCAGATTGGCGGCGAGGATCGCCTTCTCGACGTACTCGGCGGACGTCGAGATGATCAGGGTGAGCACGCGGCCCAACGCCACGACTCCACCGGCCTCACGAAGCCGGTTCATTTCCTTGGCGAGCTGGGACGAGGTGGTGTCCTGCACGTCGATGATCATCAGGGTCTCCTCCAGACGCGCCCGTCACGGCCCAACAGGTCTTCGGCGCTCTTCGGCCCCCAGCTGCCCGGCGCGTAGGGTTCCGGCTGTCCGGGCAGGGACGCCCAGTACTCCTCGAAGGGGTCGAGGATGGACCAGGACAGCTCCACCTCGGCCTGCCGGGGAAACAACGGCGGCTCGCCCAACAGCACGTCCAGGATCAGACGCTCATAGGCCTCGGGGCTGTCCTCGGTGAAGGCGTGGCCGTAGCCGAAGTCCATCGTGACGTCGCGGACCTCCTGTTGCGTCCCGGGGACCTTGGAGGCGAACCGAATGGTCACCCCCTCGTCCGGCTGCACCCGGATGACGATGGCGTTCTGACCGAACTCGTCCTCGCCGTGTCCGGGGAAGAGCAAGTTGGGAGCGCGCTTGAGGACCACGGCGATCTCCGTGACCCGCCGTCCCAGTCGTTTGCCGGCGCGGAGATAGAACGGCACCCCGTCCCACCGCCGGGTCCGGATCCCCAGCTTGAGCGCGGCGAAGGTCTCGGTGGTGGACGCCGGGTTGAAGCCCTCTTCGTCCAGGAATCCGGTGACCTTCTCGCCGCCCTGCCACCCGCCGGTGTACTGACCCCGCGCGGAGGCCGCCCCCAAATCGGACGGAACCTCGACGGCGGCCAGCACCTTCTCCTTCTCGGTACGCAGGTGGTCTGCGTCGAAGGAGATCGGTTCCTCCATCGCGGTGAGGGCGAGCAGCTGGAGCAGGTGATTCTGGATCACGTCCCGGGCCGCGCCCACGCCGTCGTAGTACCCGGCGCGGCCGCCGATGCCGATGTCCTCGGCCATGGTGATCTGCACGTGGTCCACGTGGTTGGCGTTCCAGACCGGTTCGAACAGCCGGTTGGCGAACCGCAGCGCCAGGATGTTCTGGACCGTCTCCTTGCCGAGGTAGTGGTCGATGCGGAATACCGCGTCCGGCACGAACACCTGCTCGATGACGTCGTTGAGTTCCCGGGCGCTGGCCAGGTCATGGCCGAACGGCTTCTCGATCACCACGCGCCGCCAGGGCCGGCCGGCGGCACCGGTCTGGGCCGGGGAGGGCTGAGAAGACGACGGTGCAGAGGGCTGCGTACCCGGATCGAGGTGGCGGCCGGCGAGTCCGTGATCGGCGAGCTGCTGGCTGACCTCCTCGAACCAGTCGGGCGGGATGGAGAGATAGTAGACCGTGTTCCCGGCCGTGCCTCGGGAGGATTCGAGTTCGGTCAGCGTCTGGCTGAGGTCCTCGTAGGCCTCCGGGTGATCGAAGCCGCCGGAGACGAAGCGGAAGCCGCCGCGCAGCTGACCCCAGACGGTGTCGTTCCACCCCGTTCGCGCCGAGGCCTCCACCGAGGCCCGGACGTAGTCGGTGAACTCCTCGTCGCTCCAGTCCCGTCGGCCGAAGCCGATCAGCGAGAACCCCGGCGGCAACAGTCCGCGGTTGGCGAGGTCGTAGATCGCCGGCAGCAGTTTCTTGCGGGCCAGATCGCCCGTGACGCCGAACAACACCAGCGCGGACGGCCCGGCGATCCGGGTCAGCCGGCGGTCCCGGGGATCGCGAAGCGGGTTGGCGCCGGCCGCGTCAAGCACCACGAAGGCCGTTCAACAACTGGGCGATGCCGTCGGAGCGTTCGGTCAGGTGCAACCGGATAACCGGCCGGCCGAGCTCGCGGAGCACGGACGCGTCGCCGGCGGCCTGGGCCGCGAGCAGCTGTCCGAAGGTGAACGGCCGGTCGGGGATCTCCAGATCGACGTCCGAGTCGGCGGTGATCTGCAGGAACACGCCCTCGGGAGTGCCGCCCTTGTGGTACTGCCCGGTGGAGTGCAGGAAGCGTGGTCCCCAGCCGAAGGTGACCGGACGCCCGGACTGTTCGGCCAGCCGGGACCGCAGGACCTCCAGCTCGGGGTAGCTGAGGCGGTCCAGATAGGCCTGAATGGCCAGATACCCGTGGTCCGGGATCAGACGCCCGACGGCGGCCAGCACCTCCGTCACGTCCTGCGGCCGGACTGATGAGGCTTCCGAGCCAGCGGACCCGCCCACGATGTCGGCCGGTCCGCTGATCTCCACCGCGTCGATGATCAGATCGGGGTCGGTCGGTTCCGGCTGGGCGTCCAGCAGACCCCGCGTCGCTGTCTTGGCGGCCTCGACGTCCGGCTGGTCGAAGGGGTTGATTCCGAGGAGTCGCCCGGCCACGGCGGTGGCGAACTCCCACAGCAGCAGTTGGGCCCCGAGGGAACCGAAGACCTCGACCGCGTGGTCTGTGTTGGTCGTGGAGACTGTGCTGGTCGTGGAGTCGGTGCTGCTGGAGACGTCAGTGCCGGTGCCCGGATCGAGATCGGTGCCCGAGCCGGCGTCGGGCTGGGGATCATCCTCCGGGTCCGCGACCAACCGGATCTGCAGCAGATCGGCGGCGTCCGAGCTGGTCTCGGGGTCCCCGGCGTTGACCACGACGGGCAGCACGCCGGTGCCGTTCTTGCCCGTGGACTCGGCGATCAGCTGCTCGGCCCAGCTGGCGAAACCGACCATGCCGGAACCCTCATCGGAGAAGATCAGCTTGTTGCGCAGCGGCGCGGTTCCGGCCATGGCGGCGCCCAGCTGCAGGCCCGGGTTGTCGGTATCGTCCGTGGCCAGCACCTCACGGGTCTCTTCGGCATCGTCGAGCAGTGCCGTGATGTCCACGCCGGCCAGACCGGTGGGGACGAGTCCGAAAGCTGTCAGAGCTGAGTATCGCCCGCCGACGGTCGGATCGGCCGTGAAGACCTGGCGGTAGCCGGACTCGCGCGCCACCTGTTCGAGCGGAGACCCGGGGTCGGTCACCACCACCAGATGGGCGGCCGGGTCCAGTCCGGCGTCGCTGAAGGCCTGTTCGAAGAGCCGGCGCTGAGAGTCCGTCTCCACGGTGGAGCCGGACTTGGAGGAGACGACCACCACGGTGTCCTTGACGCCGGCCGCCAGGGCGTTGCCGACCATCTCCGGGTCCGTGGAGTCCAGCACGGTGATCGGCTTGCCGGCAGTGGCGGCGATGACCTCGGGCGCCAACGACGAGCCGCCCATCCCGGCGAGGACCACCCGCGTGATGCCCTCGTCTCGCAGCTCGGCACGCAGCGCGTCGATCTGCGGGATCAATTCCCGAGACTCCTCGAAGACGTCCATCCAGCCGAGTCGCTGGGCGGCCTCCTCTGCTGCGTCCGGGCCCCACAGCGTGTGGTCCTGGTCGGCCAGGCGGCTGGCGAACTGATCCTCCACCAGTGCGGGAACGTGACGGTCGATCGCCGCGAGGGCGTCTCCGGTGGCCTGCAGTCCAAGCGAGCTCATGACAGTCTCCTAGGGGTCCAAAGCGGCAGGTCGAAGGGGCGAATTGGTGCGGGTGGGTGCTGCGGCAGAGTCAGTGCCGGTCAGGGACCGGTCAAGCGCTGGTCAGCGCCCGCCGGCGTCCTTCAAGGCGGTGCTGACGGTGTCCAGCAGTTCGTGCCAACTCGTCACGAACTTCTCCAGTCCCTCGGTCTCGAGGACGGCCACCACATCGTTGTAGTCCACACCAGCATGACCGATGGCGTCCAGGGTGTCGTCCGCCTCGGCGTACCGTCCGGTGATGGTGTCGCCGGTGATCTCGCCGTGGTCGGCGAGCGCCTCGAGCGTCTTCTCCGGCATCGTGTTCACGGTGCCCTCGGCCACCAGCTCGGTGACGTAGACGGTGTCCGGCAGGTCCGGGCTCTTGGTGCCGGTCGAAGCCCAGAGCGGCCGCTGCGGATTGGCGCCCTCGGCGGCCAGCAGCCGCCAGCGTTCGGTGTCCAGGGTCTCGGTGAAGATCCGGTAGGCCAGGCGGGCGTTGGCCAGACCGGCCCGACCGGTCAGCTCGGCGGCCCCGTCGGCGTCCGATTCGCCCAAGCGGCGGTCCACTTCGGAGTCCACCCGGGAGACGAAGAAGCTGGCCACCGAGTGCAGGGTGGACAGGTCTCGGCCTTCCGCGCGCGCCTGTTCCAGGCCGAGCAGCCAGGCGTTGAGCACCTCGCGGTACCGCGTCAGGGAGAAGATGAGCGTGACGTTGACGCTGATGCCCTTCCCGAGCGTCTCGGTGATCGCCGGCAGTCCCTCCTCGGTCGCCGGGATCTTAATCAGCACGTTCGGACGGTCCACGGCCTCGACCAACCGGATCGCCTCATTCACGGTCTGGGTGGCGTCCCGGGCCGAACGCGGGTCGACCTCGATGGACACCCGGCCGTCCATGCCCCGGGTGGCCTCGTAGACGGGGGCGAAGATGTCACACGCCGCCTGGACGTCCCGAGTGGTCAGGTCGAAGACCGCCTGGTCCAGATCCGCGCCCTCGGAGGCCAGTTGGGACAGCTGCTCCGCGTAGGCTCCGCCGTTCTTCAGCGCGGCCGCGAAGATCGACGGGTTGGTGGTCACGCCCGTGACGGTGCGCGTCTCGATCAGTTCGCGCAGGTTGCCCGAGTCGATGCGTTCGCGCGAGAGGTCATCGAGCCAGATGGACACACCGGCCTCGGCCAGTGCGCGCGTGTTGGCGTTCTGTTCAGTCATCGCTGCTCCTGGCTGGTGTTGGGGTTGCTGGTGCTCGAGTGGTTATTGGACTGGCGCTGCACCAGAGTGCGGGCCGTCTCGGTCACGGCCTCGGCGGTGATGCCGAACTCGCGGAACAGGGTCTGGTAGTCGGCGGAGGCGCCGTAGTGCTCCAGGGAGACGTGGCCGCCGTCGGTCGTGGTGTATTTGTCCCAACCCTGCGCGACGCCGGCCTCAACGGAGACCCGGACGGCACCGTTGTCGGGCAGCACCGAGGCGCGGTACTCCTCGTCCTGTTCGTCGAACCATTCGAGGCAGGGAGCCGAGACCACGCGGGTCGGGATGCCGCTGGACTGCAGTTCCTCGCGAGCGGCCACGGCCAGCTGGACCTCGGAGCCGGTGCCGATGAGGATGGCCTGCGGTTCGACTGACGCACCGGAGTCGTCGGTGGCGTCCAGCAGCACGTAGGCGCCGCGAGCGGTTCCCTCGGCGGCGGCGAAGCCCTGTTCACCGCGCGGGAAGACCGGCAGGGCCTGACGGGACAGGACGATGCCGGCCGGCCCGTCGGTCCGCTCCAGGACGGTCTTCCATGCCCAGGACACCTCGTTGGCGTCGGCGGGGCGGACCACCGCGAGCCCGGGGATGGCCCGAAGTGCGGCGAGCTGCTCTACCGGCTGGTGGGTCGGACCGTCCTCACCCAGGCCGATCGAGTCGTGGGTCCACACGTAGATGGCGGGGGTGCCCATCAGCGCGCCGATGCGAATGGCCGGACGCTGGTAGTCCG
The DNA here is from genome assembly GCF_042665635.1 of Citricoccus sp. GCM10030269. Lineage (NCBI taxonomy): Bacteria > Bacillati > Actinomycetota > Actinomycetes > Micrococcales > Micrococcaceae > Citricoccus > Citricoccus sp. GCM10030269. Next base: position 375,941 of record NZ_JBHTCV010000005.1, on the reverse strand, counting down.
AGAAGATGAGGAAGGTCCCGGAATAGGCCCGCAGCAGCGAGCCCAGGGAGATGCCATTCACGATGGCCCCTGCCGCATGCTCACGCACACCGAAGTGCAGGGTCCGACCGTAGGGGCCGCCCTTCCACTGATCGGTCTGTCGCTGGGCGGGAATGAAGGAGTCCTCGCCCTCCATCGTGGTGTTGTTCGACCCGGCCAGATCCGCCGAACCGCCCCACAGTTCCGGCATGACCGGCGCCAACGCCGTGAGCACCTTGCCGGAGGCGGCACGGGTGGCCAGTCCCTTGGCGTCCTCGCCGAACTGGGCGTCGAAGACCGGGAAGGCCTCCGCGAAGCCCTCGGGCAGCTGGCCGGCCGAGAGCCGGTCGAACAGTCGGGCCCGCTCGGGGTTCTCGGAGCGCCACGCCTCGTAGGCCTGCTCCCACTCGTTGCGGAACGCGGCCGCGCGCCCACCGACCGAGCGAGCGTGGGCCAGGACGCCGTCGTCGACGGTGAAGTGCTGTTCCGGATCGAAGCCGAGGACCTTCTTCAGGCCCGCCAGCTCCTCCTGGCCCAGCTTGGCGCCGTGGATGGCGCCGGTGTCCTGCTTGCCGGGGGAGGGCCAGCCGATGACGGTACGCAGCTTGATCAGGGAGGGCTTGCCGGTCTCTGCCTTGGCCGCGGCCAGCGCCGCGTACAGCTGCTCGGTGTCCTCGACGTACTCGCCGCTGCCGAGCCAGTTGAGGGTCTGCACGTGCCAGCCGTAAGCCTCGTACCGGGCGGCCACGTCTTCGCTGAAGGCGACGTCGGTGTCGTCCTCGATCGAGATCTCGTTGTCGTCATAGATCACCACGAGGTTGCCGAGTTCCTGGTGGCCGGCCAGGGACGAGGCCTCGGAGGTGATGCCCTCCTGGAGGTCGCCGTCAGAGGCGATGACGAAGATGTGGTGGTCGAAGGGGCTCGTGCCCTCGGGGGCATCCGGGTCGAGCAGGCCGCGCAGGCGTCGCTGGGCGTAGGAGAACCCGACGGCGGACGCCAGTCCCTGGCCGAGGGGCCCGGTGGTGATCTCGACGCCGTCGGTGTGGCCGTATTCGGGGTGGCCGGGCGTCTTGGACCCCCACGTGCGCAGGGACTGGAGGTCTTCCAGCTCGATACCGGCGCCCGAGGCGAACAGCTGCAGGTACAGGGTCAGCGAGGTGTGCCCGGCGGAAAGGATGAAGCGGTCACGTCCGGCCCACGTGGCGTCCGAGGGGTCATGGTGCATGACGTTCTGGAACAGTTGCCACGCGACCGGCGCGAGTGAGATGGCCGTGCCGGGATGACCGTGACCGGCCTTCTCTACCGCGTCTCCGGCCAGCACCCTGAGGGTGTCCACGGCCTTGCGGTCAAGGTCGGAGTAGGTGTACTCACGAGCGGGGTTGCGCCGCTGCAGGGAGGGGGTCCTCCCGGTAGCTGATCCACTGGATGATGCCGGGACTGAAGTCACGAAAGCTGCTCCTGAGGGAAAGATTCTGGGGCCGGTGCCTACCTCATTCCACCCTAGCGCGTCTGCGCTGCGACGGGGCAGGCTGTCCGCGTAGTGGGCGTGGAAGTCAGGTGCGCGGCCGGTACACTGGAGGGGGTGTTCTGCTGCGCTGGCTGCGGCTGACGTGGTGGAGCGCTGCCGTCACTGCCCTGTCCTCTTGCACCGTGAGATATTGATGCCCCCCATCCTTGATGCCCAGTCCGCCGGGACGACGGCGCCCTCGAGCGCCCGTCCGGAGCGCCAGAAATTGGGGCTCAGGCGGAAGGCGGCTGCATATGTGGCGCTGACCAAGCCCCGGGTCATGGAGCTGCTGCTCGTGACCACGCTGCCCACCATGATCTTTGCTCACCAGGGCTTCCCGGACGTCATCACCATGCTGGCGACGATGATCGGCGGTGCTCTGGCGGCAGGGTCTTCGGCGGCCTTCAACTGTTACATCGACCGCGACATCGACAAGCTGATGAAGCGGACCGAGAACCGGCCGCTGGTTACGGGCGCGGTGACGCCCCGTGAAGCTCTGATCTTCTCCTGGACCATCGGCGTGCTGTCGGTGGCCATCCTGGCGGCGGGCACCAACCTGTTGGCGGCAGGACTCGGAGTGGCGGCCATCTTCTTTTACGTGGTGATCTACAGCCTCATCCTGAAGCGCCGCACGGAACAGAACATCGTCTGGGGTGGGATCGCGGGATGTTTCCCCGTCCTGATTGCCTGGGCCGCCGTCCGCGAGACCATCGAGTGGCCGGCCATCGTGCTATTCCTCATCATCTTCCTGTGGACGCCGCCGCACTACTGGCCGCTGTCTCTGAAGTACAAGACGGACTACCAGAACGCCGAGGTGCCCATGCTGGGCGCCGTGGCCTCGGCCCGCGTGGTCTCGAGCCAAGTCGTGCTGTACGCGTGGGCGACGGTGGCCTGCTCGCTGCTGCTGGTCCCGCTGGGCTGGGCCGGCATCACCTACACGGCGGTCTCCCTGGTGGCGGGCGGTTGGTTCGTCTATGAGTCTCACGTGCTCTACGCGGAGTCACAGAAGCCGGGGTACAACGACAAGAAGGCCATGAAGGTCTTCCACTTGTCCATCACGTACCTCACTCTGGTGTTCGTGGCCCTGGCAGTGGATCCATTCGTCGGCTCGCCGCTGATGCCGATTCCGGGGGCTGCTGGCTGAGTTGGCCGGCTATCCATAGAGCGTCGAACACAGCTATTCACGACGCCTGGGTTGAAACCTCATTCGAGGAGGGGTGACCGTCATTTCAGAGCACCATTTCAGCACTCGTCTCCACCAGTCCACGGCCCCGTTCTCCCACTTCGTCAGGCACGGCGATGTGGGCTATACCACAGGGATTATCGGCCAGCGTCCCGATGACGGATCACTCGTCTCGGACGATGTCGCAGAGCAGTGCGAGGCGATGATGACGAATCTGCAGACGCTGCTGGACGAGCTTGATCTGAATTCGTCGAGCATCCTGCGCACCACGATTTATTTCACGGACTACAAGGACTCGACACTATCAACGCTGTTTACGCACACCGCCTGAGCGAACCTTTCCCCGTCCGCGCAACCGTTCAGGTGGCGGCACTACCGCTGAGAGCCAAAGTCCAGATCGATACGGTTATCGGATTCTAGAAGCGCGTGCGGAGGGGCGGCTCCCTACTCGACAGGCGTTCTCGTCCGGGTCTCAATGTCGGAGGCGTCCTGGATCGTCGTCGCTCTGATGGTGCTGGTGACTAACTAAAACTAGAGACCGGGGGCTCGTTCGACTGTCCCGGCAAGACGGCGAGAACGCGAGAACGCGAACAGTCTCGGCCAGGCCAGTGCCCGAACGAGTGCCGATCTCGACTTGCTGACGGGCTGCATGCAGGACTGGCCGCGCGCGGCGTTGTGGTGGCGGTTCTGCTGCCTCGAGTGCCCCCCGCGACTGCGCGCGGTGAGGCAGACTTCGGCCACGAAAACTCGCATCCCAACGGGAGCTGTTCCTTCGGCCAGTCGCCACGGCTTTTGTATACGTGCCACCCGGGTCAGCGGATAAAGCAACGAGAGAGCGTGTCCCGTATGAGGTACCTGCTCGGGACTCTTCACCGAACGGGTCTTCTGGGACGGCCGGACGTGGGTGCGCACAGTGGCCTGCGACGTTTCCGTAAGAGTTTCGCTCAGCGGGACGTGGGGGTGGGCACGGTGGCTGAGGTCTCCTGAGATCGAACGGCCCCGAGTCTTTCGTCTTGCGGGGCCGTTCCGGGGTGGTGGCGTGCCGCTTAGTAGCGGGCGGCGGTGCCCATCATGTTCCAGGGGCTGTAGTCGACAGCGGTCACGGCCACGCCCATCTGGGGATTGCGGGCGTGGGCGATCTGGCCCTCGCCGATGTACATGGCCACGTGGTAGATCCCGGCGACCGAGCCATTGTTGGACCAGAAGACCAGGTCCCCGACCTGCAGGTTGTCGAGGGAGACGTATTGGCTGGCGGCCGCGTACTGGGCCTTGGAGTTCCGGGGCAGTTCGATGCCGGCCTGGGCGAAGGCGTTCTGGGTGAACCCTGAGCAGTCGTATCCGGTGGGGCCATTACCGCCCCAGACGTATCCGACGCCTGGATCGGCGGCCTTGGCCGTGGCCCACTGCACGGCCGCTCTCCAACCGTTGCTGCTGGAGGAAGCGGTGGTGTAGGAAGTCCGCTGGATGTCCGCGGCCTGATCGGCCCCGGTCGCGGGGGAGTGTGTATGGGCACCGGATGAGCGGGGTGTCTCGGTTGTGGCACCGGCCTCCCATGTCCAGGCATTGGCAGTGCTGGGCGCGGAGTAGGCGCTCTCGTTGGCTGCGGCCGGGCCCATGCCGGCTACCGTGGCCCCCACCACGGTGGTCAGGCCGACCGCGCCCATGGTGAGGGAGCGGCGGCGGTGTGAACGGCGGGCCAGAGCTTCGGCCTCGATGCGGGCACGGCGGGTGGGATAAGACATGGGTTACCTCGGTAGTCGTTGGCGTCAGCGATTCTGGACTTTCCCGAGGCCGAAGGGCGGCAGCTAGGCGCGGCTTCCTTTACGACAGAGGCCCGTGACCAGAACGTTATGCAACGATACGGATCCGATATCTGATCGCAACTGGCGTCCGGGGCCTCAGGAGGGTTCCCGAGATGGCACAAGGGCGGGTCTGAGTACTGAAATTGCCGGATTCTCGGGCCCGTTCTCGCCTCCGAGCGTTCGCGACAGCGTCCTCCGTCAAGCGGGATCTTCATGGAATCTTCAAACACCAACCCTTCATCCGGGCCGGGGAGTGAGCCTACGGTCGGTGGCATGGCGGGCCAGTTTCAGTCGGCTCGTTTTCTCGATCGGACCGATGAAGGAGTACGTCATGACCCATCACGTGAGCTCGATGCTAGAGACCTACCCGAAGGACTTGGGGAACATCGATCGGCAGAAGCTGGCCGAATGCATCGAGGCCTGTTTCGAGTGCGCCCAGACCTGTACGGCCTGCGCCGACGCCTGTCTGGCCGAGGACATGGTCGCCGAACTGCGCCAGTGCATCCGGTTCAACCTGGATTGCGCCGACATCTGTGAAACCACCGGCCGGGTGCTGTCCCGTCAGACCGGCAATAACGCCGAGACCACCCGTGCCTTGCTCGAGGCCTGCCGCACCGCCTGCAAGACGTGCGCCGAGGAGTGCGAGAAGCACGCCGACATGCACGAGCACTGCAAGGTGTGCGCCGAGGCCTGCCGGCGCTGCGAGCAGGCGTGCACCGAACTGATCGCCTCCATGGGCTGAGTACTGTCCCGTCCGATGCCGGAACGCCGGTCAGGGCCAGCAGGCGTGGGTAGCGTGCTTCCGGACCTGACTGGCGCGCTGGTACAAGACCATCCCGCTGAAGGAGGACCCGACGTGCCAAAGACAGAACACGGCAGTGACCAGGGTGGCGATCATGGCGGTGGTCATCAGGCGCCGCACCGCTCCCTGAAGATGTATCTGCGGTTCGCCGCGATGATCCTGACCGGCATGGCAGTGATGTATTGGACGATGTTCGCCGGTTCCTGGGAGTGGGGACACGTCCGTTGGAGTGAGAGCCGGCTGTTCATGGCTTTGACCATGGGCGGGGCCATGGGCCTGGTGATGCTGGCCTGGATGCTGAACATGTACCGGAACCCGAAGGCCAATATTGCCATGGTGGTGATCAGCGTATTGCTCCTTGGTGGTGGCATCGCCCTGGATCGCAGCCAGGCGACCGTGGACGACAGCGATTTCATGCGCGCGATGATCCCGCACCACTCTTTGGCCATCACGAGGTCCGAGCGGGCTGGCATCGAAGACGTCAGGGTGTGCGAGTTGGCCGTGGAGATCAGCGAGGCCCAGCGGAGGGAGATTTTCGAGATGGACTGGTTGATCGACGATATCGAGCGTAACGGGATCGCGGCCTCCCCCGAGGAGGCACGGGCCCGGACAGTGCCTGACTACGAGGAGCGGGCCGAACGCCAGTGCCCCACCGATTGACGCTTCGTAGGCGTGAGGCCCAGAACTGTCGGGCATCGGATGACCGGACTGACGCCCAATCCATGTGCCACACGGCCCTATCCGCCAGGGGTGGATAGGGCCGTGTGGGTTCTTTCAGTGCAATAGCCGAGCGGGCAGAGCTGATCGAGACGGAGCGGTGGATCCCGTCAGAGGCCCTGGAGTATCTGCTGCATTTCGGTGATCTCGGCCTCCTGGGCGTCGATGACCTGTTCTGCCAGCGCCACGGCCTGGGGGTTCTGCCCGTTCTCGACCTCGTCGCGGGCCATGTCGACGGCACCCTCGTGGTGGGCGGTCATCTGCTCCAGGTACAGCCGGGCCGCCTCGGTGCCCTGGGCTTCTTCCAGAGCGGCCATGTCCTCCTCGGACATCATCCCGGACATCCTGCCGTGGTCCATGCCCTCCATGTCCCCCATGGGTTCTGCGTCCCAGGCGGTGAGCATGGAGTTCATGTGCTCGATCTCCGGACCCTGGGCATCAATGACCTGCTGGGCGAAGTCCGCGACGTCGGCCGGGATGTCGTCCTTGGCCAGCAGCATCTCGCTCATCTGAACGGCCTGGTCGTGGTGGGGAAGCATCATCTGGGCGAAGATCACGTCCGCATCGTTGTGCTCGGCCGAGATCTCCTCAGCGGAGCCGGTGGCCGTGGCGGACGGGGTCGCGGCGTCCGAGGCCGCGGAAGTGGTAGCAGCCGAGCTGGTGGCCGGGGCGGACTCGGAGCCAGCGCCGTTGTCCTCGGCACCCGTGCCGCACGCCGTCAAGGCTAGTGCGAAAGCCAGGGTCAGGGCGGCCAGAGTGGTGTTGCGTTTCACAGTGGTTCCTTCCATTAAGGGGGTCGACTGGGGGCCCAGAGCCGCAATCAGTTGGTGGCCGACGCGGGCTGAGGTGTGGTGTTCCAATCCGAAGTGCTGGCCGTGGTCGGTGTGTGGCCCGGGGACGGCGTGATCCTGGTCTGGGTGATCGTGGTCGGGGGTGTTCATGCTGTTCCTTCCGCACGGGCCCCTCACGCGGGGCTGGGTGTTCCGGTGGGTCATCCTCCGGCGGTGTGTGTCTGTGGGCGGGGGAGGTCGACGGTGAAGACCGCGCCTCGGCCCGGGCCTGCGGATGAGGCGCTGAGGGTTCCGCCGTGGGCCTCGACCAGAGCGCGAGCGATGGCCAGGCCGATCCCGGACCCGCCGTGGTCGCGGTCGCGGGAGGTGTCGCCGCGATAGAAGCGTTCAAAGATCTGCGGCAGGTGTTCGGCGCCGATGCCCTCACCGGTGTCGGCGACCATCAGAGCCAGTCGCCCGGGGCGGTGGGCGGTGCCGCGCAGGGTGACGGTGCCGCCGGGCGGGGTGTGGCGTAGGGCATTGGTGAGCAGGTTGCCCAGTACCTGGCCCATGCGTTGACGGTCCACCTCCACAGACCCGGCGCCGTCCCCGGTGTCCACCTCCAGGGCAACGCCCTTGGCGGTGAAGACCCCGCGGTGGGCTTCGGCCACCTCACCGAGCAGGTCCTGCACGGACTGGACGGTGCGCTCCAGGGTGAGGTGTCCTTCCTGGGCGCGGGAGACGTCGCCGATATCCTCAATCAGCCGGCCCAGGCGCCGCAGTTGTCCGGACATCAGCTCGGCGGTAGGTCCGTCCCAGGAGGTGACCCCGTCCTGGAGGGCGTCGACGTAGACGGTGAGCACCGAGACGGGGGTGCGCAGTTCATGGGCCAGGTCCGAGAGCATCCGCCGGCGGGTGGTCTCGGTGCGCTGGAGTCGGGAGGCCATGGTGTTGAAGGCCCCGGCTACTGCGTCCATCTCGGTCCCGGCCTCCAGGGGCTGGACCCGGGTGTCGTAGCTGCCGGATGCCATGGCCAGGGCCGCGGTGGTCAGCTGGTCCAAGGGACGACGGATGCGCCGGGCGCACCAGGCGCTGATCAGCAGCGCGCACACCAAGGCGGTTCCCACGGCCACCGCCAGGACGATGAGGTTGGCGTCTCGGTAGGCCTGCTCTGCGTGTAACAGCGCGGCCGAGCCCTCGCTGCGCCCAGCCATGAGCAGATGGGTATGGAAGATCGGAGGTCCGGCCGCCACCGCCACCACCAGCGCAGCCAGCAGGCTGACGGCCACCACCAGCAGCTGAGCGGCCAGGAAGCGTGAGGCCAAGCCGTGGCCGTGCCGCCGTCTCACCGGACCACCATCCGGTAGCCGACCCCGCGGACCGTGTCGATATGGTGCCCCGGATCCTCGTTGAGCTTGCGACGCAGGTTCCCGATGTGCACGTCCACGAGCCGCTCGTCCCCGACCCACGCCGGGTCCCACACGGTGTCGATGAGCTGTCGACGGGTCATCACCTGCTGCGGATGGGCGGACAGGGCTGCCAACAGGTCGAACTCGGTGCGCGTCAGCCCCACCGGCAACCCACCCACTCGAGCCTCGTGCGCGGCCAGGTCCACGACCAGGTCCCCGAACACTCGGGCAGGTTCGACCGGGTATACGGCGGTACGCGGCCGGCGCAGCACCGCGGCTACCCGGGCGACCAGCTCGCGCACGCTGAAGGGCTTGGTGATGTAGTCATCGGCCCCCGCCCCGAGCCCGGCCAGCTTGTCCTCCTCACCCCCGCGGGCGGTGAGCATCAGCACATAGCACCCGGAGAAGGACCGCAGCCGGCGGCACACCTCGATCCCGTCCAGCCCGGGCAGCCCCAAGTCCAGCACCACCACATCGGGGTCATGGCCGCGGGCGAACTCCAGGGCGTCGGGACCGGTGTGGGCGACCGTCGCGTCGTAGCCGGCCCGGGCCAGATAGGTCGCCACCATCGCCGCCAGCGGCTTCTCGTCGTCCACGACCAACACCCGACCGGCCAGGAGGGTGGAATCAGTGCCAGGATCCATGCCTCCAGTGTCTCCCCACCGTCCCGGCCGGCACCCCGACGCGGGCCCGTACCAGAGGAATCTTCGCCAAACCTTCAAACCAACCACCTCGGGTACGCCGACCCTCCGGGGGAGAATGGAGAGTCGATCCTTGCGATGTGGCGCGAGGCGGAAAGGAACCCGTGACCCCACTGTCCCGCAGAACCATGATCACCGGCGGCCTCAGCCTGCTCGGCTCCGCCGCCCTGGTCGCCTGCTCACCCACAATCCCGGACACCGGCAACGTCGGCACAGCCACCGACGGAACCGCAGACGCCCTCGATCCGAAGGCCCGACAGCTGCTCGCCTCCCACGGCATCCAGGCCGCGACCGCCGAAGACGCCGTCACCGCCCTGGACCGGGTATCCAAACCGCGTCCCCTGGCCCTCACCGGTTCCGTCGGCTACGACCAGGTTTCCTTCGCCGACGACTCGGACGAGGTCACCGCCCCCCTCACTGGCGGGCAGTTCTACCTGTCCATGGCGCCCTACCGCACCCAGACACACAAGTGCTACTACCACAACCTCGGCGGCTGCCAGGGAGAGCTCACCGACACCCCTATCCACGTCACCGTGACCACCCATGCCGGCCAGACCCTCCTCAACGAGGACGCCACCACCGGCACCAACGGCTTCACCGGCTTCTGGATCCCCCGCGACCACACGGGCACCGTCACCATCACCGCCGCCGATACAACGGCCAGCACACCCTTCGACTCCGGCCCCGACGGACCCACCTGCCTCACCACCCTGCACCTGGCCTAAACCACCGGACATCCACGCAAATCAGCACCCACCGCTGAAAGGCCTTGAAAAGCTACAGCTTGCGCACAGTCATTCGAGGGCCGTTGTTGACTCCCAATGCCCCGTGAGACAAACCTGCCTTGAAACTCACTGCTGATCGGCAGCATCAGACGTGGGCTGCGCGGATGCCGGGATTCGCGCGCACGAGATGCCACCTTGGGGACGCTGGGCCCGTCCGTAAGGGGACGGCCTACGGCGGCAGTTCGGAGGTGCTGCCGAGGGTCATATGGCGCAACGACGCGATGCCGTAAGGGGATCGCCTTGTGGACAGTGTCGGGGTTACGCCCGAGGTGCAGTCGGGTTCTGGAGCTGACGCCTCGGCATGGTCATAAACGACCGGTTTTGATCTCCTTGGCGAGGCGACGGTCCCCGTGCCCTGCTGGCCGCCGGCCTGCTCGGCTCACGTCACGCGATGTCTCCCCGTGTAGTCCAGTCATGACCTGGCCCACTACCCTGCGTCGGTGGACGACTCAGCGATCCGCTTGATCGGGGCGAGGGTCTTCGGGATGCCGTCGAGGGCCTGCTGTGTGCGACCGGCAATCTCAACTCGCGCGTCGTCACCGAACTTCTCCTCGAACATGGCGATGCCGCCGGGCAGGAACTCCCAGGACTCGGTGAGCGTCGTCCCTGTCCGGGCAGGGGCGAAGGTGAAGCCCCAGCGGACGAAGCTACCGCCCACGACCCAGGCGAACTCGTGGCCGCGCTCCGCCACGACCACCTTCGACCGGGTCTCCCACGTCCGGCTTGGGAGCTCGTTGCGCCCGGTGAACCAGGCATCGACTTGGCCCGCCTCGGCCTCGTCGTCCCACCAGCATGACGTACAGACGGGGCTCCACTCGCCGGTACGGGCGATGTCCGAGACCAAGTCGTAGAGCATCTCGGCCGACGCCTCGACGGTGACAGACTCCTCATGACTTCGGATGCTTGTTTCGCTCACAGGGTCCACCCTCACAGACGCGGTCACTTCTTTTGACGCCGGCTGCCGCCGTGCCAATCTTCCTGCTTACCGACCGTGTCGGCGTCGACTCCGAGCGCGGCCAACTGCGGCTGCTCGCGCAGGCTGCGCTTGAGCTCGGCGAAACCCGGAAAACGCGCCAGCCCCACCACGTGGTCCCACAGCTCGGCCGCCGAATCCTCACTTGGCAGTCGACTGATCACTGGCCCGAAAAAGGCAACGCCGGTGGGCGGCTCGAAGTGGATGATGGGCGTGCCCACGTCCTTGCCCGTCAGAGAGAGCGCCTCGTCTGTCTCCTGCCGGATCTCGGCGTCCCAGGACTCGTCATCGAGAGCGTCCGCCAGCGAGAGCGGTAGCCCGACTTCGGCGAGGATTGGCTCCGTGAACTCCTGCGTCCCGCGCCGCTCACGTACCTCGCGCTCACTGCGGTGCCCGTCGGTCTCCGAAGCGGTGTCGAAGATGTGTGCCCCGAACGCAGCATACAACGGCGCCATCACCTCCCGGCCGTGCTCCACGCGTGCCCGGGCCGCCACACGCAGGAGCCGCAGCCCGGCGGTGTGGCCCGCTTCGTACTCGGGTGGAAAGTGCGCGTCGTAGTCGACCTCGGCGTTGATCAGGCGCAACGAGATGAACCTCCAGTCCACCGTGTAGTCACGCTGCTCCTGCACCTGTCGCACCCACTTGCTGGTCATCCAAGCGAAAGGACAGACCGGGTCAAAGTAGAAGTTGATGTCGGCGACCATGCGGTCATACTCATGGAGGTTGCAGCGCTCTGTCAAAGGGTGGACTCACCCTCTCCGCGAATCGCCGCGGAGGTCAACGGTAGTCAGCGAAAACGCTCCGAGCCGCACCGTCGACCGTGATTTCTCCTCCGTAAGGCAGGATTCATTGCGGTCGAGTGGGTCCGAAGGACATTTCGATGCAGACGACTGCCTATTTGGCGGTTCTCCCGCATCAGTAAATGGCGGTCCAGGGTTCGGGCAAGGTGAGGAGCTTCGTGGTGGAGGAGGCACTGCCACCTGGCCTCCTACACCTAGGAGTGGGGCAGGTGGCAGTGCGGGGTGTGGGGTGTGGGGGTGCCGGCGGCAGGTCAGTGCCCGGCGCCGAGGCGGCCGGTCATGCGGGCGCGCATCGCGCGGCTGGCGACGTTCAGCCCGGTGATCTCCACGTCTTTGCCGTAGTGGCGGTATTTCTCCTCGACGGAGTCCAGGGCGGCGATAGTGGAGGCGTCCCACAGGTGGGAGCCGGAGAAGTCGATGACGATGTCCTGGGGGTCCTCGGCGTACTCGAACTGGGTGTACAGGTCGTTGGATGAGGCCCAGAACAGCTCCCCGTCGACGGTGTACCGGGCGGTGCCCTGGTCGCCTTCGCCGGTGAGGGTGCGGGTGACGGTGGCGAAGTGCGCGACCCGACGGGCGAAGAGAACCATGGCGGTGAGCACTCCGAGCCCGACACCGATGGCCAGGTTGTGGGTGGCCACCGTGGCCACGACGGTCACCAGCATCACGATGGTCTCGGACTTCGGCATCATCTTCAGCGTCGATGGTCGGATGGAGTGCCAGTCGAAGGTGGCGATGGATACGAAGATCATCACCGCGACCAGGGCGGCCATTGGGACCATCGCGACTACCTCGCCGAGGGAGACGGCCAGCACCAGGACGAAGACGCCGGCCAGGAAGGTGGAAATCCGGGTGCGGGCTCCGGAGGCCTTGACGTTGATCATGGTCTGTCCGACCATCGCGCAGCCACCCATCCCGCCGAAGAAGCCGCTGATGATGTTCGCCGCGCCCTGGCCCCAGGACTCACGGACCTTGCTCGAGCGGGTGTCGGTGATGTCGTCGACCAGCTTGGCGGTCATCAACGATTCCAGCAGTCCCACGGCCGCCATGCCTAACGCGAACGGGGCGATGATCTGGAAGGTCTCGACGGTGAACGGCACGTTGGGGATGAACAGGGTCGGCAGTGCGTCGGGCAGGGCGCCCTTGTCCCCAACGGTGGGCACGTTCAGCGCGAAGACCACTGCGAGGGCGGTGATGACGATGATGGCTACCAGCGGGGCCGGGACCACGGTGGTGATCCGGGGCAACAGGTAGATGATTGCCAACCCCAGAGCGGTGAGCGGGTAGACCAGCCAGGGGACCCCGATGAGGTCCGGCAGCTGGGAGGTGAAGATCAAAATCGCCAGGGCGTTGACGAAGCCGATCATGACCGAACGGGGGATGAAGCGCATCAGCTTGCCCACCCCGAGCACGCCCAGGATCACTTGGAACACCCCGGCCAGGATGACCGCGGCGATCATGTAGTCCAGTCCGTGGGACTCCACCAGCGGGGCCACGACCAGGGCGGTGGCTGCGGTGGCTGCGGAGATCATTGCCGGACGGCCGCCCAGGAACGAGATGGACACGGCCATCGTGGCGGCGGCGAACAGTCCCACTTGCGGGTCGACACCGGCGATCAGGGAGAATGCGATGGCCTCGGGAATCAGCGCCAGGGCCACGATCAGCCCGGCCAGGACCTCGGTCTTGAGCCAGCGCGGGCGTCGCAGGGTTGCCAGTACCGCCTGGCGTTCTTCGGGGGTGGCGTCCGCCGGTGGGGCGGAGTGGATCGTGGTGGACACGTAGGTCTCCCATCAGGTCGTGAACAAGAAGGCACCGGCCCGGGAAGCGGCCACCACCACGCAGAGGGCAGGGCACCAGGTAGTCACCGGGAAGGGTATGCCAGCAACTCTACCCCAACGTCAGGGTAGATAACGCCGGATGGTCCCTTCCGGACGGGATGATCCCCGTGACATGAGACAACACCGGCAAGGGGCTGCGGTTGGGTCAGCCCCGGGCGCGTTCCTGCAAGGCCTCGATGAGCTCATCGGCCTGGCGTAACTTGCGGGCCAGCTTCGCCCGGCCGGCCTGGGCCCGCTCCAGGTATGCCTCGGCGGCCTCGCCCGACCCGTCTGCCTCCAGAATGGTCAGGATCTCGGCGGTCTCCTCCAAGCTGAACCCCAGCGGGGTGATGCGCCGGACGTGGTTGAGCCGCTCCACGTCCACCTCGGTGTACAGCCGGAACCCGCCCTGGCTACGTCCCGAGGGCGGGGCTAAGCCCACCTGGTCGTAGTGCCGGATGGTCCGCAACGACAGCCCGGTACGCTCGGCCACCTCGCCGATCTGCATCGTGCCCATATCCTGGTCCTGCACCACTGATCCACCTTCCTACTGGCTCTCGCCCACCGCCACGACCGGACGCAAACGGCCTCCTGATTTCGCTTGGCGGGGGCGCATCAACTCTACCGCCACGCCACAGTAGCGGTCCGCCCCCGCGCGAGTGTCCCCACGCCCGTCAGGGTGGGGTGCGAATGGGTCGACAAGACCACCTACGATCCGTTGGACGCCAGCTGACGCAGGACGCCCAGGAGTGCCAGGCAACCGGACAGAGACAGCGCCGATTCAGGCTCGTCGAGGATCCACAAGCCGGAGATGCCCGAGCGTGTATTCACGAAGTCGAGGAACGCCTCGCCGTGGCTCTGCTCATGCAGACCGCTCGGGCCGAGCGTTTCCAGGTAGCTGAAGTGTCCGTGCATGGTCTCCGCCCGCAAGAAAACCCCTCGCTTGGACGCGCCCGGGCCGCGGACGAGCTAAAGATGATAGATGATCGGTGAGGTCCGACTCCGTGCGTCGGGTTTGGTGCATTGCGGCGTGGGTTCCGCCCTCAGGATTCAGCCCGAAGGCGGCTGCCAGCGCTTCGACCACCGTCGGTTTCCCCGCCCCGTTATCCCCGACGAGAACGGTGATCGGGCCAAGGTCCAGACCAGAGTCGAGAATCTGCCGTATCGGCGCGAGTGTGGCCGGCCAGCGGCGCCTGTCCATGGGAGCCAGTGCGTGCTCTTCGAGCCGCCTGACCGGCAACGTGCTCATGGCTTCCATACAATCAGTCTCTCAGCCTCTGCCCGTCCATCGGCCTCGCCGGCCCCATGAGCAGAACACCGACGAAGTGCTCCGTTTACGGATCCCCAAACGGCATCGCACTGGAGGTCCCTGCCCACCGCCAGAAATTCGGCTATGGGTGCACCTTCGGTCGCGCGGAGGAGTCCGAAGCAGTCGTCGGCCGTAGATCTGGGTCAGTGCCTACGCGCTTGGCGACTTCGCGCAATGGCTCATGGGTTGTGGCGTGCGTAGGGTTGGTCAGCCCTCTTGATCGTCTGGGTGTGCGGGCCAGCGCCAGGTCAGGGAAGCGGCGGGGAGCATGAAGATCGCGAAGAAGGACGCGAGTGTGAGGAAGATCCAACCATCGCCGTCGAACAGGCCTGTGTTCCCGACCTTGGCGATGAACCCGTCCGCGACCGCCAGCACCCACATCACGAACAGCAAGGCCAGCGTCAGGTGGAAGGCGTCTCGGTATCCGCGGTCGCGTTGACTGATCTCACGCTCGTCGAGCAGGTCCTCGGGTGCGGTATCGAGCATCTGCGTCGCCCGGCGCAGCACGAGAACACCAGCTATGCCGAGGACGGCCACGACCATCATGAGAAGCAGGCCGAGGGTGTCAGCGAGGATGGCGGCGATCACCCCGATGATGAAGATGACCGCAGGCGCCAGTGCTAGGGCGCGGCGGCGGCCGGGGACAGCCAGCCAGCCGGGCAGAGGGCGCTGACGCTGCTGCTGCATGTGTGCCTGGGCTGCGGCGCGCAAATCGGTGCTGCTCTGGTCGGTGGGGCGGGAGGTGTTCACGAGTTCGCTACTTTCGTTCGAGGTGAGTAAAGCTGGGCGGACATGGCGGGGAACGGATCAAGAGAGAAGATCGCCTCGACCGGCAGGTCGAAGTAGCGCGCCAAGCGCAGGGCGAGCTCAACCGAGGGCCCGTAGTCGCCGCGCTCGAGAAAGCCGACCGTCTGAAAGTTGATGCCCACGGCCTCAGCGAGCTCCCGGCGGCTGAGGCCTCGCTCAGCGCGCAGCACCGCCAGTCGGTTGTAAAGATTCTTGTTGCCGTCACTTGCCTGTCTATTGCTTGGCATATAGCTAGTGTTGCGTAGACACAACAATTGGTCAATCACGCCTACGGCAGTCGCCCGCACTCGATGCGCTAGCAACCGCCGCTGACGATCGCGTGCGTTTCAGTTGGCAATCACCTTCGGAGGCCGTGCATGAAACGCTTGTTGATACGACCAGTCCGGCGTTGTATGTCGCACGCCCTTCCTCAAAGCTGTCCCGGCGGTCTCTCCGCGGGATGAGAGACCGGGGGCTCGCTCGGTTGCTCGGGCCAGATGGCCCGGAGAATGCGGACCGTCTCGTCCAGGTCAGTGCCCAAACGGGCACTTGTCTCAGCTAGTTGGCGGGCCGCCTCCAGGACCGGCCGCGGCGTCGTGGTGGCCGTTCTGCTGACGCGAGTGCCCCCGCGACTGCGCGTGGTGAGGAAGCCCTCAGCCTCCAGTGCTTTATAGGCCTTGGCCACCGTGCCGGGGGCCACGTCCAGATCCTTAGCAAGCTGACGAACCGAGGGAAGACGCTCGTCGACTGCCAACCGGCCGGACACGATGAGCCCGCGAATCTGATCGCGAATCTGGGCTGTGGGTGGGGTGGAACCCGACAGGGTGATCATCATGATGGCGTGACCGATGCCGGGCGGCGCCGAGACAAGACGGACAGCGGAACGGTGGCCCAGAGCCCGAACCCGAGTGCCAGTGTGAGGGCGCCGGCGCCGATCAGCACCGGCTGCAGGGCAGCGAAGGTGGTCCACGAAGTCACCATGCCCCCGTCGATGGTGAACTGGCCTTGCATACCCGCGGTCCCCGCCAGAGAACGGAGGATCAGACCGAGATGTATCAGGAGCGCTCCCGATGCGACCGCGAGCACATTCCGCGTGCGCAACGTTCTGACGTGCGCGTCCCGGATATGATCGCCCTCCAGAGCCGGTCGCGAAATCAGGTACAGGTCGATGACGACGACCACGATCATCAGGACCAGGAGAACCAGGGCCGGTATGGAATAGAACCACCCGTAGATGCTCGTGCCCATGCCGTACTGCCCGCCGACTTCAACGGAATACACCATGTAACGGCCGGTGGAGTCCGGCTCTGAGGCCAAACCGGTGATGACGGTGATCAGCACGACGAGCCCTGCGACAGCGCCGGCGGTGACGAACCACCATGCACGTCCGAAGCTGGTCGGTGTTCTGGGCGCCAGCGTCGCGGTGCCCTGCCCGGGCCGGGCATGGGCAGGAAAGGCCAGAAGGGCCAGACCGAGAATTCCCAACACCAAGGGGGCGATGTAGTGATAATCCGCATACCAGCCCATGAGTACGCTCGGGATATCCAACCGGATCAAGATGGGTGAGCCTAAGAAGCGCTCCGCCAGTCCACCTAGAAACAGGAGCAGCCCCGCCGCAAGTGAGATGAGGCGAGTCCTGCTGTCAGGCTGTTCGGACGCTCGACCACGCAGCACCCACCAGACCAGCGCGAGGATGACGCCCGCTACCAGGGGAGCGAACACTAAGAACATGAACCACGCCATTTCCGCGCCCCTTCATCGTTGTGTCATCCGAACAATACACTTGTGTATCATTCGAGTGCTACAAATGCGACCAAGGGATCAGTGGATCGGCCCGGCAGCGAGTACGACGGGGGCGCGGCCCCCGAGACGGTCCCGGTCGGTAGCCTCGAATCCATGGACACTCCTACAGGCCAGCGCATGACCGACCTTGCGGCTGCGTCACTAAACCCGCTCATCCCGTCTTCGGCCGAGTGGGTGGTGATGGCACTATCTGTGGCGCAACTGGTCCTGTGGACGGCGGCGTTGCTGTGGCTGCTGCGTCGGCGAGATCTAGATGCGAGTCAACGAATCGTCGGCATGGTCTTGGCCACTGTGCTGCCGATCATTGGACCACTGTTGGTGTGGTGGGCCATCCGAAGGCCGCGGCAACAGATCGACTCCTAGTCATTATTCCGGGAGGCCCGGTTGCGGTACCCCGACCCCTGCTGGTCCCGCTGGGCTGGGCGGATATCACCTGCGCGGCGGCTTCGCTCGTGGCCGGCGGCTGGTTCGTTTACGAGCCCCACGTGCTCCCGTTACCTGTAACTCCCCATACAGTTTGGCGGGTCATAGGGTTCAGCGCTCCGCGCGGGACATGTTGACGATCCTCGTGGATCCGATTTCTCAGGGCGTCAGCGGTCGTCGGTGCTTGCCTCATCGACCGGCTCCCGAAGCTGACGAGTTGCCTCGAACACCCACCCGACGGCGAGTACGACATAGATAACGCCGTTCCAGGTCTCGCCACCCGTGACAAAGGTGTAGACGCCCGTCGCGGCAGCGATGGCGCCAAGGAGATAGAAGAGTGTGATGCGTGGTGTGCGTGAAAGCACGCGACGATCCCATCGTTGACTACGCGTTGAAGTGCTCAGATCTTCTCAGCGTAGTCACCATGCCAAGCCGGCCGCGTGTGATATCCGGACACCTGCCGGTCCCACGCGGTGGTGATGCCCCAGACGACGAGGCCGGTGCCCAGCATGTGCAGCATCACCAGGCCGATCGGCAGCCCGTTGAAATGCTGCGCATACCCGATGACCGCTTGGAAGGCGATCACCGCGATGAGCATCCAGGCGGAGACCCGTTGCAGCCGCGAGGAACGCTGACGCAACACCAACACCAACAGCACGACGGCGGCGGCGGTCAGCAGATAGACCGGCGCGGCGTGCAGGCGCGTGACCAACAGCGCATCGAAGTCGTGGCGGGGTGCGTCGGCGTCGCCGCCGTGGGGGCCGGTTCCGGTCACGATGGTGCCGAGGTACAGCACGACCCAGCCCGTCACGAAGATCACCCACGCGAGGGCCCGAGAGAGCCGTGAGGTCTGCCCGTCCACGAGGGGCTGCGGATTCCCATCGCCGCCGTCGTAGGTCCCTTCACGCACGCGCCGCTCGACGGCCACGCGATTGACCAGCAGGGTGGCGAAGCAGACCATGACCGAGGACACGAGGAAATGGACGGCCACCACCCACGGATTCAGGCCGGTCCACACCGTGATGCCGCCGACGAAAGCCTGCGCCGGGATGCAGGCGAGCATGCCGACGGAGATCCAGAAGATGCTGGGATGAGACTTCCGCAGCCTCCATACCCACAGCACGACGGCCAGCGCGGCCACACCGACCACGAAGGTCAACGTGCGGTTGCCGAACTCGATGTACCCGTGGATGCCCATCTCGGGAGTATTCGTCAACGACTCCGGAGTGCATTTCGGCCAGGTCGGGCAGCCCAACCCGGACTCGGTCAGGCGCACGGCGCCACCGGTGACGATGATGCCGATCTCCGTGATCAGAGAGATCACGGCCAACCAGTACGTCGTGCGGGTGATGTCCCGCGGCAGGCGAAAGCGGAACCGGCCGCCGTCGGGACTAGTGCCGGCATCGGTGCTGGAGCTGGTGCTGGAGCTGGTCTTCTGTGCTAGCGCCATTGGAACCACCTCAATGCCCCGGCCGTGGCCAGCACACCCCACGCGGTCAGTACCAGGAGGGCGCCGACGTCGAGCGTTCCGGTGCTGAAGGCGGCGCGGAGGCCGTCACCGAGGGCGGCCGACGGCAGCCAGGAGATCACCATCGTGCTCCAGCCGCTGCCCTGCAAAGGGAAGACGGCGCCGCCGACGGACCCCAGGATCACCCACAACAGGTTGGTCAGCGCCAGCGTCGCCTCTGGTCGCACCGTGCCGGCGATCAGCAGGCCCAGGGCCGTGAAGGTGGCCGCACCGATGATGAACCACAGCACGGCCCAGAGCACGCCGGCCCAGTCGGGTCGCCAGCCGACGGCGAGGCCCGCGCCGCCGATGACGATCACCTGGAGCAGGAGCACGGCCAGCACCGCACAGGCCTTGCCGAGGACGAGCCCGGCTGGACCCAAGGGAGTGGTGGACAGGTACGCGAGCACGCCGTAACGACGGTCGAATCCGGTCGCGATGCCCTGACCGGTGAAGGCGGAGCTGAGCACGGCGAGGGCGAGAATGCCCGGAACGGCCACGTCCACGCCGCGGACGTCGGGAGTGTCCAGCAGCCCGGACCAGACGATGCCGAACAACGCGAGCAGAGGAAGGATGAGCGAGATCAGCAACTGTTCGCCGTTGCGGATCGCCGTCACCGATTCATAACGGCCCTGAGCCACCACGCGGCGCGCGAGTGACTGGGAATTGGAGTCGCCGGCATGAGGAGCCAGCGGGGCGGTACTGCTAGTGCCGGCAGTGCGAGTCGTGCGAGGGGGACTGCTCACGGGGACACCTCCAAGAACACATCTTCCAGGGAGCGATGCAGCACGCGCACGTCGGTCGGCATGATCCGGTGATGCTCCCACCACTGACCCAGGGCGGCCCAGTCGGCCGGCCCGCTGACACCTTCCACCCGGTACGCGACGGCGCCTTGGGGCTCTTCAATCCCCGGGCCGGTGGGGCGGCCGGCCCGCGGGCTCTCGGGCGCGACATCGAGTCGAGCCGGAAAGGCGGCCATGGCGGCCTCGTCCACTGGGCTGGAGACGGCGAACAGCACCGGTGTCGACCCGGACCTGACGGTCAGCTCGGCCACGGTCCCGGAGCGCTCCACGGCGCCGTCGCGCAACAGCACCACGTGGTCGGCCAGCCGTTCGGCGTCGTCGAGCAGATGCGTGGTCAGCACCACCGCGAGCCCGGCCTGCTTGAGCTCGAGGATGAGGTCAAAGACCAACTGCCGGGAGACCGGGTCCAGGCCGGCACTGGGTTCGTCCAGGAACACGACGCGCGGGCGGCCGGCCAGAGCGGCGGCCAGCGCCACGCGCTGCTTCTGCCCTCCGGACAGTCGGCGGATGTCCCGGCCGGCGAACTCGTCGATCCCCAGCCGGGAGATCAGCGCGTCCATGTCCGCCGGTTCCCGGTACAGCGAGCTGACGTGCCTCAGAAGACGGGCGGGAGTGGCCGACGGCGGAAGGCCGCCGTCCTGGAGCATGACGCCCACGCGACTGCGCAGGGCCGGTCCGGCCCGCCAGGGATCCTCGCCCAGCAGGCGCACCGAGCCGGCGTCGGGACGATCCAGCCCTTGTGCCATGGTGAGCGTGGTGGTCTTGCCGGCCCCATTGGGGCCCAAGAGTGCCGTCACCTGGCCACCGCGGGCCTGGAAATCAACTCCGCGGAGGATCTCGACAGCGCCCCGGCGGCTGTGGACGGTCTTGTGCAGCCCTTCAAGGGACACAAGGACAGGGGGTGTAGACGGCACCCATCCATGGTACCCGTGTGGAGGGTGAGTTCTACGCACGGTAGAGAACCACGCAGAGTACCCGTCGCACCCTCGCCTTGTTCGCTCAGGGCAAGGCTCACCTTACTTTCGTCTGCCCCCGAATTAGGTAAACTAAAGGTTGTGTATTCCTCCCGTGAAGTGAGTGACGTGGGCGCTGCTCCAGGCGCTCGCGACGCCGACGCGCCCACTGAGGTGCGGGCTGACCCGGCAGAGGGACAACGCGAGAGCACGCGGCAACGGGTGCTGCAGGTGGTCCTCACCCAGGGCCCGATCAGTGCTGCCCGCGTCGGCGAGGTGCTGGGGTTGACCGCGGCCGCCGTCCGCCGCCACTTGGACGCCCTGTCCGATGAGGGTGCGGTCGAGGTCAAGCTCGTCGCGGGCAACCGGGGCGCCGGCCGCCCGTCGCGCCGGTACGTCGTCAGCCATGCGGGCCAGTCCCGCCTCGGAAACGACTATCTCAGTGTCGCGGCCGACGCGTTGAAGCGCCTGAACGAGGTGGCCGGTCCGGACGCCGTCCGGGCCATCGCCCGCGATCGCTTCGCCGCCGTCGAAGACCGCTACCGTGAAACCATCGGCACCACCACCAGTCTGAAAGACCGTACCGCCGCGCTGGCCGACGTTCTCGAGGCTGAAGGATTCGCCGCCAGCGTCCGCACGGTGGGCCAACGCGGTCCCTCAGCGGCCAAATCCACGCTGTGGGCCGCCCAGATCTGCCAGGGCCACTGCCCCCTGCAGGAACTCGCCACCGATTTCCCCGAGTTCTGTGTAGAAGAGACCGAACTGTTCGCCCGCCTACTCGGCGTGGACATCCGGCGGCTCTCGACCTTGCCGACCGGCGGCCACGTCTGTACCACCCATGTTCCACTCGGCCGAGACGCCGAGGCCTAGGCTCCGGCCTGGGACGCCAGACCATCACCGACCATCAGAGAGGCAGCGATGACTGATCAGATCACGAAGGAGACCGCCGACCCCGGCGTTATCTCCGACGTTCTTGAGAAGAATCCCGAGCTCAATGCCATTGGCGCGTACCAGTTCGGCTGGGCGGACCAGGACGTTGCCGGCGCCAATGCGCGCCGCGGGGTTGACGACGAGGTGGTCCGGGACATCTCGGCCAAGAAGAACGAGCCCGAATGGATGCTCAATCTTCGCCTCAAGGGCCTGAAGTACTTCGAGCGCAAGCCCATGCCGACCTGGGGCGCCGACCTCTCCGGCATCGACTTCGACAACATCAAGTACTTCGTGCGCTCCACGGAGAACCAGGCCGAGTCCTGGGAGGACCTGCCGGAAGACATCCGCAACACCTACGAGCGCCTCGGCATCCCCGAGGCCGAGCGTTCCCGTCTGGTGTCCGGCGTCGCCGCCCAGTACGAGTCCGAGGTGGTGTACCACCAGATTCGCGAGGACCTCGAGGCCCAGGGCGTCATCTTCATGGACACCGACACGGGGCTGAGGGAACACCCGGAGATCTTCAAGGAGTACTTCGGCTCCGTCATCCCGGTCGGGGACAACAAGTTCGCCGCCCTGAACACCGCCACCTGGTCCGGCGGTTCGTTCGTGTACGTACCCAAGGGCGTCCACGTCGAGATCCCGCTGCAGGCCTACTTCCGCATCAACACCGAGAACATGGGCCAGTTCGAGCGGACCCTGATCATTGCGGACGAGGACTCCTACGTCCACTACATCGAGGGCTGCACCGCGCCGATCTACAACTCCGACTCCCTGCACTCGGCCGTCGTCGAGATCGTGGTGAAGAAGAACGCCCGTGTGCGGTACACCACCATCCAGAACTGGTCCACCAACGTGTACAACCTGGTGACCAAGCGCGCCATTGCCGAAGAGGGCGCCACCATGGAGTGGATCGACGGCAACATCGGCTCCAAGGTGACCCAGAAGTACCCGGCCGTCTACCTCACCGGCGAGCACGCCAAGGGTGAGACGCTGTCCATCGCCTTCGCCGGCGCCGACCAGCACCAGGACACCGGCTCGAAGATGGTGCACCTGGCCCCGAACACCTCCAGCTCCATCGTCTCCAAGTCGGTGGCGCGCTCGGGCGGACGTGCGGCTTACCGCGGGCTCGTGCAGATCATGGAGGGCGCGAAGCACTCGGCCAACTCCGTGGTCTGTGACGCCCTGCTGGTGGACACGATCTCCCGCTCGGACACCTACCCGTACATCGACATCCGCGAGGATGACGTGACCCTCGGCCACGAGGCCACGGTGTCCCGGGTCTCCGAGGAGCAGCTCTTCTACCTGATGAGCCGCGGCCTGTCCGAGACCGAGGCCATGGCCATGATCGTGCGCGGCTTCATCGAGCCGATCGCTCGCGAGCTGCCGATGGAGTACGCCCTGGAATTGAACAAGCTGATCGAACTGCAGATGGAAGGATCGGTAGGCTGAGCGTGTCACAGACTGTCAACACCACTGACAACACCGCCCCCGAGGAACTTGACGCCGACGGTGCCGGTGTGCCCGTCATCCCCGGCATGGGGGAGGAGGGCGAGACGCTCGCCGAGACCGTCGCGGAGTCCAGCGAGGCCGACCACGCCTCGCACTCGGTGCCGGTGGCCGATGCCTCCGGTACTGGCGAGCGGGCGGCCAAGGCGGGCTCGTCCCGGGCCGACCGGCGCTCCAGCGTCAATCTGGCGGATTTCCCGGCGTTGACCGGCCGCGAGGAGGACTGGCGCTTCACCCCGCTGAACCGCTTGGCCGGACTTCATCTTCCCGACGGCGACGACTCCCGGCTGACCGGCACGGCGCCGTCCGTGGCGGTCACCCCGCTGGACGGCGTCACCGTCGAGACGGTAAACCGCGATGACTCCCGGCTCGGCTCCGTCCTGACCCCGGACGACCGCGTCTCGGCTGCCGCCTGGAACTCCTTCCAGGAGGCCACGGTGGTCACGATCGGTGCCGGCGTCGAAGCCTCGGCCCCGGTCCGGATCGAGATCACCGGGACGGACGGCTCGAAAGCCGCCGCCCAGCACCTGCTGGTCGTCGCCGCTCCCAACTCACACGCCGACGTCGTTCTGGAACACCGTGGCACCGCCACGATCTCGCAGAACATCGAGTTCGACGTGCAGGATGGCGCCGGGCTCAACGTCACTTCCGTTCAGGCCTGGGATGACGACGCCGTGCACGTCTCGGCGCAGCAGGCCCGGCTGGCCAAGGACGCCACGTTCAAGCACGTGGCCGTGTCCTACGGCGGCTCGCTCGTCCGGCTCACCCCGACCACTCGGTTCTCCGGGCCGGGCGCGGAGACGGAGATGTACGGGCTGTACTTCGCCGATGCCGGTCAGCACCTGGAGCAGCGGCTGTTCGTGGATCACTCCACACCGAACTGCAAGTCCAACGTGCTCTACAAAGGCGCCCTGCAGGGCCGGGACGCGCGCACCGTGTGGGTGGGCGACGTGCTGATCCGTAAGGCGGCCGAGGGCACGGACAGCTACGAGAAGAACCAGAACCTCGTCCTCTCGGACGGCGCCCGCGCCGACTCGGTCCCCAACCTGGAGATCGAGACCGGCATCATCGACGGGGCCGGTCACGCCTCCTCGACCGGACGTTTCGACGACGAGCAGCTGTTCTACCTGATGGGCCGTGGCATCCCCGAGGCCGAGGCGCGCAAGCTCGTGGTCCGCGGGTTCCTGAACGAGATCATCCAGAAAATCGGCATCGACGATGTCGAGGAGGCTCTCAGTGCCCAGATGGAGGACGAGTTGCAGGTGGCCAGCCTCTGATGGCGGCCGGTCAGCAGGTGTGTGCCGCTTCGGAGATCGGACCGGAGGAGGCCAAGCGGTTCGTCATTGACGGCACCGCGGTGGCCGTGGTCCGGGCCTCCGACGGCTCACTGCACGCTCTCAACGACACGTGCTCGCACGAGGAAGTCTCCCTGTCCGAGGGCTTCGTGGAGGGCTGCGCCCTGGAGTGCATCGGCCACGGGTCCGCTTTCGATCTGGTGAGCGGTCAGCCGAACGTTCTGCCGGCCATCGAACCGGTCGAGGTCTACGCGCTGACGGTGGAGGACGACGCCGTCTGGGTGGACACCTCCACCGTCTTGAACCGGGCCTCGTCCGACTCGTAAGCACGCTCACATCACACTTATTTCCCCAAGGAGAACATCAATGTCAACCCTGGACATCAAGGACCTGCACGTTTCCATCGAGACGGAAGGCGGTCCCAAGGAGATCCTCAAGGGCGTCAGCCTGACCGTCAACACCGGTGAGACCCACGCCATCATGGGCCCCAACGGCTCCGGCAAGTCCACCCTGGCCTCCACGATCGCCGGTCATCCCCGCTACGAGGTCACCGGCGGGTCCATCACCTTGGACGGTGAGGACGTCCTCGAGATGTCCGTGGACGAGCGCGCTCGCGCCGGACTGTTCCTGGCCATGCAATACCCGGTCGAGATCCCGGGCGTGACCATGACGAACTTCCTGCGCACCGCCAAGACCGCCATCGACGGCGAGGCCCCGTCCCTGCGTCACTGGTCCAAGGACGTCCGGAAGGCCATGGAAGACCTCAAGATCGACCCGACCTTCGCGAGCCGTAACGTCAATGAGGGCTTCTCCGGCGGTGAGAAGAAGCGCGTGGAGATTCTGCAGCTCGAGCTGTTCAAGCCGAAGTTCGCCGTCCTGGACGAGACCGACTCCGGCCTCGACGTCGACGCCCTGCGGGTGGTCTCCGAGGGCGTGAATCGCGCTCAGGACTCCAACACCATGGGCACCCTGCTCATCACCCACTACACTCGGATCCTGCAGTACATCAAGCCGCAGTTCGTGCACGTCTTCGTGGACGGCCGGGTCGCCGAGTCCGGTGGTCCGGACCTGGCGGACCGGCTCGAGGCCGAAGGCTACGAGCGCTTCGAGACTGCTGCGGCCGGAGCCTAAGGAGGCAGGCATGACGACGGAGACATCCCAGACTGAACTGGACGACATCAGAGAAGCCCTGCACGAGGTCATCGACCCCGAATTGGGCGTGAACGTGGTCGATCTGGGCCTGCTCTACGGCATGAACTATGCCGAGGACGGTGCCCTGGTCATCGACATGACCCTCACCACCGCCGCCTGCCCCCTCACCGACGTGATCGAGGAGCAGATCGGCCAAGCCATCGGCACCATGGTGGACGAGTGGCGGCTGAACTGGGTCTGGATGCCGCCGTGGGGTCCCGAGCGGATCACCGACGACGGCCGCGAGCAGATGCGGGCCCTCGGCTTCAACATCTGAGCCCCTGCTGAGTTCCCCATGAGTGAGAGTGGCGCGGACCTCTATCGGAGCTGGATCGGTCAGCTCTGGAACGGGCCGGAGAGCGTCGACGAGTTGCGTGCGGCCGCCGCGGGCATCCTGGCGGACGACTTCGTGGGGCACTGGCCCGGGCGGGACGTCCATGGCCCGGACGAGTTGGCCCAGTTGATCGCCGAGACCAAGACGATGTTCACCGACCTCACCTTCGAGATCGAGATCGACCCCGTGGTCGACGGTGACACAGTGGCGGCTCGATGGGTGGGGTCGGGAACGACGTCTGACGGGACGGTTTCCCGATTCTTCGGCCACGACATTCTTCGGATGCGCGGAGGCCGCTTCGGTGAATACTGGGTGGCCACCGTCCAGCTGTGACGTCAGCCAGCGTGAGTCTCCCGTCCGGCGTGAGTCTCTTCTCCGTCGTCGGGCAGCCCGCGGGCCGCTAGCGCCTCGCCAGTGGCTCGGGCATGCCCGACGGCGGCCACCAGGACCGGCCCCATCAGCCGTACCGGTCCGCGCCGCAGTCCCCGGGAGGCCAGAGCTTCTCCGTTATGCCGCACCGCGGCGCCGACCCAGGGGATCGAGCGGATCATCACGTTGACCGCCAACGCGGCGGACTGGGGATGGACGCCGATCGGCCTCAGCGCCCCGAAGAACCGTTCCATCCCGTCGAGCAACTCCGTGCCTGGCGTGGTCACGACCAGCAGTCGCGCGGCCGCCAAGGCTCCGAAGATCGCGGCCACCACGACTGCCGCCGGCCCCAGGGCCTCGGCCGGGGGCACGGCAGCGGCCCCCCACACGGCGGAGATCCAGCGCGCGAGGCCGGCGAACACCAAAAGCGGCCAGCCGCGACGCCACGGCGCCAGAAACTCGCGCGGCAGCCCCGCAACCCAGTACAGCGCGAAAACCGCTGCCAGAATCACCGCGATGACGACCGGCTGTCGCCAGAACACCAGCACGGCGGACAGCACGAGCACCACGAGGTACTTCGTCCACAACGGGGCCCGGTGAACCGGTGAGGTCCCCGGCCGGTAATCAAGCAGGTTCATGATCGCGGGACGTCTCGGAAGGGCGGAGCTTCTCGGACAGGCCGAACGCCACGACGCGACTCGACGTCCTGGCGGTACCACCGCACGGCCTCCGGCCCGCCGGAATCGTGCACGATCGCGCCGTCGGCGACGACGAGGCAGCGTTCTGCCCGGGCAGCGAAGTCCAGGTCGTGGGTGGTGAAGACCACTTGCTCGCAGCGTCCGGTCCCTGGCAGTGACAAGAGCAGGTCCTGGACCGCGAGCGTCCACGCCAGATCCAGCAGGGTCGTCGGTTCGTCGGCCACCAGTAACACCGGATCCGTGGCCAGTACCGAGGCCAGAGCCAAGCGCTGGCGCTGGCCGCCGGACAGGTCATAGATGCTGCGGTGGGCCAGGCCGCCGAGGCCGTGATCCTGCAGCACCTGCTCGGCCGCATCGCGCCGCTCACGCCGGTGACGGTGCGTGCGGCGCAGCGAGAGCTCGACGTCCTCGCCTGCGGTGGGCATCACCAGCTGCACCAGGGGGTCGGTGAAGACGAAACCCGTCCGAGCCCGCACCGCTGCGGTGTCCGCAACCGCATCTAAACCGTGGACCCGAACTGTTCCGGCCGCCGGCTGGACCAGGCCGTTGAGCAGCCGGACCAGAGTGGACTTGCCCGAGCCGTTCGCGCCGATGACCGCCACCGAGGACTCCGTGAGGTGCAGATCCACGGGACCGAGCACGCGAACGGTTCCGGGCTCGGCACCCAGCGACTGTCCCGGTGCCGGTGCAGAACCGGGAACATCCACGACGGCGGCCCGCAATTCGATTCCCTCCGGCGCGGGGTTGTTGGACGCCGGGTTGTCGGGCACGGGGCCGTCGATGTTGTCGGGCACGGGTCTGTCGATCACGCCGCTCAGAACCGGCGCAGGGCCAGGGCCGGGAATGCCCGGACCACAGTGGCCGTGACCGCGGTGGCCAGCACGTTCTTGATCACGTCACCGGGCCAGAAGACCATGTCCGCGGCCACCGCCGTCGAGAAATCCAGGTCGAGGGCGATCATCATGCCGCCGATGCCCAGGGGATGAATGAAGACGAAGGAGCCGACCATGGCGGACAGCCAGACCAGAGCCCACCAGCGGAAGCCCATCCGGCCGGCGCTGCGGGCCCGACCGGCGCCCTCCAGGGCGTCACCACCGACGTCACCACCGGCGCCGCGTGCTGCGGCGATCCGGCCGCGCTTCAGCACCAGGCTGGACAGGGCACCGGCCAATCCCGCGGCGAACGGGAAGGCCAGCAGATAGCCGGCGGTGGGGCCGGCCAGGACGCCGAAACCGGCGCTGAAACCGGAGAACACCGGCAGCCCGGCCAGGCCGACCACCACGTACAGCAGCACGGAGAGGAATCCGAGTCGGGCGCCCAGCACCAGCCCGGTGAGCATCACCGCGAAGGTCTGCAGCGTGATCGGCACCCCGAAGCCGCCGACGGGCACGGGAGGCAGCATCGAGCACACCGCGATCAGCGCCGCGAACACTCCGGCCAGCGCCACCCGGGTGGGCACGGCGAGGGGTTTGCCGGCGGCGACGGGAACGGTATGGCTCACAACTGACTCCTGTGGTGTGCTGCCGATTGGACGGCGACGGTAGACTTGACTGGTTCGGCTTACTCTGCCGGACAGTCTATTCGTCTCAAGGAGTCCCTCCCCGTGCTTGCCGTCACAGACCTCGAACTTCGCGTGGGGGCCCGACTGCTCATGGACGGGGTCACGTTCAAAGTGGACAAGGGTGACAAGGTCGGTCTCGTCGGTCGTAACGGGGCCGGCAAGACCACACTGACCAAGGTGCTCGCCGGCGGCGGCGAGCCCACCGGCGGCCAGGTCACCCGCCGCGGCTCGGTCGGCTATCTGCCCCAGGACCCCAAGGTCGAGAACATGGACCAGACGGCCCGGGACCGGATTCTCTCGGCCCGGTCCCTGGACCAGATCATCCGCCGGATGCGCCAGGCCGAGGATGACATGGCCAACGCGGACGATGACATCCGCGAGAAGGCCATGTCCCGCTATGGACGCCTCGAGGCCGAGTTCACGACGTCGGGCGGCTACGCTGCCGAGTCCGAGGCGGCGACCATTTGCGCGAACCTGGGTCTGCCGGACCGCATTCTGGACCAGCCGCTGCACACACTGTCCGGTGGTCAGCGCCGCCGTGTGGAGCTGGCCCGCATTCTCTTCTCGGATGCCGACGTCCTGTTGCTGGACGAGCCCACCAACCACCTGGATCACGACTCGATCGTCTGGCTTCGCGACTTCCTGAAGAACTATTCGGGCGGGTTCATCGTGATCAGCCACGACGTCGACCTCATGGAGATGACGGTCAACAAGGTCCTCTACCTCGACGCGAACCGCCAGGTCGTCGACATCTACAACATGGGCTGGAAGAACTACCTGCTCCAGCGCGAACAGGATCAGGCCCGCCGCAAGCGCGAGTACTCCAACGCGGAGAAGAAGGCCACCCAGTTGATGGAGCAGGCCAACAAGATGCGCGCGAAGGCGACGAAGGCCGTCGCCGCCCAGAGCATGATCAAGCGCGCCGAACGGATGATGAACGGCCTGGAGGGGGAGCGGGCCGCCGATAAGGTCGCGAACATTCGGTTCCCCGAGCCCGCCTCGTGTGGCAAGACCCCACTGCGGGCGGAGGATCTGTCCAAGTCCTACGGTTCCCTGGAGATCTTCTCCGGCGTGGACCTGGCGATCGACCGTGGTTCACGCGTGGTCATCCTCGGCTTCAACGGCGCCGGCAAGACCACGCTGCTGCGCATGCTGGCCGGCATCGACGAGCCGGACACCGGCGGCGTGATTCCCGGCCACGGCCTCAAGCTCGGCTACTACGCCCAGGAGCACGAGACCCTGGACACGGATCGCACGGTGCTGCAGAACATGAAGACCGCCGCCCCGGACCTCGGAGACACCGAGGTGCGCAATGTCCTGGGCTCGTTCCTCTTCCAGGGCGACGATGTCAGCAAGCCGGCCGGCGTGCTCTCCGGCGGTGAGAAGACCCGGCTGGCATTGGCCACCCTGGTGGCCTCGAGTGCGAACGTGCTGCTGCTCGACGAGCCGACGAACAACCTGGATCCGGCCTCACGCCAGGAGATCCTCAACGCCTTGCGCACGTATCAGGGCGCCGTGGTGCTCGTGACGCACGATGAGGGCGCGGTGGAGGCCCTTGACCCGGAACGCGTCGTGATGCTTCCGGACGGCGTCGAGGACCACTGGAACAGTTCCTATCAGGACCTCATCACCCTGGCCTGAGCTCAGCCGGCCTCACGTGCGCCAGCGCCACGTCAGTGCCGGGCCTCCGCCTTGTCCAGGAGGGCGTCTTCGGCTTCCTCGTCGGTGAGCCGGCCCCCGCGACGGCGGACGGGCTTGGTCCTGGGCGCCCGGTGGGCCGAGAGATACCCGTCGTCCTC
Organism: Citricoccus sp. GCM10030269; assembly: GCF_042665635.1. Taxonomy (NCBI): domain Bacteria; kingdom Bacillati; phylum Actinomycetota; class Actinomycetes; order Micrococcales; family Micrococcaceae; genus Citricoccus; species Citricoccus sp. GCM10030269. The sequence continues at coordinate 345,390 of NZ_JBHTCV010000005.1, read as the reverse complement.
GGTGTGGCCGAGTTCGAGGTCTTCTCGGTCGTTGACGGCCTTCTGCCGCGCCAGATAGCCCCACACGATGAAGCTCATCAGCCCGAACAGGAACCACTGGACCGAATAGGACAGGTGCGGGCCCTCATCGAGGCTCGGCGCCACCAGGCTCTGCGGTCGGTTCGCCGGTTCCGGGTCCTCCTCGACCATCTCGCCGTACGCGGTGTCCGCCACGGGATAGTCCACGCTGTCCTCGAAGGCCGCCAGGTCGATCGACGCCAGTTGCCCTTCAGGCGCGCCGCGGTCCAGGTCCGGCTCTCCGGGCCTGACTCGGGCCACCACGGTGACCTCGCCCTCGGGAGGCGCGGGAACGGCATCGGGATGGCCGGCGGTATTGCCGATCGGCAGCCAGCCACGATTGATGACGATCACGTCGCCGGTCTCCGCGCGGAAGGGGACCAGGACCTCGTAGCCGGGTTTGCCGGCCCGCGGACGATTGCGCACGATCCGGGTGTCCTCCTCCAGATAGGAGCCCGTCATGCTGACCGGCGTCCACTCCGTCGGTGCCTGGAAATCCGTGAACAGCTGCTCGTGGCCGGCCAGGGGGACGGGTGAGTCGTCATAGTTGTCCAGGACCTTGTTGATCTCCGAGACGGCCTCCATGCGGCGGTCCATCTGCCACTGCCCGAGCATGGCGCAGGCCACGGAGAAGATCATGCAGAACACCAGTCCGCCGAGCCACTGCGGAGAGATGAGGAACCGGAAGTCGAGCCGGCGTCGCTTGGGCTCTGCCGGACCAGTCGGACCGGCCGGACCAGCGCCGCTCATGAACTGCCCTCCGTGGAATCCGTGGAATCGCCCTGCAGCGGCAGCACGACCTTCAACAATCCGCGCGAACGCAGATAGTCGGCGAGCCACTCGCAGTGGTCGTCACAGGCCAGCCAGGTCTTGCGACGGTCCGGGGTGTGGATGCGGGGATTGTTCCATTCCAGCCGCCAGGCCGCCGCGTTCCGGCAGGCCTTGCGCGAGCATTCCCGGCGGCCGGGCTGGCCTGGTTGGCCGGGCTGATGCACGCTCTCACCGGCGCGGTCGGGGTTTCCCGACGTCGGCCGCGTGCCGTCCAGCGTTCCGAGGAGATCGTCGTGGCTCATGTGAGGCGACGACCCGGTTCGGCGACGTCGTCCGTCGTCGTTCCCTGGATGATCTCGGAACCGGCCGGAAGTTCTCGCCGCGGGGCCAACTCGGGTTCGCTGGTGGTCGGCACCGGCGGCAGCGCCTCTCCATTGGCGGCCGCTCCGCTGTTGGCCAGCACCACGGCGATGTAGGGCAGCACGATGGCGGCGATGAACAGGACCACTTGCACCCAGCCGGTGGTGACGAAGGCCAGGATGAAACACACGGTGCGGATGCCCATCTGCCAGGCGTACCGAACGAACCGCGCATCTCGATCCACGTGCCCGGCCTCCGGTGCAGAGGTGACCCGCTGAACGGTCTCGGCCTGGCGGGTGGACATGGGCGTACTCCTGCGACTTTCTTGTGGCGTTCTCTGTGGCAAACGAGTTCTCAGCTCCCTCTATTGTCCCACTTTCCGGCCTAGAGTGGAGCACTGCAGACGTGATCCGAGACCCACCCCACCAGTCCAGGAGGACCATCGATGGCTGAGCCCAGCACTGATTCCGCGGCGGAGCGCCCGTCCACTCGCCAGGAAACGACTCCGGGTGGACGCAGCGTCCTCGTCACGGGAGGCAACCGGGGGATCGGGCTGGCGATCGCCCAGGCGTTCCGGGCCGCGGGTGACTCCGTGGCCGTGACGTCCCGGTCAGGAGAGGCCCCGGACGGGCTGTTCGCCGTGCAGGCCGATGTCACCGATGCGGAGTCGGTGGACCGCGCATTCACCGAGGTCGAGGCGGCGCAGGGACCCGTGGACGTCCTGGTGGCCAATGCCGGGATCACCCACGATCAGCTCTTAATGCGGATGAGCGAGGAGGACTTCACCTCGGTCCTCGACACCAACCTGACCGGTGCCTTCCGGGTGCTGAAACGCGCCTCGAAGGGGATGATCCGGAAGAAGAAGGGCCGCGTGGTGCTGATCTCCTCCGTCGTCGGGCTCTTGGGCTCTCCGGGCCAGATCAACTACGCCTCCTCCAAGGCAGGGCTCATCGGGATGGCACGCTCCCTCACCCGTGAGCTCGGTTCCCGCAACATCACCGCGAACGTGGTGGCCCCGGGCTACATCGACACCGAGATGACCCAGTCCCTGGACGAGGACCTGCAGAAGCAGTACAAAGCCTCGATTCCCGCCGGGCGCTTCGCCGACCCCTCGGAGGTCGCCACCGTGGTGCGGTGGATCGCCTCGGATGAGGCGTCCTATATTTCGGGGGCCGTCATCCCCGTCGACGGCGGCCTGGGGATGGGACACTGATCGCCATGACTTCTGAGAACGCAGATCAGCAAGCAACCCAGGATCTCGCCGGCCGCGGCGCCATCGTCACCGGCTCCTCCCGAGGAGTGGGGGCTGACACGGCACGGCTGCTCGCCGCCCGTGGGGCCGGCGTCGTGGTCAATTACCGCCAGAAGGCGCCCCGGGCGAACAAGGTGGTGTCCTCGATCGAGGAGGCCGGCGGCAAGGCCGTCGCCGTCGGCGCGGACATCATCACCGACGAGGGCCGGCAGGCCATGGTGAACGCCGCCGTCGAGAACTTCGGGTCTCTCGATGTGCTGGTGCTCAATGCCTCGGGCGGAATGGAGACCTCGCTGGGTGAGGACTACGCCACGGTGCTGAATCGCGACGCCCAGCTGGCCATGCTCGAGGCCGCGATGGAGGTCATGCCGGAGGGCGGGCAGGTGGTGTTCGTCACGAGTCACCAGGCCCACTTCATCGATGCCGTGCCGACCATGGACGCCTACGAGCCGGTGGCTCGGTCCAAACGGGCTGGAGAAACGGCGCTGCGCGAGCGGATCCCGGCGCTGCAGGAGCGCGGCATCGGCTTCGTGGTCGTCTCCGGGGACATGATCGAGGGCACCATCACCGCGACGATGCTCAACCGTGCCGAGCCCGGCGCCATCGAGGCCCGCCGGGAAGCCGCCGGGAAGCTGTACTCCGTCGAGGAGTTCGCCGCCGAGATCGCCGCCCTGGTGGGACGGGAATTGCCGGCCGGTCACACCGAGTACGTGGGCGGAGCCCGCGATTTCCTCGCCGCGGCCGGGGGAGACCCGGACCACGGCTGAGTCCGACTGAGTTTGGCTGAGCAGCTTTAGAGCCCGGCGAGAACCCTCAGGACGTCGAGCGAGGGCACATCCAGTTCGATATCGGCATGCTCGCGCAGGGCCGGCTTGGCGCAGAACGCCACGGCCAGTCCCGCCGCCTTGAGCATGTCGATGTCGTTCGCTCCGTCGCCGACCGCGATGACCCCCGAGGCGTCCAGGCCGGCCTCAGTCGCCCAGTGACGCAACATCTGCGCCTTGACGGTGCGGTCCACGACGGTGCCCAGCACCCGCCCGGTGAGCACGTCGTCCACCACCTCGAGATCGTTGGCCCGGTACCGGTCCAGTCCCAGGTCGGCGGCCAGCGGCGCGAGCACCTGGGTGAATCCGCCGGACACGGCACACACCTGCCAGCCCGCGCGGTGGAACGCCGCGATGACCTCGCGGGCTCCGGCCTGAGGCTCGACGGCGGCCACCACCTGGTCGATCACGGCGGCATCCAGCCCGGCCAAGGCCTTGACGCGGTGGTGCAGTGACTGGGTGAAGTCCAGTTCCCCGCGCATGGCGGCCTCGGTCACGGCGGCGACTTCGGCTTCGCGTCCGGCATGGGCGGCCAGCAGTTCGATGACCTCTTGTGTGATGAGGGTCGAATCCACGTCCAGCACCAGCATCTTGGGCGTCGAGCTCGCCACGGCGGCGGGGACGACGGCGATGGCCGTGCCGTCATCATGTCCGGCTGGCCGTCCGCTGGCCTCACCGGCCGGCTGCCGCCAGCGCCACCCGTGGAAACCGATACCGGTGACCGGCTCGGCATGGGCGGGCACACCGGCGACGGGTCTCGGGTGTCCTGTGGCGGACGGTGGGTTCTCGTCGGGGGCGTAGACCACGATCAGGTCCGTATCGGTGGACGGGGATTCAATGGGCGGCATGCCGTGGCCTTTCGTGCTTCGGGGGGCGGATCTAGCCTAGTGTTTGGATCATGACCAGCCCTGCCTCCCAGCCCCAGCGCGCCGCCCACGAGACCGAACTCTTCCTACCCTCAGGTGAGTCCGTCGTCGAGATGGCGGGTGTGGGTGTGCGCCGAGGCGCCAAGGAGCTGTTGCGGAACGTGAACTGGCAGGTCCGCGACGGCGAACGTTGGATCGTGATGGGACCCAACGGCGCCGGCAAGTCCACGTTGATGCAGATCGCTTCGGCCCGGATGCACCCGACCACCGGTATGGTGGGGGTCCTGGATGAGGTGCTCGGCGCCGTCGACGTTTTCGAACTGCGCCCACGCATCGGTCTGTCCTCTGCCGGGCTGGCCCAGCAGATGCCCGAATCCGAGAGCGTGCTCAACGCCGTGCTCACCGCCTCCTGGGGCGTGATGGGCCGTTGGCGTGAACAGTACGACTCGATGGATGAGGAGCGTGCACGCCGGTTGATCTGGCAGTGGGGGCTGCGAGGCTACGAGGATCGCCGGTTCGGCACGCTCTCCGAGGGGGAGCGAAAGCGGGTCCTCGTGGCCCGGGCCCTGATGACGGATCCGGAGCTGCTGCTGTTGGATGAGCCGGCCGCCGGACTCGACCTCGGCGGACGCGAGACGCTCGTGCGGGCCATGAGCCGCTTGGCCGCCGACCCTGATGCTCCGGCTCTGGTACTCGTGACCCATCACGTGGAGGAGATTCCACCCGGGTTCACGCATGCACTGCTGATGCGTCAGGGCGCTGTGGTCGCAGCAGGGCCCCTGGAGGAGACGCTGACGGAGGACCACCTCTCGGCTGCCTTCGGACTTCCGCTCAAGGTCACCCGGCACGACGGGCGATACACGGCCATTGCCCGCTGAGGTGATGGGCCTGGAGCTGTGGCAGGTCCTGGTCATCCTGCTGGCGGGGTTCTGGGCCGGCACCATCAACACCGTGGTCGGCTCCGGGACGCTGGTGACCTTTCCCGTTCTTGTGGCAGTGGGTTTTCCGCCGGTCACCGCGCAGATGTCCAACGCCATGGGACTGGTGGCCGCCGGCGTCTCGGGAGTCTTCGGCTACCGCCGCGAGCTGGCGGAATCGAAGGCGGTGCTGCCGGCGCTGACGATCGCCTCGCTGGCGGGCGGCGTGATCGGTGCATTCCTGCTGATGGTGCTGCCCGAAGAGGTCTTCGCGGTGGCCGCGCCGGTGCTGATCGCCGTCGCGCTCTGCTTCGTCATCTTCCAGCCCCGGCTCGCCGCCTGGGTGCGGCGGCGGAAATCGGCGCCGACGGAGCCGACGGACGAGTCCGCGAAGATGACCGGCCATGGTGAGGCCGACGTCCCCACCGCTCCAGTATCGCCCGTGCTGTGGGTGCTGATCTTTGCCGCCGGCATCTACGGCGGCTATTTCGTGGCGGCTCAGGGCGTGCTGCTGTTGGGCATCATGGGTGTCTTCATGACCGGCGCGCTGGTGCACGCGAATGCCGTCAAGACGTGGTTGTCCCTGGCTGTGAACCTGATTGCGGCGGTGTCCTACCTGGTGTTCGCCTTCGAGCGGATCGATTGGCGCGCCGTGCTGCTGATCGGGGTGTCGTCGATGCTCGGGGCAAGCCTCGGGGCCAGAATCGGCCGGCGCATCGATCCGTTCTGGCTGCGCGTGGTCATCGTCGTCGTGGGGCTGGCCGGATTCGTGCACTTGGTGTGGCCGTTGGTGACCGTTGGCTGACCCGATCGAACTGACCGACCCGGCCGATCCCCGGGTGGAGGTCTACAGCAAGCTCACGGACGCCGTGCTGCGCCGGAAGAAGGACGCGGCCTACGGCATCTATCTGGCCGAATCATCACAGGTCGTCCGCCGGGCCCTCGACGCCGGCCACCGGCCCCGGTCGTTCTTCCTGGCGCATCGGTATCTGGACTCCATGACCGACGTCTTCACTCGCCATTCGGAGGTCCCGGTCTACACCGGTTCTGACGCGATGCTGGAGGCGATCACTGGATTCCACCTTCATCGAGGCGCCCTGGCCGCCATGGAGCGCCCGGCGCTGCGGCCGGTGCAGGAGATCGTGGCCGGTGCGCGGAGGATCGCGATCCTGGAGGACCTGGTGGACCACACCAACGTGGGCGCGGTGTTCCGATCCGCTGCGGCCCTCGGAGTTGACGCCGTTCTGGTGACCCCGCAGTGCGCCGATCCGTTGTACCGACGCTCGATCCGGGTATCCATGGGGACCGTCTTCCAGGTTCCCTGGACGCGCATCGATGCGTGGCCGGAGGGAATCGACGTCTTGAAGCAGGCCGGTTTCCACGTGGCCGGCATGTCGCTGGGGGAGGGCGCGATCACCCTGGACGAGCTGGTGGCGCACGAGCACCAGAGTCTCTGCCTGGTGTTCGGCACCGAGGGACAGGGCCTCTCGGACCAGATCGACCAGCGCCTCGACAGCCGCGTCACCATCCCGATGATGAACGGCGTGGACTCCCTGAACATCGCGTCCTCATCGGCGGTGGCGTTCTACGCGACCCGGTAGCGATGAACCGCCATCATCGGAACGGAGCAGCCTCAGCCGCCTCAGAGAGTGAGCAGCACCTTGGTGGCGCGGCGTTCGTCCATCGCCCGGTAACCCTCGGCGGCCTGCTCGAGAGGCAGCTCGAGGTCGAAGACAGCCCCGGGATCAATCTCGTCGTTCATGATCAGCTCGATCAGTTCGGGTAGAAAGCGGCGCACGGGGGCCGGGCCGCCGAGCAAGCTGACCGTGGATAAGAACAGGGCGAGGCCGTCGAGCTCGACCCCGTGAGAGACGCCGACGTAACCGACGTGGCCGCCGGGTCGGGTGGAATGGATGGCCTGCAGCATGGACTCCTGGGTGCCGACAGCCTCGACGGTGGAGTGTGCCCCGTAGCCGCCGGTGAGCTCCTTGACTCTGGCGACGCCCTCCTCGCCGCGTTCCTCGACGATGTCAGTGGCTCCGAACTTCCTCGCCAGCTCCTGACGGTCGGCGTGGCGGGACATGGCAATGATGCGCTCCGCGCCGAGACGCTGGGCGGCGAGGATGGCGAGGAGTCCGACGGCGCCGTCGCCCACCACGGCGACGGTTTTGCCGGGTCCAGCCTCGGCGGCGACCGCGGCGAACCATCCCGTGCCGAGGACGTCCGAGGCGGAGAGAAGGCTCTTCGTCTGCTTCTCGGTCGGTTCGCCGTCGACCTTCACCAGGGTGCCGTCGGCCAGCGGAATCCGCGCGTAGTCGGACTGTGTGCCCACGGCGGCCATCATGACCTGGTGGATGCAGCGGGACTGATATCCGGCTTGGCAGATCTCACACGTGTTGTCGGAGGCGACGAAGGACCCGACCACGAAATCACCGACGGCGATGTCTTTCACCTCGCCGCCGATCTCTTCGACGACGCCGATGTACTCGTGGCCCATCGGAGAGGGGCCGTTGACTTCCTCGATGCCACGGTAGGGCCACAGGTCCGATCCGCAGATGCACGTGGCGGTCACCCGAATGACCGCGTCGGTGGGCTCGACGAGCCGGGCTTTCTCGACCTCGTCGACTCGGACGTCTCCGGGGGCATGCATGATGACTGCGCGCATGAAAATGCTCCTCAGCTCTCTCGCTTGATCGAATACCTCTCTATGACAGCATGACCCCATGAAATCCGTCCCCTTCGGAACTACCCAACAGCAGGTCCCCAACGTCGCTGCCGGGATGATGCGCATCGCTGACAGCACGGACGAGCAGATCCGCACCCTGTACACCGCGGCGCGCGAGTGCGGCATCGACTTCTTCGACCATGCCGACCTGTATGGCTTCAACCACCCTGGCGGCGGCCGTCACTGGTGCGAGCGCCGTTTCGCCGAGGCCCTGAGGCTGAGCGCCTCCGAACGCGAGCAGATCACCCTGCAGACCAAGACGGGTATCGTCGCGGACCCGTGGGGATACGACCAGTCGTACGAGCACATCGTGACGTCCGCCGAGGAGTCCTTGGAAGCACTGGGCACCGACTACCTGGACGTGCTGTTGCTACATCGCCCCGACGCCCTCGTCGAGCCGGAGGAGGTCGCGCGCGCCTTCGATCACCTCGAGACAACTGGCAAGGTCCGGGCTTTCGGTGTCTCCAACCACACCCCTCGCCAGATCGACCTGCTGAAGACCGCGGTCACCCAGCCGATCGTGGCCAACCAAGTCCAACTGTCGGTCACGCATTCCACGCTGATCGCCCAGGGACTGTCGGCAAACATGATCGGGTTCGATGACTCGATCACTCGGGACGGCGGAGGTCTCCTCGACCATGCTCGCGTCCACGGGATCACCGTGCAGGCGTGGTCGCCGTTCCAGAAGGGCTTTCAGGACGGCGTCTTCCTCGACTCGCCCGATCATCCGGAACTGAACGCTCAACTGAAGCGGCTCGGCGCGAAGTACGGCGTCGAGCCGATGGCCATCGCGGTCGCCTGGATCACGCGTCACCCCGCCGGAATGCAGGTCGTGCTCGGCACCATCACCCCGCAGCGCGTCATCGACGCCGCACAGGGGTCTGAGATCCCCCTGACCCGCGGCGAGTGGTACGGCCTCATCCAGGCCGCCGGGCACCAGGTCCCGTGACACCTCTTGGAGGTGATGACGAAGGACGAGGAAGGCGCTTCGCAGGGAAACCAGACTGCGTGGACGGTTTCACTCGACCCAGAAGACTCAGCGACGTTCACGAATACCGTGCGCGTGGGTGAAAGTTCCCAGGTCGACGGCGGTCAACTCGTCGAAGTCCAGCAGCCCGACGGCGGTGAGACCGGCGGTGACCAGGAGAAGCAGTTCTCCTCCACCGCCTGCGTCTATGACTCTGCCGGCGGAAAAGGTCAGATGATCGGTCCGACCGGTACGAGAAGGCTGCGGCTGCTAGCTGACCAATGAGTTATAGTGGATAGCTGGCCATACTCCGGCCGACTACCGACGTTCCTCTCAGCCGCTGGCAAAATCCAGTGGCGCCAACGAAGGATTCCCATGAAGACTGACATTCATCCCGATTACCAGCTGGTGATCTTCAACGATCTTGCCTCCGGCGAGAAGGTCCTGACCCGTTCCACCACGTCCTCCAGCAAGACGATGGAGTGGGAAGACGGCAATACCTACCCCGTGATCGACGTGGAGATCTCCGCGGCCTCGCACCCGTTCTACACCGGCAAGCAGCGGATCATGGACACCGCCGGCCGCGTGGAGCGCTTCAACGCTCGCTTCAAGGGCTTCGGCGGCAAGAAGTAAGGGTCGCGCCACCCACACGCATAGACCACGAACCGGGGCGATCCGGGCTTTCCTGAAACAGGACGGCCGGGATCGCCCCGGTTCTTTTGTGCTCGACGTGATGCCACGGTGGTGCAAAAGCTCTTAATCGCCATGCCGGCGCGCTTGCTCTGACGCTTCCCACCGACCTCATTCTCGGATATCTTGGCTTGGTATCTTGGTATACCAACCCAAGGACTGTATCGAGAGGATCCCTGGTGTCGACCAATGCAATAGACCGGACCACGCAGAGCGTGACCGACGGGCCACTGGAAGGGCCTTCATTACTCAGCGATCAGACGAAGAGCACTCTACTTTCCGTCGGTACCGCAACTATCACGACCCAGTTGCTCTCCCGAGGATTCAGAAATACCTACCTGGAGGGCTTGTCGGTTTCGAACCCTGCGCGCCAACGCATGGTCGGAGAGGCCTTCACCATGCGATCGATCCCCGCTCGGGAGGACATTGACGTCCCATCGATCTTTCAGGACTACGACCATCCTCAGCGAAAAGGCGTGGAATCCGTACAACCGGGTCACGTCCTCGTGATCGATTCCCGCGGGAAGAAGCGTGCAGCTTCGCTGGGACACATTCTGGCCACGCGACTGCGTCTTCGCGGGGCGGCCGGAGTCGTGACAGACGGGTCGCTGAGGGACATGGACGGTTTTGAATCCCTGGACTTGCCAACATTCTCCGCGGGGCCGTCTCCCACCACCAACTTGGCGCAACACCACGTCGTTGACTTCCAGGTGCCCATCGCCTGCGCTGAGGTGGCTGTCTATCCCGGTGACATCATCGTCAGCGATCGAGATGGTGTGGTCTGCATCCCGAGGCACCTTGCGGAATCTGTGGCGGCTGACTCATTGGAGCAGGAAAAGCTGGAGCAGTTCGTGCTGTCCCGGATTGAGGACGGCAACCCCCTGCGCGGCACCTATCCTCCAGACGAGCAGACCATGCAGATGTATCGGCGGGGGCAACGTTGAGTCGGCTAGCTCCCCGAACGTTCGCTCGCAGCGGCCCGTTCAATCGACGTGGTGATATGCCGCCGCATCAGCTCAGCCGCACGTTCGGGGTCCCCGCTCTGGGCGGCCTCAAGGATCGCCTCGTGTTCGGTGCCTTCTATTCCCCACTGCGGCCAGTGCTCCCACAGCACGCCGACCACGGCGAGCGCCGTCAGGTCCTGCAGGCTGTCCAAGGACTTCACAATGATCGTGTTCTCGCTGTTCGCGTACATTCCGCGGTGGAACCGGCGGTTGGCCAACGCGCGCGCCACGGTGTCCCCTGCGGCCGCATGTTGGCGGGCCTCGTCGAGAGCGGCTCTGGCCGCGGAGAAGTCGGGATTGACCCTAGCCGCATCGATGATGGCCCACGGCTCCAGCAGCACACGTTCCTCATACACGTGCCGAATCTCAGTGAAGCTGAGAGTTCGGACGGCAATGCTGCGCTGACCAACGGAGAGCAGACCGGAACGCTGGAGCACAATCAGCGCCTCTCGGACGGGCGTCTTGGAAACTCCGAGCTGTTCGGCAATCTTTCGCTCCACCAGTACTTCGCCCGGTTTCAGCCGGCCAGAGAAGATGGCTTCCTTCAGGGACTCGACGATCATCTCAGTTCGCGTGGGGACTGTATCCGGAGGGGGAAGAGGAGCCAAGAAACCGGCATCCGACGACAACGTCATAGTCGACATGATAGGTCACGCCCTTCTGCGACTGGCCTCGTTATGGTCCGCCCGCGTCCGCGGCGCCGGCACAGAGAAAACTCTCCATCACTCACCATCCGGAGGAACCAATGATGACTTCCACTTCTGACGAGGCGCCGGGACTGGTTCGACGCCTTCGGACGCCACTGGCGCTGGCGGCCATGACGAGCTTGCTGCTCAGCGGCTGCGGCGTGGCCAACTCGGAATCGAACGCGGGTGGGGAGAGCGCGGACAGATTACGCATAGCTCTGGCCATTGAGCCGACGACGCTGGAACCCTGTGATTCGACCCTTTCCTCCACCGGAATGCTCGTCCGCTCCAACATCACTGAACCGTTGGTCGAGCGCAACCCCGATTCGGGCGAGTTGGAACCCCTCCTAGCGACCGACTGGGAGACGACCAATGATCAGGATTGGACCTTCACCTTGCGGGAGGGCGTCACGTTCCACGACGGGACGGAGTTCAACGCCCAAACAGCCGCAGACGCCATCGACCGCGCCGTCAACGGGCAATTGGGTTGCGACGTCGAAGGTCAGATCTTCGGAGACGCCGACCTTCTCGTGGAGGCCATCGACGACACCACACTGAAGGTGTCGACCGAACAACCGGATCCGGTTCTCCCACTTCGCCTGTCCTTCATCGAGATCGGCGCGCCAGCCGAAGGTTCGGCGGAGGCCAAGGTGCGAGAACCCGTCGGGACCGGGCCGTACTCGATCAGGACGTGGGATTCCGGCGTCAAGATCTCGTTGGAGCGGAACGAAGACTATTGGGGAGAGGCTCCTGCCTATCCTGCCGTCGATTACGTATGGCGCTCCGAGGGAAGTGTTCGTGCTGCCATGGTTGCGAGCAACGAAGCCGACATCGCCACGGGTATCAGCTCGGCAGACGGCGCCGGCGATCTGGCCGTGTCGTATCCCAACAACGAGACCGTTGCGTTGCGATTCAGCGGCGACATCGCTCCCTTGGACGACATCCGTATACGACAGGCCGTCAACTACGCGATCGACCGGGACGGCATCACGGGCTCCCTTTACGTAGATGAGAGCGAACCTGCCGAGCAGCTCGTCCCTCCAGGGATCGTCGGCTTCAATGAATCACTGAAGCCGTGGGAAACCGATGTGGAGAAAGCCAAGGAACTGGTTGCCGAAGCACAAGCTGATGGTGTGGACACGAACGCGAAAATCTCCATCGTGGCACGCAACGGTCAGTTCCCTAAGATCTCGCAGTTGACCGAAGTGCTCCAGGATCAGCTGACACAGATCGGACTGAACGTGGACGCCAAGGTCGTGGAGACGTCTGTTGGTCTTCAATATCAGGTTGAGCCGTTTATCAAGGACGAGGGGGCGATCGCCATGCTGGTCCAGCACGGCAACCAAGCAGGCGATGCATCCTTCAGCGTCGACTCATATATGGCCAGCGATGGCTCCATGAGCATGTTTGGCACTCCCGAGTTCGATGCGATCCTCGAGGAGGCTGCCACGAAGACTGGAGCCGAGCGTCAGCAGGATTACGCCGACGCCTTCGAGTACGAGCGCGAAAACCTCGTGCAGTTCGCGTACATCGCTCGGATGACCGGTCTGATGAGCAAGTCTCCCACGGTGGAATACACGCCGAACTCTTCGACGAACGATGAACTCCGCCTGTCAGAAATTCGGCCAGCGCAGTAGGTCGACCATTGAAGGGCATGGGCACGGGGCCGTCGGCCAGGAGTGGCGACGGTCCCGGTCCTAGCCAGCGGGCCAGACCCCAGAGGTCCCACGGCGATGTGAACCGAGCAGGTGGGTGTCGACGATACCCACGGCCTCCATCAGCGCGAACATCGTCGTGGGTCCCACGAACCTGAAACCACGGGCGCGAAGTGCCTTGGACAAGGCCACCGACTCGGACGATTGACTCGGGATCTCCTCCAGTGACCGTGGCCGGGGGCTCTCCTCGGGTTGAAAAGACCACACGAGATCACTGAGACCCCCGGACTCTCTGAGAGCGACGGTGGCCCGGGCATTGCCGATCGTGGCGAGAATCTTGGCCCGGTTGCGCACGATGCCCGCATTGGCCATCAGCCGCTCGACGTCCTTGTCACCGAAACCGGCCACAGCATCTGGGTTGAAGCCGCTGAATGCCTCCCGGAACGCCGGTCGCTTGCGCAGAATGGTGACCCAGGACAGCCCTGACTGGAACGCCTCCAGGCTCAAGCGTTCGAACAACCCGCGCTCGTCCCGGACCGGCATTCCCCATTCGGAGTCGTAGTAGTCGCGCAGCAGTGGATCCCTCGCTGCCCACGGCGGGCGAGCTAACCCGTCGTCCCCGATGACCAACCCCATGGTGGTTTCCGTCACTGCTGTCCTCACTTCGTGCTGTTGGCGTGTTCAAGTTCGAGCAACGTGGATTTGGCCTGCAGCCCGCCCAGGTATCCGCCCAAACTGCCGTCCGAGCGCAGAACGCGATGACAGGGAACCACCACGGGCAGTGGATTGGTGGCACAGGCCGTCCCCACCGCGCGCACCGCTCGAGGATTGCCGAGCCGTTCGGCCAGCCGGCCGTAGGTCGACGTCTTTCCGTAGTCGATGCTGGGAAGTTCCTGCTGTACAGCTCGCCGGAATCCGGACGAGAGCGTGAAATCCAGGGGCACGTCAAAGCGCTGGCGTCGACCGGCGAAGTACTCGTCCAGTTCCCGGGCCACGGGGTCGAGCTTCCATGGAGCGTGCATCAGGCGGGGGCTGAGCCGTTCGGCCACTCCGGCCAGGACCGCGGAGAATCCCTCGCTGTCGAAGGCGACGCGGACGAGGCCGCGTTCACCTGAGACGAGCAAGAGCCGACCGACGGGACCCTCGACCACCCGATAGGCCAATTCGAGCAGGGACTCCTCATCCGCCCGGGCGGCGAGCCGGTCACGCAGGGATCTCAAGTCAGCCTCGGCAACGGAGAATGACGCCCTCACGGCAGCATCCGATTCGATCTCCTGTCTCGTCATGAGGATCCCTTTCCGCTCGTCGCGTGGAGTGGGGTTCGGCCCAGTGTCCCGGGCCCGCTGGAGGGAATCTCCGCACCGAGGGCGCCCCGGAGGGACTTCAGGCCGTCCGAGGAGGCTCTGCGGACCGACTCCACCGATCCGCCGATCAGTGCGGCAGTCTCGGCGTGAGGCAATCCGCCGAGGTAGTGATAGGCGATCGCCAGACGTCGCCGTTCCGGCAGGGCGGCCACCGCGGTCCAGATCCCGGGATGCTCCATGACGGGACTCTCCATCACCGCCGGCCTCTCCGGAAGTCGGTCCGTGGGAACGGCGGAGCGATGGCGCACTCGCACCACGTCAATCGCCTTTCGTCCGGCCACGCGGACGAGCCACGCCTCCAGAGGAGTCTCGGGGTCCAAGTCCGGCCAGGACCTCAACGCCGCGAGGAAGGTCTCCTGCCAGGCGTCATCTGCATCGGGTCCAGCACCGAGCACGGCACGGCACACCCGCAGCACGGTGCCACCGTGCCGTTGGACGGCCAGCTCGAACGGTTCAGTCATCGTCATCACACAGTAGACGCGCCAGCAAGGCAAAACGTGAGGTGAGTGTCACTGGGCGAGGTGACGGAGCACGACGGCCGAGCCTGTTCTGACTCCTTACGATGGAGTCATGAGTGACTACACCCACCACGGCGAGTTCAAGGTTTCCGGCGGAAAGCTGGTGATCGCGGACCTCACCGTCACCGAGGGTGTTGTCACCGCAGCAAGCATCAACGGCGACTTCTTCCTCGAACCGGATGAGGCGCTGGCGGACATCAATGCCGCCCTGCTCGGATTGCCCGACGACGCGCCCCACGCGACCATCGCAGACCAGGTGAGCGCCGCCGTCGGGACGGGGGCGGTGATGTTCGGTTTCGACCCGGCGGCGGTGGCGACGGCGGTGCGCCGTGCGCTGGGACACGCCAGCACGTGGAGTGATCACGAGTGGGAGATCCTGGAACCGCAGCC
Organism: Citricoccus sp. GCM10030269; assembly: GCF_042665635.1. Classification (NCBI taxonomy): domain Bacteria; kingdom Bacillati; phylum Actinomycetota; class Actinomycetes; order Micrococcales; family Micrococcaceae; genus Citricoccus; species Citricoccus sp. GCM10030269. The sequence continues at coordinate 330,344 of NZ_JBHTCV010000005.1, read as the reverse complement.
GCTGCCGATCACCACGCAGGTGGCCCTCGACCAGATCCTCACGGAGGACGTGGCGGCCGGCCGTCGCAAACCCGCGCTGCGGCTCTGGCAGTGGACCGAGCCGGCCGTGGTGATCGGAACGTTCCAGTCGCTGGCCAATGAGGTCGATCCGGCCGGCGTCGAGCGGCACGGCATCACCGTGGTCCGCCGCATCTCCGGTGGCGGAGCGATGTTCATGGAGGCCGACAACTGCGTCACCTACTCCCTGTACCTGCCGCAGTCGCTCGTGGACGGACTGAGCTTTGCGGAGTCCTACCCGTTCCTGGATGCCTGGACCATGGACGCCTTGGGCCGGACGGGCGTGGAGGCGTTCTATCAGCCGCTCAATGACATCGCCACGCCCGAGGGCAAGATCGGCGGTGCCGCGCAGAAGCGCTTGGCCAACGGCGGCCTGCTCCACCACGTCACGATGAGCTATGACATCGACGCGGAGAAGATGACCGACGTGCTGCGGATCGGCCGGGAGAAGATCCGGGACAAGGGCATTCGTTCGGCCACAAAGCGCGTCGATCCGCTGCGTCGTCAGACCGGGCTGAGCCGCCCGGAGATCTGGGAGACCATGATGGACACCTTCTCGGAACGCTATGGGGCGGCGCGCGTGAGACTCACCGCGGACGAGATCGCCCGCGCCGAGGCACTGGCCGAGGAGAAATTCGCGACGCCGGCCTGGACCGCCCGCGTGCCGTGAGACTCAGGCCGTTTCGAGTGACGGAGCCGCGGACTGCGCCCGCAGCGACCTCAGCAGATCGTCGGTCTCCTCGATGACGATCCGGCGCAGGGCCCGGGGCGCCCGTGGATGGTTGTCGAGCCAGGTGTGAGTGGCCTCCACCACCGGGTGTTGAGCCTGTTCCGATGCCTCTTCGAGGGCGTCCTGCGCTGAGGGGAAGAGCCCGTGGATGGTGCGGGAGGCCAATCCATTGGAGCGGCTGGCCCAGAGGTGTTCGAGTTCCGGCCAGAAGCGCTCGGTGAACGGGTCCGCGAGGTCCTGACGAGACGCGGTGAATCCCGCGGCCGTCGCCGACAGGTGATCGTTGGACAAGACCTGTCCATCCGCCGTCTGCCCGGTCATCACCGCGTTCCAGGCGGCCTCGCGGACGGCGGGGTCCGGGAACGCCGCGGAGGCCGTCCGGTGCCACACCGCGTTCCGGGCGGTGACGTCTTCGGCCAGGGCCGCGTCCAGAGACTCCTGCGTGGTCCGGCCCAGGGCCGCCAGTGCCAGCCGGGCCGCCCAACGGATTTCGGCGTCCACCTCCAGCCCGGGGGCCACACTCTCGGCGACCGGCCCCTCATGGGCCAGCGCCTCCAGCAGGGGCACAAACTCGTCGGCCCGGTCCGATCCCTCGCCCAGGTCGGCGGCACCTCGCGCCAGTCGAGCGGAGGTCCTGACCGCCGAGCGCTGACGATCACTGCCGGGGCCCACCGACTGCAGCGCCTCGCGCAGGGCCAGCCCGAGCCGAGACCGCAGCTCACCTCGGCGACCGGCCGGTGCATACCGGACCACCGCGGTGGCGGCCTGGTCGAGCACGCGGGCGTACATGCCGACGTCGGGAATCTCACCCGAGAGTCGGCACACCGCGTCCACGAACTGGTCCGCCGGCAACTGGGCCTGGCGCGTCATCGTCCACAGGGACGCCCACACGGTGGCCCGTGCGAGGCCGTCGTCGATCGGATACTGCAATATCGTGCGCAGCGACTGCTCGTCCAGGCTGAGGGTGGCGTACGTCAGATCCTCATCGTTCGGCAGGATCAGGGCGGCATCGGATGAGGGCAGATCCACTGGAGTCCGTGCGCCGTCGGGCCCGCTGGCGACCTCACATTCGACGGAACGCACCCGCACCAGGCGCCCGCCGTCGTCGGGCTCGTACCAGCCCACCCGCACCAGGTGCGGCCGCAGCACCTCGGTGCCGGTGGCGGGATCCCGCGACTGCTGGTGCAGCTCTCCGTCGGCCACGCTCAACTCGGAGGCGCCGGAGGTCTTGAGCCACCGCTGCGCCCAGTCCGAGAGGTCGCGTCCGGAAGCCTCTTCCAGGACGGTCAGGAAGTCGTGCAGTTCGGCATTGCCCCAGGCATGGCGCGCGAAGTACTGCCGGGAGGCCGCCGTGAACGCCTCTCGACCGACGTAGGCGGCCAGTTGTTTCAGTACCGAGGCGCCCTTGGCGTAGGTGATGCCGTCGAAGTTCTGCCGCGCGGCCTCCAAGTCGGGAATGTCCGCCAGAATGGGATGCGTGGTGGGATATTGGTCCTGGACATAGGCCCAGCCCTTGCGCCGGTTGGCGAAGGTGGTCCAGGCGCCCGTGTACGCTGTGGCCTCGGCCACCGCGAGCGTCCCCATGTAATCCGCGAACGACTCCTTGAGCCACAGGTCGTCCCACCAGCGCATGGTCACCAGGTCGCCGAACCACATGTGCGCCATCTCGTGCATGATCGTGGTCGCCCGGGCCTCGTACTGGGACGCCGTGGCGCGGGAGGTGAACACATAGTCCTCCGTGAAGGTGACCAGTCCGGGGTTCTCCATGGCGCCCAGGTTGTACTCCGGCACGAAGGCCTGTCCGTAGCGGCCCCAGGGATAGGCCACGCCGAACAGATCATGGAAGAAGTCGAGCCCGGCCTTCGTCGTCGAGAACACCGTGTCCGCGTCCATGGCCTCGGCCATCGAGGTGCGGCAGTACAGCGTCAGCGGGACGGACGGCGCACTGGAGGCCACGTGCCCGTCCCAGCGGTCGGTCCAGGTGGCGTACGGGCCCGCCAGCAGCGTGGTGATGTAGGTGGACTGTGGGGGAGTGGGTTCGAAATCCACGGTGACGAGGTCACCTTCACCGTCCCGACGCGCGGACTCCGCCTGGTTCGACGCCAGCTCCCAGTCCTTCGGTCCGGTCAGATGGAACGTGAACCGCGCCTTGAGATCGGGCTGCTCGAAATTGGCGAATACTCGCCGGGCGTCGGCGGGCTCGTATTGCGTGTAGAGGTAGGTCTGACCGTCCGTGGGGTCCACGAAGCGGTGCAGCCCTTCTCCCGACGTCGAGTAGAGCGCGTTCCCGACGACGGTGACCTCGTTCTCGGCCTCGAGGTCCTCCAGCAGCACACGCGCCCGCCCCGCCACTCGCCGTGGATCGAGGGAGCGCCCGTTGAGGACGACCGACTCGACGCCGTCGTTCACGAAGTCCAGGAAGGTCGAGGTGCCCGGCTCACGGCACGAGAAGGTGATGGTCGTCGCGGACCGGTAGTGAGTCACCGACGGGTGCCGTGCCTCGGAGACGTCCACGTACACGTCGTAGGCATGGGTGATCAGCAGGTTCGAGCGGGCCTGTGCCTCGGCGCGCGTCAGGTTCAGGCGGTCGAGGGATGCGTCCATGCAGTTATTCAACCACCGTTTCAGACCGGCGGCATCTCCACATGCACGACCTTCACCTGGGTCATCTCGTCGAGCAGCTCGGGGCCGTAGCCGAATCCGTCGCCGCTGGCCCGGCGGGGCTGGGCAGCGCCACCGGGAGCACCACCGAAGACATTGTTGACCTTGACGGTGCCCACCTCGAGCTCCGCGATCGCTTGTTGCGCATGGCTGATCCGGCCGGTGAGGACCGTGGCCGCCAGCCCGTAGCGATCCTCGGCGGCGCGGCGCAGTCCTTCGTCGAAGCTCTCCACCACGAGCACAGGGGCGACCGGGCCAAAGGTCTCCTCGCTCATCACGAGCATGTCGTCGGTGCAGTCCCGCAGGACGGTGGCGGGATACGAGGAACCGGCTCCGTCCGGGATGCGCGCGCCCTCGAGGGCCGTGGCTCCGCGATCCAGTGCCTCGGTGACGTGACGGTGGACCTCCTCACGCATCCGGTGGTCCACCAGCGGGGCCAGGGATCCGTCGGTGTTCCGGCTGCGGGCCTGGCCGGCCAGCGCCTCGAGGAACGGTTCGGCGATGCCCCGGTGAACGTAGATCCGTTCCACCGAGGTGCAGATCTGACCGGCATTAGTAAAGGCGCCGATGGCCGCCTGCTCAGCGGCCCAGCTCGGGTCCACGTCATCATCGATCACCAGGGGGTCATTGCCGCCGTTCTCCCGGATGACGTGGACCCCGGTCTCCACGGCGGCCCGGGCGATGGCCTCGCCGGTCGCGCTCGAGCCGACATGGGCGACGACGTCGAGGTCGGGCAGGCGCGTCAGCGCTCGGCCGGTGTCCGGGCCCCCGGTGACGGTGATCAACACGTCCCGAGGCAAGGCGGCGGAGAGGACCTCCCCGAGGCGGGCGCCGGTGTGCGGGCAGCGTTCGCTCGGCTTGTGCACCACGGTGTTGCCGGTGACCAGGGCCGCACCGAGCAGACCGGCGGCGACGGCGACCGGATCATTCCACGGGGTCACCGCGGCCACCACGCCACGCGGCTCGGCCACTGTCCAGTCGCCGGCCAGCGCGCTGCCGCGCAGGCTGTGTCCGCGGTGTACCGGGCCCAGCTCGGCGTACTGACGCAGTGTCCCGACGCCGGCCTCCACTCCGCCGCGCGCCTCGTCGGGCAGCTTCCCGGTCTCCTGGGTGTTGAGGGCAGCCAGTTCCTCGGCATGCTCGGCCAGGGCGTCGGCTGCTGTCCGGAGAATCGTGCCCCGCTCCTCTGGACTGGTGCGGGCCCAGGCGCGGCTCGCCGCCCTCGCTGCTGCAACGGCACCGCGAACGTCGTCCTCGCTGGCACAGGGCAGGGTTCCGACGGACGTGCCGTCGTGCGGACTCAGAACGGTGATCTCTGCGGTCATGCCTCTGACCCTAATGGCCTCGGTTACGGTTGGGTGAATCAGGCTGCCGATCTGGCGGTCGTGTCAGTGAGAGGAATGTATGCACACTCAGTCTTCCGGCATTGGCCGGATCTTGATCACCGGCGGCGCCTCTGGCCTGGGCGCCGCCGTCGCGGCCGCCGTTCATGACCATGGTGGCATCCCGATTGTTCTGGACCGGGACATCAGCTCGGTCAGAGACGTCTCCGCGTACCAGGTGGACGTGTCCGATACGGCAGCGGTGACCGAGACGGTCCAGCGTGCCGCTGAGGACGCCGGCGGGCTCGACGCCGTCGTCACCGCCGCGGGCATCGACCGGTGCGGCCGACTCGAGGATGTCTCCGTGGAGGACTGGGAGCTGGTGGTCCGCGTCAATCTGCTGGGAACGGTCTCCACCGTCCGAGCCGCGTTGCCGGCCCTGAAAGCCTCGCGAGGTCGCGTGCTCACGGTCGCGTCCACCCTGGCGTTCAAGGGTGCCTCGGACGCGACCGCCTACTGCGCCTCCAAGTTCGGCGTCCTGGGCTTCACTCAGGCACTGGCCGCGGAACTCAAGGGCGAGGTCGGCGTCACCCAACTCATCCCGGGTGGGATGAAGACGCGGTTTTTTGATGACCGGACCGAGCAGTACAAGCCACAGGACGACTCCCAGCTCAACGATCCGGAGAATGTAGCCAACGCGGTAATTTTCGCCCTGTCTCAGCCTTCCGGGTGCGAAGTGCGCGAGCTGTTCATCGCCCACGCCGAGGAGCCGTCCTGGCCCTAACTCGGCACCGCTCAGCGCTAACAAACCCTTCCCCTTGTAGGTACGCCTACAAGGGGAAGGGTTTGTTACTAAGCCAGCGGAAGAACGTACTGACCCTTCGCGGTGACGGTCAGCCCTGAGTCGGTCACCGTGAACCCGCGCGCCTCGTCCGCCGCACGATCGAAGCCGATCTGCACGCCTTCGGGGACGATAACGTTCTTGTCCAGGATCGCGTTGCGGACCTTCGCGCCCGGGCCGATCTGGACGCAGTCCAACAACACGGACTGTTCTACCCAGGCCTCATTGCCGACCCGGACATCCGTGGACAGCACCGATTGCGCCACCGTGCCGCCCGAGATGACGACCCCCTGGGACAGGATCGAATCGACGGCGGTTCCGGGACGAGTGGTGGCAGACCGCACTAGTTTGGCCGGCGGGGACACGGATTGGCGAGTGAAGACAGGCCACTGGCTGTTGTAGAGGTTGAACTCCGGCCAAGGCTTCACCAGGTCCATGTGGGCCTCGTAGTAAGAGTCCAGGGTGCCGACATCGCGCCAGTAGTGGATCCCGCCGGATTCCTCGGGGAGCACATTGGTGGTGAAGTCGTAGACGCCGCAGTCATTGCGGTCCACGAACCAGGGGACGATGTCGCCGCCCATGTCATGGCTGGTCTGCTCGGCGCGGGCGTCCTCGTTGAGAGCCGTCACCAGCGCGTCCGCGGTGAAGACGTAGTTGCCCATGGAGGCCAAAAAGTGCGTGGGATCGTCGGCCAGTCCTTGCGTCGTGGCGGGCTTCTCCACGAACCGCTCGATGCGCTCCGGCTGATCCGGCTTTGTCTCAATGACCCCGAACGAGGAGGCCAATTCCAGTGGTTGCCGCACGGCCGCGACGGTGGCTGAGGCCCCAGACCGGATATGTTGGTCCACCATCTGCTGGAAATCCATCCGGTAGACGTGGTCCGCGCCAATGACGACCACGATGTCCGGACGGGCGTCATGAATGAGGTTCATCGATTGGTAGATGGCGTTGGCGCTGCCCAGGAACCAGTCCTTGCCCCGGCGTTGCTGCGCGGGGACCGAGGCGACGTAGTTCTGCAGGAGCGTGGACATCCGCCACGTTTCGGAGATGTGCCGGTCCAGCGAATGCGATTTGTACTGCGTCAAGACCACGATCTGCAGATAGCCGGAATTCACGAGGTTGGACAGGGCGAAGTCGATCAGCCGGTAACTTCCTGCAAACGGGACGGCCGGTTTGGCCCGGTCAGCCGTCAGGGGCATCAGCCGCTTGCCTTCGCCGCCGGCCAGAACAACCGCCAGTACCTTCGTCTGTGGCATCTCGATCTCACCGTTCCGTCCGTGGCGTCTCCGTGTCTTCACACTATCCCCAGTTCTCTGTGCTCCACTACGTTGAGCAGGTGCGGATCGACATGGTGACCAAGGAATTCCCCCCGGAGATCTACGGTGGCGCCGGCGTGCACGTCGCCGAGCTGTCCAGGGTTCTGGCCGGGCGGCTGGACCTGCGGGTCCATGCCTTCGGCGAAGCTCGCGACTCTGACTACCACGGGGCGACGGTGAGCAGCTACGGGATCCCCCGAGGACTAGAGGATGCTAACGCGGCCGTGCGGACTCTCGGCACGGACCTGGCCATCCTGCCGAACCTGGCCGGGACGGACCTGATCCACACCCACACCTGGTACGCGAACCTGGCCGGCCACCTCGGCGGACTGCTGCACGGTGTCCCGCACATCCTCTCCGCCCATTCACTGGAGCCTCTGAGACCGTGGAAGGCTGAGCAACTCGGTGGCGGATATCGCGTCTCCACCTGGGCCGAGGCCACCGCCTACTCCTCGGCGGCCGCCGTGATCGCCGTGTCCGAAGGCATGCGCCGCGACATTCTTGCCGCCTATCCGGACGTCGATCCGGAGCGGGTTCGCGTGGTGCACAACGGGATCGACACCGAACTCTGGACGCCTCAGACGGGGGTGGAAGCCCTTGAGCGACATGGCATCGATCCGCGTCGACCGACCGTGGCCTTCGTCGGCCGGGTCACCCGACAGAAAGGCGTTCCACACCTATTGCGTGCCGCCGCACAGCTCGACCCCGAGGTGCAGCTGGTGCTGTGCGCCGGGTCCGCCGACACCCTCGAACTGGCCGCCGAGGTCAACAGTCTCATCGCCGAACTGCAGTCCACTCGAGATGGCGTGGTGGTGATCGAGGGTATGCTGCCGAGAGCGGAGATCATGCAGATCCTCTCCCAGGCCACCGTCTTCGCCTGCCCATCGATCTATGAACCCCTGGGGATCGTCAACCTGGAGGCCATGGCGTGCGGGACCGCCGTCGTGGCCTCGGCTGTGGGCGGCATTCCCGAGGTCGTCCAGGACGGCGTCACCGGGCGTCTGGTGCCGCTGGCGCAGGCGAGCGACGGCACGGGCACGCCAGTGGATCCGGAGCAGTTTGTGCGTGATTTCGCCGCCGCTCTCACCTCCGTACTCGACGATCGCCAGCAGGCAGCCCGGATGGGCCACGCCGGACGGCAACGCGCCATCGACCATTTCTCGTGGGATGCCATCGCCGGCCGGACGGTCGAGGTCTACGAGTCCGTTCTGCGGTGACTGCCTCCCGAGTCCTGATCACCGGCTGGCCGTCCCTGCTGCACGGCGAAGCCACCGCCGGGGACGTGTTGGCCATGCGCACCGTGGAACGGGCGCTGGACCGGGCGGGCATCGGATACGACACGGCGTGGAGTCGGGTCATGTGCCCACCGGGCGGCCTGGCCCTGGACGACGCCGATCCCGAGCACTACAGCCATCTGGTGTTCGTCTGTGGCCCTCTCACCGGTGCCGCCATCGCCGAGTTGCACGAGCGTTACGCTCACTGCACCCGGATCGCGATCGGCGTCAGCGTCATCGATCCCGGAGACCCGGTCGTGGCGGGGTTTCATCAGGTCATCGCCCGCGACCGGCCGGGCGAGGAGCCGCGACCGGACCTGGCGACCTCCTCAGCCCCACGCGGGATGCCCCTGCCGCCGGTCGTCGGCGTGTTCCTCACGGCGGGCCAGCGGGAGTACGGAGCACGACGTCGGCACGAGACGGTGCGGGACACAGTCCAGCGGTGGCTGACCCACCGTGATGCCGCCCGGCTCGATCTGGACACCCGGCTCGATCCTCGGGACTGGCGATTGCCGTCATCGCCGGAGCAGCTGCAGTCGGTGATCGGGCGGCTGGACGCGGTGGTCACGATGCGGATGCATGGTCTCGTCTTGGCGCTGGCCTCGGGCGTTCCCGCTGTGGCGGTGGACCCGGTGGCCGGCGGGGGCAAGGTCTCGGCACAGGCTCGGGCCCTCGGTTGGCCGACGGTGCTGACTGCGGACGACGTCACCGAGGTGACCCTTGACGCGGCCCTGGACTGGTGCCTGGCCGAAGGCCGATCCCTGGCCGCAGAGTTGGCCGAGAACATGGCCTCACGGAGGGACACCGATGGTCAGGTCGACCTTGGATTGTCGGAACTGATCCAGGTACTGAAATCACCGGAAACCGCTCCTGACACGCGGTAATCCGCCGTCCAGGCCGCGCTCCCGGCCGCCCAGCGGATGGTATGCAACACTAACTGGGTGCGCTATCTGGGAATCAATGCAACGTTCCACGACCCGGCCGCTGCTCTGGTGGTCGATGGGAGAGTCGTCGCTGCCGCCGAGGAGGAGAGGTTCTCCCGACGTAAGCACGGAAAGCGGCCGGTGCCGTTCTCCGCCTGGGAACTCCCGGAGCAGTCCATGCGCTGGGTGCTGGCGGAGGCCGGCATCACCGCCGCGGACCTGGACGGGGTGGGATATTCCTTCGATCCCGAGCTCGCGGCGGAGATCCCTGATGACCCGTACGACCACATCCGGCAGGACTACGTCCACCGGGCGCCCGGGTTCATCGCCGAGGCCCTGCCCGGGCTGGACCGCTCCCGCGTCAGCTTCGTTCAGCACCACGTGGCCCACGCCGCATCCTCCGGTCTGGCCGGTCCCTACCGCAGCGGTGCGGTGCTGGTCTCGGACGGCCGCGGAGAAGGGCATTCGTACCTGGCCGGCGAGTACGTGGACGGAGAGCTCTCCATCCTGGCCCGTCAGCCGCTACCCGATTCGCTGGGGCTGGTCTACGAATCCCTGACCGACCACCTCGGCTTTCTGCGCTCATCGGACGAGTTCAAGGTCATGGCGCTGGCCTCCTACGGGCAGCCGCGTTTCCTGGAGGAACTGCGGGAGTTCGTGCACGCCACCGGCGATGGAGGATTCACCGCCCGCGCTCCGGAGTGGGAGCGGTTCGCCCCCCGACGCATCGACGACGGCACCTGGGGAGGACCGCATGCTGACCTCGCGGCGTCCGTGCAGGCGGTGGTGGAGGAGACCCTCGTGGAGCTGGCTCGTTGGCTGCGCGAACAGACCGGGCAGCGCATCCTGACCATGGCCGGCGGCACCGCGCTGAATTGTGTGGCCAACTCCCGGATCTGGCGCGAAGCCGGCTATGACGATGTGTGGGTCCAGCCGGCGTCGGGCGATTCCGGCACGGCGCTCGGTGCGGCCCTGACCCTGGCGCAGCAGGCCGGGGATCTCGCTGAGCCGGCACCGACCGCCGCCCTCGGCCGGAGCTGGACGGACGAGCAACTGGCCCAATGGCTGGACACCGCCCAGGTCCCCTTCACCACGCCGGGATCCCGCGAGGCGCTGGCTGATGAGGTGGCGGAGATCCTCGAGGGCAATGGCGTGATCGCCTGGTTCGACGGCCGCAGCGAATTCGGTCCCCGGGCCCTGGGCCACCGGTCTCTGTTGGCCAACCCGATCCACGCGGACAACCTGGAGCGGCTCAATGACGTCAAGGGCCGGGAGCAGTTCCGTCCGGTGGCGCCCATGGTCCTGGAGGATCGGGCCGCCGAGATCTTCAGTGGCGGACCGATTCCCAGTCCGTACATGCTTTTCACCCACGAGGTGGCTCCGGCATGGCGAGAACGCATCCCCACCGTCACCCATGTGGACGGCTCCGCGCGGATTCAGACGGTCAGCGACCGGGACAATCCCGGCATCGCCGCCCTGCTCAGGGCCCTTGATCGGCGCACCTCGGTTCCGGTGGTCGTCAACACCAGTCTGAACACGGCCGGTCGGCCCATGGTGGACGACCCTCGTGACGCCCTGGAGCTGTTCGGCTCGGCGCCGGTCGCCGCTCTGGTTCTCGGCCCTCATCTGGTTCGCCGCGCGGAGTTCTTTGCCTCATGAACAACCCCGTGAACAGCCCCGCGAGCAACAACACGAGCGTCCAGGGAAGCACACCGTCCTCGTACGCACTGGTGATTCCCTCCGTCGGCCGGCCCTCACTGGACCGCCTGCTGGAGACGGTGGCCGCTCTGGACACCGATGACCAGCACCCCGCACCCGTCGACATCGTCGTGGTGGACGACCGCCGGGAACCGGAAGACGCCCACGAGCCGCTGACTCCGTTGACTCCCACCGTGGCCGGCGAACCCGTCCGTGTGGTCCGCGGTTACGGCCGGGGCCCGGCCGCGGCACGCAACCGCGGCTGGCGCGCCGTCGACGCGTCTGTGGAATGGATCGCCTTCGTGGACGACGACGTCGAACTGCCGGTCGACTGGGCGCGGAAACTGGTCGAGGACCTCGCTGACTGTCCGCCGGAGGTCGGGGCCACTCAGGGTCGCATCACCGTTCCGCTGCCGGCTGATCGCCGGCCGACCGACTGGGAACGCAACACCGCTTCCCTGGAGGACGCTGACTGGGCGACGGCGGATATGGCCTACCGACGCCGCGTCCTGGAAGAGGTGGGGGGATTCGACGAGCGGTTCCCCCGGGCTTATCGCGAGGACGCCGACCTGGCCCTGCGGGTTCGTCAGGCCGGTCATCGGTTGGTGCGGGGCCAGCGGAACATCATCCACCCGGTCCGCCCCGCCGACGATTGGGTCAGTCAGCGGGTCCAGTCCGGCAATGCGGACAACGCCTTGATGCGCCGCCTTCACGGACCACAGTGGCGTGAGCGGGCTGAGGCACCGCCGGGCGCCTTCGGCTGGCATGTGGCCACGACGTCGGCCGCAGCCCTCGCCGTGCTCGGTGCGGTCGGTGCTGTGGCCGGTCCACGGCGCTCGAGCCCGGTGGCCCTTTCCCTGGCCGGAGCCGGGGCGCTGGGTTGGGCCCTGTTGACGGGGCGGTTCCTGGCGGGCCGTTTGGCTCCGGGGCCGCGCCCGGGAAATCCCGAGTTCGCCGATGAGGTGCGCCGGATGGCCTTGACCAGTGTCACCATTCCACCCAGCGCCGTCCGGCACCGGCTCCGTGGCTGGCTGGAGCATCGGACTGCGGGTCCCTGGCCCGTGCGTCCCCGGGCCGTGCTCTTCGACCGGGACGGCACCCTGATCCACGATGTCCCCTACAACGGGGATCCGGAGCGGGTACGGCCCGTCGACGGCGCCCGAGAACTGCTTGAGCGCATTCGCGCAGCGGGGCTGGCCACCGCCGTCGTCAGCAATCAGTCCGGTGTGGCCCGTGGGCTGATCACTCGTGACGAGGTGGACGCGGTGAATGCCCGGGTCGACGAGCTGCTAGGCCCCTTCGACTCCTGGCAGGTCTGTCCCCATGGGCCGGACGATCAGTGTCAGTGCCGCAAACCCGCCCCGGGCATGGTGCTGGCCGCGGCGCAGGCACTCGGGGTGCGCCCTGAGGAATGCGTCCTCGTGGGTGACATCGGGGCGGACATCGAGGCCGCCCAGGCCGCCGGTGCTCGCTCGATACTGGTACCCACCTCCGTCACCCGCGCCGAGGAGATCGTCGACGCCCCGGTCACGGCACCCCACCTCGGTGCCGCCGTCGACCTCGTTCTCACGTGGTCCTCCGGACAGACACAGGCCCCGACGCCGTCATCGACCCCCTCCGGGGACGGTGACCGGGCGGGCACATGAGGCGCATTCTGGCGGTTCGACTCGACTCCGACGGTGATGTCCTGCTCACCGGGCCCGCGATCCAGGCGCTGGCCCGTATCGGCACCGTGGACTTGCTGGCCTCTCCCTCCGGCGCCGCGGCCGCGCGATTGCTGCCGGGCGTGGAGACCGTGCTGGAGTTCTCCGCACCGTGGTCGGGGTTCCGTCCGCCACCCGTCGACGTCGCGGCCACGAACCGGTTGGTCGAGCGGCTCCGCGAACCGGGATACGACCAGGCGGTGATCTTCACCTCGTTCCATCAGAGCCCCCTGCCGATAGCCCTGCTGGCTCGGATGGCGGGCATCGAGCACATCGTGGGCACGAGCACGGACTACCCCGGCTCGTTGCTCGATGTGCGGCTCAAGCGCCCCGACCCACCCGGCGGCGGCCATGAGGTCGAGGCGGCGCTGGAGGCGGCCGTCGCGGCAGGGGCTCCGCGTCCGGCCCATCCCCGCCTGCAGGTGCGACGACCGCTTCCCGAAATGCCCGAACACCTGCGAGAGGCCCTGGACGGCAGACGCTACGTGGTGCTGCACCCCGGTGCCTCCGTCCCGGCCCGAGGCCTGCTGCCCGACCACGCCGCCACGATCGCGGCGGCACTGGTGGACGCCGGTCACACCGTGGTGGTCACCGGGGGGCCGGCCGAAAAGGACCTGGTCGCGGCCACTGTGGAGGGCGCGCGGCAGCAGTGTCCGGAGGGTGCCGTCCTCGATCTGGCCGGCCGCACGGACCTGCCCGGGCTGGCTGCGGTGCTCGACGGCGCCGACTGCACGGTCGTCGGCAACACCGGTCCGGCGCATCTCTCGGCCGCCGTCGGGACGCCCGTGGTCTCCTTGTTCTCGCCCGTGGTGCCGGCCGATCGTTGGCAACCCTATGGCGTGCCCGTCCGCCTGCTCGGCGACCAGCACGCCGCCTGCCGGGACAGCCGAGCGCGCGACTGTCCGATCTCGGGCCATCCGTGTCTGAGTTCGATCTCCGGCGCGGAGGTCGTCGCCGCCGTCGCGGAGCTGAGGACAAGCACTGAACCCCCGTTGACGCCCGGAGGAGACCGATGAAGATTCTGATCTGGCACGTGCACGGCTCATGGATGACGGCGTTCGTCCAGGGTGCTCACGAGTACCTGCTGCCCGTGGACGAGGAACGGGGACCGGACGGCCGGGGCCGGGCCCAAACCTGGGACTGGCCGGCCTCGGCCCGCGAAGTCACGGCGGAGCAACTGGCCGGGGAAGTGGCCGGTGACGGCGGGTCCAGTGGTCGCCCCGATCTCGTCGTGCTGCAACGCCCGCATGAGGCCGCCCTTCTGCAGGAGTGGACCGGACTGCGGGCGGGCGTCGACGTGCCTGCCGTCTACCTCGAGCACAATGCGCCCACCGGGTCCGCCGCGGCGTCTCGGCATCCCTACGCCGATCAGGACGCCATCCCGGTCGTGCACGTCACCTACTTCAATCAGGTGATGTGGGACACCGGCACGGCTCCGACCGACGTGATCGAACACGGGGTCCTGGACCCCGGGGCTCTGTACACCGGTGAGCGCGGTTCTCTAGCCGTCGTCGTGAACGAGCCGGTGCGCCGAACGCGCGTGGCCGGTACCGACCTGATGCTGCGGTTATCTCGTGAATTGCCGGTGGAGGTCTACGGTATGGGCATGGACTCGCTGGCATCGGTCGCTCCCTGGCTTGGGGGTTCTCTGCACGAGAACCTCCGGCAGTCCGAGTTGCACCATGCCCTGGCCGCCCATCGCGCCTACTTCCACCCCTACCGGTGGACGAGTCTGGGCCTGGCCCTGCTGGAGGCGATGACGCTCGGCATCCCCGTCCTGGCGCTGTCCACCACTGAGGCGGCGCGGGCCGTTCCGGCCTCGGCCGGACTGCTCAGCAACAACCTGGACGAGTTGGCACAGCGAGGCCGGCAGTGGCTGGACGAACCTGAGCTGGCCGCGGAGGCCGGCCGTGCGGCACGGTCGCACGCCAAGGACAGATACGGACTCGAGCGCTTCCTCGCCGACTGGGACGCACTCGTGGAAAGGGTGGTCGCCTGATGGATATCGCACTGGTATCAGAGCATGCCTCGCCCTTGGCCGCGTTGGGTGGCGTGGACGCCGGCGGGCAGAACGTCTTCGTCGCCGCACTCGCGACCCAGCTGGGCCGGCGAGGTCACCGGGTCCGGGTCTATACCCGCCGAGACGACGCCTCCCTGCCCGAATGCGTGGAGGCCGCCCCCGGAGTGGCGGTGATCCACGTGCCCGCCGGTCCGGCCGAACAGCTCCCCAAGGACGAGCTCATCGCCTACATGGACGAGTTCGGCCGCTGGATGTCGGCACACTGGCGGCGGGACGGGGTGCCGGATATCGTGCACGCCCACTTCTGGATGTCCGGAATGGCGGCCTCAGCGGCCGCGTCGATCGCACGCATCCCGATGGTGCAGACCTTCCACGCACTGGGCGCCGTCAAGCGCCGCTACCAGGGATTGGCGGACACCAGCCCCGCCGAGCGATTGGGCATCGAGGCGTCCCTCGTGGCCGACAGCGACCTCGTGCTGGCCACCTGTCGTGACGAGGTCGATGAGCTGATGGGCCTGGGCGCCGATCCCGAGCGGGTCCGAGTGGTGCCCTGCGGGGTGGACGCCGAGGCGTTCACGCCCGCCGCTTCTTCATCCAGCACCGCCAACCACGGACGCGCCGCCGACGATCCCGTGCGGCTGGTCGCGCTGGGCCGGCTGGTCGAGCGCAAGGGCGTGGACGTCGTCGTGCGTGCTCTGGCGCAGCTGCCCGGTGCGTGCCTCACGGTGGCCGGGGGACCGGAGCCGAGCGATCTTCAGGACGATCCCGAGGCGGTGCGCCTGACGGCGCTGGCCGAGGAGTACGGAGTGGCCGACCGGGTGAGCCTGACCGGCCGCGTCGGACGGGACGAGGCGGCACGGCTGTTGGCTTCGGCTGATGTCGTCACCTGTACCCCCTGGTATGAGCCGTTCGGGATCGTGCCCCTGGAGGCGATGGCGTGCGGCCGCCCGGTGGTCGGCTCGGCCGTGGGCGGCTTGTTGGACAGCATCGACGACGGCACCACGGGCCTGCTCGTGCCCCCGCGAGACGTCGACGCCACGGCCGCCGCCATCCGACGGCTCGCCGAGGATCCTGCGCTGGCCGCCCGCATGGGTGAGGCCGGACGCGAACGCGTCCAGCGGCTCTTCAACTGGGAACGGGCGGCAGTGCTGACCGAGGAGGCCTATCAGTCGGCACTGAGCACATACGAACGGAAGCACCCGAGCCGTCCCGAGGCCACCCGCAGACGGCTGGCTGATCACCGCACCGAGCTCGACCGCGTTCTGACAGAACTGGAGAACGACGCCGGTCTGCTGGATCGCTGGGGACGTCGCCTGTTCGAGTTGGTCCGGGACGGTGGTCGCGTCCTCGCGGCCGGCAACGGCGGCAGCGCGGCGGAGGCGCAGCACTTCACGGCCGAGCTCGTGGGCCGCTTTCAGGGCGACCGGCAGGCGCTGGCGGCCGTGTGTCTGTCCGCTGAGACATCCTCGCTGACGGCCATCGTCAACGACTACGGCGCGGACGAGATGTTCGCCCGGCAGGTGCAGGCGCACGGCCGGGACGGGGACGTGCTGGTCCTGCTCTCAACGAGCGGCACCAGTTCGAACGTGATGGAAGCGGCACGACGTGCACGGCAGGAGGGGCTGCAGGTGTGGGCTCTGACCGGCCGTGGGCCGAACCCGCTGGCCGCCCTGGCCGATGAGGCCATCTGCGTGCCGGCGGACACCACTTCGGTGGTTCAAGAAGCACATCTCGTGCTGCTGCACACACTGTGTGCTGTGATGGAAGAGGGTTTCACGCACCGGCATCCAGGTCCGGACGCCGTGCCGGGTCGAGACAGGAGGAGATCGCCATGAACCCGCGGATCGTCGTGGTGGGAGACGTACTGCTGGACCGAGATGTCACGGGAATTTCCGAACGACTGAGTCCCGATGCCCCCGTTCCTGTGGTGGATGTCCAGCACGTCCATGCCAGTCCCGGTGGTGCAGGACTGGCCGCGCTGCTGTGTTCGGGCGCCGCCGGTGGGTTACCGGGAGAGCCTCCCGAGGTGCTCCTCGTGGCGCCGATGGCCGACGACGACTCCGCAGCCGAGCTGCGCGAGGCCATGGCCAGTATCGACATCCATGCTCTGGGCCATGAGGGCGGGACCCGCACCAAGACGCGGATCCGCAGTGGGGGACAGACCCTGGTCCGGGTCGATGAGGGCGGCTCCGGCAAGCCGGTGGACGTCGATGCCGGGCGTCTGACGTCTTTGTTGGCCCGGGCCGACGTCATCCTCGTCTCCGACTACGGCGGTGGTGTGACCCACGACCCGACCGTGAGGCGGGCCCTGAGCGAGGCGGCCCCGCGGGTGCCGATGGTGTGGGACCCGCACCCGCGCGGAGGCGAGCCGGTGACCGGCTGCACCGTGATCACTCCCAACCTGTCCGAAGCCCGCGTGGCTCTGTCCTCGCTCGGCGCTGCGGCGCCGCTTCCCTCGGAGACGCCCGACGACGAACTGGCCGAATACCTGCGCGTGGGCTGGGACGCCCGCTCGGTGGCGGTGACCGCGGGTGCCAGTGGCGCCTTCCTCGCCACCTCCGGGACGGCCGAACTGATCCCGACCACCCCGGTGGACTCCTCTGACCCCTGCGGGGCCGGTGACCGGTTCGCCGCGGCCGTCGCCGTCCATCTCGCCGACGGCGCCTCGGTGCACCGTTCCGTGGATGCCGCCGTGACAGCGGCGGCCCGCTGGGTGGAGGCGGGCGGTGCTGCCGCCTTTCGCGATGGTCGCATCGGCCCCCGAGGAACAACGTCGGACCGCCAGTCGGCGGACCGTCCCCTGGCCGAGGACCCGCACGAGGCGGCGATCCGTGCGGTGGCCGCCACCCGTGCGCGCGGCGGCACGGTCGTGGCCACGGGCGGGTGCTTCGACGTCCTGCACCCCGGCCACCTCGAGACCCTGCGGCGCGCTCGTGCTCTCGGTGACGTCCTCGTGGTGCTGCTCAATTCCGATGACTCCGTGACGCGGCTGAAGGGCCCCGCCCGGCCCATTGTCGGCCAAGAGGATCGAGCATCCCTGCTGATGGGGCTGCGCGATGTGGACGGCGTCCTGATCTTCGAGGAGGACACTCCCGGCGCGGCGCTGGACCGGTTGCGGCCGGACATCTGGGTGAAGGGCGGTGACTACAGCCCCGAGATGCTGCCGGAGGCCCCGCTCGTGCGGTCTTGGGGCGGCCAGGTCGAGGTGCTGCCGTATGTGGAGGGCCGCTCCACCACCAGCATTGTGGAGCGCATCGCTGCTGGAAATGTGGATGCGCACTGAGGCTCGCGGGTCAGACCAGGTGCTGCGGCCCGACGATGTCCTCGTCCTGCGCGCCCTGGGGCTGGGTGACGCGCTGACCGGCGTCGCGGCTCTGCGGGGACTGCGACGCCGGTATCCTCGCCGCCGGATCGTGCTGGCCAGCCCGATCGCCCCCGGTCGTCTGCTGCAGGAGCTGGGGATCGTGGACGAGATGCTGCACCTGTCCGGGCTGGTGCCGCTGCCGGATCTTCCTGCCGGGCTGACCGCGGTGAACCTGCACGGCCGCGGTCCGCAGAGCCATCGTCTGCTGCAAGCGGTGCGCCCCGCCCGGCTCATCGCGTTCGCCTCCGCCGAGGCCGGGCACACCGGTCCGGCGTGGAGGCCCGATGAGCACGAGGTCGACCGGTGGTGCCGACTGGTGCGTGAGGACGGCGCGGAGTGTTCCCGTGAGGACCTGCGGCTGAGAAGCCGGTCCCGGGCGGACGAGGAGCGAGCGCGTCGTCAGGGACGAGGTCCGGTGGTGATCCATCCCGGGGCCGCCTCGGCGTCGCGGCATTGGCCTGCGGATCGCTGGCGCCAGGCCGCCACCGAACTGGCGAGCAACGGGATCCGGGTGCTGGTCACCGGATCGCCTGCCGAGGCGCACCTGGGCGAGGCCATCGCCGCGGGGTTGGACGGCGTCGAGAATCACACGGGCCGCTACGGCCTGGGCGAGTACTCGGCAGTGATCCGTGAGGCCGAACTGGTGTTGAGCGCTGATACCGGGGTGGCACATCTGGCCACCGGCTGGGCCGTGCCCTCCGTGGTGCTCTTCGGCCCGGTACCGCCCGAGCGGTGGGGACCGGCCATTGATCCCGATCTGCATACTGTGTTGTGGCACGGTGACCCCGAGGCTGATGCGTGGGGTGACCCGCACGGGGACACGATCGATCCGCTCCTGGACCGGATCACCGTGGATGAGGTTTTGGATGCAGCACAGACACACCTGAATGCCCGACTCGTCCCAGAAAGGACCCACCGTGAGCCCTGAGAATGATCAGCACCAGTCGGAGGCCCTCGCCCAGCTCAGTCGTCTGGGCGGGCGGACCATTCGCCGCGCCGTTGTCACCGGCGGGGCGGGCTTCCTCGGCAGTCACTTGTGCACCGAGCTGCGCCGCCGAGAAGTGGAGGTGGTCTGCCTGGACAACTTCCTCACCGGCAATGCCGTCAACATCGAGCATCTGATCGGTGACCCCGGATTCCGGCTCGTGCAGTGTGACGTCACGGACTATCTCCACGTTCCCGGTGACGTCGACCTCGTCCTGCACTTCGCCTCTCCGGCGTCGCCGATCGACTATCTGAAACTACCGATCCACACCCTCAAGGTCGGCTCGATCGGCACGCTGCACGCCTTGGGCCTGGCCAAGGACAAGGGAGCGCGGTTCATCCTGGCCTCCACGTCGGAGGTCTATGGAGATCCCCAGGTGCATCCCCAGGCCGAGGACTACTGGGGCCACGTCAATCCGGTGGGGCCGCGAGGCGTCTATGACGAGGCCAAACGGTTCGCCGAGGCCATGACGGTCGCCTATCGCGGCCAGCACGGGGTGGATACCGGGATCGTCCGAATCTTCAACACCTTCGGTCCCCGGATGCGCCCGCGTGACGGTCGAGCCATCCCCACGTTCATCCGGCAGGCCCTGGCGGGGGAGCCGCTGACCGTGACCGGCGACGGAGCACAGACGCGATCGGTCTGCTACGTCTCGGACCTGGTGCGGGGCATCCTCGCCCTGGCCTGGAGTGAACACGCCGGACCGATGAACATCGGCAACCCCCACGAGCTCTCAGTCCTGGAGATCGCTCAGGACGTCTTGGAAGCGACCGGGTCAGACTCGCCCATCGAGTTCATCGGCCGCCCGGTGGACGATCCGATGGTCCGCCGGCCGGACACCACCCTGGCTCAGCAGGAGCTCGACTGGTCCCCGGAGGTGCCATGGCAGGAGGGCCTGGCGCGAACGGTCGAATGGTTCCGCTCGGCGGTGGACGACGACCACCTGGAGACGGTCACGGGCCGACTCAGCTGAGTCGTCAGCTGAATCCTCAGCTGACGTACTGCCGGGCGCTGCTGTGCCGCTGGGAGTACTCGAGATCGAGGAATCGCCGCTCCACGTGCGGGGGCAGCACCCGGCGCTCGCGCAGCACCCAGCCGGCCCCGGCCACGGCCTCGGCGATGCCGGCAGCAGTGGTCCGGTCGCGCGGTGCAGCCGCCAGCACATCCCGCGTGCGCCGCAAGGCCGCTCCGACGGGGCGGCGAAGCCAGATGAACCACAGGGTGTTGCGTAAGCCGTGACGACGGCGCAGGTGCGGATCCCGCGCCGTCGAAGCCTGATGGTGGACCACCACGTCCGGAAGATGGCAGAGCTCCCAGCCGGCGGTGGCGAGATCGGCGGCCATGAGTTCCTCTTCGCCGCCGAGCCACAGTCGCCGGCTGAACCCGCCGACGTCGCGAAACGCCTCGGTGCGCATGATCGAGGCACCGGCCAGAAAGCTGCCCAGCGCGGGCCCGGGCAACCAGTCGGGGCCGGCGACGGGGGAGTGTTCCAGCTCGGCGTTGATGGGATCCTCCCGGGCTCCGGGTTCCACGAGGATCTTGCCGGTGATGACGCCGAGCTTCGGGTGGCGGGAGAGCACCTCGGCGGCCGCGGTGAGGGCGCCCGGCTCCCACCACGTGTCGTCGTCACAGAAGGCGACGAATTCCGTGCTCGCCTGCTCCACACCGAGATTGCGGCCGACGGCCCCGAGGTTCTGTTCACTGGCGATGAGCGTGACCTGTGGTTCCTCCGCGTATCCCGCTCGGATGGCCTCGGCTGTCCCGTCGGTCGAGCCGTTGTCCACGACGATCACGGGCGGCCGGTCCGGAAGGGCGACGAGCCGCTCCAGGGATCGCAGCGCCTCGTCCCGCCGGTTGTAAGTGATCATCACCACCGAGACCCGCTCGTGAAGGTGCTGCTCGCCCGCATCGCCCGCATCGCCGGCACCGGCTGTGCGAGATCCCCGGCTGACCCGCGTGGTCCAGCCGAGCCGGGCGATTGCTGTCTCGACCGCTTCCGACACCGGCCGTCGTCGGGCCAGGGCCGACGGAATCTTGGGCACGGTGGAGACCAACGCGCGCCGTCCGCGCTCACCCTGATCCCAGGCGGAGGAGACCTGACGTGCCACGACGTCCCAGGACCGCCGCATCAGTGCGGACAGCACACCGCTGCGCAGCAGTTCGCGCTGCCGGGTCTCGCCGGGTTCGCGGTGTGTGGAGGGGTGGTGATGCACGAGCAGCTGCGGCGCATACGCCAACTCCCAGCCGGCGTCCGCCAGATCCCACGCCACCCGCTCCTCTTCCCCCGGGAAGCGGACCACCGGGTCGAACCCGCCAACGCTCAGGAAGGCCTCACGCCGGACGATCGCCGCGCACGCCACGAATCCCATCAGTCGAGGCCCGACGCCGGCCTGGGACGGTCCCAGCGGAGAGGCCGCCAAGACCTCGTTGATCGGGTCGGGAGTCTCCTCGGGTCCGACGGCAATGGACGCGGCCAGCAGACCCAGGCTCGGGTGGTCGTCCAGCAGCCGTTCCGCCGTGGCGAGGGATCCTGGGGCCCACCAGGAGTCGTCGTCCGCGAAGGCCACGTAGTCCGTGGTGGCCAGCCGCGCGCCGATGGTGCGTCCGACGGCACCGCGATTGCGGCGGAGACGGACCACGCGCACGCCGGGGAAGGCCGCCTCGACGGCACCGGGTGAGCCGTCGGTGGAGGCGTTGTCCACGACGATCACCGGCGCCTCATGGTGACCGAGGTAGGCCAGGAGCTCCTCGCGGCGATTGCGGGTGGCCACCACCACTGTGGTCCGTGGGTGGGGCTGGACAGATCGTCGGTTCGCCTCTGCCGCTGCGTGCATCATGGTCCCCTCAGCTTCCCTCAGCTCGTCTCCGGTCGCGCCTTCGGTGGCGTCTCTGCCGAGCCTAAGTCACGCCCCGCATCACCTTCGACGCTGACGCAGCGTCTTCTCATGCACCGGCGCCTCGCCGGAGGCCCGCAAGCGGCGGAAGTACTCCGCCGCCTCGTCTTGGCGAGCAGCTTCCTCCCCGCTGGCCACCTCCATCCGGAGGTGCTCCGGTTCATAGCCGAACGCGTCCACCAGGTCCTGAGCGTGCGGTCGCAGACGAGCCGCCAGTCGGTTGATGTAGGAGCGCAGAGTACGGGCACGCTGCGGTGAGATGCGACCGGTCTCCAGGAACCAGCCGAGGTCATCCTCGATGACTCGGAGAGCGAAGAGGTTCCGCAACCAGGTCATGATCCGCCGCGTGTGATCGTCGTCGATCGACTCGACCGCGCGAGTGAAGGCCTCCCACTCGAGCAGCTCGCCGTGGTTGCGGGCGGCGTCGATGAGGTCGGTCTGATGGTCGTTGAACGTGGCGGCCTGCTCGGCTGGGGATTTCTTCGCCACCGGCATCAGCGCCTGCGCGACCGCCGCGGTCTTGGTGCGGACCCGGTCCTCCAGCAAGGCCCTCTGAACGTCGGTGTCCTTGAACCAGCTGGCGCTCTTGCGCTCGGAGCCGGCGTCCTGCACGGACTGCACCATGCGGCGAAGCCCGGAGCGGTTGACCATCGCCTCGGTGGCCTGCCCACGGACGTAGCGGGACAGAGCGCCGATCGAGAGGTTGGTCAGATCCTTGGAGTAGTCGGAGAGCAGGCGCTTGCCGACCAGTTGCAGCAGGACGTTGTTGTCGCCCTCGAAAGTGACATAGATGTCGAGGTCGGCACGCAGAGAGGTGAAGCGGTTCTTGGCGATGTATCCCGCCCCGCCGCAGGCCTCACGTGACTCCTGCAGGGTGTCCAGAGCGTTCCAGGTGGTCAGCGGCTTGATCGCGGCGGCCAGGGTCTCCAGTTCCTGGCGGTCATCATCCGTGTCGGCCTCTCCCGAGAATACGGAGTCGAATTTCTCGAGCAGCTCGTTGGCGGCGAAGGTGTCCGCATAAGTCCTGGCCAGCCGATCAATGAGGCGGCGCTGATGCAGCTGGTAGTCCATCAGCACCTCCTCTTCCGTGTCCGAGCCCGCGTTGAACTGCCGCCGCTGGTTGCCGTAGGTGATGGCACCGGACAGCCCGACGGCGGAGGCGGCCGCACCGGCCATGGCCAGGGACACCCGCCCCTGGACCAGGGTGCCGATCATGGTGAAGAACCGCCGCCCGGGGGACTCGATCGGGGAGGAATAGGCGCCGGACTCGTCCACGCTGCCGTACCGGTTCAGGAGGTTGGTCCGCGGGATGCGTACCCGGTCGAAGTGCAGGCGCCCGTTGTCGATGCCGTTGAGGCCCCCCTTGTACCCGTCGTCCTCGCCACCCACGCCCGGCAGGAAATCACCGGCACCGTCCCGGATTGGCACGTAGAAGGCGTGGACTCCGTGGTTGACGCCGTGGGTGATCAGCTGGCCGAAGACCACCGCTGCCTTTCCATGCAGGGCCGCGTTGCCCAGGAACTCCTTCCAGGCTGCCTTGAAGGGGGTGTGAATCTCGAACTCGTCGGTCTCCGGCTGGTAGGTGGCCGTGGTGGCCAGGGAGGACACGTCCGAACCGTGACCGATCTCCGTCATGGCGAAGGCACCCGGGACATTCAGGTTCAGGGCGTCGGGCAGAAACCGCTCGTGATGCGATTCCGTGCCCAGGTGCAGGATGGCCGCGCCGAAGAGTCCCCATTGGACGCCGGCTTTGATCTGCAGCGACGGATCAGCACTGACCATCTCCGTGAAGGTGGCGATGTTGCCGCCGTGGTTGTCCTCCCCGCCGAAGCGCTTCGGAAACGCCTTCTGGACCTGTCCGAGGTCGACCAGGATCTTCAGCTGCCCCAGGACCCGTTCACGATGCTCCTCCATCGAGATGTTCTCGAGCTTGTGCAGCTCGGGGTTCTTGGCGTTCCGTCGGCCCTCGCGGCGTTCCTTCGCCCAGCGGCCGAGCAGGAGTTGTTCGATCCGATCACGGTCGAGCCCGCCGGGTTCGGCAGCAGAGATCGCGCTGAAGGATCCGGTCAGGTCGTCGGCTTCCGGGGTCGGGGGAACCGTGGCCGGCTCAAGGCCGGCAGTGGCGTTCGCATCAGTGGTGGTCATGACTGCTCCTGTTCGGCGAGTGAAGCGGTGGATTCACCCAGTGGAAGGCGATGGATTCGAGTGGGCGGGCTCAGGACGGATCGGGAACCTTGGCGTAGCTGCCCGTCAGCCCGATCGTCAGCCACGCGGTGATCTTGCGGGCCAGCCGATCTGCGGCCGGGCGTTCGTTCGGCGGCGACGCCAGCCAGGTCTCGCCGGCCGAACGGACCATCCCGATGGCGGCGCGGGGCCAGTACCAGGTGGCGGACGCCGGCGAGGGGCTTCGCTGCTGTTGATGCAGGTACTCACGGAAATGCACGTCGATCACGGAGGCGATCCGGTCGAAGAAGTCGGCCATGGCCGCGGGCTGCCCGTCGGGGCCAGCCGGCAGTCGCGTCGAGAAGGCATAGACGTGGGGAGAGGACTCGGCCAGTCTGAGATAGACGGACACCATCGAGTACAGACCGTCCAAGGGGTTGTCCGAGGTCTCTGCGGCGGACATCAGCTCCCGTTCCATGAACTCGATGGCGCGCTGTCCCACCGCCACTTGCAGACCGTTCTTGTCCCCGAAATACCGATAGAAGACGCTCTTGGAGGTTCCCGCGTGCGCAGCGATCTCGTCCATGGACGCCTGGGGTCCGAGGTCGTGCACCGCGCGCCGCGCTCCGCGGATCAAGTCGGCACGGCGCTGCAGCCGGTGCTGCTCCCAACGGGTGTTGCGACCGTCCGCGCTCTCCACGCTGTCCACTGCGGTATTCACGATACCGAGCGTATCAGGTACTGTGAGTGTCAGTAAGCCCCGTCACGTTTCCCTCACGGCCCTCGGTTGATCCACGACCTGCCGTGACCACCTCGAAGGGACCACCATGAGCGAGTTCAATTCCTCCGCCCCGTCCGATGCGACCACTGACACGAGCACCACAGCGGCCACAGCGGCCACGGCTGCCATCGCCGGTGGTCGGCTCCGTCCGGCCGTCATTGTGGGCGGAAATCGGACGCCGTTCGCGCGTGCCCACGGTGCATATGCTTCGGTGTCCAACAAGGACCTGCTCACCTCGGCGCTGAGTGGACTGGTGGCTCGATTCGGGCTCCAAGGAGAACGGATCGGAGAGGTGGCCGCCGGAGCGGTCATCAAGCACAGCAAGGATTTCAACCTCACCCGGGAGTCGGTGCTGGGCACCTCGCTCGACCCGACCACTCCGGCTCACGAGGTGCAGATCGCCTGTGCCACGGGCATGGAGGCGATCGGTGGACTGGCGAACAAGATTCGTCTGGGCCAACTGGATTCCGCCATCGGCGGCGGGGTGGACAGCATCTCGGACGCCCCCTTGGTGTTCAACGACGCCGCCCGAGCGGTCCTGATGGAGTTGAACCGCGCCCGCACGGCTCAAGACCGGATCAAGGCCGTCCTGAAGTTCCGCCCGGGTCATCTGGCCCCCGAGGCACCCGGCACCGAGGAACCCCGCACCGGACTGTCCATGGGCGACCACCAGGCCCGGACCACGCTCCAGTGGGGCATCTCCCGTCAGGCCCAGGATGAGCTCGCCCTGGCCAGTCATCAGAACCTCGCTGCCGCCTATGACCGTGGCTTCTTCGACGACCTCGTCACCCCGTTCGGCAAGCTGTCCAAGGACAACTCCCTGCGGGCGGACTCCACTCTGGAGAAGCTCGGTACGCTGAAGCCGGCCTTCGGTCGAGATCTCGGATCGGACGCCACCATGACCGCGGGCAACTCCACGCCGCTGACCGACGGCGCCTCCACCGTGCTGCTGGGATCCGAAGAATGGGCCGCAGAGAAGGGACTACCGGTCCTGGCCGAATTCGTGGACTTCGAGACCGGTGCCGTCGACTTCGTGGACGGCAAGGAGGGCTTGTTGATGGCCCCGGTCTACGCCTTGCCCCGGCTGCTGCGGCGCCAGGGTCTGTCCCTGCAGGACTTCGACTACTACGAGATTCACGAGGCCTTCGCCGGCACCGTTCTGTCCACTCTGAAGGCCTGGGAGGATGAGGAGTTCTGCCGTTCCGCGCTGGGGCTGGACGCCCCGCTCGGTTCCATCGACCGGACCAAGCTCAACGTCAACGGCTCATCGCTGGCAGCCGGGCACCCGTTCGCGGCCACCGGTGGCCGCATCACCGCCACTCTGGCGAAACTGTTGCATGAGAAGGGACCGGGATCTCTGGGCTTGATCTCAGTGTGCGCGGCCGGCGGTCAGGGCATCGTCGCCATCGTCCGCGGACGCTGATCGAGTCGCCCGAACCAGCAGCACTGAACAGGAGCACTGATGACTGACACCTACACCGCTCTCGTCAACCAACCGATGGGCCGCAAGATCGCCCGCGCCCTCGGTCTGCCCCAGCCGGCCGCGTTGCGCCGGTACGAACCGGGACAGAACCTCGTCGACGGATCGGTGCTGGTTCTCGGCGACGGTCCAGCGGCGGAGGAGTCCGCCGAGATGCTCCTCGGCTGGGGACTGGAGGTCCGTCGGCAACCGGGGGACGACGACCTCTATGGCGCGGTCATCGCCTGCTATGACGGGGTCGGCACCCCGGCGGACCTCTCGGCGACCACTGTGGCGCTGGGATCGGTGCAGCGCCAGCTGGGGCCGAGCGCCCGAGTGATCACGGTGTTCCGCGATCCCAGCGGCACTGCTGAACCAGCCGTGCGGGCGGCACGCCGTGGCGTCGAAGGGCTGACCCGGTCGCTGGCTCACGAGATGCGCCGGGGTGGCACCGCCAACGGTCTGGTCCTCGGGGAGAACACGGCGCTCTCCGTTCCCGGGGCCGCTGGAGCCTTGCGGTTTCTGCTCTCCGCCAAGAGCGCCTTCGTCTCCGGTCAGTTCATCCCCGTCATCACCGACGGCGGCACGGTTCCGCAGGACTGGGACCAACCACTGGCCGGCAAGGTGGCCGTGGTGACCGGTGCCGCCCGGGGGATCGGGGCCGCCATCGCTGCCACGCTGCACCGCGATGGCGCCACCATCGTGGGGGTGGACGTGCCGGCTGCCGGGGAGGCGCTGGCCGGCGTCGTGAATTCGCTCTCCGGGACCGCGCTGCAACTGGACATTACCGCACCGAGCGCCGGAGAGACGATTCTGCGGCACTGCGCCGAGCGCCACGGCCGCCTCGACGTCGTGGTCCACAACGCCGGCATCACCCGGGACCGGAAACTGGCCAATATGGACGCGAGCCGATGGGATTCGGTGATCGCGGTCAACATCGAAGCGCAGTTGGCCATGAACCGGACGTTCCTCGCCGCCGCCGGTCAGGGAGTCGACGGCCAGGCGGTCGTGGGACGAGACGGCCTGCACATCGCGTCGTTGGCCTCCACCTCCGGCATCGCCGGCAACACGGGGCAGACCAACTACGCCGCCTCCAAGGCCGGCGTGATGGGCATGGTCGCGGCGACCGCTGGACTGATGGACCCATCGGCGCCAGCCGGTGGCTCCGACGGCTCCAGCGTTGAGGGCACCAGCACGCCCCACGGCACCATCAACGCGGTGGCCCCGGGCTTCATCGAGACGGAGATGACCGCGAAGATGCCCCGGGCCACCCGCGAAGTCGCCCGACGGCTGAACTCCCTGCAGCAGGGCGGGCTGCCGGTGGACGTCGCGGAAGCCGTGGCGTTCCTCGTCTCCGATGCTGCCGGAGGAACGACGGGCTCCACGCTGAGAGTCTGCGGCCAGGGCATGATGGGAGCCTGAGATGGAACGCGAGACCATGACACCTCTGCTGTCCAGCTACCGCAAAGCCCTGACGAGAGCCGCTGGCGATGCCGTCCTCCGTCGCCGCCGCCCACCGGAACTGCCAGGACACGCCGTGGTGGTCCATGATCACGTGATAGACCCAGAACTGGTGGATCAGTACGCGAGGTTGTTCGCGCCGGCCGCCACAGCGCCGGATCCTGCCGACCTGCCGTCGGTCCTGGTCCACGTCGCGGCCTTCCCCGCAGCCATGGAACTGATGGCCGACGCCGAATTCCCGCTGCCGCTGCTCGGCCTGGTCCATCTGCAGAACCGCGTCGACCACCACGCCCCCGTTCCCTCGGGTGTCCCGCTGGAGATCGCCGCCTCGGCCACGCATCTGGCACCGCACCACGCTGGCACCACCGTGGATCTCGTGGTGACAGTCCACGGACCTGGCGATTCCGGTTCACCGCAGGTGTTGTGGGAAGGCACCTCCACGTACCTGGCCACCGGCGTACATCTGCATGGCCACGACCGTCCCCAGCGAGCCGCCCGCCCGACCTTCGTGCCCCCGCCGTTGACCGCCCGGTGGACGTTGCCCGCCTCCACCGGCCGCGACTACGCGGCGGTCTCCGGCGACTACAACCCGATCCACCTGAATCCCGTGGCGGCCCGGGCCCTGGGACAGAAGAGCATGATCGCCCACGGCATGTATCTGGCCGGTCGGATGCTGGCCGGTCGAGAACCGGAGGGCGCAGGACACTCGTGGAGCATCGATTTCGCCACCCCGGCCAGGCTCCCGGGAACGGTGTCGCTGCACTTCGGGCACCCCGACCCCGGTACTACCGAAGTGACGGCCTGGAACGCCCGCTCCGGCAAACCTCATTTCACCGGGATGATCACGGTTCCCTAGAGGGCGCGGAGGAGAGGTGTTCGTAGGCCGTGGACATCTGCGCGGCCATGGTTTGCCATCCGAATCCGCGAGCCCGCCGTGCGGCCGCTGGACCCATCGACCGCCAGGACTCTAGATCAGCGGCGATCGACTCGAGTTCATCGGCCCAGGCCTCGGGACTGAGCCCGTCCACGAGTCGGCCGGTCTCGCCGTCCGCCACCGCGTAGGTCAGGCCGCCGACCCGGTGCGCGAGCACGGGGGTGCCGCAAGCCTGAGCCTCCAGAGACACCAGGCCGAAGGACTCGGAATAGCTGGGCACCACCACGACGTCGGCCGCGCGGTAGAAGGCTGCCAGTTCCTGCGCCGAGACCGGTCCGGACATGGTGCACCAGGAATCCAGGCCGGACTCGACCACGTGACGCTCCAGGTCGAGATCGGAGGCGCCCGACATCGCTCCGGTCAGATGCACGGCAACCGCCGGCCGTCCAGGATCCCGGCGGTTCACCAGCTCGGCGGCCTTGATCACCACTTGGGGCCCCTTGTGCGCCTGGATCCGCCCGGCGAACAACACCGTGAGCGGAGCCGGTCGGCCCGGCCAGTGGGAATCACCGTCGGGCCGGAACACCGTGGTGTCCACCCCCGGGGGAGTCACCTGGATCTTGGACCGGTCCGCACCGTAATGGTCCACGAGCTCTTCCCGTTCGGCGGGGGTGTTCGCCACCAGGAGGTCGGCGGCGGTCGCGATCCGCTGCTCGGCGCGCTCCCGTTCCTCCGGCTCGACGGAGCACTCGTCATGGGCGTTTTTCACCGCCGCCATGGTGTGCATGGTGTGCACCACGGGTGCGTGGTTGAGGGAGGCGGCCACGGCCAGTCCGGCCAGTCCTGAGAGCCAGTAATGCGAATGGACCACCCAGCGGCAGTCGCTTCCGTGGCACCCACCGGCGGCGATGAGCGCCCCCGGGGCGTTCCGGGCGAAGTCATCGATCCACTGAGAGAGGTCTTCCTTGGGCAGCGGTGTCGCCGGCCCGGCAGGGACGGGAACCACCGTGGCCCGGGCCGCCCCGGTTAACGAGGGCACCGGAAGCTCCCGGACACGCTGCCCCGGCCGGTCCCGACGCGTCAGGATCCAGACCGGATGACCGTTGGCGGCCAAGGCAGTGGCCAGCTGCCGGACGTAGACGTTCATGCCACCGGCGTCGCCCTGGCCAGGCTGCGCCAACGGAGAGGTGTGCAGGGACACCATCACCACGCCCCACGAAGCCGTCACGAGTGCCCGTGGCGGTGGTGGTCTTCGGCGTGGGACTCAGCGGCGCCGCGCAGTTCCCGATCAACCGCATCGAGCAGTCGAGCGAATCCCGGGACGGCGTCGAGATCGTCGATCAAGACGGGCCGTCCCTGCGCATCGGCCAGCGGGATCTCCCAGTTGGGGTACTCGTCCTGCTGGGTTCCCGGCTGGTTCTGGATGCGCTGTTCACCCACCGCATCCACGAGCGCGACCCCGTGGAGCATCGAGGGCGCCTGGGCGAGGTATCGGTGTAGGGCCACCACGACGTCGGCCACATCGGCCGGGTCCGTCAGGTCCGGTTGCGCTCCGGCCGGATAGAAGCCGCTGTTCTGGAGCGCCCGGAGAAAGACATCACGTTCCTCGGCGGCCCTCTCGCGTTCCCGCTGCGGATCGGTCAACAGACCGAGGCGCTCTCGCAGGTCCACGTGCGTGCCGGCGAGGTAGCCGGCCGTCGGAGGCAGGTCGTGGGTGTTGACGGAGGACAGACACTGCACGCGGTAGTCCTGTGGCGGGCGCGGGCCGTCGTCGAGCTGTTCGAACCAGAGGATGGAGGTTCCAAGCAGTCCCCGCTGGGCCAGGTAATCCTGGACCCAGGGTTCGAACGTGCCTAGATCCTCGCCCACGACGACGGCTCCGGCCCGTTGAGCCTCAAGCGCCAGGATGCCGATCATGGCCTCGTGGTCGTAGGTGACATAGGCGCCCTCGGTCGGTGGCTTGCCCACGGGGACCCACCACAGCCGGAACAACCCGAGGATGTGGTCCACCCGCACGCCGCCGGCCTGGCGCAACACCGACCGGAGCATGTCCCGGTACGCCCGGTATCCCGTCTCGGCCAGACGCTGCGGATGCCACGGCGACTGGGACCAGTCCTGACCGCGCTGGTTGTACATGTCGGGCGGGGCTCCCACGGACATCGAGGCCACCAGCTGATCCTGCAGCACCCATGCGTCCGCGTTGTTCCGGTCCGCACCGACCGCGAGGTCCTGCATCAGGCCGAGCCGCATGCCGGCGTCGAGCGCGGCCGACTGGGCCGAGGCGCGCTGGTCATCACAGAGCCACTGCAGCCACCGGTAGAAGTCGATCTCCTCGGCGAGGTCCGACCGGAACCGTTCGGCGAGGGCTCCGCCGGGGACCAGCCCCGGGTCCTGCCAGAGCGGATCGTCCGCGGCATACGCGGCCCGCAGCGCGCACCACAGTGCGAAGTCGTCCAGGCCGGGGCCCTCCTCCTCGCGGTACGCCTGATACGCGGCCGCGCGCTCCGGCGAGGGGGCGACCCGGTGCAGCCAACGCAGGGCGCGCAGCTTCGCGGCGTAGACGGCATCACGGTCGAGAGCATCGGCGCTGAGATTGTCCCGACGCCGGGCAGCCGCCATCTCGTCGACGAGGACCCTGCGCCGAGGGCTCAGCATGGCGTACTCCGGGAGATCCTCGATGCGCAGATACATCGGGTTCGTGTATCGCCGGGTCGAGGGGGAGTACGGGGAGGACACCACCGGGGGTTCGGGCGTGGTGGCGTGCAGCGGATTGGAGAGGACGTAGTCACCGCCGTGGGCGGCGGTCTGCACGGCCAGCTCCGCGAGGTCGCGGAAGTCACCCACGCCCCACGACGCCGACGACCTCGTCGAGTACAGCTGCACGGACAGGCCCCACCCTCGCCGGGTCCGGAACGAGTCAGCGGTGTCGAGTCGTTCGGGAGTGACCACCAGGGTCGCCTCCACATCCGGAGTATCGTCCAGTCGTGCGACCAGCCGATGCCAGCCGAGGGGAAGGTCCTTGGGCACCCGGAAGGTGGCCTGGCCGATGAGGTCACCGTTGACCTGTTGGGGCTCGGTGAAGTCCTCTAACTGCTCGAGCGTCCGCTGGGAGCCGTCCTCCAGCACGACGTCCAGCGTGACGGCGCTGCCGTGGGGGACTCGGACCTGCACCGAGGTCTCGGAGCCGCCCCGGGCGACGGTCGTCTCGGGGAGAACGCGCCGCCATGGTTCCAGCCGTCGTCGTTCCAGAGCCGTCTGCAAGCCCGCCGTGCCGTCCGGCTCGACGTGGCATCCCAGGGCGGCCAGCACCGCGACCAGGGTTTCGTCGGAAACGGGATACTCGTGCCCGTCGTGCCCTCGATAGGACGGCTGGACACCGTAGGCATACGCCAGCCGTTGCAGCAGTTCGCGCGCTTCGGTCATGGCGGGCGGGCCTCTTTCACCTCGGGTCGGGGGGGCTACCGGGGTGCCAGCAGGACCCCTCAGCCCTGATTATCGCAGGCGTCCCGCCAGCCACCGCAACAACCGGTGAGAGAGCACTCCCAGGTGATCACACCGCGAAGCTCGGCGGCAGGCAGTGCAGCTGCCGTTCCGTGAGCCCTCTTCTGAGGCGGTGAATGTGCTCGGAAGAGTACTCCGGGGCGGGCTCGGTCTTCAGTGGGGTGCGAGAGGACCAGGTGAACGTGACCGAGTACCGATCGCGAGCCACCGGGGGAGTGGCGCGGTGCAGCAGTCGACAGTTATCGGCCACGACGGCGGTCCATTTCGGACCAGTGGCTGTCCTTGCGGCCCCCGGTGACGTCACCGAGGCGACTTTGGCGTCATCGACGAATCCGGCGACATACCGCAGAGCCGCTACGGCGTGCAGAGTCTCTGCCAGGGGAATGTAGGCGTAGGGACCGCCGTCGTCATCGACGTCGTTGAGCCAGATGAGGATCTTGACGGTACGCCGATCCTCGGCATCCCGGTGCCATTGGCGCACGCCGACGGTCTCATTGTTGCTGACCTCGCGCCGCACATCGGCACCGTAGTACCGCGCGGGCACGCCGAGGTAATTCTCCACGAGGTCCAGGAGGCGGTCTTGGAGTCCCCATTGCCAGAGAGTGGGATCCGCCAGCAACTCATCCAACGAGGGGCGCACCGTACTGGCTTCAGAAGGGGAGAGTTCAGAGGGGGAGACTCTGGACAGCGAATCGACCAGTTCCTCGAGGGTCGTCCTGAGGCTATCGGTGTCGGGTATGCCCAACTGCTCGAGGGAGGTGATCAGCACTCCGTCTCGTTGCAGCGTGCAGACCACCCCGGCCTGGGCCGGGTCGAGTGGCGGGAGGAAAGGCGCCCAGTTGCGACGCCGTTCTTCGTGCCTGCCGTCAACCGCCCAACGGACGGGGGTGAGACGGGTCAGGACCTCGCGTTTGATGCGGTTGGAGACGCGGCCCATCGGCCTGATGACTGCCTCGGCGGGGATCATGCCATGACCGTATCCCCGGCGACGAACCGTGACCACGGATCGGGATCACTGCTGAGGGAAATCGCGTAGTGGTCGCGTGGTGACAGCGGTCCAGAACGGTGACGGCACGTGGTCGCTGCACAAGAGAGCCGGTCGATGTCCACGTCCGCGAAGACGCAGAAAAGGCCCTGACCAAGGAGTTCCGCTCCTGGCCGAGGGCCTTTTTCCTGCTCTCACTCTGTGCGCGGAGGGGGACTTGAACCCCCACGCCCTTGCGGGCACAGCGACCTCAACGCTGCGCGTCTGCCAATTCCGCCACCCGCGCGCACATCTGCTGCTTCTTCAAAGCTCCCGTTGGTGCATTTCCGAAAGGCAGCGCTGACTATCCTAACACTTCTCCGAACGACCTCGGGACATCAGCGTGAGACCGGCCACCGGTCCTCGATAGGCTGGCGGGATGAACACCGATTTCCGCGACGACGTCGTCCGTACCTGCCGGGACCTGATCAGGATCGACACTTCCAACTTCGGAGGGAACTCCTCTCGGGGCGAGCGCGAAGCAGCGGAGTACTGTGCTGAGCTGATGCGTCAGGCGGGCATGGAACCGCAGATCTATGAATCCTCACCGGGTCGGGCCAGTGTGATCGGCCGGATCTCCGGGTGGGATACCGAGGCCCCCGCGCTCGTGCTGCACGGCCACCTCGACGTCGTGCCGGCCGAGGCCTCCGAATGGACGGTGGACCCGTTCTCGGCAGAACTGCGCGATGGCATGATCTGGGGCCGCGGGGCGGTGGACATGAAAGGCATGGATGCCATGATCCTCACCGTCCTCGGTGAGTTGCACCGGTCCGGACTGGCGCCCCGCCGCGATCTGATCGTCGCCTTCTTCTCCGACGAGGAAGCCGGGGGAGTCTATGGGGCCCGCTGGTTGGTGGATCATCACCCGGAGCTGTTCGACGGTGCCACCGAGGCGATCAGCGAGGTCGGCGGCTTCTCCACCGAGATCCAGGGTCAGCGCGCGTACCTGTTGCAGACGGCGGAGAAGGGGCTGGCCTGGCTCAATCTCACCGCCGTCGGCGCCCCGGGACACGGATCCGCGGTTCACCCGGACAACGCCGTCACCCGGCTCTCCGGAGCGATGACCCGCATTGGTGCCCACCAGTGGCCGGTCGAGTACACCAAGACCACGCGCGACCTGCTGGAACAGGTCGCCGAGATCTGCGGCATCCCCTTCGATGAGACGGATCCGGGGCCGCAGCTCGAAGCATTGGGCTCCGCTGCCCGCTTCGTGGGCTCCACGTTGCGCAACAGTTCCAATCCGACGGGGCTCACCGCCGGATACAAACACAACGTCATTCCGGGCAAGGCTGAGGGAACCCTCGACGTCCGCTTCCTGCCGGGTCAGGAGGAGCACGTCATGCAGACTCTGCGTGAGCTGGCCGGGGAAGGAGTGGACTTCAGCCACGAGCACCGGGACATCTCCCTGGAGGTTCCCTTTTCCGGAAACCTCGTGGATCTGATGGTGGAGTCGCTCCAGGCCGAGGACCCGGGAACGCCCGTGCTGCCGTTCATGATGTCCGGCGGCACGGACAACAAATCGCTGTCCCGGTTGGGGATCGCCGGCTACGGATTCGCGCCGTTGCAGTTGCCCGCCGATCTCGACTTCACCGGGCTGTTCCATGGCATCGACGAACGGGTTCCGGTGGACTCCCTCGTGTTCGGTTGCCGCGTCCTCTACCGCATGCTCGAAGCGCGCTGACCATGCCGACACCTCAGAGCCCCCAGCTGCCCACCGTCAACACCGTGCTCACCGAGACTCTCCTGGAGGGAATCCGCTCCCGTGCCCCGGGGTACGACGAGGCCAATGCCTTCCCGTATGAGGACCTGACGGCACTGCGCGAAGCCGGCTATCTCGGCGCCCTGACGCCCCGTGCCGAGGGAGGACTGGGCTGGGACTTCTCGACCGTCGTCGCCGCCCAGCGGACGCTGGCCATGCACTCGCCGGCCACTGCTCTCGCGGTCAACATGCATCTGGTCTGGAACGGGGTGGCCTCCGTGCTCTCGCAGCAGGGGGACGACTCGTTGGCCTTCGTACGCCGCGAGTCGGCTGCCGGGGAGGTGTTCGCCTTCGGGATCTCCGAGCCCGGCAACGACGCCGTGCTTTTCGACTCGGACACGGTCGCCGAACCCCTGCCGGACGGCTCCTACCGCTTCACCGGCACCAAGATCTTCACCTCGCTCTCGCCGGTCTGGACCCGCTTGGGCATCTTCGGCAAGACGCCCGACGGCGGCCACCTCGTCTTCGGATTCCTCGACCGGTCTGCCCCGGGCTGGGCAGCGGACAGTTCGTCGTGGGACATGTTGGGCATGCGAGCCACTCACTCCCACACCACCACCTTGAACGGGGCCATGGTCCCGGCGGAGCGGATCCTACGCCGAACCCCGGCCGGGCCGAACGCAGATCCGCTCACCTTCGGGGTCTTTGCTTCCTTCCTCACGTTCCTCGCCGCCGTCTACACGGGGATCGGAGACCGAGCCGTGGAGCTGGCCGTGCAGCGCCTGGGCCGCCGTCGTTCGAAGACCACGGGACAGCCGCTGGCCCAGGATCCCGTGCTGCGGTACAAAACCGCGGAAGCCTCGCTGCGGCAGCTGACCATGGACGCCCAGTTGCGCTCAGTGGCCGAGAGCATCGACGCCGGCGCGGAGCTGGGCACGGAATGGTTCCCCCGGCTGGTGGCCAACAAGACTCAGGCCGTCCGGACGGCCAAGGCGCAAGCGGACTTCGCGCTGGAGGCGTCCGGCGGGGCCTCGTATCACCGCCAGAACGAGCTCTCCCGCATCTACCGAGACGTCATGGCCGGCGTGTTTCACCCCTCAGACGACGAATCGGCGCACAACACCCTGGCGAGCTTCATGCTCGGCCCGGTTGAGAGTGAGTAGTTGAGAGTTACAGGCCCAGGGTCGAGCGCACGCGCATGACCCGCCTGCGCAACCAGTAACGCCGGGCGCCTCCACGGTAGAGAATCGAGCGTTGCAGCTCCCACTTGCCGTACTCGGCATGCTCCACGACCCGGCGACGGACCTCGGGCAAGGAGTCCCGTGGGGAGACGGTCATCACCAGATACTCCCAGTTGTCCTGCCGCTCCAACGAGTCCAGGCCGCTGGCCATCGTCTGTTCGCGCATCCGTCATCCTTCCGAATCCGACACGGTCTCGTCGTTCCCAGAAGACCCTATGCCAGCCGGAGGAAAACCGGCTACCGTGTGGGCATGAGCATCGACCCGCGCGTGGCCCTTGAGGCCCTGGTTTCCGCATTGGAAGAACATCTGGCGGCCGCCACCGGAAAGCGTGACGATGACGACCCGGCGGTCGAATCGGCCTTCTTCAACGTCGCTGACTCTTTTGAGGCCTATGAAGACGCGCTGTACGCCGCTACCGGTGAGTTCACTCCGTTGGACGTCTATGACGACGACGATGATGATGACGGAGATGACACCGTTGATGACGACGAGGATGACCTCGAACCGATCACCTGACCGGCGTTTTCCTGTCGCTGGTCGGCCCCGGTGGTGACGTAGGGTTCACTGATGTGAACTGGTTAGAAGCGATCATCCTGGGTGTGGTCCAGGGCCTGACAGAATTCCTGCCCATCTCGTCTTCGGCGCACTTGCGCATCGTCGGTGAGTTCCTCCCCGGGGCTGCCGACCCAGGAGCGGCGTTCACCGCCATCAGCCAGATCGGCACCGAACTGGCCGTGCTGCTGTTCTTCTGGAAGGACGTGGTGCGGATCATCTCCCGGTGGTTCCGTTCACTGTTCGGTTCGGTGGCTCGCAACGATCCCGACGCCCGCATGGGATGGCTCATCATCATCGGATCCCTGCCGATTGGTGTGGCCGGCCTGCTGTTCGAGGACGCCATCGACAGCTCGTTCCGCTCCCTGTGGATCGTCGCGACCATGCTGATCGTCTTCGGTCTGCTGCTGGCCCTCGCCGACTCTCTCGGCCGGCAGACCAAGCCTTTGGAGAAGCTGACCGTCAAGGACGGCATCCTCTACGGCCTGGCGCAGATGATGGCCCTCATCCCCGGCGTCTCCCGCTCCGGCGGCACTATCACCATGGGCATGGCCCTCGGGTACACCCGCAAGGCCGCCACCCGTTACGCCTTCCTGCTGGCGATGCCGGCCGTCTTCGCCTCCGGGTTCTACAAGCTGTTCCGCTCGATCGGCGATCCGGAGCAGACCGCGGCCTACGGCATGGCGGAGACCGCCGTTGCCACACTGGCGGCGTTCATCGTCGGCTACATCGTCATCGGATGGCTGATGAGGTTCATCTCCACTAATTCCTACAACCCCTTCGTCTGGTACCGCATCGGCCTGGGCCTCTTGTTGTACATCCTGCTCGGCTTTGGAGTGATCAGCGCCTGATGGAATCCTGGAACGTCCCCCGGCCGGCCGCCCTGCCGGCCCAACCGGACCGGTTGAGCATCCACGACACCTCTGCCGGTCGTCAGCGGCATCCGGGCAACACGGCCGAGGCCTCGCTGTACGTCTGCGGCATCACGCCCTACGACGCGACGCATATCGGCCACGCGAACACCTATGTGACCTTTGACCTGTTGAACCGCTATTGGCGGGCCTCCGGGCAGACGGTCGCCTATGTCCAGAACGTCACCGATGTGGACGATCCCCTGCTGGAGCGCGCCACCGCCACGGGGGTGGACTGGCGAGAACTGGCCGCCGAGCAGACCGCCTTGTTCCGTTCGGACATGGAGGCCCTCAATGTGCTGGCCCCGGACCATTTCGTCGGCGCCACCGAGACGGTGGACTGGATCGTGAATGCGGTGGAGCAGTTGATGGCCAACGGCACCGCCTACTCGGTCCCGGGAACGGACGGAGATCCCGACGGCGACATCTACTTCTCCATCGACGCGGCCGAGGCCGCCACGGACTGGACGCTGGGCAGCATCGGCCAACTGTCCGCCGCGGACATGGTCCAGGTCTTCCCCGAACGCGGTGGAGACCCCCACCGTCCCGGTAAACGCAATCCGCTGGATCCGCTGCTCTGGCGGGTGGCGCGCCCTGGAGAGCCGAGCTGGGACGGTGGGTCACTGGGCACCGGGCGCCCCGGCTGGCACATCGAATGCTCCGTCATCGCGCGTCGATTGTTGCCCGTGCCGTTCACCGTGCAGGGCGGCGGTTCAGACCTGCGCTTCCCTCATCACGAGTTCAGCGCGGCCCACGCCACTGCCGCCGACGGTCAACCACTGGCGAAGAGCTTCGTCCACGCCGGCATGGTGGGGCTGGACGGGCAGAAGATGTCCAAGTCCCTGGGCAACCTGGTGCTGGTGTCTCAGTTGCTGCCCCAGGGCGTGGAGGCCGTGGCGATCCGTACGGCGCTGATGTCCAACCACTACCGCTCGGACTGGGAATGGACCGGTGAGCTGCTCCAGCAGTCCACCGAGCGGGTGGCTCGTTGGCGACAGGCATTGAGTCACGAGGCGGCCAGCGACGGAAGGGCTGTGCTGGAGGCCATGCACCGCGCCCTCTCTGAGGACCTCGACGCACCCGCGGCGTTGAGGGAACTGGATCGCTGGGCCGAGTCGGCCAACGCTGGCGCACCGGCTCCGGCACCGGCCCCGGTCGGAGAGGACTCCACGCCGGACGTCAGGACCGTGGCCAACAGTCTGCTGGGCCTGGAGCTGTAGCCGGTCAGTCGCGGCCGCGACCGCGGCGGCGCAGGTACCGCTCGAACTCGCGAGCGATCGCTTCCCCGGAGGCCTCGGGAAGTTCCTCGGTGTCCCGCGCCTGCTCCAGCTGCTCCACATACGCCGCGACGTCCGGGTCCTCACCGGCCAGCTCGTTCACGCCCCGTTCCCACGCTTCGGCGTCCTCGGCCAGCGCGCCCAGATCCAGCGTCACCTGCAGCAGGTCCTCGAGCCGTCGCAAGAGGGCCAGTTCAGCCTTCGGTGAGGGAGCCTGAGAGACGTAGTGGGGGACAGTCGCCCACAGGGACACCGTTGGAAGTCCCGCCCGAGCCGCGGTGTCCGTGACGACGCCCACGATGCCCGTGGGCCCCTCATAGGTCGGTCGCACGGCGCCCACCGCCTCGCGCACCTCCGGGTCGGCGCTGGAGGGCGCCGCCGGCAGCGGGCGGGTGTGCGGCACGTCCGCGAGCAGAGCACCGAGCATGACGACGGCGTCCACGTTCTGCTCGGCGGCGTGGGTCAGCAGTTCGGCCGTGAAGGCCTGCCAGCGGTAGCTCGGCTCGGCTCCGGAGACCAGCAGCACGTCGACTCCGGTGCCCTGGTCTCCACTGCCGACGTCGGTCGCTCGGTACATCCGGGTCTGCGGCCAATGCAGCGTTCCCAGACCGTCGGCGTCACGCGTCACCGTCGGCCGAGTGAACTGATAATCGTAATAGTCCCCGTCCGTCAGGGATCCGGCAGCGGTCGCGCCCAACTGGTGACGGAGCAATTCGATCGCGCTGGTCGCCGCTTCGCCGGCGTCGTTCCAGCCCTCGAACGCCGCGATCAGCACCACCGGGCGACGACCCGAGACCGACCGGGCCAAATGGTCCCGCAGACCAAGGGGACCGTGTGCACTCTCCATCTCTGCCATGAGTGTCACCCTAGACCGGGCGAACCAGTGGTGCCAGACGCCCAGGAGACCACCCTTCTGCGCCTAGACTGGAGACCATGCCCACCCCCTTCACCTCAGGCGGCTCGCGTCTCCAGGACCGCTCTGTTCGTGCTGCACGTCCCGCGGCGGTCTTCTGGGACATGGACGGCACCATCGTGGACACCGAGCCGCTGTGGAACGCGAGCCAACGCGCACTGGTGGAGGACGCCGGTGGGGAGTGGACCACCGCCCTCGCCCACAGTCTCGTCGGACAGGCACTCGACCACGGGGCTCGACTGCTGCAGGACGCCGGCGTCAAGAAGCCCGTCGGCGAGATCATCGAGCTGACCATGGGGCACGTCATCGAGAGCGTCCGCCGCTCGGTGCCGTGGCGTCCGGGCGCGAGGGAACTGCTGGCGGCCCTTCGTGAATCCGCGGTCCCGTGCGCACTGGTCACCATGTCACATGCGCCGCTGGCCTCGGTCGTGGCCGAATCGATGCCCGCCGGCTCGTGGGAGTTCCTCGTCACGGGAGACATGGTGATGCACGGCAAGCCGGACCCGGAGCCGTACACCACCGCCTTCGACGTGATGACCCGGCGCGTGGACGGTCTGCGGCTCCGTGACTGCGTGGCGCTGGAGGACTCCCTGCCCGGGCTGGAGTCTGCCGCGGGAGCCGGTCTGCCGGTGGTCGCCGTGCCACACATCCTCGCTCTGCCTGACGATCCTCGCTGGGAGAAGTGGACCAGCTTGTCTGGCCGGTCGCCGCGGGACCTCGCACAGGCCGCGGACCGGCTGTCGGCCGGTGCCGGACAACCCACGGAGGCTCCGATCGCCCATCGATCGGCCCCCGGCGGAGCCTCGTGAGCGAGAACGCCCTCGAGGCGACTCCCCGCCGGCGAGGCCTGCTCCCACTCGGACGCATCATCGGCGTTCCGGTCTATCTGGCCTGGAGCTGGGCACTCATCGCGCTGTTCGTCGTCGTGATGTTCGGGCCTCAAGTGCAGCGGCTCTTCCCGGAGCTCGGCGCGGGCGCCTACGGCATCGCCTTCCTCTACGCGGTTCTGCTACTGCTCTCGGTCCTGGTCCACGAGTTCGCCCACGCCCTCACCGCGAGGATCTTTCGCTGGCCGACCACCGAGATCGTGCTCAATCTCTGGGGCGGTCACACCCAGTTCGGGTCCTTCGAGGCCACACCTGGCCGTTCCCTGGTCACCGCCCTGGCCGGACCGGCGGCGAACGTCGTGCTGGCCTTGGGTGGTCAGACGCTCATGGCCACGTGGCAGCCCGACGGCGTCGCGGACCTGCTGTTGGGCATCTTCACCTACGCCAATTGGCTGGTGGCGATCTTCAATGCGCTGCCGGGTCTTCCCCTGGATGGCGGTCGCATCGTGGAGTCGGCTGTGTGGGCGGCGACCGGCGATCAGGACCGGGGCTCCATCGCTGCCGGCTGGGCCGGCCGGGGCATCGTCGTGCTGCTGGCCGTCGGGGTCGTGGTGATCCCCATGCTGCAGGGACGGCCGGCCGATCTGTCGCTCATCGTCATCCTCGTGCTGGTGGGCTACTTCCTGTGGTCCGGCGCGACGGAATCCATCCGTGGCGCTGAGATGCGGCTACGGGTTCCGAGGCTGACGGCGGGACAGTTGATGCGTCCGGCCATCGGTCTGCCCTCGACGGCCACGGTGGCCGAGGTGCTCGCCCGGCCCACCGGAACCCGGACCGTACTCGTCTCCGCCACCGGACAGCCCGAGGCCATCGTGGACGAGACCGCCCTCTCGTCCGTGCCCCCGGAAGAGGCCGCATCCGTCCCGGCTGCGGCGACCGCTCGGGCTCTGCCGCGCGGCGCGATCGTCCGAGCCACCGAGGCCGGACGCCCACTGGTGGACCGGCTCGCGACCGTGGAGGGAACCGAATACGCTGTTCTGGCCCTCGACGGATCCGTTTGTGGCGTCCTCCACCAACCGGATGTGGTCGAGTGGCTGACCACCGGTCACCGGCGCTGAGCGCCTCGCCCAATCCCCATCCCCTCCCGACCCCAACACCGCTACAGGAGACCACGACCGCATGACCGAGACGCCTCACCCGTCCACTTCCGGCCCTTCGGACCCCGATCAGCCTGCCGGCCGGACGGAACCGACGGGTGCCAGTGAGCGGCGTGGACCCCTGCGTCCCGGACAGCGTGTTCAGCTCAAGGACGCCCGCGGCCGACTGAATACCGTCACGCTGACGCGCGGGGGGCAGTTCCACAGTCACCAGGGAGTCCTGAACCATGACGACCTGCTGGACGGGCCCGATGGAGTTGTTGTGACCAACTCGGCCGGAAACGAGTACCAGGTCCTCAGGCCGCTCTTGAGTGACTTCGTGCTCTCGATGCCCCGGGGAGCCACCGTCGTGTATCCCAAGGACGCCGGGCAGATTGTGCAGATGGCGGATATCTTCCCCGGTGCGCGCGTGGTGGAGGCCGGAGTCGGTTCGGGCGGGCTCTCCATCTCCCTGTTGCGGGCCGTCGGGGACGGGGGAGAGGTGCACTCCTACGAGCGTCGCGAGGAGTTCGCCGACGTGGCCCGTGGCAACGTGCAGACGTTCTTCGGCGGCGAGCACCCCGCTTGGCGCATTCACCTCGGCGACGCCCAGGACGTGATGACCACGGTGCACGAGCCCGGTTCCGTCGATCGCGTGGTGCTGGACATGCTCGCTCCCTGGGAATGCCTGGACGCCGTGGCCACGGTGCTGGCTCCCGGTGGAGTCTGGATCAACTACGTCGCCACCGCCACGCAGCTCTCCCGGGTCGCCGAGGCCATCCGGGAAGACGGTCGTTTCACGCAGACGGAGGCATCCGAGACCATGGTCCGCGGATGGCATCTCGACGGCCTGGCGGTCCGGCCGGACCACCGCATGGTCGCGCACACCGGATTCCTGCTGGTCTGCCGTCGGCTGGCCACCGGCGCGGAAGCGCTGACGCTGAAGAAGAGATCGAAGGTCTCCGAGTTCAAACCAGAGGATGTGGAGGCCTGGCAACCGGCGGACGAGAGCCGCTGGACCCCGCAGGCCCTGGGCGAACGTCCCGTGACGGACAAGAAGGCACGCAAAGCCGCCCGGGATGCGGCGGCGATGGAAAGCAAGGGCCGCAGCGACGACAGCGACGACAGCGACGGCGGCGACGACGGCCGTTAAGCCCGGAGCCGAGCGCCTCACGGAGCGAAGGCACGGGATCTAAGATGGACGGGCAAGGCTGACCTCAGACCACGATCAGATCCGTCCTCGATCCGGTTGGCCGGAAAGGTATCCGTGAGCGATTCCGTCCCCGCCACCAGCACTTCAACAGTGGAGTCCTCCCTGAAGAACCAGTTGGAGGCCGCCCAGCGCCGCCTGTCGACTCTGACGGAGAAGAACCGGACGCTGGAGTATCAGTTGGACACCGCTGCTCGGAACAACCGGCGCATGGTGGACCTGCTGGAGGCGACTCGCGAAGAGATCAAGACCCTCAAGGCCGCCCTGGAACTGGATGGGGAGGCCCCGTTCAGCTTCGCCACGGTGCGGGAGGTCCATCCAGCGCGCGAGGCCATCGAGGGCGTCGAGATCGCCGCCACCGTCCAGGGTGGCGTCGACGTCCTGCACCACGGCCGGAGGATCCGGGTCGGCGTCTCCCCACTGTTGGACCCCGCACGGATCACCCCGGGCAGCGATGTCCTGCTCAACGATTCGCTGTCCATCGTCGCGGTGGTCGAGTCCGATCGGACGGGGGAACTGGTCCGGATCAAGGAAACCTTGGCCGACGGGCTCCTCGTCGTCGTGGGCCGTGGTGACGAGGAACGAGTGGTGCGCCGCGCCGACCGGCTGGCCGACCAGCGCCTCCGCGTGGGCGACGCCGTGACCGTGGACACCCGCACCGGCCAGGCCCTGGACGTGGTCCCGCTGAACGAGGTCCAGGACGTGGTCCTCGAGGAGATACCGGATGTCAGCTACCAGGACATCGGGGGACTGGGCGATCAGATCGAACAGATCCGCGACTCCATCGAACTGCCCTTCCTGCATCCGGGGCTGTACCGCGAGCACGGGCTGAAGGCCCCCAAAGGCATCCTGCTCTACGGCCCGCCCGGCACCGGCAAGACCCTGATCGCCAAGGCCGTGGCCTCCTCGCTCGCCGCCCGATCCACGGAGGAGCACCGCTCCTACTTCCTGAACATCAAAGGCCCTGAGCTGCTGAACAAGTATGTCGGCGAGACCGAGCGGCATATTCGGATGATCTTCGCTCGCGCCCGGGAGAAGGCCACGGACGGCTATCCCGTGGTCGTGTTCTTCGACGAGATGGACTCACTGTTCCGCACTCGTGGCTCCGGTGTCTCCTCCGACGTGGAGACCACCATCGTGCCCCAGCTGCTGGCGGAGATCGACGGCGTCGAGCGTCTGGACAACGTCATTGTCATCGGTGCGTCCAATCGCGAGGACATGATCGATCCCGCCATTCTGAGGCCGGGCCGGCTGGACGTGAAGATCCGGGTGTCCCGGCCGGATGCCGAGGGCACCGCCGACATCTTCAGTAAGTACCTCACCACGGCTCTGCCGCTGCACTCCAGTGAGCTGGAACGGGCCGAGAGCCGCGAGGCTGCCGTGCAGACGATGATCACCACCGTCACGGACTACCTGTTCAGTCGGCGCCCGGAGACGGAATACCTCGAGGTGACCTACGTGGACGGAACCACCAGGACGCTGTACTTCTCCGACGTCATCTCCGGGGCCGTCGTCGCGAATATTGTGGACCGGGTCAAGAAGCACGCCATCAAGGATTTCCTGTCCTCGGATGGCGACGAGCGGGCCAAGGGGGTACGCACGGAGCATCTGCTGCGATCCGTCCGGGAGGAATTCACCGAGCAGGAGGACCTGCCGAACAACGCCTCGACGGAGGAATGGGCGCGGATCTCCGGTCACGGTGGCGGCCGCGTCGCCGCGCTGCGCATGCTGGTGGGAGAACGGTCGACAGAGTCGTGAACCCGAACCCCGATCCGAACGCCGATCTGAAGGCGCGGACGAGCGGCTGGGGCGTCCACCGCGTCATGGGCCTGGAGACCGAATTCGGCGTCCACGCGCCGGACAACCCGGGTGCCGAACACACGGTGCTCTCCACCGAGGTGGTCAATGCCTACGCCGACCTGGTGACCAGCCGGGGTGGCTCGGTGGCCGGCACCGAGTGGGACTACGGCGAGGAATCCCCTTTGGTGGATGCCCGTGGCTGGCAGTTGCCGCGCTCTGCCGCTCACCCGACCCAGCTGACGGACCAGCCCCTGGCGGACCAGCCCCTCGCCAACGACGACGG
This sequence comes from Citricoccus sp. GCM10030269, assembly GCF_042665635.1. Lineage (NCBI taxonomy): Bacteria > Bacillati > Actinomycetota > Actinomycetes > Micrococcales > Micrococcaceae > Citricoccus > Citricoccus sp. GCM10030269. The sequence continues at coordinate 285,443 of NZ_JBHTCV010000005.1, read as the reverse complement.
CCGTCCCGTTCGCCTCGTCATGAACCTGGTGCTGCCCAATGGGGCCCGGTTCTACGTCGATCACGCCCATCCGGAGTACTCGGCGCCCGAGGCCACCAACCCGCTCGATGCCATGGTGTGGGACCAAGCGGGGGACCGGGTGGCACTGGCGGCGTCACAGCGCATCGCGCACTCGCCGGGAGAGCCGCAGGTCCTGTTGTACAAGAACAACACCGATAACAAATCCGTCTCCTACGGTGCCCACGAGAACTACCTGGTGTCCCGATCGGTGGACTTCGACGAGCTCACCGCACGCCTGCTCCCGTTCTTCGTGGGCCGCCAGGTCATCTGTGGCGCCGGCCGGGTCGGACTCGGGATCAGTGGCAGCACACCGGGTTTCCAGATCAGCCAGCGTGCGGACTTCTTCGAGGAGCGCGTCGGGCTGGAGACCACGGTCCGTCGCCCCATCGTCAACACCCGGGACGAGCCGCATGCGGACCGTGATCGGTACCGGAGATTGCATGTGATCATCGGGGACGCCAATCTCTCGCAGTACTCCACCTGGCTGCGGTGTGGGATGACGGCACTGGTGCTGTCCATGATCGAGCTGGGCACGGCACCCGAGATCGAACTCTCGGACCCCGTCACGGCCCTGCAGACCATCAGTCACGACCCGTCACTGCAGGCCAGCGTGCCGTTGGTCCACCCGGTGGGCGGCCGGAAAGCCGTGACGGGGATCGATCTGATGGAGATCTATCTGACCGCGGCCGAGGACCACGTCGACCGTTTCGGGATGGGCGACGAGGCCACCAGATCCGTCCTGACGGCCTGGCGCGAGTCCGTGGAGACGCTGCGCCGGGATCCCGCGGCCATGGCCGACCGCCTGGACTGGGTGGCCAAGTTCCAGCTGCTCAACGGCTATCGAGATCGTCACGGCCTGGACTGGACCGATCCCCGGATCGCCATGATGGACCTGCAGTACGCCGACCTGCGCCCCGAGAAAAGCCTGTACCAGGCGCTCGTGCGCCGCGGGGCCATCCGGACCCTAGTGTCCGACGACGTGATCGAACAGGCGGTCGCCCGGCCGCCGCGGGACACCCGAGCCTGGGTCCGTGGCCGCACCGTGGACGTCTTCGGGCCCCACGTCGTCGGGGTCAGTTGGGACACGCTGTTGCTGCAGGAAGACGACGACGGCGCCCTGCACCGCTTCCGGCTGCCCGAACCGTTGGCCGGATCAGCCGCCCAGACGGACGGCGTCTTCGGAGACGACCACCGCCCGCCGTCCTTCCAGGGCCTGTTGGCGGTACTGCACCGGGCACAGGCCACCACGACGCCAGCGTAGGCTGACACCCGACTATCCAGGAGGCACCATGTCACAGCACCACAGCTCTCCCTCCGGTCGTGAGAACCGCGAGGAGACACCCGGCGAAGACCCGGGAGCGGAGGCCACGCCGACTGCCGGCAGCGGCAACGCGCAGTCAAGTACGGACAACCTGGACAGCCTCCTGGACGAGATCGACACGGTCCTGGAGTCGAATGCGGAGGAGTTCGTCAAGGGATTCGTGCAGAAGGGCGGCCAGTAGTCCGCATGGACCGCAGAATCATGGGGGTCGAGACCGAGTTCGGCGTGCACTACTCCCACCCGGGGTCGCGGCCGCTGACCCCCGAAGAGGTGGCCCGCTACCTGTTCCGGCCCGTGGTGGAGTGGGGTCGGTCCTCGAACGTGTTCATCACCAACGGCTCTCGGCTTTACCTGGATGTGGGATCGCACCCCGAGTACGCCACCGCGGAGTGCTCCACTATCGAAGAGCTCGTGACGATGGACAAAGCCGGTGAACTCGTGCTGCAGGAGCTCGTCGATCAGGCCTCCGAGCGAATGGCGGCCGACGGCTTCTCGGGCACCATCTACCTGTACAAGAACAACGGCGATTCCGCTGGCAATTCCTATGGCTCTCACGAGAACTACCTGCTGAATCGGCGGACCGAGTTCCGCCGGCTCTCCGAGGCGCTGATCCCGTTCCTCATCACCCGCCAGCTGATCGCCGGGGCCGGCAAGGTCTGCACCGAGACGCCCGACGGCGGCGCGGCTCACTTCGCCTTCTCCCAGCGGGCCGACCACGTCATGGAGAGCATCTCCTCGGCCACCACTCGGTCGAGGCCGATCATCAACACCCGCGATGAACCTCACGCCGACGCTGCCGAGTACCGCCGACTGCACGTCATCGTGGGGGACTCCAACATGTCCGAGACCACCCAGCTGGTCCGCTTCGGCGCCACGGACCTGATGCTGCGGATGATCGAAGCCGGCACACCCTTGGGCGATCACCAGCTCATGGACCCGCTCCGGGCGATCCGAGAGGTCTCCCACGATCCCACCGGAACGGTCGGACTTCAGCTGCGCTCCGGGCAGCGTCGTTCCGCGCTGCAATTGCAGCGGCACTATCTCGAACAGGCCACCGCCTTCGTGAGCCGGAACGGGGCCCATCACGACCAGCTGGAGAAGGTCCTCGATCTCTGGGAGCGGGCCCTCGACGCCGTGGAGTCCGGCGACTACTCCACGATCGACACGGAGATCGACTGGGCCATCAAGCGGCGTTTCCTCTCCCGGTATGCCGAACGTCACGGACTGGACTGGGGATCGGCCAGACTCGCCCAGTTAGACCTCTCCTATCACGACATCACGCCGGGCCGTGGGCTGTTCTCCCTGCTGCAGTCCCGGGGAGCGACGGCACGGCTGGTGGACGATCGCTCCATCGAACACGCCGTCGAGAACCCGCCGACGACCACCCGTGCGGCGATGCGTGGTCGGTTCATCACGGCGGCACGGCAGGCCGGCCAGACGTATTCGGTCGACTGGACCCACCTGAAGCTCAACGATCGCCCGCTGCAGACGGTCAGCACCAAGGATCCCTTCCAGACCCGGTCCGAGCGACTGGACGACCTGCTGAACAGTCTGGCCGCCACACCCGGGGCCGCCGAGCGTGACAGCGACACGGGAAGGGACGCCGACTCATCCAGTGTCCATCCAGTCTGACGTGACACAGTAAAATGGCCAGGTGCAAGCTCGGCCGGGATCCCGGGCCGACGCGCCACGGATCCGCCCAGAACTACCGAAGGAACCGATGTCTGCCTCCGCCTCCCGCGCCACCTCCCTTTCCCGCAGCCGCACCTGGACTGCTCCCGCGGCCCTGTCCGCGGCCTCGGTGGTCACCGCCCTGCTGTTGTCCGGCTGCGCAGCGCCCGAGCCCCGCGGCGCGGGTGACGTCGAGGCGCTGGAACCAGTGTCCATGAGTGTCGGAGAAGACGGGTCCCCGGACGTCACGGTCGACGGCACGATCGAGGCCACGGAGGTCTCGTCCCGAGTGCTAAAGGATGGCGACGGCGACGAGATCAACGAGGGCGACATCGCGCTCGTCAAGACGGCCATCGTCGATCCCGGATCCGGCGAGGTCACCGCCGAGAACTTCACCCAGGGTTCCGAGGCCGTGTATCTCGACGACTCCCTCAAGCAGGGCAACGAGGTTCTGTACAACATGCTTGAGCAGAACAAGGTCGGAGCCCAGATCTCCTTCTTCATGCCGGGTAGCTCCGGCGGTTCCAGCGCCTCGGCGTCCCCGGGCGGTTCCGGCGGCGCGGATCAGTTGATGGTGTTCCAGATCGCCGACGTGACCCCCTCGCAAGCCACGGGCAAGGCGGTCGAGGTCACCGACGACTCCCTGCCGGCTGTGACCCTCAACGAGGACTCCGGGGAGCCCACCATCGCCAAGCCGGAGGGTGATCCGCCGAAGGAACTGAAGGTCCAGCCCCTCAAGGAAGGCGATGGCGACGTGGTCGGCGAAGGCGACTACGTGACCGTTCAGTACAAGGGCGTGAAGTGGTCCGACGGCAAGGAGTTCGACTCCTCCTGGTCCAAGGGCGCTCCCACTGGTTTCCAGCTGAACCAGGTCATCCCCGGCTGGACCGAGGGGATGACAGGGCAGAAGGTCGGTTCCCAGGTCATGCTCGTGGTGCCCCCCGAGAAGGCCTACGGCGAGGAGGGCACCGGGGACATCGGCCCCAACGAGACCCTGGTCTTCGTGGTCGACATCCTGCACACCATGGCGCCCGCTCAGCAGCAGGACACTCCGGCAGAGTCTCCATCAGCGTCCCCCTCAGCGTCTCCGTCTGAGTCCCCGTCTGAGTCGGCCTCTGACTCTGAGTAGGATGACCGGGGCTCGCCCCTGCTCATCATCCCCGTCCCCCGTGTGGAAGGAAGACTGTCATGTCCTTCGGACAGCGCAATTATGACCGTTCCCGGCCAGAGATCGATTTTCCCGGTGAGGTTCCGCCGGAGGATCTCGTGATCGAAGACCTCATTGAAGGATCCGGGCCAGCGGTCAAAGCCGGGGACATGGTCTCCTGCCACTACGTCGGTGTCGCCTGGTCCACCGGGGCCGAGTTCGACGCCTCATGGAACCGCGGCAAGCGGCTGGATTTCCAGGCCGGCGCTGGTCAGGTCATCAAGGGCTGGGACGACGGTCTGCTGGGTATGAAGCTCGGCGGCCGGCGACGCCTGGAGATCCCGCCCCATCTGGCCTACGGCGACACCGGAGCCGGTGAGGAGATCGGTCCGGGCGAGACCCTCATCTTCGTCGTGGACCTCGTCGGCGTCAACTGACCTCACCGTGACCGGAACGCGCCCCACCCAGGATGCCCCGCACAGTTCCTTCACGGTGCCCTCCACCGAACGCATCGTGTCTCTGCTCTGGGTGCTTCTGACGGCAGGTCGAGGCGGCGTGTCCCGGGAGTACTTGAATCAGTACGTGGACGGGTATGCCGGGGCCACCTCCGCCCAGGCCCGGGAGCGAATGCTCACCCGGGACAAGGAGGTCCTCAAGGACATCGGCGTTCCCGTGGAGACCTTCACGGTGCAGGGTGAGCCCGGCTATGAGGCATCGGACCCGGCGACGGAAGTTCGGTACCGCATCGACCACGAGCGGATGTATCTGCCCCACGTCTCCTTCTCTCACGAGGAACGGCTGGCTCTGGTGCGGGCCGAGTCGGCCTGGGCGGGTTCGGAACTGGGCCATGCCGTCGTGCGCGCCGTGGGACGCGTGGATGCGGGGGAGGACTGGCTGGATGCCACCGCCGCCTCCGACCATCAGGCTTTCGGTTCGCGACTGGCCGGGACGGACCGCCACCTCACCGAGCTGGCGGACATGGTCCGGGAACAGTCGATCATCGCCTTCGACTACCGCAACGCCAATGCGCAGTCACCGCAACGGCGCACGGTTCGGGCGTGGGCTCTGACCAACCCCACGGGGGTCTGGTACCTCGTGGGCTGGGATCTGGACCGCGGACAACAGCGCACCTTCCGCCTGACCCGCTTCGAATCGGAACCCCGCCGACTCGACGGGAACTCCCCGGGCACGCCGTCGGCGGCCCCGCCCCGACCAGCGGACTTCAACCTGAACGCCGTACGGGACCTGATCTCGGGCGAAAGCGAACCCGCCTCAACACTGCTCCGGTTGCGCCCGGGCCGGGCCGGACCCTTGAGAGTCGGCGCCGACCTCCTGGCCACGGCAGGAGGCGACCACGATGGCACCGAGGCGTGGGACGAGCTACGGGTTCCCTATACCCGGCCCGGCGAACTGGCCGGCAGCATCGCCGCCGCCGGGCCACTGGCCACGATGCCGGACCATGACGATCCGGTGCGGGCCGCCGTCGTGCGTCTGCTGGATGACGCGCTCGAGGCGCACCGGGCCCCAGTGCCGGAATACACGCTCTCGACACCGCGACGGCGGCGAAACCGCCAGGGCGACCGCGACAAAGTGGCCACCCTGATCGATGCCATCGGACTGATGAACCGGCGCGGCGGCATCCATCGCACCGAACTGGCCGAGCGGCTGCACGTGGAACCACGGCAGTTGGACCGCATTCTCGATGAACTCCGGTTCTGCGGCATGCCCGAGCGCTATTTCGCCGGTGAACAGTTCGACGTGCTCGAGGAGGACGGGCTGGTCACCATCCGCCAGGCCGAGCGCCTCTCCGGACCGCTGCGACTCAGTGTTCCGGAGGCGGCCGCCCTGGTCATCGGTCTGCGCGCGGTCACGGACATCCCCGGCCTGAAGGACACCGAACGGAAAGCGGCGACGTCGGCGCTGGCGAAGATCCTGGACGTGTCCGGACCGGAGGTGAAGGGTGCCAGCGAGGGCATCGTCGCCGGGTTCGATTTCGGCGCTCAGACAGAATTGGCCGGACAGCTCCATGGTGCCGTCCGGGATCGCCGGGTGCTGTCCATCAGCTACTACTCGGCGGCCAGCGACCAGCGCACCCTGCGCACGGTCGAGCCGTTGAGGATCACCAGCGACGGCGGGTACGGCTACCTCCAAGCGTGGTGCAGGACTCAGGAGAGCGTGCGGAACTTTCGTCTCGACCGGATCGACACCGTGACTCAGACCGGTGAGGAGTTCGGCCCGCGCGAGGTGCCGTCTGAGGGTTTCCACTTCGGCGACCACGGCGATGAGCAGGCAGTGCACGTTCACTTCGCACACCGCATCAGGGACCTGGCCACGAGCTTCGACCCGCTGCGGGTAGATCAGCTCCAGGACGGCTCCGTGGTGGCCGAGATCCGTCTGACGCGGCGGGACTACGCGTGGGGCCAAGCGGCGCGCTTCGGCGGCGAGTTCAGAGTGCTGGCCCCGGCCGACCTGGTGGAGTCCACGCTGGACTGGCTTCAGGCGGCTCGCGCCGGATACGTCACCCACAATTCACCCTCTCCGGATCACCGCACCGCGCCCCCGGCCGGCGGCGTGGCGTAAACTCGAATCGTTCAATCGAAAGGACACAACCATGTTCGCTGGACTCCAGGGATGGCAGCTCGTCATCATCATCGCGATCGTGCTGCTGTTGTTTGCTGCCCCCAAGCTCCCGGCGATGGCTCGCAATCTCGGACAGTCAATGCGGATCTTCAAGTCGGAGGTCAAGCAGATGAAGGACGAGGGCTCGGATCAGACCGCCCGGGACGCCAAGGCGGAGAGCACCGAGCGGGACTCGGACGCGGTCGAGGGCACCATCGTCAACGGCGAGAACGGCGCGGCCACCGGTGACAGGAACGGCCGGGCCACCGGCACGAACGACCAGCCGTAAGCGCAGGCCACCTGCCCTATGACCTCTGCTCCTCAGGCGGCTCGCACTAAGGCCAAGCGCCCCCGTGTTCCCCGGAAGAAGAATCCCGTGGGGGAGATGTCCCTCAAGGACCACCTCAAGGAGCTGCGCAACCGCCTGATCATCGCCGGCATTGGCTTGGTGCTCGGCGCGATCGTCGGATTCATCGTCTACGAACCGTTCTTCTCCGCACTGGTGGATCCCATTCACCGGCTTTCGGACAACGGTCGCATCGTCACCGTGTCCTTCAGCACCGTGGGCCAGCCCTTCGACATCATGCTGCAGGTCGCGCTGTTCGTCGGTGTGGTGATCTCCAGCCCCATCTGGCTCTACCAATTGTGGGCTTTCGTGGTGCCGGGCCTGAAGAAGAACGAGAAGCGCTACGCGATGGGCTTCATCGGCGCCGCCGTTCCGCTGTTCATCCTCGGCGTCGCCCTCGGCTGGCTGGTGCTTCCGCAAGCGACAGAGTTCTTCGTCGGCCTGTCTCCGGACATCACGGCCAACGTCATCTCGGCGGACATCTACATCACCTTCGTGCTGCGGCTGTTCTTGGCGTTCGGAGCGGCCCTGGTGCTGCCGGTCATTCTGGTGGGGCTGAACATGATCGGGGTGCTGCCCGGTCGGCAGATTCTCAAGCACTGGCGCATCACCGTCTTCGTCGTCGCCCTGATCGCCGCGCTGGCGGCCCCGGGCTCGGACGCGATGACGATGTTCTACCTCGCGCTGCCGCTAGTGTTGCTCTTCGGCGTGGCGATCCTGATCTGTCTGCTGAATGACCGCCGCAGGGCCAAGCGGGCCGCGAAGGCCGAGCAGGCCAACGAGGACTATCTCTCCTCGGGGCCGAAGCCGCTGCAAGACCTCTGACACCGCAGTCGCCTAGGCTGAACACATGGCATTTTCCGCGGACGACAATTCCGGCCGGCTGAGCCCCGCGGAGCGATACGCCGCATCGCGCCGCCGTGCCGCCGAGGCCAAGACCGAACTCGGCCGATTCACCGCCACCCTGGGCTTCGGGCTCGATCCGTTCCAGAACGAGGCGTGCCGCGAACTGGAGTCGGGCAACGGTGTTCTCGTGGCCGCTCCCACGGGCGCCGGCAAGACGGTGGTCGGCGAGTTCGCCATCCACCTCGCGCTGGCCAACGGTCAGAAGGCCTTCTACACCACGCCCATCAAGGCCCTCAGTAACCAGAAATATCAGGAACTGATGGTCACCTACGGTTCGGAGCGAGTCGGACTGCTCACGGGCGACACGGCCATCAATTCCGAGGCCGAGATCGTGGTGATGACCACCGAGGTGCTGCGGAACATGCTCTACGCGGACTCGGGGACCCTCACCAACCTCGGCTTCGTGGTGATGGATGAGGTTCACTACTTGGCCGACCGGTTTCGCGGGGCGGTCTGGGAAGAAGTCATCATCCATCTGCCTGAGCATGTACAGCTAGTCTCCCTGTCAGCCACCGTCTCCAACGCCGAGGAGTTCGGGGCCTGGCTGGACACCGTCCGCGGCTCCACGGCCGTGGTCGTCTCCGAGCACCGGCCGGTGCCGTTGTGGCAGTACGTCATGGCCGGCAATCAGCTCTACGACCTCTTCGCCACCGAGGTGGCGTTCGACGAGGTGGTGCCCGTCGGCGAGCATCGGGACGAAAGTTTGCCGTTGGAACATTCGTCTCCGTCGGCGACCTCAGCCGACACCGTCTCCGCCGATCTCCGGGACACCTCCGGTGGCGAGCTGGTCCTCAATCCGGAACTGGCGCGCCTGGCAGAGGATCAACGTCGACGTGAGGAGCGCAGCGACTGGGGACGTCCGGGCCGCCACACCTATCGCGGGGGACGCGGCGGGCCCCGCGGACGCGGTGGAGGACGCTCCGGCCGTGGCCCCGGCGGGGGAGGGGGCCGGCCTGATGACTCGCCGCACCGGCCCAGCAACCTGCGCGTCTCTCGCCCGGGTATGGTCCGGATCCTGGAACGCGAGGGCCTGCTGCCCTGCATCACCTTCATCTTCTCCCGGGCCGGCTGCGACGGTGCGGTCGAACAGTGCCTGTCCGCCGGTCTGGAACTGACCACTCCGGGGGAGAAGCAGCAGATCCAGGCCATGGTGGATGAGGCAGGCCAGTCGCTGCCCGCCGAGGATCTGGACGTGCTCGGCTTCTGGGGCTGGCGCGACGGGCTCTCCCGCGGCTTCGCAGCCCACCACGCCGGGATGTTGCCGCCCTTCAAGGAGGTCGTGGAGAAGCTCTTCGGGCTCGGCCTGATCAAGGTTGTCTTCGCCACCGAGACCCTGGCCCTCGGGGTGAACATGCCGGCCAGGACGGTGGTGCTGGAGAAGCTCGAGAAGTTCAACGGCGAGGCGCACGTCAACATCACGGCGGGGGAGTACACCCAGCTGACCGGACGCGCCGGGCGCCGAGGCATCGACGTGGAAGGCCACGCCGTGGTCATGTGGCGGCCCGGACTGGACCCGGCGGCCGTCGCGGGTCTCGCCTCCCGGCGGACGTATCCGCTGAATTCCTCCTTCCGGCCGACCTACAACATGTCGGTCAACCTCATCTCCCAGTTCGGGCTCGAACGCTCCCGGGCCATCCTGGAATCCTCGTTCGCGCAGTTCCAGGCCGACCGCTCCGTCGTCGGGCTGGCGCGCGAGGTCCGCAGTCGCGAGGCGTCCCTGGCGGGATACGAGGAGAACATGTCCTGCCATCTGGGGGACTTCACCGAGTACGCCAGGCTGCGCAAGGAACTCTCCGAGGCCGAGAAAGACTCCTCCAAGGGGCGCAACCGTGCCCGCCAGCGTGCCGTCAAGGACTCGCTGACGAATCTGCTGCCCGGGGACGTGATCGAGGTACCCGGACCGCGCAAGCTGGGCACCGCCGTCGTGGTGTTCCCGGCCGGTAATCCCGGCAACCCGCGAGTGGGTGTCGTGACCCAGGACGCGCAGTTGCGCCGGATCAGTACGGACGATGTCTCCGCGCCTGTGGATCCGATCGCCGGCGCCAAGCTGCCGCAGAACATTCAGGTGAAGACCCCGACCCAGCGCAAGGACATCGCCTCCTCGATGCGGGCGGCCCTCCGCGAACACCGTCCGGCTCCCGGCAACCGCACCCACGCCGGATTCCGGTACCACGACGACGGCAGCGCTCAGCGCGCGGAGGAGCTCCGGCGCCAACTGGAGCGTCACCCCTGCCACGGCTGCAAGGACCGGGAGGAGCACGCCCGCTGGGCGGAGCGCTGGTGGAAGCTGCGCCAAGAGGTGGACAAGCTGACCTCACGCATCGAGGGCCGCACCAACACCATCGCCAAGGCCTTCGATCGACTGGTCGGGCTGTTGTCCACCTACGGATACGTGGACACGGAGGCCGCGGTGGCGGGCGCGGTGGCCGGCACCGAGGACGCCCCGGGGGTCACGGCGTCCGGTCAGACTCTGCGCCGAATCTACGGGGAACGCGACCTGCTCACCTCCTTGCTGCTCGAGGACGGGTTGGCCGATGACCTCAACCCGGAGGAGCTGGCGGGGCTGGCGGCGTTGCTGGTCTACCAGGCGAAGGGTGCGGAGAACGTGGGCATCCCGCAGATGCCGACGCCCAAGCTGCAGAACGTGCTCGATCGGACGGCGGAGCATTGGTACGAACTGCAATTGGCCGAGCGGTCCGCCCGGTTGGAACCCACCCCAGAACCCGATCCGGGGTTGGTCTGGCCGATCCACCGCTGGGCTCGGGGCCGCAATCTTCGCGACGCCCTGAAAGGCACCGAGCTGGCCGCCGGGGACTTCGTGCGCTGGGCTCGTCAGGTGATCGACCTTCTCGACCAGCTGGCCAAAGTCCCCGGCCATCAGGGGCTCTCCGGCCAGTGCCGACGTGCCGCAGATCTCATCCGTCGTGGTGTGGTCGCCTACTCGGGCGTCGATACGCTGGAGTGATGACCACTCTCTACGTCAACGGCACCATCCATTCCACCGCGGACCCCTACGCCACAGCCATGCTGGTGGACGGTGACTCTGTGGCGTGGGTCGGTGCCGACGACACCGCCGAGGCCATGCGCGTTCGCTCCGGGAGCCAGTGGGACGTCGTGGACCTGGATAGCGCGCTCATGGTGCCGGCCTTCGTCGATTCCCTGGCCGCGGACTCCGGTAGCGCGTCTGCCGCTCGCGGTGTCTTCTTGTCCGTTGGCTCGGCTGGCGACGCCGGCCCGGCCGCGCCGGAGGACGAACCGCAGAGTGAACTGCAGAGCGAACCGAGAAGCCACACCGTCGGATACCGCTCAGTGGGAACGGATGACCTGGCATCCGGATTGCAGGGCGTGCTCTCGGAGCTCCGTTCGGGTGTTCGGACCAGCGATCGGTCCAGCGACGGGCGGTCCAGCGAGGCGCAGTACAGCGCGGGCCTGGCAGCCGTCGTCGGGACGGGTGAACTGGACTCCGCCGCGACGGCACGGCTGGCGGACGAGGCCACCGCGGCCGGCGTCCAGGTGTACTTCCTGCCCCAAGATCCGGACGCCTTCGCCGCGGTGATCGCGGCAGTTGAAGGCGCCGCGGACGCCCAGGGCAAGGCGGCGTTGGGGATGGCCCGTCATCGGGTTTCCTGGAACGGACCTGTCGATGGCGACTCGATCCGGGTCCTGGCTGAGCACAGTCTGTCCGTCACCGTGGTGCCGGAGCCTGAGGGCGACACCCTGGCGGTGCGAGCACCGGTCGCCTCGCTGTTGGCCGGTGGAGTTCCCGTCGCCTTCGGCAGCGGCGGCCTGGCAGCGGACCTGTGGGCCGTCCTGCGGGCGAGCCTGGAGCACGCGGACCCGGAGCAGCGCATTTCGGCTCGAGCGGGGTTCACTGCCGCGACCCGGGCCGGTCTTCGGGCACTGCCTGCGTCCCTCGGAGATCGATTCAGCATGGCGGGCCGGATTGCCCCGTCGTCGCCGGCGACCTTCGGCATCTGGGCCGCAGACGCGCTCAGCGTGCAGGCTCCGGACGGCCGAGTCGCCGCGTGGAGCACAGACACCCGCGCCGGAACCCCGCTCTTGCCGGTTCTCGAAGAGGGAACCGCCGCACCGCGATGCCTGGCCACCGTGGTGGACGGGCAGACCGTGTACCGTGCCCCGGAGTGGACCTGATCGCACCGGTCTTCCCGCTCGTCGGGCTGACGTGCATCAACCCCGCCTATACTTGACCCCCGATGCCCTCGGACACCTTAAGGATTTCTTCGCGCATGCGCCCGCTCACGATCATTCCCACCTACAACGAGATCGAGTCGTTGCCCCGGACACTGGACCGCCTCCGGGTGGCCGTTCCGGAATCAGACGTCCTCGTGGTGGACGACGCCTCACCGGACGGAACGGGGGACTGGGCCGAGCGGGCCTCGTCGAACGACCCGCAGATCCATGTGCTGCACCGGACCCGGAAGAACGGTCTGGGTGGCGCGTACATCGCCGGCTTCCAGTGGGGATTGGAGCGGGACTATGACGTGCTCATCGAAATGGATGCCGACGGCTCGCATCAGCCCGAGCAATTGCCTCGACTGCTGGAGGCCATCGATCGCGCCGACCTGGTGATCGGCTCACGCCGGGTCCCCGGCGGCAAGATGGTCAACTGGCCCACACACCGCAAGCTGATCTCCGCCTGCGGTTCCCTGTACCCGCGGATCATGCTCGGCCTCAACCTCACCGACGTCACCGCCGGCTACCGTGCCTACCGCGCGGACACACTGCGCGAGATCGACTTGGACGACGTCCAGTCCAAGGGCTACGGATTCCAAGTGGACATGACCTTCCGCACCGCGCTGCTGGGCAAGAAGATCACCGAAGTGCCGATCACGTTCGTGGAGCGCGAGTACGGCGAGTCCAAGATGAGCGGAAACATCATCACCGAGGCCGTAGCCTCCGTGACCCGCTGGGGACTCTCGGCGCGCTGGGACGTGGTGACTCACGCCGTCGAGCGGCTGACTCAGGGACGTCGCTGACGCACCCGGGCGCCCACGCAATAGGCCGACGCAAAAGCCCCCCGACCATGCGGTCGAGGGGCTTTTCGCGTGGTGACTGCGCCGGACGTATCAGGCGCTGGTCTTCTCGCCGCGACGCTCGCGGAACTTGTTCAACTGAGCCTCCAGCGTCTCCTCAAGTTCCTCGATGCTGCGGCGTTCCAGCAGCATGTCCCAGTGGGTACGCACCGGCTTGGCATCGTTCTCGTTCGGCTTCTCGCCATTGACGAGAAAAGCCACCTTGCCGGTCTTGGACATCCAGGTTGGGGGGACCTCGGCGTCGGTGGCGAAGGTCACGAAGACCTGCTCGCCGTCCTCGCAGCGGTACTCGACCCGCTGGCGCGGAGCGGGCTCCACACCGGACTCGGACTCCATGGACTGTGCACCCAGGCGCATGCCGCGCAAGCTACGGTCGCTCATTCGATCTCCTTCCGGCCCCTATGGCAGGGGCGGTCCAACGTCGACCATTCAGTCTACGGCACAACGTCACCCAGGCGGGGTTTGTTCCCGGCGGGACTTAGCCCCGCTGCTCCTCGTCGTCGCCGTCCGCATCAGTCTCGTCCTCGGTACCCGGCGCGTACGCCGGCAGGTCGGGGATGCCCGCCGGAGCAGTGGGAGCACTCAGAGCCTGGGAGGCCGTCTCCGAATGCTGCTCTTCGCGCAGGATGGCCGGCGGGGCCAGCGCCTCCTCAAGCGGAGTGTCGGTGATGTTGGACAGGCCCTGACCGGATTCGGCCAGTTCCGCAGCGGTGGTGGGCAACGGATCCCGACGCCGGCGACCTCCCGTACCGCCGCCCTGACGACCAGCCTGGCCGCCGGAGTCCGGCTCGCCCGCGTCGTCGCCGGAGGGGCTGGATCCGCTAGATCCGCCGGATCCGCCGGAGTCCGGTCGGGTCCCCGGAGTCGAGAACAGGTCGGAGGGGCGGGAGCCCCCGCCGGATCCGCCACCGAAGGCGTCCCCCATGCGACCCAGGGCGTCGGTCAGTTCGGCCGGGATGACCCACATCTTGTTGGCGTCGCCCTCAGCGATCTTCGGCAGGGTCTCGAGGTACTTGTAGGCCAACAGATCCGCATCTGGGCGCGCCTCGTGGATGGCGTCGAAGACCACGTGGACCGCCTCTGCCTCGGCGTTGGCGCGCAGCACCGCCGCCTGGGCGTCACCCTCGGCCTCCAGAATCGCCGACTGGCGCTGACCCTCTGCGGTGAGGATCTCGGCCTGCTTGGTGCCCTCCGCGGTGAGAATGGCCGCACGGCGATCACGTTCGGCACGCATCTGCTTCTCCATGGAGTCCTGGATGGACAGGGGCGGGTCGATCGCCTTCAGCTCCACCCGGGAGACCCTCAGTCCCCACTTGCCGGTTGCCTCGTCGAGCACGCCCCGCAGTTGGTTGTTGATCGAGTCACGGCTGGTCAGGGCCTGCTCCAGGTTCATGCCGCCGACCACGTTGCGCAGGGTCGTGGTGGTGAGCTGCTCGACCGCGTGGATGTAGTTGTTGATCTCATAGGTCGCCGCCTTGGCGTCATTGACCTGGAAATACACCACGGTGTCGATGGAGACCACGAGGTTGTCCTCGGTGATCACGGGCTGCGGCGGGAAGGAGACCACCTGTTCACGCATGTCCATCAGCGGGCGCATCCGGTCGATGAAGGGAACCATGAGGGTCAGCCCAGCGCCCTGGGTGCGGTGATACTTGCCGAGCCGTTCGATGATGCCGGTCCTGGCCTGCGGCACAATCCGCACGGCCCGGACCAGGATGATGACGACCAGAACAGCGACGACGGCGAGCACGATGAGAAGTTCCACGCCGTTGCTCCCTTCTGCGACCCGTTCGGGCCGCCGGTATTTTCTGCTGGATGTTGAACTGCCGGGTGTTGAACTACTGGATGTTGAACTACTGGGACTGCAGACATCTGCCGCTGCGGCTGCGGCGTCAGGTTCCTTCAGGAAGACCGGCGGAACCGGAATCCCAGTCGATGGCGGCTTTCGGCTGCACGATCAGGGTGGCCCCGTCGACCTCGTCGATCTCCGCCTCTTGTCCCGCGGGAATCGTGACGCCGGTGGCCGAGCGGGCGGTCCACGTCTCTCCGTCGATCTTCGCCAGTCCTGAGTCCGCGCCCGTGTCCTCGAGGATTACGACCGTGCGCCCGGGGAGTGAGTCGGCGTTGGTCAACTGTTCCACAGGACCCTTCTTGAGATGCTTCAGGGCCGTCGGCCGGACCGCTGCGAGCATCAGCAGCGAGACGCCAGAGAACATCGCGATCTGCAGCCACGCCTCGCCACCCACCAAGGCTGTGGTCAGGGCCGCAGCGGCACCGGCGGCCAGCATGAGGAAGACCAGATCCAACAGCAGAATCTCGACGACGGCGAACACCACGGCCAGCGTCAGCCACAGCACCCACAGGTTGTCACCCAACCATTCGAACACCGCGACCTCCTCCTGTTGTCCCCTGCTGCCCATCCTGCCTGCTCACGGGCGGATCGACAACGTAGGTTATCGGCAGAGGACATGCGAGTCCCCATAAGTTACCGGAGAGTAGTCTTGGTCTATGACGTCCACCGCCGTTGAAACCCCCGCGAGGCCACCGCACCCCTTTCCCCACCTGTTTCGCCCCCTTGCCGTCGGCGGGCTGACGCTGCCCCACCGCGTGATCATGGGATCGATGCACGTGGGGCTGGAGGACCGGCGTGCGGACGCCGCCAAATTGGCCGCCTTCTACGCCGAGCGCATCCGCGGGGGAGTGGGGCTGGTCGTCACCGGCGGGTACGCCCCAAACCTCACTGGGCGGCTCACACCTTTCGCCGGAACCATGCGCTCTCCCCGGGATGTGACCACGCACCGGACCGTCACCGAGGCGGTCCACTCGGCCGGGGGCCGGATCGTCCTGCAGCTGCTGCATGCCGGTCGCTACGCCTATCACCCCTGGTCCGCTGCTCCGGAGAGGTCGAGTGCGCCCATCAACCCGTTCACGCCTCGAAGACTGTCCACCCGGGGGGTCGAACGCACCCTTGAAGACTTCGTCCGATCGGCGGGATACGCCCGCCAGGCTGGCTACGACGGCGTGGAGATCATGGGCTCCGAGGGTTACCTGATCAACCAGTTCCTCTCCCCACGGACGAACCGGCGCACCGATGAATGGGGCGGCACCGCTTCCCGACGACGGCGTTTCGCCACGCAGATCGTGCGCCGGATCCGGGAGGCCGCCGGTGATGACTTCCTGATCTCCTTCCGGATGTCCATGGTCGACCTGGTGCCGGAGGGACAGAGCCTCGAGGAGACGTTGACCCTGGCTCAGGAACTCGAGGAGGCCGGAGCAGATCTACTGAACACGGGCATCGGCTGGCATGAGTCCCGCGTGCCGACCATCGTCACCTCGGTACCGCGAGCCGCCTTCACCGACTTCACCCGACGGGTGCGCGAGGCCGTCTCCCTTCCCGTTGCGGCCTCGAACCGCATCAACATGCCGCACACCGCCGAACAGATTCTCGCCGAGGACCAGGCCGACCTGGTGACGATGTCCCGACCCTTCCTGGCCGACCCGGAGTGGGTCCACAAGGCCGCCGCCGGCGCTCCGGAGCGCATCAACTCCTGCATCGCCTGCAACCAGGCCTGCCTGGACCACACCTTCCAGAACAAGCCGGCCTCGTGTCTGGTCAATCCACGCGCCGGTCGCGAGACCGATCCCGAGTACCCGCCGCTGCCGGACCGGACGCTGTTGCCTCTCCGGCCGGCCACTCCCGCGGCGTCCGTTCGAGACCGAAGCCTGCGGGTCGCCGTCGTCGGAGCGGGACCGGCCGGATTGGCCGCCGCCACCCAGGCCGCCGCCCGCGGGCACCAGGTCGACCTGTTCGAAGCCGCTGCCGAGATCGGCGGGCAATTCCGTCTGGCCCAGCGGATTCCCGGCAAGGAGGAATTCGCCGAGACCCTGCGCTACTTCTCCCACCTGTTGGCCGAAACTGAAGTGAACGTGCGACTGCAGCACCGAGTCACGGTCACCGAATTGCTCGACGGCGGTTACGACCGGATCCTGTTGGCCACCGGCGTCGTACCGCGGACGGTGGAGATCCCCGGTGCGGAACGGGCCCACGTGCACGCGTACTCCGAGGTGGTCGATGGGCGCGTGCACTGCGGTCCGCGCGTGGCCGTGATCGGCGCCGGGGGTATCGGCTTCGACGTCGCCGAGCTCCTCACGGAACCGGCCACGAGTCCGCAGCGGCACGATTCTGCCGGGCCGTCCCTCGCCGTCTGGCAACAGCAGTGGGGGGTCGATCCGGAGTTCACCGGCCGCGGGGGTCTCCACGAGCGACGGCCCGAGGCGCCGGCGCGCACGATCCACCTGATTCAACGCAAGACGACCAAGATGGGCGCCGGGCTGGGAAAGACCACGGGGTGGGTGCACCGTGCTGCGCTGAAGGCCCGCGGCGTCGAGTTCATCACCGGCGCCGAATACCTCAAGATCGACGGCACCGGCCTTCACCTGAACATCAACGGCCAGCGCCGGGTGCTCGAGGTCGATGACGTGGTGGTCTGTGCCGGCCAGGTCTCCCAGCGAGACCTGTACGACGCGCTGGAGGCCGCCGGGGCCGACGTCGTGCTGTTAGGGCGAGCCGACGTGGCCGCCGAACTGGACGCCAAGCGGGCGATCGATCAGGCGACGCGGATCGCGGCGGCCCTGTAGCCGTCACAGGGCGCCCCCGTACACTGTTGGGCATGGCTACCGTCTACCAAGCAGCCCAAGAGCCCTCGACCGAGGAGCTCCTGGAGACCTGGCTCGCCCAGCAACCGTGGTCCGGAGAGGGACCCCTGGAGAAGGTCGGTACCTACCGTTTCGACGACCCGGAGGGCGAGGTCGGCATCGAGGGGCACTTGGTGCGACGAGAAGGCCAGGACGAGGTGCTCCATGTGCCGATGTCCTTCCGTGGTGCGCCACTGGAGGGCGCGGACCCGTATCTGATCGGCACCGTGGATCACGCCGTCCTCGGTCAGCGGTGGGCGTACGACGCGATGGCCGATCCGGTGGCCACCGCCTGTTTTCAGCGCACCCTCGATGGAGTCCAGCAGCAGGCCGAGGTTCACCTCTATGAGGAGGACGGGCAATACATCGGACACGAGGCCAGCGAGGTCAGCGTGACCGTCCTGGGTCCCTTGCCGGAGCGAGCCGGCCGGGTGCAGGTGCACCGGATCGTGGCCGACCCGGAACAGCCCGGCTCCGAGCACCTCGCCGAAACCCGGCGTCTGTGGGCCACGTGGCCCGGTGGCAGCGGCGTGATCTTCTCACTGAACACCGACGACCTCAGCTAGCCCACGACGCACCTGGAGCCGCCATGCCATCGTCCGAGATCTCCGCAGAGCGCCCCGGCACGACAACCGCCGAATCCGCCCGCCATCCTGCCGACCGGCACGAGACGATCAGGGTGCTGGGAGCACGACAGAACAATCTCAAGGACGTCAGCCTCGACGTTCCCAAGCGCAGACTGACCGTCTTCACCGGGGTGTCCGGATCCGGCAAGAGTTCTCTGGTCTTCGGCACGATCGCCGCCGAGTCGCAGCGCCTGATCAACGAGACCTACTCCAGCTTCGTCCAGGGATTCATGCCCAGCATGGACCGCCCCGAGGTGGACGTGCTCGAGGGACTGACCACGGCGATCATCGTGGATCAGGAGCGGATGGGCGCCGACCCGCGTTCCACCCTGGGCACCGCCACGGACGTCAACGCGATGCTCCGCATTCTCTTCAGCCGCATCGGCGATCCCCACATCGGTCCCCCGAACGCCTACTCGTTCAACGTGCCCTCGGTCTCCGCCAGCGGGGCGATCACGGTCGAGCGCGGTGGCAAGACCATCGCCGAGAAAGCCGAGTTCAACCGGCTCGGCGGGATGTGCCCCCACTGCGAGGGGCGGGGCTCGGTCACCGACTTTGACCTCAGCGCGCTCTATGACGAGGAGAAGTCCCTCAACGAGGGCGCGATCACGATTCCCGGCTATTCCATGGACGGTTGGTACGGGCGGATCTTCGCCGGCTCCGGCTATTTCGACATGGACAAGCCGATCAAGAAGTTCACCAAGAAGCAGAAGCACGATCTGCTGTATCGCGAAGCCACCAAGATCAAGGTCGAGGGCATCAACCTCACCTATCTCGGGCTGATTCCCTCGATTCAGCGCTCCATGCTCTCGAAAGACCGCGAAGCCATGCAGCCGCACATCCGCCGATTCGTGGACCGCGCGGTGACGTTCACGACGTGCCCCGACTGCGAAGGCACCCGGCTGGCCCCCGAAGCCCGGTCCTCGCGCATCCAGGGGCGGAACATCGCGGATCTGTGTGCGATGCAGATCTCTGACCTGGCCGCCTGGATCACCGAATTGCGGGACCCATCCGTCGCGCCGCTGGTGAAGAATCTGGCCGAGACCCTGGACGCCTTCGTGGACATCGGCCTGGGTTACCTGAGCCTCGACCGCCCGGCCGGAACCCTCTCCGGCGGTGAGGCGCAGCGGACCAAGATGATCCGGCACCTCGGTTCCTCCTTGTCGGACGTCACGTATGTCTTCGATGAGCCGACCATCGGTCTGCACCCGCACGACATCCAGAAAATGAACCAGCTACTCCTCGAGCTCCGGGACAAGGGCAATACCGTCCTGGTGGTCGAGCACAAGCCGGAGACCATCCAGATCGCCGACCACGTGGTGGATCTGGGTCCGGCCGCCGGAACCGAGGGCGGCCAGATCACCTTTGAGGGCGACGTGGCGGGACTGCGGTCCTCCGGCACCCTCACCGGGCGGCACCTCGACGACCGGGCGGAGCTCAAGGAATCAGTCCGTTCCGGCACGGGACACCTGGAGGTCCGCGGGGCGGACGCCAACAATCTGCAGAACGTCGACGTCGACCTTCCGCTGGGCGTGTTGGTGGCGGTCACTGGCGTGGCCGGCTCCGGCAAGAGTTCCCTGATCCACGGCTCCGTGGCCGGACGCGAGGGAGTCGTCGTGGTGGACCAAAGTGCCATCAAGGGCTCCCGCCGCTCGAACCCGGCCACCTATACGGGGCTGCTCGAGCCGGTGCGCAAGGCCTTCGCCAAGGCCAACGGCGTCAAGCCGGCGCTGTTCAGCGCGAACTCCGAGGGCGCGTGCCCCACGTGCAAGGGTGCGGGGGTGATCTACACGGAACTCGGCTTCATGTCCACGGTGGCCTCCACCTGCCAGGACTGCGATGGGAAGCGCTACCAGGCCGCGGTGCTGGACTATCGGCTGGGAGGCAAGAACATCGCCGAGGTGCTGGAGTTGTCGGTGGCTGAGGCTGAGGAGTTCTTCGCCGGGGGAGAGGCCAGGATCCCGGCCGCGCACAAGATTCTGGTGCGGTTGGCCGACGTCGGGCTGGGGTACCTGAAGCTCGGGCAGCCGCTGACCACGCTCTCCGGTGGCGAACGGCAACGACTCAAGCTCGCCAACGAGATGGGCGCCTCGGCGGAGGTGTACGTCCTCGACGAGCCGACCACGGGACTGCACCTGGCCGACGTCGAGCATCTCTTGGCCTTGCTGGACCGCCTGGTGGACGCCGGGACCACCGTGATCGTCATCGAGCATCACCAGGCGGTGATGGCCCATGCCGACTGGATCATCGATCTGGGGCCAGGGGCCGGGCACGACGGCGGCCGGGTCGTCTTCGAGGGCGCGCCGGCCGATCTGGTGGCCGGGGCGCGCAACGACGGAGGCACGCTGACGGGCCGGCACCTGGCGGAGTACGTGCAGAGCTGACCGAAGGCCCCTACCTAGTGATCGTCAATTCGCGGGGGAGCCGGGGAACAGAAGAC
Source organism: Citricoccus sp. GCM10030269 (assembly GCF_042665635.1). NCBI lineage: Bacteria > Bacillati > Actinomycetota > Actinomycetes > Micrococcales > Micrococcaceae > Citricoccus > Citricoccus sp. GCM10030269. The sequence continues at coordinate 264,558 of NZ_JBHTCV010000005.1, read as the reverse complement.
GCCGCCGATGTACTTCTCATCCCATTCGGACGCGAGCAGTGATGGATCGCGTCGGCCCGCCTCGAGCAACTCGGCCGCGAAGTCTTCTGCGTTGTCCTGAGGGTGGTAACCGATCGCCTCACCGCCAGACGCGGAGAGATAACTGCGGGTGTTGGCCGAGACACCCCAGATCGTGTGGAATCCGCCGTTCTGCGTGGTCAGACAGGCGTCGAAAAGCCGCACCGCGTCGTTCGGGGACAACCAGGTGCTCAGCATGCGTTCCCCCTGCGGCCGGGCGAACCGCGAGGCAATCCGCAGGCAGTACATGTCCATTCCGTGCCGGTCATGGTAAAGACGGCCCAAGGCCTCCAGCGCGGCCTTGCTCGCCCCGTAGAACGTGTTCGGCCGGACGGTCACGTCGTCAGGGACGACTCCGTCGTCGGGAATCTCCACATAGCCCGCCGCGTGGATCGAGCTGGCGAGCACCACCCGCTGAATGCCGGCTTTCCAGGCGGTCTCCAGCACGGCCTGCGTGCCGTCAATGTTGGTGGTCATGATCGCGTCCCAGTCGGCCTCCAAGGGGATGCCCGCCAAATGGATGACGGCGTCGCATCCCTCGAACGCGCGCGCCAGGGCGGCGCGGTCATTGATGGAGCATTCGAACCACTCCGTCCCAGAGGTCTCTTCCGGCGTGAACCGGTCAATACCGATCACGGTGTGACCGGAGGCCTGCAGCCCAGGGATGATGTCTCGCGCGAGGGAACCAGCTGCGCCGGTGACCGCAACGCGGCCACGTCCAGATCCAAGTTTCGTCATGTCTGGAAGCTATCTCGCCAGCCACCGAGACGTCGGAGTGTGACTCCACGGAGGTCGACCTTCAGCGCAACCCAGCGGTCTCTTCCACGATCGTGGTGAAGAGCCGCGGCTTATCCGCATGAACGGCGTGGCCGGCGTTGACCCGGCGGAAGTCCACCTCCGGAATGAGTTCGCGGGCGTAGGCGGCGTCGTCATCGTTCATGGCACCCAAGAGTGTCTCCCCGGAGGGGTCCATGCGCCAGTTGGCGTGGATGAGCGTGGTCGGCACGGATAGAGTGGCCAGAGCATCGGCGTGATCGAAGCCGTCATGCCAGGCCCCGGTGTAGAACGCCTCGCCGAACAGGGGATCGTAGTTCCCGAGGACGCGATACATCTCGTTCATCGCCGGCGGCAGATACCACCAGTGGATGGGTTGGGGCGGCTGCTGTCCGCGCTGGGCTGTGGCGTGCCGGATCATCATCGGCGCCAGGTCTCCGAAGAGCCGGACGAAGGACGAGCGGGCCACGTGGAAGGCCGGAAAATCCGTCTCGTCGCTGGCGAGGAATTCATGGGCCAGTCTCGGCAGGTCGTATCCGGCAGTGGAGGGGAACCGAGGGTACTGCGAGGAGAACAAGGGCGGGTCTTCCAGGACCAGTCCGCGCACCAGCTCCGGTGCCTCGAGGGCAATCTGGATGCCGAGCAGTCCTCCGGACGAGTTGCCGGAGATGAAGGCGGGTTCACCGATCACCTCACGCAAGAACTGCGCCTGGTCATGGCCCATGGCTAGGTTGGTGTATCGCTCGGGCACCCGCTCGGACTGGCCATGACCGTAACAGTGGATGGCATAGACATAGAACTGCTGGGACAGTTGCGGGAGAACCTTCATATAGGTGGACCAGTCGGTCATCTGCCCGTGGATCAGTAACAGGGGAGGGCCGTTATCAGGGCCTTCGGCATAGTTGATCGTGACCCCGTTGACGGTGGCGCACTTCTCCACGAATCCCGCCGCCCGGACAGCCTGCATCCCGAGGCGGACATAGTCGATGGACTGCCACAGCTTGATGGCGGCCAGGGCAGTGAGACCGATGGCCAGGCCGTAGCCGAATCCTGCAGCGGCACGGAGGGCGGTCCGCGCGGTGGTGTTCATGGTCATCACGGTACGGTGCCGACGCGCAGAGTGTGAGGGGTCGTCGTGCAGCGATGAACAGAGCACTATTTGAACGTGTTTAAAACCCCGATACGGTGGGGCCATGGCAGGCAAGGCACAGAGCACCCGCGAGCTGGTGTTGGAGACCGCCCTGCGGCAATTTCGCGAGAAAGGGTACGCCGCCACCACCATGCGCGGCATCGCTTCCGAGGCTGGATTGTCGGCCGGCAACGCTTACTACTATTTCTCCGGCAAAGACCAACTGGTCCAGGAGCTCTACGTCCGCATTCAAAAGGAACATCGGGAACTGGCGGCGCCACGATTGCGGCAGGGCGCGCCGTTGTCAGAGAACCTGGCAACGGTTCTGCATACCGGCCTTGACGTGATGACGCCCTACCACGGACTCGGCTCCAGCATGCTGGCTCCCGCTCTGGCCGACCGCGACTCCATCAGTCCGTTCTCGCCGGAATCCGCCGCCCCGCGCGACCAGGCTGTCGAGCTCATGGCGGAGGCCGTCGCCGCATCGCGGGGAACGCCCGGCGGAGTGCTGGGGGAGCGGCTGCCGCAGTTACTGTGGCTGGCCTATCTGGGGGTCACCCTTCATTGGGTCCTCGACCCTAGTGACGGACAGCACCGAAGCCGCATGCTGGTGGACGGCCTCGCGCCGCTGTTGGCACGAGCGATCGGCCTGGCCAAACTGCCTGTCGGCAGGGGACTGGCTGCAGACGCCGTCGCGCTGCTGGACCGTATGACTGCGCGATCCAACGCCATCGGTGACACGAACAACGCAGACGACCCACCGGAGGACCCTCGTGGATCATGACCAGATCACGACGAGCCGCACGGTCGTCATCGCCGGCGCTTCAGGATTCATCGGTTCTCATCTGCGCCATTCGTTCCTCCAGGACGGGTTTCACGTCCGAACCATTGGACGCCGTGCCACCGACGATGCCCAGTGGTCTGACGGCGTAGGCAAACTCACCTCCGTACTGGAGGGCTCTTTCGCCCTGATCAACCTCGCGGGTCGATCGGTGAGTTGTCGCTACACCAAGCGCACCGCGGACGAGATCCTGCGCTCACGCACTGAGACCACGCGGTTGCTCGGCCAGGCCCTGGCCGGCTGCACCGCGCCGCCGTCGGTCTGGCTGAATTCCTCCACTGGGACGATCTACCGGGATGCGAGAGACCGGCCCCAAGACGAACAATCCGGCGACGTCGGCAGCGGTTTCTCGGTTGCAGTGGCCCGAGCGTGGGAGCAGGAGTTGCTTGATGCTCCCACGAACGTTCGTAAAGTGGCCCTGCGAACGGCAATCGCCCTGGGCACCGGGGGAGCATTGAACCCCATCATTAATCTCAGTCGCCTGGGATTCGGTGGGCGGCAGGGCGACGGCGAACAGCGATTCAGTTGGATCCATGTGGACGATGTCTATGGCGCGGTGCGCCATGTGATGGACCGCCCGTCCATCTCCGGTCCGGTCAATCTGGCCGCACCGGAGGCGGTTACCAACGCCGCACTGATGGCGCGAGTTCGCGAATACTTCGGCGGCGCTGGAAAGCGAGTCGGCCTTCCGTTGCCGGCGTGGTCTCTCGAGCTGGGTGCGCGGACCATTCAGACCGAAGCAGAGCTGGTACTCAAAAGCCGGTGGGTGCATCCGGGGGTGTTGTTGGGTTCCGAATATGCTTTCCGATTCCCGGACCTCGATTCTGCACTGGCCGACGTCGCGCACAACACTGGACGCGGGCTGTTGCCTGTACCACTGGGGTAGGCCGGGACCACCGCCTGCAGAATTATGTCAACTTATGTGGCTCTTCAGGGCCTCTCGACGGTGCGCACTGGAGTGGGAGCCGTCCTGACCGGAGGAACGCCAGGCCAGCGCGAGGCAGATGAAGCACGAAGCCTCACGTCTCTGCCCCGGTGGCGAATCAGTCAGAGGCCGTGGCGCAGAGACGCTTCGGGAGCGTGAAGTCCGGGCACGTCAGCTCACTGCCGCGGCGACCGCATCAGAACGCCTGAATCGGTTTCGTCTCGCACTCACCGTGCAACGCCGATAATCTACATTATGTCATGTTGTGTTTCGCTCGGGGTCTCCCAGTGCACTCTGGACCCTCCTCTGGACCCAGCTTCACGCGTCACACAGGACTTTCCGCAATCAAGTGCTTAACCGTGCAAACCTTGTCACCGTGAACGTCATCATGCTCGACGTTCCCTGTCTCCCTGAACCCCAGCTTCGACGGAACCCGACGTGAGGCGACATTCCAGTCCCACACCGTGGCCCACAGCCGCCGGTGGCCAGTTCTCGTAGCCCAGTCGATGACCGCCCAGGACGCCTCGGTCGCATAACCATGACCCCATGTCCGACGTAGCAACTCGAACGCCAGTTCCAGCTCACCTTCCGGGGCACTTCCGGCGACCAGTCCGCAGTAGCCGATCATGTCCCGGGAATCCTGACGCTCTACGGCCAGCAAGCCGAGCTGTTCCGGTGGCTCACTAGCGCGGATGCGCTCCTCGAGCTCTTCCACGGTCGGCCGACCATCAGCGCTTATCCGCCGCGCAGCGGGCAACCGCGGGTCACGTCCACTCCAGAGCTCACGCTGTATGGCAGCGTCGGAAATGCGCCACGGCCGCAGCGACAGCCCTGCGGTCTCGAGTAGCATCACTCCCCCACCTCTACTGACACAACGCCAGCGGAGCATCCGTATGGATCACACCCCGTGCAGTGACACACTATCTCCACGCATCAATCGTCCACGAGGCGCTTGGTGTGAAGTGCGGCGATGACCGTTGCGGCGTCCTGAGGGTTGGTCGGCTTGTAGCCAGTTAGTTGCGCAAAACGGGCAAGCCGGTTCAGCACCGTGTTCCGGTGGCAGTACAGCTCGCTGGCAGCGTCCGAAACCGACCCCGAACGGAAATACGCGTGGAGCGTCTCGAACAGACGATCCCGCTCATGCGCCGAGATGGTGTTGAGCGCCCCGAAGACAGAGTTCGCCAGAACAGTTCCGTACTCCCCCAGCCGATTGGCCGCCACATACCCCCACGCGTGCCCTACAGCCCACTGACCAGAAGTTCCGGGCGTCATCGCGGGCACAGACTCCAGCGCGATCCGGAGCATCAGAGGCACCTCGGCCAAGGTCGGCGCAGTGGGTGACACGAAGCACTCGAGTGCGGCAAGCCAGGGTCGCCCTCCTTCTAATCCACGTCCGGGCGGGAGAAGCGTGTCTTCGAGAATGAGAATCAGCGCGCCGTCGCGCTCGTGAAGGAAGTGCTCGACGCCGGCCCGGCGAACTCCGGCCCGGAAAGATCTCTGCGCATGCTCGGCAGCGACGGCAACCGTGAAGTTGCTATCTGCTCTCACGCCCAAAGCGCGGGCCGCCTGACTCACCAATTGCGGGTCTTTTCCGTCAGAGTTCAGAAGACGAGACAGCAGGAAAGCGCGCTGGGACTCTTTCTCTTGGGCCATGGTGGCCAACTCATCGAGGTAGCCGGCATGCACTCGCACGGTGTGGAACTCCACTGCTTCCCACACTCGGACAGCGTCTTCAGTGAAGTTCGGCAGGGACGCCGAGGGAACCTTCTTCAGCATCGCCATCCACAGAATTCGGAAGTCCATGCGTACCGCCCGCAACAGAGACTCGAGAGGGACACCTTGTTGTGCGCGGCGGTGCCCTAGCGCTTCAGACATCCCTGTCAACCGGTCAGGCATCGGAAGATCACCTACCAGCCGAAGTAGCAGTTCGAGTGAGGCGACTGCAGTCTCCTCCAGGTCTTGTGCCACCACAGTGGAACTCGGATACCCTTCGATCTCCTGGACCTCCACCAGGAAGTCTGTCGCAATCTGATCGATGTCAGCCAAGCAGCCAGCCACCACATCCGCCAACACCGATCGAGTGGCCGGTCCACGGCTCAATTCCTGAGTGTCGAGCGAGTCTTCATTGGGCATTTGCCCATTATAGAGACTTAGCACACTGTCTTTATCCATTGCCCGGTGTTGTGATCCCAGCCACGATTGACAAAGGTGAACTGTTTTGCCGGCTACCTGAGGAAGAGATCCGTGGAGGATCATGCTAGATCTGAAACTTATTAATGGGCGCATCTTCACGATGGTCGATGGTGCTCCCCCGGCGCACGCGCTGGGGATATTCCAAGGCCGGATCGTCGGACTCGACGACGAGGTCCGCCAGCTCCGCGCACGGAGTACGCTCGACTGCGCGGGCACCGTCGTCGTTCCCGGCTTTGGGGATTCGCACAATCATATGGCTTGGTTCGGGCAGTCCCTCTCCGAGGTGGATCTGTCCGGCTGCCGCACCTTGGACGAACTGTTCGACGCCGTCGCCGACTGTGCGTCCGGACTCACGGAAGACGCCTGGGTAGTGGGATCCGGCTACGACGACACGATCCTGGGGGGCCATCCTCACCGCACGGATTTGGACCGGATCGCGCGGGATCGTCCGGTGTGGCTCAAGCACCGATCGGGCCACATGTGCACCGTCAACACCGAGGTGCTCGAACGAGCCGGCGTCCTGAACGGTTCAGCGCCGACTTATGAAGGTGGAACCGTCGTCCGAGATTCCGACGGGCCCACGGGTCTGCTCGAAGAACAGGCTCAGAAGCTTGTCACGGCGCTGGTGGTGCCGTACCCCGTGACAGACCTGATCGACGCGATCGGTGAGGCCAGCGCGATCTATGCCTCGGAGGGCCTGACACACGTGGTGGAGGCTGGTATCGGTGGTGGGTGGATCGGCCGCAGCGCAGTGGAACTCGCCGCCTATGTCGGCGCCCGCCATCGCGGACTACTGAGAACCCGCGTCCAATTGATGGTGGCCAGTGACGCCCTCCACGCGCTGGAGTGCCATAGCGCAGACCGGTCGACTTTCGGCCTGGATCTCGGTATCGCGTCAGGATTCGGAGACGACCGCGTCCGGATCGGTGCCATGAAGATCTTCATGGACGGTTCCCTGATCGGTCGCACGGCTGCCGTGACCGACCCCTTCTGCGACCACGGCACGGGCAGTTTCCAACTCTCGACCGAAACGCTGATGCGGCGGATCGTGGAGGCGCACCGCTCCGGTTGGAATGTCGCCGCCCATGCCATCGGTGACTCCGCAGTGGACGTCGCTCTGGACGCTTTCGAGACCGCACAGCAAGAAATGCCGAGGGCCGATGCACGGCACCGCATTGAACACGCAGGCATGGTGCGACCAGATCAGCTGGATCGCTTTGCCTCTCTCGGGATCACACCCGTGCCGCAACCTCGGTTCCTGTACGAGGTGGGCGACACCATGGCGGATGCGGTCGGCGCAGAGCGAGAACCGTGGGTGTACCGCCATCGGTCCTTCCTCGACCGAGGAGTGCGGGTCCCCGGCAGTTCGGATCGGCCGGTAGCGTCCGGGGCACCACTGCTGGGTATGCAGTCCATGGTGTTGCGTCAATCCTCGGGTGGAGCAACGATCGGCCCTGAAGAACGCGTTGACGCTGAAACGGCCTTGCGTGCTTACACGGTCGATGCGGCATGGGCCGCGGGTGAAGAGGACTGCCGAGGAACCTTGGAACGCGGGAAGCTCGCCGATCTCGTCTTCCTGTCGGCTCACCCGGTGGAGGTGCCCCCCGAGGAGATCGGTCAGATTACGGTGTTGGCCACCCTGCTCGAGGGGATCTGCGTCTTCGGACAGAACCATGTCGATCATCTGCAGACAACCCACCACACCGTCCCATACGCGCCACATTTCGAAAGGTCAGGCGACTGAACATGGAATCAGAGGATCACACTCCCGAGGCGGACGAAGCCGTACCTGTGGTCAGCGGGGCCGAGGCCGGAAGGATCGCTCGTGCGGCCTTCGTCGGTACCGCCCTTGAGTGGTACGACTATTTCCTCTTCGGCACAGCTTCGGCCATCGTCTTCAACCGGCTGTTCTTCACCTCGCTGGATCCGACTGCCGCGACGCTGGCAGCGTTCGCCACGTTTGGCGTCGGCTTCGCCGCCCGGCCACTCGGAGCCGTTCTGTTCGGATTTATCGGGGACCGCCTCGGCCGTCGTCCAGCGCTACTGATCACCATCGTTTCCATCGGCGCGGCGACCGGTCTGATCGGTGTGATCCCAGACTTCGGCAGCATCGGTCTCGCAGCACCCATCATGCTCGCGGTCCTTCGCCTGGTCCAGGGCCTTGCCGTGGGCGGCGAGTGGGGCGGCGCGATGACCATCGCGGTGGAGCACGCCCCACTCGAGAAGCGCGGCCGGTATGCGGCGCTGGTGCAGGTCGGTTCACCGGTCGGCACACTGATGTCTTCCGGCGCCTTCGCACTCGTATTGCTCATGCCTTCCGACGTCTTCGATTCCTGGGGCTGGCGGTTGCCGTTCCTGGCGGCATTCCCGCTTCTGCTGATCGCGCTGTACATCCGATTGCAAGTGGAAGAATCACCGATCTTCCGGGAACTGGTCAAGCTGGAGGAACGCGCAAAGATTCCGGCCATCGACGTCTTCCGTCAAGCCTGGGGGCGGTTGATCGTGGCCATCATGGCCGCCTTCCTGGGCGTCGGCGGGTTTTACATCATGACCACCTTCGTCATCAGCTACGGCACCGATACGCTCGGCATGGACCGTGGACTCATGGTCAACGCCACCCTGATCGCCGCCGTCGTCCAGATCGGCGTCATCCTGTTCGTGGGACGTCTCAGCGAACGGATGGGACCCGGTCGCATGACCGTGGTCGGCGGCGTCTTCACCGCAGTGGCCGCGTTCCCCCTGTTCTGGCTGATCGACACGCGCAACCCGGCAGCCATCATTCTCGCGGTGACGGTCGGCATCGCCGTGCTTTCCCTGGCCTACGCGGTCAGGGGCGGTCTGTTGACGGAGCTCTTCCCGCCACACCTGCGGTACAGCGGCGTCGCGCTGGGTTACAACTTGGCCGGGGCACTGAGCGGATTCCTGCCGATGATCGCGGTGGCTCTGCTAGGCGCCTCCGGAGGGGCGTCCTGGGGTCCAGCACTACTGCTGATCGTCGTGGCACTGATCACCGCAGCGGGTGGATATGTCGGCGAAGGTCTTCGCATCAAAGACAAGTCGATCGTTCGATAAGGAGAAACCATGCTGGACCCCGATGCCGCGCGCCGGATCACCGACGCCGTAGACGCAGCTTTTGACCAACAGCTCGAGTTCACGGCGGAGCTCGTTCGGCACCCCTCCTTGAGATCTGCTGAGGCCAGCGCACAGAACCTCATGGTCGCTCAGTTCCAACAACGCGGGCTGTCCGTCGACCAGTGGACGCTCGACGGCGACAGCCTGAGCACTCATGTGGGGTACGGTCCCACCACGGTCGATTTCGAGGACCTCACCAACGTCGTCGGCACCTACACGGCCCCGGAGGGACAAGAGGAGCAAGGACGTTCGCTCATCCTCAACGGGCACGTCGACGTTGTTCCGACCGGTCCCGAAGAGACTTGGGAGAACCATCCTTGGGATCCCGTGGTCAAGAACGGCTGGATGCATGGGCGAGGAGTGGGTGACATGAAAGCCGGTCTCGCCGCCAATCTCTTCGCCTTCGATGCAGTTCAGGCTGCCGGATTCTCGCCTAATGCGACTATTCACTTCCAGTCCGTGGTGGAAGAAGAGTGCACCGGCAACGGGTCACTGGCCGCGCTGCAGCGCGGGTACACCGCAGATGCCGTGGTGATCCCGGAGCCGGAAGAGAACATGCTGGTCCGGGCGAACGTCGGAGTGGTCTGGTTCCGGGTCCGCGTGTCCGGCAAACCCACCCACGTGCGGGAGATGGCCTCGGGCTTCAACGCGATCGATGCGGCCTACTCGGTTATGGGCGCCCTGCGGGAACTGGAGTCGAGGTGGAATGCCGAGCGGGCCAACCACCGGTACTTCGAGGATGTTGATCACCCGATCAACTTCAACATCGGCATGATCTCCGGTGGCGACTGGCCCTCGAGCGTTCCGTCCTGGTGCGAGTTCGACGTGCGTGCGGCACTTTATCCGGGCATCCCGGCCGCTGAGGCATGGGAAGAGATCCAAGAATGCGTCCGCACCACGGAATTCGGCGCGGCAGTGTCCGCGGAGCGCACGGGGTTCTTCTCCGAGGGCTACGTACTGGATGAGGGCTCGGACGCTGAGGCTACTCTGGAGGCCGCACACCAGGAGACCTTTGGCTCAGCTTTGGAGAGTTTCACCACACCGGGATACCTGGACGGTCGGGTCTTTGCCCTCTACGCGGGGATCCCGGCGCTGGTCTACGGACCGGTGTCCGAGGCGATCCACGGATTCGATGAGCGAGTGCACCTCGAGTCCGTGCGTCGAGTGACGAAAACGATCGCTCTGTTCATCGCCGATTGGTGCGGCGTGACCGAGCGGAGTCAGTAGGCCAAGAACGGCTATTGAGGATCGAGATCACCGCGGCAGAGGCTGCGGACCACCTCGGTGAGTACGCGGAGTCCGGCAACGGCATCCCGGTCAGTGGTGTATTCGTGCTCATGGTGTGAGATGCCCTCCACGGAGGGAACGAACATCATCACCGTGGGCACCACGTCCTTGAGATTGGTGGAATCGTGACCGGCCAGCGTCTTGACCCCTGTATACGTCAAACCGCAGTTGGCGGCCATCTTCTCGGCCAGCTCCACACCCTCGGATTGGTAGGGTGTCACCGGCCAGCAATGGGACCCGGATCTGCTGATCGTGACCCGTGCTGCGCGTTCGATCCGTTCGATGTGTTGGAGCAGCAACTGATCAGCCTGGGCGAGGAGTTCCTCATCCGCGGATCTCAAGTCCAGGAGCAGCGTGACCCGCGAAGGCACGACCACGGGCGAGTTCGGATAGACGTCGAGCTGGCCGACCGACGTGTGGACGGACCCCTCAGGGAATTGATCGGCGATCTCCCGTGCCGCGACGACCAGCATTGACGCCCCCAGCAGTGCGTCGTGTCGGTCGGCAATGACGGTCGACCCGGTATGAGCCTGTTCTCCTCCCACGTCGAACTCGTACTTGTTGGCCGCCCAGTTCGAATCGACGACCCCGATGGCAACACCGTCGCGTTCCAGACTGCGGCCCTGTTCGATGTGGATCTCGGCGGCATATGCGGCAGTCGGTCCGCCGCCCTGCCCCAGAGAGTCTGTGGCCGCTAACGCTTCTCGAACGGTGACGCCTGACGGGTCAGAGGTGGTCAGAACATCCTCTGGCCGCAGCTTTCCGGTGTACACGGAACTGCCCATCATCGACGGTTTGAACCGGGCCCCTTCTTCGTTGAACCAGTTCACCACGGCCAGGTTGTACCGAGGAGCCGTCTCCCGGCCCCGCCACTCGGCCGCGAGTCGGAACGCAGCATGGGCCGCTGCGAGAACTCCATACGCACCGTCATAGCGCCCAGCTGTTGGTTGGGAATCGAGGTGAGAACCCACCAGCACGTATGGCTCGCCGGGCTGAAATTCCAGCAGGCCGAACTGGTTGCCCACGCGGTCGAACTCCACCTCAAAGCCCTGGTCCTGGAGTTTCCGCGTCAGCCATGCGCGCTGCTCGCCATCTGCTGGCGAACCGGCCTGCCGGTCCACCCCACCGCCGGGCGTAGCACCGAACGCGCATAAGGTGGCGAAGTCCTCCAGAAAGGCACCGTCAGGTCCGGGGAACTGGCTAGGGTCGGGTTCGGGCACGGGACCGTTAAACATGAGTATCCGTCTTTGCTCTGGATCGATGGTTCCCACCATCGTGGCAGGGCCGCGGTGCGCAAGCACTGGATCCGGGCAACCAGATCAACCGGTGTCATTGTGCACTTCTACAGTGCGGGCCAGTAGCTGTTAGAACAGCGCTCATCGAAGACTCAGCAGCTCGTTCAGCTCCTCACCGATGCCGGCGTCCACCGTGCGATTCAGCACGATCCTGCCGCCTTCCATCACCAGAACCCGGTCGGACCATTGAGCCACCACTTCCGGATTCTGGTCCACCATCAGAATGCCAATTCCCGACTCGGCAAGGTGGCGCAGCATGCTGAACACGTCTTCCACCACGGACGGCTGAAGTCCTTGAGTCAGCTCGTCCACACAGATGTACGCCGATCCGGCGAGCACGGCACGGGCAATACCCAGTTGCTGCTGCTGGCCGCCCGAGAGCGTTCCGGCCAGCTGCGTCGACCGCTCCGTCAAGAGCGGAAAGACGTCCCGCGGATCAATAACGGGTCGGTAGCTTCGACGAGCCAGTTCGAGATTGTCGCTGATACTCAGGGACGGGAACGTGCCACGGTCCTCCGGCAGCAGGCTGGCTCCAGCGGCGGACATCGCCTCGGGTCGCATTGACGGGATGGTCCGGCCGTCCACGCGGACCGTGCCACCCAGTCGACTCACCGTCCCGAAGACCGAGTTCAGCAACGTCGATTTGCCCATGCCGTTACGTCCGAGCAGAGAGACGATCTCCCCCGGTTCTACAGCCAGGTCAACGTCGTGCACCACCGCGATCCCGGCATAGCCACTCGTCACCCCATTCACCGTGAGACCCATTAGGACACCCCCAGATATGCCTGGCGCACGGCATCGTCCGCCACCACCTCGTCCATGGAGCCCGAAGCGATGACCGAACCGTTGGCGAGAACCACCACGACGTCGGCCAGCTCACGCACGATGTCCATGTCGTGCTCGACCACCACCATGCCGCATCCGCTCTCGGTGACCACGGTACGGAGACGGGAGGCCAGGGCACGGGCATCCTGGTGGCACAGCCCGGCTGCCGGCTCGTCCAGCAACACCAGTTCAGGCGGGCCTTGCAGCACCATATCGAGCTCGAGGTGACGGCGTTCGGCCATGGACAGCTCCCCGGCCAATTGCTGCGTCCCCTGCTCCGCGGTGTCTGCGGTGTCTGCGGTTTTTGCTGTGTCAGCCCCACTCGTGAGGGCGGCCAGGCGCAGATTGTCCGCCACGGTCAGCTCGGTGAAGACACTCGGCACTTGGAACAAGCGACCGACGCCCTGGCGTGCCCGCATGCTGACCCTGTCATACTTCACGTTTTCCCCCCGGAGCAACACTGATCCCTCGGAAGCGTTCAGGTGCCCGGCGATCAGCGACAAGAGAGTGGACTTCCCGGCCCCGTTCGGTCCGATGAGGCAGACACATTGACCGCGCTCCACCGTCAGCGAGACATCCTGCAGAACAGGAATCCGGCCGAAGCTCTGCGACACGGACGTCAGTTCCAGTAGCGGGGCACCGGGCGTCCCCGTCGGTACCTTTCGCGGCAGCGGGGTGGCGTTCGCCGGTAGCGAGGGGATGTCTTGGCCACGGCCCATCCACGTACGGACGAGACCGGCCAATCCCCCAGGCGCCACTTGAATGATGAGTACGAAGAGAGCGGCGGTCGCGAAGATGTACCAGCTTTGCCAGGTACCGCCCAGCACCTGTTGTCCGATCGTGAGCACTATGGCCCCGACAAAGGGGCCGTACAACGAACCCTTCCCGCCGAGAGCCAGCCAGGTCAGCACGCTGGTGGACAACGCCAACCCCACGGTGGACGGCGTCACGAGGCCGGCCACGGGAGCAAAGAGCGCACCGGCGACCGCCGCGACGCCACCGGAGACGGCAAAGGCGAGAATGCTGGTTCGCCGGGCGTTGATCCCCAGATGCTCGGCCCGTACCGGATTGAACAACACCGCCAGCTGGAAGGCGCCACGGCGCCCCTTGACCATCAGCCGATACGTCAGAGCCACCGTCCCGACGACGGCGCCGAGCACCAGGTAATAGCTGCCGACGACGTCCAGATAGGGACCCGTAATGCCATTGGCACCACCCGTGACCTCTCTGAGGGAGTTCGCGGTTCGTTGCAGCAACTGGCTCGTGCCCAACGTCAGCAGAATGAACAAGGGGATCGACGTCTCCCCCGGCACGGACAGAGCGATCAAGGCGATGAGACCGGCCAGGGCGGCCGCAACGGCCACCCCCGCCAGGGCGGCCGGGACCATCGGAATCCCGTTCGCCTCGCCCACCGCCACCGCGTAGGCGCCCAACCCGAAGAAGGCGGCGTGGCCGACACTCAGCAAGCCCACCCGTCCCCACGACAGATCCAAGGCATACGCCAGGAGCCCATAGACCAGGCCCAGCGACAGGATGCCCAGGGCAAAGGGAGCCAGCCCGAACGGCGCCAGCGCCAGCACGAGCACGATCGGCACCACGGCCACGGCACCGATGTTGCGAACCCGCGAGGTCGTCGTCGATCTGCTGGCCGGGTCAGCTGGCCGGCTCTGCACTTCGGCTTCGTCTACTGGCATGAGGTCTCCGTGTCGGCAACCTCGCCGTGTTCCTGCGTCACGGTGTACGAACCGTCGTCGATCGTGGCTGTGAACATATCGGCCTGCAAGAGGTTGGCCGGACCGTCAAAGTGCGTTCCCTGCCCGAGAGGAGAGTCGTAGTTGAATGATTCGATGGCCGCATTCAGCTCCTCCCGTCCATGAGCCTCCGCATCGTTGGCTGCCGCCGCGATGAAGCGAATCGCGAAGTAGGCGTTCCCGGCCACTTCCGGAATCGGGCCTTCGGCGCCGGTCTTCTCCCGGTAGGCCTCGACGAATTCCTGGCTCTCCGGATCGTTCCGAGCATCGCTCCACCGCACTGAATGCTCACGACCGTCCACGAGTGAGGACAACGCTCCGTAGTAGTCCGCGTCCAGGGGCGCTCCCTCAAATCCCAGCTCCGGAGTCAACAGTCCGAACTCGTCCGCCTGGTGGGTGAAGGTGATGGCATCGGCGCCCACCACCATGGACAGGAGAACATCTGGTTCAGCATCCTGAAGCCTGCCGATGGTGGAGGCGAAGTCGGTGGTGCCCATCGGGCTGTATTCCTCCGCCACCACTGTGCCGCCACTGGCCTCGACGATCTCCTTGGCCCGGGCCGCGTACTGGCGAGGATGGATGTAGTCGGAGCCGACGATCGCCACATCTGACCCGTACTCCTCGATCAACTCCGGTACCAGCGGGGAGAGCAATTGCCGATTCGAGGGACCGAACGCCCAGGCATAGGGTGAACACACGGCGGGGTCCCCGAGGATCACGGTGGAGAAGGGAATCTTCTCCTGGTCCGCGACCTTGCCGGCGGCCACAGCGGAATCGCCGGTGATCGTGCCGAACATCAGGGAGGTATCGTCCGCACGGGCATATTGGCGTGCGATCTGTGCGGTGGTGGCAGGATCACTCTGGTTGTCCTGCACCTCGTACTCCACCGGCTGCCCGCCGACTCCGCCGTCGTTGTTGATCTTGTCAATCCCGACTTCGAAACCGGCCTGCATGGCCAGGCCACTGTCGGAGATCTGCCCGGTCGCGGGCACGATCAGTCCCACTTTCAGGGGACCCTGGTCCTCTCCTGCACTCCCCTCATCACCTCCGATGCTGCTCCCGCATCCGGAGACGATGAGCGACATACTCGCGACGGCGGCCGCGGATGCCGCCCACCTCGTTTTCATGCCGCGAGCTTTCTTGGCTTTCTGGACGGTGCGATACGAACCAGCCATGACTGGAACCTCCTGGTGATGGGGATAGAGCGGATAGCGACGGCGATCAGGACCATCCCGTAGAAGAGGGCTTCAGCGGTGGTGTCCGGAAAGTACTGCCGCAGGAGTACCTGCAGGGTGACGATGACGACGGCGGCCCCGGCGGCCCCGGCGAAGGAGCCGGGCCGGGCGAGAAGCAGCGCGAAGAAGGAGGGAATGAGCAGGGAGAATCCCATGCTCGGGCTCACCCCGAGCAGCGGGCTGTAGAGAGCGCCGGCCAGCATGGCGAGCATCCCCGCGACGATGAAGGCGATCGAACGCGCCCGCGCGGGATTCGTGCCGAGCAAGGCCGACATGGTGGGGTTCTCGGCGACCGCCCGAAGTCGAAGACCGGCCCTCGTCCGATAACAGAGGACGAGCACCACGGCAGTGACTCCTACCCCCACCAGAGCTGCGATCAGGCGGTAGGTGGGATACACCGTCCCGAGGATCTCGATGCTTCCCTCCACCGGTGCAGCGACTGACCGGGCCGTGGATCCCCAGATCACCTCACACGCCTGTCTCAGGGCCATACCGACACCCCAGGTGACGAGCATGGAGGCCAACGGATGGGCCAGCAATCGACTCAGCAGTCCTCTTTCGATCAAGAACAAGACCGGGGCCGCGGCCACCAGGCTGACGACGATGCGAAGAGCAAAGGGCAATCCTTGCGTGGCGACCATGGCATAGGCCCCCACGGCCGCGAAATCGCCGGTCGCCAGGTTGACCACACGACTGGCACCGAAGATCAAGGACAAAGACAGAGCCAGCAGCGCATACAGGCCGAGCTGTGTCAGGACCGAGAGCAGGATCTCTATCATGCGTCCGCGCAATCAGTCTTCGTAGCCGCGAGGATGACGGTCGGCCCAGGGCTGCGCGGCTTCCAACGCCGCCGAGAGCTGGATCAGCAGGTCCTCTCGCCAGGGACCGGCGACGATCTGGGAGCCGATCGGGATACCAGCGGACGAGGTATGCAGGGGCAGGGAGATGGCCGGCAGCCCGGCAAGATTGACCCAGCTCGTGAAGGAGACCATCTGGCCTTCACGCAGTCGCATCTCATCCGGCTGTCGATTCGCTTCGGCCACCAGCTCCCCCGCCGGCACCGGTTCAGTCGCCATAGTGGGCGTCACCAGGACGTCGAAATCCGCCCCGAACTGCGCCACCACGCGGCGACTCTCCCGTTGCAACCTCATGGCCGTGGCCACGTAGTCCGCGGCCGAGGCCCGGCGGGCCCGCGCCATCCGGTGCTGAAGGTAGGGCTCAGCGCGTTCCGGATGAAGGTACGGCATGATCGCCACGGAGGCGTCCATGACATGCGTGATGTATCCCTGGACCGCTTCTTCGCTGAAGTACCGCGGGCTGACCTCAACCACCGTGTGTCCCTGCTGTTCCAGCAACCGAGCAGTCCCGACGGCGGCGCGGACACATTCCTCGTCGACGGGAAGTCCCGTCGGGGCCTCCAGTGCCAGTCCGACGCGCAGCACCGGTGCCCGGTGCTCCACCTCGGTGGCGAACCGGCGTCGTGGAACGGGCGCGTTGTACATCGCCTGCGGATCGGGGCCGCTGAGCACATCCAGGACGGTGGCGGCGTCGAGCACGGTCCGAGTGATGGCGCCTTCGGTGGCCGCATGTTCCCAGCCACTCGTCAGTGCGGGCACGCGACCACGGCTGGGCTTGAGACCGACGAGTCCGCAACTCGAGGCAGGGTTCCGGATGGAGCCTCCGCCGTCGCTGGCATGGGCAAAAGGGGCCAGTCCGGCGGCCACTGCTGCCGCCGCTCCCCCGCTGGAGCCGGCCGGAGAGAGTGAAGGGTCCCAGGGGTTCCGGGCGATGCCGAAACGCTGAGTCTCCGTGACACTCATGGTGCCCGCTTCTGGGGCGTGACTCCGCCCGAGTCGCACCGCACCGGCGTCCTGCAAGGCCGTGATGGCGAGCTCACTCACGGTGGAGGGCTCTTCGCTGGTCCCCAGGGACCCCATGAAACACGGCTGCCCTGCCGACGGGGTCAGGTCTTTGACCGGCACCGGCACTCCATGGAGGGGCCCGACGTCATCACCCTGCCGGAGAACCCGGCCGGCGTCTGTCGCTTCGCTCCGTGAGGCCTCGGGATCGATCCACACGATCGCGTTGAGCTCAGGATTGAAGCGTTCGATCCTGTCGAGGTACATCTCCGTGACGTCTTCTGGATGCACCCGCCGAGTGCGAATCGCCGAGGCGATGTCCGTCATCGAGCTGAAAGGCGTCAGGCCCGTTTGTTGCATAGGTCTCTCTCTTCTGGGTGGGCCGGCCACGTTGCGGACGCAAGACGTCACAACAAGGACCGTTGAATGGCTGTGGACGCGCACGTCGGCGCGTGGCTCCGCTACCTGTTGACCAGGACCGGACCGGTGGGCGTGCTCGACGCGTTGTTGTTGAGTAGCCGGGTATTGCTCTTCCTGTACCCGGATGGGGTGTCCCCGTACTGCAGACGGAATCCTCTGCTGAAGATCGAGGGCTCGCAGAACCCGTGTTGTTGAGCGATCTGGCTGATGCTCAAATGAGAAAGATCCGGATTGGAGAGGTCGCGCCGCGCCAGCTCGAGTCGTCGTTCCTTCACAAACGTGGACACTTGAGTGCCGTTGCTGGCGAAGATCGCTCGTACGTGCCGCGGTGACACGTGATGGGCCGCCGCCACTCTCTCGCTGGTGAGGTTCTCGTCCCGGATGCGGTCCTCGATCCACCGAGCCATCCGGTTGAAGAGGGTCAGATGCTGAGTATTGACGTCGTCTGGTTGGGCTTCAGCCACGACGGCCTGAACCATCGAACAGAGGGCGTCTGCGTAGTGCAGCTGAGCGGAGGTGGAGAGATCCCGTTGGTGGGCGGCGATCGTGGTCAAGGTGGAGGCCAGTATCGAGGCCGACACCGTCGAGCTCGAGATCTTCAGGGCCTTGAGCGCATCCATGGCACCCGGCTCAAGTCCGATCCGGTACAGGGGAACTCTCATGACGAGAAAATCATGATTGTCCTCGGCGGAAATCTGAAACGGCCGCTCGATTCCATAGAAGGTGAAGTCCCCCGGCTCCAGCTCTGCGCGTCGTCCATCCTGGGCGACGGTCACTGAGCCGGCAACGCAGAGACCGACGCTGAATCCGTGAAGAGTCCTGTGGGGTCGGTAGGGA
Source organism: Citricoccus sp. GCM10030269 (assembly GCF_042665635.1). NCBI lineage: Bacteria > Bacillati > Actinomycetota > Actinomycetes > Micrococcales > Micrococcaceae > Citricoccus > Citricoccus sp. GCM10030269. The sequence goes on along the minus strand of NZ_JBHTCV010000005.1, from coordinate 245,998 downwards.
GTGACGTCCACGCCGGCTTGTGCTTGGAACAGGCAGAAGTCGATACAGCCCAACCGCCACGAGGAGCTGAGGAGTTCTCCGTGATCGTCATGGATCCGGATCCGAATGGCGTCCTCTGCCTCGAGGGAAGCGTCCACATCTTCGCCGAGGTATCCCGCATACAGCTGCTCGTGTCCGAGTGCCATAGCCATACCTCCGCCCAAAAACGTCTATTCGGTGTGTGATGACTCACAACTTTATCGACGGTGATGGCTCATGAATTGACTCTCACGGCGACATTGTTGACGACAACGGCATGAAATTGACTCTCGATTCGGCCGCACGCGTTTCAAGCCGCGGCGGCGCACATCCCATTCCGGCGGTCGCTCGGGTCTCCTCCGGCCGGCCGTGGCTGAACTACGCTGACATCGACCCTGCAGACCGGTCCCCCGGCAGGTACCGGAACCGTACCGAAGGAGAGCACCGCCGCCATGTTGCTGGAACGGATCTATGACCACGACCTGTCACAAGCCAGCTACCTCATCGGGTCCCAGAAGACCGGCGATGCGATCGTGGTGGATCCACGCCGCGACATCGCCGATTACCTCGATCTGGCCGCGAGCAACGGCCTGACCATCACAGCCGTCACCGAGACCCACATCCACGCCGACTACCTCTCCGGCTCTCGACAGTTGGCCGCGGCCACCGGAGCCCGGCTCTATGTTTCCGGAGAGGGCGGCGAAGACTGGCAGTACGGGTTCGACGCCGAGCGCCTGCATCATGGCGACACCATCACCCTGGGGGACGTCACACTCCAGGCCCTGCACACCCCGGGGCACACTCCCGAGCACCTGTGCTTCCTCGTCACCGACGGCTCCGTGACCGACCAGCCCGGATATCTGCTCTCGGGCGACTTCGTGTTCTGCGGTGACCTGGGACGCCCCGACCTCCTGGACGAGGTGGCCGGCGGAACGGACACTCGGTTCGAGGGCGCTCGGCAGCTCTTCACCTCACTGCGCGAGGTGTTCCTCACCCTTCCCGACCACCTTCAGGTCTTCCCCGCCCACGGCGCCGGTTCTCCCTGCGGCAAAGCCCTCGGGGCCCTGCCGTCCACCTCGGTCGGCTATGAGCGGTTGTACTCCTGGTGGGGCGTGCACCTCGCCGCCGATGACGAGGCCGGATTCATCGACGAACTTCTCAACGGTCAGCCCGATCCCCACGCCTATTTCGGCCGGATGAAGCGTCAGAACCGCCAGGGCCCCGAGATCATCCGTCCCGAGGACCGCGTGCCACAGCTGGAGCCGGCCCAGCTGGCCCACGGAGTGGTGGACGGTTCGCTGGTCCTGATCGACACTCGTTCTGTCCAGGACGTCCACGCGGGAACCGTGGTGAACTCCCTGAATCTGCCGAATCCGGGCAAGGTCGCCAGTCACGGCGCCTGGGCCTACGACCCGGAGCGGGACTCCGCTCCGGTGGTGCTGTTGGCGGACGACGAACCGCGAGCCCGGCAGATGCGCGATCGTCTGCTGCGCGTCGGCATCGACGGGGTGGCTGGGTACGTCACCTCGATCAACGACCTGCCCTCTACCGTTCCGTCGCTCGTCTCCCCCGCCGAGCTCGAGTCCTTCGACCATGCGATGCTGCTCGACGTCCGCGGCAAGGGGGAATACGCCGCGGGTCACATCCCCGGAGCCGAACAGCTCAGCGCGGGCAGGGTCCTGTGGAATCAGGGTCGCCTTCCCCGCGAGGGCACCATTGTCGCCTACTGCCAGTCCGGCATCCGCAATTCGGTGGCTGCGTCCGCGCTGCGCCGGGCCGGATTCGACGTTGCAGAGTTGGACGGCTCCTACGCGGCCTGGACCTCCCGGCCGGCCGCGGGCGCTGGCCTCGCCGCTACAGTGGGGCCGTGAGCAACAGCACCTCCGCCAACGCGTCCATGTCCGTCCCCTCTGCCGCCGCAACTGTCCAGGTCAAGAAGCTCGTTCTGAGTTCCGGTCCAGGCGCCGGACGACCGGCGGTCATCGTGCCCATCGTGGCGAAGGAGTCCGAGTCCATCAGGACGGCCGCCGCAGAGGCGGCCGCTCCCGAGCACGTCGGACTGGTCGACCTAGTGGAATGGCGCATCGACCACTTCGCCGGTCTGACCGACACCGAGACGGTGCTGCGTGAGTTGACCGTTCTCCAGGACATCCTGGGCGACCTGCCACTGTTGGCCACCGTCCGCACGGACGCCGAGGGCGGTGCCGCGGCCGTTTCCGACCGCGACTATCTCGACCTCGTGCGCTCACTCTGTGCCTCAGGGCACGTGGATCTGGTGGACATCGAGTATCAGCGCGCTTCGGCCGATGAGTGCATCGCGGCCGCACACGACCACGGCGTCACCGTGGTGGCCTCGAATCATGACTTCCACGCCACGCCGGATGCCGACGAGATCGTGCACCGGTTGGCCACGATGGAGTCGATGGGCGCCGACATCCCGAAGATCGCGGTGATGCCTCAGTCGCCGCAGGACGTCCTGACACTGCTGCAGGCCACCCTGCAGGCCGCCCAGGAGCTCGACTCCCCCATCATCACCATGTCGATGCAAGGGATGGGCTTGGCCTCCCGAGTCTCCGGCGGCGTGTTCGGATCCTGCGCCACGTTCGCGACCCTGGGTGAGGCATCGGCCCCGGGCCAGATACCGGCGGAGACAGTCTCCTCCGTGCTGCGCGCCATCCACGGCTGACCTTCAGAGCACAGCAACCCGCTCAGGCCAGAAGAACAGCCACACCGACGCAGGCGCAGGCCCAGAGTTGACTGGCGAAGGTGCCCAGGATGAAACGCTCGGCGGCACCGGACTTCCCCAGTTCCGAATACCGTCCGAGGGCCTTCACCGCCAGGATGATGGCCAGTCCCTCAGGCCAACCCACGATCAGGGTCGAGGCCACCGCAAGACGTTCGAGGACACCGATCCAGGCCCCACCGCGCAGCACCGGTTGAGCCCAGTACTCCTGGTTGAAGACCTTCTCGCCGTTCTCGCCAGTCAGCATCGGCTGATGTTCGGGGTGGGATGCATTGAACGAGACCTGCAGGATCGACGTGGTCGGTGCTCCCCCGCCCAGCGTTGCGGCGAGCACCGCCAGGGGGCCGGCGACGGTCCAACCGGACCCGCCCCCAGCCAGGACGGCGACGACGGCGGCAGCCCCCAGAAGTGCCAGCTGGGCCGACGACGTGGCGTACAGCAGCGTGTTCAGCCGAGCGCGAGTGCCCCGGAATCTCTCGAAATACTGCGGTACAGCGATCAGCCCGGAGAGCACGAGCAGCAGGATCGACACCACGGACAGAGCCGTCATGATGCTTCTCCGATCTGCTGGGGTGAGGCGTCCGCCCGTCGGTCCACCCGCTCCAGCAGGGCCGAGACCGCGGCGGCCATACGCCGGCTCTCGTTCCACAGCCCGGTCCGCAGTCGGGAACTGACGGCCTGCTGAGTGATGTCGAGATCCTCCGCTGCCTCCCGCTGAGTCTTGCCCTCGTCCATCAACTTGCCCGCGGCCTGGCCCTCATCACTACGGCGGTATTCCAGCTCGGCGAGCAGTTGCAGCGCAGCCTCACCGGCCTCGATCAGCTCTTGCACCTCGGCGGTGTCCGCCGAGCCGACCAGTGCCACGTGGCCCGGGGAGTGCTTGGCTCGCTCGACGGCAGTGCGGGCGCGTTCGAAAGCGGGGCCGGCCCCGGCCCGGGTCTCCGGGGGAAGAGGATGGCGCACCGGTCCGACACCGATCCCCACGCTCCAGTGTCCTGATCGGGCCGCTGACAAGGCGATGCCGACCACGGTGTCCGCTCGTTCGAGGACTCCCTGGACCTCATCTCCGGCCGTACGCTGGAAAGGCCGGACGATTCCGCGGTCGTCCCCGGCGACGTCGTCCTCGTTCAATCCCTCGACAAGGGCACCGACACGGTCAGGTCCGGAACTTGATCCCCGCTGGTCCATGGTCATGACGAACATGTTCACAAAGGTACAGCCTGGTACTCCGCAGCACAAGGTTTCCGGCTTGTTCGTTAGGGCGCCGTAGACTCGCAGCATGCCATCCACTCCTGACAGCCCCGCCTCGCGCTCTTCGAGTTCTCTGTCGGCATGGCGCGGTGCGAGCCTGGTCTCCGATGCTCTGCTGATCTTCATGTTCGCTGCCTTGGGACGGCGTACTCATGAGTCCGGCATGGACCCTGGCGGCATCCTGTGGACCGCGCTGCCTTTCCTCCTGGCGTGGGCGGCCGCGACCGCAGCCACACGCCCGGACCGCACCTGCACGCGGCTCTGGCCGGCCGGCGTCGTGGTCTGGGTGGTGACGGTGATCGGTGGACTGCTGCTGAGGGTGCTTTTCGGAGACACCGCGGCCCCCTCGTTCCAGCTTGTGACCGCAGTGGTCCTGGGGGTGTTCCTGCTCGGGCGCCGGGCCGTCACGACCCTGGTAGTGAGGGCGCGCCGTCCCTCCCGGACCTAGGATGGAGCAGCAACCTCGATCAGCCCCGCTCTGCCAGCACACCCGGAGGAAACCACCATGGTGACCGCATTCGTCATGATCAAGACCGATCCGCAACGCATCCCGGAATGTGCCGAACAACTGGCCGACCTGAACGGCATCACGGCCGTGTACTCGGTGACTGGAGATTGGGACCTGATCGCCATGGTCAGGCTGCGTCAGTACGACGACCTGGCCGATGTCATCGCCGACCAGCTGTCCAAGGTCCCCGGCGTCAAGGACACGGAGACGATGCTGGCCTTCCGCGCCTACTCCCGTCACGACTTGGAAGAGGGTTTCGCCCTGGGTTTCGAGAACATCGAGACCATCGAGACCACCGGAGACTGACCGTTACGAGCGCGACACCTGGATCCAGGTGTCCAGCACGCGTTGAGCGGCACCCGAGTCGATCGACTCAGCCGCCCGGGCCATGTTCGCCCTGATCCGGTCGAAGACGTGCCCCTCGGCGGAGGTGTCGAAGGCCGTCAGACCTGCGGCCGCGTTCAGCAGCACCGCGTCCCGCACGGGGCCGGCGGCGCCGGCCAGCAGATCGCGGACGATCCCGGCATTGTGCTCTCCCCCTTTGCCCGCCAGAGCCTCTACGGGCGCCAGCCGGACTCCGAAGTCCTCGGGGTGCAATTCGTGCTCCTCCACTGTCCCGTTCCGCACCTCGAAGAGAGTGGACGGTCCGGATGTGGTGATCTTGTCCCGGCCGTCGCTGCCCCGGAACACCAGGCCGCGCAGCCCGCGCTCGGCCAACACGCCGGCCAGGAGCGGCGCCATGCGCGCGTTGGCACATCCGAGAGCCTGCGACCGAACTCCGGAGGGGTTGGTCAACGGGCCGAGGAAATTGAAGACGGTGGGGATCCCCAACTGCTTGCGGGCCGGTGCCACGTACTTCATCGAGGGGTGGTAGCCCTGGGCGAAGAGAAACGTGATCCCGGCCGTGGTGGCGCACTCGACCACCTTGTCCACGCCCAGGGTCAGGTCGACGCCCAGCGCCTCGATCACATCAGCCGCTCCGGCGGTCGAGGACGCCCCGCGGTTGCCGTGCTTCACCACGGTGGCTCCGGCACCCACCGCCACCAGGGAGGACATGGTGGAGATGTTGACTGTGCCCAGCTTGTCGCCGCCGGTCCCCACAATGTCCAGGGTCTCCCCCGGCACCTCCAGGCGGACGGCGTTCTCGAGCATGACCTGTGTCAAAGCCAACAATTCCTCGACGACCTCACCCTTGGCGGACAACGCGATCAGGAAGCCCGCGATCTGGGCGTCCGTGGCATTTCCGGACATGATCTCGCGCATGGCCCAGGTGGCCTGTTCGGAGGTGAGATCCCTCCGGTCGAGCAGCAGCCCGAAGATGGCGGGCCAGGACGGGGTATCGGTCGTCAGTGTGCTCACCCCCGTCATGCTATCTCCGCGTCGGAGCGGCTAGAGGGCGCACGACCGACTGTTGCAGCGGAGATCGCCCTCCAGGGCCGACCCACCAGAGTGAGTCCACTCGGTGTGCCAAGTCAGCCACGGGAGCACGGGGAAACGCCGAAACGTTCGTCGCATTGGAGCCAGCGCATGTTTTAGGGCCATAATGGGCGGGTGACGACTGCAACCCATGCCCTCCCCCGGCCCGCCACAGGACTGCCCAGCCGACCCAACATCGTGCAAGTGGGCACCATGGTGTGGCTCGCCAGCGAGTTGATGTTCTTCGGTGGCCTCTTCGCCATGTACTTCACCCTCCGGTCCACGTCTCCGGAGCTGTGGGCGGACAACACCGAGGTGCTGAACGTCCCCTTGGCGTTCGTCAACACGCTGATCCTGGTGGCCAGCTCATTCACCGCTCAGGCCGGCGTGTTCGCAGCCGAGCGGCTGCAGCCCCGCCGCACCGGTGGGATGTTCGCCCTGAAGAGCTGGGGCATGGTCGAGTGGTTCATCCTGACGTTCATCATGGGCGCGATCTTCGTCTCCGTCCAGGCCTACGAGTACGCCATGCTCGTCTCGGAAGGCATCACCATCGCCTCGGACGCGTACGGTTCGGCGTTCTACATCACCACGGGCTTCCACGCTCTGCACGTGACCGGCGGTCTGATCGCCTTCCTGTTCATCATCGGCCGGGCCTACCTGGCCAAGCGCTTCGGTCACCATGAGGCCACCTCGGCCATTGTCGTGTCGTACTACTGGCACTTCGTCGATGTCGTCTGGATCGCCCTGTTCGCCATCGTCTACTTCCTGAAGTAAGCCCCGCATCGTCGGCACACCCGCACCACCCTGAGGCGATCGGACACACAGCGTCAGTCCGGTCACCGAGAACGTTAGGAACACACCGTGAAGGCACTCTCACAGAGACGGCGCCATCCCTTCGTCGGGGTTGCGCTGCTACTTCTGGGACTTCTGATCACCGGCGGCCTCTACTCCGTCGCCAGCACCATGAACCAGGCACAGGCAGCCACCACGGGGTCCGGTTACAGCGCCGAGGACATCAGCGAGGGCGAGAAGCTGTTCAACGCCAACTGCGCCACGTGCCACGGCATGGAGGCCGTGGGCACCGAAGATGGCCCCTCGCTCGTGGGCGTCGGCGCCGCCTCGGTTGATTTCCAGGTCGGCACCGGCCGCATGCCTCTGCAGATGCAGGGACCCCAGGCCCAGGCCAAGCAGCCGGTGTTCAACGATGAACAGACTCAGCAGCTGGCCGCGTACGTGTCGTCTCTGGGCGCCGGTCCCTCCATTCCGGAGGAGGAGTACCTCGACACCGACCACGAGGACGTCGATCTCGGTAAGGGCGGAGAGCTGTTCCGCGTCAATTGCGCCATGTGTCACAACGCGGCAGCCGCCGGTGGTGCACTGACCCGTGGCAAGTTCGCCCCCGGACTCGAGGGCGTGTCGGAGAAGCACATCTACGAGGCCATGGCCACCGGGCCACAGAACATGCCGGTGTTCAATGACTCCAACATCAAGCCAGAGGACAAGCGCAACATCATCGCGTTCCTCAAGCAGATTGAGACTCAAGGATCCCCGGGCGGTGCTCCACTGGGATCACTCGGGCCCGTGTCGGAAGGGCTGTGGGTCTGGACCGGGGGCTTAGCCCTGATCGTCGGCTTCATGGTCTGGTTGACCTCTCGGTCGTCCTAACCTGACGGTGCCGTGGGGGCGCCGGCCGAACAACGAATCATCACTCAAGCAAAGGATTCAGATCGATGTCTGAGCAAGGCCACGGAGACCCGGAACGCGCGGGAACCGTTGAGCACGCCGGGGAGCAGGAGTCGGGCGGATTCGCCATCGACAACCCCGGCCTCCCGCCGCACCGGCCACGTCTGGCAGATGAGGACCCTCGGGCCGCCCGGCGGGCCGAGCGCCAGGTCGCGTTCCTCTTCGGATTGTCCATCGTGGGAACGCTGTTGTTCTTCGTGGGCTACTTCGTGGTCGGACAGATCGGCCCAGACACCGACATCGCCACGATCCGCCTGCAGAACCTGCTACTGGGCCTCGGTACGGCCTTTGCCATGCTGGGCATCGGCGTCGGCATCGTCCACTGGGCCAAGACCCTGATGCCGGACCACGAGATGTCCGAGGAACGGCATGAGGTCCGCACTGAGGCGGACCGGAAGATCGCTGTTGGCATGATCGAGGACATCGTCGATGAGACCCAGGTCAAGCGTCGTCCCTTGCTGCGCAACACGCTCATCGGCGCTGGCGTGCTCGCCGTGCTGCCCGCCATCGCCATCTTCCGCGATCTCGACGACACCGACGATCGCAGCGACCTCGCCACCGAGAACTTCGGCCCCGAACGCCTGAGCCACACCATGTGGGACACCGACGTCCGTCTGGTGCGTGACCCCACGGGCACCCCGATCAAGGCCTCGGACGTGACCATCGGCTCGGCGTTCCACGTCATCCCCGAGGGTCTGAACGAGATCGAGCACGGCAAACTCAACGAGAAGGCCAAGGCCGTCGTCCTGGTCATGCGCCTGGATCCCGAGGACCTGCACATCTCTCCCGGCCGGGAGAACTGGCACGTGGACGGGATCGTGGCCTACTCCAAGATCTGTACACACGTCGGTTGCCCGGTGGCGTTGTACGAACAGCAGACCCACCACCTGCTGTGCCCCTGCCACCAGTCGACCTTCGACCTGACGCAGGAGTGCAAGGTCATCTTCGGCCCGGCAGGCCATGCGCTGCCGCAGTTGCCGATCACCGTCAATGAAGAGGGCTTCCTGGTCGCCCAGAGCGACTTCCACGAGCCCGTTGGACCGGCATATTGGGAGCGTGGCTGACACCAATGAGCACCTCGACCACCACCGAGTACCGCGCAGCGACGCCGACGGGAAAGATCGCCAACTTCGTCGACACCCGCGTCGGGCTCTCGCCGATCGTCAAGGAATTCGGCCGCAAGATCTTCCCGGACCACTGGTCCTTCATGTTCGGCGAAGTCGCGCTGTACACCTTCGTGATTCTGCTGTTGTCGGGCACCTTCCTGACGTTCTTCTTCGACCCCTCCATGGCACACACCGTCTATGAGGGGTCGTACAAGCCGCTCTACGGCGTCGAGATGTCCGTGGCCTATGCCTCCTCGCTCGATATCTCCTTCGATGTCCGCGGCGGACTCTTCATGCGCCAGGTTCACCACTGGGCGGCATTGCTGTTCGTGGCGGCGATGGCTGTGCACATGCTGCGCGTCTTCTTCACCGGTGCTTTCCGGCGGCCTCGTGAGCTGAACTGGGTCGTCGGCAGCGTCCTGCTCGTGCTGGGCATGGCCGCGGGCTTCACCGGCTACTCCCTGCCGGACGACCTGCTCTCCGGCAACGGTCTGCGCATTATCGACGGCGTCATCAAGGCGATTCCGGTCATCGGCACGTATATCTCGTTCTTCCTTTTCGGTGGCGAGTTCCCGGGCTATGACATCATCGGTCGCCTGTATATCTTGCACGTGCTACTCATTCCGGCCCTGATCCTGCTCATGGTGGTCATCCACTTGTTCATGGTCGTCGTGCACAAGCACACCCAGTACCCCGGTCCGGGCCGGACGGAGAACAACGTGGTGGGCTACCCGATCGGCCCGGTGTATGCCGCGAAGGCGGGTGGGTTCTTCTTCATCGTCTTCGGCATCATCGCTCTGATCGCCGGGTTGTTCACGATCAACCCGATCTGGAATTACGGGCCTTATGATCCCTCGCCGGTGTCTGCCGGTACCCAACCGGACTGGTATATCGGCTGGGTGGACGGCGCACTACGCCTGATGCCCGGCTTCATCGGCGCCTTCCCGTTCGAATGGCAGTTGCCCTTGGGCTTCCTCGGTGAGGATCGATTCGCCCAGCACTCCCCCATCCACGATGTCTGGACGCTGTTCCCTGGCGGTACCAACTCCCTCGTCTGGAACGTGTTGCTGCCGATGGTGCCGGCCGCCATCCTCATCGGCACCATGATGGCGTGGCCGTGGATCGAACGGTGGATCACCAAGGATGACCGCGAACACCACATTCTGGACCGCCCGCGCAACGCTCCGACCCGTACCGGTATCGGCGTTGCCGGCATCGTCTGGTACTGCACCATGTGGGCCGCCGCATCGTCGGACCTTGTCGCCACCCATTTCCACATTTCCCTGAACGATGTGACCTATTGGCTGCGGGCGATCTTCTTCGTCGGACCGATCATCGGCTTCATCGTCACCAGGCGGGTATGCTTGGCCCTACAACGAAAGGACCGTGAGATCGTCCTGCATGGTCGCGAGGCCGGAGTCATCGAGATGACCCCGGAGGGAGCGTTCCGTGAGCGTCACGAACGTCTGGACGATTACCGGCTGTACAAGCTCGTGAGCTTCGAGTCGAAGAGGCCCGTTCCGCCACAGCCTGGCCGCGACGGTAAGGCCTCCGGCTCGGAGAAGCTCCGGGCCAGACTCCACCGGTGGTTCTATGAGGAACGCGTTGAGCCGGTCACTCGTGAGGAGCTGGCCGAGGCAAAGACTCATGATCACCACGACGTGCCGCCAGCGGTAGACACCAGCCTCAAAGGTCAGCCGCCCATCGAGCACTGAGCTGAGCTGAGCTGAACCTTCGATGCCCACGTCATCACCGAAGAAGGGCCCCACTGCAGGTGGGGACCTTCTTTCGTCTCAGATTTCGTCTCAGACGCTCACGACGGCATCGTCACCACGGCTTTACCGCGCACCTCTCCGGCCTCCAACGCCGCCATGGCCTCCGGAGCCCGGTCCAAGCCGACGCGATGGCTGATCGGTACGGACAGTTCGCCACGGACGGCCAACTGAGCCACCTCGCGCAGAACCTGTGGGTCCTCCCGGTTCATGAGCATCTGCATCCAAGGACCACCGAAGCGCGCCCTGGCCGCAGCGATCATCTGCCGCTCCAGTCCTCCGGTGAGCCGTCCTCCGCCTTCGCCGCCCACCAGCACGGCCGTTCCACCGGCCTCCAGCATTCCCTGTAGCTGGCGGAAGGTGGGATGACCGGCAATATCCAGGACGGCGTCGTATCGGCGTCCCGATGACCAGGGATCCTCGAGGTCATAGGCCACCACGTCCGCGGCGCCGAGCTCACGGACGAAGTCCGCCTTGGCCGCGCTGGCGATGCCGGTCACCTCCGCGCCGCGGGAGACGGCCATCTGCACGGCGTAGCTGCCCACTCCCCCCGAGGCGCCGCTGACCAGTACGCGGTGTCCCGCGGAGACGCCGGCCGCAGTGATCGCCTGCAGAGCGGTCGTGGCCGAGACCGGCCGGGCCGCAGCCTCAACGGGGTCGAGTTCGGGTGGCCGATGGGACACCTTCTTGACGGGGACCGCCGCCAGCTCGGCCAGGGATCCCGCACCGAAGCCGAATACCTCGTCACCCGGGGCGAACGACTCGACCTCCCGACCGACCTCGATCACGGTGCCCGCGAAATCGAGGCCCAGTATCGGGTCCCTGGGCCGCCGCAGCCCGCCCACCACTCGATACAGGAGCGGCAGGCCGGTCATGACGTGCCAGGTCCCCCGGTCCAGGCCCGCCGCCCGTACGGCGACAAGCACCTCTCCCGCACCCGCCCGTGGGGCCGCAACCTCCTCGAGGCGCAGGCCCGACGACGGCCCGTACTCATGGCGCACCAGCGCCCTCATCGATGGGCGGGCCGAACAAGCGAACCCGTGGACCTTCTCTTGTTCGTACATAGTACGAAGGTAACGTACGGCGTACGAAAATGCTATGGTCCAGGAACTATGAGTTCGTCCGCCCCGTCCCCTGACCAGGGTTCGCTCCTGAGCCGTGACCGCATCCGCTCCCACGCGTTGGAGTTGGCGGACACCCGGGGCCTGACCGCTCTGACCATTCGAACGCTCGCGGCGAGTCTGGGCACCAAACCGATGTCCGTCTACCACTACGTCTCGGGCAAGGAGCAGATCCTCGACTGGATCGTCGATGCGGTGTTCGCCGAGATCAGCGATCCCACTCCGAACCAGCCCTGGCGCCCCGCTCTCTCGGCGCGGTATCACTCGGCGCGGCAGACCCTGCTGCGGCACCCGTGGGCGGTTCCCCTGATGGAATCACGGCGCTCCCCCGGGCCGTCCACCCTGCGTCATCACGAGGCCACTCTGGAGGTCCTGCGGAGCTCGGGTTTCTCCGTGCCTCAGGCCGCACACGCCTACGCTCTTCTGGACGCCTACCTCTACGGGTCGGTCCTTCAGGAGTCTGCGCTGCCCCTCAACGACGGGGGCGGTATCGGTGAGGAGATGGCGGCCGTGGCCGACGCGTTCTCTCCGGAGCAGCTCCCCCGGCTCCGGGAGATGGCTACAGAGCACATCCTGCGGCCGGGATACGACTTCGGGGAGGAGTTCGGATTCGGGCTCGAATTGATTCTGGACGGACTGGAGCGGTTGCTCCAGTCCGTCCAGACGTTCTAGCGTGGCGGCTCCGTGCCTCAGTGGGCGTGGTCGCCCATGGAGTACTCAAACACCCAACCAACGAGGAAGTAGATACCGAGTCCGATGCCGACGTAGGCGATCCACCAGCCAATGGCCAGCCCCAGCATCAGGATCGCGCAGGCAAGCCCGAGGCCGAGTGGCCACCAGCTCCAGGGAGCAAAGGTGCCGTACGTGCCGGCGTACTCGGCGATGTCACCGTTCTCATCATCATCAGGCCCCAGCCCGAAACTGCGAGAGGTCAGCCACAGGTACAGGGCGATCATCAGGCCCAGGCCGCCGGTGGCGTACAGAGCCGGGATACCGGCCCATTCAGTCCAGTTCACCCAGAAGCCGTAGACCGTGGCGGCCAGGAGGAAGAAGCCACCCAGAATGGCGAAGATCGTGACGTTTGTTTTCACTTGGCAGCCGCCTTCTCTCCGAAGACCTCGGGCTGTTGCTGCGGTGAGGCCGGCAGCAACTCGGGATGGTGCAGGTCAAGGGCAGGACGCTCCGAGCGGATGCGCGGAAGCGAGTGGAAGTTGTGCCGCGGCGGCGGGCAGGACGTTGCCCACTCCAGCGAACCACCGAAGCCCCACGGGTCGTCCACGGTGACCTTCTTGCCTCGACGCGCGGTGACATACACGTTCCAGAAGAATGGGATCAGCGAGGCACCGAGGATAAACGAGAACACGGTGGAGAACTGGTTCATCAGAGTGAAGCCGTCCTCGACCATGTAGTCGGCATAACGACGGGGCATGCCCATCACACCGAGCCAGTGCTGGATGAGGAAAGTGCCGTGGAAGCCGATGAACAGCATCCAGAACTGAATCTTGCCCAGTCGCTCGTTGAGCATCGTCCCGGTGAACTTGGGCCACCAGAAGAAGAATCCGGCGAACATGGCGAACACCACCGTGCCGAAAACCACGTAATGGAAGTGGGCCACCACGAAGTAGGTGTCCGAGACGTGGAAGTCGAGCGGGGGCGCCGAGAGGATAATCCCGGTCAGACCGCCGAACAGGAAAGTGACCATGAAGCCCAGGCTCCACAGCATCGGTGTCTCGAAGGTGAGAGACCCTCGCCAGAGGGTGCCGATCCAGTTGACGAACTTCACCCCGGTGGGCACCGCGATGAGCATTGTCATCAGCGAGAAGAAGGGCAGGAGCACGGAGCCGGTGACATACATGTGGTGCGCCCACACCGTCACGGACAGGGCCGCGATGGCGGTGGTGGCGAAGACCAGCGTCTTGTAGCCGAAGATCGGTTTGCGGCTGAAGACGGGCAGAACCTCAGAGACGATGCCGAAGAACGGCAGCGCGATGATGTAGACCTCGGGGTGTCCGAAGAACCAGAACAGGTGTTGCCACAGGATGGCACCGCCGTTCTCGGGGTCGAAAATGTGTCCTCCGAATCGCCGGCCCATGCCCAAGCCGAAGAGCGCCGAGGCCAACGGCGGGAAGGCCATCAGCACCAGGATGGCGGTGATCAGGGTGTTCCAGGTGAAGATGGGCATCCGCCACATCGTCATGCCCGGGGCGCGCATGGTCAGGATGGTGGTGATGAAGTTGACGCCACCCATGATGGTGCCGAAGCCCTGCAGGCCCAGGCCGAAGACCCAGAGGTCACCGCCCACTCCGGGCGAGTACGTCACATCCGAGAGCGGAGCGTAGGCGAACCAGCCGAAGGACGCAGCGCCCTGCGGGGTCAAAAAGCCGGCGATCACGATGATGGAGCCGAACAGGAAGAACCAGAACGACAGGGCGTTCAGTCGCGGGAATGCCACATCTGGGGCACCGATCTGCAGGGGCATCACCACGTTCGCGAAGCCGATGAACAGCGGCGTGGCGAACATCAGCAGCATGATGGTGCCATGCATGGTGAACAGCTGGTTGTACTGTTCCTTGGTCTGCAGCAGCTGCATGCCCGGTTCGAACAGTTCGGTCCGGATCAGCAGCGCCATGACGCCGCCGAGACAGAAGAACACGAAGGACGCCATCAGGTACATGTACCCGATCACCTTGTGGTCGGTACTGGTGAGCCAGTTGACGATGACGGTGCCCTTGGAGACGGGGACGACGCGCGGTGCTGCCGCGGCCTGCTCATCCGAGGCGTATTCGTAGGTGGTCATCGGTTCTCTCCTCCGCCTTCGGTGCCTTCGCCGCCGGTCGAGTCACCCTCATTGCGCAGCGAGCCGTCACCCTGCTGGACTTCCTGGTCCAGCTGGCCATCGGCGTGCTCGTTGGGGTTGCGGCTGTACTCGTTGCCCAGGAGTCCGTCCTCCATCTCACCGAGGTGCTCGCGGAACTCGGCCTCCGAGACGACCTCGACGTTGAACAGCATCTCGGAGTGGTACTCACCGCACAGCTCCGCGCACTTGCCCTGGAAGGTGCCTTCCTCCTCCGGGATCAAGTACATGTTGTTGGTCTTGCCCGGCACCATGTCCAGCTTGCGCAGGAAGGCCGGAATCCAGAACGAGTGGATGACGTCGCGGGACTTCAGTTCGAAGTGCACCGGAACATCGACAGGCAGGTACAGCGTCGGCAGGGTCTCCTCCACGCCTTCGGTGCCGTCGAGCTGCGCCTGGACGCCCTGGTAGTGCTTCTCCTGGCCATCATAGGAGTAGTTGAAATCCCAAGACCACTGCTTGCCGTACACCTGCACGGTCAGCGGGGAATCCTCCACAGGAGTGTCGACCTCGCGCTGGACCCGGTCGGTGAAGCCCCACAGCGTGAGCACCATGATCACCGGGATCACAGTGAACAGCGTCTCCAGGGGCAGGTTGTAGGCCAGCTGGCGCGGGTAGCCCTGGTCCTTCTTCCGGCGACGGTAGGCGATCATGCACCACAGCAGAACGCTCCACGTCGTTACGCCGACAGCAATGGCGGCGATCCAGGAGTTGACCCACAGGTCAGTCAGCTGGGCCGTCTGATTGGTGGTGCCCCGTGCCCCGGGCAGCCAACCTCGTTGTGCCTGTTCCGAACAACCGGACAGGACCACGACTGCCACGAGGGCAAGCGCTCCCCCTTTCAGGAGACGCCTACCGCGGCTGCCGGCTCGAATCTGCGATCTCACAGACGGCCCTTCCTCTTCATCTCGTGCGAATGCCTCCCCAGCCACGCTCGTCCGGACCAGCGTTGGAACCGGGAAGCGAAGCGGCCACAAGAGGACCCCTGGCTTTACTACCTACTGTAGAGCTTACCGTCCGGTTCCTCCCATCCGTGACATGCAAAACGTCGGGTGCCCGGACCAATCATCTGGTCCGGGCACCCGACGTCGAGGCTGATGGGAGGCTGTTTCCCCTCTAGATCAGTGGAAGGAATCCCCGCAGGCGCAGGAGCCGCCCGCATTCGGGTTGTCGATGGTGAACCCCTGCTTGGAAATGGTGTCCTCGAAATCGATGGTCGCACCCGAGAGGTACGGCACACTCATCTTGTCCACGATGACCTCGACGCCGTTGAAGTCCCGCACGGCGTCGCCGTCCAGAACCCGCTCGTCGAAGTAGAGCTGGTAGATCAGCCCGGAGCAGCCACCCGGCTGAACGGCCACTCGCAGGCGCAGGTCGGTGCGACCTTCCTGTTCGAGCAGGCTGCCGACCTTGCTGGCGGCCACCTCGGTCAGCTCGACCTCATGGGTGGCCAGTCCCTCCGCCGGCTCAGCGGTCGGAATGGCGGTCTCAGTGGCTTCTGCGGTTTCTGCGGAAACGCTCATGCTCGCTCCTTCGTCTGCGTGTACTCCCCGGTCTCAACGCCTGGTCCGGGTGATTCATTCCCAGCTGTCTCAGCTGTCTGGTATGGAGCCCTAGGTGTATCGAGGTGTCCATCAAGTCTATGTCAGCGTCCCGTCGCGGCCAACAGCAATGCCTCTGCGAGCACGGCGTGGCGGAAATCACCCAGGTGCAGGGACTCGTTGGCCGAATGCGCCCGCGAGTCCGGATCCTCGACGCCGGTGATCAACAGGGTCGCCTCGGGGAAGACCTCCAGCAGGTCGGCCGTGAACGGGATGGAGCCCCCGATGCCCGTCTCCACGGGCTCCACACCCCAGGCTTCACGTAGGGAGGTGAGCATCAGCTGGGCTCCGGCGGCCGAGGTGTCCGTCGCAAAAGGCTGGCCAGTCTCCCCCGGTTCAAAAATGACCTCGGCGCCGAAGAGTGCCGTCGAACTGACCGACTCCACATGCTCCCGCACGGCCGCCATCGCCGCGTCCGGGTCCATGCCGGGGCCCAGGCGCAGACTGAACTTCGCCCGGGCCTCGGGCTGCAGGGTGTTCGAGGCCACCTCGAGCCGTGGGACGTCCGTGCCGATGATGCTCAGGGCCGGCTTGTTCCAGAGGCGGTCCGCGAGCGAACCGGTCCCCGCCAGTCGCACCGGGTCCAGCACCGAGGCGTCGGCGCGGTAGTCCTCTTCCGGGTAGTCGATCTCCGCGTGGTGCTGCTGCTCGAGGCCGGCGATCGCCACGTTGCCGTGTTCATCATGGAGCGTCGCGATCAGACGTGCCAGCAGCGTCGGCGCGTCGAGCACGGGGCCGCCGTACATGCCCGAATGGACCGCGTGATCCAGCACCCGGACGCCGATGGTGCCGTCCACCAGCCCCCGCAGCGAGGTCGTCAGCGCCGGCACGCCCACCTTCCAGTTTCCGGAGTCGGCCACCACGATCAGGTCCGCCGCCAAGCGGTCGCGGTGATGTTCCAGGAAGCTGCGGAAGGTCGGTGAGCCGGCCTCCTCCTCTCCCTCGATGAAGAAGGTGACGCCGACGCCCGAGTCTGCTCCGGCGTCGAGCACGGCGTGCAGGGCCGCAAGGTGGACCATGATGCCGGCCTTGTCATCCGCCGCCCCTCGGCCGTAGAGCCGCCCGTCCTTCTCGACGGCGGTGAAGGGCTCGGTCTGCCAGAGACCGGGGTCGCCCACCGGCTGGACGTCGTGGTGAGCATAGAGCAGCACGGTCGGCTTCCCCGGAGCGGCCGGGCGGCGCCCGACGACGGCCGGTCCCCCGGGGCGTTCGGTGCCGTCCGCGTCGGTCCGGGTCTCGGTCAGGATCTCGACGTCCTCCAGGCCCAGACGCCGAATGAGGTCTGCGACGGTCCGGGCCGAGCGTTCCAGCGGTTCGCGGTCGAAGGAGTCCCAGGCGATGCCGGGAATGGCGACCAAGTCTCGGAGAGTGGCCAGTGTGGTCGGCATCCGTTCATCCACGGCGGCGGCGATTCCGGCCACCGTGGCGGCGTCCAGAGGGTGCGGGGAAGCGGCGTTGAGAGAGGCGTTGAGAGGCATGCGTTCCAGCCTAGCGAGGCGCGCGACTAGAATGAGCGGGTGTTTGGACGCAAGAAGACCTCCGAGAACTCCGCCGCAGTGGCGACGCCCGTCATCGAGCCTGTGGAGGAGTCCCCGCGCCGTCACCCCAAGAAGGGCCCGACGCCGACCCGTGCCGAGCGCGAGGCCGCACGCCGTCGCCCCTTGGTCCCGGACGACCGCAAAGCGGCCCGGCAGGCATCGCGACAGGCGGAGGCCGCCGAACGTCAGAAGATGCGCATCGCCATGGAGACCGGCGATGAGCGCCACATGCCGTTGCGTGACCGCGGCCCCCAGAAACGGTTCGTCCGTGACTACGTGGACGCCCGGATCGGGCTGGGCGAGTGGCTGATGGTGTTGGTGCTGGTCTACGTCTTCCTCGCGTTCCTGCCCAACGCCACGCTGGCGATGTGGTTGACCTACTCACTCTGGGCTGTGGTGCTCCTGGTGGTCGGCGAGGGGCTGCTGCTCTCGTTCCGCCTCAAGAGCAAGCTGACCGAGAAGTTCGGCGAGGTCGAGAAGGGTGTGCGCTGGTACGGCGTCATGCGTGCCATGCAGTTGCGCCGGCTCCGCCTGCCCAAGCCCCAGGTCAAGCGCGGACAGTTCCCGAGCTGATCCCTGCGCTGACCCCCGCGAGGTCACGGTTGATCCGGGCCGCCCAGAACGGCCCCTCGTACAGGAATGCCGTGTAGCCCTGCACCAGGTCGGCGCCCAGCTCAAGACGCTGGCGCACGTCGGCTCCCGTGGTGACTCCCCCCACCGAGATGACGGCGACCGACTCCGGCAGCGCTCCGCGCAATCGCGCCAACACCGCCAGCGACCGATCGCGCAGGGGGGCACCGGACAGTCCGCCGGCGCCCAAGGACGCGACCTCGTCGGCCGGGGTACGCAGTCCCTCGCGAGCAACGGTGGTGTTCGTGGCGATCACCCCGTCCAGACCCAGCTCCACCGCCATAGCGGCGACGGCGTCGATGTCCTCATCGGCCAGGTCCGGCGCGATCTTGACGGTCAGCGGCACGTGGCGCCCGGTGGAGCGGTCAGCCTCCGTGCGCACGGCGGCCAGCAACGGCCCCAGGGCCTCGATGTCCTGCAGTTGGCGTAGCCCCGGTGTGTTCGGTGACGAGACGTTGACGGCCAGATAATCGGCGTGGACCGCCAGGGCGGACGTCGAGGCGAGATAGTCGGAGGTGGCCTCTTCTAGCGGCACGGCCTTGGTCTTGCCGATGTTGACACCGAGCACGGGACGACGTCGGCCGAAACGAGACGTGAGCTTCTTCCGCGTGGCCTTCAACCGCGGAGCGAGACTCACCGCGCCATCGTTGTTGAACCCCATGCGGTTGATCAGGGCACGGTCCTCGACGAGCCGGAACAACCGCGGCGCGGGATTGCCGGGCTGGGCCTGGCCGGTGATGGTTCCCACCTCGATGTGGCCGAAACCGAGATCCGCCAAGGCCGCCGTCCCCACGCCCTGCTTGTCGAACCCGGCGGCCAGGCCGAAAGGAGAGGGAAAGTCCAGGCCCATGACCCGTGTGGCCAGAGCCTTCGACGGGCGGGTGGCCAGGCGCAGAGCCGTGGACGCCCCGCTGGCCTCCGCCGCGCGGATCATGGAGAACCCGATGTGGTGGGCCCGCTCGGCGTCCATTCCCGAGAACACCGCCTGGAAGAACGCGGGATAAAGACGAACTGAACGAGGCGACGAGGTGGGCATGGGACTATCGAACCATGTCGTAGGCTGACGTTCATGTCGGACGTGCCGGAGGAGCCCTCGCAGGCCCGGCTGCTGGAGGACTCGCCCCCGGGACGGTGGGTTCCGGACATCCTCCCCGGATTCGAACGCCTGACCATCCCCCTCGAGGTCGACGAGGAAGGTCCGAACGTCGCCACCCTGGTCCGGGCGGACCCCGCCGGGGCCGGGCCGGCGTCGCGCATTCCGGTGCTGTATGTCCACGGGTGGTCCGACTACTTCTACAACGCTCCCCTGGCGCGGCTGTTCGAGGAGCGCGGTTACGCGTTCCACGCCCTCGACCTCCGCAAGTACGGGCGGTCGCTGCGGCCGGGCCAGACGCCGGGGTGGGTCTCCGGTCTGGAGGTCTACGACGACGAGATCGGACAGGCCCTGCGCATCATCGCCCGGGACCACCCACACGCTCCCGTGCTGATGGGCCATTCGACCGGCGGCCTCACCGTGTCACTCTGGGCGTCACGGCATCCGGGCCAGGCCCGCGCACTGGTGCTGAACAGCCCCTGGCTGGAGATGCAGGGGTCCAGCTGGGTGCGGCTGATGGCCTCGGCCGTCCTGGATCCCGTGGTGCGGCTGTATCCGAAGCGCTTTCTCCGCTTGCCGCGCATCGACCATTACTGGCGGTCTCTGTCTGCGCTGGCGGACGGGGAATGGGAGCTGCATCCGCTCTGGCGGCCCCGGTATGCCTTCGGTGTGCCCGGTGGTTGGCTGCTGGGGGTGATGGCCGGCCACGCGAAGGTGGCCGAGGGCCTGGGCCTGCAGGAGCCCGTCCACGTGATGCTCTCCGACCGGTCGGTGTTCGCCGCCCACAAATGGAGCGAGGCCCTCCTGAGTGCCGACATCATCCTGGACGTCGAGGTTCTGGCTCAGCGGGCCACCCGGCTGGGTCGCCACGTCACCGTGGTGCGGCACTCCGGCGCCCTGCACGATGTCATGGCGTCCCCACGGAGCATCCGTGAGGCCGCGGCCGAGGAGATGTTCACGTGGCTGAACGCCTACGGGGCGGCGCCTTCAGCGCCGTCGGCAGATCGGTCCACCGCACCCCCGTACCGGCGGTCACGCCGGGCATAAACCTCGACGGCGTCCCACAGGGTGGTGCGGTCGACGTCAGGCCACAGGGTGTCCAGGAACAACAGCTCGGCGTACGCGGCCTGCCACAGCAGGAAGTTCGAGAGCCGCTGCTCACCGGAGGTCCTCAGGAAGAGATCGACGTCGGGCACGTCCGGCTCGTCCAGGTGGCGGGCGATGGTGTCCTCGCGGATGCTCGACGGATTCAGCCGGCCTGCCTCGACCTCGCGGGCGATCGACTGGACGGCGTCGGTGATCTCGGCCCGGGAGCCGTAGTTCACGCACATGGTCAGCTGACACCGAGTGTTGCCTTGGGTCTGCTCCTCCGCGATCTCGAGCTCGTTCACCACGGACCGCCACAACCTCGGCCGGCGGCCGTTCCATCGGATCCTGACTCCCCAGGAGTCGAGGGTGTCTCGCTGGCGGCGCAGCACGTCACGGGAGAAGCCCATCAGGAAGCGCACCTCGTCCGGAGAGCGCTTCCAGTTCTCGGTGGAGAAGGCGTACACGGACACGTGCTCGATGCCGAGCTGCACCGCACCGGCCATGACGTCCAGCAGTGCCGCCTCCCCCGCCCGGTGCCCCTCGGTGCGCGGCAGGCCACGCTGATTGGCCCAACGGCCGTTGCCGTCCATGACGATCGCCACGTGGCGCGGGATGAACCGCGGGTCGATCTGTGGCGGCTGCGCACCGGAGGGATGCGGAAACGGCTCTCGCGGCGAGAGCCGCTGGGATGACGGAGTGGCGGGCATGCGGGTCCTCAGGGGTGCTGATCCATCACGGAGAGGGACTTCAAATGGCGTTCCAGGTGGAACTGGAGGTACCCGGACACGATACCGGCCGCCTCTCGCCGAGCCGGTTCGGCGGCCGCTTCGGCCACGTCCCAGTCTCCCGTCAGCAGGGCGGCCAGCAGTGCGATGCTCTCCGGGGCCGGCGTCGAGGCTCCGGGGGGACGGCAGTCAGGACAGACACTGCCGCCCAGCGCGACACTGATCGACGGATGCGGGCCGGGGGCTCCGCACCGGGCACAGTCGGTGAAACTGGGAGCCCAGCCCGCGGTGGCCAGCGCCCGCAACAGGTAGGAGCTGAGCAGCAGCCGCGGCGCGTGCGCGTGCCGCGCGAGGGCAGCCAACGCCCCGTGGAGCAGCCGGTACTGGCTCGTGCCCTCCCGTCCCGCCTCCCCAAGCGAGTCAGCCCCCGACTCGGCGACCTCAGCCAGGGTCAGGCGCTCGGCCGTCTCCACCATGGCCGAGGCGGCGGCGTAGGCGTCATAGTCCGCGGCGATGGCCTGTCCGTACGGGGTGATGGACTCGGCCTGGGTGATGATGTCCAGGTTGCGTCCGTGCACGAGCTGGAGTCGAGACAGCATGAAGGGTTCCAGGGTGGCGCCGAATTTGGACGACGTCCGCCGCACCCCCTTGGCCACGGCCCGCAACTGGCCGCGGCCGGGGGTCAACAGCACGATGATGCGGTCGGCCTCACCGAGCTTGTAGGTGCGCAGGACCAGGGCGTCGGTGCGGTAGCTATTGGCCGCATAGCCCGCACCGCCCCTGCCACCCGAACCGGCCATCAGGCTCCGGACACGGTGCTCGAGGCCCCGGCCAACTCTTCGTCGTCGCGAAGGGCCCGGTTGACGGCGGAGATTACGGCCTTCAGTGAGGCCATCGTCGTGTTGAAGTCCAGCCCGACGCCCCACAGAATGCGGTCGCCGACGGCGCACTCGACATACGCGGCGGCCATGGCCGAACCGCCCTCGGACAGGGCATGCTCCGAATAGTCCAGGACCCGGATGTCGAGACCGTCCTCGGCGAGGATCTTCACCAGGGCGGCGATCGGTCCGTTGGCCGTCGCGGTGCGCTCGGTCTTGTCTCCGTCCACCTCCGCCTCGGCCGTCATCGTGAAACTGCCGTCCTCGGCGGTCTCCGAGCTCACGTGGCCCAACCGGTAACGGCCCCAGCGCGCCTGGCCGTCGTCGGCTGGCAGGTACTCGTCCCGGAACACCTGCCACAGCTGATCGCCCGTGACTTCGCCGCCCTGGCCGTCGACCATCTTCTGGATGACGTGGGAGAACTCGATCTGGGCCCGACGCGGCAGGTCGAGATTGTGCTCGCTCTGCAGCAGGTAGGCCACACCCCCCTTGCCGGACTGCGAGTTCACCCGGATCACGGCCTCGTAGGAGCGGCCGATGTCCTGCGGGTCGATCGGCAGATAGGGCACGGCCCAGGGAATGCCGTCCCGGTCGGTGCCGGCCGCCGCGGCATCGGCGTCCATGGCTGCGAAGCCCTTCTTGATGGCGTCCTGGTGAGAGCCCGAGAAGGCGGTGAAGACCAGGTCGCCGCCGTAGGGCACCCGTTCCGCCACGCGGAGCTGGTTGCAGTACTCCACGGTGCGGCGGACCTCGTCCATATCGGAGAAGTCGATCATCGGATCGATTCCCTGGCTGTACAGATTCATGCCGAGCGTGACGAGGTCGACGTTGCCGGTCCGCTCGCCGTTGCCGAACAGGCACCCCTCGATGCGGTCGGCGCCGGCCATCAGCCCCAGCTCCGCCGCGGCCACGCCGGTTCCGCGGTCATTGTGCGGGTGCAGCGAGAGAATGATGCCCTCACGATGGGCGATATTGCGGTGCATCCACTCGATCGAGTCCGCGTACACATTCGGAGTGATCATCTCCACCGTGGCCGGCAGGTTGAGGATCATCTGCCGGTCGGTGGAGGCCTCCAAGATCTCGGCGACCTCATTGGAGATGCGGGCCGCGAAGTCCAGCTCGGTTCCGGTGAAGGACTCGGGAGAGTACTGGTACACGATCTCCGTGCCGGTCAGTTGCTCCTCGTACTTGCGGCAGAGACGCGCGCCGGTGGTCGCGATGTCCACGATGCCGTCCTGATCCTCCCGGAACACCACCCGGCGCTGCAGCACGGAGGTGGAGTTGTACAGGTGCACGATCGCCCGGTGGCAACCCTCGAGCGCCTCGTAGGTGCGCTCGATCAAGTGCTCGCGGGACTGCGTGAGGACCTGAATGGTGACGTCCTCGGGGATGCGGTCCTGGGTGATCAGCTGCCGCACGAAGTCGAAGTCCGTCTGCGAGGCGGACGGAAAGCCCACCTCGATCTCCTTGTAACCCATGGAGACGAGCAGATCGAACATCCGCATCTTGCGGTCTGGCCCCATCGGGTCGATCAGGGCCTGGTTGCCGTCGCGGAGATCCACGGCGCACCACCGGGGCGCTTCGGTGATGACGCGGTCGGGCCAGGTGCGGTCCGGAAGTCGCACGTCGATCTGGTCCTGGAAGGGGGTGTACTTGCTGAACTTCATTCCGGAGGGCTTTTGCTGATTGCGCATGGGGCTGGACGCCTGCCTTTCGTGGTTCCGGCATCGTCAGGGTTTCGGAGCCGGAGTGGTCTGGCTGGAGTTGGGCCGTGGAAACGCCTCCGCAACGGGGTTCCGGCCCGGCCGGGAGTGTGAACGAACCCTCCCGGCGCGTCAGCGCGTGGCGGGCGCCACGACCGACGACTCTGACCCGTTGCGGCGGCCTAGTAGTAGCCCCGCAATGGCCTCCGGGGTGAGCCCGGCACGTTCCAGTCGATCGCGCATATTTTCAGCGTAGCACCGCCCGGACCGGCGTTCGGGAACGCGAATCCCCGAAGTCCTCAAAACCCCAGCCGGCCCAGTTGCTTCGGATCGCGCTGCCATTCCTTGGCGACCTTGACCCGCAGGTCGAGGTAGACGGGCGTCCCCAGCAGCTTCTCGATGGAGGTCCGCGCCTGCATGCCGATGGCCTTGAGCCGGCTCCCGCCCTTGCCGATGATGATGGACTTCTGACTGTCCCGCTCGACGAACACGTTGGCGTAGATGTCCAACAGCGGCTGGTCCTCCGGTCGGCCCTCACGGGGGTTCATCTCCTCCACGACCACCGCTACGGAATGGGGCAGCTCATCCCGGACCCCTTCGAGCGCGGCCTCCCGGATCAGCTCGGCGACCGTCGTCAGCTCGGGCTCGTCGGTCAGTTCCCCGTCCGGGTACAGCGGGGGCGACTGCGGCAGCGGCTCGGCGAGCACCTTCGCTGCCTCGTCGACCTGGTAACCCTGGACTGCCGAGACGGGGATGACGGCCGCGAAGCCGGTGCCGCCGTTCTCCGGCCCGAGCACCTCGTCACCGAGCGCGGTGACGGCCATCAGTTGGGCGGCGACCTGTTCCGGCCCGACCTTGTCCGTCTTGGTGACCAGCGCGACGACCGGGGTGCGGTTCAGCAGGGCCAGTTGGCCCGCGATGAACCGGTCACCCGGTCCGATCTTCTCGTCCGCCGGCAGGCAGAACCCGACGGCGTCGACCTCACCCAGGGTCTCGGTGACCAGATCGTTGAGTCGCTGCCCCAGCAACGTGCGCGGCCGGTGCAGTCCCGGTGTATCCACCAGGATGAGCTGGAAGTTCTCCCGGTGCACGATGCCCCGGATGGTGTGCCGGGTGGTCTGGGGCTTGGAGGAGGTGATGGCGACCTTCTCCCCCACCAGAGCGTTGGTCAGGGTGGACTTGCCGGCGTTGGGCCGGCCGACCAGGGAGACGAACCCGGCTCGGAAGTCCGCTGGAACAGTGGATGGATCGAACAGGCTCATCAGGGGATCTCCCGGGGTGCTGGGGCGGGCGGTGACGACGGTGTGGAAACGGCGGGCACCTGCGCCGGTGACGGCTGGCCGGAGGAGCTGCGCACGGTCAGCCGGCCGACGCGGTTGCGACGGCCCTGCAGGGATTCGGCCGTCAGCTCGACGCCCTGGACGGTGACGTGCGAACCCTGGATCGGGACCCGGCCGAGGGTCTTGGCCAGCAGCCCGCCGACCGTGTCGATGTCCTCTTCGTCATCGAGATCCAGTCCGAAGGTCTCGGCGAAATCATCGATGCTCATCCTCGCGTCCACACTGAACGAGCCGTCGTCGAGCGGTTCGATCTCCGGGCGGTCCTGACGGTCGTACTCGTCGGATATCTCCCCGACGATCTCCTCGATCAGGTCCTCCAGGGTGACGAGACCGGCCGTCCCGCCGTATTCGTCGACGACGATCGCCACGTGTGTGGACTCGCGCTGCAGCTCCTGCAGCAGCACGGACACCGGTTTGGAGCCCGGCACGAAACGTACGTCCCGGGCCACCGAGTCGACCGGGGTGGTGGGATCCACGGCCGGGTCGGAGGCGCTGCTGTGCAGCGCACGGGCCACGTCCTTGAGATAGACCATTCCGAAGACCTCGTCCGCGTTGTCCCCGATCAACGGGATGCGAGAACATCCGGACCGCAGGAAGAGGTTCATGGCGTCCTCCAGGGAGGTGCCGGTGTCCACCGTGACGACGTCGGTCCGCGGCACCATCACCGCACGCACGAGTGTGTCGCCCATGTCGAACACGGATTGGATGAGCTCGGCCTCGGCGTCCTCCAGGACATCGGCGTCGTTGGCGCGAGCGACGAACTCCCGGAAGTGCCGCTCCTCGATTTCTGCGGCTTCTTCCTCCTCGTCCTCCGAACGGGGACCCGGCGCGGCCACGCGAGCCGGCAGGGGGCCGAGTACGGCGGTGAGGAAGCGCACCAGTCCGGCCGTCCGCTGAGCGGCGGCCACATCATGACGGCTCCCCACCTGGCGTGGAGAGATGACGACCAGCAGCAGGACCATCAATCCCATCAGCGCCACGGAGACCAGTCCGGTGATCCAGATGACGCCGATCAGGGAGTCCACGAACAGGGTCCCGGCCACGGCGGCGGCCGTCTCGGCAAAGAGCCGCCAGAAGCGCAGGGCGTGCAGGTGCTCCGGCAGCCGCGCCATGACCGTGAGGATCGGGCTGCGGGGCCGGCGCAGGGCGATGCCCTCGGCCTCCTTGCGGGAGAGGTAGCCCAGGGACGTCTCAGCGACGCCCAAGGTCCAGGCGAGGAACAACAGTGCCGCCAGCAGGACGGCCAAGATGAGCGGGGTCACGGTGCTCTCAGGTTCTCTCGGGCCATCAGTCTTCGGTGGGCTTCGGAGCGGGCCGGCCGAGGAAGTCACTGAGCAGCTGGTGCTGCAGGGCGAACATCTCGGCCTTCTCGTCCGGTTCGTCGTGATCGAAGCCCACTAGGTGCAACAGCCCGTGGGTCAGCAACAGCGACATCTCGTCAGTGGTGGAGTGCCCACCCCGCTTGGCCTGGATGGCGGCGACCTGAGGGCAGATGACCACATCCCCCAGCACTCCTTCCGGGCTCGAGGACTCGGCGGTGCCGGGACGGAGTTCGTCCATGGGAAAGCTCATGACGTCGGTGGCGCCCGGAAGATCCATCCACTCCAGGTGGAGCTGCTCCATCGCGGCCTCGTCCACGCAGATCACGGACAACTCGGCGCCGGGATGGAGGTGCAGTGCCGTCAAGACGTGGCGGGCCAGCTTCAGGAGGATGTCCTCCTCCACGGCGGTGCCGGACTCGTTCAGGATCTCAACCGCCATGATCGTGTTCCTCATAGGCATCGACGATCCGACTCACCAAGCGGTGGCGGACCACGTCCACGGACTGCAGCCGGATCACGGCGATGTCGTTCAGCCCCTCGAGCACGGAGACCGCCTGGTCCAGGCCGGAGCCGGTGCCGCGCGGCAGGTCGACCTGGCTGGTGTCACCGGTGACGACCATGTGCGAGCTGAAGCCGAGACGGGTGAGGAACATCTTCATCTGCTCCCCCGTGGTGTTCTGGGCCTCGTCCAGAATGATGAAGGCGTCATTGAGCGTGCGTCCGCGCATATAGGCCAGCGGCGCCACCTCGATGGTGCCATCGGCCATCAGTCGCGGAATCGACTCCGGCTCCACCATGTCGTGCAGCGCGTCGTACAACGGGCGCAGATACGGGTCGATCTTTTCGCTGAGGGTGCCCGGGAGATAGCCGAGGCGTTCCCCGGCCTCCACGGCGGGCCGGGTCAGGATGATCCGGTTCACCTCTTTGGCCTGCAGCGCCTGCACGGCCTTCGCCATGGCCAGGTAGGTCTTGCCCGTGCCGGCCGGCCCCAGACCGAAGGTGATGGTGTTCTGGTCGATGCTCTCCACATAGGCCTGCTGGTTGACCGTCTTGGGCCGGATCTTGCGGCCGCGGCTGGAGAGGAAGGAGGCGGACAGCAACCCGGAGGATCGGGCGCCGGAGCCACCGCGAACCAGCGTGGTGACCTGCTCGATGACTTCGGGCGTGATCGAGGTGCCGCGACGGGCGAGCCCGTGCAGGTCCTCGATGACCTGCTGAGCCTGCCCCACGTCTGCCGCAGGGCCGGAGACATCCAGCTCCTCACCGCGCACGGCGACGGTCAGTGCCGGATACAGCCCTTCCAGGACGCGCAACAACAGGTCCTGCGTGCCGAAGGTGCGCACCATGTCCTCGGCTGAGGCGAACGAAATGGTGATCTGCTCGTGGGCGGGTTCGGTGGGAAGGCTCAAGGGTGGTGGCTCAGCTCCTGTGCTGGGATGTGATGTCTGAGTCCAGTCTACGACCGCGTGCCGAACCGGCCCAGCAGTTGCTGGATGACCGCCACCGCCGCCGGCCCCGCCGTCGACGAGCGCAGCACATGCGGTCCGAGCACACAGGGCACTCCCCCGGCCTGGACCAGCGCGTCGATCTCGGCCGGACTGATGCCGCCCTCGGGGCCGACCACCAGGACGATGCGCTCGATCTGCCGCGCGTGCTCAGCCTCCCTCAGAGCCGTTTCCAGTGAGGTCTCGGCGTCTTCATGCAGCACCAGCACCACGGTGCCGGAGGCGGCGACGTCGGCCACCCCGGTGCCGGAGAACACCGACCGGGTGTGCGGAATCCGCGCCCGGCGCG
This sequence comes from Citricoccus sp. GCM10030269, assembly GCF_042665635.1. Taxonomy (NCBI): domain Bacteria; kingdom Bacillati; phylum Actinomycetota; class Actinomycetes; order Micrococcales; family Micrococcaceae; genus Citricoccus; species Citricoccus sp. GCM10030269. Next base: position 217,753 of record NZ_JBHTCV010000005.1, on the reverse strand, counting down.
ACTGTTTGGCGGCGGCCACCAGGGCGGCGTCCCACTTGGCGATCGCTTTGGCCGCCTTCTCCGCCTTCCACCGCACGATGGACCGTTCGGCCTGCCAGGGATGGACGGCGTCGATGCCGAGCTCGGTCGCCGTCTGGATCGCCAGCACATCCCGGTCGCCCTTGGCCAGGGCCTGGACCAGGACCAGTTCGGGCGAGGGCACCGGCTCGTCCACGACGCTCTCGGCCGTCACCTCCAGCCGGTCCGGAGCGGCGGAGAGCACCGACCCGGACACCCTCCGGCCGGTCCCGTCCGCCACGTCGACCCGCTCGCCCGGTCCCAGGCGCATCACCTGGGCAGCGTGGCGGGCCTCGGAACCGGTCAGCACGACGACGGCGCCGGCCGTCACGTGCTGCAGGTCGCCCTCGGCGGCGTAGAAGACGGGATCGCTCACAGGTTCTTGAGGTTGTCCCGCAGCTTCGAGAACAGGCCCCGCTGCTCAGTGGTGCCGTGCACGCGGTCTTCACCGCGCACCGTGGCGAGCTGTTCCAGCAATTGCCTCTGCTCGTCGTCGAGCCGGGTGGGGGTCTCGACCCGGAGCGTGACTTTGAGGTCACCGCGTCCGTTGCTCCGCAGCCGGCCGACACCCAGACCTTTGAGCGTCTGCACCTCGCCGGACTGGGTACCGGCCTTGACCGGGACCTCCTGCTCGCCGTCGAAGGTGTCCAGCGTGAGGGTGGTGCCGAGGGCCGCCGCTGTCATCGGGACGCTCATGGTGGCCAGCAGATGATCACCGTCCCGTACGAAGACGTCGTGCTGGCGCACCTCGATCTCGACGTACAGGTCCGCGTGGGGACCGCCGCCCGGGCCGGCCTCACCGCGGCCGGCGAGCTGGATGCGGGTGCCGGTGGCGACGCCGGCCGGGATCTTGATGGTCAGCGAGGTGCGCTCACGGATCCGGCCCTGGCCCGAGCACTCGCGGCAGGGATCCGGAATGACCGTTCCGAAGCCCTGGCAGGCCGAGCAGGTTTCGGCGGCCATGACGGTGCCGAGGATGGAGCGCACGGGACGCCGGACGGCACCCTGGCCGTTGCAGATAGTGCAGGTCTCCGGCTGGGTCCCGGGCTGGCAGCAGGAGCCGTCACACGTGGGGCACACCACGGCAGTGTCCACCTCGAGCGTCTTCTCGGTACCGAAGACGGCGTCCCGGAGATCGATGCTGGCGGTGATGAGGGCGTCCTGGCCGCGGCGAGCCCGTCCGGTCGGACCGCCACCCATGCCACCGGATCCACCGGCGCCGAAGAACGTCTCGAAGATGTCCTGGAAACCGCCGAAGTCGGCGCCGCCGAAGCCGCCGCCCATGCCACCGGTGCCGTTCTCGTGGCCCGTGGCGTCGTAATTGCGCCGCTTCTCGGGGTCCGAGAGGACCTCGTAGGCCCGGGTGACGCTCTTGAACTGATCGGCGGCGTCCGGCGCGGGGTTCACGTCGGGGTGGAACTTGCGGGCCAACTTGCGGTAGGCGCGCTTGATCTCCTCGGCGGAGGCGTCCCGGCCCACGCCGAGTACCTCGTAATGGTCAGCCACGGTCTGCGGTGTTCCTTCCGGATGGGGATGGTGGTGAAGCTCGTTCTGGACGGTCGGGCCGTCCCGCCGCTATTGCGACAAGATCCTGGACAGATAACGGGCGATGGCACGCACGGCGGTCATGGTGCCGGGATAGTCCATGCGCGTCGGCCCCACGATTCCGAGTTTGGCGCCGGAACCGGGCCCGTATCCGGCGGCGATCACCGAGGTCTCGGACAGGGAACCGGTGTTCTCGGAGCCGATGCGCACACTGAGGCCCCGCACATCCTGCTCCATCTCGGTCAACAGACGCAACAACACGACCTGTTCCTCAAGCGCTTCGAGGATGGGGCCGATCGAGAAGGGGAAGTCGCCGGTGGACCGGGCCAGGTTGGCCGTACCGGCCATGATGATTCTGTCTTCTCGACGGGCGGCCAGCAAATGGTCCAGTTGTCCCGCGAAGGCTTCGGCCAGTGCTCGGTCCTCCGGCGGCACCGCATCCAGGGCCAGCCGGAGACCGTCCGCCGCCTGCGCCGGCGTCAGACCGTCCAGGTGACGCAGGAACAATTGCTTCAACGCGGTCAGGGGGGCTTCCGTGGACTCGCCCGGGTCGAGGTCCAGACCGAAGGCCCGCTGGTCGACCTGACCGGTGGAGAAGATCACCACCACAAGCGCCCGGTTCGGCGCCAGGGAGACGAACTCGATATGCCGGATGGTCGAGGAGTCCACGTGTGGGAATTGCAGGACGGCGACCTGATTGGTCAACTGCGCCAGCAGCCGCACGGTGTTGGACATCATCTCGTCGAAATCACCGGTCGATTCCAACAGCGTCTGCACGGCACGCTTCTCGGCCGCGGACAGCGGCTTGACCTCGGAAATCTGGTCCACGAAGACGCGGTAACCCTTATCCGTGGGGATGCGCCCAGAGGAGGTGTGGGGCGCGACGATGAGGCCCTCTTCTTCGAGAGCGGCCATGTCATTGCGCACGGTGGCCGACGAGACGCCCAGCTGATGGCGATCCACCAGGGCCTTGGAGCCGACGGGCTCACGCAAGGCGACGTAGTCGTCCACGATGGCCTGGAGGACCTGCATGCGGCGCGGATGTTCGCTCATCTCACCCTTCCCATCCTCATTTCGGCTTAGCACTCGACACTGTCAAGTGCCAAGTCTAGTACGCGCGTCCAATCCGCCCCAGTGCAGCCCAGTGCAGCCCAGCGCAGCTCAGCGCGAGCCGGTCCACCGAATCGCCCGTGCTCGTTGCTAGCGTCGGCTCTCGTGGATTGGAACAGCTGGGGCCCGGGCACCCTCGACGGCGGTTTCCGCCCTGCCGCCCGCACCGTCACCGAGGTCCCCGCCGACCCGGGGACCGTCCTGGAGGACACCGAGACCGGATTCACCGGCGCCGTGCTCCGGGTCGAGAAGTCCGGCGGCGTTCACCTGGTGGTCCTCGAGGGTCACAACGGCCGGGCCAGGTCATTCCCGCTGGGCTATGGGTTTCTCGTGGACGGCGCCCCGGTGAAAGTCGTGGCCCCCAGCCCCGCCTCGACGCCCGGCGACGGCGGCTCGCGTCCGGCCCGGACGGCGTCGGGCTCTGTGCGCGTGGAGAACGCGCGGGCCCGCACCGCTCGCGCCTCCCGCATCTGGGTCGAGGGCGTCCATGACGCCGAGTTGATCGAGAAGGTCTGGGGTGAGGACCTACGGCTGGAGGGCATCGTGGTCGAGCCGTTGCACGGCGTGGACGACCTGGCCGGCGCGATCACCGACTTCTCCCCCGGCCCACGGCGCCGGCTCGGGATTCTGGTGGACCACCTCGTCAGCGGTTCCAAGGAGGAGCGCATCGCCCGCGAGGCCCTGAAGGTGCCCGGGGCCAGGGGCGACGTGCTGATCGTCGGCCACCCCTACGTGGACGTCTGGCAGGTCATCAAGCCGGCGGTGCTGGGCATCGAGGCTTGGCCCGTGGTTCCCAAAGGTCAGGATTGGAAGACCGGGATCCTCAAGGGACTGGGGTGGCCGCATCGCACCAAGGAGGACGTCGGGCTGGGCTGGAAGAGGATTCTTTCCTACGTCAGGACCTACGCCGATCTGGAACCGGCACTGCTGGGCCGGGTCGAGGAAGTCATCGACTTCCTCACGGCCACCAGCGACTGAGGTGCGCCGTTCACCTCGCCCCCGGCGGTAGAGTGTCGATCAACAGCATCTGAGCAGTACAGCATGAGCAGTACAGCATGAGCAGCGATCCGGAAAGGCCATGGACGTGTCCCAGCAGCATCCCGGCGGACCACACCGCCAGCGTCCGTCCGCTGCCTCCCAGCGTGACCAGCACTTGCAGGGCTCACCGGCCCAAGCCGAACCGCTGACCCCCGCTGAGGACCGCCAATGGGCCACACTGGCGCATTTCGGGGGCGTCCTGGCATGCATCCCCTCGCTGATCATCTACCTGGTCTTCCGTCATCGCGGCCCCTTCACGGCTCAGGAGGCCAAAGAGGCCCTGAACTTCACGCTGCCGCCGACCGTGCTGGCCATCGTGGCCAATCTCCTCGCGCTGATTCCGATCATCGGCGGCATCTTCGGCATCGTCGCCATGCTCATCTGGCTGTTCATGACCGTCTCCGGCGTGGCTGCCGGCATCCAGTGCAACAAGGGCCGCCCGTACCGGTACCCGATCAACCTGCGCCTGATTCAGTAGTTCGCTCAGAACCGCCTGCTCAGAAGCCCGCCAACCGCCGCACAATGGCGTCGTCGAGCAGCCGGCCCTGCAGCGTCGGCACCACTCTGCCGGTCACGGCGGCGCGACCGTCCAGCAGTCCCTCCGCGATCATCGCGGCGATCTCGCGCTTGGCGTGCGCACCGCCGTCGGGCGCCGATTCCTCCAGGGCGGAGATCTCCAGCCCCTCGGCGAGCCGGACACCCAGCATGACGCGTTCGAGGAACCGCGCCTCGGCGTCGGGCTCCTCTCGCCCCACGGACGGTGACACGCCCGTGGCCAGCCGCTGCGCGTAAGCGGCGGGGTGCTTGGCGTTCCAGAACCGCACCCCGGCCAGGTGGGAGTGCGCCCCGGGGCCGGCACCCCACCAGTCCTGGTCCCGCCAATAGGCCATGTTGTGCCGGGCCCGATGTGCTCCGGTGCCCTCGGGGTCACGCGCCCAATTCGAGATCTCGTACCAGCGGTATCCGGCCTCGGACAGCAGCCGCTCCGCCAGCAGGTACTTGTCGGCCTGATCATCCGGGTCGACGTCGGCCACGGACCCACGTTTGACGGCCGCACCGAACTTCGTGCCGTCCTCCACGATGAGCGAGTACGCCGAGATGTGGTCCGGCTCCAGGGCCACGGCCGCCTCAACGGTGCTCTGCCAGTCCGCCAGCGACTCCCCCGGCGTGCCGTAGATCAGATCCAGAGAGACCTCCAGTCCGGCCTCGCGGGCCCACCCGACGGCGGCGGGCACGTTCTCCTGGCGGTGTGTGCGCTCCAGCGTGGCCAGCACGTGGGGCACCGCCGACTGCATGCCGAAGGAGACGCGGGTGAACCCGCCGTGTGCGAGTTCCCGCAGCGAGTCGGCCGTCACCGAGTCCGGGTTCGCCTCGGTGGTGATCTCCGCGCCGGGCGTGACACCGAACAGCTCCCGGGCCCGGTCGAGGATGCTCACCAGGTCCGACGCGGGCAGCAACGTGGGGGTGCCGCCGCCGAAGAATACGGTCTCCAGAGTGCGCGGAGGCACATCCGAGGCGGTCAGGGCCTGGGCCGCGAACTCGAGCTCTCCGGAGACGGTGTCCGCGTAAGAGCTTCGGGACGCCCCGGGACCCAGGTCTTCGGCGCTATAGGTGTTGAAGTCGCAATAACCGCAGCGCACGGTGCAGAACGGCACGTGCACGTACAGGCTGAAGGTTCGGGGGCGGCCGGCCTCGGCCGCGGCGCGAACCCGGTGGGCGACGTCGTCGGGGAAGCGGCCGTCGTCGGGCGCGGGATCACCGAGAGGAAGAGTGGAAGGCACTGCTGGAACAGCCGCGCTATTTCTTGGCGCCGGACTCGGAGCCGGCCCCGTCCGAGGAGAGCGCGGCGATGAAGGCCTCTTGCGGGACCTCGACCCGGCCGACCATCTTCATGCGCTTCTTGCCCTCCTTCTGCTTCTCCAAGAGCTTGCGCTTCCGGGAGATGTCACCGCCGTAGCATTTCGAGAGCACGTCCTTGCGGATGGCCCGGATGTTCTCACGGGCGATGATGCGCGAACCGATGGCCGCCTGGATCGGCACCTCGTACTGCTGCCGCGGAATCAGTTCCTTGAGCTTGCTGGTCATCTTGACGCCGTAGGCGTAGGCCGTGTCCTTGTGGGTGATGGCACTGAACGCGTCCACCTGCTCGCCCTGCAGCAGGATGTCGACCTTGACCAGGTCGGCGGACTGGTCCCCGTCGGCCTTCCACTCCAGGGAGGCGTAGCCCTTGGTGCGGGACTTGAGCAGATCGAAGAAGTCGAAGACGATCTCGGCCAGGGGAATCCAGTAGCGGATCTCCACCCGCTCCTCGGAGAGGTAGTCCATGCCCTTCATCTGTCCGCGTTTGCCCTGGCACAGTTCCATGACCGCACCGATGAACTCGCTGGGCACGATCACGGTGGCCGAGGCCATCGGCTCGCGCACCTCCCGGATCTTGCCCTCCGGGAACTCGGAGGGATTCGTCACCGTGACCACCGACTGGTCCTCCCGCGTGACCTCGTAGACCACGTTGGGCGCCGTGGAGATCAGATCCAGGTTGAACTCCCGCTCAAGCCGTTCGCGGATGATCTCCAGGTGCAGCAGGCCGAGGAAGCCCACGCGGAATCCGAAGCCGAGGGCCACGGAGGTCTCCGGCTCGTAGGTCAGGGCGGCGTCATTGAGCTTGAGCTTGTCGAGGGCGTCACGCAGGACGGGATAGTCGGAGCCGTCGATGGGGTACAGGCCGGAGAAGACCATCGGCTTGGGATCGGCATAGCCGCCGATGCGTTCCGCAGCCGGCTGCGCGGCCCCGGTCACGGTGTCACCGACCTTCGACTGGCGCACGTCCTTCACGCCGGTGATGAGGTACCCGACCTCGCCGACGGCCAGGCCCTTGGACGGGATGGGCTCGGGCGACGAGACCCCGATCTCGAGCAGTTCGTGAGTGGCCCCGGTGGACATCATGGTGATCTTCTCGCGCGGAGACAGTTTGCCGTCCACCACGCGGACATAGGTCACCACGCCGCGATAGGTGTCATAGACGGAGTCGAAGATCATCGCTCGGGCCGGGCCCTGCGCGTCGCCCTCTGGTGGCGGGACCGCCTTGACCACCTGATCCAGCAGCTCTTCGACCCCCACCCCGGTCTTGCCGGAGACCCGCAGTACATCCTGCGGATCGCAACCGATCAACCCGGCGATCTCCGCGGCGTACTTGTCCGGTTCGGCCGAGGGTAGGTCGATCTTGTTCAGCACCGGGATGATCGCCAGTTCGTGCTCCATGGCCAGATACAGATTGGCCAGGGTCTGCGCCTCGATGCCCTGGGCCGCATCGACCAGCAGGATGGCGCCCTCACAGGCGGCCAGTGAGCGGGAGACCTCGTAAGTGAAGTCGACGTGCCCCGGAGTGTCGATCATGTTCAGGGCGTAGGTGGCGGACGTCCCGGTCTCGTCCTCGACCGCCCAGGGCATCCGAACGGCCTGGGACTTGATGGTGATGCCGCGCTCGCGCTCGATGTCCATCCGGTCCAAGTACTGGGCCTTCATATCCCGAGGCTGGACGACGCCGGTCGACTGCAGCATGCGGTCTGCCAGCGTCGACTTGCCGTGGTCGATGTGCGCGATGATGCAGAAATTCCGGATCACCGACGGATCGGTGGCGGCGGGCACCGGGGCATGGCTCGCCTTGGGCGACACGGGCATCTTCCTTCAACTCGGCAGTACTCGGGGCTGATCGTCCATTCTTCCACGTTTCCTGGGCAGCGGCGGTGTCCGGCGGCCCGTGATAAGCTGTATAGCTGTGTGTCCGCGCAGGTCGACGGGCACTCCCGGAACGGCTCAACCAGGTATCCCCACGCCGCTCAGTCGCCGGAACCGGGATTATCCCTCACCGACCACGTCAGAAGACAACAGAAAGACCGTTCCTTGGCAAACATCAAGTCCCAGAAGAAGCGCATCCTGACCAACGAGAAGGCGCGTCTGCGTAACGTCGCCGTGAAGTCCGAACTGCGTACCGCTATCCGCGCTGTGGACAAGGCCATCGCCGCCGGCGATCAGGCCGCAGCTTCGTCCGCCGTCGCCCTGGCCAGCAAGAAGCTGGACAAGGCGGCCAGCAAGGGCGTCATCCACAAGAACCAGGCTGCTAACCGCAAGTCCGGTATCGCCAAGCGCCTTCAGAGCGTCAACGCCTGATCTGCGGCTGAACGCCGCACCTCGCGGGTGATCAGCGAAGCCCCCGTCCCTTCACGGACGGGGGCTTCGGTGTGTCTGGAGAAGATGTCTGGTGACGGTCACCGGCGAGCAGCGAGGGCGATGCGGGTGACGGCCTTCTCGACGGCATAGTCGGCGTCCTTGGCCTGTCCCTTGGCCTCGGCGTCGGCCTGAGCCACCCACTCGATGGCGGCGGCGATGGTCGCCGGGTTCCAGAACCGCACCGTCTCCGACACCCTCCGTGCCTGCCACGGGGCCATACCGAGCACTCCGGCCAGTTGTCCCTGACCGATGCGGGCGTCCACGATGCGGGCGATCTGGCGGGTCTTCAGGGCCAGGGCACCGGTGATGGCCGGAGCGGAGACCCCCGTGGCCAGAGCGTGCCGGAGCAGGGCCGTCGCCGGTCCGGCCCGTCCTTCGATGGCGGCATCGGCGACCTTGAACGCCGTCGCCTCTACGCGGCCGCCGTAGTAGCGGTCCACCATCTCGGTGGTCACGGTTCCCTCAGTGTCCTCGGCGAGCTGTTGGCAAGCCGCGGCCAGATCGGCCAGCGAACCTCCGGCCGCGTCCAGCAGCGAACGGACTGCTTCCGGGTCGATGGAGCGGCCTCGGGACCGGAACTCCCCGACGACGAAGTCGGTCTTGTCCGCCTCGGAGGAAATGGGCTGACACTCGACCAGGACACCGGCCTCCGTGACGGCGTCCAGCAACTTCTTGCCGCGATTGCCGCCGGTGTGACGCAAGATCAGCGTGACGTCGTCGGCGGGGGCACGAACGTAGTCCAGGCAGTCGACGAGGAAGGCCTCGGTCATCTCCTGCAGCCCGTCGATCTGCAGGATCTTGGCCTCTCCGAACAGCGACGGGCTGGCGAGCATGGACAGTTGGCCGGCCTCGTACTCTCCGGCCTCCAGGCGGTGCACCTCCAGCCCCGGATCCTGTTCGCGCAGGACGGTCCGCACCCGATCGGTGACACGGGTGGCGATGAAGTCCTCGGGCCCTTTGAGGAGCATGAGCCGGGCCGGCTTGACGGTGCGCCAGTCCGCCCCGGAACGCGTGGGACGGCGGGAACGACTCGAGGCGGGCATGCGTCTCATCCTACCGGCGGGATCCGGCCATCGTCGGCACCAGCTCTCCCTTCCGCAGCGACAGCACCGTGGTCCCGTGTAGGTCCGTGCGCACCACTGGACCGTGGCGTTCGAGTTCGCCGATGATCGCCGGATGCGGGTGTCCGTACGTATTGTCCTCCCCGACGCCGACCACGGACAGCGCCGGATCCACGGCTCGGATCACGTCGGCGCCACCGTTGCTGGCCCCGTGATGAGCGACCTTGAGAACATCCACGGAGTCCGGGTAGACCCCCTGCTGAAGCAGAGACCGGGCGGCGTCCTCCTCCAGATCGCCGGTGAGCAGTACCGAGTACTCGCCCTGCGGGGTGTGCACGGTGGCCAGCATCTGCATCGAGGCGTCGTTCTCCGAGGCCGCGGAGTGGTCGGCATCCAGCACGGTCCAGTTCACCCACCAGCCCGGCGCCGGCCGGTCGCGCTCTTGTTTCCCACCTACCTGCTGCCCACCCACCCGGCCAGTCTCCCCCGATGCCGGCTGCCGGGCTCCGTTCAGCGCCGGAACCCTGGTCTCGGTCCCCTCGGAGGCGGTCGAGTACAGGATGTCGGCCGGCCGGCAGCAGTCGACGACCGCCGCGGCGCCCCCGGTGTGGTCTGCATGCAGGTGGGACAGCACCAAGAGATCGACTCGATCCACGCCGAGTCGATCCAGGCACGCCCTCGCGTCGGCCGGCTCCGGCCCGGTGTCCACCACCATTGCCGACCGATCACCGGTGCGCAGCGCCACCATGTCCCCCTGTCCGACGTCGCAGGCGGCCAACGACCAGTCCTCCGGCACCGGACCGGCCGGCGGAGCGAGGACCACGCCGAGCTGGCTGCCCGCAGCGGCACAGATGACCGTCCACGCGACGGTGACGCTCCAGCGCAAGCGGGGATTCGACGTCGTGCGTCCGGTGTTGGACTGCCCGAGCCGACGGACCCGGGCCGGCCGCGTGCGTTCCCACCGCAGCACGAGCCACAGCAGGGCCACGGCTGCCGTCAGATGCAGAAAGACGAGCACCACCCCGGTGGTCCCCTCCGGCCACGGTTGGACTGCTCCGGGCCAGCGTGAGACCACCGTGGCGATCCAGCCGATCCCCGCGGCGGGCCAGCCGATCACCCAGAACACCACGGCCGCGAGTCCGGGGAACGGAACAGCCACCACCGCCGCGGCCGTTCCGGGAACGGTGACGAACGGGACCAGCGGCGCCGCCAACAGGTTGGCCGGGACCGAGTAAGCACTCAGATCCCCGGTCATGCCCACGAGGATCGGCTGGCAGGCGATCTGGGCGCACACCGTGACCGCCAGAGCCGCCCCGATGGTTCCGGCCACGGGTCCGGGCATCCAGTGCCGTAACGCAGCGGTCAACCATTGCTCCACGGGCCGAGCCGCCAGGACGATGCCGCACGTGGCGGCCACGGAGAGTTGAAATGCCGGTTCGGTGACCAGGGCCGGTTCCCAACACAGGAGCACACACACGGCGAGGAACAGCAGCGGCACGGCATGACGGCCCCGGCCGAAGAAGACGGCCCAGGCTCCCAGTGCACCCATCACAGCGGCGCGGATGACCGACGGTTCTGCGCCCACCACGATCACGAAGATCACCAGCACTCCGAGAACGGTCGCCAAGACCACGGGGCGTCGAATCCGGAACGACCGCAGGGTCATGGTGACGGCCCCCGCGATGAGGGTGCAGTTCGCTCCGCTGACGGCGCTGAGATGGCTCAGTCCGGACGTCTTCATCGCCTCGTCCAGGTTCGGTTCCTGGGCAGAGCGGTCTCCCAGGACCAACCCCGGCAGCAGTTGTGGGGCGTCGCCCACCGAGCCGGTGGCCGCCTCGCGAACCGCCGTGCGGACCAGGTCCCGGCCCGTGGATCCGCTCGACCCGGCGGTACCGTCAGTGGAGCTCGGGCAGGAGCCGGTATCCGGAGCGGTCTTCGCCCGGGCGAACACCGAATCGTTCTGCGCCTCGAGCGTCGCGACGAAGCAGAGGGGCGTACCGGCATCCAGATCGCTCCAATGGCGGCCGCCGGACACGATCACGCTCGCACCGCCGGGGACCGACCCCAGGGGGTGACCGAACCGCTCCACGGTCACCGGCAGATGCCAGCTCGGCCCGAAGGCTCCGGCAGACCGCGTCGATGAGCCGGTCGTTTCCCCCGACAGCCGCACCGGTTGATCCGTGGCCACGGCGTCCTCCCAGCCGGAACTGTTCACGGGAGCCCGGTGTCCCACCGCCTGGACGCCGGCCACCGCCGCGATCCACAGGGCACAAGCCGAGAGGGCCATCACCATGGACGGCCATTCCGTTCGGTTCCAGCGCACCAAGAGCGCGGTGCAGACGACGGCGGCGCCGGCCAACACCCACGGGAGCAGGACCGCCATCGCATACGGAAGCGCCTGAACCGCCAGGCATGTCGCCACGGTCGCGAGGGCCGCGGGCAGGAGCCGGAGGTCGACCGCCCCGGAGACTCTGCCCTCGGCCCGCACGGTCACCAGGCGACCAGTCCATCCAGCTGTTCCATCATGGCCGGGCCGATCCCGGACACGGCGTCCAGATCCTCCATCGAGCCGAACGGTCCGACCTGTTCGCGGTGATCCACAATGCGGCCGGCCAGCGCCGGACCGATGCCGGGAAGCTCCTCCAGTGCGGTCACGTCGGCGGTGTTGAGATTGACAGTGGCCGCGCCGTCAGCCCCCGCCTTCCCGGCTCCCGCCACCCCAGGCGCCGGTGTCGCGGCTGGAGCCTCCGGGATGTCCGGCCCGGGCACCATGATCTGGCTGCCGTCGGTGGCCGGCGCCGCCAGATTCAGCCGGTCCAACTGAGCCTCACCGGTCGCGCCGCCGACGGACTGCAGGGCGTCCGCCACCCGAGACCCCTCCGGCAACTCAACCAGGCCGGGCTCGCGCACTTCACCGGCCACATGCACGGTGACGGAGCCGCTACCGGCCGGGTCCGCCGTCGGGCTCACCGAGCGCGGTGCCGGTTCGGAGGAATCGAGAACCGGAGCCGCTGCTGGAGCTGTCTCCCCTCCGGGGCCGGCCGGAGACGTTAGCCAACCGACCACCCACCACGCCCCGGCGAGCACGGCCAGCAACAGGACAGCCGACGTGACGATGCGAGTGCGCCAGAGCAGAAGGGGCCCGGGCTCCTGCTCCCATTCCTCTGCGGACCTCAGGTGTGCGGCGTCATCCGGCTGCGCATCTGCAGCCGGACCGCGGTGACTGTGCCGTCCCATGTCTCCCAGCCTGCTCCGTGACCGTGTCCGACGGGAGACCCCGGTGTATCCGCTGGGGACGGCTCGCGTCTACTCGTCACGCTGTGCAGTAGTCAGGGGATTCAGCGTGACACCGAGAGCTCCGAGCCCCAAGTGCGCCGCCAGTACGGCGGGCAGCTGAATCACCGGCACCGGGAGCGCGGAGTGGTCCTGCAGTCGTCCGGCCAGCTCGTGCGCGGCCGGGTCATTGCCGAACCCGTGCACCGCAAGCCTTTCGGGCTGACCACTGTTCTCCGTGGCGAGGTCAACCAGCCGGTCGGTCGCCTTGCTGATGGACCGTTCGCGGTCCATCAGTGAGACCATCCCGTCGTCCAGGGTCAGGACCGGTTTGACGTGCAACAGGGTGCCGAGCAGGCCGGCCATCGCGCCGATGCGACCACCTCGCCGCAGTTGTTCGAGGTTGGGCACCGTGAAGTAGACGGCGGAATCTTGAGTGGCCGCATCGATGCTGGAGAGCAATTGCTCGGGCCCGACGCGCAGCCCGGCGGCGATCACGGCGTCGAGCACCACGGTCCCGAGAGCGAATCCCGTGGTCTGCGAATCCACCACGGTGACGGGGATCAGCGACTCCCGCGCCGCCAACCGGGCGGCCTCGACCGTCCCGGACAGCTTGCCCGAGATATGGATCGCGATGATTTGCTCGTAGCCCGATTCGGCCAGTTCCTGGAACACCGCGGAGAAGACTCCCGGAGAGGGCCGAGAAGTCTTCACGGACGTTCCGGCAGCCAGCGCCAACTGCAGCTCGCGGAGTAGATCGGCGTTTCCTTCGGTGTGGATGTTCTCGCCCACCATGACCGGCATCGGCACTTGGCGCAGCCCTTTGGCGAGGGGATCGGCCAGCACCTCTGCCGGGATGGAGGCCGAGGAGTCGGTGACAATCGCGGTACGGCCCTTGCGCGACGGCGGCAGTCCGAACCGGAACCGGGCTGACTGGGCGCTCCGCAGTTGGCGGACATGAGTCAGCATGGCGTTCTGCCACGCAGCGACGTCGGCCATGCCAGCTCCTCTCTCGGCTCACCCCTCAAACAACGATGTTGACGAGCTTCGGCTCGCGGACGATGACCTTGCGGATCGGGGCACCGTCGATGCTTCGTTGCACGGCCTCGGACTCCAGCGCGAGCGTCTCGAGCTCGGCGGCGCTGATGCCCACGGGGACCTCGATCCGGTCGCGCACCTTGCCCTTGACCTGCACCACCGCGGTGGTCGTGTTCTGGACCAGCAGGGACTCGTCCACCGCGGGCCACCCGGCGCGGGCCACGGAGGGCTCATGTCCGAGCTTGGCCCACATGTCCTCAGCGGTGTACGGGGCGAAGAGGCTGAGCAGCACCGTGACGGCTTCCACGGCCTCGCGCACGGCCGGATCCGCAGGCCCATTACCGTCGATCGACTTGCGGATCGCGTTGACGAGTTCCATCGTCCGCGCCACCACGACGTTGAACTTGTGCTCATCCAACAGGCGAGCGGCGTCCGCCACCGTGCGGTGGGTGAGACGACGCAGGGACTCCTCGCCGCCGTCGGGAGCGGTCCCCGGCGCGGCACCGGAGAGTTGAACGTCCTGGGCCAGGCGCCAGGCGCGGGCCAGGAACTTGGCCGAACCGGCCGGCGAGACGTCCGCCCAGTCCACGTCGTCCTCCGGCGGGGACGCAAAAATCATCGTCAGCCGGACGGCGTCCACGCCATAGGTCTCCAGCTGCTCGCCCAAGTCCACCCCGTTGCCGAGGGATTTGGACATCGCCTTGCCACCGTTGAGCACCTGCCCCTGATTGAGCAGGGCCTTGAACGGCTCGGTGAAGGAGACCAGGTCCATGTCATACAGGGCCTTGGTGAAGAACCGGGAGTAGAGCAGGTGCAGAATCGCGTGCTCGACGCCGCCGACATATTGCTCGACCGGGAGCCAGCGGTCCACGGTTTCACGGTCAAACGCCTGGCCGTCGTCGTTGGGCGAGGCGAAACGCAGGAAGTACCACGAGGAATCCACGAAAGTGTCCATGGTGTCCGTGTCCCGCAGCGCGGGGCCGCCGCAGCCCGGACAGGTCGTGTTGACCCAGGACTCGATGCCGGCGAGCGGCGATTTGCCCTTGGGCGCGAGCTGTTCGCCGGCAACGTCCTGCGGCAACAGCACCGGCAACTGGTCCTCCGGAACGGGCACCTCGCCGCAGTCGGGGCAGTGCACGATGGGGATCGGGGCTCCCCAGAACCGCTGGCGGGAGAGCAGCCAGTCGCGCAGTCGGTAGTTGACGGTGCCGCGACCGGTCTCGTGCTCCTCGAGGAGTTCAATGGCGCGGGCGATGGCGTCGGCTTTGGGTAGTCCGTTGAGTTCACCGGAGTTGACCAGGGTCCCGTCACCGGTGGTCGCAATGCCGGACACCGCCGGATCCTCCTCGCCGGTGTCCACGACGGCGCGCACGTTCAAACCCATGGCTTGGGCGAAGTCGAGGTCACGCTGGTCGTGGGCGGGCACGGCCATCACGGCGCCGGTGCCGTAGTCGGCCAACACGTAGTCGGAGGCCCACATGGGCAGCTTCTCCCCCGTGAGCGGGTTGATCGCGTGGCGGCCCAGGAAAACACCGGTCTTCTCGCGATCCGTGGACTGACGCTCGATCTCGGAGACGTTCTTGAGGTCTTCGCGGTAGGCCTCCAGGGCATCGCGGTGATGCGGGTCAACCAGCTCGAGGGCCAACTCTGAATCCGCTGCCACCACCATGAACGTCGACCCGTAGAGGGTGTCCGGACGGGTGGTGAACACCGTGATCGCCCGTTCGTCGAGATCGCCCGTGGCCTCGACCCGGAAGTCGACGTGGGCGCCCTCTGAACGGCCGATCCAGTTCCGCTGCATGGCCAGCACCCGCTCGGGCCAGTGCCCTTCGAGGTCCTTCATGTCGTCCAGCAGGCGGTCGGCGTAGTCAGTGATCCGGAAGTACCACTGATTCAAGGACTTCTTCGTGACCTGAGTGCCGCAACGCTCACAGGCTCCGTTCACCACCTGCTCATTGGCCAGCACGGTCTGGTCACGAGGGCACCAGTTGACCGGCGAGTCCTTGCGGTACGCCAGTCCCTTGGCATGGAACTGCTGGAACAGCCACTGGGTCCACCGGTAGTACTCCGGGTCCGAGGTGTGCAGTTCTCGAGACCAGTCCACGGAGATCGCATAGCGCTGGAAGGAGGACTTCTGCGTGTCGACGTTCTTGTAGGTCCACTCGGCCGGGTGGGCATTGCGCTTGATCGCGGCGTTCTCCGCCGGCAGACCGAAGGAGTCCCAGCCGATGGGATGCATCACGTCGTAGCCGAGCTGCAGCCAATAACGGGCCACTACGTCACCCATGGCAAAGGCCTCGGCATGGCCCATATGCAGGTCGCCCGAGGGATAGGGGAACATGT
The DNA here is from genome assembly GCF_042665635.1 of Citricoccus sp. GCM10030269. Classification (NCBI taxonomy): domain Bacteria; kingdom Bacillati; phylum Actinomycetota; class Actinomycetes; order Micrococcales; family Micrococcaceae; genus Citricoccus; species Citricoccus sp. GCM10030269. Next base: position 202,061 of record NZ_JBHTCV010000005.1, on the reverse strand, counting down.
CCAGGACGTAGCGACGTTCCCGGGAGCCGTCATCGAATGGCGTGAACGTCCCGTGTTGCTCCCAGTAGCCACCCCACCGCGCCTCTAGTGCAGCGAACGAGTACTCCTCTGGCCCCGCGTCGGCAGTCTGCCCGGTCGCGTGCTGCTGTGGAGTACTCTGCGCTGGCTGGCTCACGCTGCTCTGTCCTCTGATGCTGGGGGTTGGTGCTGGGAGTTGGATAGAAACCACGACGTCAGCCCGGTCACCGGGCGGTCGACGCGCCTATCCATCGTACTCCGGAGTGTTCGGAGCCCAGTCCATGGAGCATCGCACCGCCTTCTCCCACCGGCCGAGCAAGGCGTTGCGGTCACGCGAGGCCATCGCCGGTTCCCAGCGTCGACCCTCGCGCCAGAGCCCAGCCACCTCGTCGAGATCGTTCCACAGTCCGGCAGCCAGACCGGCGGCATGGGCGGCCCCGACCGCCGTCGTCTCCACCAGTTCCGGTCGCACGACCGGCAATCCGAGGATGTCGGCCTGGAACTGCATGAGTTCGTCATTGACAGTCATGCCGCCGTCGACGCGCAGTTCCTCGGGCCGTTCTCCGGTGTCCGCCACGACCGCCTCGAGGACGTCTCGCGACTGGTATGCCGTGGCTTCCAAGGCGGCTCGAGCCAGATGACCGGCGTTTGCATACCCCGTGAGCCCGGCGATGAGGCCGCGGGCGTCCGGCCTCCAGTAGGGTGCGTACAGCCCCGAGAACGCCGGCACGAAGAACACTCCGCCGTTGTCCTCCACCGAGCCGGCCAACGACTCCACCTCCGCCGAGGTGCGGATGATGCCGAGGTTGTCCCGCAGCCACTGGACCAGCGATCCGGCCACGGCCACCGACCCCTCCAGCGCAAAGTAGGCCGGCCCGTCCTCCAACTGGTACGCCACAGTGGTGACGAGGCCATGGCTGGAGGTGTCCGGCGTCGTGCCGATGTTCTGCAGCAGGAAGCATCCGGTGCCGTAGGTGTTCTTGACGTCTCCGCGATTGAACGCGGACTGACCGAAGGTCGCCGCCTGCTGATCGCCGAGAATGCCGCAGATCGGCAGTCCGCTGAGTGGTTCTGCGCCTCGGATGGAACCGAACTCCCCCACCGACGGGTGGATGCGCGGGAGCAGACTGGCGGCCAGATCAGGGTCGATTCCGAACAGCCGCGCGAGATCCTCGTCCCAGTCGAGGGTCTCCAAGTCCATCAGGAGGGTCCGCGAGGCATTCGTGACGTCGGTCGCGTGGACGCCGCCGTCCGCACCGCCGGTGAGGTTCCAGAGCAGCCAACTGTCCATGGTCCCGGCGCGCAAACGCCCGTGACGGGCCAGGTCCGCCGCCTCGGGAACGTGCTGCAGGATCCAGCCGATCTTGCCTGCCGAGAAGTACGACGCCAGGGGAAGTCCGGTCTTGGCCCGCACCGCGTCCTCATGGCCGTCCACCTTCAACCGGTCCATGACGTCGTCCGTGCGGGAGTCCTGCCAGACCACCGCTCGGTGAACCGGCCGGCCGGTGACGGCGTCCCAGAGAACCGTGGTCTCGCGCTGATTGGTCATCCCGACGGCGGCAACGTCGCCTGGTCTCATCCTCGCCCGGGTCAGGGCGAGCCCCGTGAGCTCGCGGGTGTTTTCCCAGATCTCGACGGGGTCATGCTCCACCCAGCCGGGGTGTGGGAAGTACTGCCGGTGCTCTCTTTGGGCGCTGGCCACGACAGAACCGTCCTGAAGCATGACCACGACGCGCGTCGAGGTGGTCCCCTGGTCGATGCTGATGACGGCGTGGCCCGAACCGGTGGATGCTGTGTCCATGGCCGAAGCCTATCCACAGCTGTGGTCCACGCCATGGTTTGGTGGGGCGATAGCCTGAGGAGGTGACCAGGCCTTCGACGTCCAGCCGCCCGACGCCCATTCGTTGGCGCGACCGCATCCGCGTCCCGCCGTCGCCCCGGGATACCTCGATCATCACCGGGTTTGCCGCTCGCACTCCCGAACGCATCATGGTGGAGGTCCCCGACCCGCAGTCGGGCCGCCCCACTCCCGTGGCCGTCTGGCACTATCCGGTTGAGTCGGGCACTCGGGCACCACTGATCGGCGTCCACGGTTTCCGCGGTGATCATCACGGACTGGCCCTGCTGGCCGATTGCCTTCCGGACCACGAGATCTTTCTGCCGGAGCTGCCCGGATTCGGTCATTCGCCCGCCTTTCCCGACGCCGAACACACCGTGGCTCACTACGTGGCGGCTCTCCAAGACGCTCTGGAAGCTCTGGAGTTGCTGCCGACCGTATCCACCGGGCGCCGCGCCGCCGCGTCCCACGCCGAACTGCCGCGGCCGACCCTTCTGGGCCACTCGTTCGGCTCGGTCATCGCCTCGCACCTTGCTGCCTCGGCTCCGGAGCGGTGGGCCGGACTGACGCTGCTGAATCCGATCTGCGAGCCGGCCTTGACGGCCGACGATTCGACGTCCAAAGTCGTGCTGTCTCGGCTTGCGGAAAGCTACTACGGCGTCTCCGCCGCCTTGCCCGATCCCCTCGGGAAGACTCTGCTGTCCTCCCCGTTGGTGGTATGGCTCACCGGAACGGTGATGGCCAAGACCGAAGACCGGAACACGCTGGCGTACTTGCACGATCAGCATCAGAGCTACTTCTCCGCCTTCGACCACCGAAAGGTGCTTCTGGAGGCGTATCGCGCCTCCACGCATGGATCCGTCCTGGATGTCGCGCAGCAACTCCGGTTGCCCGTTCTGCTGGTCGCCGGCGCGCAGGACGAACTCGGCTCGGTGCGGGGCCAGCGCAAGCTCGCTCGGCGCATCGGACGTGTCTCCCCTGCCGTCCAGCTGGAGGTGCTGGACGGCGTCGGGCACCTCATCCATTACGAGCGCGCGGCCGAAGCGGCCGGGTTGATCCAGGAGTTCCGACAGAATCTCGACGGGAATACCGATAGCGCATCTCGCCTTTCGGCGGCGTCCATCGGCGACGGCGGCGCGGCCGCCAGCGCGACCGGCCAGCACGCGTGACGGGCGGCTCTCGATCGGGCTCGGCTAGTCCATGGGACTCAACTACTCGACGGGGCTCGGCTATTCGACGAGGTTCAATCACCAGCGGCGCATCGGGTTGTCTGTATCGGTGCCCCGTCGGCGTCGTGACTTGTAGCTCGCCCGGTGTGGCCTCGTGGGCCCATCCCGGGTTCTCCTTCGTGTAGTTGCACCGTTCGCAGAGGCCGGACGCATTGGCGTAACTGGTCTCTCCACCCTGACGCCGGGGATTCGCATGGTCGATGTGCTTGACCGACGCGTCACACCACGGGGTCCGGCAGGTGTCATCTCTCAACAGCACCATTCGCCGCAACAGGGCCGGGAATTGCCGTCGGCGCGAGTCCATCGTCACCAGTTGTCCGCTCTCGGGCTCGGTGTAGAGCCGACGGAGGAAGACCTCTGCGTCGGTATCCCTCAAGTCATTGCGCATGATGCCAGCCGGGACCGGCCCGTAGCCGGGAATCCACGCGGGCTGGTCCGGGCTTGAAGGGTGCTGGCCGGGGCTGGAAGGGTGCTGGCCGGGGTAGGAGGAGTGCCGGCCGGGGTCGCCGTGGAACTGTTGGTCACCCAGCAGCGCCCGGTCGGTCATGACCACGTGGACCTCCATCGGCACGCCATCTGCCGTCGCCTGCCCGGTGACTCGCTCGACCAGCAGGTCGGCCATGACCTGGTCCTGGGTCCGCTCGGCAGCTTTGCCGGTGCCCACGGTGGTGGCCGCCGTGCGTTTGAGGTTTCCCAGGCAGGCCACAGCCTGTCGCATCGGCAGCAGTGCCGTGAGGTACGCCATCCCGCCGGGAGCCGGCCGGACCGAGACGCGGCGCTCCTGCACGGAGCGGTCACGATGCTTGACCGCTGCCGCCGGGTCCAGCCGCTGAGCGTGTGCGCGAGCTTCCCCGCCCAGCCGCCGATCCCCCACGACGGCAAGACGATCGGCCATCAGGGCGTCGACCTCGGCACGGGCCTCGGCTGGAAGCCACGCCGTTTCTCGCACCATGATGGTGGCCTTCCATTCGGAGATCGTGCCCTGGGTCAGCGCTGCCATGGTGCAGGGCATCTCTCGCACCAGGGCCTGAGCCAGGCCGACGTCCCGGGAACCCCGATGGGCGGACTCCCGTCTGGCCAGCGCCACCTCACTGGCCACTCCGCGACCTCGCTTGGCGGCGGGTTGTCCTTCTTCTGCCTCAGCGGCACGTCGCAAAGACTGGAATCCCGCCGTCTCTCGGGCCTGGGCCGCTGCGCACGCCGCCTTGAGTTCTTCCAACGCCGCAATACGGTCAATGGCCTCTGACTCAGTGTCGGCCGGAGCCAACCCCGCCACGGCACCGACCAGTCCTGACAGGTCCTCCACAGCAGAGATCTTGTGGGCGGCCGATGGCGCCGGAAGCTCGCGGGCCCTGTGCACGAAGGTGGGTGGGGGCTCGCGATCAGGAGGTTGCCGGCCTGGAGGTTGCAGGCCTAGAAGTTGCCGGTCACGAGGTTGCCGGCCTGGAGGCGCTGGACCGTTCACCTCGGCAAGGGCATCATCTTCGAACATGTGTACTACTCTACGAACGCCCGCGGACACGATAAGCCTCCACTGGACAAATGTGGACAACTAAGGCCCACCGGCTCACTGTGGAGCCCGCCGCTCAGCCCAGCCAACCTCAGCCCAGCCAGCTCAGCCACCGCAGCTCAGCCCAGCCCGGCCCACGTCACGGCAGATCGACCGGATCCACCCGCAATCGGACGGGCTCCGTCGTCCGGCGCGCGCTGGAGGCAGCACGCGCGGCCCGCAACGCCTCGACGACCCTCCGCGCCGCGCCGTACGGGAAGAACAACAGCGCGCGGTGCAGAGGCGAGTCACCGGACGACTGCGGCCCAGCTGACCGCGCGCCCGCTCCGGCGGACCACTCCTCCACCGGCACCGGGCCGATCCACGGCCCGTGCGGGGCGCCGCCGGGCAGGTCGACCAGCTCGATGAAGGCGGAGACGGCATCGACCGGCCCAGACACCTCCGCCATGCGCACGGCCGGAGGCAGTCGCAACTCACGCCGTTCGGCCAACTGCCGGGACGCGTAGCCCGCCGGGTCCATCCGCACCAGCGCACCGACCACGTCCTCTTGGGAGGCGGTGACCACCACGACTCCCCCGTCCTGACGTGACCGCACCAACGCCGCCGCGGCGAACCAGCGCGAGAGCACCTGGCCGGGCGTGCGGAGGCCTTCGCGCTGCAACTGCGAGTCACCGTCGAGCAGCAGGGCGGTCGCGTAACCACCGGCGGCCACGGGTTCGGCACCGGTCGTCGCGACCACGAGGGCCGGAGTGTCATCCACCGTGGAGAGGATGTGATCACCGGACGAGGAGAGCACCGGGATCTGCGGGAAGGCCCGGCCCAGTTCCTCGGCGGTCCGGTCGACACCGCGGGACCCGGCCCTCAACTGCGTCGAACCGCATTCGGGACATTCGAAGCCGCGTTCCCGGCGTCCGCACCACCGACAGGCGGCTTCGTTCCGCGCGGAGGCGGTGCGGTCGGGGTAGCCCAACGGGCCGGCGCAGTGGCGGCAACGCGCTGGAGTCCGGCACTCTGCGCAGATCAACGCGGGGATGAAGCCGCTCCGGGACACTTGCACCAGCACGGGCCCGGGCTCTCCTTGCGCTCCCTCGAGCCCCTCCTTCGCCGACCGCCAGGCGGCCTGCGGCAGTCGAGCCCGGGCCAGAAGAGGATCTCGTTCGGTCTCCCACGAGTCCGCGGTGGAGACCACCCGGGCTGTCGTGGCGTGGATCGTGTTCCGGTCCACCTGGAGATCGCCCAGCCACCCCAGTTCGACCAGCCTCTGTACCTCAGGAGTGCGGGTCGTCGAGGCCAACAGCAATCCGGCACCCGCCAATTCGGAGCGCAGCAACGCCACTTCCCGCACGTGCTGATACGGCGCACGCGGCTCAGCGTGGAGGGCGTCGTCGTCGTTCCACAGCACCACCAGGCCGGGATCCTCCACCGGCGCCCAGACGGCCGAGCGCGTCCCCACGGCGATCCGACGCAGCCCTCGGCGCAGTTGCAGGAATGCACGGTACCGCGGGGTGGGACCGTCGTCAGCAGTCAGACGCGCGTAGCCCCTGGTCCCCACGATGCGGTCCAAGGCTTGGCACAGCCGTTCCAGATCCCGCTGATCGGGCACTACCACGACGGCGGCCCGGCCGGCTGCCGCGGTGCGGGCGGCGGCGTCGGCCAGCAGCGTCGCGGTGTCCCAGCTGCCGTGCGCGCTGGGGACGGTCAGAGCCGCTCGAGGTCCCTCTCCTCCGCCGATCTGCTGGAAAAAGGCGTCGGCTCCGGGGAGCCGGCTCCAGTCGAAGGTGCTGTCAGACTTTGTCTCAGCGGGCCGGGAGACTCCAGTGCCGCTCGCCTCCGGTGACTCGGCCGCTGCATTCAACTCCTTCTCCACCTTGGCCACCCGGGGCGGGACGGCGGCTCGGAGCACATCGGCCACGTTGCCGGCGTACCTGCTCGCCACGGCCTGAGCGAGTTCGCGGATCTCCGGGGTGAGCACCGGCTCGGGCGAGACCACGGAGCGGATCGGCAGCAGTTTGGCGCCCGTCGAGGGCTCTGAGCCGCGGGACATCAGCCAGCCCTGCACGTCCTGATGACCGAAGCGCACCCGCACGCGCACGCCCGGGCGAGCCTCGGCGTCGTGGGTGTGGGGTACCAGGTAGTCGAATTCCCGGTCCAGGTGCGGGACTCCCGAGTCCAGCAGAATCCGGGCCACCGGCTCATCGGGCCAGCCGCCGGGAACTTCCGGCAGTCCCGTGACCGCAGGCGGTACGGGCAGGTCGAACAGGGGCTCGTCGGTCACCAGCCCACGGCGGCGCGCAAGGCGTCGACCCGGTCCAGCCGTTCCCAGGTGAAGTCGGGGTCCTCGCGGCCGAAGTGGCCATTGGCGGCCGTCTTGCGGTAGATCGGCCGCAGCAGATTCAGATCCGTGATGATGGCCAGGGGACGCAGGTCGAAGACCTCGTTGACGGCGTCGATGATCTGCGCAGGGGCAACCTTCTCGGTGCCGAAGGTGTCCACGTAGAGTCCGACCGGCCGGGCCTTGCCGATGGCGTAGGCGACCTGGAACTCGGCGCGGTCCGCCAGGCCGGCCGCCACCACGTTCTTGGCGACCCACCGCATGGCGTACGCCGCGGAACGGTCCACCTTGGACGGGTCCTTGCCGGAGAAGGCGCCCCCGCCGTGGCGGGCCATCCCGCCGTAGGTGTCGACGATGATCTTGCGTCCGGTGAGCCCGGCGTCACCAACCGGCCCGCCGATCACGAAGGGCCCGCCGGGATTGATAATGATTTCCGCGTTCGAGTAGTCCAGCCCGGACAGTTCCACGACCGGACGGATGACGTGCTGCTCGATGTCAGCCCGGAGCTGATCTTGGCTGACATCCTCCAGATGCTGGGCAGACACCACAATGGTCTCGACCGTTTTGGGCAGTCCGTCCTCGCCGTAACCGATGGTGACCTGCGTCTTGCCGTCCGGCAGCAGATACGGCATCGGCGTCTCGTCCTGGTTGCGGACCATCGTCAGCCGCTCGGAGAGACGGTGGGCCAGGAAGACGGGGGCCGGCATGTACGCCGGGGTCTCGTTCGAGGCGTAGCCGAACATGATGCCCTGATCGCCGGCGCCCTGGAGATCGATGGCGTCGGCGGAACCGCCGCGGACCTCCAGAGAAGTGGAGATACCGGTGTGGATGTCCGAGGACTGCTGACCGATGGAGATGTTCACGCCACAGGCCGCGCCGTCGAAGCCATTGGCAGAGGAGTCATAGCCGATCGAGAGAATGGTCTCCCGCACGATCTGCGGGATCTCGACGTAGGCGGAAGTGTTGACCTCGCCGGCCACTTGCACCAGTCCGGTGGTGGTCAGCGTCTCCACCGCTACTTTGGCGGTGGGATCCCGGGAGATGATCGCATCCAGGATGGCGTCCGAGATCTGGTCGCAGATCTTGTCCGGATGCCCGCTGGTCACCGATTCGGAGGTGAACAGGCGTACCGCCCCTCCCCCGATCCCGGAGTACGACTCGTAGCTGCTGGCCTCGGTCATCTCTGCCCTCTCTGCGTCGGTCACTCGCCCATCCTAGCCAGCAGCCCGGACAGCTCGTCGACGATGGCCACAGCCACCTCGGTCTTCGTGCCGCCCGCCCCCACGGGCTCGCGGCCGTCGGCGAACAGCATGGTGACGTCCGTGGTGTCCTGCCCGAAGACGCGGTGGCGGCCGACCTGATTGACCACCAGCATCTCGCATCCCTTGCGGGCAAGTTTGGCGGCGCCGAACTCCAGTACCGAGGTCTGTTCGTCTCCGGTCTCGGCTCCGAATCCGACGATGACGCTCGGCATGGGCGGCGCGGAAACGGCTCGCGCCTTGACCACGTCGGCCAGAATGTCCGGAGTCCGCTCCAGCTGAATCACGGGGTTGGAGCCGTCAGCGGCCTTCTTGATCTTGGCCTCGGCATAGGTCGCAGGCCGGAAATCCGCGACGGCGGCGGCCATCACCAGAGCGTCGGTCCCCGGGGCGCAGTCGAAGACCGCATCGTGCAGTTCTTGGGTGGACTCCACGCGGAGCACCTCTGCGCCGGCCGGCGGGTCGACGGACATGGCCCCCGCGATGAACCGCACCGTGGCCCCGGCGGCCAGTGCTGCCTCGGCCACGGCCACGCCCTGCTTGCCGGAAGATCGGTTGCCCAGGTACCGCACCGGATCCAGCGCTTCCCGGGTACCGCCCGCGGTCACGACGACGGTGCGTCCGGACAGAGGTCCGGTCGAAGGGGGTCCGGTGGACGGCACGGCCCCGGAGCCAATCAGGCGCTGGGCCTCGGCCCAGATGCGCTCGGCTTCCGGGAACCGTCCCGGACCCGAGTCCTGACCGGTCAGGCGACCGTCGTCGGGATCCAGAATGGTGAGGCCGCGTGAGCGGAGCGTGGTGACATTGGCCACGGTCGCCGGATTCAGCCACATCTCGGTGTGCATGGCAGGGACCAGCAGAATCGGGCACGTCGCGGTCAGCAAGACATTGCCCAGCAGATCCGGGGCCAGCCCGGCAGCCGTGCGGGCCAGCGAGTCCGCCGTCGCCGGAGCCACGACGACCAGGTCGGCCTCGCGCCCGAGCCGCACATGGTTGACCGTCTCGACCGCCTCGAACGTCTCCGTGCGCACGGGGCGCCCGGACAGTGCCTCCCAGGTGGCCTGGCCTACGAAGTTCAGGGCGGCCCGAGTGGGCACCACGTCGACCTGGTGGCCGGCTTCGGTCATCAGTCGCAGCAGCAACGCCGACTTGTACCCGGCGATCCCGCCGGTGACTCCCAGAACGATCCTCATGCACTCAATCTAGTGCGTGAGGCCGTGCGTGAGCGCCATCAGGACTGCTGATCGTCCTCGTCCGCTGCGGCCTCGTCAGCAGGAGTCTCGGCGACCTCGGCCTCGGTCACCTCGGCGACGTCGGCACTGAGGTCGGACTCGGCCCCGACTCCCTCATCGGAGAACGCGACCTCGGCGAAGTCGGTACCGGCGGAATCATCCAGCGCGGAGATACCGAGGTCGCCCTCGGCCTCCGCGGCGATCTGATCCTGGGTCATCGGGGTCGACTCCAGCAGGTCCTCTTCGATCTCTCGCATCGAGATGGACAGCGGCTTCTCATTGAGCTTGGTGTCCACGAGCGGGCCCACGTACTCGAACAGGCCCTCGTGGAGCTGCGAGTAGTAGGCATTGATCTGGCGGGCTCGCTTGGCAGCGAAGAGCACCAGGGCGTACTTCGAGTCAACCTTCTCCAGCAGGGTGTCGATGGGCGGGTTGACGATGCCTTCGTACTGTTCGGTCACAAAATCTCCACGGGTTGTTGCTTGGTGGTCCGCCGGGTGAGGCGGCACGGTCTGCTCGAGCTGCCGGCGTGGCCGGCTGACGTGATCGATCCACTCTATCGGTGGTCCTCGGGATCCAGTCCCATGATCCGAACCAACTCCTCGGCGGCGCGCTCAACACGGTCATTGACCACGACGGCATCGAACTCTGGCTCGGCAGCGAGCTCCATTCTAGCGGTTTCCAGCCGTCGGCGCTGTTCCTCTGCCGATTCGGTGCCGCGCCCGACCAATCGCTGGACCAACTCGTCCCAATTCGGCGGCGCCAAGAACACGAAGGTGGCTTCGGGCATGGCCTGCCGGACCTGCCGCGCGCCTTGCAGGTCGATCTCGAGCAGCACGTGTTGCCCCTCGTCCAGGGCCCGCTGCACGGTGTCGCGGCGGGTGCCGTACCGATTCTTGCCGTGCACCACGGCCCACTCCAGCATCTGGTCCTGCGCGATGAGCTCGTCGAAGCGATCGGGCGCAACGAAGAAGTAGTGTTCTCCCTCCACTTCCCCGCGCCGCGGTGGCCGGGTGGTCGCGGAGACGGAGAGCCAGACCTGAGGGTAGTGCTCGCGCACATACCGCGAGACCGTCCCCTTCCCGACGGCGGTCGGTCCCGCGAGCACGGTGATGCGCGGCCGCTGACCGCTCTCGCCCTCCGCATGTTCCGGGCGGGGCCGCACCGGCCGAGCAGCGGGAACATGCGGGATGGGATCGGTCACGGGTCCTCCTGAAGCGGCCGGTCAGGCCAGGTCAAACGTGGGCGGGCCCGGAAAAGGGCTACCGGCCAATATAGGCGACCAAGGCCTCCCGTTGCCGCCGGCCGAGCCCCCGGAGACGTCGGTTGGGGGAAATCCCACAGGATTCCATGATCTTGGCCGCCCGCACCTCGCCGACGCCCTGCAGGGTCTGGAGCAGATCGATGGTGCGCATGCGCCCAATGGCGGGGTCCTCATCTGCCGCCTCGAACACCGACTGGAGATTCGTCTTTCCCGTCCGGAACGATTCCTTCAGGTCGGCTCGCGCGGTGCGCGCCTGCAGCGCTTTACTCCGCGCCGCCTCCCGTTCTGCGGCAGACAATTCCTTCAGCGCCATCGTGATCCACCTCGGCTTTGAGTTTCCGGCTCACGGCAATGTCGTCGTGACTGGGACGTAAGCTATCAATAAAGCCCCGCCAGGTCAGCAGCCCAGTGTGCGCTGGCCCGAAGTTAATGGAACGGTGACCCTCCGAGGTCAGAGGGCGACTCTCCTTCCTGCTGAGATCACAGAACGGTCACGCTCGGCCGGCCGGTGACGCCTGAAGATCCTCGAGGGCCTCCGCGATCGCTTCCCGCAGTCCGGCCACCGACGGGCCCCGGCCGAGCATGGCCCTGCTGGACGTGGCCAACACGGCCGGCCAGGCCGAGGCGAATCCGCTCCGCATTCCCTGCCCCGAGGCTCCTTGGGCGCCGAAACCCGGGGCCAGCAGCGCTCCGCGCACTCCGCCCAGTTCGATGCCCAGCACCTGCGCCTGCTCCGCGACAGTGGCCCCGACCACGAGACCCACGGGGCCGAACGGCGCACGTGCGGCGTCGGACGGCGGGGTCGACGAGGGGGTCGACGAAGGGGTCAGCGACGTGAGCGCCCGGGCGTTGTCCGCGGCGGCGGCCTCGGTGATCGCCCGGGCGACGGAGGCTTCCGCTCCCCCGACGTGCTGCACTGAAGCACCTTCGGGATTCGAGGTCAGGGCCAGCACGAAGACACCGCGACCGGTCTCCTCGGCGAGCTCGATGGCCGGAGCCAACGATCCGTAGCCCAAGAACGGGCTCAGGGTCACCGCATCGGAGGCCAGTGGAGAACGGTCGGAGAGCCACGCCTCGGCATACCCGGCCATCGTCGAGCCGATGTCACCGCGCTTGGCATCGGCGATCGTCAGCACCCCAGCCTGCCGGGAGCGCCGCAGCAGCCGTTCCAGGACCACGATCCCCGCCGAGCCGTGACGCTCGTAGAGAGCCACCTGTGGCTTGACGGCGGCGACACCGCCGGCGCTGGCCGCCTCCAGGGCGGTCATCGAGAACCGCTCCAGCCCGACGGGAGTGTCCGGCAGATCCCAGTCCCGCAGCAACTGCGGGTGCGGGTCGATGCCCAGACACAGCGGCCCCGAGGCATCCATGGCGGCGGCCAGCCGGGCGCCGAAGGGAACCCGGCCGGCGTCGTTGTCCTGACTCACGCTGGCGTACCGGCCCGTTCGATGGCCTCGGTCAGGCGGGCGGCGTGCTCCTGCAGCGACGTGACGTCCCAGGTGTACTCGCGCAGGGCCTCGATGGCCTGGATCGCGGCCCCGAACTCGGCCAGGGTGGTGATGGTCGGCACGCCGATCGAGGTGGCGGCGGCGCGGATCTCGTAGCCGTCGCCCCGAGAGTCACCGCCGGAGGGCGTGTTGAGCACGAAGGCGATCTCGCCGGCCTCGAGCTGTTCGAGGACGGTGCCGGCCGTGCCCGACTCGGCGATCTTGTCCACGGTCTCCACCTGGATGCCGTTGCGACGCAACACCTCACCGGTGCCGCCCGTCGTGACGATGGAGAAGCCCAGATCGACCAGGCGCTTGACCGGCATCACCAGTCCGCGCTTGTCCCGATTCGCCACGGAGACGAACACCTTGCCGGACGTCGGCAGCGGATTGTTGGCCGCCGCCTGGCTCTTGGCGAACGCGGTGTCGAAGTACTTGTCGATGCCCATCACCTCACCGGTGGAGCGCATCTCCGGGCCGAGTAGCGAGTCCACCACGCGACCTTCGGGCGTCCGGAAACGCGCGAACGGCAAGACCGCCTCCTTGACGGAGACCGGCGCGTCCAGCGGAAGCGTCGATCCGTCATGGCCGGTGGGCAGCATTCCGGCGGCGCCGAGCTCCGCGATGGACCGACCCGTGCCGATCAGGGCGGCGGCCTTGGCCAACTGCACGCCGGTGGCCTTGGAGACGAAGGGCACTGTGCGCGAGGCCCGGGGATTGGCTTCGATGACGTACAGGATGTCCGAGGCCAAGGCGAACTGGATGTTGATCAGTCCGCGCACTCCCACCCCCGCGGCGATGCCTCGCGTGGCCTCGCGGACGCGCTGCAGCGTCTCGGGACTGAGATTGATGGGCGGCAGGACACAGGCCGAGTCCCCCGAGTGGATGCCGGCCTCCTCGATGTGCTCCATGATGCCGCCGATGTACAGGTCGGTGCCGTCGTAGAGGGCGTCCACGTCGATCTCGATGGCGTCCTCGAGGAACCGGTCCACGAGGACGGGATGGTCGGCCGTGATCTCCGTGGCGTTCTCGATGTAGCGGGACAGCGAGTCCTCGTCATAGACGATCTCCATGCCGCGGCCGCCGAGCACGTAGGACGGACGCACCAGGACTGGATAACCGATCTCGTCGGCCACCCGCTTGGCGTCCGCGAAGGACACCGCGGTGCCGTTCTTGGGGGCGACCAGTCCGGCCTGGTCCAGCACGCGGGCGAACTCGCCGCGGTGCTCGGCGAGATCAATACTCGCCGGGGAGGTGCCGAGGATCGGCACGCCGGCGTCGGCCAGCTCCTGGGCCAGCTTCAGCGGCGTCTGACCGCCGAGTTGGACGAAGACGCCGAGCACGCCGCCGGTCCGCTCTTCGGCCGCGATCACCTCGAGCACGTCCTCGAGGGTCAGCGGCTCGAAGTACAACCGGTCCGAGACGTCGTAGTCGGTGGACACCGTCTCCGGGTTGCAGTTGACCATGACGGTCTCGTGGCCGGCGTCCCGCAGAGCCATGGTGGCGTGCACGCAGGAGTAGTCGAATTCGATGCCCTGACCGATGCGGTTGGGCCCGGAGCCCAGGATGATCACCGACGGCTTGGCGTGCTGATCCACCTCGTCCTCGACGTCGTAGCTCGAGTAGCGGTACGGCGTGTAGGCCTCGAACTCCGCGGCGCACGTGTCCACCGTCTTGTAGACCGGGCGCACTCCCAGCGCATGCCGGACGCCCCGGACCACGGCCGGATCCAGATGGCGCAATTGCCCGATCTGCGTGTCTGAGAAGCCGTGGCGCTTGGCCAGCCGGAGGGCGTCCGCCGTGAGCTCCGGCGCCTGGCTGAGATCCGCCGCGACCTCGTTGATCAGGCACAGCTGATCCAGGAACCACGGGTCGATCTTCGTGGCCTCGAAGAGCTCCTCCACCGTCGCGCCGCCCAGCAGGGCGCGCTGGACCTGGGAGAGGCGTTCCGTCGTCGGGATGGTGGTCTTCTGCAGGAGACCGGCCATCTCCGCCGGTTCCGGAGCGTCGAACGTCAGCTCCGCGCCCGACTGCTCCAGGGAGCGCAACGCCTTCTGGAGGGCCTCGGTGAAGTTGCGGCCGATCGCCATGGCCTCACCGACGGACTTCATGGTGGTGGTCAGCGTGGGGTCGGCCGCCGGGAACTTCTCGAACGCGAAGCGCGGGACCTTGACGACCACGTAGTCCAGGACGGGCTCGAAGGAGGCCGGGGTCTTGCGGGTGATGTCGTTGGGAATCTCATCGAGGGTGTAGCCCAGCGAGAGCTTGGTGGCGATCTTGGCGATCGCGAAGCCGGTCGCCTTGGATGCCAGCGCCGAGGACCGGGAGACGCGCGGGTTCATCTCGATGACGATGATCCGCCCGGTGGCCGGGTCGACAGCGAACTGAATGTTGCACCCGCCGGTGTCCACACCGACCTCGCGGATGACGGCGATCGAGATGTCCCGCATCTTCTGGTACTCGCGATCGGTGAGGGTCATCGCCGGAGCCACGGTGATGGAGTCGCCGGTGTGCACGCCGACCGGGTCCACGTTCTCGATCGAGCAGACCACCACGACGTTGTCGTTGCGGTCGCGCATCATCTCCAGCTCGTATTCCTTCCAGCCGAGGATCGATTCCTCCAGCAGGACCTCCGAGGTGGGGCTGTACTGGATGCCCGCGCCGGCGATGCGACGCAGATCCTCTTCGTCATAGGCGAGTCCGGAGCCCAGGCCACCCATCGTGTAGGACGGACGGACCACCATCGGGTAGCCGAGCTTGTCGGCGGCAGCCAGCGCCTCGTCCATGGAGTGGACGATCTCCGAGCGAGCGGACTCGGCTCCACACCGTTCCACGACGCCCTTGAACGCCTCCCGGTTCTCCCCGAGTTCGATGGCCTCGATGTTGGCGCCGATCAGTTCGACGCCGTACTTCTCCAGCACGCCGTTCTTGTCCAGCGCGATGGCGGTGTTCAGGGCGGTCTGACCGCCGAGGGTGGGCAACACGGCGTCCGGTCGTTCGACCGCGATGATCTTCTCGACGACCTCGGGCGTGATCGGCTCCACGTAGGTGGCATCGGCCAGCTCGGGGTCGGTCATGATCGTGGCCGGGTTCGAGTTGACGAGGATGACCCGCAGTCCCTCCTCCCGCAGAACTCGGATGGCCTGGGTGCCGGAGTAGTCGAACTCGGCCGCCTGGCCGATGACGATCGGCCCGGAGCCGATGACCAGGACGGACGTCAGATCGGTGCGCTTGGGCATCGGGGCTCAGGCTCCTTCGCGGTTGGTGGAGTACTCGGTCATCATCGTGACGAACCGATCGAACAGGGGGGCCGAATCGTGGGGGCCGGCCGCGGACTCGGGGTGGAACTGCACCGAGAAGGCGGGGCGGTCCAGTAATCGCAGTCCCTCGACCACCTGGTCGTTGAGGGACCAGTGCGAGACTTCCACGCGACCGTAGGCGGCCTCGGGTGCGGTCAGGACCTCGCCGCTGGGCGCGTCCACGGCGAAACCGTGATTCTGGGAGGTGATCTCCACGCGGCCGGTCGTCTTGTCCATGACGGGCTGGTTCGGTCCGCGGTGGCCGAACGGCAGCTTGTACGTGGAGAAGCCGAGCGCGCGGCCGAACACCTGGTTGCCGAAGCAGATCCCGAAGAACGGCAGACCGGCGTCGAGCACCTGGCGCAGCAGCGCCACCTGCTCTTGGGCGGTGGCGGGGTCCCCCGGGCCGTTGGAGAGGAAGACGCCGTCCGGGTCCAGCGCGGTGATGTCCTCGAACGTGGCCGTGGCCGGCAGCACGTGGACGCGAACACCGCGGCGCGCCAGATGACGCGGAGTGGCGGCCTTGAGTCCCAGATCGATCACGGCCACCGCGTGCAGCGGTTCCCCGGACCAGCCGTGGTCGGCCGGCTCGACGACGTACGGTTCCTCGGTGCTGACACTCTCGGCCAGTCGGGCCCCGGCCATCGACGGTTGTTCCCGGACCTCGTTGACGAGCTCGGACAGGGGCCGGTCGGCGGCCTCTCCGGAGAAGATGCCCGCGTTCATGGCCCCCGCGGAGCGCAGGTGGCGAGTGATGGCGCGCGTGTCCACCCCCTGGATCCCGACGACGCCCTGGGCTGCCAGTTCCTCGTCCAGGCTGCGCTCGGAGCGCCAGTTGGACGGACGCCGGGCGGCGTCGCGGACGACGTAGCCCGCCGCGAAGATGGCCCGCGACTCGGCATCGTCCGTATTGACGCCGGTATTGCCGATGTGCGGCGCGGTCTGCACGATGATCTGCCGGGCGTAGGAGGGGTCGGTCAGGGTCTCCTGATATCCGGTCATGCCAGTGGTGAAGACGGCTTCGCCGAGGGCGGTACCGGTCTGACCATAGGCCTGACCGCGATGGACCGTGCCATCGGCCAGGACGAACAGGGCCGGACGTGACGGCTCACGGGTCACAAGGCTCACGAGAATTTCTCCATCTGCGGGTTCTGCGGGTTCTGAGGGTGATGAGGGGTTTGCCGGTCCACGAGTGACTCGAGGGCTTCCAGCAGCGGGTCGCGGTCATGGGAGGCCCGGGTGCGGAAGCCCGTGCGGACCTCCCGACCCCCCAGACGCCAGGTGATCACGACCAGTCCGTCCTTCTCGACGAACTTGCCGCTCATCCCGGAGTCCAGGCCGGCCTCGACCAGGTCGGCGGCGGGAATGAAGATGTTCGGGCTGCCGTCTCGCAGCAGCGCCACTCCGATGGTGTGCACTTCCAGCCGGGCGTTGGTGCGCAGCCCGAGGCCGTGCACGGCAATCCGGTCCAGGTAGTTCCGGGTGGTCACGGTGTTGACGTACATACCGTCGCTCGCGGCGACGGGTTCCGTCTCCAAGATCCCCGTCGGCACGGGTGCCGGTGCCGCCACGTCCTGCTGCCGAGCTTGTCGAGCACGCCATCCTCGGCGCATCAGGAAGACGATCAGCACCACCACGGCCACGGTCGCGATCCCGATGAGGGCATACTGCACGATGACGTCGTTCACGGATGCTGCTTTCTCTCTGGCTGGACTCGCGGGGTGGCCAAGACGCGGTCCCGTACCACCGGGTGGCCGTGATTGAACACGTCGGTGACCTGTCCGGGCAATTCCATTCCACGGTAAGGACTGTTGCGGGCTTTACTGGCGTGCGTCTCCGGATCCACCGCGCGGGTGATGGCCGGGTCGTAGACGGTGAGGTTGGCCGGTGCGCCGAGTTCGAAGACACCGTCCGCGGAGATCCGGCCCTGGTCGGCCACGCGCGCGATGCGGGCCGGCGTCGAGCTCAGGATCCGGGAGATCCCGGCCCAATCCATCAGCCCCGTGTCCACCAGTGCCTGCTGGAGAACCGGCAATGCCGTTTCCAAGCCGGTCATGCCCATGGCCGCCACGGTCCACTCGCACTCCTTGGTCTCGGCGGTGTGCGGGGCGTGGTCAGTACCGATGGTGTCGATGGTCCCGTCGGCCAGGCCTTCTCGCAGGGCCATCACGTCGGCCTCGCGGCGCAAGGGCGGGTTCACCTTGTAGATGGGGTTGTAGGTCCGGACGAGTTCCTCGGTGAGGAGCAAGTGGTGAGGAGTGGCCTCAGCGGTGACGGCGATGCCACGCTCTTTGGCCCAGCGGATGATCTCCACGGAGCCGGCCGTCGAGACGTGACAGACGTGCAGCCGGGACCCGACGTGCTGGGTGAGCAGCACATCGCGAGCGATGATGGCCTCTTCGGCCACCGCGGGCCAGCCGGCCAGTCCCAGGACGGAGGACAGCGATCCCTCGTTCATCTGGGCGCCGTCGGTCAACTGCGGCTCCTGCGCGTGCTGGGCGATCACGCCGTCGAAGGCTTTCACGTACTCGAGCGCGCGACGCATCAGCACCGGATCGGAAACGCAATGACCGTCATCCGAGAAGACCCTGACCTGGGCGCGGGATTCGGCCATGGTGCCCAGTTCAGCCAGGCGTTCGCCCGCCAGGCCGACGGTGACGGCGCCCACCGGGTGGACATCGCACCAGCCGGATTCGCGCCCCAACTGCCAGACCTGCTCGACCACTCCGGCGGAGTCCGCCACCGGCGTCGAGTTGGCCATGGCGTGCACGGAGGTGAATCCACCGAGTGCGGCCGCGCGAGTGCCGGTCTCCACGGTCTCGGCGTCCTCACGTCCGGGCTGACGCAAGTGCGTGTGCAGATCGACCAGCCCCGGCAGGATGATCCGGCCCGAGGCCACTGTGGTTTCGGTTCCGGTCTCGGTTCCCGCCTCAGCACGGTTGCGGGCCTCGGTCCCGACGGCGGCGAGTCGCCCGTCCTCGATGAGGACGTCCGCGACCGTGCCGTCCGGCAGGGTGCCGCCGGTGATGAGGTGACGCTGGGCGGTGGTGGTCATGCGACGGGCTCCTGCCGAGGGGTGGACAGTACGAGGTACAAAACGGCCATGCGGACGGAGACGCCGTTGGCGACTTGTTCCAGCGCCGTGTTGCGGGCCGAGTCGGCCGCTGCGGCGGAGATCTCCAGTCCGCGGTTCATCGGCCCGGGGTGCATGATCACGGCGTCGTCGACGCCCGAGGCCTCCAGCACGGCGAGGCGTTCATCCGTGAGTCCCCAGGAGCGGGTGTACTCGGCAGCCGAGGGAAAGAAGGCGTCGTGCATGCGCTCCGACTGAACGCGGAGCATCATCACGGCGTCTGGTGCCTGAGCGAGGGCTTCGTCCAGGGAATAGGTGACCGTGCACGGCCAGTCGTCCACGCCCACGGGCACGAGGGTCGGTGGGGCGGCGACGATCACCTCGGCCCCGAGCGTCGTCAACAACCACAGATTCGACCGAGCCACCCGTGAGTGCAGGACGTCCCCGACGATCACGACTTTCATCCCGGTCAGGTCGGTGCCGTGCGGATCGCGGCCGTGGCGTTGTGCCAAGTGCCGGCGCAGGGTGAAGGCATCCAACAAGGCCTGAGTGGGGTGTTCATGGGTGCCGTCCCCGGCGTTGATCACACTGGACTGGATCCACCCCGACGCGGCCAGTTGTGCGGCGGCGCCCGAACCCCAATGGCGCACGACGATCGCGTCCGCTCCGATCGCCTCGAGCGTCTGCACGGTGTCCTTGAGCGATTCGCCCTTGGACACCGAAGTGCCCTTGCCGGAGAAATTGATCACGTCGGCGCTGAGTCGCTTCGCCGCCGCCTCGAACGAGATCCGGGTGCGGGTGGAGTCCTCCAGGAAGAGATTGACGACGGTGCGCCCCCTGAGTGCCGGCAGCTTCTTGACCTCGCGACCGGAGACGGCGGCCATCTCCTCGGTGGTGTCGAGGATCTGCAGAGCGTCGGTGTGGGAAAGGTCCTGGGCGGACAACAGGTGCTTCACCGGCCGGCCCCCTGTTCAGCGATGGACACCGCGTCCTCGCTCACCTCGCCGCTGCCGTCCGGCCCGTCGATCTCCACCAGACGGACCTGGACGCGCTCGGAGGTGGAGGTCGGCAGGTTCTTGCCCACGTAGTCAGCTCTGATCGGCAGTTCCCGGTGACCGCGGTCCACCAACACGGCCAGTCGAACCGCGGCGGGCCGGCCGAAGTCGTTCAGGGCATCCAGAGCAGAGCGAATGGTGCGTCCGGAATACAGCACATCGTCGACCAACACCACGGTGGCGCCGTCGATCCCTGCATCGGGGAGGCGAGTGGGCGACGGCATGCGGGTCGTGGACCGACGCAGGTCGTCCCGATACAGGGTGACGTCGAGCTCGCCGGTCGATGCGTCGGCGTTGAACGCGGGATCGATCTGAGAGAGCTTGCGGGAGAGTCGCTCGGCGAGGGGAACTCCGCGCCGGGGAATGCCCAGCAGCACCAGACCCTGTGAACCGCGGTGGGCTTCGAGAATCTCGTGCGCGATCCGGGTCAATGCCCGGTCGATGTCCGCGGCCGACATCACCGTCTTGGTGAGCAGTGCCAACACCAGCCTCCTTCCCCGCCTCACAGGACGGAATTTAAAGGAAACGCAACCCTGTCGGGGTGTGTTTGGTCCGGCGTCAACACTACCACCGGACCGCGGCCGTCCCGGCCCGCCGGACCGAGTGAGTCAGCCCGGCAGTCAGCCCAAGAGCGTCGGCTTGAGCTGCTGGATACGGCCCAGCAGACCATTGATGAAGTCGGGCGAATCCTCGGTCGAGAGCTCCTTCGCCATCGTCACGGCCTCGGCGACGGCGACGCCGTCGGGAATGTCCTCGTTGAACAGCAATTCCCAGGCCCCGATGCGCAGGATCGAGCGGTCCACGGCCGGCATGCGCTCCAGGGTCCACCCCTGGGCGTAGGACGACAGGATCTCGTCGATCCGCTCCTGTTCGGCCATCACGCCGTGGATGATCTCGACCGTGTACGGATTGATGACCTGTTCCGTCGAGGTCCGACGGTGGGAAATACCCTCATCCGGTGTGGTCGCGCGCTGTTCAGCCTCGAAGAGGATGTCCAGTGCGCGCCTCCGGGCTTTGCCTCGTGCGCTCACAGTGAGTCAGTCGCCCCGTCAGTCGTTCACGCGGCCGAGGTAGTCACCGGTACGGGTGTCCACCTTGACCTTCGTGCCCTGCTCGACGAACAACGGCACCTGGATCTCGTAACCGGTCTCCAAGGTGGCCGGCTTGGTGCCGGCCGACGAACGGTCGCCCTGCAGGCCTGGCTCAGTGTAGGTGATCTCCAGGACCACCGACGGCGGCATGTCGAGGTACAGCGGGGTGCCCTCGTTCATGGCGATGGTGACCTTCTGGTTCTCCAGCATGAAGTTCGCGGCGTTGCCGACCACAGCCGGGTTGACGATGATCTGGTCGTAGGTGTCCGTGTCCATGAACACGTAGTCCTCGCCGTCCTGGTAGAGGTACTCGTAGTCCGAGCGGTCCACCGTCGCGGTCTCGATCTTGGCGCCGGCGTTGAACGTCTTGTCGACGAGCTTTCCGGTACCGATGTTGCGGATCTTGGTCCGGACGAACGCCCCGCCCTTGCCCGGCTTCACATGCTGGAACTCGATGACGTTCCACAGGTGGCCGTCCAGTTTCAGGACGGTGCCGTTCTTGATGTCGTTGGTGGTTGCCACTGTCGTTCTCCGTCTGTCAGTCGCTGGCCGATGTGAAGCCAGTCAGGGTGCGTCGGCAGGTTTCGCTCGAAGTCCAGTCGCCCATTCTAGGCGATACCGTCACTCGGCGATCTCCTGGTATGCCGCGAACAGCAGGGAGGCGTCGGGAACATCGTAGGTCGTGGGCTTGGCCAGCCCGTCCAGCAGGACGAAACGCAACTGATCCCCGCGGTTCTTCTTGTCCCGGCGGATGCCGTCCAGCAGCGTCTCCCAGCGGTCCCGGACATACGACGTCGGCAGGCCCAGGGACTCCAGGATCGTCCGGTGGCGGTCAGCGGTGGCGTCATCCAGTCGACCCACGGAGCGGGCCAGCTCGGCCGCGAACACCAGGCCCACGGAGACGGCGGCGCCGTGACGCCACTGATAACGCTCGGCCAGTTCGATGGCGTGGGCCAGCGTGTGACCGTAGTTCAGCATCTCGCGCAGCCCCTCCTCGCGGAGATCGTCCGAGACGACCCGGGCCTTGACGGAGATCGAGCGCTCGATGAGCTCGCGCAGCTGATCCGAATGCGGGTTCTGAGCCTGCTCCGGTGAGGACTCGATGATGCGCAGGATCTCGGGATCGGCGATGAACCCGCATTTGACCACCTCGGCCAGTCCGGAGACCAGTTCGTTTCGCGGCAGGGTCAGCAGGGTGTCCAGGTCGGCGAGGACTCCGGCCGGCGGGTGGAACGAGCCGACCAGGTTCTTGCCCTCGGCGGTGTTGATGCCGGTCTTGCCGCCGACGGCGGCGTCCACCATGCCCAGCAGGGTCGTGGGGATGTGTACCACGCGCACCCCGCGCAGCCAGGTGGCAGCCACGAAACCCGCGACGTCGGAGACGGAGCCGCCCCCGACGGAGACGACTGCGTCGGACCGGGTGAAGTCGTTCTGACCCAGGACCTGCCAGCAGAAGGCCGCCACCTGAACGTGCTTGCCCTCTTCGGCGTCCGGGATCTCGGCCGTCAAGGCCGTGAAACCGGCGGTCTCGAGGTCGGCTTTGACCACGTCGCCGGTTGCTCTCAAGGCGCGAGGATGCACCACGAGAACCCGGCGGACGGCCGGGCCGAGCATGTCCGGCAGCCGTCCCAGCAGTCCCTGGCCCACGACGACGTCGTACCCACCGCTGGCGCCGGCTCCGGAACCGCCGGAGACCGGGATGACCGTGGCGTCGTCGGGCCCTGCGCCTTCCGTGTGATCGGCGCTTTCCCTCTGCTCAGGCGAGGATGTCGATTCGGTCATGGACGGGTCACTCCTGTGTTCGGGGATGATGATTCGGCCTCACTGACGAGGCGAGCGATGTGTTCGGCCAGCTCCTCGGTGGTCCGGCCGGTGGTATCGACGGTCCACTGCGAGACCTCACGGTACAGGCCGTGCCGTTCGGCGAGGATGCGCCGCCAATTGCGGCCGGGGTTTCCGGCCAGTACGGGCCGGCCGGTGCCGCCGTCGAGCCGCTCGAGTGCCGTCTGTTCATCGACCGTGAGGTACACGACATGCGAGTCGTGGGCCAGTCGCGACCGGGTGCGGGCGCCCAGCACCGCTCCCCCGCCCAGCGAGAGGACGCAGGGTTCGGCCCGAGAGAGCACGTCGCCGATGACGTCCTCCTCCGCCTGGCGAAACGCCGGTTCGCCGTTCCGCGCGAAGTACTCCGGGATCGGTCCATGGAGGGAGGCGAACAGTTCATCGGCGTCCAGCCTGGGGATGCCGAGACGACCGGCCAGCGTGGCGCCGACGGTGGATTTCCCCGAGCCCATGGGACCGACGAGCACGATGCGCCGGCCGGGGGGCTGACCAGCGGTCCCCGAGCTCACTGCAGCGGATCGCCCATCGCTGCCGCGGCCCGCTCGGCGGTGGCGCCGGAGTCCGGCTCCGGCAAGGGCTCGAGCGCCGCGACGAAGGCGTCCAGGTTTCGCTTGGTCTCGCTCACGGAGTCTCCGCCGAACTTCTCGAGCACCGCCTGGGCCAGCACCAGGGTGACCATGGCCTCGGCCACGACACCGGCCGCTGGGACCGCGCAGACGTCGGAGCGCTGGTGATGGGCCTTGGTGTTCTGACCGGTGGCGGTGTCCACGGTGCGCAGGGCGCGGGGCACGGTGGCGATGGGCTTCATCCCGGCGCGCACGCGAACGACGCCGCCGGTGCTCATCCCGCCCTCGATGCCTCCGGCGCGGTTGGTGCCGCGGTCGGGACGGCCGTTCTCGCCTCGGATGATCTCGTCGTGGGCGGCCGAACCGCGGCGGACGGTGGTGGTGAATCCGTCACCGACTTCCACGCCCTTGATGGCCTGAATCCCCATCAGCGCTCCGGATAGTCGCGAGTCCAGACGGCGGTCCCAGTGAACGTGGCTGCCCAGGCCGACGGGCACGCCATAGGCCAGCACCTCGACCACTCCGCCGAGGGTCTCGCCCTCCTTGTGAGCGGCGTCGACCTCGGCCACCATGGCCTCGGAGGTCGGCCGGTCGAAGCAACGCAAGGGGTCGGCGTCGAGCGCGGTGACATCATCGGGGCCCGGCAGCTCGGCAGTCTCGGGGACGGACACGGTGCCGACGGCGGTGGTGTGGGACACCGTCCGGATGCCCAACTCGGCCAGGAAGGACGAGGCCACGGTTCCGAGGGCGACTCGCGAGGCGGTTTCCCGGGCGGAGGCGCGCTCCAGCAGAGGCCGAGCCTCGTCGAAACCGTACTTCTGCATGCCGGCCAGATCAGCATGGCCCGGTCGCGGCCGCGTCAGGGCGGCGTTGCGGGCCAGACCGTCCAGCTCGGACTGGTCGACCGGATCTGCCGACATGACCTTCTCCCACTTGGGCCATTCGGTGTTCGCGATCTCGATGGCCACCGGAGAGCCCAGTGTGTACCCGTGGCGGACGCCGCCGACGAGGGTGACCTGGTCCTGTTCGAACTTCATCCGGGCTCCCCGGCCGTAGCCGAGGCGGCGGCGCGCCAAAGCGTCCTGCACCATCGAAGAGCTCAGGGGGATGCCCGCGGGCATTCCTTCGATGATTCCAACGAGTGCGGGCCCATGTGATTCGCCCGCTGTCAACCAGCGCACCATGGGCTCGATTCTCTCACGGTCGGCCCGGCATCCCGGTCCGTGTGAACCTGTGATGCGGGCATTCAGCGTGCGGGCAGGCCGAGGGACGCCGCCATCGCGGAGACGACGGGAGCCCAGTCCCTGTCGGCGCGTGGTCCGGTGGTGTTGGCATCGGCGGTGTTGGGAACTGCGGTGTCGAGTCGGCCGGTGAAGAGACGGACCTGTTCGACGGCTTGGTACAGCAGCATCTCCAGTCCGCTGACCACCTGACCACCGCGAGACTCCCACGCTGTGGCCAGCTCCGAAGGCCACGGATCGTACGCGGCGTCCAGCAGTGGCGGCAGCGGCGGCAGCGGCGGCAGCGTCTCCTTGCTGGCGGCAACACGGAGATGCTCGCCCACCGGGTCTGCGGCCCGCGGGGGCAGGGTCGCGACGACGGCGCGGAACCCGGGTGCCGACGTCGGGAAGTCCTCCAGGAGGTGGACCGCCGGGTCGAGGCCGTATCCGGCCGCCAGGTCGGCGTGCTCGGCGGCCCGGGACGGGGTCCGGACGAACAGATCCACTCCCTCGAGATCGAGCAGCGCCGCCGCAGCAATGGCTGCCGCGGCGGTGCCTCCTCCCCCGAGGACGCCCATTCGTCCCCCGGACACGTCCCGGTGGTATCCGGCGAACACCAGGGACTCGACGATGCCGTCCACATCCGTGTTGTACGCCGTGGAGGTTCCGGTTTCGTCCCACACCACCGTGTTGAGGAAACCGAGTCGCTCGACGCGCGGTGAATAGCGGTCCACCTGAGACATCATCGGAGACTTCAACGGCATGGTCACGGACAGCCCGAGCCAATCGGTCTCCCCCGTGCGTCGAGCGCGCTGGAGCCCGTCCATGAAGGCGGGCAATTGCTCGGGCGTGACGTCATGGGCGCCGTAGTCGACGTCCTGGCCCAGCACACGGTAGGCCGCTCTGTGCAGGGCCGGGGACTTCGAATGCGAGATGGGATGGCCGAGAACTCCGGCGACCAGCTCAGCCGCCACCACAGATATCCTGGTTCTCCGCACAGTAATCGCGGTACTCCTGCTGGTACACCTGGTGCT
Organism: Citricoccus sp. GCM10030269; assembly: GCF_042665635.1. Classification (NCBI taxonomy): domain Bacteria; kingdom Bacillati; phylum Actinomycetota; class Actinomycetes; order Micrococcales; family Micrococcaceae; genus Citricoccus; species Citricoccus sp. GCM10030269. The sequence goes on along the minus strand of NZ_JBHTCV010000005.1, from coordinate 176,713 downwards.
GCTCATAGGTCTCGGCGAACTTGGTCTCGCCGGTCTCGATGTTGGTGGTGACCCAGTAGTAGTAGTCGTTGTCCTGGGGGTTGGCCGCTGCCTCCAGCGCCTCGGTCGAGGGGGCGCCGATGGGGCCCGGAGGCAGACCGCGATGCTCGTAGGTGTTGTACTCGTTGCTCGCGTCCGTCTTCTCCTCCTCCGAGAACTGCAGCCGGCGCGTATTCAGGCCATAGATCACCGTGGAGTCGACCTGCAGCTTGCCGTCGGTCTCCGGGTTGTCCGGGTGCAGACGGTTCTCGATGATTCCCGCCACGGTCGGATAGTCCTTGGTCAGCGCCTCCGCCTCGAGGATGGACGCGATCGTGACCGCACGGAATTGCTCGTCCTCGTCGCTGAGCCCCAGCCCGTCGAGCTTCTCCATGGTCGGCTCGATCATCATGGAGAAGATGTCATCCACCTCGGAGTCCACCGGGAAGCGGTACTCACCGGGAGCCAGGTATCCCTCCACCGTCGGGGCGTCCTCGGGCAGGCCGTACTCGCCGGGGTTCTCGGAGGCTTCCCTGAGCTCCTGAACCGGTATCCCGGTGGACGTGCTGACCGCGTCGATGACTTCATTGAGGCGCATGCCCCGATTAACCGCGACGTAGTGGACCTGGCCCTGCCCCTCACGTAGCAGGATCGCTGCGGCATCCGAGGCCTTCATCTGTTTGCGCAGCGGGTAGTCGCCCGGCTGAATGGAGTTCTCCGACCGCGACTGGTTGACCGCTTCGATGAAGGCGTCACTGCTGGCGACGATGTCCTCCTCGGCGAGTCGACTGCCGATGGCCAGCGCGCCCTCCCCCTCGTTGACGGTGAAGGTCACCTCTGCGCCGCCGGGACCGGGATAGTCGTCTCCTCCCGGGTCCGGCAGCAGCGCCCGGACACCGAGGGACAGTCCGGCCACGAGCAGCACGAACACGCCGAACGCGGTGACCATGACGATGTTGCGGCGACGGCGGCGACGGCGACGGGCCTGGCGCTTGGCCTTCTGCTCGGCATCCATGGCACGGGCCCGGTTGACCGTGATGGTCTGGTAGCCCTTGCGGCTGGCCGGGCGCACGGTGACCGGAGTGCCCACGCTGTCATCAGCGGTCTCGTAGAGCTCCGGATACTCGCGGCGGTCCTCGTCCAAGACCGGTCCCTCCGGTGGGGGGGCCTCGCCGGCGTTCCCGGACTCGTCAGCCGACCGCTGGGCTTCCTCTCGGCGGCGGATCTCGCGCCGGGTGAGAGGTCTATCGGACTGACCGGTGTCACGGGGCTCTGGCCGACCCTGCTCACCGGCGGGCTCTCCGTCCCGGGGGCCTTCAGGAGTCAGATCGGCCACGAGTCCCATCCTCTCCTTCTACGGCACGCACGACGACGGGGCGCCCTGCGTCCCGCTGGAGTGATTGTTGCATATTCAACGCCTGCTCGAGGATCTGGACTGCCGCCACCTGATCGATGACCTCCCGGCGATTCCGGCTTCCGCGGCCGGATTCGTGCAGTTGTCGATGGGCGGTCACGGTGCTCAGACGCTCGTCGACGAGCTGTACCCGCGCGGTGCTTCCCGCCTCGTGGAGGTCTGTGGCCAGGGCCTCCGCGTACAGCACGGCGTCCTCGGTCGAGGCCGTAGAACGCCCCTGCATGTTGACCGGATGGCCGACGTAGACGACGACGGCCTCCCGGCCCAGAGCTTCGCGAACAATGATGCGACGGTCGAAGCCCTTCCGGGGATCTCTCGTGAGCGTGGTCACCGGCGTGGCCAGGATGCCGTCCGGGTCGGAGGCGGCGAGTCCCACGCGTGCCTTGCCGACATCCACACCCAACCGGACCCCGCGTTCGGGGCCGGTGGAGGCGTCGCTGGCCGTGTGCCTGGTGTCGATCACGCGACCGCGGCCCCGACCGTCGCTCGGACCGCGCCGCGCACAGCGTCGAGGGCCTCTGCGACCTTAGCCACCTCTTGACCTCCGCCTTGGGCGAGGTCGTCTTTGCCGCCACCGCCGCCACCGAGGACTCCGCACGCGGTCTTGACCAGGACGCCGGCCTTGAGCCCGGCGTCGCGCGCGGCCTGATTGGTGCCGACCACGACCAGTGGGCGGCCCTTGGCGCTGCCGGCCATGGACACGACGACGGGTGTTCCGGACGCGTTTCCGGAGCGGTTCTCGAGCCGGGACCGGAGGTCCAGGACCAGCGACCGCAGATCGTCACCCGAGCCGACCGGGCCGGCGTCGTGCGCCAGGACGGCGACGGTCGCCTCCGTGCCCTCGACGTCCACCGCCTCCTGCACCAGGCGGCCGGCCTCGGCCTGCAGTTGGGAGGCCCGGGCCGCGGCCAGTTCCTTCTCGATCTCCTTGAGCCGCGTCAGGGTGCCGGCCACCCGGTCCTTGACCTGGTCGGCAGGGACTTTGAGCATCGAGGTCAGCTCGTTGACCAGGGTGCGCTCGGCGGCCAGATGACGGAAGGCGTCCAGCCCGACGAGGGCCTCCACGCGCCGGTTGCCGGAGCCGACCGACTGCTCACCGAGCAGGGTCAGAGTCCCGATCTCCGAGGTGGCGCCGACATGCGTGCCACCACAGAGCTCTCGGGACCAGGCCCCGTTGACCTCGACCACGCGCACTCGATCGCCGTATTTCTCGCCGAACAGGCTCATGGCGCCCAGTTCGCGAGCCTCGGCCAATGACATCTCCTTCGTGATGACCGGATAGTTGTCCCGGATGGCCAGGTTGGAGACCTCCTCCACCTCGGAGCGGGCCGCGTCGGACATGGCTTCGCCCCATCGGAAGTCGAAACGCAGGTAGCCCTCTTTGTTGAACGAACCCGACTGAGTGGCCTCGGGGCCCAGGATCTCGTGCAGGGCAGCGTGCACCACATGCGTTCCGGTGTGGGCCTTCTGGGCATCGAGTCGGCGTTGCAGATCGATGGCCCCGACGGCGGTGGCGCCGGCAGGGACTTCTCCCTCGGCGACTTTCACGCGGTGGACGCTCAGACCGTTGACCGGAGACTGGACGTCGAGCACGTCCAAGACGAATCCGTCGCCGGTGATGCGTCCGGTGTCGGCCGCCTGGCCGCCGGCCTCGGCATAGAAGGGGCTGGCGTCCAGCACGACTTCGAGTTCCTGACCGGCGTGGGCCACGGGAACTTCCTGGCCGTCGGCGATGAGGCCACGGACGCGGGACTCGGTGGTGTGCTCGGTGTAGCCGGTGAACACCGTCTCGCCCTGGGCCTGCAGCCGGCGATAGGCCGCTGAGTCGACGTGGCCGGTCTTCTTCGACTTGGCGTCCCGGCGGGCTCGGTCTCGTTGCTCAGCCATCAGCTCGCGGAATCCGGCCTCATCGACGCTGACGCCGGCCTCTGCGGCCATCTCCAGCGTCAGATCGATGGGGAATCCGTACGTGTCATGCAGTTCGAACGCGTCCGAGCCCGAGATTCCGGTGTTCTCGCCACCTCGTTTCGCTGCGGCGACCGCCGAGTCCATCCGGGCCGTGCCGGCGGCGATGGTCCGCAGGAACGCCTTCTCCTCGTTGTAGGCGATGCGCGAGATACGGTCGAAGTCGCGCTCGACCTCCGGATAGGTGCCCTTCATGGCGTCCCGGGACACCGGCAGCAGTTCCGGCAGCACCGGTTCGGTGACGCCCATCAGTCGCATCGCGCGGACCGAGCGTCGGATCAGCCGACGCAGCACGTACCCCCCGGCCTCGTTGCCCGGCACCACTCCGTCACTGATCAGCATGAGCGCTGAGCGGACGTGGTCGGCGATCATGCGCAGGCGCACGTCGTCGGTGTAGTGCGGATCATCCGGATCCTCCGTGGAGGAGTACTCCTTGCCGGCCAGGGCGGCGGCCCGGTCGAGCACGGGGCGGACCTGATCCGTCTCGTACATGTTCTCGACGCCCTGCAGGATCATGGCGAGACGTTCGAGGCCCAGGCCGGTGTCGATGTTCTTGTGCTCCAGGTCGCCGGCCACGTCGAAGTCGACATCGCTGCGCACCGCGGAGAGCTGGTACTGCATGAAGACCAGATTCCAGATCTCCATGTACCGGTTGTCGTCCGCCGACGGACCGCCTTCCCGGCCGTACGCGGGGCCTCGATCGTAGAAGATCTCCGAATCGGGGCCTCCGGGGCCGGGCTGGCCGGTGTGCCAGTAGTTGTCCGCCTTGCCCAGGCGCTGGATCCGCTCGGCCGGAACACCGACCTCCTCGCGCCAGATCCGTTCCGCCTCGTCGTCCTCTTCGTAGACGGTCACCCAGAGGCGCTCGGGGTCCAGACCGAAGCCGCCCTGATCCTGGGCGGTGGTCAGCAGCTCCCAGGCGTAGGGAATGGCCTTCTCTTTGAAGTAGTCGCCGAAGGAGAAGTTGCCGCACATCTGGAAGAACGTGCCGTGACGCACGGTCTTGCCGACTTCTTCGATGTCGGCGGTGCGAATGACCTTTTGGACGGTGGTGGCCCGCTGGTACGGTGCCGGCTCCTGGCCCAAGAAGTACGGGATGAAGGGGACCATGCCGGCGATGGTGAACAACAGCGACGGGTCCGGAGAGACCAAAGAGGCCGACGGGACGACGGTGTGGTCCTTTGCGGCGAAGAAGTTCAGCCAGCGGCTGGCGATGTCCTGGGACTTCATGACTGCTTTGGGGCTTCTTTCGTTAGTCGGCGGAGCGAGGAGAGCGCTCAGTGCGCGGGACCCTGGGGACCGTCGGTGGCCGTACCCGGGATGGTGGTCTGTCCGGCCTCCGGCGCGTCACTCGCGGTGGACCGTGGCGCGGGATCGGCCAGCGAGGAGGACATCGTCTTCCAGGCGGGCACCTCTTCGCGGAGTTGATACGCAAAGGAACGGGCGCTGGCGGCCAGTGCCGTGGCCGCTGCCTGTCCGGCGGTGCGGCCGATGTTCTCCGGATGCAGGGTGGTGCGGAGGGCTTCCTCGGCCTTCAGGGCGGCAACGTCGCGGCCCTTGCGGAACGCGGCGTGTCCCAGCCAGCCCGCGGCGGCACCGACACCCATCAGCATGACGCGCTTGATCACGGGAGATCCTTTCGGTTCAGTGACTGCTCCACCCTACCGGTGCCGCTGACGAGACAGGGAACGCTGCGGCCTTAAACGACGAAACCCGGCTCCCCCGTGGGGAGGCCGGGTTTCGATGCGTCACGACATCAGCGTGCGTAGTACTCGACCACGAGCTGCTCTTCGCAGGTCACGGGGACCTCGGAGCGCTTCGGGCGACGCACGAGCTTGGCCTGGAGCTTGTCGATCTCGACATCCAGGTACCCCGGTGCGGCCGGCAGAACTTCCTGGTGGGCACCGGTGGCCGAGATCTGGAAGGGAACCATCTTCTCGGACCGGCTGTGCACGTGGATCATCTGGCCCTCCTTGACGCGGAAGGACGGGCGGTCGACGCGGGCGCCGTCCACCATGATGTGGCGGTGCACGACCATCTGGCGGGCCTGGGCGATGGTGCGGGCGAACCCGGACCGCAGCACCAGGGCGTCCAGACGCATCTCCAGCAGCTCGACCAGGTTCTCACCGGTCAGGCCCGAGGTGCGCTTGGCCTCTTCGAAGTAGCGGCGCATCTGCGCCTCGCGGATGTTGTACTGAGCGCGCAAGCGCTGCTTTTCCTTCAACCGAACCGAGTAGTCGGAGTCGGCCTTGCGACGGGCGCGGCCGTGCTGGCCGGGACCGTACGGACGGCGCTCCATGTACTTCTCGGCCTTGGGAGTCAGGGCGATGCCGAGGGCGCGCGAGTGGCGCACGGTACGGCGGGTACGGAGGTTTGAAGCCACGATGGACCTTTCTTGTCAGGCGGCACGATTCTGGTTTGTCTCCGGTCCTGACACGGACGTGCGAATACACACGGTGTGACAAGGAGGGACCGGAACCTGGCCTCCGGGCGTCCATCGGAGAGCTGAGGGGCATGCCGCTGCCCGTCATTGCTACAGTGCCGCGCTGCGAGACCAACCGAGACGACGGTCGACCACCGGACGGGACCCCATCCGCGACCGGAAGACCGGTCGAGGGCAGGGAAATACTGGCGGCACTTGCCAGACAGCAGAAAAGTCTACCATCCGTCTACGCTGGATTCTCCGTCATGGGCTGACCCTCGGCCACCCTGGCCGCCTGGCCGACGTGCGTGGCCTCGACCAGGACGTCGTAGGACTCGGCCTCCATGACCTGGACGGAGGAGAAGTCCCGCCGGCCGCGGGTCGCGGCATGGCCCAGTCCCCCGAAGATGGCACCCCAGATGGCGCCGAAGCCCAGGGCCATGAGCAGAATGACGGGCCAGCCGGCATCCGGAGCCAGGATGATGAACAACAGGCCGATCATCAGTCCGAACCACAGTCCGCTCACGGCACCGCGGAGGGCGGCCTTGCCCGTGGTCATCCGCCCGGTGATCTGTTCCACCGAGCGCAGTCCCGTGCCCACGATCCGGGTCTTCTCCACCGGAAATCCGCCATCCGAGAGCCGGTCCACCAGCTCTTGAGCCTGGTCATAGGTCGGCACCGTCTTCAGGACGCGGTAGTCGATCTCCGTCGTGTCCGGCACGATCCGGTGGCCAGGATTGTTCGGGGGCTGGTTCGCGGGCGTCGTCACGAGGCGTGCTCCTGTTCTCAGGCCCACAAGGGCAACGGTACGGACGGTCTGAGTCTAGTCCGCCGCCTCGCCGTCGTCGTGGGGTGTTCCCCGGACGATCGACCGCAATTGCTGCACCCGCTCTCCCAGATTCCGCTCGACTCCGTTGCGTGTGGGCCGGTAGTAGTCCTTCCCCCGCAACGGATCCGGCGGGTACTGCTGCCGAGCCACGGAATGCGGCGCGTCATGTGCGTAGAGGTAGCCCTGACCGTGGCCCAAGCCGGCGGCACCGGGATAGTGAGCGTCCCGCAGGTGGAGCGGGACTTCGCCCGAGAGCCCGGCACGCACATCCGCCACTGCCTCATTCAGAGCCGCATACGAGGCGTTGGACTTCGGAGCCGTGGCCAAGTGAACGGTGGCTTCGGCCAGCACGATTCGGCCCTCAGGCATGCCGATGAGCTGAGCCGCCTGCGCAGCCGCGACGGCGGTCTGCAGCGCCGTCGGGTCGGCCATCCCGATGTCCTCCGACGCCGAGATGATGAGCCGACGGGCAATGAACCGCGGATCTTCCCCCGCCTCCAGCATCCGGGCCAGGTAATGCAGTGCGGCGTCCACGTCGGAGCCGCGGATAGATTTGATGAAGGCGCTGATCACGTCATAGTGCTGGTCGCCGGCCTTGTCGTACCGCAGAACAGCCCGGTCCATCGCCTGCGCGGCGTCCTGCAGCGTGATGGTCGGGCGCTCGGGCCGCTCTGCGTCTTCCGCCGCCTCCCATCGATCCAGTGCCACGCCCGCGCTGGCTTCCAGAGTGGTCAGTCCCCGGCGCGCGTCGCCCTGGGCCATGCGCACCAGGTAGTCCCGCGCGTCGTCCTCGATCACCACGGAGCCATGGAGTCCTCGCTCATCGATGATGGCGCTATCCAGTAGTCCCCCGATGTCCGCGTCGGTCAGAGGCTTGAGCGTGAGCAGCAGCGAGCGAGACAGCAAAGGCGCGACCACGGAAAACGAGGGGTTCTCCGTGGTTGCCGCGACGAGGACGACCCAGCGGTTCTCGACACCCGGCAACAGCGCGTCCTGCTGCGCCTTGTTGAAGCGATGGATCTCGTCCAGGAACAGCACCGTCGTCCGGCCGTAGAGGTCGCGTTCATTCAGGGCCTGGTCCATCACCGCGCGGACATCCTTGATCCCGGCGTTGATGGCGGAGAGCTCCACGAACCTCCGGTCCGGTCCCCGGGCGATCACCGTCGCCAGGGTGGTTTTGCCCGTGCCGGGCGGCCCATAGAGAATCAACGACGACGGCCCGGCGCCCCGCGCGCCTCGCCCGCCCCGTTCCGCTTCGGCCAGCTTGCGCAAGGGCGACCCCACATGCAGCAGATGCTGCTGGCCGACGACCTCGTCCACCGTTCGCGGTCGCATGCGCACGGCCAGCGGCGCGCTCGGACGCTCACGCCCCCCGGAAGAGGCGCCGTCGCCGGGCGTACCGTCGGCCTCGTCAGGTTCATGCTCGTCGGCGCCGCCGAACACACTGAACAAATCGCTCACCGGTCCAGCCTAGTAGCGGCTACGGACACCGGCGCGGGCACCACAGAGCCGTGGACCACAATGGAACGTATGAGAGCCGTCGTGCAGCGAGCGTCATCAGCGTCCGTCACCGTTGAATCGGAGCTGGTCTCCGCCTTGGACTCCCCAGGTGTGGTGGTGCTCCTCGGGGTCTCGGTCCAGGACACCGAGGCGGAAGCCGTGCAATTGGCCGGAAAGATCGCGCACCTCCGGATGCTCGACGACGAGGCATCCCTGATCTCCGCCGGCGCACCGGCCCTGGTGGTCAGCCAATTCACGCTCTATGGCGACGTCCGCAAGGGCCGTCGGCCCTCGTGGACTCGCTCGGCCAAGGCCGAGATCGCCGAACCGCTGTACGAGAGGTTCATCGCCGAGCTCGAACGCTGCGGGGTACACGTGGAGCGTGGCGTGTTCGGCGCCATGATGGAGGTCGCCCTGGTGAATTCCGGCCCGTTCACCGTGTGGGTGGACACGGGGGATCTGCCGGCGCCGCAGCGGTGAGGTCCGGTCATCGCTGCCGGGACGCCCACACCCGGACCACGATGATCTGCACCACCATGCCGCCGCCGAGGGCCACCAGCCAGCGCAGCAGCATCGGCCAGTCAGTGGTCTGGTCGATGAGCATGTTCAGACCGAAGGTCACCAGGATGACGGGCAGCAGGCGCACCGCTGTCGGCGGGATGTTCTCGCGCCGGCCTTCCCGTGGGTCCTGAGGAGCGCTCACCTCAGGCCTGGTCCGTCCCGGTCTTCGGTTCCGGCTCGGCGTCGACGCCGGCTTCCTTGCGCTGCTGCGCCGTGATGGGGGCCGGAGCCGCCGTCAGCGGGTCATAGCCGTTGCCGGTCTTGGGGAACGCGATGACGTCGCGGATGGAATCCGTCCCGGCCAGCAGTGCGACGATGCGGTCCCAGCCGAACGCGATGCCCCCGTGCGGCGGGGCACCGTACTTGAAGCCCTCGAGCAGGAAGCCGAATTTCTCCTGGGCCTCCTCCTCGGACAGTCCCATGACCTTGAAGACCCGCTCCTGCATTGCCTCCTGGTGGATACGGATCGAGCCGCCACCGACCTCGTTGCCGTTGACCACCAGGTCGTACGCGTAGGCCAGGGCCGAACCGGGATCGGTATCGAAGGTCTCGGCGAACTCGGGCTTCGGTGCGGTGAAGGCGTGGTGCACGGCCGTCCACTGGCCCGCTCCCACGGCCACGTCACCCGAGGCCACGGCGTCCGCGGCGGGTTCGAACATGGGAGCATCCACGATCCAGACGAAGGCCCAGTCGGCCTCGGAGGCCGGCACGTCCGGACCGGCGTCCTTGATGAGTCCCACGCGATGACCGATCTCCACCCGAGCAGCGCCGAGGACGGCGCGGGCATCACGGGCCTCGCCGGCACCGAAGAAGATGCAGTCGCCCGGGCTGGCGCCGGTGGCCGCAGCCAGGCCTGACTTCTCCTCCTCGGAGATGTTCTTGGACACCGGCCCGGTGAGGGAGCCGTCGTCCTGCACCAGCACATAGGCCAGGCCCTTGGCTCCGCGCTGCTTGGCCCACTCCTGCCAGGCGTCCAGGGTGCGGCGCGGCTGGGAGGCGCCGCCGGGCATCACCACGGCCCCCACGTAGGGGGCCCGGAACACACGGAACGGCGTGTCCTTGAAGTACTCGGTCAGATCGGTCAGCTCGAGCCCGAAGCGAAGATCGGGCTTGTCCGAACCGTATTTCTCCATGGCCTCGCGATACGTCATCCGGCGGATCGGCGTCGGGACGTCCACCCCGACCAGCGACCAGACGGACTGCGCGATCTTCTCGCCGAGGCCGATGATGTCGTCCTGCTCCACGAACGAGGCCTCGATGTCCAGCTGCGTGAACTCGGGCTGACGATCCGCTCGGAAATCCTCGTCACGGTAACAGCGGGCGATCTGGAAGTACTTCTCGATGCCGCCGACTTGCAGCAGCTGCTTGAACAACTGCGGGGACTGCGGCAAGGCGTACCACTGTCCCGGGGCCAGTCGCGCCGGGACGAGGAAGTCACGGGCGCCTTCCGGGGTGGACCTGGTCAGGGTCGGCGTCTCCACCTCGGTGAACCCCTCGGTGTGCAGCACCTCGCGAGCGGTGCGATTCACCTCGGAGCGCAGGCGCATGATGCGGGCCGGTTCCGGGCGACGCAGGTCCAGATAGCGGTGCCGGAGACGAGCCTCTTCGCCGACCTCGACGTGCTCGTCCACCTGGAACGGCAAGGGTGCGGCCGTGTTCAGCACGGTCACTGTGTCCGAGACGAGTTCAATCTCACCGGAGGGCAGGTTCGGGTTCTCATTGCCCTCCGGTCGACGCTCGACCGTGCCGGTGACCTGGAGGACGAACTCGTTGCGCAGCGGATCGAAGTCCTCCTCCTCCCGCACCACGATCTGGGCAAAGCCGGAGGCATCCCGCAGATCCACGAATGCCACCCCACCGTGGTCTCGACGGCGAGCCACCCATCCGGCGACGGTGACGGTCTGTCCAATGAGCGAGGCGTTCAGTTCGCCCAACTGGTGGGTACGCAGCACGGAGGTCCTTCCGGTCCCGGTTCACCGGGATGTTCACTTGGCGTGGTAGATCTTCAGCCGTCCGCACACGGCGGACCGTCGGCTATCCCGACGATTCTACTGGGTGGAGAACATGGCCGATCCAACGGGACGACTGCCGTCCGCCGGGCGACTCGACCGGCGACTCGGACTGCCGGGCGCCGTCGTGGTCGGCATCGGATCCATGGTCGGCGCCGGCGTCTTCACGGCGCTGGGCCTGGCCGCCGCTCACGCCGGGAGCCTGCTGTTGCTCTCCGTGGTACTGGCCGGGATCACCGCGTGGATCAACGCCACCTCCACCGCCCAGCTCGCGGCCGTCCATCCGGCCTCGGGCGGCGCCTACGTCTTCGGCCGGCGCCAGTTGGGAGCATGGGCGGGGTTCATCGCCGGCTGGGGATTTGTGACCGGCAAGTCCGCCTCCATCGCCGCTATGGCCTACACCCTGGCTCTCTATGTGGTGCCCGGCACCGATTGGACGGCACGCTGGGTGGCGATCGGCGCCGTCGTGCTCCTCACCGGCGTGGCCCTCTTGGGGGTGACGCGCACCGTTCAGGCGACCGTCGCCATCGTGGTGCCGGTCCTGGCCATTCTCGCCACGGTGATCATGGCGGCCCTGATCGCTCCCGACGACGGTCCGGCCGGGCCGCCCACCGGCTCGCCTGCTGACTCTCTGGGCTCCCTCCCGGACGCCACTCCTGCCGGAGTCCTCCAGGCCGCCGGATTGCTGTTCTTCGCATTCGCCGGCTATGCCCGGATCGCGACGATGGGTGAAGAGGTCCGGGACCCGAGGCGGACCATACCGCGGGCCATTTTCGGCGCCCTCGGTTTTACGCTCGTGCTGTACGTCATCGTCGCCGTGGCACTGCAGAGGGTGCTCGGCGTGGAGACATTGGCGGCCTCGGCGGCCCCGGTGCGCGAGGCCGTGGGGATACTGTTCGGTCCCGGCTGGATCTGGCTGGCGGTCCTGGGCGCGGCGCTGGCCTGCACAGGCTCGATGCTGAATCTGGTCGCCGGGATCTCGCGCACGGGTCTGGCCATGGCCCGGGATGGTGATCTGCCGCGAGGCCTCTCGGCGGTCTCCCACCGCACCTCCGTGCCGTGGGTCGCGCAACTGACGGCCGGCGTCGTCGTGATCATCCTGCTGCTGACCACTGACGTGCTGACCGTCGTCGGCTTCTCGTCCTTCGGAGTGCTGGTGTACTACGCGATCTCTAACCTGGCTGCCTTCACCCTGACGGAGCGGGTGGTGCCGGGACCGCGCTGGCTGAATCTAACTGGCGTCGTGGCCTGCCTGGCGCTGGCGTTCACTCTGCCATGGGCATCCGTACTCGTCATGGTCGCTGTCTTCGCCGTCGGAGTCGCAGGCCGTCTCGTGGTCCTCATGGTTCGGCCGGCCGACTGATATCGTCCGGACATGACGATCACGATGGAGAACGTCGGCATCGCGGTCCGCGATCTCGAGGAGGCCATCGCCTTCTTCACCGACCTCGGACTGACGGTGCTGGGCCGTGACACGATCAGCGGCGACTGGGCGGACACTGCTGTCGGTCTCGACGGCAATCACGCCCGCATCGCCATGCTCCAGACCCCGGACGGCAACGGTCGCCTCGAGCTCTTCGAGTACCTCCATCCGGACGGGATCGAGACCCCGCCCACCCAGCCGAACGAGATCGGTATGCACCGGGTGGCCTTCTCCGTCGACGACATCGACGATGCTCTCCAGATCGCCGCGAAACACGGTTGCCGCCCGCTGCGCGGTGTGGCCACGTACGGGGACGTCTACAAGCTGACCTACGTGCGCGGGCCGAGCGGCATCATCGTGATGCTCGCCGAAGAGCTTCGACAGTCCTAACGGTCACTCGGTCCTGACAGGACTTGCGGTCGCAGATCCTCCGCCGGTGGCATCCAGGTATCCGGATCGGCGTCGACCTGCTCGCCCGATCGCAGGTCTTTGACCTGGTGCTCGGCAGTGCCGCTGCCGGAAGAGTCCGTGAACCAGACGAAGGGGATGCCGCGACGGTCCGCGTACTTGATCTGCTTGCCGAACTTCTCCGCGGACGCGGCCACCTCGGTGGCGATGCCGCGGGAGCGCAAGAGCCGAGCGGTGTCCTGTGCGGCCGACCAGTCGTCGTCGTGGGTCAGGGCCACATACACAGCTGTCGGCACGGAGCGCGAGGCGTGCGCCATGGACTGGGAGAACATCCGCATCATCAACCGGGTGACGCCGATCGACAAGCCCACCCCGGGGAAGGTGCGGTTGCCCTTGGCCGCCAGAGCGTCGTAGCGGCCACCGGAGCAGATGGATCCGAGCTGTTCGTGGCCGTTCAGGACCGTCTCGTAGACCGTTCCGGTGTAGTAGTCCAGGCCGCGGGCGATCGAGAGGTCGGCCACAGCTCGTCCGGGTGCACTCCGGTGCAGTTCCCCGACGACGGCGGCCAGCTCGTCCAGGCCTTCCTCCAGCAACTCGTGGCTCACCCCGAGGGCACGCACGTTCTCCACGAAAGAGGTGTCGTCCGTGCGGATCGCGGCCAGCGCCAGGGCCTGGTTCGCCTGCTCCTCGGTGGCGCCGAGTTCGGACTGCAGAAGCCGGGAGACCTCGTCGGCGCCGATCTTCTCCAGCTTGTCGATGTTGCGCAGCACACCGGCGGTGTCCTCCAGACCGAGTCCCCGGTAAAAGCCCTCGGCGAGCTTCCGGTTGTTGATCCGGATGGTGAAGTCGCCGATGGGCAGCGAGCCGAGAGCCTCGGCCATCACCAGCGCCACGTCGACGTCGTAGCGGAACGGCAAGGCGCCGTCGCCGACCACGTCGATGTCCGCCTGGGTGAACTCCCGGGCCCGGCCCTCCTGGGGGCGTTCACCGCGCCAGACCTTCTGTATCTGATAGCGGCGGAACGGGAAGGTCAAGTGTCCGGCGTTCTCCACGACGTAGCGGGCGAACGGCACCGTCAGATCGAAGTGCAGGGCCAGCTGGTTCGGATCACCGGTCTTCTGCTGGGCTGATTCCGCCGACGAGTCCTCGTGGAGGGCCGCCTGCAGCCGCGAGACGGCATAGACCTCCTTGTCGATCTCGCCCTTGCGCAGCAGCTGGCCGAGTGTTTCCACGGCTCGCGTCTCGATGGAGCTGAAGCCATGCAACTCGAAGGTACTCCGCAGGGTGTCCAGAACATGTTGCTCCACGATCCGATCGGCGGGGAGCCATTCGTGGAAACCGGACAGGGATGCCTTGCGGGACATGGATGACCTTCTGTTGGGAGGGATTCGCCACATCATTCTAGATCCAGCCGGTACGCTGGTCGTGTCCGTGTCCCTATTCCCTGCGGCCGCGCGCCGGTGCAGGGCACCAACAGAGAGTTCTAGCGGTGACCACCAGTCAGCAACCCGACGACCAGCAGCCCACCGAGCGGCCCGACCAGCCGGAGCCCGAGGCGGCCACTCCCACCGAGCCGGCCGAGGCGGAGACGCACGCCGTTCTGGCGTCCGTGGAGGCCTCCGAGGCCCCCGCCGCGGATCCCGAACCGGCTCCGACTGCCACGCCAGCCTCCACACCAGCCGCCGAACCAACCTCAGCACCCAAGCCGTCCTCAGCCCCGAAGCCGTCGAACATGCCGCGGCCTGGCAAGCCGGGGGCGCCCAGTCAGGGCACTCGGCCGGGACAGGCGAGCAAGCCCGGCCAGACTGGTCAGTCGGGTTCTGCCGCCCCGGCGGCGCCGATGCCGGCCCCGACGTACACCACGCCGTTGGACGAAGCCGCCAAGTTCGCCAAAGTCAGCGACGACGGGCACGTCGTCCTGATCGACGGCGGTGAGGAACACCCCGTCGGCCAGTTCCCCGATGGCACCAAGGACGAGGCCCTGGCCTACTTCGCCCGCAAATACGATGAGGTCGTGTCCCAGCTGATGCTCCTGGAGCAGCGGGTGGCTGCGGGGGCTCCCGCCGGTGAGATCCAGAAGACCCTGCAGCATCTGCGCACAACGATCGGCGAACGGGGCATGGTCGGTGACCTGCCGGCGCTCCGGGCCCGCGTCGAGGCTCTCCAGACACGACTGGACGACCTCAAGGTCGCCGAGAAGCTGGCTCTGGAGAAGGCTCAGGCGGAACAGCTCGCCCATCGCGAGGCCATCGTGGCCGAGGCGGAGGCCCTGGCCGCCAAGGATCCCCAGCAGGTCCAGTGGAAACAGGCGACCGCGCGGATGAACGAGTTGTTCGAGAGCTGGAAGGCCGCCCAGAAGGCCGGCCCACGCCTGGGCAAGCCGGTGGAAGACGCGCTGTGGAAGCGGTTCCGGACGGCGCGCACCACTCATGACAAGCATCGGCGGGCGTTCTTCTCTCAACTGGATGCCACCAATGCCCAGGCCCGGGCCGTCAAGGAGAAGCTGATCGCGCGCGCGGAGGCCCTGTCCGGCTCCACGGACTGGGGACCGACCGCGGGTGCCTACCGGGAACTGATGGACGAGTGGAAGGCCGCGCCGCGGGCCTCGAGGAAGGAAGACGACGCCCTGTGGGCCCGATTCCGTGCCGCCCAGGACGTCTTCTTCAATGCCCGCAAGGCCGCCAACGAGGAGATCGACCGCGAATACGGTGAGAACCTCAAGGTCAAGGAGCAGATTCTGGCTGATGGCCAGAAGTTGCTGCCGGTCAAGGACGTCAAGGCCGCCCGCAAAGCGCTCAACGAGCTGCGCGGCCGGTGGGAGGACGCCGGCCGGGTGCCTCGTAAGGACGTCTCACGCATGGAATCGGCGTTCCGGAAGCTGGAGGAAGCGCTCAAGTCGGCCGAGGACGAGCATTGGCGCAAGACCAACCCTGAGACGAAGGCCCGCACCAATTCCGCATTGAGTCAGCTCGAGGACAAGGTGGCCGAGTTGGAGGACGATCTGGCCAAGGCACAGTCACGGGGCGACGACAAGGCCATCAAGAAGGCCCAGGAGGCTCTGGACGCCCGCCGACTGTGGTTGGAGACCTTGCAGAAGTCAGCACGGGGTCTGCGCTGAGATAGTCGTCGCGTGCGGTGGTTGTCCACAGTGGTGGCCCGGCGATCTGCCGGGCCACAAGTGTCTCTGGCAGGCTGAAGCGGTGACCGCCCCCACCACCCAGCCCGCTGCACTGCCCGACTCCCGGTCTGCTGCCGTGCCTCACGTGGAGCAGCCTCCGGTGGACTTCCTGGTGCCGGGACTGCCGTTCTCCGGGCCCGAACTACGGGGCATGGAACTGTCAGGACTCCTGGTGCACGTCGTCGGGGATCTCTATCTGCCGGCCAACCATGGTCTGGAGGACACGCGGGTCCGAGCGGCGTCGGTCTTGCGGCTCACCGCTCCGGTGATCACCGGATCCTGGGCCTCGACCGGTCTCACCGCGGCGTGGATCCATGCGGGCGGCGGATCACCGGGAGTGCTGGAGGCCTCGGTGGAGCACTTCCAACGCATCCCGTCGCAGCCGCTGTCCGTGAGGTTGCACTGGGAACAATCGGACGTGGCCCGAGACTCGGCCGACGTCGTGAATGTTTTCGGCTTGCGCTGCACCACGGTGGACCGGACGATCGAGGACGTCTTACGCCGAGCGGGTCCTCGCTCCGGTCCTCCGGCGATGGCGGCAGCCGCCCGTCTGCTGACCCGGACCGACTCCGCCCGACTACGGCGCCGATTCGAGGATCACCGCCGGAAGCCAGGTATGGTCCAGGCCCGGCGACGACTGGAGACGCTGCTGGCCTGACCGAAGCCGGATCGGGCCGACCGCCTTTTAGTCGCGGGGCGGCCGGTTCTGGCCGACGGTCCGGTAGACGTCGTAAACGCCGTCGATCCGGCGCACCGAGGCCAACACGTGGGTGAGGTACTTCGGATCACCCATCTCGAACACGAACTTGCTGATCGCCACCCGGCTCTTCGAGGTGTTGACCGAGGCGGAGAGAATGTTGACGTGGTGTTCGGCCAGGATCCGGGTGACGTCCGAGAGCAGCGACTTGCGGTCCAGGGCCTCGACCTGGATCTCCACGAGAAAGACGGACGACTGGGTCGGCGCCCAGGCGACGTCGACGATCCGGTCCGGCTCTTGCTTCAGCTGGTCGATGTTGCGGCAATCGGTCCGGTGTACAGACACCCCGGAGCCACGAGTGACGAAGCCGATGATCTCGTCCGGGGGCACGGGAGTACAGCACCGGGCCAGTTTCGCCATGACGTCGCCCGATCCCTGCACCATCACTCCGGAGTTCACGTGCTTGGTGGGGGCCGAGACCCGGGTGATCGGGACGGCGTCGAGCGCTTCCTCATCCGGCTCTTCGACCGCATGGAGCTTTTCCAGGTGCTCGATGACGTTCTGCACGGAGACGTTCGAGTCTCCGATGGACGCGTAGAGCGTGGAGATGTCCGGCAGGTTCAGTTCCAGCGCCACGGCCGACAGGGAATCGGCGCCCATCATTTGGTGGAGCGGCAGGTTCATCTTGCGCAACTGGCGCGTCAGCTGCTCCTTGCCCTTCTCGATGGACTCCTCGCGGCGCTCCTTCGAGAACCAATGGCGGATCTTGTTCCGTGCCCGCGGGCTGCGCACGAAACCGAGCCAGTCCTGGCTGGGGCCGGCGCCCTCGGTCTTCGACGTGAAGATCTCCACCCAATCGCCATGATGGAGCTCGCTGTTGAGCGGGACGAGCTTGCCGTTGACGCGTGCACCGATGGTCCGGTGACCCACCTCGGTGTGCACCGCGTAGGCGAAATCCACCGGGGTCGAGCCGGCGGGCAGAGCCATGACTTCGCCCTTGGGGGTGAAGACGAAGACCTCGGCGGCGTCGATCTCGGCCCGAAGCGATTCGAGGAACTCGTTCGGGTCTTTGGTGTCCTTCTGCCAGTCCATGACCGAGCGCAGCCAGCCGGGAGTCTGATCGCTCCCGCCGGTCCCACCGCGAGTGGTCTGGTCCTTGTACTTCCAGTGTGCTGCGACTCCGTACTCCGCACGCCGGTGCATCTCATGAGTGCGCAACTGAATCTCGACCGGTTTGCCGCCGGGCCCGATGACCGTGGTGTGCAAGGACTGATACATGTTCAGCTTCGGCATCGCGATGTAGTCCTTGAAGCGACCCGGCAGCGGACTCCATTTGGCATGCAGGACACCCAGTGCGCCGTAACAGTCCCGGACCGAGTCGACGAGGACTCGCACACCCATGAGGTCGTGGATCTCGTCGAAGTCCCTGCCGCGCACGATCATCTTCTGATAGATCGAGTAGAAGTGCTTGGGCCGACCGGTCACCGTCGCTTTGACCTTGGCTTCCCGGAGGTCTCGCTCGATCTGGCTGCGCAAGGCGGCCACGTTCTTCTCCCGCTCGGGGGTCCGCTCCCCCACCAGCCGCACGACCTCCGCGTAGACCTTGGGGTACAGCGCGGCGAAGGACAGGTCCTCCAGTTCCCACTTGATGGTGTTCATGCCGAGACGGTGGGCCAACGGCGCGTAGATCTCGAGGGTTTCCTTGGCTTTGCGGGCGCTCGACTCCGGGGCCACGTACCGCCAGGTTCGGGCATTGTGCAGTCGGTCAGCCAGCTTGATGACGAGGACGCGGACGTCGTCGGCCATCGCCAGCACCATTTTGCGGACGGTCTCGGCCTGCGCTGCGTCACCGAACTTGACCTTGTCCAGTTTGGTGACTCCGTCCACCAGCAGGGCGACCTCTTCCCCGAAGTCTTTACGGAGTTGCTCCAGGGAGTAACTGGTGTCCTCGACGGTGTCGTGCAGCAAGGCGCCGGCCAGGGTGGTGCCCGTCATGCCGAGCTCGGCCAGGATCGTCGCGACGGCCACCGGGTGGGTGATGTACGGGTCGCCGCTCTTGCGTTTCTGCCCCGAGTGCGCGCGCTCAGCCACGTCGAAGGCGCGGATGATCAGGTCGAGGTCTTCGCGGGCGTCCTTGGGCTCGCGGACCTTGAGCGTGCGGACCAGAGGCTCCAGGATGGGCGAATAGTCATTGGCCACCCGACCGGTCAGCCGGGCCAGCCGGCTGCGGGGCCGCCTCGAGACGATTGACCCGGCGAGACTGGTCGTCACGGCGGGCGGAGAATCAGCCGCTGGCGGGGAATCGACGGTGGGCGGCACGTCGGTCTCCGGCACCGCCGAGGAATAGTGCTGGTTCGCCGCCGGTTGGCGCCCCGTCACGGTGGCCGCGCTGGAGTCGGGCACAGCAGAGTCGGCCGAGGTCGTGGCGCGTGGATAGTTCGGTTCTTCGCCCACGGCTGCACTCCTTCCCACGGTCGACGACGGTGACCCGTACCTCCGCTGTAGTCCTCACACCCTGAACCGGGTGGTGATCCATTCTAGTGCTCGACCGGGCGGCCGACACTCTGCTGTCAGAGTAACGGCTCTCTGGGTAACGGCTGCTGTCCGGTCAGGTGGTGCTGCCGGCCGGTGCAGTGTCCGGGCCGTCGGACGAGCGCCCCTTGAGGGCCCTTTCGTCGTTGGCCTTGATCTTTGGCTCGCCTTGACGCAGCAGGGTGTACAGCGGGGCCTGGATGAAGATCGTCGCGAGCGTGCCGACGATGATCCCGACGAAGATGGCCAGCGAGATGTCCCTCAAAGTTCCGGCGCCCAGGAGCAGAGCGCCGATGAAGAGAATGGACCCGACCGGGAGGATGGCCACCACAGAGGTGTTGATGGAACGGACCAGGGTCTGGTTGATGGCCAGGTTGACGTTCTCCGAGAAGGTCCGGGTCGTTTCCTCGAGGTTGTGTTCGGTGTTCTCCCGAATCTTGTCGAAGACCACCACCGTGTCATAGAGGGCATAACTGAGGATGGTGAGGAAGCCGATGATCGCGCTCGGAGTCACTTCGAAGCCGGTCGCGCCGTAGATGCCCGCCGTCACCGCCACCACGTACAACAGTCCAAGCACCGCGGCCACGGACATCTTCCAGGTCCGGAAGTAGGCGGCCATCAGCAACGCCACCAGAACGATGAAGACGACCAGTCCGAGAAGGGCCTGCTGGGACACGTCGGCGCCCCATGTCGGCCCGACGAAGGTGGAGGTCACCTGGTCCTGGCCGACACCGTAGGCATTCTGCAGGTTCTCGGCGACGGTCAATGTCTGGTCGTCATCGAGACGGTCCGTCTGGATCCGCATGGTGCCCGGAGCGATGTTCGTCACCGTCGCCTCGGCTTCCGGCACGGCGTCGGTCACCGCCTGCTCGCCGGGGGCCACGTCGGTGTTCTGCACGGCCGACACGGTGAACTCGGACCCACCGCGGAAATCGATGCCGAGATTGAACCCACCACGGGCCAGGGTCAGCCCGACGGCCACCACCAGGATGGCCAGCGCGACGGAGAACCAGATCTTCCACTTCGAGGTGAAGGGATAGGACCTCTTGCCGGTGTAGAGCTCATTGCCCCAGGTCGCCAGTGCGCTCACTTCTGCTCCTCCGTCCGGTCGGCCGCGGTGGTACTGCTCTCAGCGGGGTCCGTGCCGCCTGACATCGCCGCCTGCTGTTCCGCACGGCGACGTTCGGCGATGGTCTGACGCCGAGCGGCCTCCTTGGAGGACTTCTGTTTCTTCTTGGCTGCGGGTGACTCTGGCCCGGAGGTGAACTGCCGCACGCGGCCGGCCCCCTGATACAGCGGTTTGCGCCCAAGCAGGGACGGGTCCAGACCGGAGAGCCGGTGGCCCCCACCGAAGAACCGGGTGTTGGCCAGCAACTGCATCACCGGATGGGTGAACAAGAACACGATCACCAGGTCCGCCACGGCCGTCAGACCCAGGGTGAAGGCGAAACCGCGGACGTTGCCCACGGCCACGAAATACAGCACGACGGCGGCCAGCAGGTTCACTGCTTTGGACGCCGTCACGGTCCGTTTGGCCCGCAACCAGCCGTACTCGACGGCTTCGCCGAGCGATCGACCGCTGCGCAGTTCGTCCTTGATGCGCTCGAAATACACGATGAACGAGTCGGCGGTCAGACCGATCGCCACGATCAGCCCGGCGATACCGGCCAACGAAAGCCGGTAGTTGTCGGACCAGCCCAGCAGGACGATGGCCAGATAGGTCAGCAGCCCGGCCATCCCCAGCGAAGCGATGGTGACCAGGCCGAGCAACCGGTACTGGAAGAACGAGTAGACGGCCACCAGAGCGAGGCCGATGAGCCCGGCGATGAGGCCCAGACGCAGCTGGTCGGCGCCCAGGGTGGCGGAGATCTGCTGTTCCGACTCGATGCTGAAGCTGATCGGCAGGGCGCCGTACTTGAGCTGCTCCGCCAAGGCGGAAGCGGACTCCTCCGTGAAATTGCCGGTGATCTGCGCACGGCCGTCGGTGATGACGGCGTTGGACTGCGGCGCCGAGACCACGGTCCCGTCGAGGACGATCGCGAACTGCTTGCGCGGGTCCCCCTCCTGGAAGGGGGTCAGGCGCTGAGTGACTTCACGGAAGGCGTCCGCGCCCTCCCCGTTGAAACTCAGGTTGACGGCCCACTGGTTCGTGGACACGCCGGTGGAGCTGCTGGCCATACCGTAGTCAGCGCCGGCAATGTCCGTGCCGGGCACCTCGACGGGGCCGACGATGTACTTGACCCCGGGCTGGCCGCTCTCCTCGTCGCCGGGCTGGCACACGATGGCCGCCTCGTCGGTCGGCAGGTCCTCACGATGGGGATCGGCCAACGCCGTCGGGCAGTCGTAGGCCTCGAACTCGGCGGCCAGCTCAGGGGTGATCCAGTTCTGGTCGGAGCCGTTCTGCGGTTCCCCCGTCGGTTCCGGGAATTCCTCCTGCGGGGTTCGCTGGTCCTCCGGGACCGCCGTGAAGCTGCCCATCGTGATGACCGGACGGAACTCCATGTTCGCGGAGGCCTGGATTAGGGATCGCGTCTCCTCGTCGGGTATCCCCGGCAACGAGACCACCACGTTGCTGCCGCCCTGGGTCGCGATCTCCGCCTCGGAGACACCGGATCCGTCGACACGCTGTCGAATGATCTCCACGGCCTGCTCCAGCTGTTCGGAGGAGACATCCTGGCCGCCGGACACCTCCGGGGCGAGCACCATCTGGGTGCCGCCTTCCAGGTCCAGGGCGAGTTTGGGAGCCCATTGGGCCTGACCGGTGGCGACGCCGACGCCGAGAATCGCCGCCAGGACGACAATCAGGCCGGTGAGCCACCAGAGGGTGCGCTTGGCACGTCCTCGAGGGGTCTTATCTGACATGGAAGGCTACGGCTTTCAGTTCACGTGGGAGGACAGAGCGTCAGGGCTTCAGGCGGACGGGCGGCCATCACCGGGACGGGGGTCCTCGGGGCCGTCTGAGTCGGTGGCGTCGTTCCGGCCGTTGTAGCCAGTGTCGTCCAGACCCGCCGGGGAATCGGGGACGGTGCTGCCGTCAGCCAGTGCGTCGGCCTCAGCACCCGTCTCGGCATCGGACTCGGCGACCGGGTCGACCGCCTTGCCGATGGCCTGCAGGTGCACCGTCGCGGTGTTTCCCGGAGACAGCTCGATGACGGCCTTGTTCTCCTCTTTGTCCACGGAGACGATGGTCCCGAAGAGACCCATCGTCGTCATGACCTCGATGCCGGGGCCCAATGAGCTGTGCAGCTGCTGCTGTTGCTGCTGGGTCTTCTTGTTGCGCCGGAACATGCTGAAGATCAGGATGGCGAAGACCGCCAGCATGAGCAGCAGGAACGGGTCGAAGGGCAGCCCCCCGCCGCCTTCCGGGTTCGCATTCGCCTCAGCGACGATCGAGGCGGCGTTCAGAGCATTCAACTGGGTCACGGAGGGACACCACATTCCAGAGTCGGGTCACAGGACAACCCCCTCAGTCTACGTGGTGTGTCTCGCCGTCCAGAACGCCGCGGCCGGTGACTCCGGCGGAGGCACCATTCCCAAGTGCTCCCACGTGGCCGGCATGGCGATCCGACCCCGCGGCGTGCGCCCCAACAGACCCTCCCGGACCAGGAACGGCTCGGCCACCGTCTCGACGGTCTCCGTCTCTTCGCCCACAGCGATCGCCAACGTGGACAGACCCACCGGCCCGCCGCCGAACTTGGTGCACAGCGCCTCGATGACCGAGCGGTCGAGCCGGTCCAGGCCCCGCTGGTCCACCTCGTACATGTCCAGTGCCGCCGAAGCCGACCGCGCATCCACATGGTCCAAGCCGTCGACCAGGGCCCAGTCCCGGACCCGGCGCAAGAGTCGATTCGCGACGCGCGGCGTGCCGCGGGAGCGAGTCGCAATCTGCTCGAAACCCGCCGAATTGACCTGCATGTCCAACAGCAGAGCCGATCGCCGCAGCACCAATTCCAGTTCGTCGGTGCTGTAGAACTCCAGATGGCCGGTGAAGCCGAAGCGGTCCCGCAACGGCCCGGGAAGCAGTCCGGCCCTCGTCGTCGCCCCAACGAGAGTGAACGGGGGGATCTCCAATGGAATCGACGTGGCTCCGGCGCCTTTGCCGACGACGATGTCCACGCGGAAGTCCTCCATGGCCATGTAGAGCATCTCTTCGGCCGGCCGGGACATCCGGTGGATCTCGTCGAGGAACAGCACTTCACCCTCGGTCAGCGAGGACAGAATGGCCGCCAAGTCTCCGGCGTGCTGAATGGCCGGGCCGGACGAGATCCTCAGCGGAGCGTTCATCTCCGCGGCGATGATCATGGCCAGCGTCGTCTTGCCCAAACCGGGCGGTCCGGACAGCAGCACGTGGTCGGCACTGCGGCCTCGCATCCGCGCCGCCTCCAAGACGAGCGACAGTTGCCGACGGACGCGGTGCTGGCCGACGAAGTCATCGAGGTTCTTGGGCCGCAGAGCCGCCTCGAGTTCCCGTTCCTCGCCTTCCGCTCCCCCACTGACCACGCGCCCCTTCGAGTGGTCCGGCGTCGTCATGAGGACTTCCTTCCGGACGAACGCGCGGACTGCCCCTGGCCCAGGTGCCGCAGGGTCGCCTTGAGCACGCCCGCCACGTCACCGGACTCCTCCAGTTCGGGTTCGGCGGACATCGTGTCTTTGACCGCCTTCTCGGCGTCCTTCTCGGTCCAGCCGAGTCCGGTCAGGGCCTCAAGCACCTGCCCCCTCCACGGCGTCGAGCTGGACGACCCGGAGACTTCGGATGATTCGGCCATCGGAGCTCCCGTGGGTGTCAGCTTGTCGGCGAGTTCGAGCACGATGCGCCGAGCCCCCTTGGGCCCGATGCCCGAGACCTTCGTGAAGGCCCGGTCGTCGCCCGAGGACGCGGCGATCCGGACGGCCTCGGGGTCGTAGACCGCCAAGACCGCCAAGGCCAACCGCGGGCCCACGCCGGAGACACCGATCAGGACCTCGAACACGTCCCTCTCGTCCTCCGACGCGAATCCATAGAGCGTCAGCGCATCCTCCCGCACCACCATGGACGTCAGCACGCGGCCGGATTCACCGAGGTGCAGCCCGGCTAACGTCTGTGGCGTCGCCGCGAACCGGAGGCCGACGCCGGACACCGCGATGACGGCGTGGTTCAGCCCCACGGACTCCACGGTGCCGGTCAGGGACGAAATCATGCTCTACTCGCTCACGTCGGGGATGCCATCCGGTTCGAAGATATCTACGAAAACCTTAGCCCATACAGGCGGTCAGATCCGGGACCCGCCACCCCAGCCGGACGATTTGCCCGATCGCTGCTCGGCCGCCAGCCACGCCCGCTGGGCCGCTGTCTTTCCCGATGCCGTCGGAAACCGGGAGGGTCTCTGCGGACTGGTGAGGTTGCCCGTTTCCAGTCCGCGGCCCATGAGGCCACCGCGCCACGCGTGCGTGATGGCCAGGGCCAATGCATCGGCGGCATCGGCCGGCGTCGGTGGCGACTCGAGCCGGAGGATCCGGGTGACCATGGCCGCGACCTGGTTCTTTCCGGCATTGCCATGGCCGGTCACAGCGGCCTTAACTTCGGACGGCGTGTGCAGGGCCACCGGAATACCCCGGCGGGCCGCGGCGGCGATCACCACTCCCGAGGCCTGTGCGGTACCCATGACCGTCGGCGTGTTGTTCTGGGCGAACATGCGCTCCACAGCAACATGATCGGGCTCATGCCGGTCCAGCCACTCGCCGATCGCCTCATCGATCGTCAGCAGTCGCCGGTCGAGGGAGTGTTCCGCCGGGGTCCCGACGACGGTCACCCCCACGAGCGTGGCGGTGCGGTTGGGCTCCACGTCCACCACGCCGATGCCGCAGCGCGTCAGTCCCGGATCGACGCCCAGCACGCGCAACCGGCTGGGGGCACGGGCTCCCCCGCGACTCGACACCGGGCCGGCGCTGGTGGTCACGACAGGATCAGTCCTCGTCCAGTTGCTCGAGCACCTCGGGGGCGATCTCCACATTGGAGTAGACGTTCTGCACGTCATCGAGGTCCTCGAGCGCGTCGACGAGGTTGAAGAAGGTTTTGGCTCCCTTGGCGTCCAGATCCACCTTCATGGTGGCAACGAACTCCATCTCGTCAGTGTCGTAGTCAATCCCGGCGTCGTCCAGGGCCGTGGCCACCGCGCGCAGGTCGGAAGGGTCGCACATGACCTCGAACGAGTCACCCGATTTCACGACCTCCTCGGCACCGGCGTCCAGGACGGCCATCAGCACGTCGTCCTCGGGGAGGCCGTCGGCGGGAAGCCGGACCAAACCCGTGCGGTTGAACAGGAACGCCACCGATCCGGGGTCGGCGATGGTGCCGCCGTTGCGGGTGACCGCCGTCCGGACCTCGGCCGCC
This sequence comes from Citricoccus sp. GCM10030269, assembly GCF_042665635.1. Taxonomy (NCBI): domain Bacteria; kingdom Bacillati; phylum Actinomycetota; class Actinomycetes; order Micrococcales; family Micrococcaceae; genus Citricoccus; species Citricoccus sp. GCM10030269. Next base: position 151,387 of record NZ_JBHTCV010000005.1, on the reverse strand, counting down.
GCTCGGTTCTTGTTGTCGGTCAGGCACTCCACCATCAGGGCCGAACCCTGCGGACCGCGGACCTCGTACACCGTCTCGGTGTACTCGATGACCTCGCCGGTCAGGCCCGCACCGCGCTTGATGGCACGCTCGATGTTGTCATTGGGCACCGACTGCTTCTTGGCCTTGGTGACGGCGAGATCCAGGGCGGGGTTGCCGGACAGGTCCGCTCCGCCGGCACGGGCAGCGACCTCGATGCCCTTGATGTACTTGGCAAAAGCTTTGGCACGACGGGCGTCGATCACCGCTTTCTTGTGCTTGGTGGTGGCCCATTTGGAATGCCCTGACACGGGTGCTCCTCCCCCGGCAGGCCGCACTGACGCGCCCGTCCCGGATGTTGGTGGTGTTCGAAGACTGTTGTCGATTCTACCGGGAGCCGAGGAAACTCCTGGGCAGCGCCTCTTAACTGTGAAACAGTTGCTGACTATGACGAATCCTCTGCTGACGCCAGCGACCTTGCCCTATGGACTGCCCGACTTCACCGTCATCCAGGATGAGCATTACCTGCCGGCGTTCCGGGCGGGCATGGCCGAGCACCGCGAAGAACTGAACGCCATCGCCGCGAACACCGACCCGGCCACCTGGGAGAACACGTTCTTGGCGTTCGAGGGATCCGGCCAGACCCTGCGGCGGGTCTCCATGGCCTTCTCCAACGTCCTTCCAGCCGACGGCACCGAGCGGCGCCAACAGATCCATGAGGAGATCGAGCCCGAGCTCTCGGCGCACTGGGACGCCGTGTACCTCGACGAGCGTCTCTATCGTCGCCTCCGTGAATTCGGCGTGGAGGGCATGGACAGCGTCGAGGGTGTGGATGCTGAGGATCGTCGGCTGATCGAGACGACCCTGCGGGACTTCCGCCTGCACGGAGCCGACCTGGACCCCGAGGCCCAGCAGAGGCTGGCCGAGATCAATGAGCGGCTGTCCGTGCTGGCCGCTCAGTACGGGCGGCGAATGGTCGAGGAGAACGCCGAGTCGGCAGTGTGGTTCGAGACCGCCGCCGAGCTCGAGGGCCTCTCCGAGCAGGACCTTACTTCGGCCGCGGAGGCCGCCCGCACAGCCGGACACGACGCCGGCTACCTCCTGACGCTCTCCATGTTCACCTCTCAGCCGTGGCTGCAGAGCGTAGAGAACCGTGCGTCCCGCCGTCGGATCTTCGAGGCGGCATGGAACCGGGGCACCACACCCGGCCCGAACTATGCCCTGGATCTGGCGGTGGAACAGGCCGCTCTCCGTGCGGAGAAGGCCGGCATCCTGGGTTACTCGAACTGGGCCGACTACGCGTTGCAGGACCGGACGGCCCCCAGCCTGGGAGCGGTCACGGAGCTGCTCGACCGGATCATCCCAGCGGCCACCGCCAATGCCCGGCGGGAGAAGGCCGAGGTAGAAGCCGTGGCCGGGCACCCCGTGGAGCCGTGGGACTGGCCGTTCTATGCGGCACGGGTCGAACGCGAGAGATACCACGTCGACGCCTCGGCTCTGCGGTCGTACCTGGAACTGGACCGGGTGCTCCGGGACGGGGTGTTCGCCGCGGCCACGGCGCTGTACGGCATCACCTTCGGCGAGCGGACAGATCTGCCCGGCTACCACCCGGACGTGCGCACTTGGGAGGTGATGGACTCGGACGGGACGGGGCTCGGTCTGTTCCTGGGCGATTTCTACACCCGTCCCACGAAATCCGGAGGCGCGTGGATGAACTCCTTCCGCGACACCTCCTCCTGGCTCGGCGAGCGCCCCGTGGTGACCAACAACCTCAACATCCCGAAGCCATCCGCTGGTGAGCCGACGCTGTTGACGGTGGACCAGGTGAAGACGTTGTTCCACGAGTTCGGACACGCGCTCCATGCCCTGCTCTCCTCAGCGAAATACGCGACGCTGTCCGGCACCTCGGTGCCCCGCGATTTCGTCGAGTTCCCGTCTCAGGTCAACGAGATGTGGATGTTCTGGCCGGACATCGTGACGGCCTACGCCCGGCATGTGGACACGGACGAGGTGATCGACCAGGCTCTGCTGGAGGCCATCGAGGAGTCCTCACTGTGGGGCGAAGGCTTCCGCACCACGGAGTATCTCGGGGCCACCATGCTGGATCTGGCCTGGCACTCGCTGGCTCCCGGGGACACGGTCGAGGATCCGCTCGCCTTTGAACAGGAGCAGTTGACCGCCGCCGGACTCGACCCGGAGTTGGTGCCGCCGCGCTACCGTTCGAGCTACTTCAAGCACATCTTCACCGGTGGGTATGCGGCCGGGTACTACTCCTACATCTGGTCCCAGGTGCTCGACGCCGACGCGGTGGAATGGTTCACCGCCCATGGTGGGCTGACCCGGGAGAACGGCGACCGTTTCCGCGCCGAATTGTTGTCCCGCGGGAACACCCGGGATCCGCTGGAGTCCTACCGGATCTTCCGCGGCACCGATCCGGACCCGGAGTATCTGCTGCGGCGGCGAGGACTGCTCTGAGGTTCTACACGGTCAGCTGAGCCAGTCCCGGTCGCGGTGAGGCGAGGACCGCCCGGAGCCAGACCCGGACGGCGCGGTCCCACTTCTGCGGGTCCACGTTCCACTCGCGCGTGTGGCGGGCCAGGTTGAACCGCACGAAGGAGACCAGCTGAGGGATCTTCATGGCCAGTTCCATGGACGGCCCCACCGGGACGAAGTTGTCGTCCTCGGAGTGCAGGATCAAGGTCGGCACGCGTAGCTGCTCCGACCTGGCCACCCAGTCCATGGCCTTGAGGTCCACGGGAGCGGCCAGGCCCGTGGCCCAGCGTCCGGCTTTGTTGCTGACCAGCCACTGCCCCAGTCGCCCCACAGCCTCCGGGAGTCGGTTCAGCTTGGCCTGGTGAGCCAGGACGTCGATCCAGTTGATCACCGGGCCGTCCAGGACCATGGCGGCGACCATGGAGGACAGTTCGGAGCGGTCGGCCATCTGCAGACAGACCGCCCCTCCCATGGACCAGCCGAACAGGACCACTTCGCGGGCCCCGTTCTGGAGTGCGTAGGCGACGGCGGCTTCAACGTCTTTCCATTCCGTGGTTCCCAGTCCGTAGCGACCATCGCCGGCTGCCGGGGCGTCACCGTCGTTGCGGTAGGAGATCAGCAGCGAGGTCATGCCGAGCGCGCGGGCCGAGCCGATGGCCCGGATCCCCTCGGTTCGCTTCGAACCGCGACCGTGGACCATCACCGCCCAGACTCCGTCCCCGGGCAGCGCCTCGGCGCTGCGAGACTCCCCGTCCGGCCGGACGAGCCACGCCGGCGCAGAACCGTTCTCCACGGGAATCAACACGTCTTCCGTTTCGTAGCCGAGCGCTCGCGGATCGGGGTAGATGAAACCGGTCCACCGGCCGCGAACGGCGCGCGTGATGTCCCCGCTGTAGACCTCCTCGATCTGACGTTGCACGGTGCCGTCCCGAGGATCGAAGGAGGCGACGGCTCCGATGCGGGCGACGCCCGCGCCGCCGTCGAACACCAGGGAGTACCTCCCCGGCACCGTGGTCTCCTCGTTGACCGGCAGGATGATCTCCAGCCCGGACTCACCCTGGACCACGGCGAGGATCTCGAGGTCTTCGGCTGGGGTCTTCACGGGCGTCACCACCGTGCGCGCGAATAGTCCGGCGAGCCCGGACACGGTTCCCGCTGCCACGGATCCGGCCACGACGCCGGCCCCGGCGGCGAGCGAGGCCCAGCGCACCACCGGTTCGGCTTGGCCGATACTCTTCTGGATCTTCTTGCGTCGGTTCGACGAGCGGGAGGTCATCCTCCATTCTGTTCATGCTCACGCCGCATTCGCCAGGATGACGATCACGGAAACAACTGTGGCTTTCGTGGTGTTATGGCACGTATGAACGATTCGACCCCTGCAAGCGATCAGCCCCGACAGCTCTCCGACGCCGACTGGCGAGAGCGGCTGAGTCCGGAGGAGTTCCAGGTCCTGCGCCAAGCGGGCACCGAACCCGCATTCACGGGCGAGTACTGGGATACCGAGACCGAGGGCGTCTACGCCTGCCGTGCCTGCGGTTCTGAGCTGTTCCGTTCGGACACGAAATTCGACGCCCACTGTGGCTGGCCGTCCTTCTCCGCTCCCCTGGCCGAAGACCGGGTGGAGTACATCCGCGACAACACCCTGGGCATGGAACGCATCGAGGTTCGTTGCGCGAACTGCGGTTCCCACATGGGACACGTCTTCCAGGGCGAGGGCTTCGACACTCCCACGGACCTGCGCTACTGCATGAACTCCATTTCTCTGACCTTGCAGCCGAAGGCCGAGGGCCGCGCGTGACCACGACCGACGTCTTCGCCCACGTTTCCACCCAGACCCGTCGCGGCTTCGCCTCGGACAACTATGCCGGCGTGCATCCCGAGGTCCTCGCCGCCCTCGCCGAGGCCAATGCCGGGCACGCTCCGGCCTATGGGGCGGACGACTGGACCGCTCGGTTGCAGGAGCTCATTCGCGGCGAGTTCGGAGAGCGGGCCGAGGCCTTCCCGGTGTTCAACGGGACTGGAGCCAACGTCGTCGCGCTGCAGTCGCTGCTGCCTCCGTGGGGCGCGGTCATCTGTGCCGAGAGCGCCCACATCCATCAGGACGAGGGAGGCGCTCCGGAACGCATCGGGCACACCAAGCTCCTGACCGTGCCGACCCCGGACGGCAAACTGACCCCGGAACTCATCGATCGGGAGGCCCACGGGTTTGGATTCGTCCACCGGGCCCAGCCGGCCGTCGTCGAGATCGCGCAGGTGACCGAACAGGGCACCGTGTACTCGGCCGAGGAGATCCGTGCGCTCACCGATCACGCCCATTCCCTCGGCCTGTCCGTCTACCTGGACGGCGCCCGGTTGGCGAATGCGGCGGCCGCCATGGACGTGCCGTTGCGGTCCTTGACCACCGACGCCGGCGTGGACATGGTGTCCTTCGGCGGCACCAAGAACGGCGCCCTCGGAGCGGAGGCGGTCGTCGTGCTCCAGCCCGAATCGGTGGTGTCCGGTTCCAGCGCTCGCCGGACGGACAGCGCCGGACAGGCTGTGGGCTACCTGCGGAAATCGTCCATGCAGTTAGCCTCGAAGATGCGTTTCGTCTCGGCTCAGCTGGTGGCCTTGCTCACCGACGAGTTGTGGCTGCGCTCCGCACGGCAGGCCAACACGATGGCGGCTCGCTTGGCAGCCGGCGCCGGTGCCCTCGACGGGGTGACACTGACCCAGCCACCGCAGGCCAATCAGATTCTGGCCGTACTCGATCCGGCCGTGGCCGACGCCGTGCGGGGCGACTTCGCGTTCTATGACTGGGACGTGAACCGCCACGAAGTCCGATGGATGACCTCGTGGGACACCACCGAGGACGACGTCGATGGCTTCATCGCGGCGCTGAGGACGCAGTTGACGACGCGTCTCACCTCGGGGGTCTGAGCAGCCGGTTGTCGGAGTGTCCGGTTGGGGGCCGTCACGGCGCGCCGCCGGATGATCCTTCAGGTACGGCTTTAACCTTGAATGCGTGACTGCCCTTGGCCACCGCCCCGCAGAAATGCGCCGTCTCCCGGAGGAATTCCGCGAGGCGCTGGCCGGGTTGCGCCGCGCACGGCACCGGCAGGAGATCACCCTCGACGAAATTCCCGCGCCCGGCCGATTGGCACCCTTCGCCGTCGCCCTGGCCGCGGACGTCCGTGATCCGGCGCAGCCGGACGCATCCGAGCTGGCCACGGGCCGGTTCATCCTCCTGCACGACCCGGCCGGTTCCCCGGTGTGGCAGGGGACGTTCCGAGTGGTGACGTATATCCGCGCCTCCCTGGAGGCCGATGTCGGCAATGACCCGATGGTGGGGGCTGTAGCGTGGACGTGGCTGGTGGAGGCCTTGGAGAATCAGAGCGCACGGTATTCAGAAGCCGGCGGCACGGCCACCCGGGTACTCTCCGAGAGCTTCGGGGGGTTGGGCTCCCGGCCTGACACCATTGACATCGAGTTGCGTGCATCGTGGACTCCCGCGGGACCGGACACCACCGAACACCTGGAGGCCTGGGCGGACATGGTCAGCGCTTTCGCGGGGCTACCGCCGGTGCCCGACGGCGTCACCCCTTTGCCGCGCATCAGGAGGAACTGACATCACTACGGAGACCGGCACCCCCTCCGACGCGGATTCCCGGACGCTCCAGGACGCGAGCCCGGAACCGCCGCGACTGATCACCGAACCGGTGGGCGGTATTCCCTTCGTCACCACGTCCACCGCTGAGCTCGAGCGTTGCGCGCGCCTGTTGAAGGCCGGTTCGGGCCCGGTCGCGATCGACGCTGAGCGAGCCTCCGGCTTCCGGTACGGACAACGCGCCTTCCTGGTTCAGCTCAAGCGCGAGGGCGCCGGCATCTGGCTCATCGATCCGGAGGCCTTCGATGACCTGAACATCATTCAGGAGGCGCTGTCCGGCGTCGAGTGGATCCTGCACGCCTCCACCCAGGATCTGCCGTGCCTGTCCGAGTTGGGCCTGTGGCCGGACCGATTGTTCGACACGGAGTTGGCCGGTCGACTGCTGGGCGTTCCCCGCGTCGGACTCGCCTCCGTCCTGGAGCAGTTGCTGGGGGTCACCCTGGCCAAGGAGCACTCGGCTGCCGACTGGTCGAAGCGACCGCTGCCCGAGGACTGGCTGCGTTACGCCGCGCTCGACGTCGAACTGCTCGTCGAGCTCCGGGCGGCCATGATCGCCATGCTGGAGGATGCGGGCAAGCTGCGGTGGGCCGAGGAGGAGTTCGAGGCCATCCGCACCGCCCCACTGTCGGGCCCTCGCAAGGATCCCTGGCGGCGCACCTCGGGGATGCACCGTCTGCGCAAGCCACAACAGCTGGCCGTCGTCCGGGAGCTGTGGCAGACCCGGGAGACGCTGGCCCAGAACCGTGACGTGGCTCCCGGGCGACTGATCCCCGATTCGGCCATCGTGGCGGCCGCGTCCACCCAGCCCACGACAGTGCCGGCCCTGTTGAAGACGCCCGGGTTCCACGGCCGTGCCGCGGCCAAGGACGCCCCACGCTGGGTGGAGGCCATCCGCGCCGGCCAAGCCGCAGCGCAGACGAAGGACGGCCTGCCGCCACTGCATGTGCCCCAAGACGGCCCTCCCCCGCCTCGCGCGTGGAAGGACCGCCGACCCTTGGCCGATCGCCGGCTCAAGACGGCCAAGCAATGGGTGGGCAACAAGGCTGATCAGTTGCGCCTGCCCACGGAGAACCTGCTCACGCCCGACCTGTTGCGCCGGCTGTGCTGGAGCCCCCCGGAACCCATCGACCTCGACTCGGTCACCACGGCCTTGCGCGAGTTGGGAGCCCGCTCCTGGCAGGTGGAGATCGTTGCCCCGATCATCACGGTGGCGCTGTTGGACCCGGACCCCGCCTGAGTACAGTCGGTCTGACGGAGTCCTGCTGAGTCTTGCCCCAGTAGTTACCCGTCGGTAATGTTGGGCGAGTCCCTCAATCGCAGGAGCCGCATGTCTCAGCACGACCCCGACACCACAGACCCCTTCGCCCGGTTCCGGCCCCTGGCCGAACGAGTGCCGGACGAGGTCGTCACGCGCGCGGAGGTGGCCGACGTCGGGCTGCCCGGCAGTTCCGGCAGCGCTGGCTTTCTGGCCCTGATCACCCTGGACAACCACGCCGGTCCGCGGCGCCCGACCACCCTCGGACCGAACTCGCTGATCGGTCTGGGCGAGGTGCTGGTGGAGCATGCGCAACGAGCGCGACGGGGAGAGATCGCCGCCGTCGCCGTGACCGGCAAGCCTGGCTTTCTGGTCGCCGGTGCCGACCTCGGCTTGATCGGTCGCTTCTCCACGTCGGACGACTCGACAGACGACGGCGCCCTGTTGGCCGAACTGGGCCACGTGGTCTACAACGAGCTGACCGATTTCCCGGTACCGTCCTTCGCCTTCATCAACGGGCTGGCCCTCGGCGGTGGACTGGAGATCGCCCTGGCCGCTCAGTACCGGACCGTCTCGACGCAGGCGAAGAGCCTCGGTCTTCCCGAGGCCTTCCTCGGCCTGATCCCCGGATGGGGTGGAGTGTGGAAGGCACCGCGCCTCGTGGGCCCGAAGAACGCTCTGACGCTGATGGTCACCAACCCGCTGAACAACAATCGGACCATCGACGGGCGGGGCGCCTACTCGATCGGTCTGGCCGACGCCCTGATTGATTCGGAACAGTTCACGCAGGCCTCGATCGGGTGGGCCGGCCGGGTGGTCTCCGGCGACCCCGACACTCTGGCCGCCCTTGAGAGGCAACGTGAGAGAGACCGGTCCGATCGAGCGTGGGACGAGGCCATCGCCGAGGGCAGGTCGATCGTGGCCGCCAAGACCGGTGGGCAGGTGCCCGCGCCGGCCGCCGTGATGGACCTCTTTGAGGCTGGACGCCGTCGCACTCGGCAGGAGTCCGCCGAGGCCGAATGCGCGGCCCTGGCCGAACTGGTCCGGACTCCAGAGTTCCGCAATACCGTGTACGCCTTCCTCGAGCTGGTTCAGAAGCGCTCCAAGGCACCGGCCGGCGCCCCACCGGCCGAGCTGGCACGGCCGGTGACCAAGGTCGGGGTTGTCGGCGCCGGCTTGATGGCCGGTCAGCTGGCCCTGGTGTTCGCCCAGCGGCTCCGCGTCCCGGTGGTGATGACCGATATCGACCAGGCTCGGGTGGACCGTGGCCTGGCCGCCGTTCATGCGCAGATCGAGAAGAGCGTCAAGAAGGCCTCTCTGACCGCGGAGCAAGGTGAGGCTCTGAAGTCCCTCGTCACCGGCTCGGTGTCCAAGGACGTCTATGCCGATGCCGACGTCGTCATCGAGGCCGTGTTCGAGGAGATGGGCGTCAAGAAGGCCGTACTGGCCGAGCTGGAGGGCATCGTCTCCTCCGAGTGCATCCTGGCCACCAACACCTCCTCGCTGTCCGTGACCGAGATGGCCTCCGACCTCGAGCACCCGGAACGGCTGATCGGCTTCCACTTCTTCAACCCCGTGGCGTTCATGCGCCTGGTGGAGGTCGTCCGCGGCCCCTCGACCACCGACGAGGTGTTGGCCACCGCCTTCGCCACCGCAGCAGCACTCGGCAAGACCCCCGTGCTGGTCCACGATGCACCGGCCTTCGTGGTGAACCGCGTGCTGTTGCGGCTGCTGGGTGAGGTTCAGCATTCCTTCGATCAGGGCACACCGGCCGAGGTGGCCGATCACGCGCTGGATCCGATGGCCCTGCCCATGACGCCGTTCACGCTGTTGTCCATGGTCGGGATCCCCGTCGCCCAACACGTGACGGAATCGCTCAACACGGCGTTCGGCGGGGACCGCTTCCCGGTCTCCGCGAACCTGCAGCGGCTGATCGACGCCGGGATCACCTCGCTGTGGGAGAAGGACGAGAACGGCAACGAAACCATCCCGGCCGAGACACAGGAGATCCTGACGTTCGGTCACTCCCCCCAGACGGCCGAGCAGTTGCTCGTCAGGGTGCAGGACGCCTTGGCCGAGGAGATCGGCCTCATGCTCGCCGAGGGAGTGGTCGCCGAGGCCGAGGACATCGACCTCTGCATGATTCTCGGCGCCGGCTGGCCGATGCATCTGGGCGGCATCACGCCCTATCTGGACCAGGTGGGCGCCTCCGAGCGCGTCAACGGGCGGCGATTCCACACGTGATGCTCGGGTGGCGGATAATGGAGGGATGACTTCCGTTCAACCCCGCCAGTCCGACTCCTCCGCTTCCTGCTGCTCCGGCTGCGGCACCTCGCGCCGGTCGTTCCTGGAACGCGGTGCCACCCTGGGCGCCTTGGGAGCGGTGAGCACCTTGGGGCTTGCGGCGTGCACTGATGACATCCGAGCCGAGGAGAGCGCACCGTCGCACCACGCCGGAGGTTCGGCCACCGAGGCCGTGAAAACGGAGGAGCTGCCGGTCGGTGAGTCGACGTCGGTCACGGTCGAGGGCGTGACCCTCCTGCTGCACCGGGACGCTGAAGACTCCGTTCGCGCGTTCTCGGCCACCTGCACTCACCAGGGCTGCACTGTGGCTCCCACAGAAGAGAACGGCGATCACGTCTTCGCCTGCCCCTGCCACGGTTCGCATTTCGACGTCACCACCGGCGTTCCCTACGGCGGCCCCGCGAAGAAGCCGCTCACCGAGTACACGGCGGCCGTCGACGGCGATCGGATCACCGTCGAGATCTAGCTGTACTGCCCCGGCCGCCGCGGCGGATTGACGATGACCTCTCGGCGGTTCGGGTCCCAGTCGGGCTGCTCCGACGCGCGGCGCGGATAGTAGTAGAACCGCCACCACAGCCACACCGCCGGCCCCAGAACCGGCAAGAGGAACAGGGCGAAGGCCCAGGGAACGCGCCGCGAGGGATCCAGCGGGGACCGCGAGAGGCTCACCAGGGAGAAGACCAGCATCGCCACCACCGCGAGGGCCACGACCCACATCACGATCCCGTAGATCACTAGAAAAGCGCGACCTTCGGCACGGTCGGGAAGATCTCGTCCATCTCGGCCCGCTCGGCCTGCGTGGGCACCCACCGCACGGCTGCGGCGTTCTGCCGAATCTGCTCCGGCTTCGTCGCCCCGGCGATCACCGAAGACACCGGCTCCTGTGCGGCCAGCCAGGAGAAGGCCAGCTCCACTTCGGACAGACCACGGGCCCGCGCGAAGTCTCCGAAGCGCCGCAGCTGGTCCAGGTCCGCCTGCTTCACCATGTCCCGCCTCGTGTGCGAGAGGCGTGACCCCTCCGGAGCGGTGCCGGAGGAGTACTTGCCCGTGAGCATGCCGTTGGCCAGCGGGAAGTACGGCAGCACGCCGAGCCCGTAGGCCTTCGCCGACGGCAGCACCTCCAGTTCCGCGCGACGGTCCAGCAGGTTGTAGTGGTTCTGCGCCGAGATGAACCGTTCAGTCCCCAGCTCGCGGGCCACGAACTCGGCCTCGGCAATCTGCCAGCCGGCCCGGTTCGAGTGTCCGATGTACCGCACCTTCCCCGAGTGCACCAGATCATCCAGGGCCGAGAGCGTCTCCTCGATCGGCGTCGCGTCATCCGGGGTGTGGAACTGATACAGGTCGATCCACTCGGTGTTGAGCCGGCGCAACGATGCCTCGACAGCGCGCACGATGTAGCGCCGCGAACCACGGGCGCCGAAGTCGTTGCCGTTCGCTCCGCCCATGTCCATGCCGAATTTGGTGGCCAGCACGATCTCCTCGCGGTGGGCCCCGAGGGCGCGTCCCAGCCGCTCCTCGCTCAATCCCGGTGTGGCACCGTAGGTGTCAGACACGTCGAACAGACTCACCCCGGCGTCCAGTGCGGCGTGCACGACGGCGTCGGTCCCCTCCTGCTCCAGAGTGGCGGTTCCCGGCCGGCCGAGATTGTTGCACCCCAGTCCCACGACGGAGACGGTCAGGCCGGAGCGACCCAGGCGGCGGTATTCCATGGTGAACGGTTCCCTTCGGTACTCGGTGAGCGGTGGTCAGTGCGCGGTCGTCACGCGCGAGGCCTGAACGCCGGCGAGTTTCGCCGCGGCCGGGATCTCGGCAGCGGCCTTGCGGGCGTGTGGGGTATCGACGTCGAGCACGATCCGGCCCGATTCCCGACGCTGATCCACGACCTCACCGAGGCCCCGCCACGCGAGCTGGTTCGTGATTTCGCCGCGCAAAGCCTCCACCAGGGTGTGCTCGACTCTCGTCGGCTCGGCACCCTTGAGCCGGTAGGACACCTCCAACCGCGACGTCTCCCCCGCGGTCAGCTCGGTGAAACCGTCCTCGGCGCACTGGGCCGCGAAGCTGGCGAGCAATTCCTCGCCGGCGTCGTCGTTCGGGACATTCTCAGCCGTCGTCGTGCCGGTGTTGCCCACGCGCCCATGGTGGACGACGACCTCTCCGCTGCCGGGCGCGAACCACGCCTCGCGGTATTCCATGCGTTGCTGGCCGTCCACGTCGGACCGCCGGTAGGTGCGCACAATGCTCACGGTTGACCCTTCGTCGTCGGGAGTGACCCCGTGGTGTTGTCGGTGCCGGGTCGGGCCCCGTTCTGCTCTGCGGACGGTACCTGGCTCATCTGACCGGTGAGGGGCCGGGCGAACGGAACCTTGGTGCCGAGCACCTGGGCCACGGTGTTGTGCGCGATTCGCCGGCCGGTCAGACCGGTGCGTTCCAGCACCTGTTCCCGCGTGCCGTGCGCCAGATACTCCACGGGCAGGCCGACCTCGTTCAACGCGGTGTCCACGCCCCGAGCTCGCATCTCCTGGCGGATCCGGGAGCCCACACCGCCGGCACGGACACCGTCCTCGAGGCAGATCACGATCCGGTGTCGAGACGCCAGTTCGATGACGGACTCCTGCACCGGGAGCACCCACCGCGGATCGATCACCGTGGCGGAGATGCCCTGATCGGCCAGTCGGGCCGCGACGTCGAGACCGAGCTCGGCCATGGTCCCGACGGCGACGATCAGCACGTCTCGCTCGGCGCCGGGTTCCTTCGAGGAACTGCCCAAACGCAACAACACGTCGACACCGTCGTTGAGCCGCTCCAAGGCGGCGATCTCGGGGCCGACGTTGCCTTTGGCGAAGCGCACCACCGTGGGGGCGTCCTCCACTGAGACGGCCTCGCGCAACTCTTCGCGCAGCCGCTCTGTGTCCCGGGGCGCGGCGATCCGCAGGGTCGGGACCGACTGCAGGAGGGCCAGGTCCCACATGCCGTGGTGGCTGGGGCCATCCGGGCCAGTCACGCCGGCCCGGTCGAGGACGAAGGTCACGCCGGCCCGGTGCAGCCCCACGTCCATCAGCACCTGGTCGAAGGCGCGATTGAGGAAGGTGGCGTACAGCGCCACCACGGGGTGCAGGCCGCCGAAGGCCATCCCCGCAGCCGAGGTGACCGCATGTTGTTCGGCGATGCCTACGTCGTAGACCCGGTCCGGATGCTTGCCGGCCATCAGCCCCAGTCCCACGGGGATCTTCATCGCCGCGGTGATGGCCACGATGTCCTCGCGCTCGTCGGCGATCGCGGTGATCTCTTCACCGAACACACTCGTCCAGGAGGGTCCCGAACTGGAAGACATCGACTCACCGGTCTCGGGGTCGATCTTGCCGATGGTGTGGAACTGGTCGTCCTCATGAGCCACGGCGGGAGCGTAGCCGTGCCCCTTCTCGGTCATCGCGTGGACGATCACGGGACCTTCGTAATTCCTGGCGTCCGTCAGGGCCTCTTCGAGCTCGACCTGGTCGTGGCCGTTGATCGGGCCGATGTACTTCATGCCCAGGTCCTCGAACAACCCCTGCGGAGCCCACCAGTCCTTGATGCCCTTCTTGGTGGCATGCAGAGACTTGTAGACGAGGCGGCCGGCCGTCCCGGAGGTCTGCAGCCGATCCTTCCAGAAATCCAGGGTGTCCTCGTAGTTCCGATGGGTGCGCAATTTGTCGAGGAAAGCGCGCCGGAGCCCGGAGAGCTGGTTCGCCAACCCACCGACGGTCGGTGAGTACGATCGCCCGTTGTCATTGACGACGATCACCACTCGGCGATCCCGGTCGACGGCGATGTTGTTGAGTGCCTCCCAGGCCATGCCACCGGTCAGCGCCCCGTCGCCAATCACCGCCACCACGTATCGATCACCCGAGCCACGCAGGGCCCAGGCGCGGGAGATGCCGTCCGCCCAGGAGAGGGACGAGGAGGCGTGCGAGGACTCGACCACATCGTGAACGGACTCGCCGCGGTCTCCGTAGCCGGAGAGCCCGCCCTGCTGACGCAACGTCGAGAAGTCCTGCCGGCCGGTCACTAGTTTGTGGACGTACGACTGGTGGCCGGTATCGAAGATCACGGCATCACGCGGAGAGTTGAAGGTCCGGTGGATGGCCAGCGTCAGCTCGACCACACCGAGGTTCGGGCCGAGATGGCCGCCGGTGCGGGAGACATTGGCGATGAGGAAACTCCGGATTTCCTCGGCCAGTCGCCGCATCTGGACGGCCGAGAGGCGCCCCAGGTCCTGCGGCGAGTGGATGGATTCGAGAAGGCCCACGAGGAGGCGGTCCTTTCGGCCGGGAGGAAAAGCGGACTGTTCACAGAATAACGCCTGAGCGCCGAACGACGACGAAGGGCCGGGTCCCGCTCCGGGGACCCGGCCCTTCGTTCGGTTCAGACCTGCGTCAGATCGGCGTCAGATCACGCCGGTCAGGTCACTTCGCGGCGATCTGGCGCAGCACATACTGCAGGATGCCGCCATTGCGGTAGTAATCGGCTTCGCCGGGAGTGTCGATGCGGACCACCGCATCGAACTCGGTGGTGTTGCCGTTCTCGTGGGTGGCCGTGACCTGGACCGTCTGGGGCGTGGTGCCCTCGTTCAGCGCGGTCACGCCGGAGATCGAGAAGGTCTCGGTTCCGTCCAGCCCCAGGGACTCGGCGGACTCACCCTCCGGGAACTGCAGGGGAAGCACGCCCATGCCGATCAGGTTGGAACGGTGGATGCGCTCGAAGGACTCGGCGATCACGGCCTTGATGCCCAGCAGTGCGGTGCCCTTGGCCGCCCAGTCACGGGACGAACCGGAACCGTACTCCTTGCCCGCCAGCACGACCAGCGGAACACCGGCCTCCTGGTAGTTCTGCGCTGCGTCGTAGACGTAGGCCTGCGGGGCGCCGTCCTGGGTGAAGTCACGGGTGAAACCGCCCTCGACGCCGTCGAGCAGCTGGTTCTTGATCCGGATGTTCGCGAACGTGCCGCGGATCATCACCTCGTGGTTGCCACGACGAGAGCCGTAGGAGTTGAAATCCTTGCGCTGCACGCCCTTCTCGAGCAGGTACTGACCCGCCGGAGTGTCCGACTTGAACGAGCCGGCCGGGGAGATGTGGTCCGTGGTGACCGAGTCACCGAGCTTGAGCAGCACGCGGGCGCCTTCGACGTCCTGCACCGGCTCCGCCTCGGCCTGCATTCCCTCGAAGTACGGGGGCTTGCGGACGTAGGTGGATTCCGGGTTCCACTCGAAGGTCTTGCCGGTGGGGGTGTCCAGGTTCCGCCAGCGCTCGTCACCGTCGAAGATGGTGCCGTACTCGCGAGTGAACATCTCCGTCTCGATCGAGGAGTCGATGATCTTCTGCACCTCGGTCGGTTCCGGCCAGATGTCCTTGAGGAAGACGTCCTTGCCGTCCTGGTCCTGGCCCAGCGGCTCGGTCTCGAAGTCGAAGTCCATGTTGCCGGCCAGGGCGTAGGCGATGACCAGCGGCGGGGACGCCAGGTAGTTCATCTTCACGTCCGGGTTGATGCGGCCCTCGAAGTTGCGGTTGCCGGAGAGGACCGAGGTCACGGCCAGGTCGTTGTCCTGGATGGCCTGGGAGATCTCGTCCTCCAGCGGACCGGAGTTGCCGATGCAGGTGGTGCAGCCGTAGCCCACGATGTAGAAGCCCAGCTCCTCCAGAGCGGGGACCAGACCGGACTTCTCGTAGTACTCGGTGACGACCTTGGAGCCGGGGGCGATCGAGGTCTTGACCCACGGCTTGGCCTTCAGGCCCTTCTCCACCGCATTGCGGGCCAGCACCGCCGCGGCCATCATGACCGAGGGGTTGGAGGTGTTGGTGCACGAGGTGATCGAGGCGATCGACACCGCGCCGTGGTCGAGTTCGAACTCGCGGCCGTCCGGCATGGTGATCGGCACGCGTTTGGTCGGACGGTCGCCGCTGGTGTCCACGTGGTGGTCGCGAGGACGGTCCGCTTCCTCCTGCTGGTCGCCGGCGCTGTGCGCGGGGGCGTCCGAGGCCGGGAAGGACTGCGCCGAGGCCTCATCGGCGGAGTCGCCCGCGGTGACGTCCTCGTCCACGTGCGTGGCGTAGTTCTTGATGTCCTCGTGGAAGCGCGCCTTGGACTCGGTCAGAGCAATGCGGTCCTGGGGGCGCTTCGGCCCGGAGATGGAGGGCACCACGGTGGACAGGTCCAGCTCGAGGTACTCGGAGAACTTGATCTCCTTGGCCGGGTCGTGCCACATGCCCTGTTCCTTGATGTACGCCTCGATGAGCGCGATGTGCTCCTCGGTGCGCCCGGTCATCCGCAGGTAGTCCAGGGTGACGTCGTCGATCGGGAAGATCGCCGCGGTCGAGCCGAACTCGGGGCTCATGTTGCCGATGGTCGCACGGTTGGCCAGCGGCACCGCACCGACACCCTCTCCGTAAAATTCGACGAACTTGCCGACCACTCCGTGCTCGCGGAGCATCTCGGTGATGGTCAGCACCACGTCGGTGGCGGTGGCGCCGGCCGGGATCTCGCCGGTGAGCTTGAAGCCGACCACGCGCGGGATGAGCATGGAGATCGGCTGGCCGAGCATGGCGGCCTCGGCCTCGATGCCGCCGACGCCCCAGCCGAGCACGCCCAGGCCGTTCTCCATGGTGGTGTGCGAGTCGGTGCCGACGCAGGTGTCCGGGTAGGCGCGCAGCACGCCGTCGACCTCACGGGTCATCACGACGCGGGCCAGGTTCTCGATGTTGACCTGGTGGACGATGCCCATGCCCGGGGGCACGACGCGGAAGTCATCGAAGGCGGTCTGTCCCCAACGCAGGAACTGGTAGCGCTCCCCGTTGCGCTGGTACTCGAACTCCATGTTGCGTTCGATGGCCTGGTCGTTGCCGAAGGAATCGATCTGCACGGAGTGGTCGATCACGAGTTCAGCGGGGGCCAGCGGATTGACCCGGCTGGCGTCGCCGCCGAGTTCCTCGATGGCCTCACGCATGGTGGCCAGGTCCACGACGCAGGGCACGCCGGTGAAGTCCTGCATGATCACACGGGCGGGGGTGAACTGGATCTCGGTGTCCGGCTGAGCGTCGGGATCCCAGGAAGCCAGGGCCTGGATCAGTTCGCCGGTCACGTTGGCGCCGTCTTCGGTCCGGAGGAGGTTCTCCAGGAGAACCTTCAAGGAGTACGGGAGCTTCTCCGCGCCCTCCACCTTGTTCAGCCGGAAAATCTCGTACTCGGCGCCATTGACGTCCAGGACGCCTTTGGAACCGAAGCTGTCAACAGTAGTCACGAAGGACTCCTCTTCCCGCCCCGAGTCAGGGCGATTGGCCAGTCTTGAGTGCCATTGCCGGCCCCGTGGCAGTCTGGTCACGGGCGGCTCGCCTTCCATCCTAGCCCGACGACCGGCGGGATCCTGCTCTTGTGCGGCCCGCGTCATTGCTGGTCGAAACCAGCCCCGACGGGCCCGGATCCACCGACAGTGGGGTCAGCTCCGGACCAGCACAGCGACCGACTCCATGTGGTGGGTGTCCGGATACAAGTCGTAGACGTCGACGCTCTCGGCGCTCCATCCGGACTGAGCCAGGAGCCCGAAGTCACGCGCGAAGGATGCCGGGTCGCAGGAGACGTAGACGATCTTCTTCGGCTCCAGCCGGTTGATCCGTTCCACGGTGGCCTTGCCGGCGCCGACGCGCGGCGGATCCAGCACGAGGGTGTCGACGGCGCGGCCACCCAGGCCGCAGTCGCTGACCGGCAATTCCGGTTTGGCGACCCAACGACTCAGGATCCGGTCGACCGTCCCGTTCAGCACGGCTGCCTGCGTGACCCCGTGCAAGTTCCGGCGGGCGTCACGGCTGGCTCCCGGTGCGGCCTCCACGGACAACACCTGTCCCTCAGGTCCGACGGCGTCGGCCAGGAAGGCCGAGAACAGGCCGGCCCCGGCGTACAGGTCGGCGATGACCTCGCCCGGTTGCGGCTGTGCCGCCTGGAGCACCGCGTCCACCAACATGGACGGCGCCCAGCGGTGCACCTGCCAGAAGCCGTCCCCGGTGATCCGGTACGTGTGTTCCTGGCCGTGCTTGCTGGAGACGGTTTCCTGAGTCCACGTGCGTCCACGCAGCCGGCGGATCTCTGGGCGCTCCGTCGGGTCCTTGGGCGGCACGATCAGTGCCACGGAGGTGCCCTCCGGCAGTCGGCTGGTCTGCCGGTGCATCCGGCCACCGAGCTGCGAGACGTCGGCGTCCTTGGCAGGCGTGAGCAGCACGAGTGCCGAATCGCTGCTGGCCGGAGTCACCACATCGACACGGGCCACTCCGCTGAAGTCCAGTTCCCAGAGCTTCAGGGCGTCCAGGGCGGGGACACCGAGCGGCATATTGCGCACCGGTATCAGCACTGCGGATCGGTGCGCATGCATGGCCAGTCGTCCGGTGGGAGTGACCGCGAAGGCGTTGCGGGTTCGCCAGTGCAGACCGGAGGGATCGTCCCCCGGTGCCCCGGTGACATGGACCTCGAGCTGCTGACCGGCGATTCTGGCCACCGTGTCCCGGAAGACCTGGGCCTTCAGGCGGCGCTGATGTGGCAGCACGATATGCCCGTAGTCGGCGCCGCCCACGGGCAACCGGCCGGCAGCGTGAGCCCGGAGCGAATCGGCCAGTTTCCACTGGTGGGTTCGGCGAAACTCGGACCCGTGGAGCACCTCGACGGTGTCGGCGCGCCAGTAGCGGGCGCTCTCTCCCGCTTCGGTGACCACAGCCCGGACGAGCTCACCGGGTATCGCGTGCCGCAGAAAGACCACGCGCCCCTCATGCCGGGCGACGCAGTGACCTCCATGGGCCATCGGGCCGGCCTCCAGTTCCAACACCAGGGGCGCTGAGGAGTTCGCGGCCACCACGGGAGTGGCTCCGGTGGCCGGCGACGCAGTCGAGCTTGGGGAACTGCTGGAGTCCGGGTTGACGCGTTCGCGCACCGGAGGGCGAGCCTCGTCGACCTGGCTGGTGTCGCGGATGCTGCTCATGCTCGTCCCCCTGAAAAGGTCATGCGCCGCGGCATCCGGATCGCCGGCTTAGTCTGCTGATCGCCCGGTGCCCTGTACCGGAGACTCTACTGGTCCAGGCAACCGGTTCTTCACCGGATGCGCCGAGCCGGAAAGCTGCCAGGGCACCGAAGCCACCATGACACCGGGTTCACGGTGCAGCCGCTCCTTGATCCTCTTGTTGGTCCGGTTGTGCAACAGTGACTTCCATCCGCCGCCGACCACGTACTCGGGGATATAGACGACCACCAGATCCCGTGGCGACTGCCGACGCAGGGCACGCAGATGTCGGATCAGAGGTTCGGCGATCTCGCGGTACGGGGAGGCCAGAACGGTCACGGGAACGGGAAGATCGAGGCGGTCCCACGCCTCCAGGTGGGCACGGGTGGACTCCTTGTCCAGATCGACCATGACGGCCTCCAGGCTGGAGGGCCGCGAGGCGCGGGCATAGGCCAACGCACGCAGGGTGGGCCGCTGGACGGAGAGCACCAGGATCACGGCATGGACCCGGGACGGCAGAGCACGGGCGTCCTCAGCCGGTGTGAGCGTGAGTTCGGCGGCAACGGCATCGTAGTGCTCACGGATGCGGGACATGATGAACACCATCGCGGCGATGGCCAGGAGCGCGACCCAGGCGCCCTGACCGAAACGGGTGATCAGCACGACCAGGGCCACCAGGGCGGTGACCACGAACCCGACGAGATTCACCACACGCCGGGTCCGTACGGCTTGGCGGGCGCGTGAGCCGGGAGTGTGGGCGAGTTCCCTGCTCCAGTGTCGGATCATGCCCAGCTGACTCACCGTGAAGGACAGGAACACCCCGATCACGTAGAGCTGGACCAGCAGCGCCGTCTGGGCCCGGAATGCCAAGATCAGAATCAGTGCTGCGAGCGTCAGCAGCACCACGCCGTTGGTGTACCCCAGCCGATCACCACGCGTGAGCAGTTGCCGCGGCAGGTAGCTGTCCTTCGCCAGGCGCGAGGCCAGTTCGGGGAAGTTCTTGAACGCCGAATGGCCCGCCATCACCAGCAGTGCGGCCATCGAGAGGATCAGCGCCACCGCGAAGAATCCCCCATGACCGAAGATCGCGTTGGCCAACTGGGCGACCACGGGATTCTGCACATAGTCTTCCGGCACCGGACCACCGCCGGCGCCTTGGAGCTCGGTCGGATCCAGAACGAACACCACCCCGGTCCGATTGGCCAGGTACATCACCCCGAGCGTGGACGCGGCGGCGATCAGGCCCATGACCAGCATGACGAACTGCGCGGTCTTGATCCGAGGCTTGGCCATGGCGGCCACATTGGACGCCGGAACCTCCACACCGGTGGCCAGAGCCGAGCCCGAGGAGAACGCCCTCAACGCCAGGACCGCCAGAGCGACCTGGCCCAGTCCGTCGGCGAAGGCGGGGTTCGGCATCGGCTCGACCGCGGCCGACGTCGCCGGTTCCAGTGCACCGATCTGGTCCTGGACGATTCCGGCGACGATCATGCTGAACAGCAGCGCGAGGAACAGGAACGCGAGCAGGGCTGGGGTGAGACGCCCGCGTCCGGCGCCGCGGATATTGGCCACCGCGAGCAGCCCGACGCCGGCCACGGCCACCCATGTCTCGGCACCGGCCAGCGCGGGAATGACGGCCACGAGGTAATGGGCCATGGCCGCCATGGACACGGCCACGGTGAAAACGAAGTCGAGCATCATGGCCGCAGCCACGGTGACGCCGGCCCAGGGGCCCAGATTCGCGCTGGAGATGGCGTAGTCTCCGCCCTCGGGATGCGCGCGAATGGAGACCCGATAGGACAGGACGATCAGCAGCATGACGGCGACCACGGCCATGCCGATTCCGGGCCCCATCGTCAGGGCAGCCGTGCCGCCCAGCGCGAGGGTCAGCAGAATCTCGTCCGGCGCATACGCCACGGAGGACCAGGCGTTGGCGGAGAACACCGGAAGAGCCGTGAGTCGGCCCAGCGGCCGACTGGTGAGTCGTTCCGTGTCGTAAGGACGCCCGACGAGCAGTCGACGTACCGATTCCAGGACCCTTGCCACGCGTCCACGGTACCCCGACGCAGCGCCCTGCTCGCATGGCACACTGGACTCGCTGGCCAGAGGAAGGAATCAGATGGTCCACTACGTGATCATGGGATGCGGTCGCGTCGGCTCGTCCCTGGCGCTCACGCTCGAACGGAGCGGCCACTCGGTCGCCGTCGTCGACCAGGACGAGCGCGCCTTCCGCCGGCTGGGCCGGCATTTCGGTGGTCAGCGAGTCACCGGGGTCGGCTTCGACCGGGACGCGCTCACCCGGGCGCGGATCCAGGACGCCTACGCCTTCGCCGCCGTGTCCTCCGGCGACAATTCGAATGTGATCGCCGCCCGCGTGGCACGGGAGACCTTCGGAGTCGAGCACGTGGTGGCGCGCATCTACGATCCCGGACGCGCCGAGATCTTCCAGCGCCTCGGCATTCCGACGGTCGCGGCCGTGCGCTGGTCGACGGACCAGGTGTTGCGCCGGATCTTGCCGGACGGGGACCTCACCGGGGACTTCCGTGACGCCTCAGGCCGGATCGTGATGGCCGAGGTGAGGGTCGCCCCGGACTGGATCGGCCATCCCCTGTCCGAGATGGAGTCCGAGGCCGGCATCCGCACGGCGTTCGTCACCCGCTTGGGTGAGGGCATGGTTCCCACCCAGGACACCCTCTATCAGCAGGGTGACATCCTGCATGCCGTGATGGCCGTGGCCGCACAGGACGAGGCCGAGCGGATCCTGGCCCGCGGCCCTCGACCGGCCAACGACCTGCTGGACGACGACCGGGACGACGACGAGACACGCAGTGAGAACGGAGCGGACAGGCCATGAAGGTCGTCATCGCCGGAGCCGGCGCCGTGGGGTCATCGATCGCCCGAGAACTCTTGACCAACGGCCATGACGTACTGCTCGTGGACACCAAACCCGAAGTCGTGACCCGATCGGGGTTGCGCGGCGTGAAGTGGCTGATGGGAGACGCCTGCGAACTCGCCGTTCTGCAGGAGGCCCACCTGGAGAAGGCCGATGTCCTGGTGGCCGCCACCGGCGACGACAAGGCCAATCTGGTGGTCTCCCTGCTCGCCAAATCAGAGTTCGGGCTCGGACGCACGGTCGCCCGCGTCAACAACCCGAAGAATGACTGGTTGTTCGACGAGGCCTGGGGCGTGGACGTGGCCGTCTCCACGCCGCGCATCATGACCGCGCTGGTGGAAGAGGCGGTGGAAACCGGCGACCTGGTGCGATTGCTGACGCTGCGCTCCGGCAAGACCACGCTGGTGGAGTTCACCGTGCCCTCGGGACACTGGACCGTGGGGCGCCGCCTGGGATCGGTGTCCTGGCCCAGCGACATCTCCGTGGTCTCGATCATCCGCGACACCCGCCCGATCACCCCCAGCGACGACGACGTCATGGAAGTCTCGGACGAACTGTTCTTTCTGGCCACGGATGAGGCCGAGGCGCGGTTGCGCGACGTCCTCGTGCCCGAAGACGAGCGTCGTGCGCGCGGACAGCGGGAAGCCCAGACGCAGCGCGTCAGCCCGGGTCAGCAGGGCCCTTAGCCTCAGCAGAGCCCTCAGCAGACCTAGCGGGGGCGGACACCAGCCAGCCGAACCACAGGGCCAGCGCGTAGAGCGGGAGACCCATGACGAGTCGCGCCGTGCCCAGCGCGGTCAACAGATCGGCCAGATAGAGCGGCAACTGCACCACAAGCCGCAAGGCGAGAGCAGCGACGACGAACCAGGTCGCCCAGGCGTAGCGCCGACGTCGTTCCCGGTCCCGCCGCCAGGCGAGACCTTCGTTGCGGACGATGCCGTAGACCAGGCCGAGCAACGGCCAGCCCACGAAGACCGAGACGGACAGGGCGACGATGTAGACGGCGTTGGTGACGAACCCCCAGAGGTAATAGTCCCGGGCCTCCCCCGTGTTGAGCGCCACGACCACACAGAGCACGACGACGGCCAGACCGGCGAGTGCCTGCAGGGGACTCTGCCGTTGGACCAGCCGGATGACGCTGAAGACAGCGGCCACCGCGACGGCAGCGATGCCGGCGCCCCAGAGATCCGAGGAGATGATGAAGGCGACGAGGAAGACTGCCGACGGCAGGACCGACTCCAGCAGTCCGCGCCATCCCCCGATGGTCGCCAGAAGATCGATGTCCCCGTTGTCCTTCACCGCCGTGCTGGACCCGACGGTGCGCAGAGCCGCATCCAGTGGGGCGCGCGTCGAGCCGCTGTCGTCAGTTCCGTGTTCCATGAGGCGCTCCTGCCAGGAGTTCGTAGCGGGGGTTGAAGACGGTCGGAATGCCCTCGTGATCAGAGCGGAAACCCTCGATGCGCAGCCATCGCCCTGGGGTGATCCCGGGAATGTTGCGCTGTCCGATCCAGACCAGTCGCAGTCGTTCGCCGGCGAGGGATGCTCGCCCCGGAACGGGGGGCCGGGTGACCATATCGACCGAGAAGCGCGCCCTCGCCTCAGGAGGAGCCAACTGCACGGAGACGACCATGCCCTCTCGCCGGACGACCTCGCCGTGGGTCTGGTTGGAGGACGACATGGTGGCGGTCAGCGCACTTCCGTGGCTTCCGGGCCCCGCTCCGGCGGGCGCTGCCGTGGATCAGCGTCCGCATCGGCTGTTGCCGACTCTTCTGCCGCCGTCTGACCGGACTCGGCGGGCGTTCCGTCTTCTCGACGGACCGGGCGCATGTTCTCCGGCGGGGTCAGCGGCAGCAGTTCACGGGGCGGGTGGGGATCGTCTCCGCGGTTGACCACCATGCGGGAGAAGAGCTCATTGACCGGGCCGGCAGATTCGGCCTTGAAAGCCGCCTCGCCGCCGATGACGCCGCGCAGAAACCACCGTGGGCCGTCCACGCCGATGAATCGTGCGACTCGCCAACCCGGCGAGCCGTCGGGCATCTTGGCCGGAATCCGGGCCAGGACCTCCGTGCCGAAGTCCCCTTCCTGCTCCCCCACCTGTGCGCCCTCCGTTGCGGCGACCGACTCGAGGATCTCAGCCCTGATCTCGTCCCAGATTCCCCCGGAACGAGGAGCGGCGAAGGCCTGGGCTTGCAGCGATGAGGATCCCAGTTGAAGAGTCGCTCCGATGATTCTCTTGGTGGAGTCCTCCACGTCGAGCCGGACCTTCATGTCCTTGACCAGCGGCACCCGCAGCGACCCCAGGTTCAGGTAGCCCTCGACCTCGGGGCGTTCGGTGATGTCGAACGGCCCGGTGGCCTCTCGTGCCGACGCGGTCGATTCGGCGGTACCCGAAGGCTCCCCGGACCGTTCCCGGTCCTGAGGGTCCTGGATTTCCTCCGGAAGGACGACCGATTCGGTCTTGACGTTCCGGTTACGGCCGAAGAGCATGTCCGTGCCTGCCAATCCCTGTCACGCGTAGAAGTTTTCTCGTCCTGGGCTCGTCCGGCCGGTTGCTCGATCCACCGTCTCCGGTGACCGGACGGGCACCCGGTCTAGCTTAGGTCAGCCAGTCGAGCCCACAGAACCGTCAGGCACCCGTGGAGGGCGCGCCCGTTCCGAAACCCCCGGTCGAGCCGAAGCCGGCGTCTCCCCGGCCCGACGTCGGCAACTCGTCCACCGGCAGGAACTCGGCCTGGGCCACGCGCTGGATGACCAGTTGTGCCACTCGGTCTCCCCGTTTGAGATGAATGGGGGTGGTGCGGTCCGTGTTGAGCAGCGGGACCTTGATCTCGCCCCGATATCCGGCGTCGATGGTGCCGGGAGCATTGACCAGGCTCAGCCCGTGGCGAACGGCCAGCCCAGACCGGGGGTGGACCAATCCCACGAAGCCTTCCGGCAACGCCATCGCCACGCCGGTGGGCACCAAGGCGCGCTCACCCGGCTCGAGCACCACATCCTGCGTCGTGCGCAGATCCGCCCCCGCATCCCCGGACAGCGCATAGCTGGGCGGCTCAATCCCGTCGTCCAGCATGGTCAAGGGCACCGCGGGTCGTTCGACTGAAGGGAGCGGCTCTGCTGGCTGATTCACGCCGCCACTGTACCGGACGAGCTGGTCTTGAACCGGTCCGGATACGTCCGCCGGCGCGAAACGTGGGATTCTGGAGAACATGGATGTGCTCTATGAAGAGAAACTGCGGCCGGCCTGGTGGATTTGGCTGGTCGCCGTGATGATCGCGGTCTTGTCAGTACTCGTCTTCGTGCCGATCGGTATCGAGATCGGGTTGATAGCCGCCGCCGTGGTGTTCATCATCATCGCGATCCTGCTGACGGTCTCCACTCCGAAGATCGTGGTCACCGAGCGAACTCTGCAGGTCGGACGCGCCGGGATCGAACGGTCGTACGTGGGCACGGTGACCGGCTTCCGCGGAGATGATGCCACGGAACAGCGGGGTCCGGCACTGCACGGTCTGGCCTTCATGTGCATCCGAGGGTGGATCGACCCGGTCGTCCGGATCCAGATTGAGGATCGCCGCGACCGAACCCCGTATTGGCTGACCAGCACGCGTCACCCGGAGCGGCTGGTCGAGGCCTTGGGCGGGTCCATGGCCGGCCGACCCGAGCCCAGTGATACCAACACCAGTGAGCGCGGCGCCGCCGAGACGGATCGCGCCTAGGCCGACGCCGGTCCACCAGAGACCACAAAGGCCGGCCAGGATGTCCTGGCCGGCCGTCGTTATCTCGGTTCTGGGGGCTGTTCGGGTCGATTGACTCCGAAGGCGATCAGCCTTCGCAGTCGGTGCAGTACAACATGCCGTTCTTCTCCTTGGCGACCTGGGACCGGTGGCGGACCAGGAAGCAGGACGCACAGGTGAACTCGTCGGCCTGGGCCGGCAGCACCCGGACCATGAGTTCTTCGCCGGAGAGATCGGCACCGGGGAGTTCGAAGCCTTCCGCGGCCTCGGCCTCGTCTTCATCCACCACGGCGGACTGCGTGTCCGTGCGGCGGTTCTTCAGCTCTTCGATGGAGCTCTCGCTGAGCTCATCTTCGTTCTTGCGTGGCGCGTCGTAATCGGTAGCCATAAGGGGTGTGTTCACGCTCCGCTGGTGTGGCCGGCGGCTGGCCGACCGTGGGTGGGATGTCCGAAAAAAGTCGCCAGAACCTGGCCGGATCTGGCCGCGTGAGACCGTCTGGAGAGGCCCTCCACGGGCCCGCATACGGTCTGGCGTCGTGGAGATTGTTCCCCATGGATGACAAAAATCCAAATCGCTGTGAGCGGACACCAGGCGGGCTTACCGCTGCCCCGGAGAGACATCACGCCACACCGCGCGGATATGCTGCACACCCGCGATAATCGTGGCAAAGTCGAGGGGGAATCGACAACCGTGGAGGACAGACATGCAGGAACTCCGTCTCGTTGGTGTCCGAGAGGACGGTGGACACCTGCTGCTGAGCAACGAGGCCGGTGAAGAGTTCTCACTGCCGGTAACGGAAGCCCTGCGGGCCGCCGCCACCCGTCCCATCGGCCGGCCGTCCGCTCGCGCCGCCGACGCCGCCGAGGGCGTCGTGACGCCCCGGGACATCCAGGCCCGCATTCGGGCCGGTGCCACCGCCGAGGAGGTCGCCGCCGAGTCGGGCGTGGACTTGGACCGCGTGCGCAAGTATGAGGGACCGGTCCTGGCCGAGCGCGATTGGATTGCGCGGCAGGCGCGTCAGGTGGAGGTGGCTGCACCGTCCCCCGGTCATGACCTGTACCGCAGCACTTTTGGCGAGGAACCCGCCGTCCTCGGCGATATGGTCCGGCACCGGCTGACGGTGTTGGGCATGGATCCCGGCTCGGCCCGCTGGGATGCCTGGCGCACCGACGACGGATCGTGGACCGTGAGCCTGGATTTCTCCACCGAAGGCAGTGACAGTACCGGTTCCACCATCGGCGATCAGCCGCCGGCGCTGTGGACGTACCGGCAGAGCAGCCGTCATCTGACCAATCAGAACCGCTGGGCGCAGGTCCTCTCCGAATTGGACCCCCTGGACGGGCCCTTCGGCGGCCGACGGCTGTCCGCCGTCGGTGACCGTCCCTTCAACGTTGAAGAGGCCGAGGACGAGGATCCGAACGCGGCCAGCACTCCCCGCAGCCCGCGCCCCGCGGCCGAACAGGATGCGCAGGACGAGTTGCTGGACGTCCTGCATGCCCGGCGCGGCCAGCGACTGGGTGTGGACGAAGAGGGCGATGACGAGCTCGCGCTCATGCTGACCCGGGACGAGCAGGCGACGCCGACCGCGAATCGCCCCCATCTCACCGTGGCTTCGGACCCGGGAGCCGACGGGGTTGATGACGGTACCGAAGACCGTTCCGAAGACCGTGGCGAAGACAGTGCCGAAGACCGTGCTGATCACGGCGGTGATGACAGCGGTGCCGAACCTGACGGTGACGGTGTTGATGCCGATGACGATGCCGATGCCGACCGTCGTGGCGACGCGAGGACCGTGGTTCATCCGGACCAGACGACGTTGGATTTCGGCGTCGACGGCGCCGAAGAGTCCAACACCGATGCCGAGGCCGGCGAGTCGGGAGGTCGCGGAGACTCCAGCGATCGTTCCCCGTCCTCCGGGAAGTCGACCGGAGACAAAGGCCGGGCGGGCACTCCGGGGCGCAAGACTCCCCCGCGCTCGTCCGCAGCCAAGCCGAAGCGCCCCTCCGTACCCAGTTGGGACGAGATCGTCTTCGGGCGCAAGAACGACTAGCGACGCCAGGACGTCCAGGACATCCAGGACAACGCGGACGACAGCTCGTTCAGCTCGGGCGGTGCAGAACCAAGAGGGGAACTTCCCGCTCGGCCCGCGTCGGTGACCCATGGTGGCCGACCATCTCGAACGCCGACGCCGGCGCACGACGACCGTCATAGAGTGCCAGCGGTTCGTGAGCGGCCACCAGCAGGTCCCCGATGCGCGGACTCACTCTCGGTTCAACCTCGCCGAACCAGCCCGCGGCCACGGCTTGTTCGCGACTCAGAATCCAGGCGTGCTGCCCGAAGGCGGAGCGCCACGCAGACGTCGTCTTCTCCCGCACCGGTTCCGAAGCATCGGGGGCGAAGTGCAGCTGCACCATCCGGGGCTCCCCCGCAGTGTGCGCCACCCCGTCCAACAGATCCGGATTGCCGGAGAAATCGATCCGGCCGGATTCGGGCACATTCACCATCCCGTGGTCCCCGGTCAGCATCACGAGGGTGTCTTTCGGGACAGAGGTGCTCAGCCGACGCGCGGCCCCGTCGATCTCCTCGAGGGCATAGAGCCACTTGTCGGATCCGACGCCCTCCTGGTGCCCGGCCTTGTCCAGTTCGTTGAGGTAGAGGTACAGCAGAACCGGGCCGGTGGCCTGCTGCAGTTCCTCCTTGGCCCGCTGAAAACGCGCGTGCAGGGTGGTGGCGCCGAGGAATCGTGATCCCCGCAGGGACGCCCGGGTCAGGGCCGAGTGCTCGAAGGTCGGCAACGACACCGTCACGGTGCTGATCCCCGCCGCGTGGGCACTGACGGAAGCTCCACCGGACTCGTGCGCCAGGCGCTCGAAGACGGTGGGATGCGGTTGCCAGTCTTCCGGCGTCGTCGCCAGATCCCAGCCGCCCAGCTGATTGATGATGACGTTTCTCTGTGGGTCCAGCACGTCATAACCGACCAGTCCATGACGACCCGGCCCCAGCCCGGTACCGAGGCTTGACAGTGACGCTGCAGTGGTCGTCGGGTAGGTCGCCCGCAGCGTCGACGCGTCCCGGTCCAACACCGAGCGCAGGAAGGGCGCGTGACCCGCGTAGCGCTTGAGCAGGGCCTGCCCCAGACCGTCCACCATCACGACGGCGACCCGGCGGGTCCGCGGAAGGGTCAAGGAATTGGTGAAATCAGCCGACCCCAGGGCGGCTGCGGCGGACGTGAAGACGCCGGAGAGCGACCGGCCGGCGTAATCGGGACCGGCCGGGACGGGTACCGCGGAGGTCACTGCCCGGACCGGTCCTCGGGGACGTCCGCGGTGGCCCGGCGCAGATCGTGATAGAAGGCCAGCGCCTGGTCCACGGCGTGCTGGCCCTCGGCCTCGGCCGCGACGCGCAGCACCAGATCCTCACGAGTGGACGTGCCGGTATAGCCGTGGTCTGCCTCGCAGTTCGGATCGCCGCAGGCGGCCGGTGCCAGGTCGATGCGCTGTCCGCCGGCCCAGGTGATCATCAAGGTCACCTCGGCGATGGGGTCTCCCCGGCGGAACGTCTGAGGCTGGGGGTGCATCGTGGTGGCCACCACCGAGCCGATGCGCCGCACCGGAACGACTTCCGTGGACACCTGGGCCATGACTTGTTCGCCGGCCTCGTCCAGGGCGTGGTCGTCCAGATGCAATGCCGCCATGATGTCTCCGGCCAGCGCCAGAACCGTGATGTGGCGGTGGATCTCGTCAAAGTCGAAGTGGGTGTCCACGTGGACCAAGTGGCTGGTGACGTCGCGACCATCCACCACGGAATCCAGAACGTCCGCGACCAGTTCCGGGTAGAACCCGGCCCGCTCGATGTCCGCACCCAGGCTCGGGGACGACGGCCCCCGGTCGCGTCCCGAGGGAGCGCCTCGGCGTCCGGCAGCGTCGTGTCCGGGCTCCGCACCGGGGTTGGCGCCCCCGGAGGAGTGATGTCCGGAAGGATGCTGGCCCGGACCTGAGTTCCTGCGCAGTGGAGTCATGCCTCCATGCTATCGGCCGGGCTGGACGGGCTGACCACGCTAGCCACGCATGGCCCGCCGGGCCGAGTCAGTTCGCTGGGCGGCGTTGGCCACGTCGACCTCGGCCGACAGCACCGTCACCGCCGCCTCCGAGGCAAGCACAGGAGTGAACCGCACACTGGCCACATGAGGGTGATCGTCTTTGAGAGCGGCGGTCCGGGCCAGCAGGTCCCGCAGGGCGGTGACGTCCACGCTGGGCAATCCTCCATAGCCGAAGAGCTTGGCGGCTGCCCTCGGGGCCCGGATCATTCGGTCGAGGTCATGGGTCGTCAGCGGTGGTACGCGGTGTACCCAGTCGTCGAGCAGATCGACGGCGTCCCCGGCGATCCCGAAGGAGAGGACCGGTCCCAGCAGGGGGTCCTCCAGGGCGGTGATGGTGCAGGCCTGTCCGGAGGGCGCCATCGACTGCACCTCGAGGGCCGGGCTGCCGAAGGCCTCGAGCACCTGACGCATCTGGGCGATGTTGCGCCGCAACGACTCCGCGTCCACGATATTCAGCCGTACTCCGCCCAGATCCAGCCGGTGGCGTAGGTACGAGTCCACGGCCTTCAGCGCCACGGGCCAGCCGAGACGGTCAGCGGCACGCACGGCTTCGTCTTCCGTGGTGAAGCGTTCCGAGGGCAGCACCGAAATGCCGTAGCACTCCAGCAACTCGCCCGTCTCGGCGGCGCTCAGACGCACCAGGTCCGTGCCGGAGGCCCGTGGCGCCCATTCCTCCACCAGCGCCTCGGCTCGGTTCCGGTCGATGCCCTCGGGTTCCACGGGGACCCCCGCCTCGGCCGCTCGCCACTGCTGGTAGTTCACCAGCCGGGCCAGCACGCCCGCCGCCTGTTCCGGTGAGGAGAACACCGGCAGACCTCGCTGCAGTTCGCCGTCGCCCTGGGACGGGGAGGAGCTGCGCAGCGTGGCCGACTGATACTGGGGATCCAGGACACCGGTGAAGGAGGCCAGGACCATGGTGGACGAGCCCCGGGCGGCCTCCTCCACCGCGGCGGCCAGGCGATCGGTGTCGCCGGGCTCTTGAGACAGCCCGGGCTGGGTCACCACGATGAGGGCGTCCAACTCCCCGGAGGACGCCGCCTCGGCCACCGCCTCCCCGACCGAGCCGGCCAACACGCCCACGGCCTCTTCGGGGATCACGGTCTCATCGGGGCGGGGAACGTCCACGGTGCTGGACACCGTCAACCCATGCCGCTCGACGGCGTCGGAGACGATCCGGTTCAGGGCCAGGGAATTGCCCACGACACCCACGCGGCTGCCGGCCGGCAACGGTTGGCAGGCCACCGCCTGCATCAGATCCATCAGATCGTCGTGATTGTCGACCTGGATGACGCCGGTCTGCTCCAGCATGGAGTCCACCGCACCGGCCGGGGCCTGGGTGGTCCGGGTCTCGTGGCCCGGGGGCAGGCGGCGCCCCATGACGTCGGAGCGCGCCACGACCACTGGTTTGGATCGCGAAAGGCGCCGGACGATCCGGGAGAACTTCCGTGGATTGCCGAAGGACTCGAGGTAGACGCCGACAGCACCGGTCGCGGGATCGTCTTCGAAGTACTGCATGGCGTCGTTGCCGGAGACATCAGCCCGGTTACCGGCGGAGATCACCGAGGACAGCCCGATGCCACGGCGATGAGCGGCCGCGAACAGCGTCGCTCCGATGGCAGCGGATTGCGAGAACAGCCCCACCCGTCCCCTGACGGGCAGAAATGGAGACACCGAGGCATTCAGCAAGACGCCCGGCGCAGTGTTCATCAGACCGGCCGAGGCAGGACCGATGACCCGCATTCCCTTCGCCCTGGCCTGACGCACCAGGGTGCGTTGACGGGCCAGACCGTCTTGACCGGCGTCGGCGTAACCGGTGGTGATCACCAGCAGACCCTTGACGCCATGATCGGCGCAGTCCTCCATGACACCGGGAACCTCGGAGACGGGAACGGCGATCACCGCCAAGTCCACGGGCCCCGGAACCTCGGCCAGGGTGGGCCGGGAGATCATCCCGGCGATTTCCATCGCGTCCCGGTTGACCCCGTAGACCGGTCCCGTGAAGCCGCCCTCGATGATGTTCTCCAACAGGGCGTAGCCCACCGAGCCGCGGCGGCGGCTGGCGCCGATGACGGCCACGGAGTCCGGGGCCAGCAGCTCGGCGACCGACGTGGCCTCGGCGCGATGCTCTCGGGCCTCCATCACGGCGCGGACCCTGGCGGTCGGATCGATGGAGAAGTCCACGGCCACGACCCCGTCATCGAAGTGCCGGGACACTTCGAAACCCGAGTCCTGGAAGACCGAGAGCATCTTGCGATTCTCCGGCAGCACCTCGGCGGTGAATCGGCGAATGCCGTTCTCGCGGGCCGCCACGGCCAGATGTTCCATGAGGATCGAACCGATGCCCGTCCCTTGGGAGGCGTCCGAGATGTTGAACGCCACCTCGGCTTCCAGCGGGTCGTCCAATCGGTCATAGCGCCCGACGCCGAGAATCTCCTCGTTGCGCAGGACCACGAACGCCACCCGGTCTCGATAGTCCACGTGGGTGAACCGTTCCAGCTCTTTGCGCGAGAGCGTGGACTTGAAGCTGAAGAATCGGAGGTAGATCGACTTCTGCGATTGCCGCTCGTGCATGCGTGCCAGACCCGCGGCGTCGTCGGGCCGAACCGGGCGCAGAAAGGCTGTGGTGCCATCCCTCAGCACGACATCGGCTTCCCAATGCGCCGGATATTCAGGAGTTCCTGGCTTCTCGCCCATAGGATCACACTAGACAATTCCGTATCCGCACGCTGATCTCCACCTGTATCCACAAGGACTTCTGACTCCCCCATGGCCCGTACCCCCAAGAAGAACTCCCGCTCCCGAGCCACCGGATCCTTTGCTCCGGCCGAGACCATTCCGCTGGAGCAGGAGAACATCGTGGACGTCAACGTCTCCGCCGAGATGGAGACGTCCTTCCTCGAATACGCCTACTCGGTGATCTACTCCCGCGCTCTGCCGGACGCTCGCGACGGGATGAAGCCCGTGCAACGGCGCATCCTGTACATGATGAGTCAGATGGGTCTGCGTCCCGACCGCGGGCACGTCAAGTCGGCCCGCGTGGTCGGCGAGGTCATGGGCAAACTCCACCCGCACGGCGATACCGCCATCTATGACGCCATGGTCCGGCTGGCTCAGTCGTTCTCGCTGCGTCTGCCGCTCGTGGACGGACATGGGAACTTCGGTTCCCTCGACGACGGCCCCGCCGCTCCCCGTTACACCGAGGCACGGCTAGCGCCGGCCGCCCTGGCGCTGACCACCTCGCTGGAT
Organism: Citricoccus sp. GCM10030269; assembly: GCF_042665635.1. NCBI lineage: Bacteria > Bacillati > Actinomycetota > Actinomycetes > Micrococcales > Micrococcaceae > Citricoccus > Citricoccus sp. GCM10030269. Next base: position 118,690 of record NZ_JBHTCV010000005.1, on the reverse strand, counting down.
GAAGACGTCGTCGACTTCGTCCCGAACTACGACAACCAGTTCATGCAACCCGCCGTGTTGCCGGCGGCGTTCCCCAACCTGCTCGTCAACGGCGCGTCCGGCATCGCGGTGGGCATGGCCACGAACATGGCCCCGCACAACCTTCGAGAGGTGATCGCCGCCGCTCGGCATCTGATCACCCATCCTGAGGCCACCCTGGCTGAACTGATGGAGCATGTCCCGGGTCCGGACCTGCCCTCGGGGGGACGGATCGTCGGACTGGACGGCGTCCGGGACGCCTATGCGACCGGGCGCGGCTCGTTCAAGGTCCGTGCCACGGTGGCCGTGGAGCAGGTCTCCGCGCGCAAAACCGGACTGGTGGTCACGGAGCTGCCGTACGGCGTCGGGCCGGAGAAGGTGATCGAGAAGATCAAGGACGCCGTCAATGCCAAGAAGCTCGCCGGCATCTCCGACGTCCTGGATCTGACCGACCGCAAGCACGGGCTGCAACTGGTCATCGAGCTCAAGAGCGGTTTCAACCCGCAGGGCGTGCTGGCGCAGTTGTACAAGGTGACGCCGATGGAGGAGTCCTTCGGCATCAACAATGTGGCGCTGGTGGACGGACAGCCGCGCACCCTGGGGCTGAAGGAACTGCTCCAGGTCTACGCCGATCATCGCCTCGAGGTGGTCCGGCGGCGCACTGCCTACCGGCTCGGGCGGAAGAAGGACCGCCTCCACCTGGTGGAGGGTCTGTTGCTGGCCCTGGTGGACATCGACGAGGTCATCCAGATCATCCGCAGTTCGGACGACACCGCCGCCGCGCGGACGCGACTGATGGGCGTCTTCGACCTGACGGAGATCCAGGCCAACCACATTCTCGAGTTGCGTCTGCGCCAGTTGACCAAATACTCACGCGTGGAACTCGAGACCGAACGCGACGAGCTGGAGAAGGCCGTCGCCGAACTCGAGGCCATTCTCGCCTCCGAACAGCGACTCCGGGATCTGGTCTCCGACGAGCTCGCCGAGGTGGCCGAAGAATACGGTGATGACCGGCGTACCGTCCTGCTCGAGTCCGAGAACCTCTCGCCCCACAGTGCTACCGCAGGCACCACCGCTGGCGGGACGAAGACCGTCGGCACCGCGGCGGGCGGCGCTCAGGTCGCCCTACCGGCCTCCGGGAGCCCGGACGCGCTGATGGTGGCGGACACCCCGTGCTTCGTGGTCCTCTCCACGTCAGGGCACCTGGCGCGCACGCAGGACGCCACGGCCCTATCCGTCGGGGGCCGGCGCCAGCGCCATGACGCCTACCGCTCGGTCGTCCCGACGACGGCCCGCGGGGAGATCGGCGCGCTCACCTCCTCCGGTCGAGTCCAGCGGGTGCAGGTGGTGGACATCCCCGTGCTGCCCGAGGTCTCCGCCACCCCGAATCTCACGGCCGGAGTGAAGATCAAGGACTTCCTGACGCTTCAGCGCGGCGAATCCCTGGTGGCGCTCGTGCCGCTGACCGAGGTGTTGGCCGTGGGCACCCGGCGGGGAGTGGTCAAACGCGTGAATCCGGAGTGGCCGTTGAATCGGGACGAGTTCGAGGCAATCACTCTCAAGGGTGACGACGCGGTCGTCGGCGCGGGTCCGGCGACGACCGACGACGACCAACTGGTCTTCGTCACACGCCAGGGTCAGCTGCTGCGCTATGCGGCCTCGCTCGTGCGTCCGCAAGGCCGTAGCGCGAGTGGGATGACCGGCATCAAACTGGCCGGTGACGACGTCGTGCTCTCCTTCTCCGCGGTGCCGGCCGGCACGCTCGGGGAGGACGCGCCGGGAGACCATCGGGCCGTCGTCGTGACCGTGACGACCGGGGAGGAGACCTTGCCGGGGACCGCGCCGGGCTCGGTGAAGAAGACCCCGCTGGATGAGTTTCCCGCCAAGGGGCGGGCCACGGGCGGCGTCCGAGCCCACCGCCTGCTACGGGGCGAGACGGCGTTGGCGTTGGCGTGGGCCGGCGCGCAACCGGTGCTGGCCGCGTCGGCGAACGGAGTCGCGCGGTCCTTGCCGGCCGAGTTCGGCGCTCGAGACGGGTCCGGCGTGGCGATGGACCAGGTCATCGAGGCCCTCGGCGCCGGCGGATCGCCACGGGAGACGGAGGACCACCGCCCCAGCACGGCACCGAGCGCCCGGGGACTGGCTGAACCGCCCACGAACTCGGATCCCTATGCCAGCGGAGACGACGCCGTCATCACCGGAGACTGATCACCGTCGCTCCATCCTTGTTCTACCTCTTGTAGAATCACATCCAACGACAACGGCGGCGCACGGGGCATCGGCAACGATCGCCAGGAGAGGAAGACGTCCATGGCACTCGGAGATCTGGAACGGTCCGTGATGGATCTGCTGTGGGATCTCCCCGGGGCCCATACGGCCAATGACGTTCGGGACGCTCTGCCCGGCAATCTCGCCGTCACCACGGTGCTGACCGTGCTGGCGCGACTCGAGAAGAAGGGCATGGTCCGCCGCGACGGTGGACGGCGGCCGCACCGCTACGCCGCGACCTCCACTCGTGAGGAGCACACCGTCGGACTGTTGAACGACGTGTTGGGCTCGGTTCCGGACCGGCAGGCAGTGCTCACCCGATTCATCGGCGGCATCGAGGCAGAGGAAGCGGCAGCCGTTCGCCGGCTCCTCGACTCGTGACGGCTGACTCGTGACGGCGTCCCGGCGTCACCGTCGGACCCCTAAACTCACCTGAGTGACCGTTCTGCTCCTGGCCGTGCTGGCCGTGGCTCTGGCCTGGCCTGTGCCCGTGCTGCTCGGCCGGGCCCGCTGGGTGCGGCGGGCGCCCGCCACGGCCATGGTGCTCTGGCAGGCTGTGGCCCTCGCCGGCGGCCTGTGTCTGGTGGGCACGCCCCTGATGTGGGGTCTCTCCCCGTTCGGCGACAGCGTGGCTGACGCCGCGCCGGCCTTTCTGGCCGCCCTCGGAGACGGATCCTGGATCTCTCGCCTGAACCACGATCCCTGGATCCCCGCCCGCATCGCCGCCGTCACGGTCGCCGTCCTCTTGTTCGGCCACTTGGTCCTGACCCTGGCCGTCACCGCCGTCCGGACGGTGGCACAGCGCCGTCGTCATCGCCAACTGGTCGAACTGCTCGCCGACAGCTCGGCGGGAAGTCCCACCCGGGTGTTGCCCCACGACGTTCCTCTCGCCTATTGCCTGCCGGGTCTGACCGGTTCGCTCACCGTGCTCTCCCGGGGACTGCTGGACCAACTCTCTGAACGGCAGGTGGCCGCCGTCGTGGCCCACGAACGGGCTCACCTGCGTCAGCGGCACGACGTCCTGCGGCTGGTGTTCGAAGCCTGGCAGAGAGCTGTCGCCTGGCTGCCCACCACGGCGACCGCCCAAGGCGCGGTGGCCGGTCTGACCGAGATGCTGGCCGACGACGCGGCCCTGGCCGCTCATGACCGCGAGGACCTCGTCCGCGCGATCGCTCTGACCGGGGAGGCCACCGTGCCCGGTGATGCTCAGAACCAGCACGTCGGCCCGCGTGACGCCCCCGTACCGGTGACGCTGCGCCTGTACCGGTTGCTCTCGCCGGTCGACCCCTTGCCCCTGCCGGCGAGGTTGATGATCGTGGCCGGTTCGTTGTGTCTGGCCGTCCTCCCGCTGACGGTGCTGCTGCTGTCCTGACGCGTGTGCCGGCCGCGCCACAGAACGCCGTCGGTTTCGCTAAGCTGGGGCGTCGGTGGACGTTCGCGCTAGCCACGGACGACCACGACCGAACCATGACCCCCCACGAACGGACCAGGCCCCATAGTGCAAGGCAACGCGACCTTCCGTCACTCCAATGCTTCCCTCCTCTCGGTGACGGAAGTACTGGCCCCGGTCACCGTGACCAGTGATCAGATCGACGACGACCTGGCAGACGTGCTCAAGCGCCTTCGGCTCCCGCGCGGACTGCTCCCGCGCGTCGCTGGAGTCAACGCCCGACGAAACTGGGAACACCCCGGACATTTCCAGGAGGGTGCCGCCGAGGCCGGCCGACGCGCCCTCGAGCAGGCCGGTGTGAAGCCCGAGCAGATCGGGCTCATGGTGAACACCTCGGTCACCCGCGAAAGCCTTGAACCCTCCGTCGCGGTGCGAGTCCACCACGAGATGGGACTGCCGACCTCTGCCACCAACTTCGACATCACGAACGCGTGTCTCGGCTTCGTCAACGGCATCACGCTGGCGGCCTCGATGATCGACGCCGGACAGGTCGACTATGCCGTGGTGGTCGCCAGCGAAGACTCCGTCAAGGTCCAGCAGGCCACTCTGGAGAATCTTAAGGACGGGAGCGTGGACCGCAACAACTTCATGGAACAGTTCGCCTCGCTGACCCTGGGCTCCGGCGCCTCCGCGGCCGTGATCGGCCGGGCCGACCAGCACCCGGACGGTCACCGCATCGTTCGCGGCATCACGCGGGCCGGAACGGACCATCACGACCTGTGCGTGGGCGACCACAAGGGCATGTTCACCGATTCCACCGCCTTGCTCAAGGACGGACTGGAGCTGGTCATGGACGCATGGAACGAGGTTCCGGCGGAGTGGGGCTGGTCGGCGATGGATCGCTACATCACGCACCAGGTGTCCCAACTGCACACCGATTCGATCACCGAGGCCGCCGGTCTGGACTCGGACAAGGTGCCCGTGACCTTCCCCGAACTGGGCAATGTGGGCCCCGCCTCGCTGCCGATCACCTTGGCCCGGGAGGTGGACAAGCTGTCGGCCGGCGACCGCGTGCTGTGCATGGGCGTCGGCTCCGGACTCAACACCGCCATGCTGGAGCTTCACTGGTGAGGATTCCCGCCGCCCCGGCTTCTCGGCCCGACGGGCTTCCCGGATGGGACCCCGCCTGGAGCAGCCTGGTGCCCATTCAGACGGTGGACGGAACGCGGACCCTGCACGTCCTGGACACCGGCGGTGTGCTGGCCGAGGCCGGCCTCGTTCCGGACGCCACCATCCTGGCCGTCCACGGCAACCCGACCTGGTCCTATCTCTGGCGGTCTCTGGCCGCCGCGACGCTGCAGTCCGCACGGGCCGGCTCCGGTCCCGTGTGGCGCGTGGTCGCCCCCGATCAGCTCGATATGGGCTACTCCGAGCGACTGGCCCATGAACGCCTCCCCCGCCCGGCACGCTCCGCCGAGGCGGCAGACCCCCTCTACACCGACGACGACGGCTACCGAACCCTGGGCGGACGCCTCGCCGACCTGGACGCCCTGGTGTCCGCGCTCGGGCTCGACGAACAGGCCCGCTCCGGCCACTCGCTGCTGACCCTCGGCCACGATTGGGGCGGAGTCATCTCCCTCGGGTGGGCCGGCCGGAACCCCGACCTGGTCACGGCGGTGATGACGCTCAACACCGCGGTCCACCACGATGAGAGCACGCCGCTTCCGGCTCCCCTGCAGGCCGCGCTGGCCGGCCCGGTGCTGCCCGCCTCCACGGTGATGACCGATGGATTCCTGCGCGTCACCACATCCTTGGGCCATCCCCGCCTCGACGAGGACATCAGAGGGGCATACCACGCGCCGTATCGGACGGCGAGGCGCCGCGGTGGCATCGGCGGCTTCGTCGCTGACATCCCCGTTGGCCCCGCACACGGCTCTCATCGCGAGCTGCAGCGGGTCGCTGACTCCGTGGCGAACTTCACCAAACCGGCCCTCATCCTCTGGGGCCCGCGAGACCCGGTCTTCCTGGACGCCTATCTGGCCGATCTGCTGCGCCGCCTCCCGCAGGCCGATCTGCATCGGTATGAATCCGCCGGTCACCTTCTGGCCGAGGACGTGAATCTGTCCGTTCCCGTTCTCCGCTGGGCAGCCCGGGTGATGGACGAGGCCGGCGCTGTTTCAGGGCATTCCGAGACTCCGGCACGGACCGCACCGGCCGCGCCGACCTGGGACTCCGTCCCGGACCGGCCCCTGTGGTCTTTTCTGGAGGAATGGCGTTCCTCCAGCGCACCGGCTCTGGTGGACATGACCGCAGACGACCGGTCCCCCGTCGAATGGCGCCGACTGGCCGCCGTCGTGGACGCGATCGCCACGGGGCTGGTGGCCCGCGGTGTACGCGCCGGCGATCGGATCTCGCTGATGGTGACGCCCGGACGGGACCTGACCGCCGCGTTGTACGCCGCCGTGAAGATCGGAGCCGTGGTGGTGGTCGCCGATGCCGGCCTCGGCGTGCGCGGACTGACCCGTGCCGTGCGTGCGGCCCGCCCCGACTGGATCATCGGCGAGGTTCCCGGGCTCGCCATCGCACGTGCCCAGCGCTGGCCGGGGCGCCGTCTCTCCGTCGCGACCCTGCCCGCGCCGCTGGCCCGGGCACTCGCCGTGGAAGGCAGTCTGCACCGGATGGCTCTCGACCACGACGGCGCGGTGTTCTCGGACGCCTCCGGGGGACCCGACGATCCGGCCGCCATCCTCTACACCTCCGGTTCGACGGGACCGGCCAAGGGCGTCCTCTACACCCACGGCCGGCTCGCGGCGCTGGCCGGCCTGTTGCGCGACGTCTTCGATGTCCGCCCCGGCTCGTCACTGCTCGCCGGGTTCGCACCCTTCGCCCTGTTGGGACCGGCCATCGGCGCCACCTCCATCACTCCGGACATGAGCGTGACCCAGCCGGCCACACTCACCGCCACCGCAGTCGCCGAGGCGGCCAGAGCCGGCCAGGCGACCATCCTGTTCGCCTCGCCCGCGGCCCTGCGCAACGTCGAGGCCACGGCCGATCGGCTCAGTCCGGAGGACCGCGAGGTGCTGGGACGCCTGGAGCTCATTCTCTCCGCCGGCGCACCCGTCCATCCGCAATTGATGGCCGCCATGGCGAAAGTGTTCCCGAACGCCGAGTTCCATTCTCCCTACGGCATGACCGAGGCGCTCCTGTTGACGGACATCGACCGGTCGACGGTCGCTGAGCTGTCCACCACGGGCTCTCCGCGACCAGTGGATCAGGGAGTCTGCGTTGGCCGGCCCGTCGGCTCGGTCCGCGTGGCGATCGCCGCTCTGCAGGACGACGGCTCCTCCTCGGGAGAACTGAGGGAGGGCACCGACGCCACGGGCGTTCTGGGCGAGGTGGTGATCTCCGCGCCCCACCAGAAGGCGACCTACGACCGGCTGTGGCTCACCGATGCCCTCAGTAAGCGAGACACCCGCGACGGACTGTCCTGGCACCGCACTCAGGATGTCGGTCATCTCGACGCCGAGGGACGCCTCTGGATCGAGGGGCGGCTCCAGCACGTGGTCACCACCCCGGGCGGGCCCATCGCTCCCGGCGGACCGGAGGCCCGCATCGACGCGCTGGAGTCCGTGTCTCGTTCAGCCGTCGTCGGTGTCGGGCCCCGCGGGACTCAGGCGGTCGTCGTCGTGATCGAACCCGTCGGGGACCGGCCGCGCCCCCGGCCGGGGCTGGCCCCGTCCTCGTTGACGGATGAGGTGCGCCGAGCAGCGGCACCGGTTCCCGTCGCGGCCGTGCTCGTGACCAACCGGGTCCCGGTCGACATCCGTCACAACGCCAAGATCGACCGCACCCGGCTGGCCCGGTGGGCGGATCGGATCCTGGCCGGCGGTCCGGTGGTCGCCCCATGAGCCGCCGAGTTCTGGTCACGGGGGCTTCCGGGCTGCTGGGCTCCGGCGTGGCGCGCCGGCTCGTGGAGCAGGGAGACGACGTCGTGACCCTGCAGCGCAGACCCTCTCAGGTCACCGGCGCCCATGACGTCCGCGGCACGGTGACTGATCCCGCATCGGTGGCCGCCGCCCTGCGCGGGCGGGACACGGTCGTCCACCTGGCGGCCAAGGTGTCCGTGTCAGGACCGGCCGACGAGTATGAGCGGGTCAACGTCGACGGCACCCGTCTCCTGGTGGACGCCGCCCGGCAGTCCGGCGTCGAACGCTTCGTCCACATCTCCTCGCCGTCGGTGGCCCACGCCGGGAGTTCCATCGTGGGCGCCGGCGCCGGACCTGCCGATCCCGTCCATGCCCGCGGTCACTACGCGCGGACCAAGGCCGCCGGTGAGCTGCTGGCCCTGAGCGCGGACGCAGCGGATTTCCGCGTGCTGGTGCTGCGTCCCCACCTGATGTGGGGACCCGGGGACACCCAGCTGACGGAGCGGATCGTCCAGCGCTCCCGTGCCGGACGCATGCCGCTGTTGGGTCCCTCGGCGGCCTTGATCGACACGCTGTACACCGAGAACGCCATCGACGCCGTGGTGGCCGCTGTGGAGGCCGTGGACCGCGCCCACGGCGAGGCGCTCGTGGTCACCAACGGTGAACCGCGACCGGTCGGCGAGTTGGTCCGCCGACTGGCCACCGCAGGGGGCGCTGCTGAACCCCGGCTGCGCATCCCGGCCTCGGTGGCCCGCTCCGCCGGCGGGATCATCGAACAACTCTGGGAGGCCGCTCGGGCCGGGCGGGACGGGGATGAGCCTCCGTTGACGCGCTTCCTCGCCGAACAGCTCTCCACCGCGCACTGGTTCGACCAGCGGCGCACTCGCGAGGCCCTGGACTGGGTTCCGACCGTCTCCCTGGACGAGGGCTTCCGCCGCCTCACCGAGTACTACCGCACGCGATAGCCCGACGGCGGCCGGCAGACCGCTTCCCGAGCGCGTTTCCGCCCCTCAGGTGTCGATGCGCTCCAGGTCGAGTTCGTCCGCCCCGGAGATGATGAAATCCTTGCGGGGCGCCACGTTGGATCCCATCAGCAGGTCGAAGACCTGCTCGGCCTGCTGCAACGCCTCCTCGGCCTCGGGAATGGTCACTCGGCGCAGCATGCGCTGACGCGGGTCCATGGTGGTGTCCGCCAGCTGGTCGGCGTCCATCTCCCCCAGGCCCTTGTACCGCTGGATCGGCTGCTTGTAGTTCTTGCCGTCCTTCTCCAGCCGGCTCAAGAGCTGGTGCAGTTCATTCTCGGAGTAGGTGTACATCACCTCATTGGCCTTGCTGCCGGAATGGATGACTTCCACCCGGTGGAGCGGCGGGACAGCGGCATACACCCGCCCCTCGTCGACCATGGGACGCATGTACCGGAAGAACAGCGTCAACAGCAGAGTGCGGATGTGCGCGCCGTCCACGTCCGCGTCCGTCATCAGGATCACCTTGCCGTAGCGGGCCGCCGAGAGATCGAAACTGCGGCCGGCCCCTCCGCCGACCACCTGGATCAGCGCGGCGCACTCCGCGTTGGAGAGCATGTCCCCCACCGACGCCTTCTGAACATTGAGGATCTTGCCCCGGATGGGAAACAGCGCCTGGAAATCCGAGGACCGGGCCAGCTTGGCCGTGCCGAGGGCCGAGTCACCCTCCACGATGAACAGTTCGGAGGACGCGACGTCGGTGGAGCGGCAGTCCGCCAGCTTCGCCGGCATCGTGGAGGTCTCCAAGGCGTTCTTCCGCCGTTGATTCTCCTTGTGGGTGCGGGCGGAGATGCGCGACTTCATCTCCGAGACGACCTTCTCCAGGAGCACGGAGACCTGGTTCTTCTCGTGCTTCTTCGTGGATCTGAGCAGGGCGCCGAGCTGCTGTTCCACGACCTTAGCGACGATCTGACGCACCGCCGAAGTGCCCAGGATCTCCTTGGTCTGCCCCTCGAACTGTGGCTCGGCCAAGCGAACGGTCAGCACGGCGGTCATCCCGGCCAGGACGTCGTCCTTCTCGAGCTTGTCGTTGCCGGCCTTGAGCCGGCGCGCATTGGCCTCCACGGATTTGCGGAACGTTTTCAGCAGCGCCTGCTCGAAGCCGGACTGATGCGTGCCGCCCTTCGGCGTGGAGATGATGTTGACGAAGGAGCGCAGATGGGTGTCGTAGCCGACGTCCCAGCGCAGTGCGATGTCGACCTCGCACTGACGTTCCACGTCCTGCATCGCGGACCGGCCGTCATCGCCCAGGACGGGAACCCGCTCGGAGAAGGACCCGGAGCCCTGCAACCGCCAGACGTCCGTGATGGGGCTGGCTGAGGAGAGGTGGTCGACGAACTCGGAGATGCCACCGTCGTACTGGAAGACCTCCTCATACGGTCCCGACTCCCCCGGCGTGTTCGGCATGCGCCGTTCATCACGCAGGGTGATCTTGAGGCCGGGGATCAGGTACGCCGTCTGACGGGCACGCTGCTGCAGCTCCTCGTAGGAGAACCTGGCGTCGGGTGTGAAGATCTGTTCGTCAGCCCAGTACCGCACTCGCGTGCCGGTCTGCCCGCGTTTGGCCTTGCCCACGACCTCCATGGGCGAGTGATCGGCCGAGGGGACGAAGGAGGCGTCCGGTCGCGGCGTTCCGGTATCGGTGAAGTGGCCCGGTTCTCCTCGGCGGAAGGACAACTGATGGATCTTGCCACCCCGGAAGACCTGCACATCGAGTCGAGACGAGAGGGCGTTCACCACGGAGGCGCCCACACCGTGCAGACCGCCGGAGGCGCCATAGGATCCGCCGCCGAACTTGCCTCCGGCATGCAGCTTGGTGAAGACCACCTCGACGCCGGACAGCCCGGTCCGCGGTTCGATGTCCACCGGGATGCCTCGCCCGTTGTCCTCCACCTCGACGGCGCCGCCGGCGTGAAGAGTGACGGCGATGGACTGGCCATGGCCGGCGAGGGCCTCATCCACAGAGTTGTCGATGATCTCCCAGAGGCAGTGCATCAGTCCTCTGGAGTCCGTCGAGCCGATGTACATGCCAGGCCGCTTGCGGACGGCCTCCAGGCCCTCCAGCACCGAGAGGTGGTGGGCGTTGTACTCACTGCTGCGGGACATGCGTTTCCTCTACTGCGGTCGGACTTCTCACGAGGACTCTGATGATCGTCCTTCAGGTTATCGGCCTCCGAAGCCGAACCGCGGCAACCGGGCCGGGGACCGGCCTGCGGCGGTGCTACGCAATGAGCGAAAAATGTCCCTCAACCGGCCGAGTCTGCTGAGAAAAGTGCGAGGATGATGGTTCTCTAGGGTGTACGTAGCACCGAGAAGTACCGACTCCCTCGGTCCACACGGATCGGTTCCGGGAACAGGGGCACCAGTTGAGGAGGCCAACATGACCATCACCGCCACGACGACAGACACGCCAGTGCTGACCGGCGCAGACCGTTGTGACCGCTGCGGGGCCCAGGCCTATGTGCGTGCCGTCCTGGAGAGCGGCGGCGAACTGCTCTTCTGCGGCCATCACGCACGTGCGGTAGAGGAGACTCTCCGTCCCCAGACCACCGTCTGGCAGGACGAGACCAACAAGCTTCACGAAAAGCAGCCCGCAGACATCGACTGAGTCAACCGGCTCAGCCCGGCAGGGCTTGCTGAACAGACGCCAGTGCCGCCGGTGACCATGGCGGCACGAGAAAGGCCCGGCACCTCCGAGGTGCCGGGCCTTTCTCTTGCCGGATCAGTCCAGGTAGTCGCGCAGAACCTGGGACCGCGAGGGGTGCCGCAGCTTCGACATGGTCTTGGACTCTATCTGCCTTATACGCTCGCGGGTCACCCCGTAGACCTTGCCGATTTCGTCCAGGGTCTTCGGCTGACCGTCGGTCAGCCCGTAGCGCATGGCCACCACTCCGGCCTCACGCTCGGCCAGCGTGTCCAGCACCGAATGCAGCTGTTCCTGCAGCAGGGTGAAGCTCACGGCGTCTGCGGGCACCACGGCTTCCGAATCCTCGATGAGGTCACCGAATTCGGAGTCCCCGTCCTCACCCAACGGCGTGTGGAGCGAGATGGGCTCGCGGCCGTACTTCTGGACTTCCACGACCTTCTCGGGGGTCATGTCCAGCTCCTTGGCCAATTCCTCCGGAGCGGGCTCGCGGCCCAGGTCCTGGAGCATCTGGCGCTGAACGCGTGCCAGCTTGTTGATCACCTCGACCATGTGCACCGGGATACGGATGGTGCGGGCCTGGTCGGCCATGGCACGGGTGATGGCCTGACGGATCCACCAGGTGGCGTACGTGGAGAACTTGAATCCCTTGGTGTAGTCGAACTTCTCGACGGCGCGGATCAAGCCGAGGTTGCCCTCCTGAATGAGGTCCAGGAACAGCATTCCGCGGCCGGTGTAGCGCTTGGCCAGAGAGACCACGAGGCGGAGGTTGGCCTCCAGCAGGTGATTCTTGGCTCGGCGGCCGTCCGCGATGACCAGTTCCATATCGCGGCGCAACCGCTGGTCCTCGATCGGGTTTTCCTTGAGCTTGTGCTCGGCGTACAGCCCGGCCTCGATCCGCAGGGCCAGGTCGACCTCCTGCTCGGCGTTCAGCAGGGCGACCTTGCCGATCTGCTTCAGGTAGTCCTTGACGGGGTCGGCGGTGGCACCGGCGGAGATGACCTGCTGGACCGGGGAATCGTCCTCCGCATCGGAGACCACGAAGCTGCCCGTGGTCGGCTCCTCCGCAGCGGGCTTGGCGGCGGCGTCCGCGGGCTCGTCCTCACCCTCGGCTCCAGCCGCCTGAGCCTCGGTGGCCTGAAGGTCGGTGGTCTCGGCCTCGGGCGCCAGAGCGTCGGTGGCCGGGGCGTCGTCGACGGGGGTCTCCGGGGCCGCAGCTGCCGGCTTCTTACTGGTCGCCTTCTTGGCAGCCGTCTTCGTCGCCGTGGCCTTGGTGCCACCGGACTTGGCGGCGGACTTCCGAGCGGACGCGGCGACCTTGGCGGTGCCCTGGTCCTGTGCAGCGGCGTCCTCGACGACCGTCGTGCCTTGTGTCTCGGTCTTCTTGGAAGAAGTAGTCACTCAATACCTTTCATACGGGCATCCCGAGGGATCCCTGTCAGTCAACACCACTATGACCCTGTCAAATCCGCAGAAGATCGATCCGGACCATGCCCAGGCCTTTACCTTGGCTTCCGGACCCAGCGGACGCAGGGTCTTGATGTGGTCAACGACCGGAGGCACATATTTGTTCCCGTGTGTTCCCGGAGTCGGCCCCGCCGATTATGCCATGGTCAACGCCACACTGGTCACCAGCCTCGCCCGGACTCTGGAATTCTCCGGTTCGTTCGCTGCCGGACCGTCATCTGGCTGACCGTCCGGTCGCCGACCACGCCGTCTCCCGGCGTCCAGCCCATTCGGAGAGTATTCCGCGTTCGAGGATCTCTTCGAGCAGTTGGGCCAACGAGTACTCCGGATCGTCGGCACGGCATTCCGCCACGATCCGCCCAGCGGCCGAGCCACGTCCGCGCGACCACTCCACCCACGCAGCGATGCACCGAACGGCTGAGGCGAGTCCACCGGCCGCGTGCGGCAACAATTCTGTACACGCCGCCCTCAGGCACGAGATCCGCTGCCAGTCGGGAGCTCGGCGCGTCCTGGCCAGAATCACCGAGGAGTACAGCACCGCATTGATCTCCCGAGCAGGCGTGCCTAGTTCGTCGGCCACCGCCTCGGGGACGCTGCCGAGCCAAGCGGCGCCGGACAGGGCGCGGTCCATGGTGAAGCTGGCCGCGGCCAGCAGCCCGTCACGCCATTCCACATGTGCCAGCCCTGCCACCAGGAACGCCCGCTCCTGCGGTCCGGCGGGCACGTCTCCACCGGCGAGCACATGCTCCCACGCCCGGAACCACCGCAGGGCTGCCTCCGAGGGGGTCCGTTCCCTCGGCATCGCGGCGGTCCGGGACCACTCGTCGCGAGATTCGACCAGCAGGTCCTGCACCGCCCGCGTCAGTTCGGCGGACCAGGATGCCGCAGCGGCCGGCAGGCCACTTCCGGAGGGCTCTGGTTGAACCAGGGAGCCCTCGAAGATCATCGTCGCGTTCAACGCGCTCGTCTCCACTCCGGCTGCCGAGGAGCCGTGGGCTCGGCACGATGCCGGATCAGGACAGTCGAGGTGCCAGATGCGTTCGCCCGTGACGAGCCAGATCTCCACAGCGGGCTGCCCGACGACGGCGAGCTCGCGCTCTAGGGCCGCTGCCAGCATGTGGTCGGCGCCGCCGGCGGGGCAGCCAGCGGAGTTGCCGGTGGGCTGATCCTGGTGATCCTCCAGGCCATCGCGGAAGAGGAACACCACACAACCGTCAGAGCGTCGGTCCCTGGTCAGATACCCGGCGAACTGACGCGCATAGCTGCAGTAGTCCTGCCAGGACGCCAGTCTCGGTGGATCCCAGTCACATCGCAGCACGGCACCGAGGTTCTTGCCCTCCAGGCCGATCGCGGCCACGCTGCGACGCGGAGCGAATCCGAGTGTGTGGTTGATGTAGCTGATGAGGTCGGTCGGCTCAACAGCACGGACGGTGATCGGAGCGGCGGGGTCGGGAAGGACGTCTTCGCCGCGAACGTTGTGGGGCATGTCTCCACGGTTGCGGCTCCGCGTCGAATGCGGAACCGCGCACCGCGTCGCTGTGGACCGGCGGGCGGCGCCGGATCGCTGTGCAGGACGGAACCGTGATGAGAACCGTGAAGAGAGAGGTCAGCGGCCGCCGTCGTCCGATTCGTCGGCGTTGTCTGGGTTGTCAGGATCCCGAGGGTCGTCGGAGAGCCCCGAGAGATCGTCGGGCACCGTCTCATTGCCGTCCAGCGGCCCGGCCTCCCGCACCGTGTGCTCAGCGTGCTCAGCGGAGGGATCGTCGACACCATCATCAGCGGGGTGCGCCGAGTGCTTCGGCTGACTCTGCAGGTACTCCTCGACGGCGGCGCCGAGCTCCTCGGCGTCCGGGACCTCCTCGTCCGGTCCCACCAGCAGCGACCGGCCGGCTCCGGGAGAGTTCTGGTCGAAATTGCGTTCGAGGCCTTCCACCATGGCCGTGACCTCACGCGAGGAACCGGTCTGGCGATCGAGTTCCTGATCCACTTCGCGGCCCCGCTCGCGCAACTCGTCGGTGGGCAGCATCAGCCCGAGAGCTGCCCCCACGTATTCGAGGGCCGCCACGGCGGCCTGGGGGTACGCGGCATCCGCCAGGTAGTGCGGCACGTGCAGGGTGTAACCGCTGACTCCACGGCGCTGCTCGTCCAATCGCAGCTCCAACAGCTGGCTGATCCCGGAGACCATGCGCGCCTGCGGGCTCCACGTGGACAGTCCGGCCGAGAGATCCTCCCGATTGCCGTGAGCGGTCACGCCGAGCGGACGGGTGTGCGGCACCGGCATCGGCACCGCATCGACGAGGGCCACGAGCTTCACATCGAGCTTCTCCACGAGGAACTGCACGGAGGCGACGAAGCGCTCCCACTGGTAGTCGGGCTCGGGGCCGGACAGTAGCAGGAACGGCCGCCCCAGAGCGTCGGAGACCAGATGAAGCTGAAGTTGAGGCGCCTGGTAGTCCAGGAAGTGATCGCCGTCGAAGCTGATCTGCGGGCGCCGGGACCGGTAGTCGATCAACTGGTCGGCGTCGAAGCTGGCCAACAGTCGATGGTCCAGCGAGTCCAGCAGGGTGTCGCGGACCTGTTCCGACAGGTGGCCGGCGTCCGTGTGTCCGCCGAAGACCGCCAGCATGCCCAGCCCGCGCAATGCGGTGGCTCCATCGAACCCGACCGCCAACAGATCTCGACCAGCCGGTTCCAGAGAAAACAGCGTCGTGGGATCCTGCATGGTGTGTCCTTCCGCTCACTCGAATACACCGGCTGATGCCGATCCGGGCGCAACTGCTCGTGGTCGTGTCAACGTACCGCGGCCCGAGGGTATTCCGTGGCTAGGATCGAGGCAGAGCACCACGAGAGCACCCACGGTGCGACATCACCCCTCAGCCAGCGTCAAGGACGGGAACCACCCACGTGATCAACGACTTCAGCCCTGTACTGACCGCCACCGGACCCCAACTGGCCAAGAGCTCCGCCTCGGCCCTGGTTGTGGGCGTCGCCTCGACCGAGGACGGTCCCGTCCTGCTGCCCAACCCGCTACCCGACGCCGGCGCCCGGGCCTTGGCCGATTCACTCGAGGCGCTGGGCGTCACCGGAGCCGCCGACGAAGTGGTCCGGATCCCGGGGCTGGACCCCCTGCCGTTCCCGTTGTTGGTTCTCACGGGCGTCGGCTCGGTCGACGGTGAGCCCGGCGTCGGAGTCACCACGGAGGCTCTGCGCCGTGCTTCCGGCGCTGCGATCCGTCACCTGACCGGAACGCCGTCGGTGGCTCTCGGGTTGCCGGCCGACACCGCCGAACAGCTCGGCGCCGTGGCCGAAGGGGCCGCCCTGGGAGCGTACTCGTTCACCTCGTTCCGATCCGCCCGGAGCCAGAACTCCGCGAAGAACCCGGTCGAGCACATCGCCGTTGTCACCCGCCTCAAGTCCAAGGTGACCGGACCGGTGCTCGGTCGCGCCGCCGTCGTCGCGCGTGCCACCCGAGCCACCCGCGATCTGGTGAACGTGCCGCCGTCGCATCTGTTCCCGGCTTCCTTCGCCGACGAGGTGACCGAGGCGGTGCGCAAGCTCTCCGTCAAGGTGACCGTGTGGGACGAGAAGCAGCTGGAGAAGGACGGCTTCGGCGGAATCCTCAACGTCGGCAAGGGTTCGTCCCGGCCGCCGCGACTGGTCAAGCTGGAGTACTCACCGGCCCGCTCGGGCAAGTCCACACCGCACGTGGCACTGGTCGGCAAGGGCATCACCTTCGATTCCGGCGGGCTCTCCCTGAAACCGGCAGCGTCCATGACCACCATGAAGCTGGACATGGCCGGAGCTGCCACGGTCGCCACCGTGGTCGCCGCCGCAGCGGAGCTCAAACTTCCCGTCAAGGTCACCGGCTGGCTCTGCCTCGCGGAGAATCTGCCCTCGGCCACGGCCCAGCGCCCCTCCGATGTGATCACGATCTACGGCGGCAAGACCGTCGAGGTGATGAACACCGATGCCGAAGGCCGCCTGGTGATGGCCGATGGACTCGTTGCGGCCACGGATGAGACCCCGGATGCCGTCATCGACATCGCGACGCTCACGGGGGCCCAGATGATCGCGCTCGGGAGCCGAACCACCGGTGTCATGGGCACCGAAGGGCTCCGCGATGAAGTGGTGTCCGCCGCGGATGCCGCCGGCGAGGACGCCTGGGCGATGCCCATTCCCGAGCACCTGCGCGCCTCCCTCGATTCGTCGGTGGCGGACATCTCCAACGTCGGAGACCGCTTCGGCGGCATGATGGCGGCGGCCGCGTTCTTGCGCGACTTCGTCGACGCGGGCCGGGACCCGGCCGAGGCCAAGGCCTCCCCGACGCCGTGGGCCCACCTGGACATCGCCGGTCCGGCGTTCAACGAGTCCGGCCCTTACGGCTACACGCCCAAGGATGCCACCGGAGTGATGGTGCGGACCCTGATCCGCTACCTGGAGGACCACGCCGACTGAACGATCCCGGCCACGTCGGGGCAACTTCGCGAAGGTAGAAGCGCTGGTCCCGTGCGGCTAAGGTAAAACCAAGCCAACACAGCATCACAGCGAGATCCCGGAGGGATCTCCACCCAACCCGAAGGGCAGACGGCAACCCCGCTGCCCGATTGTGAGGAGCATCATCGTGGCCGAAGAGGCAACCGCCCAGGAATTCGACGTACTCATCCTCGGCGGAGGCTCCGCCGGTTACGCTGCCGCTCTGCGGTCCGTCCAATACGGGTTGAGCGTCGGGCTCGTCGAGAGGGCCAAACTCGGGGGCACCTGCCTGCACTGGGGCTGCATTCCCACGAAGGCGTACCTGCACGCCGCAGAGCTCGCCGATGACGCGCGGAACGCCGCCACCTACGGCGTGAACACCACGCTGGAGTCCATCGACATGTCGGCGGTGAAGTCCTACAAGGACGGCATCGTGGCCGGCAAGTACAAGGGCCTCACCGGGTTGTTGAAGATGCGCAAGATCCAGGTCATCGAGGGCGAGGGCAAGCTCGTCTCCCAGAACCAGATCGAGGTCGGTGGCACGCGCTACACCGGCAAGAACATCATCCTGGCCTCGGGCTCGGAAGCGAAGACGTTCGGCCTGCCCATCGGCGGCAGGATCATGACCTCCACCGAAGCTCTCGAGCTGGACTACACCCCGAAGTCGGCCATCATCCTCGGCGGCGGGGTCATCGGCTCCGAGTTCGCCTCCGCGTGGAACTCCTTCGGTGTGGACGTGACCATCATCGAGGGCCTGGATCACCTGGTGCCGAACGAGGATCCGGACATCATCAAGGTCCTGGAGCGCGAGTTCAAGAAGAAGAAGATCAAGACCAACCTCGGCACGTTCTTCGAGAAGGTGGAGGAGACCGACGACGGCGTCAAGGTCACCCTGGCCGACGGCAAGGAGTTCACCGCTGAGGTCTGCCTGGTCGCCGTCGGGCGCGGCCCGGTCACCCAGGGCCTGGGTTACGAGGAACAGGGCATCACGCTGGACCGCGGTTTCGTGATCACCAACGAGCGCCTGCACACCGGCGTCGGCAACATCTACGCCATCGGCGACATCGTCCCGGGTGTGCAGTTGGCCCATCGGGGTTACCAGCAGGGCCACTTCGTGGCGGAGGAGATCGCCGGGAACCATCCGCTCATCGTCGAGGACGTGAATATCCCCAAGGTCACCTTCACCGACCCGGAGATCATGTCGGTGGGCTACTCCGAGGCGAAGGCCAAGGAGCACTTCGGCGACGGCGCCATCGAGACCACCACCTACAATCTGGCCGGCAACGGCAAGTCGTCCATTCTGGGCACCGGCGGCATCATCAAGATGGTCCGCCAGAAGAATGGCCCGATCGTCGGAGTCCACGGCATCGGCAAGCGCATCAGCGAGCAGATCGGTGAGTCCCAGTTGATCGTCAATTGGGAGGCCTACCCCGAGGACGTGGCGGCCTTCGTCCACGCTCACCCCACCCAGAACGAGGCCATGGGAGAAGCCGCCATGGCACTCAACGGCCACCCATTGCACGGCTGACCGCCCGAGAACCCAGACCACCAACCGGTCGGCCCTCCGGGTCCGGCCACCAACACACGTCAGGCCGGCGGGCAGCCGGCACGCACTTGAGGAGAAACGGGACGACATGTCTGAAACCGTGAACCTGCCGGCCCTCGGCGAATCCGTGACCGAAGGCACCATCACTCGCTGGCTGAAGGAGGTCGGGGACGAGGTCGCCGTCGACGAGCCGCTGGTCGAGGTCTCCACCGACAAGGTCGACACCGAGATTCCCTCTCCGGTGGCCGGTGTGCTCGAGGAGATCCTGGTCCAGGAGGACGAGACCATCGAGGTCGACGCCCCGCTGGCCCGCATCGGCTCCGGTTCCGGGGGCGACTCCTCCGATTCCGCACCCGCTGCCGCAGAGGAGTCCGCTGAAGAGACCCCCGCCGACGACGCTCCGGCCGAAGAGACCCCCGCCGACGAGACTCCGGCCGAAGAAGCGCCCGCCGACGACGCCGACGGTGACACGCCCGGTCAGGAGCTCTCCTCCGAGCAGGTGGCCGCCGAAGACGTGGAGGAACGAGGCGCAGGCGACGCCTCCGAGGTGACTCTGCCCGCGCTGGGTGAATCAGTGACTGAAGGCACCGTCACTCGGTGGCTCAAGGAGATCGGTGACGACGTCGAGGTGGACGAGCCTCTCCTCGAGGTTTCCACGGACAAGGTGGACACCGAGATCCCGTCGCCGGTGGCGGGCAAGCTGCTCGAGATCAAGGTCCAGGAAGACGAGACCGCCGAGGTCGGCGCCTTGTTGGCCCTGGTGGGATCCGGAGCCGTGGGTGCCGGAGGCGCCAGCGAGCCCGCACCGGAGCAGGAAGCTCCGGCCGCAGAGCCGGCTGCCGAGGAGAAGTCGGAGCCGGAGGCGGCACCTGCTCCCGCGGCTGAAGAGCCTGCCGCAGCAGAGCAGCCCGAGCCGGAGGCTGCGCCCGCCGAGGAGAAGCCCGCCACCGAGGAGCAGCCTGCCGCAACCGAGCAGCCCACCGAGCAGGCAGCCGCCCCGGGCGAAGGCTATGTGACCCCGCTCGTGCGCCGTTTGGCGCAGCAGAACAACGTGGACCTGTCCACGGTGGCGGGCACCGGCGTCGGTGGCCGTATCCGCAAGCAGGACGTGTTGGTTGCCGCGGAGGCCGCCAAGGCGCAGCAGCCCGAGACTGCCGCTCCGGCCGGCGGCCAGGCGCCCTCCACTGGCGCCGGTGCACCGGCTCGTGCCACATCAGCCAGCGCGGCGCCGGCCAGCACCGTGGATCCGGCCAAGCGTGGCACCACGGAGAAGGCTCCCCGGATCCGGCAGACCATTGCCAAGCGGATGCGCGAGTCGCTGGACGTCTCGGCCCAGCTGACGCAGGTCCACGAGGTGGACATGACCCGCATCGTCGCTCTGCGCGGGCAGGCCAAGAACTCCTTCCAGCAGAACAACGGCGTGAAGCTGACCTACCTGCCCTTCATCACTCTGGCCGTGGCCGAGGCACTGAAGCAGCACCCGAAGCTGAACGCCGAGTTCAATGCGGAGACCTCAGAGATCACTTACCACGATTCCGAGGACATCGCGATCGCCGTGGACACGGAGAAGGGTCTCTTCGTTCCCGTCATCGCCGACGCCGGCTCGCTGAACCTCTCCGGCATCGCCGGGAAGATCGCCGATCTCGCCGAGCGGACGCGGAACAACAAGATCTCTCCCGATGAGCTCTCCGGTGGAACGTTCTCCATCACCAATATCGGCTCCGTCGGCGCCCTGTTCGACACCCCCATCATCAACCAGCCGAACGTGGGCATCCTGGGCACGGGCAGCATCGTGAAGCGGCCCATGGTCGTGACCGATCAGGACGGCCAAGACGCCATCGCCGTCCGCCACATGATGTACCTGAGCCTGACGTACGACCACCGCCTGGTGGACGGCGCCGACGCCGGCCGTTTCCTGCAGACGGTCAAGGCGCGACTGGAAGACGGCGAGTTCGCGCACGAACTGGGGCTGTAACGCGTGACGGTTCTCAACGCCATCCTGCTGGCCGTCCACATCGTCTCCGCGGCGGCGATCGTGGGCGGCTGGTTGGCGCACTTCAAGAACCCGACGGTCACCCCGTCCCAGTGGTGGGGCGCCATCGGTATGGCGCTCTCCGGGTTGCTGCTGGTCGGTGTCCTGGAGATAAGTAACTCCGCAGAAGTCAACTACCTCAAGATCACCGTGAAACTGGTGATCGGCCTGAGCGTCTTCCTCGCGGCTCTGTTGGGTCGTCGCAAGGAGAACAAGGGCGAGCCGGTCTCGACGGGGCTGGCGCACGCCGTCGGCGGTTTGGGGCTGATCAATATCCTCGTCGCCGTGTTGTGGCAGGACTACTCCTGATCCTCTGAGCCGGCCTCCGCCGTGGAGGCCGGCGCCGCGGCGACAATGGTGTGCACTCGCCAACCATCCTCGCCGCGGCGCATCTCCAGAGTGAGCCGTTCGACGGTGGGCGAGGTCGTTTCCCCCACGGTTCCCTCGTCTTCGGACACCGTGCGGTACGGACTGATGGTCAGCTCGACAGGGACCGTGGCGGTCGCCGGGCCGGAATGCTCCACGTCACCGACCACGGCCGTCCGGAACTCGAGGGCCTCGTAATGGAGGCCGGAGGATTCGAGCTTCTCCAGCAACACCAGGTCGTCGGCGAAGGCCGGAGAATTCGGAACGGTGTACTCCCCCAGCCGTTGCCGGTCCACCGTGGTCAGAGCGTGGGCGCGTGCGGGTCCGAGGGTCTTCACCGCCTCGACCACGGGGTCCTCGACCACCGGGGTCTCGTCCTCCGGCTCTTTCGTGGATTTCGGTGAGGACAGTCCCGGCCCGGGGAGGGATTCTGCCGATCCCGACGATGACGAGGTCGAGACTGAGGACGACGGGGTCGAGACTGAGGGAGCCGAGGCCGAGGGGGCTGGCTCTGATACCGGAATCGGCGTTCCTCGGCCGAACAGCCACAAACTGACTGCCCCCGCAATCGCCAGTGCCAGCACTCCGGCAAGCACCACAGAACGTAACCGTGGCATCCGGGACATCCGGGGCATCCACTGCATCCGTGGCATCCGTGGTAGGCGGAGGCGCGGCAGGTGACGCCTGTTCCGCCGGTCCCCGACGGGAGGTGGTCGCCGAGTCGGCAATTCCCTGGCCACCTCACGGGTAGCCGCCGGGTACAGGTCCACGGGTTCCGGCTCCGACCAGCGGTAGCACGCCACTGCGAACTGCTCCGCCGTGGGCCGCTCTCGGGGATCCTCGGAGAGTCCCGCCTCCAGCAGCCGCACCACCTCCAGAGGAATATCCGGCACGATCAGCGGCAGAGGCGCCCTCGAGGAGGTTCGAGCCGGGGCACGACCGGTCAGGGCGAACCAGGCGACCGCCGCCAGGGAATACAGATCTGCCGCCGGTTGAAGCCCGTCCACGGGCCGCTCCGCCTCCCCCGGCCTCCCCAGCACCTCCGGTCCGGCCGATGCACCACCGCTATCACCAAAGACATCGGCTGCCGGCGAGCGACCGTCGAGTTCTGGAGCGGCGAACCCCGGCGTTCCGGTGCGTTGGCCGGGACCACCCAACAACCGCGAGGACCCCAGGTCAGACACGGCCGGGCGACCCTGGACCGTGAACAGGATGTTGCCGGGAGACAGGTCCCCGTGGACGACTCCGTGTTCGTGCAGCGCTTGCAGAGCCTGAGCGAGGGGCACCAGCACCGTGACGACCTGTCCGAGGGGCAACGGCCCGGCAGCCTGAAGCAGCGAGCCGAGCGATCCTCCGGCGTGATAGTCGCTGAGCAGCCCCGGACCACGGTCCGTGGCCACCACACCCAGAGGACGCACCACATGGTCGTGGGTGAGTTCCCCCAAGGCCTTCAGCTCAACGTCGAGCAGTTCCGTGGGGGAATCCACCTCGTGGTGCGGGATCTTCAACGCCGCTTCCGCGCCGTCGGCTGTGGCCACCAGCCAGACCGTCGAGCTGGCGCCCCGGCCCAGTTCGCGCACCACGCTCCACCCCGGCACCTGCGGGACCGTTTCTGCCGTGTCCATCGGTTCCTCACTCCTGCGCGACATCTTTCGTCATCCATCGTGCCCGTCGCGCGCCGACGGCGCAGGCGTTATCCACAGCTCGACCACGCGGGTCTAGAGTGGACCCATGCCCGCGACGACTCTTCCGTCATTCCACGTCCTGGGGCTTTCTCCGGACACCGTCGACTATCAGGAAGCATGGGATCTGCAACGACGCCTGCATGCCGAGGTCGTCGCCGGCTCGTCCCCGGGCGCCATCCTTCTGCTCGAACACACCGCCGTCTATACGGCCGGTAAACGAACCGAGCCGGAGGATCTGCCCGACGACGGCTCGAACGTCGTCGCGGTGGACCGCGGCGGCAAACTCACCTGGCACGGACCCGGACAATTGGTCGGATACCCCGTGGTCAGACTGGCCGATCCGGCCGCAGTGAAGGCCTACGTCTGGTTTCTCGAGGAGGTCCTGATCCGCACCCTCGCCGACTACGGCCTCGTCGGTGAACGCGTGGACGGCCGCTCCGGGGTGTGGATCACGGGCGGGACGGACGACCACGGCAAGCCGCTGCCCGATCGCAAGATCGCCGCCATTGGACTCCGCGTCCACCAGGGCGTCTCCATGCACGGCTTCGCGCTGAACTGCAACAACTCCCTCGAGCCCTATGACCACATCATCGCCTGCGGCATCACCGACGCCGGCTCGACCACCATCTCGGCCGAAACCGGCCGCACCGTCTCCCCGAACGACGTTTTGAGCGCGGTCCAGGGGCACTTCACCGCCCTGGCGCCCGGTCACGTCGCTCTGGTGTCCCCGACCGAGGACACCCCATCGACGACTCCCCATCTGGAAGGAAGCACGCTGTGAGCGCATCCCCCGAAGGCCGCCGACTCCTGCGCATCGAGGCCCGCAACGCCGAGGTCCCCGTGGAGCGCAAGCCCGATTGGATCAAGGCGAAGGTGGAGATCGGGCCCGAGTTCGTCGACCTCAAGAACAAGGTCAAATCCTCCGGTCTGCACACCGTGTGTGAAGAGGCGGGGTGTCCGAACATCTTCGAATGCTGGGAGGATCGCGAGGCCACCTTCCTCATCGGCGGGGACGTCTGCACGCGCCGTTGCGATTTCTGTGACATCGCCACCGGCCGTCCGACGGCACTGGATCTCGACGAGCCCCGTCGCGTGGCCGAGAACATCCGGGAGATGAACCTGCGCTACACCACGGTCACCGGGGTGGCCCGCGATGACCAGAAGGATGGTGCGGCCTGGCTGTACGCGGAGACGATCCGCAAGGTGCACGAACTCAATCCGCACACTGGTGTGGAGATTCTGCCCCCGGACTTCGGCGCGGATCCGAAACTCGTCCAGGTCGTCTTCGACGCTCGTCCTGAGGTTTTCGCCCACAATCTCGAGACGGTGCCGCGGATCTTCCGCTCCATTCGCCCGGCCTTCACCTATGAGAAGTCACTGCGGGTGTTGACCATGGCCAAGGCGGACGGCCTGATCACCAAGTCCAACCTCATCCTCGGCATGGGCGAGGAGCCGGAGGAGATCGACCAGGCACTGGTGGATCTGCACGAGGCCGGCTGCGACATCATCACCGTGACCCAGTACGTCCGGCCCTCCAAACTGCACCACCCGATCGACCGGTGGGTGAAGCCGGAGGAATTCGTCCACTGGTCCGAGCGCGCCGAGGAGATCGGATTCTCCGGGGTCATGGCCGGTCCGCTGGTCCGGTCCTCCTACCGCGCCGGTCGCCTCTACGCCACGGCCATGCGGAAGCTGGGCCGGTCGATGCCGGAGAACCTGTCCCATATCGAGGAGTCGGGCTCCACCCGGCAGGAGGCATCCACTCTGCTCGCGGCCCGGTAGACTGAGGCCACTATGGCCAAGAGCACTGATTCCGCAGCATCCTCCTCCCCGTCCACGCGCGAAAGCCTGAAAGCCGTCAAGGCTGCCCAACGCGAACGCCGCCAGCAGGAGAAACTGCGGGCCAAGGAGAACAAGGCCGGAGTCAAGGCCGGCAAGAAGGCCAACAAGAAGCCCGGCGTCTTCAAGCAGCTTCGCGAGGTCTTCTCCATGACCCGCGCCCACGATCCGAAAGTCGTGTGGTGGATGCTGCTGGCGTTCGTCGGTGTCCTGGCCATCGGCCTCGTCGTCGGGCTCCTGCTGAACAACTGGATCACGTGGCTGCTCATCGCGCTGCCGTTCGGCGTGCTGGCGGCCGTGGTCATCATGAACCGGATGGCCGAGCGAGCCGCGTTCGCCCGGATCGACGGACGGCCCGGTGCCGCCGGTGCGGCCCTGTCGACCCTGCGCCGCGGGTGGATCGTGCCCGAGCAGCCGGTCGCCGTGAGCCCGAAGACGCAGGACGCCGTCTTCCGTGCCGTCGGCCGACCCGGTGTCGTCCTCATTTCCGAGGGTCCGACCAACCGAGTCCGTCCGCTGGTGGAGAAGGAACGCCGCAACATGCAGCGCTTCTTGCCCAATGTCCCCATCCAGGTCATCGCCACCGGCCACGGCAAGGATCAGGTCGAGTTGCATGACCTGTCCAAAACGCTCAAGCGGATGAAGAAGAGGCTCACCAAGCAGGAAGTCCAGGCCGTGGACAAGCGCCTGAGCGCCCTGGGGTCCACCAAGATGCCGGTGCCCAAGGGCGTCGACCCGTATCGCGCCCGGCCCGACCGCAAGGCGATGCGCGGCCGGTAGTCGACCGCCTCAGAAGGTCAGAGCAGTCAGGCTCGGCTACATCCGGATCTCGACCGTGCCCGCCAGCCGGTCGTGCAGTCCCCGGCCATCGCGGTCGATCAGCAGGGGCGGAACCACCACGCACAACAGGACGGTGCGCACGATCGCCTTCCACGGACCCGTCATGGCGCCACCGACTCGGACGACCTGAATCCCGGCCAGTCGTTTGCCGAGGGTGGTGCCCAGCAGGCTCAAGAACAGCACGTGCATCGCGGCGAAGATCCCCAAGGTCGCCATCGGGTGCCCGTGGAACCAGAGCGTGGAGATCATCACGGCGAGAAACCAGTCGATGACCAACGCCAGGATGCGTCGACCCCACCCCGCCAACGACGCCGGCCCCTGCCGGGCCAATCCGAGTCGTTCCCCGGGCCACTGGCCGGAGCTGCCGTTGTCCGCGGGTGAGCGGTTCTGTTCGGAAGGTGACACCGCTCCACTGTATCGGCGCCCGCCGCATCGGGCCTCAACAGGGGGCACGTTACACGCCGGAAACACACTAGACACGATTGTTTTACGGCGCCCGGATAAAGTGAAGCCACTAACCGATCCCTGAGGAGCACACCAGATGTTCAAATCCGCCCAGGAAGTCCTGCAGTTCATTCAGGACGAGGACGTCGTCTTCGTTGACGTTCGATTCACCGACCTGCCAGGCGTCCAGCAGCACTTCAACTTGCCGGCCAAGGCGGTGGACAAGGACTTCTTCGACAACGGACAGCTCTTCGACGGGTCCTCCATCCGTGGGTTCCAGGGCAT
Organism: Citricoccus sp. GCM10030269; assembly: GCF_042665635.1. Classification (NCBI taxonomy): domain Bacteria; kingdom Bacillati; phylum Actinomycetota; class Actinomycetes; order Micrococcales; family Micrococcaceae; genus Citricoccus; species Citricoccus sp. GCM10030269. The sequence continues at coordinate 92,445 of NZ_JBHTCV010000005.1, read as the reverse complement.
CGCCGAGTCGGACATGCAGCTGATCCCGGATGTGGCCACGGCATTCGTGGACCCGTTCCGCGTCGAGAAGACCCTGGCGATGAACTTCTCCATCGTCAATCCGCGCACCGGAGAGCCCTACCACCGCGACCCGCGCGGCGTGGCTCAGCGAGCGGAGCAGTACCTCGCGTCGACCGGCATTGCCGACACCGCCAACTTCGCCCCCGAGGCCGAATTCTTCGTCTTCGAGGATGTGCGCTACCAGTCCTCGCCGAACGGGAGCTTCTACTCCGTCGACTCCGATGAGGCCTGGTGGAACTCCGGCCGCAAGGATGAGGGCGGGAACCTCTCCCACAAGACCGGTGTCAAGGGCGGCTACTTCCCCGTCTCCCCCGTCGACAAGCAGGCTGACCTGCGTGACGCCATCTGCGTCGCCCTGGACGAGGTCGGACTGGAGGTGGAGCGCTCCCACCACGAGGTCGGCGCTCCCGGCCAGGCCGAGATCAACTACCGCTTCAACACGCTGACGCACGCTGCCGACGACCTGTTGAAGTTCAAGTACGTGGTGAAGAACACCGCGGACGCCTTCGGCAAGACGGCGACCTTCATGCCCAAGCCGGTCTTCGGAGACAACGGTTCCGGCATGCACTGCCACCAGTCGCTTTGGAACGGCGGACAGCCGCTGTTCTATGACGAGAAGGGCTACGCCAACCTCTCGGACACCGCCCGCTGGTACATCGGTGGCCTGCTGAAGCACGCTTCGGCGGTGCTGGCCTTCACCAACCCGACGGTGAACTCCTACCGCCGACTCGTGAAGGGCTATGAGGCACCGGTCAACATGGTGTACTCGCAGGGCAACCGCTCGGCGGCCATCCGCATCCCGATCACCGGTTCGAACCCCAAGGCCAAGCGCCTGGAGTTCCGTGCCCCGGACCCCTCGGGCAACCCGTACCTGGCCTTCGCCGCCCAGCTGATGGCCGGACTCGACGGCATCCGCAACCGCATCGAGCCGGCCGAGCCGATCGACAAGGACCTGTACGAGCTGCCGGCCGAGGAGGCCGCCAGCATTCAGAAGGCCCCGGCCTCCCTGGAAGAGGCGCTGCGGGCGCTCGAGGACGACCACGAGTTCCTGCTCGCCGGAGACGTCTTCACCGAGGACGTCATCGAGGCCTGGATCGACTACAAGCGCGAGACCGAGATCTTCCCGCTGTCTCTGCGCCCGAACCCCTACGAGTTCGAGCTGTACTACGGCGTGTAATCCTCCTCACCGCGCCACAGCACCACCCACGACGGCGGCACCCCACCGACCTTTCACGGTCACCGGGGTGCCGCCGTCGGGCTGTGAGCAGGGAATAATCCGGGGCTGACGAGGGCTGTACCCCACGGAAAATCCCGTTGTGAAAGGCGCCTTGTGAGCTACCCGCTGTCTATTCTTGATCTGGCCATCGTCCAACCCGGGCAGGCCATCCCGGACGCCGTTGCAGCCAGCGTTGAGCTCGCGCAGAAGGCCGAGGAACAAGGCTTCCGGCGCATCTGGTTCGCCGAGCACCACAACTTCCCCTCGATCGCCTCTTCGGCCACCTCGGTGTTCATCGCCCACGTGGCGGCCCACACGGACCGTATCCGCCTGGGGTCCGGCGGCGTCATGCTGCCCAATCACTCGCCGCTGATCATCGCCGAACAGTTCGGCACGCTCGCCGAGATCCATCCTGGACGCATCGATCTGGGTCTGGGCCGAGCCCCGGGCACGGATCAGCGCACCATGATGGCCCTGCGCCGAGAGCCCTCCGCCGCTGACACGTTCCCTCGAGACATCAAGGAGCTCCAGGGCTACCTGAAGGGCCAATCGCTCATCCCGGGAGTGGAGGCCCACCCCGGCACCGGAACCGACGTGCCACTGTTCATCCTGGGCTCGTCCGAGTACGGAGCCCAGCTCGCCGCCGCCTTGGGCTTGAGCTACTCCTTCGCCTCCCACTTCGCCCCGCAGATGCTCGAGCACGCGGCACGGATCTACCGTGAGAAGTTCGAACCCTCCGAGGACCTCGCCGAGCCGTATTTCATCGCTGCCGCCAACGTCATCGCCGCCGACACCGAGGACGAGGCCCACGCCCAACTGGAGCTGGCGCAACGTCATCGGATCCGGCAGATGCTCGGTCGCGGACGGGACCTCTCCGAGGACGATGTCACCTCACTGATGCACTCACCGGCCGGCGAGCAGGTGCTGTCCATGATGAAGTACACCGCGGTCGGCACCATCGAGACTGTGAGGGCGTACTTGGATGAGTTCCGGGAGCGCGTCAACGCCGATGAGTTGATCATCACGAACACGGCGCCGGATCTGGCGGCCCGGCACCGCACACTCGAGCTGCTCGGAGAGCACGTCATCAACCGCTGACGCAGCGATTCTGCGGTCGATCCGGCGTTGGCCCGGCATTGCCTCCCGTTTGCATCGACCCAGGTCACCTGGGAGAGTCCGAGTATGTCTCGTCAGCCTCTTGCCTCGCTCGCCATCACCATCCCTCTCGCAGTCGCCGTGCTGCTGGGCCTCGCCGGATGCTCCGGCCTCCCCGGTTCTTCGGGCTCTTCCGGTGCCACCGGTTCCTCTGCCTCGTCCGCCGAGTCCGGTGGTATGGAGGCATCAGTTTCTGCAGACGCCTCGGAATCAGCCGACCCGTCGGCGTCGGCGCCGTCTGCGAGTGACACCGCCTACGAATCCGTGGATCCTGAACGGTTTCAGAAAGGCGCTGGCGGGCCGGTGGCGTTCGCGTCGCCGACGGGCAACCTGAACTGTGCCATTCATGCCGAGCGGTCGGCCGGATTCGGGTACGCGGCCGGCTGCCAGGCGCACTCCCTCGTCGAGAACCTCCCGGACTGTGACGATCCCGAGGCCAACGGCCCTCTGGTGGCGCTGCAGGCTGATGGGACCGTTCACACCGGCTGCAGCCGCGAAGGGATCTTCTTCCGCCAGGACCCCGCAGTGCTGCAGTACGGTGAGCAGGTCCAGTTCCAGGACGTCACGTGCCAGTCGTCCGAAGAGGGCGTCACCTGCACGGGCCTCGGCACTGGCTTCACCGCCTCCCGCAGCGCCTTCGCGCCGCTGGGCTAGAGGCTCTGCCAGAGTTATTCTCCGTAAAAGTGCTTCTCGAACACCTGCCGCGCATGCCGGGTCGCCCGGAGATAGTCCTCCTCCAACTGGGTGGCCTGACCGAGCTCATAACCGCACCACAGGGCGATGGCCTCCAGATCCTGCCGCTTCACCGGCAGCGTGTCCGAAGGCTTGCCCGACCAGACGATGTTGCCGGCTCGGACCCGTGACGCCAGTCGCCAGGCCACGCGCAACACCTCCGCATCGTCCTCCGGCAGCAGGCCTGCACGTTCCAGCGCGTCCAGGGCCTCCATCGTCGCCGTGGTCCGGAGGGCGGGAACGGTGGCGGCATGTTGGAGCTGCAGCGTCTGGACGAGCCATTCGACGTCGGACAGACCGCCGCGGCCCAGCTTCAGGTGCCGCGCGGGATCGGCCCCGCGCGGCAGCCGCTCCGACTCCACTCTGGCCTTGATCCGACGGATCTCGCGCAGGGCTGCCGGACCGGGATCCTCTCTGTACCGGACCGAATCCGCCCACGAGGTGAACGCCTCGGCCAACTCGGCGCTACCGGCGATGGGACGAGCGCGCAGCAGCGCCTGAACCTCCCAGATCTCCGCCCACCGCCGGAAATACTCCCGATAGGAGTCCAACGATCGAGCGAGTGGTCCCTTCTTCCCCTCAGGTCGCAAGGCGGCGTCCACGACCAGCGGCCGCTCGCCCAGGACCGGCGGCGTGCACGGCCTGCTCAGCAGAGAGCTCACCCGCCGGGACAGTTCGACCGCCTGACGCTGAGCCGCGTCCGGATCCGCGCCCGGCCTCGGCTGGTGGACGAACAAGACGTCCAGGTCCGATCCGTAGCCGATCTCTCGCCCTCCCTGTCGACCCATGGCGACCACCAGCAGATCGGTGAGCTCGGCCGGCTCATCCGGCTCATCCGTCTCGTCCACGCCGCCCTCCCGGCCCGGCTCCCGCTCCAGACCGTGGAACAGGGATTTCTCGGCCACGTGGAGTGCCCCGAGCACGGCCGCCCCGTCGGCGTCGGAGAGGGCCCGTCCCACGGCGTCCTGATCCTGCAACCCTGCCGCATCTGCGATGGCGGTGCGCAGGATCTCGCGTTGCCGGATGAGCCGGATCTGACGCATCGCCTCACCCGCATCCGGATGGCGAGACATTTTCGCCTGGATCTCTTGCCATTGCGCTTCGAAGGGCATCGGCTGCAGTTCACTGTCCCGGCCCAGCCAGGCCGCGGCCTCGGGGAGATGCTCCAACATGTCACTGATGTAGGAGGAGAGGGACAGGATCTGGCACAACCGCTCGGCGGCCGCCGAGGAATCACGCAGCATGCCGAGGAACCAGGGTGAGGACCCCAAGGACTCGGACAGCCGCCGGAATCCCAGCAGGCCGCCGTCGGGGTTCGGTCCGTTGGCCAGCCAGCCGAGCATGACCGGAAGCAACTGGCGCTGCAATGCCGCACGGCGCGACACCCCCGCGGTCAGCGCCTCGATGTGGCGCAAGGCCCCCGCCGGGTCCAGGTAACCCAGTGCTGCCAGACGTTGCCGCACCGCGTCCGGGCCCAGACGAGCCTCATCCGCGGACAACGCGGCCGTGGTCGACAGCAGCGGCCGGTAGAAGATCTTCTCATGCAGCGAGCGGACCTCCTTGCGCGTCGTCTTCCACTGAGTGGTCAGGCCCTTCGCGTCGCTGGGACCTTTCCCACCCGGCCCCTTGGACGCTCGGGCGAGCACCCGCAGAGCGCGCGGCTTGTCCGGCATCAGGTGGGTTCGGCGCAGGTGGACGAGCTGGACCCGGTGCTCGAGCAATCGCAGATACCGGTAGGCCGCCGCGAAGGACTGGGCGTCCCTGCGTCCGATGTAGCAACTGCGCTCCAGGGCCTCAATGGCCTCCAAGGTGTTCCGGACCCGCACGGACTCCTCGGTCTTGCCGTGCACCAACTGCAGCAGCTGCACCGTGAACTCGACGTCCCGCAGTCCGCCGGCCCCCAGCTTGATCTCTCGGTCCCGGTGCTGATGGGCGATGTTGTCCAGGACCCGGCGTCGCATGGCCTGCACGGAGGCGACGAACCCGGTGCGCTCGGAACTCGTCCACACCAGTGGCCAGATGGCGTCCAGATACTCCTGACCCAGGCCCGGGTTCCCGGCAATGGGACGGGCCTTGAGCAGTGCCTGGAACTCCCAGGTGTGGGCCCAGCGCCGGTAGTACTCGGCGTGGGACTCCACGGTGCGGGACAGGGCCCCGTCCTTGCCCTCCGGACGCAGGTTGGCGTCGATCTCCCACAGTCCCCTCTCCGGTGCCGCCGCCGTCACGTACTTCGAGAGGCCGGCGGCCAGCGCGGTCGCGATCGTGGCCGCCCGGTGCTCATCCTGCAGCGATGAGCGGTGAGCGAAGATGACGTCGACGTCGGAGATGTAGTTCAGCTCGCGGGCGCCGCATTTGCCCATGCCGATCACGGCCAGGGAGACGCCGTGGGCGTCATCACCGAATTGCCCGACGGCGTCCGCCCGGGACGCGGCCAGACCGGCCTCGATCGCGGCGCCGGCCAGGTCCGCGAGCCATCCGGACACCTGCGGTTCGACCTCGCGGGGATCATCAGCGGTCAGGTCCCGCAGGGCGACGGCCGTAAGCTGCCGACGATACGCCACGCGCAGCGCCACCGCGGCCTCGTGTCCGTGGAGAGTGGCCACCGGGTCGTCCTGGGCCGGGTCGGCTCCCACCGCGTGCAGGAACAGGCTCCGCAGCGACGTGTGATCGGTGTCCAGCCCCTCCGGGCCCAGCACCAGCGCCGTGTCCGCAGCGCGGTCCGGAGCGGTGATCAGATCCACCTGGGAGGGATGCTGGATGAGGAACTCCCCGAGGGACTCAGAGGCACCCAGCAACCGCGCCAAGGCCAGAGACAACTCCGGCCGCCCGAACACCTGGGACACCTCAGGGGCGCGCTCCAACAGGCGGATCAGCAGGATCAGGGCCTGGTCGGGATCCGGGGCCTGAGCGAGCACCCGGAGGAGCTCCTCGCGGTCGATGTCGGCCAGCTCCGGAGACCCGAGCAGGTCCCGGGCGCGGTCCAACTCGGTGAATCCGGTACTGACCAGGAGCTTCCGGCCCAGACCGCCGTCCTGCGCCGCCGACGTGCCCATGGGCACCCCTCAGAGGATGCCGAGGTTGCGCTGCAGCTCGTACGGCGTGACCTCGACCCGGTATTCGTCCCATTCCTGCCGCTTGTTCCGCAAGAAGTTCTCGAAGACCTGCTCGCCGAGCACTTCGGCCACGAACTCGGACTCCTCCATCACGCGCAACGCGTCATGCAGGGTTCCCGGAAGCGAGTGGTGCCCGAGCGCGCGGCGCTCCGTGGTGGTCAGGGCACTGATGTCCTCGGCGGCGGCGTCCGGCAGCTCGTACTCCTCCTCGATGCCCTTGAGCCCGGCGGCCAACAGCACCGCGTAGGTCAGGTACGGATTCGCCGAGGCGTCGATGCCGCGGTACTCCACTCGGGCCGAGCCGGCCTTGTCCGGCTTGTACAGCGGAACGCGAACCAGAGCAGACCGGTTGTTGTGGCCCCAGGACACGTACGACGGGGCCTCTCCCCCGCCCCAGAGCCGCTTGTAGGAGTTGACGAACTGGTTGGTGATCGCGGTGATCTCCACGCTGTGATGCAGCAGCCCGGCGATGAACCGGCGCCCCGTGGTCGAGAGGTGAAACTCGGCGCTGGGCTCGAAGAAGGCGTTGGAGTCGCCCTCGAACAGCGAGAAGTGGGTGTGCATTCCGGAGCCGGCATGGGCGCCGAACGGTTTGGGCATGAACGTGGCGTGGTGGCCCTGCAGTTGGGCCACCTCCTTGATGACCGTGCGGAACGTCATGATGTTGTCCGCCGTCTGGAGGGCGTCGGCATACCGCAGGTCGATCTCATTCTGACCCGGACCCGACTCGTGGTGGCTGAACTCCACGGAGATGCCGATGGCCTCCAGCATGTTCACGGCGTACCGCCGGAAGTCTGTGGCGACTCCCCCGGGCTCGTGGTCGAAATAGCCTGCCTGATCCACGGGCACGGGCTGACCGTCCGGCCCGACCTCCTTGGACTGGAGCAGGTAGAACTCGATCTCCGGGTGGGTGTAGAAGGTGAAGCCCATCTCCGCGGCCTTGGACAGCTGCCGACGCAGGACCTGGCGTGGGTCCGCGGCGGAGGGCTCGCCGTCGGGGGTGAGCACGTCGCAGAACATCCGTGAGGTCGGCTCCTTCTCACCACGCCACGGCAGGATCTGGAAGGTCGACGGGTCCGGCTGCAGCAGCATGTCGGACTCAAAGATGCGGGTATACCCGTCGATCGAAGATCCGTCGAAGCCGAGGCCCTCCGCGAAGGCCCCCTCGACTTCCGCCGGGGCCAGCGCGACTGATTTCAGCGTGCCGGTGACGTCGGTGAACCACAGGCGGACGAAACGCACGTCCCGGTCCTCAATGGTCCTGAGCACAAACTCCTGTTGGCGATCCATCGTGTCTGGCGGCCTCCTGTCGGATCGTGGCGATGGGTCTACTGTAGTGGTGCTCTAGTGCCGGCGCAGACGATCCTGGCCGGATGACCGGCCGCTAGACTGCCGCCATGGCCGAGAATGACACCGCACCGTCCGCTGCCCCCACGCCGTCCCGCTATCGCACCGTCCACCTGCAGCGGGCCAAGGACGAGGGCCGCCGCTTCGCCATGCTGACCGCTTATGACTTCCAGATGGCACAGATCTTCGACGACGCCGGACTGGAGACGATCCTCGTCGGCGACTCCGCGGCGAGCACCATGATGGGCCACGCCACGACCCTGCCGATCACGATGGACGAGATGATCGTCTTCGCCGGCTCAGTCGTCCGGGGAACCCGGCGTGCCATGGTCCTGTGCGATCTGCCGTTCGGCTCCTACGAGCTCTCGCCCCAACAGGCCACCGAAAGCGCGATCCGCCTGGTCAAGGAGGCCGGGGTGCACGCCGTGAAAATGGAGGGCAGCGTCCGCTATGCGGACCACATCCGGATGATGACCGACGCCGGCGTTCCGGTCATGGCGCACATCGGTTTCACTCCGCAGTCAGAGAATGTGCTCGGCGGGTACCGGGTCCAAGGGCGCGGCGACGATGCCGCAGCCGAGATGATCCGCGAGGCCACGACGCTGCAGGACGCCGGTGCCTTCGCCGTTCTGATGGAGATGGTCCCCTCCGAGATCGCGCGGAAGGTCGATGAGGCGCTGCACGTGCCGACGGTGGGCATCGGAGCCGGGGCCGGCACGACCGGTCAGGTGCTCGTCTGGCAGGACATGCTCGGGCTGCGCAGCGGAAAGATGGCGCGCTTCGTCAAGCAGTACGCCGATCTGCACACCGTGGTGCGCGAGGCGGTCTCGGCCTACCGACAGGACGTGCTCGACGGCAGCTTTCCGGCCGCCGAGCACGGCTTCGACGCCTAGCCGGCACCTTAGCGGGCGTCGTTACCGGGGTTGTTGTCCCAGGACGAGTCCTCGTCGTCGCCTTCGTCCCACCGCTCATTGTTGGCCTGAACCTGACTCATCGCCTGTTCGGCCTCGGCACGGGACGAATACGGTCCGAGCAGTTTGGACCAATCCGACTGCGGGCCTTCCTCAACCTGCTTGCTGACCACGTTGTACCAGTATTCGCTCATCTCTCCAGACTAACGTGAGGGCCCGCACCTGGGCGGCCCGCCGAGGCGATGCGCGGCGATAGGATCGGACCATGTCTTCAGTCCCTCACGCGACCGCCCCGAGCCACACCTCTTCTCCGGAGACCACTGCTTCCGACAACAGCCACAATGCGCCGGTGTCCGGCGGCCCGCGACCCGGAGAGCCGGGCTCGGTGGCCCCGGTGGGCAGGTTGACGCCGGGCGTCGTGGGTCCCTCACTGCCCGTCCCGGCTGGCATCGAACGACCCGAGTACGTCGGCCAGAAGACGGCCAACGAAGGCCAGGCCTCGGATGTCTACGACGCCGAGGGCATCGCGAAGATTCGTGCCGCCGGCCGGATCGCGGCTCAAGCCATGCAGGAGACGGCACAGCACATCGCGCCCGGCGTGACCACCGCACAATTGGACCGGGTGGCCCACGAGTTCCTCATCAGTCACGGCGCCTACCCCTCCTGCCTGGGCTACCGCGAGTTCCCCAAGTCGATCTGCACCTCGATCAACGAGGTGATCTGCCACGGCATCCCGGACGACACGGTCTTGGAGGACGGGGACATCATCAACCTGGACATCACCGCCTACCTGGACGGCCACCACGGTGACCACAACATGACCTTCCTCGTGGGCACGGTGGACGAGGAGTCCCGGCTGTTGGTCGAGCGCACCCACGAGGCCATGATGCGCGGTATCCGCGCGGTGAAGCCCGGCCGCGAGATCAACGTCATCGGACGCTCGATCGAGTCCTATGCCAAGCGGTTCGGCTATGGCGTGGTCCGCGACTTCATCGGTCACGGGGTCGGGCTCGAGTTCCACTCCGGGCTCGTCATCCCCCACTACGATGCCGCTCCCGCGCACAACACCCTCATGGTCCCCGGCATGGTCTTCACCATTGAACCGATGATCACCCTCGGCACCATTCAGTGGGACCAGTGGGAGGACGGCTGGACCGTGGTCACCCGGGACCGCAAGCGCACGGCCCAGTTCGAGCACACCCTCGTGGTGACCGACGACGGCGCAGACATCCTCACCCTGCCCTGAGGTTGGGCCCTCACCGGAACAGGCCACTCACCGGCCGCACAGAGATGGAGCACAGCATGGCGACCAGGACCACTGATCCGGCCACTGGCCAACACACCGCCCTCGGCATCGACATCGGCGGCACGGGCATGAAGGGCGGAATCGTCCAGCTCGGCGAGGGCCCCGGAACGGGCCAACTGGTCGGCGAGAGGTATCGCATCCCCACGCCGCAGCCGGCCGTCCCCGAGACGGTGGCGGACGTCCTGGCCCGCATCACCGCGGAGCTGGACCGTCGGCCGGATGCCCCGCCGTCGAACCTGCCGGTGGGAGTGGACTTCCCCGCGGTGGTCCAGAACGGCATCTGCCGGACGGCCACGAACATCGACGATGCCTGGATCGGGACCGATGTGGACGCGCTGTTCTCGGAACATCTGGGGCGTCCGGTCACCACCGTGAACGACGCCGACGCCGCCGGGCTCGCCGAGGTTCGGTTCGGCGCCGGACGGGGCGTCCAGGGCACGGTTCTGGTGATCACGCTGGGTACGGGCATCGGCGCGGGACTGTTCCGGGACGGGGAGCTCATTCCGAACCTGGAGCTCGGCACCATCGAACTGGACGGCGAGGTGGCCGAACGCCGCGCGTCGGCCGCCGCTCGGGAACGAGACGGCCTGGACTGGCCCGCCTACGCCGAGCGGCTTCAGCGGTACTTCTCCTACGTGGAGAGCATCTTCCATCCGGACCTGTTCATCGTCGGCGGCGGAATCTCCAAACGTCCCGAGGACTATCTGCCCTTGCTCCGGTTACGCGCGCCGATCATCCCGGCCGCGTTGAGGAATAACGCCGGCATTGTGGGAGCCGCGTTGTGGGCCACGGATGCGCTGGCCCACACCCAGACGCGGCAGAACGTGCTCGACTCTGCTCGCAAGGCGGCGGATCAGGAACTGGCGCGTCAGGCTCTGGCAGCTGAGGACGCACCGGACACATCGGCCTGATGGATGGTGGCCGGTGGTGGCTCCGGCTTCCCCTCCGGAGCCACCACCGGCAGTCTCGATGCCCCTGAGGGGCTGTCCGCCGTCAGCGGGTGAAGAGCCTGGGTTGCAAGGCTCTGGCGGCGTCCGACCTGGTGGTGCTGGACGTCCGCAGGTCCTCGATGGCCCGGGCGAAGTCGTCCAGCGAGTCGAACCCCTGGTAGACCGACGCGAATCGGAGATAGGCGATCTGGTCGAGTCTGCGCAGCGGGTCCAGGATGGCCAGACCCACCTCGTGAGCATCCACCTCGGCGTTGCCCGTGGCTCGGATCGTCTCCTCGACCTCTTGGGCCAGCATGGCCAGATCGTCGTTGGTCACCGGCCGCCCCTGGCAGGCCTTGCGCACACCGTTGATGATCTTGGAACGGTCGAACGGCTCGGCTACCCCCGAACGCTTGACCACGGTCAACGCTGTGGTCTCCATGGTGGTGAACCGCTTGCCGCAGGACTGGCATTGCCGTCTGCGGCGAATGGCCGAACCATCATCGAGGGACCTGGAGTCCACCACCCGGGAATCCTCATGACGACAAAAGGGACAGTGCATGCCTACCCTTCCTTCGCCGGTGAACAACACCAGCATAAGGGGTCAACGACCGTGATCACAACCATGTGATTACCAGATGTTGTGGTCCAGGGCTGCAACCCCCACTAAGGGTGGGGTCGAAGGGTGCATCCGCGGGTTATTCGAGGCAGGCCGGTCCGAGGAGCACCTTGAGGTCGCCGAAGAGCGCGGGATTGGGGCTGATTCGATAGTCCGGACCGAGCTGCATGATCTCCATAGTCCGGGTGCCCGCGAGCTTGAGGCGGACCTCCGTGGTGCCCGGGTGGGTCTTGAGCACATCACCGAGCGCGGAAACCACGGTCTCGTTGGCTTTGAACGCCGGCATGGTCACGGACACCGGTCCGGCGTGCCCATCGGAGAGATCGGGGATGGTCAGTTCCTGGGCACTCAGCGTGACCGAGCCGTCGTCGCGGCGCTGGACCCGCCCCTTGATCGCCACCACCAGATCCTCGGCCAGCATGGTCGCGATCGGCGCATAGGCCTTGCCGAAGAACATGACCTCCATCGAGCCGCCGAGATCTTCGACCTCGCACCGGGCGTAAGCGTTGCCCGAACTCTTGGCGATGCGCCGCTGGAGCGAGGTGATGAGCCCGGCAATGGTGACCGAGGCGCCGTCCGCCGGGCCGTCGTCGGACAGGATGTGGGTGACGGAGGTGTCCGCGTGCTGAGCCAGCACTCCGTCCAGTCCCTGAAGGGGATGATCGGAGACGTACAGCCCGAGCATCTCCCGCTCGAAGGTCAGCTTGTCATTCTTGTCCCATTCAGGCATGTCCGGCACCTCGATGCCCAGGCCGGCGTCGGCCGCCTCTCCCCCTTCGTCCTCGAGGAGCGAGAAGAAGTCGAACTGGTTGTTGGCCTCTTGGCGCTTCTGCACCACCGTGGCGTCGACGGCCTCCTCATGGATGGACAACAGGGCGCGACGCGAATAACCCATGGAGTCAAAGGCACCGGCCTTGATCAGCGACTCGACGGTGCGCTTGTTGCAGACCACCACGGGAGACTTCTTGAAGAAGTCCTGGAACGAGGTGAACGCCCCCTTCTCCTCCCGTGCCTTGACCATGCCGGCCACCACATTGGCGCCCACGTTGCGCACGGCGCCCATGCCGAAGCGGATGTCCTTGCCGACCGGGGTGAAGTAGATGGTGGACTCATTGACGTCAGGCGGCAACACCGAGATGCCCATGTGGCGGCACTCGTTGAGATACATCGCCATCTTGTCTTTGTCATCCCCCACCGACGTCAGCAGGGCAGCCATGTACTCCGCCGGATAGTGGGCCTTGAGATACGCGGTCCAGTACGACACCAGCCCGTAGGCGGCGGAGTGGGCCTTGTTGAAGGCGTAGTCGGAGAACGGGAGCAGAATGTCCCACAGCGCCTTGACGGCACCCTCCGAATAGCCGTGGTCGATCATGCCCTGGTGGAAACCGACGTACTGCTTGTCCAGCTCGGCCTTCTTCTTCTTGCCCATGGCACGGCGGAGGATGTCCGCCTGACCCAGCGAGTATCCGGCCACCTTCTGAGCGATGGCCATGACCTGCTCCTGGTACACGATCAATCCGTAGGTCGTATCGAGGATCTCTTTCAGCGGCTCCTCGAGCTCAGGGTGGATCGGCGTGATCTCCTGCTGGCCGTTCTTGCGCAGCGCATAGTTGGTGTGCGAATTCGCACCCATGGGTCCGGGCCGGTAGAGAGCGATGGTCGCCGAGATGTCCTCGAAGCTGTCCGGCTTCATCATCTTCAGCAGGGAGCGCATGGGTCCGCCGTCGAGCTGGAAGACACCGAGGGTGTCGCCACGGGCCAGGAGTTCATAGGATTCACGGTCGTCGACGCCCAGGGTCTCCAGGTCCAGGGTGAAGCCCTGGTTGGCCTGGATGTTCTCGATGGCGTCCGAGATGATGGTCAGGTTCCTCAAGCCGAGGAAGTCCATCTTGATCAGTCCGAGTCCCTCCGCCGTGGGATAGTCGAACTGCGTGATGACCTGCCCGTCCTGCAGGCGCCGCATGAGCGGAATGATGTCGATGATCGGCTCGGAGGACATGATCACGCCCGCGGCGTGCACGCCCCATTGCCGCTTCAGACCCTCGACGCCCTTGGCTGTCTCGAAGACCTTGGCCGCGTCCGGATCGCTGGCCACCAGCTCCCGGAACTCCCCCGCCTCGGAGTAACGGCTCGAGTCCTTGTCCTCGATGTCCTTCAGCGGGATGTCCTTGGCCATCACCGACGGTGGCAGGGCCTTGGTCAGGGTCTCGCCCATCGAGAACGGAAAGCCCATCACGCGAGCGGAGTCCTTGAGCGCCTGCTTGGTCTTGATGGTGCCGTACGTGACGATCATGGCCACGCGCTCGTCACCGTACTTCTCGGTCACGTAGTCAATCACCTCGGAACGACGACGGTCGTCGAAGTCGACGTCGAAGTCCGGCATGGACACGCGGTCCGGGTTCAGGAACCGCTCGAAGATCAGTCCGTGCTTCAGGGGGTCGAGCTCGGTGATTCTCAGCGCGTAGGCCACCATGGAACCGGCGCCCGAACCACGACCGGGTCCCACGCGGATGCCGTGGTCCTTGGCCCAGTTGATGAAGTCGGCCACCACCAGGAAGTAGCCCGGGAAGCCCATCGAGATGATGACGTCCAGCTCGTAGTCGGCCTGTTTGCGCACGTGATCCGGTACGCCGTTGGGGTAGCGGTACTTCAGCCCGGTGATGACCTCTTTGGTCAGCCAACTCGTCTCGTCCTCCCCCGGCGGACAGGGAAACTTCGGCATGTAGTTGGCGGAGGTGTCGAAGGAGACCTCGCACTGCTCGGCGATCAACAGCGTGTTGTCGCAGGCCTCGGGGAACTCGGCGAACAGGTCCCGCATCTGCCGGGGAGACTTCACGTAGTACTCGGTGCCGGACAGGGCGAACCGGGAACCGCCCTGGTCATAGGTCGGCTCGAGCAGCGTGGAGCCGGACTGGATGGCCAGCAGCGCCTCATGGGGCTTGGCATCGTGCTCGTGGGTGTAGTGCAGGTCGTTCGAGGCCACCAGGGGCAGATCCAGCTCCTTGGCCAACTTGAGCAGATCATTGATGACCCGCTTCTCGATGTCCAAGCCGTGCATCATCAGTTCGCAATAGAAATTGCCCTTGCCGAAGATGTCGCGGAACTCGGCGGCCGCTTCCCGGGCCTCGTTGTACTGCCCGAGACGGAGCCGCGTCTGAATCTCACCGGACGGGCAGCCGGTGGTGCCGATCAGCCCCTCGGAATAGGTGGACAGCAGCTCACGGTCGATGCGCGGCCACTTGGCGTAGACCGAATCGAGGGAGGCGATGGACCCGGCCCGGAAGAGGTTGTGCATGCCCTTGTTGTTCTTGGACAACAGGGTCATGTGCGTGATCGCGCCACCGCCGGAGACGTCGTCGCCGCGCTGATGCTGCTCGCCCCAGCGCACTCGGGTCTTGTCCGAACGGTGCTGATGACCCGGAGTGAGGTACGCCTCCAGGCCGATGATCGGCTTGATACCGGCGTCCGTGGCCTTCTTCCAGAAGTCGAAGGCGCCGAAGAGATACCCGTGGTCGGTGATCGCGATCGACTCCATGCCCAGTCGATCCGTCTCGGCGAAGAGCTCGGTGAGTTTGGCCGCACCGTCCAGCATGGAGTACTCGGTATGGGTGTGGAGGTGGACGAAGCCACCGTCCTTCGTGGCGCCCCGTGCTGATCCGGTGGTGACCGTCATCTGCTGCTCTCCCCTGTTGCCCGTTCTGCCGGTCGTCCAGCCTAGTTACTCGCCCCGCAACACGCCCAACGCGTAGACGAGGTCCTGTGGGTACGGGCTCTCGTACTCCACCCACTCTCCCGTGACCGGATGGGCGAACCCGAGGCGGTGGGCGTGCAGCCATTGCCGCGTCAACCCGAGCCGGACGGCCAGCGTGGGATCGGCCCCGTAGGTGAGATCTCCGGCGCAGGGATGGCGCAGCGCCGCAAAGTGCACGCGGATCTGGTGGGTCCGCCCCGTTTCGAGCTGGACCTCCACCAGGGTCGCCCGGCCGAAGGCCTCCAGGGTCTGATAATGCGTCACCGATTCCCGGCCGCCGTCGATCACGGCGAACTTCCAGTCATGTCCGGGATGGCGGGCAATGGGCGCGTCGATGGTGCCGTTCAGCGGATCCGGAAGTCCCTGCACCACCGCGTGGTAGGTCTTGTGCGGGGTCCGGTCACGGAAGGCGTCCTTCAACGCGGTGTAGGCGCGTTCGGACTTGGCTACCACCATGATCCCGGAGGTTCCCACGTCGAGCCGGTGCACGATGCCCTGGCGCTCGGGCGCTCCCGAGGTGGAGATCCGGTAACCGGCGCCGGCCAGTCCACCGACGACAGTCGGCCCCACCCAGCCCGGAGACGGATGCGCCGCGACCCCCGGGGGTTTGTCGACGACGACGTAGTCCGGGTCGTCGGCCAGGATGGTCAGGTTCTCCACGGTCTCCACCTTCACTTCCAACGGGTCTTGCTCGGCGGGCACCTCGACCACCAGCTCCGTCCCCGACGACGCCTTCGCCGACTTGGACACGGTCCGGCCCTCTCCCGGGTCGCCCACCGGCCGCTCGGTCACCAGCCCCCGGGCGCACCAGGATGCGGCTTTGGTCCGCGACACGTGCAGTGCCGCAGCCACGATCGCATCGACGCGCCGGCCGGCGTCGCCCTCCTGTATCACGACGACGGACCGCCCGGCCTGCGGTGAATCAGCCATGCTCGCCCTCGGGGCTGTCCGTGTGGCGGGACTCGCCTCCCTCGCGAGTGCCGTCCAGACGCAGACCCGTGAACATCAACAGGACGATCCCGATCATGGAACACACGATCAGGGAGTCGGCGATGTTGAAGATGGCGAAGTTCGGCAGGGCGATGAAGTCCACAACGTGGCCCACACCGAAGCCGGGCGGGCGCATGAGCCGGTCGGTCAGATTGCCCAGGACTCCGCCCAGCAGCCCGCCCAAAGCCACCGCCCAGAGGCTGGAGCGCACACGGAACAGCTGCACGACGACGAACGCGACCACGGCGGCCTGGATGATGGTGAAGACCCAGGTGTGTTCCTCACCGATGGAGAAGGCGGCGCCGGGATTGCGGATGAAGTGCCAGCGCAGCACCGGGGGCAGGACATCCGTGACCTGCCCCTCCGTCATGGTCGTCTCCACCCACCACTTGGTCAGCTGGTCAGCAACATAGCCGGCCGCGAAGACCAGCACGGAGATCCATGCCCGACGGCGGCTCCGGAGGGGAGGTGGCGCGGTGGCGCTCGCGTCGTGGCGACCTACAGGGCGGCTGGGTTCGATCTCGGTCACGCAGGTGTGTCCTTCAGAGGCGGCCGTGGGCCGTGGCGGTGTGGAGTGGCGGTGTGGAGCGGCGGTGGGGGGGAAGTCAGGCCGGAAACGGATCAGGGCCGGTCATGGTGCGTCACCATGACCGGCCCTGTCCTTGTGCAGTCGAGTCTGCGCCGACGACGGGGCGTGGCCCGCCGTTCCCGCGATCAGCTGGTGGCCGCGGCCTCGTCCTGGATCGGCCCCTGGTTCTGCAGGTCGCGCAGCTGACCCTCGATGTAGGCCTTCAACCGGGCGCGGTAGTCACGCTCGAAGCCCTTGAGCTGCTCCACCTGACGCTCCAGCACCGACTTCTTCTCTTCCAAGTCGGCGAGGGTCTTGCGGGACTTCTCCTGAGCGTCGTTGACGAGTCCGTTGGCCTCGTTCTGCGCTTCGGCGATGATCTGTTCGCGCTTGGTCTGTCCTTCGGCGACGTAGTCGTCGTGGAGCTTCTGAGCCATCGCGAGCACACCGGCCGCAGACGTGGCGGTGGCGTCCTGGCCGGCGGGCTGAGCGGCCGCGGCGGTGGGCTGAGCGGCAGCAGGCTGGGCCGTGGCCGTGGGCGCCGTGGCGGGCGCAGGCTCCGTGACCGTCGGCTCCGCTCGAGTGGCCGGGGCGGCCGATTCCGCTGCGGCCGGCTCCTCTGCGGTCGTCGACTCGGCCTCGCCGGCCGGTGCCGCGGTAGCTCCGTTGACGGGTGCCTCGGACGCAGCAGACGCCTGCTCAGCGTCCGCGTCCACAGGCTGGGAGACGTGGGTGGGCTGCTCCTCGGCGGCCTCAGCCGAGACGGGAGCCGGAACGGACGTGCCGGTCTCACCGGACTGCAGCTCGGCGACCTTGCGCCGCAGCTCGTCGTTCTCCTGATTCAGGCGGCGCAGCTCGACGACGATCTCGTCCAGGAAGTCGTCAACTTCGTCCTGGTCGTAGCCTTCCCGAAACTTCGTCGGCTGGAACCGCTTGTTGACAACATCTTCCGGCGTCAGCGCCATGTGGTCACCCCAATACGTATCTGGTCTGCCCGCGAGGGGCAACGGTCTTCTGAGGGCCGGGCGCGCAGGTCAGCGCACCGGGGCCACACTCACAGTCAGGCTACCATCAGCCCATGATTCCGGCCGCCACGGCTTGGACGACGGATTTCAGCAGTATCACCACCACGAACAGCACAAGGAAGGCCACATCGATGCCGATTCCGCCCAGGTTGACCGGCGGGATCTTCGACCGGAGCCACCGCAACGGCGGATCGGTGACGGAGTACACGGTCGAGGCGATCACGAGGAACGGACCGCGCGGTCGCCATGAACGGGCGATGGACTGCACCACGTCGAAGACGATCCGGATCAGCAGCAGGAACTGAACCAGGGCCAAGACGAGGTAGATCAGGGAGAAGAGAAGGGTCACGGCAGCCTATTCCACACCGTCATGCCCTCCAGCAGGTGAATCTCTGCCGGCACGGTGTCAGTTCTGATTGAAGAAGTGGGCCTGGTCGTCGGCGTCCGAGAGGTCCTCACCCAGCACCTGAACCGTGGCCGGGGTGAGCAGGAACACCTTGTTGGTCACCCGCTCAATCGAACCATGCAGACCGAAGACGAGGCCAGCGGAGAAATCCACCAGACGCTTGGCATCGGCCTCGCCCATGTCGGTGACGTTCATGATCACCGGAATACCACCCCGGAAGGACTCGCCGATGAGCTTGGCGTCGTTGTAGGAACGCGGGTGGACGGTGGTGATCTGGCGCACTGCAGAAGCTTCTTCCCGGGACTGGGCGGCCCGCTTGATCGGGGTGACGGGAGCTCGGTATTCGCGCTCCGCTGACGGGGACGGTGAGGCAACGGCCGAACGGCCACGCTCCTCGCGGGCGTCCTCGACCCATTCATCAGAGTAGTCGGCGCGCTCGGCGCCGTCGGCACGATCGGCGCGCTCGTGCCCGCGAGGCTGCTCGACCACTCGCCGATCCTCCTCGAACTGCTCGTCGCCGTCGGCGAGACCGAGGTAGATCATGGTCTTCTTCAGTGCACCAGCCATCGAAAATCCTCACCGTGTGGTAACCGCCCAGCCTGCTGTTGGCCCTGCGTTGGTCTGCCGTCCTGGAGACACTTTCGAGGTTAACCCACCTCGGGGCGCGGCCCCAGGACATCGGTGCCGATTCGTAGGTGTGTCGCCCCCTCGAGAACCGCCTGCTCAAGATCGTGGCTCATGCCCGCGGAGATCCACGTGGCCTCGGGATAGAGGGAGGTCATCGAGGTGGAGAGCTCGCGGAGCCGGCGGAAGGTCCCGGCCGGGTCCAGCCCGAGGGGAGCCACCGCCATGACACCCTGCAGCCGCAGCCCGTCAGCCCGGTCAATTCGTTCGGCCAGCTCCTCCACCGCAGCCGGTGGCGCGCCTCCGCGGGCACCGATCCCCGGCGGTCTGTCCTCGACCGGCCGCGGGTCGAGATCGACCTGGATGAGGCACCGCAGCGGCCGGGGCGGCCGCAGCGGCTGCTCCCCGGACTCCAGACGCCGGGCCTGTTCACGCTGCTTCGCCGTCGAGAGCGCCTCCACGAGGGACACCCGGTCCACCGAGTGAACGGCTGAGGCATACCGGACCACGTGCTTGGCCTTGTTCGACTGCAGCTGCCCGACGAAGTGCCAGTCCACGTCCAGGTCTTCGAGTTCAGCGGCCTTGTGCCGCGCCTCCGGGTCACGGTTCTCGCCGAAGTCGCGCACACCCAAAGACGCGAGTCGTCGGACGTCGGCCGCGGGATGGAATTTGGACACCACCACGAGTTGCGGGCTGTCCGGCCGCCCGGCCTGCGAGACCGCCTGCTGGATTCGAGACCTGACCGACTGCAGGCGTTCCGCCAGTTGTGCTGTACGTTCCTCTGTCCGGTCCATCATTCGCTCGCGCTGCTCGTGCTGGTGGTTGCTGGCAGGGGTCCAGTGCCAGATCCGGTGCGCCAGACCAGTCCCACACCCCGGCCCCGGCCGGGCTCACGCCGGTGGGAGAAGAGCCGTCGGTCCTCGAAAGTACAGATCGGGACCCGGCGCACGGTCACCCCCATGGTCTCCAGCAGCGCCTGCGCACCGGCCGCCAGATCAAGAGCGGGTGTCCCCCACGAAGTCGTCGAGAAGGTCTCCGGCACCCGAGCGGCTCCGTCGTCCCTCATCTGTTCGGGGACCTCGTAGCAGCGCCCGCAGATTCCCGGGCCGATCCAGGCCGCAATGTCTCCGGCGCCGGAACCGGCGCCGTCCTCGCGCATGCGAGTGACCGTGGCCTGGAGGACGCCGTCCAGCAGCCCCCGGCGACCGGCATGCGCCACCGCCGTGGGGCCCGAGAACTCATGGCCACCCACGGCCCGGGAGACGAAGACCACGGGCAGGCAGTCGGCCACCATGATCGCCAGAGGCTCGCTCCCCGAGGCGCTGACGATGGCGTCGGCCTCGGCGGGCACCTCGTCACCTCCGGCCCCCACGACACGAGTGGAATGGACCTGGGTGACGTACTCGGTGCTCCCGGGCCGAACCCCCATGGCGCGCTCCAACTGCTCGCGGGAGTGGGAGACCCGCTCTCGGCTCGGCGCCGAATCCGCCAGATGGTAGGCGAGATTGCCGGCGTCGACACCGGTGAAGCCGAGGTACAGCTCCGGTGCGGGACGATCGAGGACCAGGAACGGCCCGTTCGTGTCCGTCACGTGGTACCTGCTGACTGCAGCCGTGATTACTTCAGGAAGTCCGGGACATCCAGATCGTCTCGGCCGTCCCGGCCCGGACCGGAGGAGTCCGGCTCGACGACGGTCGGCAGGTCCTCCTGGGCGGGCTCGGCCTGGTAGCCGGACGGCTCCGGCTGGGCGACCGGCTCGTGGCCCGGAGCCGCCGGCACGGGACGCTGGTGGCCCGGCTGCTGCGCTCCGTTCTGGGTGCCGTTCTGGGTGCCGTTCTGGGCGGTTCCCTGGCCGGCTGACTGGCTGGCTCCCTGGCCTGCCAGCTGCCCCGAGCCCTGCGACCCGGGCAGAGTGGCCTGCTGTGACTGGCTCTGCGGCCGCGTGCCGGCGTTGTAGGTGCCCGTCGGCGCCGAGGTGGCGTCCACCTGGTCGAAGCCGGCCGCGATGACCGTGATGCGGGCCTCGTCGCCCAGCGCGTCGTCGATGACGGCGCCGAAGATGATGTTGGCTTCGGGATGGGCGACTTCCTGGACCAGCCGCGCGGCCTCGTTGATCTCGAAGAGACCGAGGTCGGAGCCGCCCTGGATGGACAGCAGTACGCCGTGGGCTCCGTCAATGGAGGCCTCCAGCAGCGGGGAGGCGATCGCCAGCTCGGCGGCCTTGACGGCGCGGTCCTCGCCCTGCGCCGAGCCGATGCCCATGAGCGCGGATCCGGCCCCCTGCATGACGGACTTCACGTCGGCGAAGTCCAGGTTGATCAGGCCCGGAGTGGTGATGAGGTCGGTGATGCCCTGGACACCGGAGAGCAGCACCTGATCAGCCGATTTGAAGGCATCCAGCACGGAGACGTTCCGGTCCGAGATGGACAGCAACCGGTCATTGGGAATGACGATCAGGGTGTCCACCTCATCGCGCAGGTCGTCGATGCCGCTCTCGGCGGAGCTGGCCCGACGCCGGCCCTCGAAGGTGAAGGGCCGCGTGACGACGCCGATGGTCAGCGCTCCCAGAGACCGAGCGATGCGGGCCACCACCGGCGCGCCGCCGGTGCCGGTGCCGCCGCCCTCGCCCGCGGTCACGAACACCATGTCCGCGCCGCGCAGGACCTCTTCGATCTCCTCGGCGTGATCTTCGGCGGCCTGGCGGCCGACCTCGGGGTTGGCGCCGGCTCCGAGTCCGCGCGTGAGTTCACGGCCGACGTCGAGCTTCACATCGGCGTCACTCATCAGCAGCGCCTGAGCGTCGGTGTTGATGGCGATGAATTCCACGCCGCGGAGCCCGACGTCGATCATGCGGTTGACGGCGTTCACGCCGGCGCCGCCGATGCCGACGACCTTGATGACGGCCAGGTAGTTCTGCGGTGCTGCCACGGTGTATATCCCTTGCTCGGTGTCTGTCTGTCTCCGGTCGGGATCACTGAGGCCCAGCGTGCGCTTCAGTGCCGTCCGGCTGGCTTAACGTTCAGGTTGAACGTTAGTGTTATGTCAACCTGTGTCTGGGTGAAACGTTATGGTGCTGGCGGCATTCGCGCAAAGACCAGTCCCGCGTGTCGCTGACCTCACCGCGTCACCGGCCGGTCCGGAGTGGAGACGTCGAACTCGGAAACCGGCGCCTGGTCGTTTTCGGGTATTCCCAACAGTGCTTCGAGCACCTGGGCCTTGCGGGGCCCCTGATCGGCATTGCCCCACAACACCGTCCGGCCGTCCTTGAGTTTGAGGGTGACAGAGTCCACGGTCTGTGCCGAAGCCGACTCCATCTGCGTACGGATCGACTCCGGCAGAGTCCCCAGGACGGAGGTGATGACATCGAAGACCTGCGGGTCGCGGACGTCTTCGACGCTGGCCACACTGGGGAGCTGGTATTCCGCGGCGCGATCAGCCGGCACCTCGGCCAGGGCCTTCCCGTCTGCCGAGTACAGCACTCGGCGATCGCCGTCCGGCACCGCCGCCACGGGTTCGTACTCGACGATCTCCACGGACAGCGAAGACGGCGGCTCAGCGTGGACGATCGCCTCTCGCACCGCCGGCTCATCGGACAGCAGGTCTTCCACGGCTCTTTCCCCGACCTGAGGCAAGGGCATCCCGACGAGGGGTTGCAGCCGTTCCAAGGCGCGCTGTTGGGAGACCAGGTCCGTTCCGGTGACCGTCACCGTCTGTACGGCCAGCAGCGGCGAAAAGTACAGGACGGCGCCGAGAATGCCCAACAGCACCACGACTCCCGCGCCGCTCACCCACCAGAGCCGACGTCGACGATGCCGGACCTCGCCCTCGGTCTCCGGGAACTCGAGCACGTTGTCACGGTCAGTCGACGTCCGCGTCGTCTCGTCCACATCCGTCATGATCGCTGCGCCTCGGTGAGCGCCTGAAGGACGGCCGGGCCCTGAGCCGTCACGTCTCCGGCCCCCATGGTGAGGACGATGTCGCCGGGTTCGGCCAGGGCCACGAGTTCGGCGACGGCCTGCCGAGTGTCGGTCGGCACCCTCGTCGCTCCGGGGAGCGCAGCGCGCACGTGGCCGGCGATCACGGATGAGTCGATGCCGGGGATCGGCTCTTCTCGTGCCGGGTAGATCGGCAGGACTCTGACCCCGTCGGCGGCCGAGAGGGCTTCGGCGAAGCCGTCGGCGAAGTCTCGGGTGCGCGAGAACAGGTGGGGCTGGAACAGCACGTGCACGCGATGGCCTTCCGCCACGGACCGGCCGGCCGCGATGGCCGCCGCCACCTCGGTCGGGTGATGGGCGTAGTCGTCGAAGACGCGGACGCCCGCAGCCTCACCCCGGAACTCGAATCGCCGTGCGGTCCCCTTGAATTCTTCGAGACCACGAGCCGCGGCCTCGACCGGCAGCCCGGCATGCCGGGCAGCGAGCAGCACCGCCGCGGCGTTCAGCGCGTTGTGTCGCCCGGGAAGAGACAGCGTCAACTGCGTCGTCGTGCCGTCGGCCCAGCGATAGGTCACCAGCTGACCAGTGCCGCCAGTCGTCTCCGACGACTCGCTGGCCACCAGCACCAGGTCATCGGACCGGTTCGGGTCGGAACCGTAGGTGGCCACCCGAGGGCCTGTTCGTCCGGGGCCTCCGTCGAGATCTGCTCCGCGGGCCCAGTCCGCCAGGCCGCGCGCGCCGGCGTCTTCACCGCAGGCCACCAGCACGCCATCGTCCGGCAGCAGCTGGATGAAGTCCCGGAAGACCTGCACCACAGCGTCTTCGGTGCCGTAGAAGTCGAGATGATCCGCCTCCACGTTGGTGAGGATGGCGATCTGCGGCCGGTAGTTCAGCAGCGTTCCGTCGGATTCATCGGCTTCGGCGATGAACCACTCACCGGCGCCGGCCACGGCGTTGGTGCCCAGCCCGGCCACGGCGGCGCCCACGGCGAAAGACGGCTCGGCGCCGGCCTGGGTGAAGGTCAGGGCCGCCATCGAGGACGTGGTGGTCTTGCCGTGGGTGCCGGCCACCGCCAGGACTCGCTGTCCGGACATGGTGGCCGCCAGGCCCTGGGAGCGGTGCAGCACCGGCAGTCCCCGGGCGACCGCCGCGTCGTATTCTGGGTTTCCCGCTCCGGCGATCGAGGAGGCGATGACCGTGTCCACGGCCAGCTCGTCGAGGTGCGCGGCGTCGTAGCCCACGAACACCGTCGCGCCGGCCGCCTCCAGTTCTCGCATCACCGGGAGGTCTTTGGCGTCGGTCCCGGAAATCGGCACCCCGCGCTGCTGCATGATGCGAGCGATTCCGGAGACCCCCACGCCACCGAGGCCGAGGAAATGGACCCGGCCCAAAGCAGCCAACTCGGCGGGGGTCTGAGTGCCCGGTTCCTGAGTCGTCCGGGCGTGGGGGTCCGACGGTGTACCGGCGTTCACGAGTGGTCTCCTTCCCGGTCCAGTCCGGCTGCGCGCAAGACCAACCGAGCCATGGTGCGGTCGGCATCGCGGACTCCCAGGGTCCCCGCGGCCACGGACATCGCCTGCAATCGGTCGCCGTCCAGGGCCAGCGGAATGAGTTCGCGGCGTACCCAGTCCGGCGTGAACGCCTCGTCCCGCACCATCAGCGCTCCCCCGGCGTCGACCAGTCCACGGGCGTTGAGTGACTGCTCGCCGTTGCCCACGGGCAGCGGAACAAACACGGCCGGCAGCCCGACGGCCGCCAACTCGCACACCGTGCCGGATCCCGAGCGTGCGACGATCAGATCAGCGGCGGCGTAAGCCTGTTCCATCCCGTCGAGATACTCCAGCTGGTGGTATCCCGGCGAGCTGACCGGGGTCCCGTCGGGCCCGAGAACCTGCTTGTCCCGGCCCGTCAGGTGCAGCACCTGCAGTCCGGCGGCCGCGAAATCGGGCAGTGCCGCGGCGACCGTCCGGTTCAAGTTGAGGGCACCGGAAGAGCCTCCGGTGACCACCACGGTCGTGGCGGACTCATCCAGTCCCAGCGACCGCCGTGCCGAGGACCGGCTGGCGTCCCGGTCGAGACGGGAGATCTCCCGGCGCATCGGCATGCCGACACAGCGGGCATGGGGCAGAACGGTTTCTGGGAAGGCGGTGGCGACGACGGCGGCTCGCCGCGCGCCGACCTTGTTCGCCAGTCCGGCCCGGACATTTGCCTCATGGATGACCAACGGCAGTCCGCGGCGGGCAGCGGCCAGGTACACCGGCGTGGAGACGTATCCCCCGACCCCCACCACGACGTCGGCTCGGCGACGGTCGAGGATGGCCCCGGCCTGGCGGATGGCCCGCCGGAACCGTCCCGGCAGCCGCGCCAGATCCATCGTGGGCCGCCGAGGCAGCGGGACCCGATCGATGGTGTCGAGCTCGTAGCCGGCCGCCGGGACCAGCCGAGTCTCTAGCCCGGATGCTGTGCCCACCATGCTGCAGTGGATCTGAATGCCCGCCTCGGCGGCACTGTCCTGGAGGGCTCGGGCGATCGCCACCATGGGACTGACGTGCCCGGCCGTGCCTCCGCCGGCCAGAACGACGCGCAAAGACGCCGTCATGCTGTGGCCTTGTCGACTGCTGTGTTCTTGGTGTTCTTGGTGTTCTTGTTCACCGCTGTGTCTGTGCCGAGCGCACTCCGACGCTCTTCGCGGGCGAACGCGAGGACCACGCCGATCGCCGCCAGCACGAAGGTCAGCGCGGAACCACCGTAGGAGATGAAGGGCAAAGGCACGCCGATCACCGGCAACAGGCCCGTGACCATGGCGATGTTGATGAATGCCTGGCCGATGATCCAGATCAGAATGCCGCTGGTGCAGATGCGCGCGAAGAGGGAGTCGGCGCGGCGAGCCACTCGGAACATGCCGACGGCCAGTCCGGCGAAGAGAGCCAGAACCAGCAGCGTGCCGACCAGGCCGAGCTCCTCACCGAGGATCGTGAAGATGAAGTCGTTCTCCGCCTCGGGGATGTAGCTCCACTTCTGCCGGGACTGGCCGAGACCGGCGCCCCACCATCCGCCGGAGGCCAAGGCGTACATGCCGTGCTGCGGCTGATAGCACGGGTCAGTGGCGACCTCACAATTGCCGAGCCACGCCTGGATGCGCACGGCACGGTTGGCGGAGGTCAGCGCGAGGGTCACCGCCCCGGCGAGGCCGAGGCCGCCGGCCACCAGGAAATAGCGCATGGGGGTTCCGGCCAGGTAAAGCACGGTTCCGATGATCAGCATCAGCACCATGGCAGTGCCCAGGTCCCGGCCGTACATGACCAGGCCCAGCAGCATGAGTCCCACCGGGAAGATGACCGGCACGATCGAGTGCTGGAGCCGCCCGACCAGTTTGGCCTTGCGTTCCAGGACGGCCGCCGACCACAGAGCCAGGGCGAGCTTGGCCGCCTCGGACGGCTGGGCCGTGAAGGAGCCGATCTTCAGCCAGTTCTGGTTGCCGTTGACCTCGTGTCCCAACGGCGTGATCACCAGCATCAGCAGAAAGACGGCCAGCAGGATGGCCGGCCAGGCCAGTTTTCGTAACTGCGCGCTGCTCAGCCGGGACAGCGCCAGCATCGTCGCGAGCCCGACGACGGCGAAGATGCCCTGACGCAGGAACAGGTCATAGGACCCGGAGAACTCTCCGATGTTCTCCACCGAGGAGGAGGACAACACCATGATCAGCCCGATGACGGTCAGGGCCACGGTGCATCCCAGGATCAGGACATAGGACGCCCGGGACGAGGCGCTGCCCTCGAGGACCGCCCAGAAACGACGCCACCACGGCGCCGGACGTGCCGGCACTGCTCCGCTCGGCACAGTCCCAGTGGCCCCTGAGGTCCGCGGCCCGGTCCTGGCGGGACCCCGGGTGCGGCGCGAGGGCCGGAGTGGGGTGGTCACCATGGGCGGGGGCTCCTTAGCTGCCCAGCCCCAGGTCTTCCATGAGGCGGGCGACGGCGTCGATAAAGGCGTTTCCTCGGTCTGCGTACGACGTGAACTGATCCATGGACGCCGCTGCCGGCGCCATGAGCACGACGTCTCCGGGGCGGGCCACGGCATGCGCTTCACGGACCGCTGTCACCATGGCCTGCTGACCGTCCGAGTGTTCGTTTCCAGTCTCCCGTACAGCGGTCTGCAGGACCGGGAGATCCGGTGCGTGTCGTTTCAACGCACCTTCGAGTTCGCTGGGATCGGCGCCGAGCAGGATCACCGCGCGAAGGCGGTCGGCATGGCGGGCCACCAAGTCGTCGTAGGCCACCCCCTTGGACAGTCCGCCGGCGATCCAGACCACGTCGGTGAACGCCGCCAGCGACGCGTCGGCGGCGTGCGGATTGGTCGCCTTGGAGTCGTTGATCCACAGCACGTCGTTCGCCTTGGCCACCGGCTGGATGCGGTGCTCCCCCGGCTGGTAGGCCCGCAGGCCATCGCGCACGGCCTCCGGGGAAACCCCGATGGAACGGACGAGAGCAGCGGCGGCCAGGGCGTTGGCGACCTGATGCCGGGGCGCAAGGGGACCCAGATCCTCCAGGTGCCCGAGTTCCAGGGCCTGATGCGCACGGTTCTCGAGGAAAGCCCGGTCCACCAGCATTCCCTCCACCACACCGACCATGGAGCGGCCGGGGGCGTCCGTGGTGAAGGACACGGCGCGGCAGCCCTCCTGGACGTCGGCGCCTTCGACCATGCGCATGGTCAACGGCTGTTCCTCACTGAAGATGCAGGCCACCCGCGTGTGCTCATAGATCTTCGCCTTGTCGGCGCAGTAGGCCTCGAAGGAGCCGTGCCAGTCCACGTGATCCTCCGCGACATTGAGCACCACCGAGGCGGCCGGCTCGATGTGGTGCGTCCAGTGCAGCTGGAAGCTGGAGAGCTCGACGACGATCGTGTCCCAGTCCTCCGGGTTCCGGATGACGTCGAGGATGGGCGTGCCCAGATTGCCGCAGGCGATGGCCCGCTGTCCGGCCGCCAACAGCATCGACTCCGCCATGCCGACGGTGGTGGTCTTCCCGTTCGTTCCGGTGACGACCAGCCAGTCGGCCGTGCTCCGACCAGCACGCCGGCGCACTCGCCACGCGAGTTCGATGTCGCTCCAGATCGGGATTCCGGCCGCAGCGGCCGCGGCCAGCAGCGGTTGATCGGGCCGCCATCCCGGGGAGGTGACCACGACGTCGGCCGGCGCACCGCCGACGTCGGGAAGCCGAAGGGGTGCGTCCGGGCCCAGCAGCACCTCGTGGACCCCGACGATCTTGAGGGTGTCGGCTTTGCCCCGGGCATCGGCCGAGTCTTGAGAGTCGACGACCACCACGTGCGCACCCAGTTCAGCGAGGGTGTCCGCTGCGGAGAATCCGGAGAGTCCCAGCCCCGCCACCACGACTCGCAGGCCTGACCAGTCAGCGTCCCAGGACGTCAGAGAGTCCAGGCGCCCCGGTCCGCCAGCCGCGTCTGGACGGGAGCCTGCCGATGAGCCGGAGGTCATGGTGTGAGCACCCACTCACCGTAGAACAGGGCGACCCCGACGGCCACGCAGAGCAGACCGACCAGCCAGAAGCGCACCACCACGGTGACCTCGGCCCAGCCCTTGAGCTCGAAATGATGCTGCAGCGGCGCCATGAGGAAGACCCGCCGGCCGCCGGAGAACTTGAAGTAACCCACTTGGATGATCACCGAAAGCGTGATGATGACCATCAGGCCGGCCAGGATCACGACCAGCAGCTCGGTGCGAGACATGATGGCGAAACCTGCCAGGGCACCCCCGAGGGCGAGCGAACCGGTATCCCCCATGAAGATCTTCGCCGGGGAGGTGTTCCACCACAGGAATCCGATCAGTGCACCGGTCAGGATGGAGGCGAGCACCGCCAGGTCCATCGGGTCCCGGACCTCGTAACAGGCCGCCTGGACTCCGGTGACGCCGCAGGACTGATTGGCCTGGAAGATCGTGATCAGCATGTAGGCGCCGGTGATCATCGCGGTGGCACCGGTGGCCAGTCCGTCCAGTCCGTCGGTCAGATTGACGGCGTTGGTGGTGGCCGTCGTGATCAGGTTGGACCAGATCACGAAGAGGATCATCCCGAGCACTGGCCCGGCGAACGCGAGGTCGAGGGGAAGATCGCGGACGAAAGAGATCGCCGTTGAGGCCGGGGTCAGGCCTCGTTCATCGGCGAAATTCAGCGCCAGGACGGCAAAACTGATCCCGACAATGGCCTGCAGCACGATCTTGGCCCACGGCGTCAGTCCGAGGGATCGCTGATTCGTGATCTTGGTGACGTCATCGAGGAAGCCGACGAACCCCATTCCCACCATCAACAGCAGCAGGATCATGGCGGAGGCGGTGAACCCGGCGTTCTCCAGCTGCAGCCCGGACATGATCCAGTGCGTCAGGAAATAGGCGACCACTGTGGCCACCACGAAGACGGCCCCGCCCATCGTCGGGGTGCCGCGCTTGGTCTTGTGACTCGTCGGGCCGTCGTCGCGAATGAACTGACCGTAGCCCTGTCTCACGAGGAACTTGATGAACAGCGGCGTGCCGAACAGCGTCAGCACGAGGCCCAGAAGGGCACCGATCAACAGACCGATCATGGATTCGGCTCCTTCCGGTCCCCGGCACGTGAACCGTCCGTGGTCGGCGTACCGGCTCGACCATAGGCTAGCCGATCGCCCAGTTCGCCCAGTCCGGCCCCGTTCGAGGACTTCAGCAGCACGATGTCGCCCGGGGCTAGCCTGCGGTTCAGCAACTCCTCGGCGGCGTCGACGTCCTCGGCGAAATCGATCTCCTCGCCCCACGAGCCTTCGTTGACGGCCGAGGTGTACAGCGGCCGAGCACCGCGGCCGACGACGACGAACTGATCGATGTTGAGCCGCACCACGGCGGTGCCGATCGCCGTGTGCTCCGGGATCCTGGCGTCACCGAGTTCGAGCATCTCACCGAGGACCGCCCAGGTTCGCCGGCCAGTGGAACGACCGATCGTGGCCAGGGTCTTCAGGGCGGCCCGCATGGACTCCGGGTTGGCGTTGTACGCGTCGTTGATGATGGTCACGCCGTCTTCCCGATCCGTGCGTTCCATCCGCCGTCGGCTGCTGGGTCCAGCGCCGTGGAGCGCGGTAGCGATCGTCTCCGCGGGAAGCCCGGCGGCGAACGCGGCGGCCGCTGCGGCGGCGATGTTCGCGGCGTGGTGACGGCCGGTCAGGCCCGAGACCACCGGGAACGCCTCGGCACGGGTACCGGCCCCGAGCCGCAACTCGAAGACCGGCTGCTCGTCACCGTTGGTCGTCAGGGAGTCGGCCAGGGCCGAGAACGCCGCCTTCCCATCGTCGAGGTCCTGGTCCACCCACGGGAACGACCCGTTCTCCACGGAGAACCAAGCGACCTTCCCCGGAGTCCGCTCGGCCATGGCGGTCACACGCGGATCGTCTCGGTTGAGGACGGCGTAACCGGTGGCGGGGAGGGCTTCGACGAGTTCTCCCTTGGTCCGGGCGATGTTCTCGATTCCGCCGAACTTTCCGGCGTGGGCGGAGCCGACCATCAGCACGACGCCGATGTCCGGCTTCACCAGGGACGAGAGGTACTCGATGTTGCCGACTTGGTCCGCCCCCATCTCGATGACGAGGTAGCGCGTTTCCAGCGAGGCCGTGAAGACCGTCAGCGGAACACCGACCTCCCCGTTGTAGGAGTTCTGCGGCGCCACCGTGGGTCCCTGCGTGGACAGCACGGTCGCCAGCAGGTCCTTGGTGGTCGTCTTGCCCGCGGAACCGGTGATGCCGATCACCGTGGTCGGCGAGTGCTCGCGAATCCGCTCCACGATGTAGCTGGCGAGTCGGCCCATGGCCAGCACCACATCCTCCACCAGCACGGCGGGATCGGGGTGTCCGTCATCGTCCGTGGTCTCCCGTTGAGCCAGGATCAACGTGGCCCCAGCGGCTCGGGCCGTGGGGATGAAGTCGTGGCCGTCGGCGTGTTCACCGGGTTTGGCGATGAACAGTGCTCCGGGCGAGATCTCACGCGAGTCGGTGGTCGCGGCGTCGACCGTGGCGCCGGGAGACGCCGTGGCGGTCAAACGGCCGCCGGTGGCCTCGGCAATGGCGGATGCGCTGAGTTCGATCATGACCCGTCAACTTTACGTCCCCGTGCCGCGGAATCGGCCGAGGGCTGAGGGCCGCGGCGGCCCAGAGCCGCCCTGAGTTCCTCCCGATCATCCAGGGCGACGTCCACTCCGGCCATGTCCTGCACGGTTTCATGGCCGCGCCCGGCTACCAGCACCGTGTCCGCGGGTGTGGCCAAAGACACCGCCAAGTCGATGGCCTCCTGGCGCGGCGCGGACTCATGGACCTCCACAGACCGCCCGGCCTCGAGCGCCCCACGCGCGGCTTCTCTCACACCGTCCAGCACCTCGGCACGGATACCGGCGGGGTCCTCGGTGTGCGCGTCATCATCGGTGACGATCACCACGTCCGCCCACTGCGCCGCGATGCGTCCCATCACGGGACGCTTGGACTTGTCCCGGTCACCCGTGGCGCCGAAAACCAGAATGGTGCGGCCGGACTCGTTGCCGGAAGCACGGCGAGCATCCCGAACGGACTCCAGCGCACGGACCATTCCGTCCGGGTTGTGGGCGAAGTCCACGATCGCGTCCGGGGACTGACCCACGACCTCCATCCGCCCCGGCACAGCGGTGGCGAAGGGCCCCTGTCCCACCGGCGCATCCATGAGTTCTGCGATCGAGTCCCACTCGGTCTCCGGCAGCGATTCGAAGACCATGACGGCCGCCAGTGCCGCATTGGCCACGTTGAACCGTCCCGGCAACCCGGTCGACGCCGGAACCTCCCGGCCGCTGGCCGCATGGCTGATGGTGAAGCGGTGCCCCAGCCCGGAGGGTGTCAACGCCGACACCGACCAGTCGGCCTCGGTGATCGGTGCACCGGAATGATCGGCGGCCGGACCCAGGGACAGCGTGACCACGGGGCACCCGGCCGCCTCGGCCATCCGCGTGCCCCACGTGGCGCCGTCCGCGTCGGGGCCGTCCGGGCCGCCGTCGAGCGTGATCACCGCGCGACCGGTGCGGCGACCGTCGAACAGTCCGGCCTTGGCGGCGAAATAGTCCTCCATGGACCCGTGCAGGTCGAGGTGATCCTGCGTCAGGTTGGTGAATCCGGCCACGGCGAAGTGCAGTCCCGAGATCCTGCGGTAACTGACGGCGTGGGACGACACCTCCATGGCGGCGGCGCCCACCCCCTCCTGACGCATCAGAGCCATCAACGCGTGGAGTTGCGTCGATTCAGGAGTGGTGAGCGTGCTGGGCACGGCACGACCGCCCGCCCGGATCTCGATGGTGCCGATCAGTCCGGTGGACTCCCCCCACGCCTCCAGCAACGAGGTGATGAAATAGCTCGTGGTGGTCTTGCCGTTCGTGCCCGTGACGCCGTACAGGCGAGGCCCCACGCCGGCGTTGCGATAGATCGCCGCGGCGGCGGTCCCGACGGCGTCCCGCGCGTCGTCCACGACCAGCACCGGAACACTGGCGGGCGTGATCTCGTGCCGGTGCTCCTGGATGAGCTCGGCCCCACGGGCATCGGTGAGCACCCCGCGGGCGCCGGCGGCCACCACGGAGTCGGTGAACTCGGCGCCGTGGCGGTGGGCTCCGGGTACACCGACGTACAGGTCCCCCGGCCGAACAGCGCGGGAATCCATGGCGATGCCTGTTGGTCCCGGAGTGCCGGGCAGACCCGCCAGGAACTCCGCCGTCTGGCCGTCACGGTTGAGCGCTTCGACGAGGTCATTCCAGTCCAGAGGATCCGTCTGGTCCGGGCGGAAGGCGGCGTCCTGTTCGGCAGGGGTCAAGGACGGACTCGGGGGCAGGCTCATGGGCGGCGTGTTTCCGTTCACCACGGGCGCTTCTGGGGGTCCTCGGTGAACACGTCATAGTTCTGCGGCTTCTCGTCGCTCGGTGGCACGTTGTACTTCGTGAGGAGGTAGGAGAGCACCTCCGCGGCCGTGTCTTCCACCTGCCAGCTATGCCAGTCGCCCTGGGGCCGATGAACGGAGACGGCAACGACGAACTGCGGGTCGTCCAGCGGTGCGACTCCCCCGAAGGAGGTCGTGTAACCGTCATATCCGCCGATCCCGGCCGCCTCGCCGGTACCGGTCTTGCCACCGACGCGGTAGCCGGGAATCTTCGCAGGAGCAGCGGTACCCATCTGGACGACCCCCTCCATCATCTTCAGCATTTCACTGGAGGTCTCTTCGGAGAAGACGCGAATACCGGCGTCTTCGGGCTGCACGCTCTCCGCTCCGTCCTGGCTGATGTACGCGTCGATCAGCTGGGGACTCTTCTTGACGCCACCGTTGGCCACGGTCTGCAGGATCTGCGCCAAGTGCAGCGTGGTCTGGGTGTAGCCCTGGCCGAACATGGTGGTCAGCCGCTGCCGGGAGCCCCACTGCGCCGGGTCGATGAGGATGCCCTTGTTGCTTCCGGGCAGGCCGATGTCCACCGGGTCGCCGACGCCGAGTTTCTTCAGGTAGTCGTAGCGAGTCTGATCATCCACGGACTCGGCCACCTGGACGGTCCCGGTGTTGTAGGAACGAGTGAAGATTCCCGCCGTCGTCATGTCATAGGTCTGGTGGGGTTCGGCATCATGGACGACCTGGCCGTCGAAATCCTGGTGATTGGGCACGGTCCAACCGTCCGTCGGAGAGATCCCGCCTTCTTCGAGGGCCGTGGCGAAGGTGGCGATCTTCCCGGTGGATCCCGGCTCGTACGACTGCGTCAACGAGGTGGGCCGCCAGAACAGGTTGTCCGTGGCCGAGGGATCTGAGGGGTCCACCGTGGTCGAGTCCGCCATGGCCAGAATCTCTCCGGTCTTGGCGTTCATCACCGTGATATTGCCCCAGTCGGCGTTGTAGGACTCGGTCTTCTCGGCGATGGCCTCCTGCGCGAACCACTGCACATCTTGATCGATGGTCAAGCGGACGTCGTCGCCGTCCACGGCGGGAGTCTCGGAGAACTCCGCGTTGGGAATCCGGATTCCGTCTGCGGCAATCTCGTACGTGCGTTTGCCGGCCTCACCGGCCAAACGATCGTCCTGGCTCAGCTCGAGGCCTTCGAGGGGGCTGCCATCGCCTCCGACGAAGCCGAGAATGGACCCCGCCACGGCTCCGTTCGGATAGGACCGCTCGGACACGGGTTCGGCGATCAACCCGGGAATGCCCAGATCAATGGCCTTCTCCTTGATCTCCGGGGTGACACCCTTGGTCACCACCTTGTAGGGCCGGTCCCCCACCATGCGTTCCCGCAACTCGTCGACGTCCATCCCCAGCAGCGCGGAGAGCTTCTGGAGAGAATCGTCCAACTCGACGTCCTTCATGCTGGCCGACTCGTCGTCCCACACCCGGTAATCCTTGACGAGACGCTGGTCCGCCACCAGGTCGTACCGAGCCACGGAGGCCGCCAGGACCCGGCCCTGAGAGTCGAGGATGGAGCCGCGCTCGGGCTTGACCGTCACCGATTTCAGACGCTCGTCCATGGCTTTCTGAGCATGACCCGACGCGTCGACGCCCTGAATGAACACCAACCGGAGCCCCAGGACGACGAGCAGCGCCAACGCAATGAGGATGCCGAAGCGCAACCGCCGTCCGCTTGCTTCCAGGACTCCTCCTGAGCCATCTGACAGGGGCATCTATGGTGTCCTTTCGGTCAGTTGCCGCGTGCGGAGAACTGCGGCGCCGGAATGGTTCCGCCGTTCAGTTCCTGTGCGTCCCTGGCGTCTTGTTCTTGGCCAGTGCCGCCGGACTCTGTGGTCTCGCCGGACCCTGTGGGCTCGCCGGACTCCGCGGTGTCGGGAGCGGCCGCCGTCTCAGGCTGCTTTGCACTCTGAGCCTCCGCATCGGTCTGAGCGGCTTGCCCCGCTTCGGGGCCGGCGGGGACGGCGACGCGACGGCTGGGCTTGTCCGCGGCATCGGCCGGTGTCGCCTTGCCGCTCACGGCCCCGGTATCCAGATCGACGGAGGCGATGCTCCCTGGGTTGACCATGCCGAGCTTGGCGGCCTCGGCTGCCAAGTTCTGCGGAGCTTCCAAGTGTTCGACCTGCTGGCGCAGCTGTTCATTGGCCTGGCTCACGTCGGTGTACTCGTTCTTGAGCGTGACGAGATCGTACTGCCGGTTGGAGACGGTGATGTTGGTGATCAGGACCATCATCAGGGCTGCCGCCACGATGGCGATGCACAGCGTGGCAAACCCTCGGCCGGTGCGCGGGACTGGCGCCGGCACCACGGACAGCGGCGTGCGGCGGCGGGGCTGTTCACCCGGGGCAGTCGTGTTCGGCAGCTCCGGGGGCTGGATCGTGGGTTGCCAAGGAGCAGCCTGGTCCAGCTGTGGAGCGGTGCTCTCACGGGTCCGGACGGGCTGCTGCATGGCGATTCGCTGCTGCGTGGCGGTCATGCTGTGCTCCTTGATGGTCTGATCTTCTCAACTGCTCGCACTTTTGCTGAGGAGGCGCGAGGGTTTTGGTCGATTTCTTTTTGCGTGGGTTTGTCCACACCTCGCGTGAGGACTTTCACCACCGGAGCGTGTTCTTCCAGCTCGACGGGAAATCCGGGGGGTGCCGTCGAGGTGGCATCCGCCATGATGGCCTTCTTGGTGACCTTGTCTTCGAGCGAGTGATAGCTCATGACCACGAGCCGGCCGCCGACGGCCAAGCTGCGCAGCGCCGCGGGCAGCGCGTCCTCCAGGACGTCGAGTTCCTCGTTGACCTCGATCCGCAGCGCCTGAAAGGTTCTTTTGGCCGGGTGACCGCCACTTTTGCCCGCAGCCACAGGGACCGCGCTGCGCAGGACCTCGACGAGTTGTCCCGTCGTCTCGAACTCGGCCTCGGCACGCGCGCTCACGATGGCGGCGGCGATGCGCTGGGCGAACTTCTCCTCGCCCCAGGTGCGGATGATGCTCCGCAGCCGGTCCTCCGAGTAGGTGTTCACGACGTCGGCCGCGGTCAGTCCCCCGGTGGTGTCCATCCTCATGTCCAGTGGAGCGTCGTAGGCATAGGCGAAGCCACGCTCTCGCTCGTCCAGTTGGTATGAGGAGACACCCAGGTCGAACAGCATCGCGTCGGCTTCGCGGAATCCGGCCTCGGTCAATGCCTCGCTCACCTCGTCATACGTCCCGTGCCAGGTACGCAAGCGGTCTCCGGCCCATTCGAGTCGGTCACTCGCCAGCCGCAGAGCCTCCTGGTCCCGGTCGATACCCACGACGACGGCGTCAGAGTGACGCTGGAGGACAGCCTCGGCATGGCCGCCCATCCCTAAGGTGGCATCCAGAACGACCGGTGTACGGCCGGCCGCCCGCGCCGACTCGATTCCGGGTGAAAGCAGGTCCAGGACACGATCACGCATGACGGGCACGTGCCGGTCGCGCGCCGGAGTCTGCTCCGCTGCCATGCTTGATCCCTTCCGTTCGTCGTGGGCAGGCGCCCCGGTCCTTTAAGTGACAGGCGGACCCTTGGATCAGATCCCCATCCGCGCTCCGGTTCCGTGCCTGGCCCGGGGGAAGTCGGGTCAGGTCCGGCCTGGGGGCGGCTGGAGGTCTCATGCAAGAATCCGCGCTGTTCGGTTATGACTGCGGCCACTCGGGTGGCCGTGTTCGGTGCTGCGTTAGAAGATTCCGGGGAGTACTTCTTCGTCGGTTTCGGAGAAGGTGCTCTCCTTTTCCTCCAAGTAGGAGGACCATGCCTCGGCGTCCCAAATCTCCGCCCGGGTTCCGGCCCCGATGACGGCCAGTTCCCGGTCCAGTCCCGCATAGTTGCGCAACGGGCCCGGAATGGTGATCCGTCCCTGCTTGTCCGGGGTCTCATCCGAGGCTCCCGAGAGGAAGACACGGATGTAGTCCCTGGCCTGACGCGAGGACAGCGGAGCTGACCTCATCTGCTCGTGAACCCTCTCGAACTCACGAGCACTGAAGACGTAGATGCAGCGCTCTTGCCCTCGGGTGAGGACCAGACCATCGGACAGCTCCTCACGGAACTTGGCCGGAAGGATCAAGCGGGCTTTCTCATCCAGGCGCGGCGTATAGGTCCCCAGGAACATGGACCACCGCCTTTGCCGTCCGAGAGGTCCGTTTGAGCCTCCTTCTGAACCACCATCCTCTGATGTCCTCCACTTTACCCCACTACCCCCCACCGTCAAGGCACCAACGCCTCATTCGCCGCGGTGTGGCGCGGGTTTTTTCGGTGCGAACACAGCGATGAACGGCAGTGGACCCAACGGCGGCCACTTCCGCACGGGAAGCGCGGGCAAGGACGCGAACGAGCACGTGACGGCCCTCGAGAACGGGTGCAGAGCCCACGGGGACGCGGGGAATCCCTCAACGCAGTGCCGGTGGAGGGGCGCGGGGAGGAAAGTGGGGAGGGGCGCGGGGAGGAAAGTGGGAGGGGCGCGGGGAGGAAAGTGGGGAGGAATGTGGAGACACAAGAAAACCCCGCCGCTGAGCGACGGGGTGATCGTGATGGTGACCTAGAGCAACGTCCAATCCATGGCTCTACGGCGCTGTCACACTAGGACACCTTTTACGGCTCCTGCTTGCGGCGTTCTTCCCAGCGCTGCTCCAAGCTCTCCATGAAAGGCGAACTTTTCTTGGGGGCGCCGGCGGAATCAGTCGATTCGGGGGACGGCTGCTTGGACCGACTCGTGGCCACATAGACTCCAGCGGCCATGATCACGAACCCGATGATCCCCAGCCAGATCAGTTGTTGGGAGACGCCCCAGAGCAACGCGCCCAGCCCCACGGCCGCCGTCACTGCGCCGACCACCAACCGCGTGGTAGAAAATCGAGAGGTGCCCGTTTCACTCATGCTCGTGGCAAAGTGCGGGTCCTCTGCATTCAGCTGCTGTTCCAGCTGCTCAAGGAGCTTTTGCTCCCGCTCAGACAACGGCATCGCTGCCTCCTCTTCCGGCCCGGGCTTTCCCGTGGGACTAGCATAGAGCGCGCTGAGGTCGCTACGCCATACGGATCACGCGGGTTCGTCGCACTGAGCGGCACAGTTCCGCGATCAGCGAATATCCCGGCCCGATTCCGTGTCCGGCCGCCGGAGCAAGGTGGCCGGACGCAGCGCGGCTTGAGGGAACTTGCCGCGGATGTCGTCGGCGACCCGATCCGCCTCCGACCAGTCCTTTGGTGACACCTCGCCCTCCCAGAGCAGGGACTCCTGCACGAGTTCGTCATGACGGGACAGGTGCTCCGCGCGAATACCGAGCAGGCGCACCGGGTGCCGACCCGAGTCCATGAGATCCGCCAACAGCGTCCGGGCCGCCGCAATGATCCCCGCGGCGGAATCCACGGGCTGCGGCAGGGCGCTGGTCCGCGTCCGCACGGACAGGTCGGGACTCTTGAGCTTCACACTGAGAGCCCCGGCTCGGAATCCGGAGCGGCGGAGTCGGATGGCTGCCTCGTGCGAGAGCGAGACGAGGTTGCGATGCAGCTCTGCGGGATCGAGGAGGTCGTCCGCGAACGTCCGTTCCACGCCGATGCTCTTGGTCTCATGCTCCGGCGTCACCGGGCGGGGATCGATGCCGCGAGCCAGATTCACGAGGGCGGGTCCGTGCACGCCCAGCCAACGCTCCATCCGTCGGGGCGACTGAGCGGCCAGGTCACTGACGCTTGAGAGCCCTGCCGCCACCAATCGCTGATTCAACACCGGGCCCACGCCCCACAGGGCCGCAACGGGCAAGGGATCGAGAAACTCCCGGGTCCGTTCGGGGGTGACCACGCAGAACCCGTCCGGCTTGGCCCGGGTGGAGGCGATCTTGGCCACCGATTTGGTCGCCGCCGCACCCACGGTGCACGGAACCCC
This sequence comes from Citricoccus sp. GCM10030269, assembly GCF_042665635.1. NCBI lineage: Bacteria > Bacillati > Actinomycetota > Actinomycetes > Micrococcales > Micrococcaceae > Citricoccus > Citricoccus sp. GCM10030269. The sequence continues at coordinate 53,912 of NZ_JBHTCV010000005.1, read as the reverse complement.
CGTCCGTTGCCGGACCTGCTCTCTGATCAACCTGCCGATCTCGGCCGGAGAACCGAGCCGACGTCGGGCACCTGAGACGTCCAGGAAGGCTTCATCGACGCTGACCTGTTCCAGGACCGGAGTGAAGGAGCCCAGGATCTGCATGATCTCTGCCGACACCTCGGAGTATCGGGCGTGCCGCGGCGGGACCACGGCCACTCCCGGACAGAGCCCCCGCGCCTTCGCCAGGGGCATGGCAGACCGTATGCCGAAGGCCCGCGCCTCATACGACGCCGACAACACGACGGAGCGGCCGCTCGGCTGCGCCACCAGGGCTGGCCGGCCGGCCAGGTCTGGATGGTCCAGCAACTCCACCGACAGAAAAAAGGCATCCATGTCCACGTGGAGCACGGTGGCATCCCACGACTCATCAGCACCGGTGGGCCGGTCTGACATCGAAGGTCGATGGCCGTTCATAGCACCAGCCTAGATCCCCGTGTGGACGATAAGCTGGGGCGGCCGTCACCTCGATGGCGCGACGAACGATGCATGATCGCGCGATCCTCATCGGCCGTGCAGCAGATCCTCCACAGCAAGGAGCACCGTGTCCGAGTCCTCTCCCGCTCCCCTGGCCCAGCATCGCGCCAGGGAATCGGCCTTCGTGCGAGACATGGAGACGAGGATGCACGAACTTCTGGAGTCGTACCACCGTCGGGCGGCGGACATCTCCACGTCGGCCACTCCGTTGATCGAGGCCATCTCCCAGCTCGTGCTCGGCGGCAAGCGAATGCGCGCGCTTCTGGCCTGGTGGGGCTGGCAGGGCGTCGGTGGCGACCCGGAGGACAGTCGCATTCTCGATGCCTCGGTGGCCCTCGAACTGTTCCAGGCGGCAGCACTGATTCACGATGACATCCTCGATCGTTCCGATACCCGCCGAGGCTCACCGAGCATCCACCGCTCGTTCGAAGGGCGACACCGCCAGGCCGGATGGCGCCAGGATCCCGAGCATTTCGGAGCGTCGGCCGCCATCCTGACGGGCGATCTGTGTCTGGCCCTCAGCGAGGAGGTGTTCGCCTCGGCAGCGGACGCATCAGCGGATCCGGCCGGAGCTCGGGCGCTGTTCAACGAGATGCGATTCGAAGTGATGGCCGGTCAGTACCTGGACATCCTGGACGAGGTCGACGTGCCCCGTCGGGACCCAGAGGCCACCCTGCAACGGGCCCGCACCGTCTTGAGATTCAAGTCTGCACGGTATTCCGCCGTTCACCCGCTCGGGCTCGGCGGCACCCTGGCCGGCGCCGAGCCCGCCGTACTCGAGAATTACCGCCGGTTCTCCTCCCCGCTCGGCGAGGCATTCCAACTCCAGGACGATCTACTCGGGGTGTTCGGGGATCCGGCGGTGACGGGAAAACCTGCGGGCGACGACCTCCGCGAGGGCAAGCGCACCGAGCTGGTGGCACATGCCCTGGCCCTGTTGCCTCCCGACCAGGCGGAGGAGCTGGAGACCGCCCTCGGTCGTCCAGATCTGGAGGCGACCGTGGTCGAGAGAATGCAGTCCCTCCTGGAGTCCTGCGGCGCCCGCGCCCGCGTCGAGGCGGAAGTGGCTCAACTCGGTGACAGCGCGCTGGGATCCCTGGCCCTCATCCCCATGCGGGATGACGCGCGTGCGGGACTAGAACAGTTCGCTCGGCGACTTCTGCGCCGTATCCACTGAGACCGCAACCACTGCGCCCTGCGGTCCAACGAACGTCACCACCCCAAGACCTGCGCCCGACGCCGGATCTCGGTTTTGCGGCCCTCGCGCAGCGCGTCGACGGGTCGGCCTGGCAATGACTCGTCCTCCGTGTAGAGCCACCGAATGGCCTGCTCATCCGTGAATCCCGCGTCCTTGAGCACAGAAACCGTGCCTCGCAGCGGTTCGAGAGGTCCCTCCTCCGTGACGAACAACGCGGGGACGGCGCGCGCGTTCCGCGGCCCGATGGAGGTCGCCAGGAGGCGTCCCTCACTGACCATGTTGTGCACACGGGTCACCGGCACACCCCACTTCTCGGCCAGGTCCGGAAAGTAGTCCCACTGCTCGACGAGGTCTTCCAGCGCCAGGTCTTCCGATGCGGCGGCAGCCGAGTCGTTCTCGGTACTGCTGTCGGTGCTGTTCTCTGAGCTGTTCCCTGGACTGTTCTCTGAGCTGTTCCCTGAGCTTCGGGAAGCGTCTGCGGTGTTGTTCACCGGTCCAGCCTAACGACCACACCGAGTGACGAGCAGCAGTCAGCGTCGCACCGGGCCCCGCTCACGGGTGGCGCCTCAGCGTGTCCACCCGCCACACGGAGTCGTTATCATATCGTTACCACAACAATTCTCTTCCGTAACTGCAGTCAGGTACGTTTACACCTGTCACATTTTCATTACAGGCACCTTCTGACTTGGATCGTCACTTCCTTCACACGGCTGGACGTGGACGGTTTTCGTTCGGTGCTGCACCTCAGAGGAATACACATGACTGAACGCTCCTCCGGCACTCCGCGGCTGCTGAAATCCGCCTTGGCCACGTCGACGCTGCCTCTGGTGGCCTTCGGTTCTGCTGCCATGGCCACTCCGGCCGTGGCTGACGCGCCTCGCCAGGCACTCAGTCCGCGTACCGCCACGCCCGTGAACATCGAGACTGCTCAGGTCAAGCTCTCCTCGGCGTCCTTGGCCTCCAGCGTTCCGGCGGCGTTCATGACACCCTCTGCGGCAGTGGCCACGGCCAAGAAGCCGAGCACCTACACCGTGAAGGCCGGCGACACGCTCTACAGCATCGCCCAACGCCACGGCGTCAGTCTCCCCGCCCTGCTCAAGGCCAACGGACTGTCCAAGACCTCGGTGATCTACCCGGACCAGAAGCTCAAGCTCTCCGGAACTGCACCGGCCTCCTCGTCTTCTTCGGCTTCCTCGTCTTCCTCCGGGCGTTCCTCGTCCAACTCCGTCCACACCGTGAAGGCCGGCGACACGCTCTACAGCATCGCCCAACGCCACGGGGCCAGCCTCTCCACCGTGCTGAAGGCCAACGGACTGTCCAAGAGCTCGGTCATCTATCCCGGCCAGAAGATCAAGCTCTCCGGCTCCTCATCCGGCACTCCGTCGTCCTCTTCCTCGTCTTCGTCTTCTTCCTCCGGAGGCTCCTCATCGACCTCCGTCCACACCGTGAAGGCCGGCGACACGCTCTACAGCATCGCCCAACGCCACGGGGCCAGCCTCTCCACCGTGCTGAAGGCCAACGGACTGTCCAAGTCCTCGGTCATCTATCCCGGCCAGAAGATCAAGCTCGCCGGCTCCTCATCGGGCGCCCCGTCGTCGCCGTCCTCCTCAGCCAGCCCGGCCAACAGTGCGACCGCACCCACGTACACGGTCAAGGCCGGCGATACCCTCTCGGGCATCGCCAAGCGTCACGGCAAGGGGCTGTCCACGCTGCTCAAGGCCAACGGCCTGTCCACGTCCTCGACCATCTATCCAGGTCAGAAGATCAAGCTCTCCGGCAGTGCGGCGAGCACATCGTCGCCGGCGAATGATCTGGTGCCGAACACGTTCTTGCACTACACCTACCCGGACCACATCGTTCGCGATGCCAACGCGAACAAGCGGGCCTTGCTGGCGGCCAAGGTCCCTTCTCGCTCACAGATGCAAAGCATCATCGCCGACACGGCGCGGAAGATGGGAGTCGACCCGTCGCTGGCTCTCGCTCATGCCTTCACCGAGTCCAGCTTCGACCACACCTCCGTCTCCCCGGCCAACGCCATTGGAGCCATGCAGGTGATTCCGTCCTCGGGCAAGTGGGCCAGTGAACTCGTGGGCCGCCAGCTCAATCTGCTGGACCCCTACGACAACGCCACGGCCGGCGTGGCGATCATCCGCCAGCTTCAGCGCACGGCCGGGTCCAGGGACGTCGGCATCGCGGCGTACTACCAAGGCCTGGGCGGCGTGCAGCGCGAGGGCATGCGGCCGGACACCAAGGACTACGTGGCCAAGGTGAAGAAGTACCTCAAGCGGTTCTAAGTCGCGCTGGAAGCGGTTCGGACCAGGTGCTGATCGTCGCGTCCACGGAGCCCCGCCGGTCCCGGTCTACCCTGTAATGGTGAAGGAGCACGGCGCCGATCCCATGAACGGGACCATGATCGAGGGACGGTACGAGATCCGCGCCCGCTTGGCCCGTGGGGGCATGTCCACGGTGTACCTGGCCGTCGACCAGCGTCTGGACCGCGAGGTCGCGCTCAAAGTCCTGTATCCGCATCTGGCCGAGAACCCGCATCTTGTGGAGCGGTTCGAGCAGGAGGCCAAGACCGCTGCCCAGCTCTCCCACCCACACGTGGTGAACGTGTTGGACCAGGGGGTGGACGACCATCCGGACGGAAAACTGGCGTACCTGGTCATGGAGTACGTGCCGGGCTACACCTTGCGCACGGTCCTTCAGCGCCGCCGCGTGATGACACCACGTGTCGCGTTGGCCTATCTCGAGGCCATCGTGGACGGGTTGGCCGCCGCGCACCGTGCCGGGCTGGTGCACCGGGACATGAAACCCGAGAACGTTTTGGTCTCCCGGGACGGCCGGATCAAGGTGGCCGATTTCGGTTTGGCCCGCGCGACCACGAATTTCACGGGAACCGGTGCCTCCCTCGTCGGCACCGTTGCCTATGTCTCACCAGAACTGGTCACCGGGTCCCCGGCGGACGAGCGCAGTGACGTCTACGCCGTTGGGATCATGGTCTACGAGATGCTCGCCGGCCACCAGCCCTTCACCGGCTCCTCCCCCATCCAGGTGGCCTACCAGCACATCAACCAACAGGTGCCGCCTCCGTCAACGGCTGTTCCAGGATTGGCCGCCGAACTCGATGAACTCGTTCTGTGGTGTACGGCGCCGGCGGTGGAGGATCGTCCCGACGATGCCGGTGTTCTGCTGCAGGAGATCCGCCGTCTCCGCTCCGCACTGGACGAGCAGGACCTCGATTTCCAGGCGCCATGGACGGCAGACTCCGTCGAATCGGCCACGGCCCACCTCGCGGGCACTGCGCCGGATGAGGACCTCGAATACTCCGCGTCAGCGTCCGACGTCGACGCAACCGACGTCATCCAGCAAGCCGACGCCACGGACGTCCTGGACGGCGGGGCCACCACGGTGCTGTCCGCACCCGGATACCAGAGCACCTCCGTGCTGCCCACGATGACGCCGGATGCCGCCCCCACCCCGCTGGCCGCCCCACCGCCGCCGGCATCGGCATCCGGACAGCCCGCGTCCTCGCGCCCCCTCTCGAAACGACGAGAACGCCGACGGCAGGCCCGTCAGGCCCGGACTCCCACGGAAGACCTCGGGAGCGGCAGTCGAAAGCGCATGTGGGTGTGGGCCGCCGTCGTGCTGATCCTGACGGCAGTCCTCCTGCTCGCCGGCTGGTTCTTCGGCGCCGGCCCCGGTGGCGTGGTCACCGTCCCGGATGTGGAAGGCCAGAGCAGAGCGGCCGCCGTCCATGCCCTGCAGCAGACCGGTGTGGGATTCGCCCTCGCCAGAGTCCATCACGACATGGTGGCAGAGAACAGCGTCATCTCCACGGACCCCCCGGCCGGAAGTGAAGTTCGCCGATTCAACACCGTGCAGGTCACGGTGTCCCTGGGCCCGGAGATGTTCGAGGTACCAGACGTCACGGGGCTGGAGGAGGACGCGGCCGAGCGCGAACTGCGCCGGACGGAGTTGACGCTCGGGACCACGGAACACCAGTACTCCGATGCCGTGGCCGAGGGCCGGGTCATCAGTCAGGAACCGAGCAGCGGCACGCGACTGCGCCGCGACCGGCCGGTCTCCGTGGTCGTCTCCGAGGGTCCCCAACCGGTGGCCGTCCCGGACATCCGAGGACAGACCGCTCAGGAGGCCGCGGCCACACTCGAATCAGCGGGCCTGCAGCTCGAGCTGTCCGGCAGCGATCACTCGACGTCGGTTCAAGCGGGCCGGATCGTCTCCCAGAAGCCCGCCGACGGCGAAGTGGCCCCCGGAACGGTGATCACCGCCGTGCAGTCCCTGGGTCCTCGGATGGTGGAGGTGCCGGACGTCACCGGTCAGACGCCGGACGAGGCCCAGAAACAACTCGACGAGGCGGGATTCGAGGTCGAACAGACCGACATCCTCGGGGACTTCTTCGGCACTCGAGAAGGCCGCGTCCGGAATCAGACGCCGGACGCCGGCACTCGAGCCGCCGAAGGATCCACGGTCCGCATCCTGGTGCTCTGAACGGAGCGCCGAGGGCGATCGTCAGGTCCAGGACGCCTCGGTCATTCCCGGCTGGTCCCCGACCGACGCCCGGCCGACGCCCGACCGCCCGGTTGACTTCACGACAGGGTTCCCGGGCGTGCGAGTGCCTCGGTGACCAGGAAGGCCATCTCCAACGACTGCTGGTGGTTCAGTCGCGGATCGACCAGGGACTCGTAGCGGTCTGCGAAGGCCGATTCGTCGATCGGGTCCGCCCCGCCCAGGCACTCGGCCACATCATCCCCGGTCATCTCGATGTGCAGTCCGCCGGGGTACGTGCCGGCATTGCGGTGCACCTCGAAGAATCCTCGGACCTCGTCCATGACGTCATCGAAGCGACGCGTCTTGTAGCCGTTGGCCGCGGTGACCGTGTTGCCGTGCATCGGGTCGGTCACCCACAACGGGTTGGCGTCCGAGTCGCGCACGGCTTCCACCAGGGGCGGAAGTTTCTCGCGGATGGTGCCGGCACCCATGCGGGTGATGAAGGTCAGCCGGCCCGGCTCCCGCTCGGGATCGAGCTTTTCCACGAGGGCGAGAGCATCCTCGGGCGTGGTCGTGGGCCCCAACTTCACGCCGATGGGATTACGGACCTTGGACAGGAACTCGACGTGGGCGCCATCGAGGTCGCGGGTTCGCTCTCCGATCCACAGAAAGTGCCCGGACGTGGAGTACGGCAGCCCGGACCGCGAATCGATGCGGGTCAGCGCCCGTTCGTAGTCCAGCAGCAGAGCTTCGTGTGCGGTGAAGAAATCGGTGCGACGCAGGGCGCCGAAGTCCACTCCGGCGGCGTCCATGAAACGAACGGCCCGGTCGATCTCGCGCGCGAGCACTTCGTAGCGGGAGTAGGCCGGGTTGCGCATGAATCCCTGGTTCCACGCGTGCACGGAGCGCAGGTCGGCGAAGCCGCCCTGGGTGAAGGCCCGCACCAGATTCAGGGTGGAGGCCGAGGTGTTGTAGGCCTGGACCATCCGGCGTGGGTCATGTCGCCGCGACTCCGGGGTGAAATCGAAGCCGTTGACGATCTCGCCTCGGAAGGATGGCAAGGTGACGCCGTCCCGAGTCTCGACATCCGAGGATCTCGGCTTGGCGAACTGGCCTGCCATGCGGCCCATCTTGACCACGGGCAGCGAGGCGCCGTACGTGAGCACCACGGCCATCTGCAGGATGGTCTTGACCCGGGCACTGATCTTGTTGGCGGTGGCACCGGCGAAGGTCTCGGCACAGTCCCCGCCCTGGAGCAGGAACGCCTCGCCCTGTGCCGCGGCCGCGAGTTGGGTGCGCAGCACGTCGACTTCCCCCGCGAAGACGAGTGGCGGAGCCGCGGACAACTCCGTCATGGCCTCTTCGAAGGCGTCACGGTCTTCCCAAGTCGGCTGCTGCGACATCGGCTTCGACCGCCACTCGTCCAGGCCGGGATAGTCGGCGGCGCCATTGGACTGGGCTGAGCCGAAGGCCGGAAGGTCTGTGGAGGGATCCGAAATCATGATTACAGGGTACGGAACCGTTCCTCCGACTGTGCCCGTGTGACGGGTTTCTCCGCCTTGACGGTCGAGGCGTAGACCTCCACATACTCCTGGCCGGAGAGGCGCCGGATCGCTTCCATCACCTGGTCGGTGACCTGCCGTTCGACGAATCGGTCCCCCGCGCGGTCGTAATACTCGGAGAAGTCCATCGGCTGTCCGAAGATCACGCCCACGCGACGAATGCTCGGAATCGTGCGCCCAATGGGCTGGACCTTGTCCGTGCCGATCATCGCGATCGGGACCACCGGCACCCTCGCGTTCAACGCCAGCTTGGCGACCCCCAGCTTTCCGCGGTACAGCCGTCCGTCGGGGCTGCGCGTCCCCTCGGGATAGATGCCGAGCAGTTTGCCGTCCTGGAGAACGTCCAACCCCGAGCGCAGCGATTCCAAGGATGCCTTGCCGCCGGCCCGATCCATGGGCAGCTGATTCGTGGCCTCGAAGAACCGTCGAGTCAGCCAGCCCTTCGCGCCCCTACCGGTGAAGTACTCCTTCTTGGCCAGAAAGTGCACCTGACGGTCCAATTGGGCGGGCATGAAGATCGAGTCCGAGACGGACAGGTGGTTGCTGGCCAGAATGGCCGGCCCCTCGTCCGGCACATTGTTCAGTCCTTTGACCCAGGGACGGAACAGAAGGTTCGTCACGGGCGCCACCACAAAAGTCTTGGCGAACCAGTAGAACACGGCAGATGATCCTCTCCAGCGGTGGCGTTGACCGATTCCAGTCTAAGGAGTTCGGCCGGCTACCGGCGGCTAGGCTGGTGGCATGCAATCCCAGCAGCGGCCGCTGTCCCTGAGCGGGGCTCCGGACGGCCCCTTAGTCCGTGGCAGCGGTGAGGCTCAGTACGACCGTCCGGCGGTGGCGCTGCTTCACGGATTCACCTCCGGGCCTCTCTCCCTTGCCGAGTGGGCGACCGCCCTGGCTGCCGCCGGAGCCGACGTCGAGGTTCCGTTGCTGCCCGGCCATGGAACCCGTTGGCATGACCTGGAGACCGTGACCGCGGCGGACTGGCGATCGGCGGTGCGGGAGACGGTGGACGGCCTCTTGGCGAGTCATCAGCAGGTCTTCGTCGCCGGACTGTCCATGGGTGGTGCCCTGGCCCTCGATGCCGCTGCCCACCGCCGGGTGGCGGGCGTGGTTCTGGTCAATCCCGCCTTGCGTTTCGCCTCTCCGGTGGCTCCCCTCGCGTGGTTGCTGAAGCACGCCGTGCGTTCCGTCGCTCCGATAGCCAATGACATCGTTCGTCCGGGCGGGGACGAGATGGCCTATCCGCGCACCTCGGTCGCCGGCGTCCAACAGGTCGGCACGGTGCAGTCCGCCGCGCGGGCCGGACTCGCGCGGATCGATGCGCCCGTCCTGGCGTTCCACTCGACGACCGACCATGTGGTCCCCCGGTCCTCCATGGCGTCACTCGGGCGTGGTCTGCGCCCGGGCCTGCTGTCCGTCCGCCCCTTGTACAACAGCTACCACGTGGCCACGCTGGACTGGGACGCCGAGCTCATCCATCGGGAGTCCGTCCGCTTCATGGCTGAAACGACTGAGACAGCTGACGCAGAGGACAGCTCCCATGTCTGAGCCGCGCGACCCGGACCGCCCAGGGGACTCAGAGGGCTCCGAGAACTCAGATGGCGAGCCGGACATCGAGCGTCAGTGGCAGGAGATCGTGGCTGGCCTCGGTCCGCTCGGTGATCCGCCCGAAGAGACGCCCGAGCCGCAGGACCGAGAGCTCAGCGCCTACTTCGAGGCGGCCCCCGTGTGGGGCCCACGCGACTACACCGTCGATGACGATCCCGACGAGGAGTTCGTCCCGCCGGAGCCCCCTGCCCTCGGAGCCGGCCGTCCGGCCATCGTGCTCAGCGCCACGGGCCTGGTCGGCGGGCCGGTGGCGCTGTTACTGGCCGCCATATTCTGGCCCTCCATCCCGGGCATTCTCATCACCGTCCTCATCGCCGCGTTCGTGGCCGGCGCGGTGGGGTTGTTCCTGGCCCTGCCCCGCGATCAGGATCGCCGGAATCCCTGGAACGACGACGGCGCACAGGTTTAGCCGGTCGGCGCCAGCACCCCGGTCACCGGCCATCCGGCGCGTTCCACTGCGGTGCCGGCGGCGCCCACCCATCCGGCGCGGTTGCCCAGGGCGGCCGTCCTCACCGGGGGAACCGGCCGACGTCGTCCTCCCGGCAGATGCCGAACGAGCTCTGCCCTCGCCGGTTCCAGGAGCAGCTCGCCGGCGGCCGCCACACCTCCGCCGATGACGAAGCGGGACGGATCGAGTACCGCGGTGAGAGTCGCCAGGCCCCGACCCAGCCAGCGTCCGGTCTCGGCCACGGCACGGCGGCAGACGGGATCTCCGGCGAGCGCCTCGTCCATCACCGACCGGGCCGAGGCGCGCCCGGCCCGAGCTGCCAACGCCTCAGCGGAGACCAGCAATTCCCAGCATCCGGTGTTCCCACAGGGACACGGCACACCCGAGGGATCGACGGTCATGTGCCCGAACTCGCCGGCCATGCCATGCGCGCCGATGTCCACGACGCCGTCCCGCACCAAGGCGCCGCCGATTCCCGTGCCGACCGCCACCAACACCATCCGGTCGCCCCGTCCATCGCCGAAAGCCGTCGTGGGTGCTGTCAACAGGTCGTCGGTCCCCTGCCATCGCGCTTCGGCCCAGGCGGCTGCGTCGGCGTCGTTGATCACCCACGGCGTGGGCACGGTCCGATTCTCGGCGTCGAAGACGGCCACTTCAGCGGAGGGAAGCCCGGCCACGCTGGAGAGCGCCGATGACAGGTCGCTCGGTAGGGGTCGGTCGCGCCAGCCCATCAAATGCGGACTGAAGACGGACCGTCCGGTCGCCGGCTCGATCCACGCGGCGGCCGAGACACCCCAGGTGACCGGCAACTCGGGCCAGACGGAACGCAGGCCGAGGTACTGCTCGTGGGTCATCTGGGCGCAGAGCGCTGCCAGGGCCTCTCCGTCGGACTCGACGTGATGTCTGGTCCTGACCTCACCACCGGCGTCGATACCGGCACCGGCGGGAGCGGACTGGGGCCACGGGGGCCGGATCAACGTCCCGTCCTGGCCGAGCACGACGGTGCCCGCCTTGACGGCGCCTCCGCCGACGTCCAGACCGATCGAGGCGGCGACGGGCCGGGCACGAGGTGCCGTGACTTCCATGCGCGCCTCCACGACGACCTCCACGACGAGCTGATTCCCCTGGGCTGACGTTGCAAGTTACTCATGGGTAGACTGGCGACCAATGTGGCGTATGCCACTCCGTCGTCGGTCTTCTCCGGTAAGGTGAAGTCCCGGGGCCCTTCCCGGAACGGCTGGCACCGGGAGCACCGGTGGCACCACTCTGCCACGCCGTCGGCACCGCCGAACACCAGGAGCGCATGTTGAACGAATACATCACCCCTCCCGCCGTTCAGGTCCCCCAGGAAATGAACATCACCGATCTGCTCGAGCAACAGGTCTTGGCCGACCCGACCCGGCCCCTGTTCGCACGCCAGCTCTCCCCCGGTCAGTGGACCGACGTCAGCTCCGCCGAGTTCCAGCAGGACGTGCGCACACTGGCCCGTGGACTGGCCGCCGCCGGACTGCAACCCGGTGACCGCGTCGGGATCATGTCCCCCACCCGCTACGAGTGGACCCTGGTCGATTTCGCGATCTGGTACGCCGGTGCCGTGACGGTCCCCATCTATGAGACGTCGTCCCCGAGCCAGGTCGCGTGGATCCTCTCCGACGCCAAGGTCCGAGCGGTCGTCTGTGAGACCGCACGCCACCGCAGCGTGGTGGACACCGCCGTCCGGCAGGAACAGCTCGAGCCGCTGGCCGGTGGCTGGCTGATGGAGAACGACGGGCTGGACGAACTGCGCCACGCCGGCGCACACGGCCCGGACGAGGCCGCCATGGAGTCGCGCCGCTCGGCCGCCACCCTTCCGGACCTGGCGACCATCATCTACACGTCCGGCACCACGGGCCGGCCGAAGGGCTGCGAGCTCACCCACGGCAACTTCGCCGAGCTCAGTCTGCAGGCCCTGGGCACGCCATTGGCGGACATCGTGAACCACCGGGCCAGCACCGTGATGTTCATCCCCCTGGCCCACGTGTTCGCCCGATTCATCTCCGTCCTGGCCGTGGCCGCCGGCGCGAAGGTGGGCCACACCTCGGACATCGGGCAGCTGGTCCCCGATCTGCAGTCCTACCAGCCCACCTTCCTGCTGGCCGTACCGCGCGTCTTCGAGAAGGTCTACAACTCCGCCATGCTCAAGGCCGAGACGGACGGCAAGGGCAAGATCTTCGCCGCCGGCGCACAGACCGCCATCGAGTACTCCCGGGCACATCAGTCAGGCAAGGTGCCCTTCGCGCTCCGGGCCAAACACACGCTCTTCGAGAAGCTGCTGTACGGCAAGATCCGCAAGGCCATGGGCGGGCGAGTGCGTCACGCGGTCTCCGGCGGCGGCCCACTGGGTGAGCGGCTGGGCCACTTCTTCCATGGCATCGGTGTGGACATCCTGGAAGGCTACGGACTGACGGAGACCACCGCGCCCGTGACGGTGAACCGGCCCGGAGAGGTCCTCATCGGCACAGTGGGCAAGCCCCTGCCCGGCAACGGCGTTCGCATCGCGGAGGACGGAGAGATCCATGCCCGCGGAGTGTGTCTGATGCGTGGCTACCACAACCGTCCCGATGTCACCGAGCAGGACATCGTGGACGGCTGGTTCCGCACCGGTGACATCGGCTCGCTGGACGAGGACGGTTTCCTCACGATCACCGGTCGCAAGAAGGAGATCATCGTCACCGCCTCCGGGAAGAACGTGATTCCCGCGCTCCTCGAGGATCAGATTCGCTCCGACGCCCTGGTGTCCCAGTGCGTCGTCGTGGGAGACAACCGACCCTTCGTCTCGGCTCTGGTCACCCTGGACCCCGACGTCCTGCCCGGATGGCTCGGTCAGCGCGGCATCGCGGCGGACACCCCCGCCGACGAGCTCGCCGTGCACCCGAGCATCGTCGAGCACATCCAGTCGGTGGTGGACCGTGCCAATCAGTCGGTGTCCCAGGCCGAGTCCATCCGCGCATTCCGCATCAGTCCCGTGGACTTCTCCATCGAGGCGGGGCAGATGACCCCGTCCCTGAAGATCAAGCGGGCCGTGGTGCTGAAGGACTACGACTCCCTGATCGAGGAGATCTATTCGGCTCCGAAGCCGGTCTAGAGGAGGCCGAGGTCCGGGACGTCGAGGCCGAGGAGCGCGTTCTCCACGACCTCGGCCAGTGCTGGGTGAATCCAGTACTGGCCGCGGGCCATGGTGTGGGCGTCGATGCCCAGACTCATGGCCTGGACGAGCGGCTGGATCAGATTCGGAGCCTCATGGCCGATGAGGTGTGCTCCCACGAGTAGTCCGGTCTCACGATCGGCGATGACCTTGCACAGACCCTCATTGTCTTCCATGGCCCATCCGTAGGCCACGTCGCCGTATCCCTGCACCTTCACGCTGATCCGGTCCCGGCCGTATTTCTCCTCGGCCTCGGCCTCGGTCAGTCCGGCCGAGGCGATCTGGGGACGAGTGAAGACGGCGGAGGGGACCGGACCGAGAGTATTGGCCCGCAGATCCTCGGGATGCTCAAGGTTGTGCGAGACGATCCGCTGATCGTGGTTGGCCACGTGCTTGAGCTGGGCGGGACTGGAGATGTCCCCCAGGGCCCAGAGCCCCGGAACCGGCTCTCCCCCGGAGAGCAGGCGCTGGAAACCGTCGACGGCGAGACGGCCGTCGTCGTGCAGGTCCAGTCCGGCGGCGGCCGGGTTGAGCCGGTCGCTGTTCGGCACCCTCCCATGGGCGATGAGCACGGCATCGGTCTCGAAGCTCTGCTGTGCGCCCGTGCCGTCCTGCAGGTGGACGGTGACACCCTCTCCCGGTCCCTCCTCGATCCGGGAGGGCACCCAGCCAGTCTCCACCTGCCACTGCTGGGATGCCAGCTGGGTGAACCGCTCGGAGATGGTCTCATCGTGGTACCGCAACAGCCGCTCCGAGCGGTTGACCTGCACCACCGACGAGCCGAGCCCGGAGAAGATGGCGGCGAACTCGGCCGCGATGTACCCGCCGCCGAGCACCACGAGTCTTTCCGGCAGATCGGGCAGACGCATGATGGTGTCCGAGGTGTGCACCTGAGGCAGGTCGACGCCGGCGATCGCGGGCAGCACGGCCCGGGAACCGGCGGCGACCACGATGTTCTCCGCCTCGAGCACCCGGCCGCTCTCCGTGGTCACCTGATGAGCACCGGTGAACCGCACTTCCTCCGGAACCACCGTCGTGTGGTCCAGTTCCTGATCTCGGTAACGGAAGCCACCCGCCGAGATGGCATCGATCCGCGTGAAGATGCGGTCGCGGATCTCCGGCCAGTCGGCACCCTGCATGCTCAGGTCCACGCCGAGACGCCTGGCCTCAGCAGGAGCGGCGGCCAGGGACGCCGGATACGCGAACATCTTCGTCGGGATGCACCCGACATTCAGGCAGGTGCCGCCGAACACCCCCGAATCCACGATGGCCACACGCTGGTCGTCCCAAAAGGGCGTGACCAACGAATTGCCGGAACCGGAGCCGATGATGACGAGGTCGTAGGATTCGGTGCCCATGGTCCCAGCCTACGGCTGCGAGCCCCGGCACCGTCCCTTCGCTACTGCCGAGGACTCATTCCACCACGAGCAGCAGGTCACCGCCGTCGACCGGCGTCGGGCCACTCAGCACCACCCTGGCTACGGTGCCGCCGATCGGAGCGGTCAAGGCCGCCTCCATCTTCATGGCCTCAATCGTCGCGAGCGTGGACCCGGCCTCCACGACGTCACCCTCGGCCACGTTGATCGTCACCACTCCGGCGAAGGGCGCGGCGAGATGCCCCTGGATCGAGGGGTCGGCCTTCTCGGCCGTCCGGGCCGTCGACTCCACGGACCGATCGCGGACGGTGATCTGGCGCGCCTGCCCGTTCAGTGTGACCATGACCGGCCGCAGGCCCTTGGCATCGGGTTCGCCGATCGCCTGCAGGGTGGCCAGCAAGCGGACCCCTTTGCCGAGGGACACCACGTGCTCCTGGCCGGGGGCCATCCCGTACAGCCAGTCTCGCGTGTGCAGCACCGAGGTGTCGCCGAACTCGGCCCGGTTGGCCTCGAAGTCTCTGGTCGGCCCCGGGAACAACAGACGGTTGAGCGTCGCGCGACGCTCGGCCCCCGGATGGGCCAACGACGCGCGGTCCTCGTCACTGAGCTCGGACACGCCGGCGCGCTCGACGAGCTCGCCGTCGGAGCCACGTCGACCACGGTTCTGCAAGGCACGCGTCCGGAACGGCTCCGGCCAGCCCCCGGGCGGATCTCCGAGCTCACCGGAGAGGAAACCGATCACGGAATCAGGCACGTCGAACTCATGCGGGTTCTCTGCGAACTCCGCCGGATCGACGTTCATGCCCACCAGGTGCAGCGCCAGGTCACCGACCACCTTGGAGCTCGGCGTCACCTTGACGATGTTGCCGAGGATCTCGTTGGCGGCCTCGTACATCTTCTCAATCTGCTCGAACCGCTCCCCCAGGCCCAGCGCGATGGCCTGCTGGCGCAGATTGGACAGTTGGCCCCCGGGGATCTCGTGGCGATACACACGGCCGGTGGGCGCGGACAATCCGGACTCGAAGGGCCGGTAGATCTCCCGGACGGTCTCCCAGTACGGTTCCAGCGCCGCAGCGCGGTCCAGGCCCAACCCCGTGTCCCGCTCGGAATGCTCGAGCGAGGCCACCAGTGCCGACATCGGGACCTGGCTGGTGGTGCCCGCCATGGAGGCCACCGCGGTGTCCACGGCGTCGACGCCGGCGTCCGCGGCGGCCAGCAGCGTGGCCAGTTGACCACCGGCGGTGTCGTGGGTGTGCAGGTGCACCGGCACCTCGAACTCGGCCCGCAGCGCGCCCACGAGTTCTCGAGCCGCGTTCGGGCGAAGCAGACCCGCCATGTCCTTGATCGCGAGGATATGCGCGCCGGCGTCCACCATGCGGCGGGCCAGGCCCAGGTAGTAGTCCAGCGTGTAGAGGCTCTCGTCCGGATTCAGCAGATTGCCCGTGTAACAGAGTGCGGCCTCGGCGACGGCGGTTCCGGTGGCACGGACCGCCTCGATGGCCGGGGTGATCTGACGGACGTCGTTCAGGGCATCGAAGATGCGGAAGATATCGACGCCGGTCTCGGCGGCCTCGGCGACGAACGCGTTGGTCACCTCCACCGGGTACGGGGTGTATCCCACGGTGTTGCGACCCCGCAACAGCATCTGCAGCGGGATGTTCGGCAGCTGCTGGCGCAGATAGCGCAGTCGGTCCCACGGATCCTCACCGAGGAAGCGCAGCGCCACGTCGTAGGTCGCCCCGCCCCACGCTTCCACGGAGAACAGCCCCGGCAGGGTGTGGGCCACCGCGGGGGCCGCCGCCAGGAGGTCCCTGGTCCGCACCCGAGTGGCCAACAGGGACTGGTGGGCGTCCCGGAACGTGGTGTCCGTGACCGCCAACTCCGTCCGGCTTCGCAGGTCCGCCGCGAAGCCCTCCGGCCCTTTCGCCACCAAGACGTCCCGCCATCCCGCCGGTGGTTGATGCTCGGAGGGGCCGTCAAAGGGACTGCGCTCCGGCTCCTCGAATTTGTCCCCGGGATACCTCGGCAGTTTGGACCGGGGGTCGATGCCGTCGATCCTCGGCCCGTAGGGCTGATTGACGGTGACATCGGCCAAGTACTGCAGGGCCTTGGATCCCCGGTCGCGACTGCGATTGACCTGCGCCAGTTCAGGATGGGCATCGATGAAGTCCGTGGCCACCTCTCCGGCCACGAAGGCAGGATCGTCCAGCACGTTCATCAGGAAGGGGATGTTGGTCGCCACCCCGCGCACGCGGAACTCTGCCAGGGCCCGGCGGGCGCGGCGCACCGCCGTCGGGAAATCCCGGCCGCGGCAGGTGAGCTTCACCAGCAGAGAGTCGAAGTGGGGGCTGATCTCGGCCCCGGTGTAGAGGGTGCCCCCGTCCAGCCGGACGCCGGACCCACCGGCGGAGCGGTAGGCGGTGATCGATCCGGTGTCCGGCCGGAAGCCATTGGACGGGTCCTCCGTGGTGATCCGGCACTGCATGGCCGTGCCGCGGATCCTCAGGTCGTCCTGCTGGATCCCGAGCTCATCCAGGCTCTGGCCGGCGGCGATGCGCAGCTGAGAGGCGACCAGATCGACGTCGGTGATCTCCTCCGTGACGGTGTGCTCCACCTGGATGCGGGGGTTCATCTCGATGAAGACGTGCTGACCGGCCCGCTCCCCCGCCGTGTCCACCAGGAACTCGACCGTCCCGGCATTCACGTAGCCCATGGCCCGAGCGAACTTCACCGCATCGGCGTACAGGGCCTGCCGGATCGAGTCGTCAAGATGCGGAGCGGGGGCCATCTCGATGACCTTCTGGTGTCGTCGCTGCATCGAGCAATCGCGCTCGAACAGGTGCACCGTCTCCCCGCTGGCGTCGGCGAGGACCTGGACCTCGATGTGGCGGGGTCTCAAGACGGCCTGTTCGAGGAAGACGGTCGCGTCCCCGAACGCCGTCTCCGCCTCTCGCATCGCCGCGGAGAGGGCGTCCCGAAGATCCTCGGCGGTCTCCACCTTCCGCATTCCGCGTCCGCCGCCTCCGGCGACGGCCTTGACGAAGACCGGGAAACCGATGCCCTCGGCCTGTTCCACCAACCAGTCCACGTCAGAGCTCGGCTCCGACGAGGCGAGCGTGGGTATGCCAGCGGCCTTGGCGGCTCGCAGGGCCTCGACCTTGTTGCCCGTGAGCTCGAGGACGTCTGCCGGCGGGCCGACGAACGACAGTCCCGCCTCCTCGCATGCCCGCGCGAGCCCAGCGTTCTCGGACAGGAACCCGTAACCGGGATAGACGGCGTCGCAACCGGATTCCTGGGCGACCCGGATCATCTCGTCCACATCCAGGTAGGCACGGATGGGATGACCTTCCTCGCCGATGCGATAGGCCTCGTCGGCCTTCTGCCGGTGGATCGAGTTCCGATCTTCGAAGGGATAGACCGCCACGGTGCGCGCGCCCAGTTCATAACAGGCGCGGAAGGCGCGGACGGCGATCTCCCCTCGGTTGGCCACCAACACCTTGGCGAACATCTGGGCGGGCGAACTGTTGTTCGCGCTGGTCACGCTGGTCACGATGAGGTCTCCTTGGCTGACGGACGCGGCATTGATGTGGTCTACATCACGGGCCAGTGTGGCATAGCCGCCAACACGCCCCTATGCCACACGTCACACTCGTCACGGCACTAGGATGGACCCTGGTCCGTTCCCCACCGTCCATCCACAGTCAGGATCTCCACGCCGTGCAAATCATCTCCATCTCCAGCCTCAAGGGCGGGGTCGGCAAGACGTCGGTCAGCCTCGGACTGGCCTCGGCGGCTCGAGAGCAGGGCATTCCGACCCTGGTGGTGGACATGGATCCTCACGCTGACGCCACCACGGGACTCGGCGTGAAACGGGACGAGAACGCCGATGACATCGGCACGCTGCTGGACCGCCCCAAGCGCGTAGAGCTGGCCGACCACGTGGTCGCCTCGGGGTGGCCGGATCCCCTGTCGAGCGCTTCCGACGGCTCGGGCGGCAGTGCCTCGTCCGGGGGCACCAAGGTGCTGGACGTCGTGCGGGGATCGTCACGGACCGCCCTCTACGAACGCCCCACCACACGCCAACGCGAGTTGCGCCGGTTATCGCTGTTGCTGGACTCCGTAACCAAGTACGCCTTGGTGCTGGTGGACTGCCCGCCTGCTCTCAACGGCGTCACGCGCATGGCGTGGGCGGCCTCCACGGACGTGCTACTCGTGGCCGAACCCAGTCTGTTCTCGGTGGCGGGCACCGAGCGGACGCTGCGTGCCCTCGACCTGTTCCGCCAGGAGTACGCCCAGGGCGTGCGCTCCACCGGCGTGGTGGCCAACCGGGTACGGCCTGCCAGCACGGAACACCAGTTCCGGCTCGGTGAGATGGAGCGCATGTACGGCGACCGCCTGTTGCCCGTGGCGATTCCGGAACAGAGCAATTGGCAGCAGATCCAGGGCGCCGCCTGGCCGGTTCACGCCTGGCCCGGTGAGACCGCCGCCCAGTCGGCGGCACTGTTCGACGAATTGCTGGCGGCGCTGCATCGCCCCCTGCAGGGCCGGCGCAGCCAGCGGCGTCACTGACACCCGAAACGTGGTGTGAGGGTCAGCCATTCACTCGGAACGGCGTCGCAGCGGCAACCTGGTGGGGTCGTGGCCCGGGTCAGGACGCGGATTTGCGCTGTGCGCGCCGCTGAGAGAGTTCATCCCCCGGGAACTCGGCCGGAATGTCGAGGTCGCCCTGCAGCTGCTCGGAGGGCAGCTCGGCCAGGGAGCCCTCCACTTCCCGCCAGACGCGGCCCACGGCGATGCCGAAGACGCCCTGTCCACCCTGAACGAGGTCGATGACCTCGTCGGCGGACGTGCACTCGTAGACGGAAGCGCCGTCGCTCATCAAGGTAATCTGCGCCAGGTCGTCCACTCCGCGTTCGCGCAGGTGCTCCACGGCCGAGCGGATCTGCTGAAGGGAGACGCCGGTGTCCAGCAGTCGCTTGACGACCTTGAGCACCAGGATGTCTCGGAAGGAATACAGTCGGTGGGTCCCGGAGCCGCTGGCTCCACGGACGGTGGGGACCACCAGCCCGGTACGGGCCCAGTAGTCGAGTTGACGGTAGGTGATGCCGGCTGCCTTGCAGGCCGTGGGGCCGCGGTAGCCAGCACCCTCGTCGAGTACGGGTAGGTCTTCGCTGAACAGCATGCCCTGCGCGGGGGTGCGCGGGGACGTCTGGTGTTGTCCGGCCGTCGTCTGCCCGGCCTCGCCCTTCGGACTCACTGGAACCCTCCTGGTCATGGATCCACACTGGGGAAGGAAGGTGCCCTGCGGTCCGGATCGGGGAAGAGCACCGGACGTCCGCCCGGCACCCGACCGCCAACCGGTGCGAATGGACCGACGGGCAAGGTGGAACCTCTGCTCATGACGGTATGCCCGGAGGGCTCCCTGGTCAAAGACCCTGCCGTTTCGGTGCCTTGCGTGTCGCGCCCATCACGGTCCCGGACCGAGGCTCAGGACTGGCTGGGGCCGCCGTCGGCGAAGTCCTCGGGGTCCACGTTCTCCAGGAACTCCCGGAAGCGATTCAGCTCGGCATCCCGCTCTGCTGCTCCCGTGACACCGGCGGCGGATTCGTCGATGGGGTCCTCGGCTTCGTCATCGACATCCAACGCCTGATCCGGGTCCACCCCCGCAGCCTCCAGCACCTCGGCCGCGCACAGGACCGGCACGTCAGCGCGCAGGGCGCAGGCGATGGCGTCCGACGCGCGGGCGTCGACTCGCGCTCCCGTGTCCAGGACCAGCTCGGCATGGAAGACGGAGTCCTCGACGGCTTTGATGCGCACCGATTCCAGGGCCGTCCCGGCCGCGGAGATCACCTCGACCAACAGGTCATGGGTCATCGGCCGGGGCGGCGTGATGCCCTGTTGCCAGAGAGCGATGGCACTGGCCTCGGGAGCACCGACCCAGATGGGCACGAGCGTGCCGGTCCCGGGGTCCTGGAGAAGAACCAGAGGCTGATTTCCGGGAAGTTCGACGCGTACACCCAAGACGGTCATTTCCACGTCCGGCAGATTCATGCGGCAGTCCTCACGTATCCAGATCCGCGACCGCCGCCGCCACCAGAGCACTGTGCAGGCTCAGACACGCCTCGCTGAGTTCCCGCGCGGTCTCCGCGACTCGAGCGTTGGCGGCCGCGTCCTTCCGGGTGGCCATCGGAGCGGTCACCCGCTCGATCAATCCCAGTTCCCGATCGGCCGCGGCACGGAACGGTCGCAAGTGACGCGGTTCCAGTCCATGCGCAGCCAGCACGACCGCCGACCTGGCCGCCTTGAGGGCGTGTTCGCCGTAGCGGCCCTGATCGTCCGCGGCGATCATCCCGTACTGCTCCAGCGAGTCCAGCAGTTCGGCGCTGGCGCCGGAGGTGCCCTGCAGCTCGGCCCGAGTGAGGGGGCGAGTGTGCCCGGCGAGCTCCTGGGCCAACTGGTCGGACACCGACCGGGGCGTCAGGGTGAGACCGCCCGGCAGTGATTCGGGGTGCTCTCCGCGATCGACCGCCTCCAGGTAGTCCTTGATGACCTTCAACGGCAGGTACTGGTCTCGCTGCAGGGCCAGGATGAAACGGAGACGGTCGACATCCGCGTCGGTGTACTTCCGGTAACCGGCGCTGGTCCGACGGGGCGTGATCAGCCCCTTCTCTTCGAGAAAACGAATCTTCGAGGCGCTGACCTGCGGAAAGTCGTCTTTGAGTTCCGCGAGGACCTCGCCGATGTTCATCACGGCACGGGAACCGCCGGCCGCGGCGTGCGAAGCGGACGAAGCAGGACGAGCGGAAGAAAGAGAGCGGCGGGAAGCGGCTGCAGTCACGGAAATCCTCGGTCTTCTATCGGTCGCGGTCGTCACACTGAGCGCGGGCCGGCTGATCCGGCATCACTCAACCCGCCGAACGCTGCGTGCCGGCGTAGTACGTCAGCCGAAACTTGCCGATCTGCACTTCCATCCCCGAACGCAGAGCCACCGAATCGACCCGGTCATGGTTGACATAGGTTCCGTTCAGCGAGCCCGAGTCCACGACCACGAAGCCGTCACCGGAGCGGCGGAACTCTGCGTGCTTGCGGGAGACGGTCACGTCATCGAGAAAGATGTCGGCGTCCGGGTGACGTCCTGCGGTGGTCGCATCCTGGTCGAGCAGGAAGCGGGCTCCCTGGTTCGGCCCGGCGTGGGCGACGAGCAGCGCGGAACCGACCGGCAGGGCATTGATGGCTGCGCGGTCCTCGGCCTCGAGGGAGCGGTCCGGAGTGGATCCGAGATCCGGCAGGCCAATACTGGTGGCCTGTCCCTCCGGCTCGGTACCCGCGTTCCGGCCGTCCGGTTGGTGGGTGCCGTCCTGTGACATAGCTCCTCCGAAGGTCTATCCGTCCGAAGCCGGGAAGACCCGACGATCGTGTGATTCCGTGACCTGACTAGCCTACCTGCTGGCGGTAGCCCTCAGCATCGAGCAGTGAGTCAATCTGGCCCGGGTCCTGCAGCGAGAGCTCGAGGAGCCATCCTTCGCCGTAGGGATCGGAGTTGACCTTTCCCGGATCGGCCTCCAGCGCCTCGTTCTGGGCGATGACCGTGCCCGTGACCGGCGCGAACAGATCACTGACCGACTTGGTGGACTCCAGTTCGCCCACGGTCGACTCCGCGGTGACCGAGGCGCCGACCTCCGGAAGGTCGACGTAGACGACGTCACCCAGAGCGTCCTGGGCGAAGTCGGTGATGCCGACGCGCACGACGCCCTCGGCATCCGGTGCAGAAACCCATTCGTGTTCGGTGCTGTAGCGAAGCGCCTCGGGGATATTGCTCACGGTTCCTCCACATCGACGGTGTTCCGGCCGGCCAGACGTCCGCCGCCCGGATACGCCATGAGACTACTGCCCGCCGCAGTGACGCGCCAATGCGGCGGACGGCGGACCGGCGACGACGGCGAGCGCCTCGGTGAGTCGGCTCCGATCCTCGGCACTCACGGGTTCCAGGATCCGTTCCTGGACCCGCACGACAGCGGGCCGGGCCCGCTCCAC
Organism: Citricoccus sp. GCM10030269; assembly: GCF_042665635.1. Classification (NCBI taxonomy): domain Bacteria; kingdom Bacillati; phylum Actinomycetota; class Actinomycetes; order Micrococcales; family Micrococcaceae; genus Citricoccus; species Citricoccus sp. GCM10030269. The sequence continues at coordinate 31,471 of NZ_JBHTCV010000005.1, read as the reverse complement.
CACGGCCCGTCCGGCGTCGGTCAACTCCACGACCCGCGTGCGCCGATCGTCTCGACTGGGGCGCCGGACGGTCCAACCGCGTACCTCCAACCGCCTCAGCAGATCCGAAGCGCTGGAGCGATCCACGGCGGCCTCGTCGGCCAGGGAGCTCTGCCCGAGAGCGCCCTGTTCACGGAGCACGTGCAGCACCGCGAATTGCGGACCGGTGAGCACGGTCTTTCCCCCTTCCCGACTTTGCCCCGCCATCTCCACCGCTACTTCTTCCGCCCACAGCGCCGTATGCCGTTGTTGAGCGAGCCGGATGAGATGGCCGGGGCGACGGTCGCCTCCTGGATCAGCCAGCTCAACCGGGTCAGCCAACTCAGCCAGCTCTGCCAGCCGGTCGGTGAACCAGTCGCGCTCGGCCGGATCCAGAGGCTCGAGGAACCGCCGCTGCACCGTGTCAACCGCGGGCTGGAGCCCATCCCAAGCCAACCGCCCCGGAACCGACAGGCAGATGGTCCGACGTCGGGCATCACGGACGGTTCGCTCGCGCCGAAGCCAGCCCTGATCCTCGAGCCGGCGAATGACTCCGGCGACGGTGGTCCGATCCAGACCCGCCGCCAGACCGACGGCATGCTGGTCCAGATCCGTGGACGTCTCAGCCAGAGTGCTCAGCACGGAGAACTGCGGGGACGTCAGGATTCCACCGACGGACTCGGCCCAGAGGAGATTGTGCCGCTGATGACCTCTGCGCAACAGGTGCCCCACCCAGGTGTCCGGTCCCATCTCTTCCCTTCCGTTCTCGCTCATCGTTCTCACTCAGCGTGCATTCCGATGCTTCTTCAACAGTACACAAACGATATGTCTTAATCGGCCATTCAGCCTCTGCACCTGTGCTTCTGACCACACTGTCGGCTAGTCTTGGCAGAACGAAAGCAGTATACGGACGATGCGCACAGGGAGAGCCATGCAATACCACGTGAACGGCTACCGCTACGGAGACCCCACCATCCAGCCGGCCGCCCCCGGTCGTGAGGATGGCCAGGGCCCGCTGCCCGAGGACGTCGACGTCCTGATCGTCGGCACCGGGCCGGCCGGCACGGTTCTCGCCGCCCAGCTCGCCGAGTTCCCCGAGATCACCACGCGGGCCGTCGAGCGCCGTCCGGGGCCTCTGCCCGTCGGTCAGGCCGACGGCGTCTCCTGCCGCACGGTGGAGATGTTCGACGCCTTCGGTCTCGCCTCGACGCTGACCAACGAGGCCTACTGGGTCAACGAGACCACGTTCTGGGCGCCGTCCCCGCAGGACCGCAACGAGATCACTCGCACCGGTCGGATCCAGGACGTCGCCGACGGGCTCAGTGAGTATCCCCACGTCATTGTCAATCAGGCCCGGATGCAGGAGATGCTCCTGGACAAGGCCAAGAAGTCTGCGTCTCGATTCGAGGTCGACTACGGACTCCTCGCGACCGGGCTCGACGTCCCCGATGAGCCACTTGCCCCGGTGACCGTGCATCTCGAAGAGACCGATGAGCACGGCCGCGGCACGGGGGTGAGCCGAACGGTCAGGGCACGGTACGTCGTCGGGTGCGATGGTGCGCGCTCCACGGTCCGTGCCTCGATCGGCCGCACACTGCACGGCGACGCCCAGAACCACGCCTGGGGCGTGATGGACGTGCTGCCCGTCACCGACTTCCCGGACATCCGGAAGAAGGCCGTGATGCAGTCCGCCTCCGGCTCGATGATCCAGATTCCGCGCGAGGGTGGGCATCTGGTCCGCTACTACGTCGATCTCGGAGACCTGCCCGAGGAGGGACGGAGCTTCCGGGACAGCACCACCTACGAGGACATCCTCGCCGCCGCGCAGAAGGCCTTGCACCCCTACACACTCCAGGCCCGTGACGTGGCCTGGTGGAGCGTGTACGAGGTCGGCCAGCGGCTCGCCGACGGATTCGACGACGTTCCGGCGGAGCAGGCCGACCTTCTGGATCCGAGGGTCTTCATCACCGGCGATGCCTGCCACACGCATTCGGCCAAGGCCGGCCAGGGCATGAACGTCTCCATGCAGGACGCGTTCAACCTGGGGTGGAAACTCGCGGCTGTCCTGACCGGGCGCTCCCCCGCGTCTCTCCTGAGCAGCTACTCCGCCGAACGGCAGAAGGTGGCCCAGGAGTTGATCGAGTTCGACAAGCGCTGGTCGAGCATGATCGGTTCCAAGGTCTCCGACCCGGACGATCCGGACGCCGGTGGCGTGGCGGCCGACGACGTCGAAGCCCACTTCGTGGCCGGTGGGGAGTTCACCGCTGGGCTGTCCACGACGTACGAGAAGTCTCTGTTGACCGGCGGTACCGAACACCAGCACCTCGCAGCGGGTTTCCGGGTCGGCACCCGATTTCATTCGGCGCCGGTCATCCGGGTGGCGGATGCGAAGCCGCAGCAGCTGGGCCACGTTCACGAGGCCGACGGGCGCTGGCGTCTGTACGCCTTCGCCGGGAAGAGTGGTTTCTCCGCGGACGGCGACGGGCATGAGTCGGCGTTGTCCGCCCTCGTGCGCTTCCTGGACGAGGCTCCGGACTCGCCCGTGCGTCGGTTCACCGCCGACTCGGCCGCGGACGATGCCGTCTTCGACGTGCGGGTGATTCTGCAACAGGAGCATCACACGGTGGACGTGAACGCCCTGCCGGCATTCCTGTTCCCGGCCAAGGGTGCTTTCGGCCTACGCGACTACGAGAAGGTGTTCAGCGCCGAGAAGACCAACGGTCGCCTGCTCGGCCTGGTCCCCGGGCTCGAGGCCACTCACGACATCTACGATCTACGGCGGATTGACCGTGAACGCGGGGCACTCGTGGTCGTCCGGCCTGATCAATACGTATCCCAGGTGCTGCCCTTGGAGGCCCAGGACGATCTGGCCCGGTTCTTCGCAGGTTTCATGCTTGAGCCGGGGAATGACGGTTAGGCGTCGGACATCCCGGTGATGTAGGCCGCCTGGCCGATGTGCTGCAGGGCATCGGCATAGACGCTGACCAGCCGGGCTCCGCGGGTCACGGGCGGGTCCCACTGGGTGTCGATGACCTCTCCGAGGTCCGACTCGTCCAGAGTGCCTAGATAGTCGGTCGATTCCGCGGTCACCGCGTCGAGGTAACCGCGCAGCAAGTCCTTGTCCTCCACCACGACGGAGCGGGCCTGGTCTTCGGTGTGCCCGAAACCGTGGTCACCGGCAGAGACGTCCAGGTCGAAACGCTCTTGCCACCCTTGAGCCGTCCAGATCTGTTCTCGGCCGGCCAGATCGGCGACCTGGGCATCGATCTCGCGGGCGGAGTGCCACAGGAGCCAGGCGATGGAATTGGGATGACCGCCCGGATGCCTGTTGAGTTGCGACACCTCGACACGGTCCCAGAGCAGATCCAGCTGATCGAGGGGTCGATGGGCGAGGTCTTGGAGCACAGCGATGCCGTTCATGCCCCCAGTCTGGCACTGGTCATGGGCGGGTCACCAGGGATTCACAGAACCGTGTTCCCCAAGACACCTTGCCTGAGCAGACTCGTGAGCAGTCCCCGGCAGTGCCCCGCCGGCACCCTGCCCGCCCGTGACGACTCACCCTCAGGAGCCCTTCAGTGACCACCACTGTGCGCCGCACGTCCACGGCAGCCGCCTCGGCCCTTGCCGTGGTGGCCGCCTCGACGCTCGCCTTGACCACCATTGCCGCTCCCGTCCACGCCGAGCCCGGTGACGTGGTGCTCTCGGAGAACTTCGACTCCGGCAGCCTGCCCGACGGGTTCCACGCCGTCGACGGCGACTGGCGCGTCGAAGACGGCCGGCTCGTCGTCACGGCCGGAGGCATCGACCGCCTGACCTTCGGCGAGCACCGGGACAACTTCCGTTTCGAAGCGGATGTCCGCTTCGAGACCGTGGCGAATCCGGCTCGTTGGACCGGCCTGGTCCTGGACGTCGCGGAGGATGGCTCCAGCCCCTGGTGGCAGGCAGCGATGCGCAGCAATTCCTCAGCCCCGAACGGCATCGAATTCGCCCAGCGGACCAGCGGCGACACCTGGAACGTCCCCTACACCGCGTCCGCTCCGACCGACGCCGGCGTGGGACAGGACGTCCACGTGGCCATCGAAGTGCAGGGCACCACGGCCACCTGGTTCTTCAACGGTGAGCGAGTCCTGACGGGGCAGATCCAGCGGTCCGAGGAGGGAGTCCTCGGACTGACGGCGGACAACGCCACGGTCAGCTACGACAACATCACGGTGACCGAGATGGAGCCGGACAGCCCCATCCTCGAGGAGGGAGAGCTGCCGGTCACCGTCGCCCACCGCGGGTATTCCTCGATTCTTCCGGAGAACACGCTGCTGGCCGAGGTCGCGGCCATGAAGACCGGCGCCGAGTATTTCGAGGTCGATGTCCAGACCACGCAGGATGACGTCCCGGTCATCATGCACGACGGCACGGTGGACCGCACGACCGACGGCACCGGCGCCGTCGGCCTGCTCCTCACCGAGTACCTCACCGGTCTAGACGCCGGAGCGTGGAAAGACGAGGCCTATGCCGGCGAGCCGGTCCTGACCCTCGAACGCATGCTCGAGGCCATGGAGACCAATCCAGGAACCCTGATGCTGGAGATCAAGGGCTCGGAGACCCGCGAAGAGGTCGAGCGGATGATCGACATGATCCAGGAGGCCGGCATGGAGGACCGGGTCGCCGTCGAGTCCTTCGACCTGAACACCGTCCGCTACGCCATGGAGTACGCCCCGGAGATTCCCCGTGGCGTGCTGCGCGGGGCAGTCGACGCCGATCCCGTGGCGGTGGCCGAGTCTGTGGGAGCCACCATGTACAACCCCTCAGCGAGCGGTCTGACCGCAGAGACGGTCGATACCCTGCACGAGGCCGGCATCGCCGTGCTGCCCTACACCATCAACAGCGCCGCCGAATGGGCCCGACTGCAGGAGATCGGGGTGGACGGCATCGTCACCGACCGGCCGGGGGCCTTCATCGGCTGGAAAGAAGCTCAGGGGACCGCGGTCGGGAATGAGCCCGCGGCGGAGCCGACCGTGGAGATCGTCGGGCTGGCCGACGACGCCGAGGTGGAGCGCGGAGAGAGCATCGTGGTGGCTGCGGCCCGCACCGATGCCGAGGCACTCACTCTCGAACTGGACGGCGAAGCCGTCGAGGAGGGCACCTCTCTGGTCGCACGCGACCTGGCGCTCGGGGAACACAGGCTGACCGCCACCGTCACTGGTCCCGGCGGCAGCGCCACGGACACCCTGGACTTCTCGGTCACCGTCACCGAGGACGGGCTGAGAGATCGTCTCGGCGGCTGGGGAGTGACTCACGGTCAGCAGAAGCAGCTGGAGAAGGCACTGGCCGCCGGAGACTTCGAGCACCTGGCCGCGGTCGCCCGGAAGCATGTCGCGGACCGCGATCTCCTCGCCACGGCTCTGGAGGAGATCGAGTACCTGGGTTCGAAGTAGCCGGGGTCCGTCCAGGGGCTGGTGTACTTTCCGGATCTCGTGGGTACCGTGTCTCCATGAGCATCGATATTCCTTCCACTGAAGATTTCGCAGAGCTCACGCAGCACCGCCACGCTGCGAGCGTGACCGCCTATGTTGCGTCGTCCGGGCACCATGACTCCCGGTCGCCCATCGGCAGGAATCCCGAGGTCGCGCAGTTGGCGCTGCGCACCGCCGTCGGCGAGTCTCTGAGTCGTCTGGAGTCGGCCGAGATCCCCGCCGAGGACCGGGACAGCATTGTCGCCGCGGTGGACGAATTGGTCGACGACCGCGATTTCTGGGCCACCCAGGCCCGGTCCATCGCGGTGTTCGTCTCTCCGGACCGGCTACGGGCGTTCCGACTCATGAACCATCTGCGGACCCATTCGAGCGAGGGAGACCGGTTTGACACCGGGCCCTTGATCCGCGCCACCACGTTCGCGCACAGCGGCTTCGTGCTGGCCCTGACGCGCGGGTCGGCACGGCTGCTCGCGTTGGAGTCGGACGCGTCGTGCCACGAGGTCGAACTGACAGGATTGCCGGAGGACCTCGGACTCGAGTTGCAGACCGCTGACAATGAGGGACGGATGGACCGTCAGCGGGCGGACGGTTCCCTGCGGCCGAAGATTCAGCGCCGTGATTTCTGCTCGACCGTCCAAGAGGCCGTCCTGCGCCAGATCAATGGCTCGCAGCATCCACTGGTGTTGGCGGCGAGTCCCGATCTGGAGCCGGCCTACCGCGAGGTCAATACCTACCGGCGGCTGCTGGACGAGGGCATCGAGGCCAATCCCGCCTCCTTGAGCCTGGACGACCTCGCCCGACGAGGCCGCGAGGTACTGGATCGGAATTACGCGACCCAGCTGGCGGCCTGGCGCGAAGAGTTCGGAACCCTCCGCGCCCATGGCCGGGCGAGTGCCAAGCTTCGGGAGATCGCCAGAGCAGCGACGGCCGGTCAGGTGGACGTGTTGCTGTTCGATTTGGCGGCCGAGCGCGAAGGCACCATCGACGAGTACGGCAATGTGACTCCCGCGGACGAACCGGGAGCCCACACCTATGGACTCGCCGATGAGGTGGCCGCTCGCGTGCTCCGCACCGGGGGGATCGTCAAAGCCGTTCGTTCGGCAGATCTGCCCGACGGAGCGAAGATCGCCGCGACCTTCCGGTCAGCCCGTTGAGGTGATGGCCGGACGGCCTCAGTCGACGCCGCGCATCGCCCGGTGCACCGGCTTGGAGACGATCAGCATGACCACACCGATGGCGATCGTCACGGCGCCGAGCACGCCGAAGTAGGCGCCTTCGTTCTCTGCGGTGTAGAAACCCGCCAGGGAGCCCGCCAAGGCGGTGCCCAGGGCCACGGACAGGTTGTACAGGGCCACCATCAGCACCGGGTAGTTGACCGGCGCGAGCTTGGTGGACAAGGACAGCCCCACCGGGGAGACCAGCAGTTCGCCCATCGTGGCCGCGAAGAGGATCAGCGCGATCCATAGCACCGGCACGGCTGCGGTGCTCACCATCGGCAGGAAGAGCAGGAACGCCGCGCCCATCAGGGCGATGCCGATGGCGAACTTGACCGGCGTGTTCGGCTGGCGCTTGCCCATCCGGGTCCACAACCAGGCGAAGACCGGGGCGAAGAGGATGATGAACACCGGATTGATGGACTGCACCCACGGAATCGGCATCTCCCAGCCGAAGAGGTTGCGGTCCAGTCGAGTGTCCGAGTAGAGGGTGATCACCGTGAACTGCTGCTGGAACAGGGCGAAGAAGGCCGAAGAACCGATGAACAGCGGGATGAAGGCGATCACCCGTGATCGCTCCACCCCTTGAACCTTCGAGGAGACCAGCAGAAAGGCGAAGATCCCGACGGCGGCCACGGCGGCCAGAATCACGACGACGTCGGCCAGGTTGGCCGCGTTGACGACCCCGGTGCCCAGCAGCACGCCGATGACGACCAGGCCCGCGACTGCCATGAGGACCCACCGGGGGTACTGGCTGCGGGGCAGCGGATCGGGGACCGCATGGACGTCGTCGGGCAGGTCCTTGCGGCGCACCCAGTACTGCGTCAGACCGACGGCCATGCCGATCGCCGCCAGGCCGAAGCCCAGGTGGAAGCCCCACGTCTGCTGTACCCAGCCGGTCAGCAACGGACCGAAGAGCCCACCGATGTTCACGCCCATGTAGAAGAGCGAGAAGCCGGCGTCACGGCGTGGATCCTCGCGGGAGTAGAGGTGGCCGACGAGGTTCGCCACGTTGGCCTTGAGCCCGCCGGAACCGACCGCCACCAGCACCAGTCCCAGCACCAGGCCGGGGATGGCCGGGACCAGGGCCAGCGCGATGTGCCCGCACATGATGAGCACCGCGCTGTAGAACATCGTCCGTTCGGAGCCCAACAGCCGGTCGGCCACCCAGCCGCCGAGGATGCAGAAGACGTACACCATGCCGCCGTAGGCGCCCACGATGCCGGTGGCCACTCCCTCATCGATGCCCAGTCCGCCGTCGGTGGTCTGGAAGTACATGTAGATGAGCAGGATGCCCTGCATCCCGTAGAACGAGAACCTCTCCCACATCTCCACGCTGAAGAGGTTCGCCAGCGGCCCCGGCTGGCCGAAGAAGGTCCTGCCGGAGGGATTGTGTTCGTGCTCGGAGGAGTCGGGAGATGTGGTCTCGGCGACGTGTGTCAAGCCGGGATCGCCGGCGCCGCCCATACCTGCGGGCTCATTCGATGAGGGAAATTTCACCAGTACACCGTCCTCCTGTTCCGCCGATAGTGCAAGTTCGACGCGCGCCTGTTCCCTTCTCGCCCTCCGGTGAGACACCATCAGACTCAGGAGAACAGTGCCCTCTCAGGGCCCTCACCACGTCACGAAAGGATGGACATGACACAGCGATTCTCCGTGGGAGACCGAGTGATGTGGATGTCCGAGGCCGGCGAGGTCTCCGGCAGAATCACCCGGGCACATACGGCGGACTTCGACTACAACGGCCACATCCGGGAGGCGTCCGAGGACCACCCACAATACGAAGTGGTCAGCGACGCGACCGGCCACGAGGCCGCCCATCGGGGTGAGTGCCTGACCCGGATCGACGACTGAGTCCCGGCTCAGCACCGGGGCCGGGGACCGCAGCTAGGCTGAAACCATGTGTTGTCTCCACCCCGTCGACCCCGCCGATCACTCGTGACGCCGCCCGAGGGATGGGCTCAGGCCCTCGCAGAGCACCTGGGGATCGAACCCTGGCGGATCCCGATCGTGGTGGTTCCGCCGTCGTGGTCTATCTGGTGTTCCTGACCCTGGTGCGGTTGTTCGGGGCTCGGATCCTGACCGGCGTGACCAGCGCCGACGCGGTGGTGGTGACGATGTTCGGGGCGGTGGCCGGTCGAGTGATCATCGGCCATCCTCCGACGTTGGCCGCGGGACTGATCGGGCTGGTCACTCTCGTGCTCATGGAGGCCGCGTTCGGAGCGGTGGAGTCCACCTTCAAGGGCCGTCGGACGTTCGGGGTCCCTCCGACGGTGGTGCTGGCCAAGGGACGGCCGTTGCCGGTCGCCTGCCGACGCACTCATACCAGCGAGGCCGACTTGCGCGCGGCGATCCGGCAGTCGGGCGCCGCCGGATTCGACCAGGTTGAATGTGTGATCCTCGAATCCAGTGGCCGGCTCAGTGTCATTCGCCGGGGCCAAGAGGTCGACGCCGGACTCCTCACGGGGGTGCTCGGCGCCGAGCACGTGATCAGTCGAGGCCAGGGCGGCTCACGCCAGCATGTTCGCGCTGATCCTGACGCCTCGCACCAATAATCAGTGCGAACCGTCAGGATCACCGCGAATCGCGGATAGTGCCTACGCCGCACACACGGTCGGGCTAGCGGGATTCGAACCCACGACCTCCTGACCCCCAGTCAGGCGCGCTACCAAGCTGCGCCATAGCCCGTCAGACCGCGACGTCGCCGCCGCAATCCACCAGTCAACTGTACAGCATCCGGCCGCGAGATCCGTCCACGGCACGGTGGCCAAGCACGGCACACAGGCACCGTGCGCAGGCACCGTGCACAGAGCAGAACGGATCGCCCCGACCGACCGCCGTCAGCGTTTGCGCGACCGTTTCTCCCGCACGCGCATGCCCAGTTCGATGGGGCTCCCCTCGAAACCGAACGTCTCCCGCAAGCGCCGGATGATGAACCGACGGTAGCCCGGGTCGAGGAACCCGGTGGTGAACAGCACGATCCGTGGAGGCTGCGTGGAGGGCTGGGTGGCGAACAGAATGCGGGGCTGCTTGCCACCGCGCACGGGGTGCGGGTGTGCCGCCACGAGTTCGCCGAGGAAGGCGTTGAGCTTGCCCGTCGGGATGCGGGTGTCCCAGGAGTCCAGCGCGATGTCCAGGGCGGGAACGAGCCGGTCCTTGTGCCAGCCGGTCTTCGCGGAGAGATTCACCCGCGGAGCCCAGGCCACGTGGGCCAAATCCCGGTCGATCTCCCGTTCCAGGTAGACACGCCGGTCCTCATCCATCAGGTCCCACTTGTTGAACGCCAACACGAGAGCACGCCCGGAGTCGAGCACCAGCTGAAGGATGCGCACATCCTGTTCGGACAGCACCTCGGAGGCCTCCAGCAGCACGACGGCCACCTCGGCTTTGTCCAGCGCGGAGCGCGTCCGGAGCGAGGCGTAGTAGTCGGAGCCGTGGGCCATGTGCTGGCGACGGCGAATGCCCGCCGTGTCCACGAACCGCCACAGCCGTCCGCCCAGCTCCACCAGTTCGTCCACCGGATCTCGCGTGGTGCCGGCGGTCTCGTCCACGACGACCCGGTCAGAACCGGCGAGCTTGTTCAGCAGCGAGGACTTGCCCACATTCGGCCGCCCCAGCAGGGCCACCCGGCGCGGTCCCCCGCGAGGGATGATGCCACCGTAGGCCGATTCGGCCGGAAGCAGCTCGACCACCGCGTCCAGCAGGTCGCCGGTGCCGCGACCGTGCACGGCGGAGACCGGGAACGGCTCGCCCAGTCCCAGTCCCCACAGCGTGGCAGCGTCGGCTTCCTGAGTGAGGTCGTCGACCTTGTTCGCCACCAGGATCACCGGCCGTCCCTTGCGGCGCAGCATTTTCACCACGGCCTCGTCGGTGGAGGTCGCTCCCACGGTGGCGTCCACCACGAACAGCACGACGTCAGCCACATCCACGGCCAGTTCGGCCTGAGCGGCGACTCGTTGATGGATGCCCTTGGCGTCATGCTCCCAGCCGCCGGTGTCCACGACCGTGAAGATCGTGCCGTTCCACTCGGACTCGTAGCTGACGCGGTCGCGCGTCACTCCGGGCACGTCCTCCACCACGGCCTCACGTCGGCCGATAATGCGGTTGACCAGCGTGGACTTGCCCACATTCGGGCGCCCGACGACGGCCAGAACCGGCGGGACCGGCTCGTTCCCCGGTTCGGTCTCGCCCTCCACCCAGTCGCTGAGGAGGGCCGCGTCCTCGTCGTCGAGTTCGTAATCCTCCAGGCCGGCCCGGAGTGCTTCGGCCCGCTGTCGGGCGTCCTCATCGGACAGGGCGGCGAGCCGCTCAGCGATGCGGTCCTCTCCGGTGGGCACGTACTCCGCGCCGTCGTCGTCGTTCGGTTTACCGGCTGGTGCTCCGGTGTCGCGGCCGGCACTGTTCTCGGTGCTCATGCGCGTTCCCCTTCCGGGTCTGTGGTCTGAGTTGCTTGCTGCCGGGCCACTTCGGCCAGCACGGCCTCGACGGTCTCCCCGAAGTCGAGCTCGGTGGAGTCCACCAGGCCCACGCCGTCGGCGGGGACCATGAAGTCCACCACGGCCGAATCGCGGGCGTCCCGTCCGGCCACCTGGTCGGCCAGTTCCTTCTCCCCCACCGTGTCACCCAGCTGGGCGGAACGGCGTGCCGTCCGGGCCTCAGGGGACGCGGTGAGCAGGATGCGGGCGTCGGCGTCCGGGGCCACCACGGTGGTGATGTCTCGGCCCTCGGCCACGATGCGCCCGTGAGTGTCGATCATTTCGCGTTGCCGGGCCACCAGCAGTTCGCGGACGGCCCTGTTGGTGGCGACCACGGACACCACACTCGAGACGGCGGGGTCACGGATGGCCTCGGTGATGTCATCGGTGCCCACCACCACTCGCTCGAGGTCGGGGTCCACCGAGAGGGCCAGGTCCAGATCCTGTGTGGCGGCCACCACGGCATCGGCGTCATCGAGCACGCCGGTCTGCTGGCAGTGCCAGGCCACGGCCCGGTACATGGCCCCGGTGTCCAGGAACGCCGCGCCGAGCCGGCGGGCCACCTCCTTGGACACGGAGGACTTTCCGGAGCCCGAAGGCCCGTCGACGGCCACCACCAGTCGCGGTGTCTCGCCGGTCGAAGGGTTCATCTCTGCGCCCGTCATTCAGACCACCTTCCATCCCTGCGCGGTCAGCGCATCGGTCAATTCCTGCCGGCGTCCGGGCAGCACGGAGATCTCGAGCATGCCGACCTCATGGCCGGCGGAGTGGTCCATGCGGAGGTCTTCCACGTTGACCCCGGCCTCACCCACATCGTGCAGGACGGCGGAGATCTGGCCAGGAGTGTCGTCCACGATGACGGTGACCACGGCGAAGGCCTGCGGTGGCGCGCCGTGTTTACCCGGAATCCGGGCGTGCCCGGCGTTGCCCTCCGCCATCAGCTGAGCGATGTCCAACCGGGCGCCGGGCGCCGTCGGGTCCTCCATCGTGGTGATCAGTCGGTCCAGATCTTCGCGGACGCCGTACAGAATCCGCCGAATCTCCTCGGCGTTGGCGGCCAGGATCTGCACCCACAGTTGCGGGTCCGAGGCGGCGATGCGCGTGGTGTCCCGCAGTCCGTTGCCGGCCAGGGCCAAGGCGGATGCCGGGGTCTCCTGCAGACGCGATGACACGAGTGAAGCGGCGATCTGCGGCAGATGCGAGATCAGCGCCACCGACGCGTCATGGTCAGCAGCGTCCATGCGGTGGACCGTGGCGCCCAGCGTCCGGGCGATCTCCTCGGCGGCCACCACGGCACGATCCTCCGCACCCTCGGCCGCGCACACCACCCACGGGGCGGCCGTGAACAGTTGACCGCGTGCGGCTACCGGCCCGGACCGTTCACGCCCGGCCATGGGGTGCGTGCCCACATACCGGGCGGACTGGGCCGGGCTCAAAGCCCCGTTCTCGACGGCGGCCTGCACTTCGGCAGCGATCGCCACCTTGACGGAGGCGATGTCCAGCACGACGGCGTCCGGGAACCTCTGCAGTGCGTCGATGACGACCTGTCCGGTGACGTCCGGCGGCGAGGCCACCACCACAGTGCCCGGCTGCGGACAGTTCTCCTCCCAAGGATGACCTGCGCCGATGTCCACGGCGACGGCCTGCGCCGAGGGTGAGGGGTCATGCAGCAGCACCTCGGCGCCGGCAGCCCTGAGCCCCAGGCCGATGGAGGCGCCCAGGAGTCCGGTACCGCGGATCAAGACCGGTTCCGGAATGCCCCGCGGGGCCATCACAGGCCCACCTCGGCCATCAAGTGGCCCTGTTCCTGTCGACCCATCTGCCGGATTGATCCCTGCTTCTGGTCCCCGAGGGCGATCGGGCCGAACTTGACCCGGACCAATCGCTCGACCGGGTAGCCGACCTCCTTGAACATGCGACGGACGATCCGGTTCTTGCCGGAGTGCAGCACGACCTCCACGAGCACGTGGCCCGGGGTGGAGTCCACGAGCTTGAAGGAATCGACCTGCGCGAAGCCGTCCTCGAGCTGGATGCCCTCCTTGAGCTGCGCTCCGATGCCCTTGGCCATGGGGCCGGGGACCTGTACGAGATACGTCTTGGGAATCTCGTACCGCGGGTGGGTCAGCCGGTTGGCCAGTTCGCCGTCATTGGTCAGCAGCAGCAACCCCTCGGTCTCCGTGTCGAGGCGACCGACGTGGAACAGTCGAGGAGTGTCGGCCTTGCCCTTCTTGAGGTAGTCGGAGATGCACGGACGCCCCTCCGGGTCGTCCATGGTGGAGACGACGCCACGTGGCTTGTTGAACGCGAAGTACTTCAGCGTGGTGTCCAGCTGCAGCCGGATGCCGTCGACGTGGATGACCGAGACGTCGGGGTCCACACGGACGCCCGTCTCGGTGACGACTTTGCCGTCCACCTCGACCCGGCCTTCGGAGATGAGGTCCTCACAGACCCGGCGGGAGGCCACACCGGCGGAGGCCATCAGCTTCTGCAGTCGCACGCCGTCCGGGTTGTGGACCTCGGAGAAATTCTGCTCTCGAGTCGCGCGGTTGGGGCGATGGGGTTTCCTCGCCGCGCCCAGGTTCCGGTCGTAGCCGTCCTGGGCGTCGTCCCGGAACGGCCCGCCCTGGCGCCCCGGCGCGGGGGTGCCCCGCTGCTTGCGGGGGCGCCCCGCGGAGGGGTTGCGGGACTGGCCCTGTCCGGGCCCGCCTCGGTAGTCGTTCTTCTTTCCGGAGCCTCTCGGCTTGCGGTCGTTCATGACTGCGGTGTCCTTCGTGTTGTGACGTCAGTGTGTGGTCGTCAGTGTGGTCGGCGGTGTAGCTCAGTGGCCGAACTCAGTGGTTGAGTTCAGTCTCGTCCATTCCGGCCAGATCTGACAGGCCGGGCAAGTGTTCGGAGAGTTTCGGCAGCTCGTCCAGGCTGCCGACTCCCAAGGTTTCCAAAAGGTAGTCCGTGGTCTCGTACAGCACCGCGCCGGTCTGCGGGTCAGTACCCGCTTCCGACACCAGGCCCCTGCTGAGCAGGGTGCGCATGACCGAATCGGAGTTCACGCCGCGAATACCCGCCACGCGTGACCGCGTCACCGGTTGCAAGTAGGCGACCACGGCCAACGTCTCCAGCGCGGCCTGGGTCAACCGTGCTGTCTGACCTTCGAGAATGAACCGTTCCACCACCTCGGCGTGTGCTGGTCGAGAGTAGATGCGCCAGCCACCGGCCAGTTCGCGCAGCTCGAAGCCACGCCGTGGGGAACCGGACAGTCCATCATAGTCGCTGACGAGGGTGGGAAGCACATCCGCCACCCGGCCGGCATCCTCACCGGTCGCCTCGGCCAGCTGGGCCGTGCTCACCGGCTCGTCGACGACCATCAACACCGCCTCCAGGCGTTCTCGCAGCTCGGGCGGTGCGGCCGCGTCAGAGGGCTCTGGCGGGTTTGTCGGGTCTGCCGGGTCTGTCGAGTCTGCACCTGTCATGACCATTCATCCTCCGTCTCTGGCACCGGCTCTGGCTCCTGATTCTGCAGGTCCTCGGCCCCCGGATCCCACTGGACCACCAGCTCCCCCAGGGGAACCTGTTGATCAAAGCTCACCGCACGATCCCTGAACATCTCCAGCAGCGCCAGGAACCGAGCCACCACGACCGGGGCCGAACCGGCGTCGCGAATCAGATCGCGGAAGGTGAGCCGGCCCGCCTCTTTCAGCCGTGCGGCGATCAGGCCGCTCTGCTCGCGAACGGAGACCGCCGGCGCGTGCAGGTGACTCAGCCCTACCTCGTCCGGTTTCTGGGTGGTCCGGCTCAGCACGTCCTCGGCCAAGGCCCCGAACTGTTCAAGGCTCAGCGTCCACATGAGTTCCGGGAGGACCGAGGCGAAACGAGGATCCAGAGTCGTCTGGCGGGGAAACCTGCGGGACTCCGCCTGCATCCGCTCGCTCATCAGCACCGAGACGTCACGGAACGCCTTGTACTGGAGCAGCCGGGCGAACAACAGGTCCCGGGCCTCCAGCAGGGCCACGTCGTCCTCCGTGTCCGTGGTCCCGGCGGGCAGCAACCGGGCGGTCTTCAGATCGAGCAAGGTGGCTGCCACCACGAGAAAGGAGCTCGAGGCATCCAGTGCCGCCATCTCCGGGCGTCCATCGTCATCGCCATGCCGCAGAGTGGTGACGTAGGCGATGAACTCGTCGGTCACCTCGGCCAGCGCGACCTCGGTGACATCCATCCGGCGCCGGGCGATCAACGACAAGAGGAGGTCGAAGGGGCCGGCGAAGTTCTTCAGCGTGACGGAGAACCCCGAAGGGACGCCGTCGTCGTCGTCCAGGCCCCCGGAGAGGCCCTCAGGGGCGTCCGGAGCGTCCGGGGCAGGAGTCCCGGAGCCTGGGGTCACGGCGCCCCGCCGCGCCAGATGAGTTCACGGGCCAGCGTCCGGTACGCCTTGGACCCCTCGTGGTTCTGTGCGAAGGAGGTGATCGGCTCGGCGGCCACGGTGGCGTCGGCGAACTTGATCGAGCGCTTGATGACCGTCTCGAAGACCCGGTCGCCGAAAGCCTCGACCAAGCGACTCACGACCTCCTTCGAGTGCAGTGTGCGGGCGTCGAACATCGTCGCGAGCACCCCGTCGATCTGCAGGTCCGGGTTGATCCGGTCCTGGATCTTCTCGATGGTCTCCACCAGCAGGGCGACCGCGCGCAGTGCGAAGAACTCGGCGGTCAGCGGAATGATCACGCCGTGCGAGGCCGTCAGTGCGTTGACCGTCAGCAGTCCCAGAGAGGGCTGGCAGTCGACAAGGATGACGTCATAGTCGTCACGGACCTGACGCAGGGACCGTTCCAGGACCTGCTCACGAGCTACTTCGTTGACGAGCTGAACTTCCGCCGCGGACAGATCGATGTTGGCGGGCAACAGATCGATGTCATCGAAGGGGGTCTCCACGATGGCGTCGCGAGCCGTGATGCTGCGCTCCATCATGACGTTGTAGACCGTGGTGTCCAGCTCGTGCGGGCTCACGCCCAGGCCGGCCGACAAGGCGCCCTGGGGGTCGAAGTCCACCATCAGCACTTTGCGCCCGTAGCTGGCCAGCGCAGAGCCGAGGTTGATGGTCGAGGTCGTCTTTCCGACGCCGCCCTTCTGATTGACCATGGAGATCACTCGGGCGGGGCCATGCGCGTCGAGGGGCGCCGGCTCGGGAAACTCGTGCTTGGGCCGCCCCGTGGGTCCGATGACGGGTTCACCTGAGATCATGAGGACTGGCGTGGGCTCTTCCTGATTCACGTTACTGCCGTCTCCTGCCGTTGGTCCGTCCATCCGCCGTGCCCTGAGCTCACCCACACTGAACAACGTAAGCTGCCGCGGCATGGATACACCCTAGTCCGGATCGGTGTCCGCCCGAAAAATAATCACCCCCGCGCGGCGAGCCTTGACGTTCAGGTGCAGGATGAAGGTGTAGTGCTCGTCATTCAGACCGATTCACTCTGGGAGATAACCTGATGATCCACCATGACGTCCGCGTTCACCGTTCCGAGGAGAACCTCGCTCGGGAAGAACAGCTGGCCTGGAAGATGGCCGAGGTCGCCACCGATCCGGTCGCCGTCGAGCCCCAGGTCGAGGAGATGGTCATCAACCGGATCATCGACAACGCCTCGGTGGCGGTGGCCTCGCTGCGGCGTCAGCCCATCGTGGCGGCGCGCGCCCAAGCGCTGACGCACGGGCCGTCGTCGGGCGGTTCCGGGGCCGGTGTGGTGGGCATCGGCGAGCGCGTGGCGGTGGAATGGGCCGCTTGGGCCAATGGCGTGGCCGTCCGGGAACTGGACTTCCACGACACCTTCCTGGCCGCCGAGTATTCACACCCCGGCGACAATATCCCTCCGGTGCTGGCCGTGGCCCAGCATCGCGGGTCGACCGGAGCGGATCTGATTCGGGGCATCGCCACCGGATACGAACTCCAGGTGGACCTGGCCAAGGCCATCTGCCTGCACCGGCACAAGATCGACCACGTGGCTCATCTGGGGCCCTCTGCTGCCGGAGGCATCGGCACCCTGCTCGGCCTGGACACGGAGACGGTCTTCCAGGCCATGGGGCAGAGCCTGCATACGACGACGGCCACCCGGCAGTCCCGCAAGGGCGAGATCTCCACGTGGAAGGCCCACGCCCCGGCCTTCGCCGGGAAGATGGCCGTCGAGGCGGTCGACCGAGCGATGCGGGGTCAGACCTCTCCCGTGCCGATCTATGAGGGTGAGGACGGCGTCATCGCCTGGCTGCTCGACGGTCCGCAAGCACGGTATTCCGTGCCCCTGCCGGAACGCGGAGAACCCAAGCGCGCGATCCTGGACACGTACACCAAGGAGCACTCCGCCGAGTATCAGGCTCAGGCCTGGATCGACCTGGCCCGGAAGCTGCACCACGAGCATCCCGAGATCGCGAACCCGGAGGCCGTCACCTCCGTGGTCATCCAGACCTCCCACCACACGCACTACGTGATCGGCTCCGGTGCGAACGATCCCCAGAAGTACGATCCGACAGCCTCCCGAGAGACTCTTGATCACTCGATCCCCTACATTTTCACGGTCGCGCTACAGGATGGCGCCTGGCACCACGTGGATTCCTATGCTCCGGACCGTGCGCGGCGGCCGGACACCGTGCGGCTGTGGCACAAGGTCGTCACAGAAGAGGATCCCGAATGGACCCGCCGCTACCACTCCCCCGACATCGCCGAGAAGGCCTTCGGCGGGCGCGTGGTCATCACCACGGCCGACGGGCAGACGATCACCGACCAAATCGCGGTGGCCGATGCCCATCCTCTGGGGGCACGGCCCTTCGCGCGGGATCAGTACATCGCCAAGTTCCGCACCCTGGCCGACGGGCTCGTGGAACCGGAGGAGATGGACCGCTTCCTGGACGCGGCCCAGCGCACGGCCTCTCTCGGACCGGGTGAACTGCATGAACTCAACATCACTGCCGCGCCGGGGGTCATCGACCTGGGCGTCGAACTGAACGCCGACCAGACTCCCGCCGCGAAAGGACTGTTCTGATGCTGTACGCCCACCGCACCGCCGCCGAGAAACGAACCGACCTCCGAGAACTGTTGCAACCCGGCGCCGCCGTGCAGTTCCCGGGCGCCTTCACGCCGATCTCCGCGAAGCTCGTGCAGGAACAGGGGTTCCAGGGGTTGTACATCTCCGGGGCGGTCCTCGCCAATGAACTCGCCCTGCCGGACATCGGGCTGACCACCCTGAGCGAGGTGGCCCAGCGTGCCGGTCAGATCGCCCGCGTCACGGACCTGCCGGCCATCGTGGATGCGGACACCGGCTTTGGGGAACCGATGAATGTGGCCCGCACGGTTCAGGAACTCGAGAACGCCGGCCTGGCCGGGTGCCACATCGAGGACCAGGTGAATCCGAAACGCTGCGGCCACCTCGACAACAAGGCCGTCGTCGACGCGGCCACCGCCGCCCAGCGCATCACCGCGGCCGCCAGCGCCCGGCGAGACTCGCAGTTCCTCATCATGGCTCGCACCGACATTCGTGGCGTGGACGGCGCCGGGGGCCTGCCTGCGGCGGTGGACCGGGCGAAGGCGCTGGTCGACGCCGGTGCAGACGCCATCTTCCCCGAGGCCATGCGCGATCTCTCCGAGTTCGAGGCGATCTGCCGGGCGGTGGAGGTGCCGGTGCTGGCCAACATGACGGAATTCGGCAAGTCCGAGTTGTTCACCCGGGACCAGCTGGCCTCGGCGGGAGTCGCGTTGGTGATCTACCCGGTGACGCTGCTGCGCTCCTCGCTTGGGGCGATGGAACGCGTCTTGTCCGGCATCCGTGCCGAGGGTACCCAGCAGTCCTCGGTGAGTGAGATGCTGACTCGTGAGCGGCTCTATGAACTGGTGGATTACGCCGGCTACACCGCTTTCGACTCCTCGGTGTTCAATTTCCAGGTCCCGGGACGATGACCCTCACCCGAGCCTGCAGCACCACGTCCCGGAAGGACCCGACATGACGGATACACAGAACCAGCCCGAGATCAACAAGGGACTGGACGGCGTGGTCGCCGACTACACGGCGATCTCCAAGGTCAATCCCGAGACCAACTCGCTGCTCTACCGCGGTTACCCCGTGCAGGAACTCGCGGCGAAGCTGCCCTTCGAGGCCGTGGCCTATCTGCTGTGGAACGGAGAGATCCCCACGGACGCGCAGCTCGCCGATTTCACCGAGCAGGAGCGCTCCCACCGAGCCCTCGATCAGCACGTCAAGGCCACCCTCGATGCTTTGCCCGTGGATTGCCATCCCATGGACTCCGTGCGGACGGCCGTCTCCCTCCTCGGTGCTCAGCATCCTCAGGCCGGGGACAACTCTCCCTCGGCGGAGCTTCAGAAGGCGACGACCCTGTTCGCCCAGCTGCCCGCCGTCGTCGCGTATGAGCAGCGGCGCCGGACCGCCGGCGGGCCGACGGAACCGGTGGCGCCCCGTGACGACCTGGACTATGCGCAGAACTTTCTGTGGATGACCTTCGGCGAGGAGGCCGATGCGGCCGTCGTGGATGCGTTCCGCATCTCCATGGTGTTGTACGCGGAGCACTCCTTCAACGCCTCCACCTTCACGGCCCGTGTCATCACCTCGACCCTCTCCGACCTGCACTCGGCCGTCACGGGCGCCATCGGCGCGCTCAAGGGGCCGCTCCACGGCGGCGCGAACGAAGCGGTGATGCACACCTTCGACGAGATCGGCATCCGGCCCGACGAGTCCGAGGAGGATGCCAAGGCCCGCGCCAAGGCCTGGATGGAACGGGCCCTCGCCGAGCGGAAGAAGGTCATGGGCTTCGGCCACCGGGTGTACAAGCACGGAGATTCCCGGGTGCCGACGATGAAGAAGGCGCTCGACGCCATGATCGAGCACTTCGGCCGCCAGGAGATCCTGGGTCTCTACCACGGGCTGGAACAGGCCATGGACGAGGCCAAGGCCATCAAGCCGAACCTGGATTATCCCGCCGGCCCCACGTATCACCTGATGGGCTTCGACACGGAATTGTTCACACCGTTGTTCATCGCCGCCCGGATCACCGGCTGGACAGCGCACATCATGGAACAGCGCGCGGCCAACTCCCTGATTCGCCCGCTCTCCGCCTACAACGGTCCGGACGAACGCCACCTCTGACGCTCGCCCGGACCCCTGTCCGGGTCGTTCTACGGAGCCTCGACGGTCATCGACTGGGCCACGGCCTTGAGCTCGGCGTATTCCTCGGAGTCGACGGCGGCGCGGGTGGCCTCCTCGCCCTCCAGCCCGGTGATCTCCTCGGCGGCATCCTGATCGATGCTGCCGGAGAGGAAGTTGGCGGTGCCCCAGGCGTTCTCTGATGCGTCCGCGGGTGGATCAACGTAGTACAGCCAGCCGTCCCGGTAGTCCTCTGGATCCTCCGGGTCGCTTCCCTCGGGCACGTTGACGATCTTCACGGCGAGCTCGTGGTCGCCGGCCTCTATCGGATCGTCCTCCGTGGAGCCGGCCGCCGTATGCTCGTTGTGCCGCAGGAGAGCGGCCTGGTACCAGACGGGCCCGGTTCCGGTGTCGGTGTCCTCGCCCTCGCGTTCTGCGCGGGGCAGGTCCGGAAGCTCCTCCGCCTCGACGATCTCCACGACGTCGGGCTTGACCCCGTCTCCGTCCGTGGGGCCGATGCCCGTCCAGGCGCGATACTCGACGGTCCCCTCGGCGTTCCGGAAGATCACGCCCTCACGCGGGATACCGCCTGCGGCGCCGTCGGGATCCTCGGCGTAGGCCTCCTCGTCGACCTCCACCTCCCAATCGGCGGGCAGCGTCCAGGTGAAGATGCCGGATTCGGTGGTGTACTCCTGGGTCTCGCCGCCCGTCGGTGACGAGCTGGTGGACGGACTCGCCGACGACGAGGTGGCCGAGGGGGACGTGGCCGACGGCGACTGGCTGGCCATCGGGTCCTTCTCCTCGACCGTTTCGCTGACAGTGCTTTCACTGGCGCTCGCGCTCGGACTCGGTGTGTCGGCCGGTTCGTCCCCGGTGCCGCAAGCGGACAACAGCAACGTTGCTGCGGCCCCCATACTGACGGCAGCGGACAGTCGTCGACGATGGGACCCGTGGGCCCTGGTGCGCATGATCATGGTCTCCCCTTCTCCTGCCGCCCGATCGGCGGCACGACTTCACCCATGGCACCACTAGGACGCTCGGCGGCAAAACCCGTAGAGCGTGCCGTTGTGAGATCGTGATGGAGGTCGGCCGGCATCACGCGTTGCTCGGGCGGCTAGAGTCACTCAGTCAGCGTCATGAGCGGTTCCTTTGGTCCGGAGTTCGCGTCGCGTGCGCTTGTTCCGGGCACGCCGTTCACGCATCCATCGCGGCGCCCACGGGGCCGGAAGCGGCACGCCCAGAATACCGACGAAGCTCAGCAGCAAAACGAGAAACAGCACCACGGCTCCGGTGTCGAACACGGGATTCGGCCACGGCGTGCCAAGTGCGTCGAGGAACGAGTCGGCGGCCACGAAGAGCCACAACAGGGCCATCGAGGGAATCAGGTACAAAAAGACCCGCGACATGAAGGTTCCGTACCAATCGGCGCCCACGAGGTGGGCCGGGAAGAACCAGGACCACCACAGACAGGCGACAGCCAAGACCATCCCGAGCAAGCCGGGCAGAATGTCCATGTGTTGTGTCCCTTCTCCGGAGTATCCGTGTTCCGTGGCGGCGGAACCTCAGCGCGCTCGGGGGTGGGCAGCCGCGTAGACCTCACGCAAGGTGTCCGCCGTGACCAGGGTGTAGACTTGGGTGGTGGTGACTGAGGCGTGACCCAGCAGCTCCTGCACCACACGCACGTCCGCGCCGCCCTCCAGCAAGTGCGTGGCGAAGGAGTGACGCAGGGTGTGCGGTGAGATGTCGGCGTCGATCTCCGCCCGCTCGGCGGCCTTCTTCAGGATGGTCCAGGCGGACTGCCGCGTGAGCCGGCCCCCGCGCTGGTTGAGGAACAGGGCGGGACCGCCGGCGCTCGAGCGGGTGGACACACTCGGCCGGCCGCGCACGAGCCAGGCCTCGATCGCGGCGGCAGCATAGGAGCCCAGTGGCACCATGCGCTCTTTGGACCCCTTGCCGAACAGACGCACGACGGCGGGCCCGGCGTCCTGCTCCGAGGCTCCGCCCGGTTGAACGGCACCGATGACATCATCGACGTCCAGACCCACCGCCTCGGAGATCCGGGCACCGGTGGCATAGAGGAACTCCAGCAGGGCCCGATCGCGCAGACCGGCGGGTGTGTCCGTGGGGACGGCGTCGAGCAAGGCCGAGACCTGGTCCACGCGAATCGCCTTGGGCAGCTCTGGGGCCGGCCGCGGAGGGGCGACGTCCTGGGCCGGGTCGGTCTCGGTGAGCTGTTCCAGGGTCCAGAACCGGTGCATGCCGCGCACGGCCACGATGGTCCGCGCCGCGGACCGTGGCGAGAGGGGGTGGCCGCCGTCGGCCCCGGTACCCAGCGCCTGCAGGAAACCGGTGACATGCCGAGGGGTCACCTCACGCGGTTCGCCGATTCCTTGGGAGTGCAGCCACCACAAGTAGCGGTGGAGGTCCCGGCGGTAGGCGGCGAGAGTGTTGGCGGACATGCCCCGCTCCACCGCGAGGTGGTCGAGGTAGGCCTCGGTGGGCCGGGCCAGGCTCCGCGCCGGCCCCTCGGCCTGCCCTGCCCCCTCGGCCTGCCCTGCCCCCTCGGGCGACTGTGCCGTGCTCACGGCGCGTCTGCGGCTCTCAGTCGGGTGTAGCCACTCGTCCGATGCGCGTGGAGGGCCAGGATCCCGACCACCGTCGCCGGATTGTGCAGCCGGCCCGTGAGCACTGCGTCGACCGCCTCGGCCACGGGTACGGAGGCCAGCGGCATGCCGGCCTCCTCCCCCGTGCGTTCGTGGCGGTCGTTCTCCGGTACCACGGTCAGCTCTCGGGCCAGGTACACCCGGATCGCCTCGGATGAGGAGCCCGGAGTGGTGAAGAATTCGGCCAGGACGTCCCAACGGGCCGCCCTCAGATCCGCTTCCTCGGCGAGTTCTCGTTGAGCGGCGGCAAGGCTGGACTCGCCCGGAACATCGAGCAGTCCGGCGGGAATCTCCCACAGCTCCTGCCGCACCGGATGCCGGTACTGCCGGATCATCCGGATCCGGTCCTCGTCGTCCAGCGCGACGACGGCCACCGCCCCCGGATGCTGGATGTACTCCCGAACCAGGAGGTCCGTGTCATCTCCAGACCGATCGCCGGTCTCCGAGTCGGGGCCGCCCGCCTCAGACATTCGAAAGGCATCTCGGGTGACGTCCCAGACAGCGCCCGAGAACGCCGTCTCGGTCTCCACCACGGCCCGGGGCGCCACCACGTCGGCCAGTGGTCCGCCGTCGTGGTGAACATAGGGAGGTGGAACGTCCGGGGACGGAGTCATCGGGACAGCAGTCCGATCAGGCCGTAGCTTTGGAGCTCTGGTATTCGAGGCCCGCGGCGACGAGACCGGCGAACAGCGGATGCGGGTTCGTGGGCCGCGATTTGAACTCCGGGTGTGCCTGGGTGGACACGTAATACGGGTGGACCTCGGCGGGCAGTTCGACGAATTCGGCCAGAGTGCCGTTCGGAGACGTCCCGGAGATCACCAGACCGGCGTCCTCCAGCTGTTGACGGTACTCGTTGTTGACTTCGTAGCGATGACGGTGGCGCTCGGTGACCTCCGTGGAGCCGTAGGCCCGGGCGACGACCGAACCGTCCACGAGAGTGGCCGGGTAGGACCCCAGGCGCATCGTCCCACCGAGGTCACCGTCTCCGGCGACGATGTCCTTCTGTTCCGCCATGGTCGCGATGACGGGGTGATCCGTATCCGGCTCGAATTCGGTGGAGGACGCGTCCGTCATGCCCATCACGTTCCGCGCGTATTCCATCACCATCGTCTGCAGACCCAGGCAGAGCCCGAGGGCGGGGATGCCGTGTTCCCGGGCGTACTTCAGGGCACCGATCTTGCCGTCGAGTCCGCGGACGCCGAAGCCCCCGGGGACGCAGATGGCATCCACGCCGGTCAATGCCGCGCGCGCGCCCTCATCGGTCTGACAGTCATCGGAGGGCACCCACCGGATCGATACCCGGGCGTCATTGCCGAAGCCGCCGGCTCGCAGCGCCTCCGTCACGGACAAATAGGAGTCCGGCAGGTCGATGTACTTGCCGACCAGGGCGACCTCGAGTTGATGCTTCGGGTAGTGCACCACCTCGATGAGCTTGTCCCAGGTGGACCAGTCGACGTCCTTGAACTTCAGGTCCAGGGCCTGGACCACGTAGGCGTCGAGGCCCTGGGCGTGGATGATCTTGGGGATGTCATAGATCGACGGGGCGTCCGCACAGTTGATGACCGCATCCGTGTCCACGTCGCACATCCGGCCGATCTTGTCCCGCACCTCTGCGGGAACCTCACGGTCGGAACGAATGACGATGGCGTCCGGCTGGATACCGATCGACCGCAGAGTGGCCACGGAGTGCTGGGTCGGTTTGGTCTTCAGCTCGTGCGAGGGACCGATGTACGGCACCAGGGAGACATGCACGAAGAACACGTTGTCCCGGCCGATGTCCTGCCGCACCTGCCGGGCGGCCTCCAGGAACGGCTGCGATTCGATATCCCCGACGGTGCCGCCGATCTCCGTGATGACCACGTCCGGCGCCGTGCGCCCTGCGGTGCGGGGTTCCTTCTTGTCTTCTGCGCTGCCCCAAGTGGCGGGCAGGCGCATGCGGCGTTTGATCTCGTCCGTGATGTGCGGGATGACCTGCACCGTGTCTCCGAGATAGTCGCCGCGGCGCTCCTTCTCGATGACAGTGGAGTACACCTGGCCGGTGGTGACGTTGTTCAACCCGTCGAGGTTCTCGTCCAGGAATCGCTCGTAGTGGCCGATATCCAGGTCGGTCTCGGCCCCGTCCTCGGTGACGAAGACCTCACCGTGCTGGAACGGGTTCATGGTCCCGGGATCGACGTTCAGATACGGATCCAGCTTCTGCATCGTCACGGACAAGCCGCGAGCGCGAAGGAGGTGTCCCAGAGAGGACGCCGTCAGCCCCTTTCCGAGGGAAGAGGCCACGCCGCCAGTCACGAAGATCTGGCGGGTCGCATTGGTCGTTTTCAGGAAGCGAGAGGATCTTTGCACCACGGAGTTCAATCGTAGCACCCCGGTCGAACGTCGCCGGGTGCCGCTCAGGCGAGCGAGGCCTCCAGCAGTTCCCGGGCATGGTCTCGAGCCGATCCAGATCCGGCCCGTCCGGCCAGCATGCGGGCCAGTTCCTCAATCCGGTCCTCGCCCTCCAGCGTCACGACGTCCGAGGTCGTGAAGCCTGAGGTGCTGTTGGAGTTCTTGGTCACCCTGAGGTGCCGGTCGGCGAACGCGGCGACTTGCGGCAGATGGGTGACCACAATGACCTGGACGTGCTGGGCCAGCCTGGCGAGTCGCCGGCCGATCTGCACGGCGGCCTCCCCGCCCACACCGGCGTCGACCTCGTCGAAGACAAAGGTCGGGACCGGGTCCGTGGCCGCCAGCACCACCTCGAGGGCGAGCATGACGCGTGAGAGTTCACCGCCGGAGGCGCCCTTGCCGAGCGGCCGTGGATCCGTTCCGGCATGAGGCTGCAGCAGCAGGTGAACATCATCGGCCCCGTGTGGACCCGGCTCGTCTCCGGGGACCACCGTGGCATGGAACGTCGCGTCCGGCATGGACAGTGCCCGCAGTTCTTCGCTGACGCTCCGGGAGAGGTCTTCGGCCGCCGCCGTACGCAGTGCGGTCAGTGTCGAGGCGCCGGCGCGGACCGCCTCCTGGAGCCGTTCGACCTCTGCGCTGAGCTCTTCGATCCGTCCCGAGTCTCCCTGGAGTTCTTCGAGCCGGGGCCGGTGGTGTTCGGCCCATGCCAGCACATCGGTCAGTTCCGGTCCGTAGAGGCGCATCAATCGGGTCAGCTCGGCGAGCCGGGACTGTGCTGCGTCCAGGTCGGTCGAGGCGTCGTCATCCAGCCGGGCCGCGTATCCGGCGAGGTCGGCCGAGATATCGGCCACGACAATCCCGACCTCGTCGAGTCTCTTGCTCAGTTCGGCGAGCTCCTCATCATGGCCGGGCGACTGCACGAGGCACTGCCGGGCGGCTTCGAGCAAGGCCATGGCCGAGGGTGCCTCGACGGCATCGGCGACATCGGCGCCCGCCAGATGGGCATGGGCGCCCAGCGACGCGGAGCGCAGTTCCTCCACGTTCTCCAGGCGTTGGATCCTGGCCTTGACGGCTTCGTCCTCTCCGGCCTCCACGGCGGCCTCGTCGATCTCTTCGAGCGATCGCTGCAGGTTCTCCGCCTCCCGGGCGCGGTCCTGCTCATGGGCTGTGATTTCGTCCAGTTCGGCGGCAGCCTGTTTCCACGCCAGATAATCCTGCCGGTAGGCCTCCAACGCGGTGGCGAGCTCGGGACCGGCGAAGGAATCCAGGGCGTGGCGTTGCGCGGCCGGTGACTTCAGCCGCAATTGGTCGGTTTGGCCGTGAATGGCGACTAGTTGCCCACCGAGCTCACCGAGCAGCGCCACCGGTACTCCCCGGCCGCCCGCGGAGGCCCGAGAGCGCCCCGAGGACCCTGCGGCGCCCACCGACCGCGTGACCACCAGTGTCTGGTCGTCTGCGGTCGGCTCGGCTTCATCCAGCACGGCGCCGGCTTCTTCGGCGATCCCGACGGCGGCATGGTCCCGTGACAGCCGGAACCCGGCTTCCACCGTGGCGCGGGAGGCGCCGTGGCGCACGGCGCCGGCATCCGCCCGGGCACCGGAGAGCAGATTCAAGGCGGTGACCACCATGGTCTTGCCCGCTCCGGTCTCGCCGGTGACGACCGTGAATCCCGGGTCCAGCTCGACGTCGGCGTCGCCGATGACCCCCAGCCCGTTGATCGACAGGTATTCGATCATGTCCGGTCGGTTCCTTCTCCGGGTTGACCGGACTCACCGGACTCACCGGACTCACCGGACTCACCGGACATGATGGGCAGTGCGGCGGTGGCGGGCGGCACCACACGCGGACGAGGAGCCAAGTGGTGCGGCTCGACGACCGCGACCCCGGAGGATGACGACGGGTCGGCATCGGTACGGCGGGTGGCGTAGCGATTCTCGCGATCGGCCGCCTCCGCCCGGTCCTGGTCCGTGATGGGACCGCGCCAGCCCTTGGTCGGCAGATTGAACTTCCGCACGAGACGTTCGCTGAACGGAGTCCGAGACAACCGGGCGATCCGCACCGGTTGCGGCGAGCGGGTCACCTCGACCCGCGAGCCGAGGGGAAGCTCGACCGTGCGCCGACCGTCACACCACAGCACTCCCGGTTCATTGGTCCGCGGCAACACCTCGACGGTGAGCACCGAGTCCGGCGACACGACGAGGGGACGAACGAAGAGGGCATGAGCACTGATCGGCACCATCAGCATGGCCTGCACCTCCGGCCAGACGACCGGGCCCCCGGCGGAGAAGGCATAGGCGGTGGAACCGGTCGGCGAGGCCATCACCACGCCGTCGCAGCCGTACGTGGAGATCGGCCGCCCGTCCACGGCGGTGACCACCTCGAGCATGCGTTCCCGGTTGGATTTCTCGACGCTGGCCTCGTTGAGGGCCCAGGTGTGGGCCACCAGCTCCTCACCGCAGAAGACCTGGACATCGATCGCCATCCGTTCCTCGACGGAGTAGTCCTGGTCGACCACCGCTTGGACGGTGCGGGAGAGATCGGTGCGCTCCGACTCGGCCAGGAAGCCGACGTGCCCGAGGTTGACCGCCAGTAAGGGGACCTCACCTTCCCGGACGAGTTCCGCGGCGCGCAGTACGGATCCGTCGCCGCCGAGCACGACTCCGAGACTGATGTCCGCCAAGGCGCAGTCCACGTCCAGCGTCTCCGGCACCGATTCCAGCGACGGCACGACGCCGCCTCGAGCGGCTTCCTGAATGGCCGACACGTCTCCCTGCAGCAGGACGGGCATCAATCCCGCGTCATGGAGCTTCGCGCACGTGTGAACCGCAGCCCGGATGGCGTCCTCGCGTCCGGTGTGGGCTAGGACAAGGATTCTGCGGGGCATGGCCACCAGGATACTCACGTCATGACCAGTCCACCTGCTGCCGGTCCAGCCAGTGGATATCGGCCGGTCCGTCCTGATGAGCGTGATGAGCAGAGTCGGGCCTGGACCCCCAGAGGAAGAACTCGACGTTGCCGTCCTGTCCCGGCAACGTCGACCGAGCCACCGCGCGCGGTGCCAGGCCGGCGTCGAATGCCGCGTCCACCACCGCGGCGACGGCCCGGCGTCGTTGGTCGGGATCCGAGACCACCCCCGATCGGGGCAGCGCCGGACGGCCCACTTCGAACTGCGGCTTGACCATGAGGATCAGATCCGCACCCGGCCGGCAGACCGCCGCCAGAGGCTGCAAGACCAGCCGGAGCGAGATGAACGACAGGTCAGAGACGACCAGCTCCACGTCTCCCCCGATCATCTGCGGAGTCAGGTCCCGGACGTTGAGGCCCTCGTGGACCGCGACCCGGGCGTCCCGGCGGAGTTCATCAGCCAATTGGCCGTGCCCGACGTCGACCGCCACCACCTCTGCCGCACCGGCACGGAGCAAGACCTCCGTGAACCCACCGGTCGAGGCGCCGGCGTCCAAGCACCGCCGTCCGGCGGGCTCGACGTCGGCGAACACCTCCAGCGCCCCGGCAAGCTTGTGACCGGCCCGGGAGACATAGCGAGGCCGCGAGGAGGTCAACGCCACACGATCATCCGTCGAGCATTTGGCGGAGGCCTTCGTGGCCAGGACACCATTGACCATGACCTCACCTGCGGCGATCAGATCAGCGGCTTCACTCCGAGAGCGAGCCAAGCCATGACGGGTCAGAGCGATGTCCAGACGAAGACGGCCCTGCGGGGAGGGCCGAGGCGCCGTACTCACGACGAGCCCGGCTGCTGTGGCGGACCAGGCTGTGGCGGACCAGGCTGCTGTGGTGGCTCGTCCAACAGTCGTGCGAGCGCTTCGAGGGCAGTGCGGTAGACCTCGATCTCCCGCTCCGGGCTCAGCTCGTCAGCCCCTTGAAGAGACTCCAGGATGGCGTCTGCGGCCGGGTCACCGGTCGGCTGCGGCGTCCACTCGGTCATGACCGCGCTCCGACGGTGGTGTTCGACGCCGACCAGGCCGGCTGTGGGTCGGCGAGCAAAGAGGCCAGGGACGGGATCATCCAGGTCGGTTGTTGTTCGTCCGGAGCCGTGGCCGCCGTTTGGCCAGAGTCCACGCCGGTCAGCACCAGTGCGGTATCGAAGCCTGCGCGGTTGCCGCCTAGGATGTCGGTGTCCAACCGGTCTCCGACGACCAACGGGCTCTCCGCGTTGAAGGCGCGGACGGCCAGCTCGAACAGCACCGGTCCGGGTTTGCCGGCAACTCTCGGGCGGGTGCCCGTTGCCTGGGAGACCGCTTCAACCAGGGCACCGTTGCCGGGGGCGATCCCCTCAGCCCGGGGAATGGTGAGGTCGGCGTTGGTGGCGATCCACTGGGCTCCGCCGCGGATGGCATAGGAGGCCTGGGCGAGATCGGTCCAGGAGACCGAGGGGTCAAAGCCCTGGATCACTGCATCCGGTCGATCCGCTGCAGTGTCCACGACCTGGTGGCCCGCCTGAGTCACCAGATCCCGAAGGTACGCGGAGCCGACGACGAGCACCGAAGCCGGTGAATCAGGACGTGTGGCGGCGGATTCCGAGGCGGAGAGAGATTCCGCCAGTGACTCCGAGAGAAGCGCCACCCCAGCAGCTGCCGCGCCGAACACCTGCTCGCCGCTGACGGGAAGGCCGAACCCACTGAGGTGATCGGCCACAGCCTCCGGAGACCGAGAGGCGTTGTTGGTCACATAAGCCACGGGGACGCCCCTCCGCCCGAGCTCTACGAGACTGGGCACCGCCTCGTCGATGGCTTCCGCACCGGCGTAGACCACTCCGTCCAGGTCACACAGAAGAGCATCATGACCGCCGAAGAACGTAGTGCCCACCATGGATCAGCGCTTCTCCGAATCCGTATCGGTGCGGCCCTCGTCGCCAGGCCTGGCCCGGCGAGCGTCACGGCCAGCACCCGGGGGCACTACGTCGCGAGCCCGGGGACGTCGTTCGGCCGGCTCATCATCCAGGCCGAAGTCCACGATCTCCGGCTCGGCGAAATCACCGACGCCGAGGGCGCGTTCGGCCACGGCGGCCTGCTTCCGCCAGCCGGCGGCCTCTTCACTGCGCCCCGCTTCCTGCAGAGCATCGGCATATGCCGTGAACAGCCGCGGGCTGAAGGAGAAGCCACGGTTCCGGTCCAGTTCGGGCACCTGAAGAACCGTCAAAGCAGAATCGATGTCACCCAGATCGCGGTAGATGCCGGAGAGCACCATGACGAGTTCCACGCGGATGGCCTTCTCGAGCGATCCCAGGTCCACCTCGTCTGCCAGCTCCAGTGCCTTCTGATGACGCCCCAGAGCACGCTCACTGTCCACCATCTCCGGCAGGTGCGTGTTGTCTCCGGTGATGCGCCGATACGTCCGAAACTCCCGCAGGGCCTCGGAATACTGTCCGGCGCCATAGGCGGTCAGCCCCACGGCCTCGCGCACGCACCCGAGGCGACCGCCCCGACGGCTGGCCGCCAGGGCATGCTCGAACGCCAGATCCGGGTCGATGTCCAGCAGGCGACCGGCCATCACCAGGTGCCGGGCCACCCAGGGGCGGTTGCGCTCATCGAGGGAGTCCAGCTCTCGCGTGGTACCCCGGTCGAGTTCCTTACCGGTGACGTCGTCGTCGATCTCCGGGGATTTCGCACGTTCGGGACGGTTAGCACTGCGGAGATCGTTGGCGCTGCGGGCTGGTGCAGCACGATCCCCTCGGTCGCCCCGGCCACCTCGAACGCCCGACTCAGCACGGCGAGAGCCTTCTCTCGAACCGGGCCGACCAGTTCGCGACGGCCGTCCGCCTCCAGACGCAGATCCTCGGGACGAGGACCTTCGATCGGGCCGGCCTCCCTGGGGCCGATGTGAACGGCCGTTCGAGCGGGGGCGCTCCTCGTTCTCGGACATCCGGGATCCTCTCTATGGGGTGATGACGGCAGAAGCGCGCAGCGACGACGGCGCTTCTCGTCAGCGCATGAATTCTAGCTGACGCCGATTAATTAAAGCCGTCTCCAGCATGACCACTTAAAACAAAAGGGGCCCCGCACTATGGCGCGGGGCCCCTCTCTCAATAATTGTCCGGCGGCGTCCTACTCTCCCACATCCTCCCGGATGCAGTACCATCGGCGCTGTGGGCCT